>CAXXIF010000005.1:0-127563 GCA_963677375.2 Aeromonadaceae bacterium
CCCGGAATCATACCGCGCGCCGCCGCCAACGTTTACGTGCGGTGATCCGCCGATTTGTGAAGCATGATCACACCTCGCCCAAGCTCCTGCTCTTGGCTGGCGTTACCGGTATGTTGGCGGGCGCCGTCTGTGCCGGGTTCGAAACCTTGGTGAATCTGTTGATTGATCAGCGTCATTTCCACCTGGCGGGGCTGCAGGGGCCTTTCCTTTGGATCGCTACCTTTGTGTTCTGCAGCGTTCTGGGTGGCGCCGCCATGTATTTGTCCCATCGTTTTGCACCGGAGGCGGGTGGATCTGGGATACCGGAAATTGAGGGTGCTCTGGATGATCTGCGACCGGTTCGATGGTGGCGGGTCATTCCGGTCAAATTTTTTGGCGGCTCGCTGTCCTTGAGTTCGGGGATGATTCTGGGACGCGAGGGACCATCCATCCAGATTGGCGGTAATCTGGGGCGTATGGTGGCAGATCTGAGCAAGCTGCCACGGGATGCGGGTCATGCGCTCCTGGCAGCCGGGTCGGCGGCAGGACTTGCCGCTGCCTTCAATGCGCCTCTGGCGGGGATACTCTTTGTCCTGGAGGAGATGCGTCCGCAGTTTCGTTACTCCTTCTTGTCGGTCAAGGCGGTCAGTACCGCTGTCATCCTGGCCACTGTGACTCGTCAGTGGCTACTGGGGAGTCACCCGGTTTTCTCCCTGCCTTCATTTTCCACTCCGCAATTGGCGCAACTGCCATTGTTCATGCTCCTTGGCATGATGATGGGGGGCGTGGGCTATGGTTTTAACCGCGCCATCAATCATATGCAGGATCGTTATCTGGCCTGGCATGGTAATCAGCGACAACGGGTGGTGCTGCTGGGAATGCTGCTGGCGGGGACTTTCGGTGTGATTGCGCTGTGTGGGGGCGGATTCAGCGGCAGTGGTATGCAGTATATCCCGGTCTGGATCAGCAGCGAGCAACCCTATTCTGTACTGGCATTGGTGTTGATCTGGCGGTTATTAGGGACCTTGTTCTGTTTTTGCTCCGGTATTCCAGGAGGGGTGTTCGCACCGTCTCTGGCTCTTGGGACTCTGGCCGGGGCCATGGCGGGCCACTTGTTCAGTCAGTTGTTTCCGGAGTTGGCCATCATTCCCGGCACATTTGCCATTGCCGGCATGGGGGCACTTTTTGCCGCCTCGGTACGAGCGCCAGTGACCGGCATTCTGCTGGTGACCGAGATGACGAACAACTATGCCTTGATCCTGCCGCTGATGGTCACCACTCTGCTGGCTACTCTGGTGGCGCAATATCTGGGTGGGCGTCCACTCTATAGCCAGGTCCTGGCTCGTACTCTGCGCCTGGCGGAGGTGCAGTTGCAGAAAACTGATCCGGTAGAGAGTCGGTGAATACTTGAACTGACTACTCGGGTATTAGATAATCCTGTAGTCCATGATTATGAGGTAACACCATGAGTGAGAGCGTTGAGATACAGTTTCCCATCCAGATGACGGATGCTGCGGCCAATAAGGTCAAGAACCTGATTACCGAGGAGGAAAACCCGAGTCTCAAGCTGCGTGTCTACATTACCGGTGGCGGTTGCTCGGGCCTTCCAGTACGGTTTCACCTTCGATGAGACCATCAACGAGGGCGATACCGTGATTGAGAAAAACGGTGTGACCATGGTGGTGGACGGCATGAGTCTGCAGTATCTGGTGGGCGGTAGTGTGGATTACATCGAAAGGTCTGGAAGGTTCCCGTTTCCTGGTCACTAACCCGAACGCGACCGCAACCTGTGGTTGTGGCTCTTCATTCTCGATTTAATTACACGGGTTGCGTAAGCGAGGTCATTCTCACGGATCGTTTACTTAGCGGCTGTTTTTCGGAGGAACCATGAGCCAGGTACCACAAGTTCAGGATCTCGATCGACTGGCGCTCTATATGCGCCCCTCGTGTCCATTCTGCGTGCGGGTCAGCGATTACTGCCGTGAGGCGTCCTTGATGCTGGAATCACGCAACATTGCCGAAGGGGAACATCTGGAAGCCTTGATGGTGGGCGGTGGTAAGCGTCAGGTCCCTTGTCTGCGGATCATTGATGATGTGGGCCGTAGCCACTGGTTGTATGAGTCGCTGGATATTATCGCTTATCTGAAACAGCAGTTTCGGACCCAAATTTGAGTCCAGAAACACGTTTCGCCGAGGCCTCTTTAATGAGGCCTTATTTTTTGCTGTCATCAAATCGCCACCTGGGTGTCATGTGACAAAAGTGTCACAATCGCCTGCTAGGCTAGCGCCATCCCAATTTGAAGGAGTGTGTAATGCGTGGTGGATTGATTCTGTTATGTCTGGTGCTGAGTTTGCCCGTGGCGGCCGCCGAGTTGGTAGTCAAAGAGCCGTTGCAGGTGCTGGCCATCATGCCGCAGCAGTCGTTAACCGGTAGTAAAACCCTGGAGCTGAGCCCCGGTGAGCATCAGTTGCTGGTGCGTTACGAAGGCGTGTTGCCTGCGCGCAGTAACTCCGAGAGTGATATCGAAGTGAACTCGGAGCCGCAACTGCTACGCATTCGGGTCAAGGGTGATGAGAGTCTGACGCTGAGTGCGCCGCAGCTGAACAGTGAGGCAGCGATGACCCAGTATGTGAAAACTCCGACCATGACCCTGATGGGAAGTGCTTCTGCCGCGTCGAGCCTGAGCCAGCAGCCCGTTCCGCTCAAGGGGTTTGTTTTGGGGATCAATTATCAGGATCTCTTGGCCACCACGCTGCGGGATGATGCAGCTACATCGGTAGTGGCGGCAACAGCATTAAGTGCTTCAGCGACGACGCAGGCAACGGCGACGCTGGCTTCTACTGGCATTCCAGCGGCTCAATCACGGGAACAGGCTCTGCAACAACTGTTTTTGCAGGCCACTCCGGAGGAGCGAAAGCGGTTCGTTAGTTGGGCAGTGCAGCAGTTTTAACCACACCTGAGCTGCCGACATCACTTACCGTTATGAAGTGACGTTGGGGCAAGATGAATTGCCTTGCGCCGAGCGTTGTGGGGGGTAAGCTGTAGCCTGAAATCCCCCCCGTTTTTGTTGATGAGATAGCCGATGGTCAAACAGAATGCTGCATTCCAACTCGATCCCGCTCTGGCCGCTGATACGGTCTGGCTTGGTGACTTACCCCTGAGCCGGGTGTTGCTGTCCAAAGAGAGTCGCTATCCCTGGCTGATCCTGGTGCCACGTCGTGCGGGCGTGCGCGAAATTTATGAGTTGGATGATGAGGCCGGACTCCTGTTGTCGGAGTCTTGCACCATTGCGCGTCTGATGCAGGCTTCGCTGATGCCGGACAAACTTAACATAGCGGCCATTGGCAATCTGGTTGAACAGTTGCATCTGCACCATGTTGCACGTTTTCAGGAAGATGCAGCCTGGCCGAAACCTATCTGGGGTTTGTTGCCGCCGAAGCTGCATACTCCAGAGGCCCTGCAAGTTGCGGTGGCGCGTTGGCAGCAGTGGTTGGCTGTGTTACCGGAATTTGTGCGCGCCAGTTGAAAAATTGTTTCTTAGATAAAACAAGGGCGCCTTTCGAGGCGCCCTTGTTGTTTATGCGTCCAACTTGCCGTTTAGCGGGCCGGACACAGACAGCCGAGGATCGCCTGACGGCTGGCCCCAGTGACCGCCGAGAGGTTGCCTGCACGGCCATCGAGAAAGCTCTTGGCCAGCCAGGCAAAGGCAATGGCTTCGACCCAATCTGGATGCAGGCCCAAAGCATCGGTGGAATCGAGCCGCCAGCCGGGCAGTAGATCCATCAACCGATACATCAGTGCATCGTTGTGCACACCGCCGCCACAGACAAATAGCTCGGGCTCGGGATGCCGATGGCGAGTGGACCTATGGCATCTGTGATGCTGCGGGCTGTGAACTCCAGCAGAGTGCGTTGAACATCTTCAGCGCGCATGGGGGGTCTCTCGGCCAGGAACAGCTCCATCCACGGCAGTGTAAAGGTCTCCCGACCGGTACTCTTGGGGTGGGGCATATGAAAATAGGGGTGGCCCAGCAAGCGACCGAGCAGTTCGGTATTGACCCAACCACTGGCGGCCCAGGCGCCTTTGGGATCGTAACTGCCACCCTTGTGTTTGCGATACCACTGATCCATCAGGGTATTACCGGGGCCGGTGTCAAAGCCGAATACTTGATCATCAGGCCCGGGCAATACGGAAACATTGGCAATACCGCCGATGTTGATAATCATCCGGGGCCCTTTCTTCGAGCCGAAGACGGCCTGGTGGAAGGCGGGGACTAACGGAGCACCCTGACCACCCAGCGCCATATCTTTGGCGCGAAAGTCACAAATTACATCGATGCCGGTTTCTACGGCAAGACGGGCACCATTACCGATCTGCAAGGTAAAACCCAGTTCAGGACGGTGGCGGATGGTCTGGCCATGGGAGCCTATGGCTTTGATCTGGTTCGGATGATGGCCGGTCTTGGCCAACAGGGCCCGGACTGCACCTGCAAAGTGAACCGCGACGATCTGATCCATCTCGCCCATGCGATCAATTTCATTGGGGCCCGGGTTACACAGGGCATGCAAACGATTGGTCACTTTTACCGGCCAGGGCTGGGCGTGGCTGGCTAACAGCTCAGGGCGCTCACCATGGAAGCGTACCAGGACGGCATCGATACCATCCATGCTGGTACCGGACATCAAACCGATGTACAACTCGCTCATGGTGCGGACTCCAGGCTGGGCTGCAACGTGAGTAAACACTCACTGGAGTAACAAAATCGCACAGCTCCAGCGACCTGAGGCGACAGGACGCGATAAAAAACGATATGAATGCAATCCGAAAGTGCCATCTATTTATTAACTACTTATTCAGTGCCGAGTCAGGGGGATTCCGGTCGAAGTTGCGCCACATGCCGTGCCGGCGTTGTGGGTCTCAAGACCGCGCCAGTTTACAGACTTTCCATTGCCGCCGCCATTCCGTAAGATGGGCGGGTTTTTTCATTAGTCACGGAGTGCAGAATAATGTCCCAGCTGGAAGCCGCATTGGCCGAGATCAAGCGCGGAGCCGAAGAGATACTGGTTGAGTCAGAACTGGTTGCCAAGCTCAAAGAAGGCCGTCCCCTGCGAATTAAATTGGGGATGGATCCGACCGCACCTGACATCCACCTGGGTCACACTGTCATTCTGAACAAGCTGCGGACCTTCCAGGATCTGGGTCATGAGGTCATCCTGTTGATCGGTGACTTCACCGCCCTGGTGGGGGACCCCTCTGGTAAGAACAGCACTCGGCCCCCGCTGTCGGAAGAGGCTATCCAGATCAACGCCAAGACCTATGCTGAGCAGGCGTTCAAGATCCTGGACCCAGCCAGAACTCGTATCGAATACAACTCGACCTGGCTCAAGGAGCTCGGGGCCACCGGCATGATCAAGCTGGCGGCCAAACAGACAGTGGCGCGGATGCTGGAGCGGGATGACTTCAAGAAGCGCTATGCCGGTGGTCAGTCCATCGCCATTCATGAATTCCTCTATCCACTGCTGCAAGGCTATGATTCTGTAGCGCTCAAGGCGGATGTCGAGCTGGGCGGTACCGATCAGAAGTTCAATCTACTGATGGGGCGTGAACTGCAAAAAGATGCCGGGATGGCGACCCAGTGTGTGCTGATGATGCCGCTGCTGGTGGGGCTCGATGGCGTCAAGAAGATGTCCAAGTCGGCCAACAACTACATAGGTGTGCATGATGCACCGAACGAGATGTTCGGCAAGATCATGTCGATCAGTGATGAGCTGATGTGGAACTACTATGAATTGCTCTCGGCCCGTTCATTGGCTGAGCTGAGCGAGTTCAAGGCCGGTATTGCTGCAGGCACCCTGAATCCGCGGGATGTGAAGATCTGGCTGGCGAAGGAGATCATCGCCCGCTTCCATGACGACGCTGCTGCCGAAGCCGCGCACAATGATTTCACCTTGCGCTTCTCCAAGAACGCCATTCCCGACGAGATGCCGGAAGTGACGCTCAATGCCGAGGCCGAAGGCATCGCAGTCGCCAACCTGCTCAAGGAAGCGGGTCTGGTTGATACGACCTCGGAAGCGCTGCGCATGATCAAGCAAAATGCGGTCAAGCGCGATGGTGAGGTGGTCAGCGATGGCAAGTTGCTGGTGACCGCGGGGACCGCCGTTTGGCAAGTCGGCAAGCGCAAGTTCGCTCGCATCTGCGTGCAGTAACGGATTCATTCTCACTTGATCGTCGGATATAAAAAAACGCAGCTCACGGGCTGCGTTTTGTATTTGGTGTCCCCGCCGGGAATCGAACCCAGATCGGTCGCTTAGGAGGCAACAGTTTTATCCAGTTAAACTACGGGGACAGCGGCTCGGCACATGTTGCCAAGGCGGCGGGCATTATAGCAAAGCAACTAGTGAAAGCCAGACTGGATGTGCAACACATCCAGTCTGATCAGTGGCTTATTCCAGCACGGCCAGATCGTTGATCTGGATATTTCCCGCCGCATAGCGGTTGAGCGGCATCATGATGGCGTTGTTGTCATACACCCGTTTGACTTCCATTTGTCCCGTGGCGGGGTTGCGGACGGTTCGCTCGCGGCCATAACCATCGGTGAAGTTGGCCTTCTGCTCGATATAAAAACGCTCACCGACCTTGATGCCATGACGTTTACCCAGATTAATATGGTAGTTGTCGCCATCGATGCGCACGATCCGTGCGACCGGGTTGGTACATTGCAACTTCATCTGCATGTCCTGCACCGCGCGATTGAGCTGTGTCGTGATTTCCTCGCCGTAGGCCGAGCTCCAGAACTTTTGTGAGGTAACGTCGACGATTTCCTGTTTGGCAAAGCCCCATGGTGCTTCGGTTTCATAGTGGGGCTGGTCGATCAGCTCACCGCTGAGACCATCAAACAGATACAACTGCAGGGTGAAATGACGAATCGGATCATTCAGCCATTGGTCCAGCAGGTTGCCACTGGCATCGCGTAATGAAATATCTTCCAGCACTCCGAACAACAAATACTGGCTGTCAGTTTCTGCGGCCAGACTCTGCATCTGGCCGACGTAACCATTTTCTCCCTGCTCCAGACGCCGCGGGTCTAGCCCGAGATTGGCATCCAGCCAGCGGCGAGTGACAAAATTCTGGCTCAAACGTCCCAGTCGGCTAAAGATTTGACGGGTCAGTTCGCGATGCAAGTCGTACAGTTGGCCATAACTGGCTTGCTCCGGGTTGGCAAAACGGAAGCGGATCAGGGTAATGCCCTTGGCATAGCTGGCCCCGGTGCAATGGGTGCGATCGGCCACGATAAAGGCGCGCAACATGACGGTCAGGCGACCATCATGGCGCTCCTCCTGCAACAGATTATATTGCCGGATCTCACTATTGGCGCGGACCTGGAATTGGTCTCGAGTCAGGGCCCCATTGGTCAGACTCTGGATGCTGGATACTGAGGCGCCAGCTTGCAACATGGCCTGCCGAAGCGCGTCCTGAGTTGCCTGCACTCGAGCCTCGTCACTGTCACCATTGATAATGGGGGCACTGCCGCTGGCGGTGATCCATTGGGCGTGCACAGGCAGGGTAAGCAGGAAAATAAGCCAAATCCATCGTTTCATGGTATTCATCTTGCTAGGGATTTAGTGAAGTTAAATGCATTTTGTATGCCGAGTTCCGAAAGAGGCAATTCCGGCTTAAGGAATGCATAGATAAGCCGATATAGGTGGAATGCCGAATAACAAAAGGTTGGAGCAAGTCATGAAAAAAACGGCCTTATGGATGTGCTTGTTGTGGATGGTGAGTGGTTGTTCTTCCCACTCGGCCGAGACTGGAGATCCCGCGACTGCCGAAGGTGGGGAGCTCAATCGACTGGTTTCGGATATGGCGGATCGATTGTTTAGCAACAAGCTGGCCGGGAGCACAACACTCTCTCCAATTGCGGTAACCTCCTTCGTGAATCTCAATACGCTGGAAAATACCAACTGGCTGGGACAACAGATTGCTGAAGATTTGGTCCATGAGTTGCACCGTCGAGGAGAGGTCGTCTTTGATTACAAACTCACAGGTAGCATCAAGGTGACTCCGGAAGGTGATTTTGTCTTCAGCCGCGATTGGACTGAACTCTCCAAGCGGGTGCCTGTGTCACGGATATTAACCGGAACCATGTCTCGTAATGAGAAAGGAATCGTCATCAACGCCCGCATCGTCAGCCTGAAGACTCGGATGGTCGAAGCCACAGCACAAGGCGTGATCCCGGCGAGCATGCTCAAGGGCGGACTCGATTCGGGAAGAGCGGTGACGGTGACCAAGGGCATGATAGTGCGTGGTGAATATCCATATGGGCAGTACAGTAACTCGGTGCAATTAACCCATTGAGGCAAATATTATGTGGAAACAATGCCTGCTCGTTCTGAGCCTGCTGTGGTTAAGTGGTTGTTCGCAAAATGGCGTGACTCGCTATCAGCTCGAGGAGCCGGAGCGTTTCCCGATCCTGCGAGCGATCGGTTATGCCGTTATCGATGTACAGCCGGGGCCGAGTAAGGGCGAAAAAATGTTGCAGGCGATCCGCGCCTCCAAGCTGGATGCCTATCGCGAACTGACCGAACAGGTATATGGCCAGTCACTGCAGGGGTCGACGACGTTGCGGGACGCGGTGCAAACCAACAATCAATTGCAAGCTTCGGTCGATGGCATGGTGCGAGGCGCGCGAGTCGTCAAAAGCTACCCGCTGGATAACATGTATGCGACTGAGCTGGAACTGGATACCCGGGTATTGTACGACCTGTACAAGTTGCAGGGTGCCTTCTAAAACGGCTGACTTGTTTTTACGGCAGAAAAACGCCAAGCAATGCTTGGCGTTTTAACTTTTATTGTTCAGGCTTTCAGATTGAGGTTCATGCTGCCAACCGAGTGGGGGGTTCCCTTACTGTCATAGGTCATGCTATTGCGATCGCGGATCTGGGTCAGCACACCCGCCAGGCGACGGTTAGAGGCCAGGCTCAATTCCAGTAATTTACCATTTACTTCATTGCGTTCCTGGCACTGACGCAGCTTGTCGACCAACTGTTCTTTCAATTCTGCAAACTGATGATCCAGTTGATGATGATCTGGGTGCTGACCAATGCGCTCATCATTTTGCTGAAGTTGTTCGAGGAGTTGCTGCTTCTTGCTGGAGATATCGGGAAGAGAAAGTGCCTGACGTTGCTTGAGAAGGGAGAACTCTTCATCAAGCAACGTCATCATTTGATTCAGAAGCGTATCTTGGTGCTGTAGTAGCTCGGTGAGCGATGTCATTTATAAAGTGATTCCAAGCCAGATTCCAAGTCCATCATTTTCTGGGCAACCCGCTGACTGTCAACCTTATAATTGCCTTTTTCAATCGCCGCTTTCAAACCTTCAACCTTGTTTTGGTTGGTTGAGGGCGCATCTTTGATCCGTTGCTGCAATTTATTCAGCCCCTGAGCCTGATCGGTAAGCAATACCGCATCGTGGCGTGGCTGGCTTTTGGCCTGAGCGTCAACCTCTGCCGGATTGCTGACGGAACCGCTCTGGCTTGCAGTTCCCGTCGTGACCTTACCGGAATGGTTGTTCATCAGGTTGTTGATGTTATGAATGGCCATGATGAGCTACCTATAGTTCGCTTGATTTGCTTCTAGCCTGTGTATCGGCCACCACAACACTAACTTTAGAGGAAAAGTAAATCTGTTTCACATTTTCACCCTAACCTGACCAACGGCCTCGACGGTCGCCGTAATCACTCGGTGTGAGCGCAGATTTTCCACTCGGATGGTTTGCCCGAAGGTACCATCCTGCAGCGCTTTGCCACTGGTTTTTATCGAAATAGCTGAGGTTGTGGCTTCAATCTCTACGGTATCGTCACGACATACTACACAGATTTGATTCTGGCGCACAGGCTGACCAGGGCGCAGGTCCCGCTTACTCCGACTGCCGATTAATGGTTCGACTTCAGTGAAGGTATCGCCTCGCATCAGGACCTCATCCATAAAATCGACCTTGAGCATGGCACTGGTCAAGGTACTTCCTTTGGTGATGGCATCATTCACAGTTACGAATGGGCGAAGAACCATAACGCGGACTGGTACATACATTTCCCAACGGGGTTCTGCGTCACAGCTCAGTTTGACAGTGGTATTTCGTTTGATATCACCATTTCCGGCTACACTAGCTGTAAGGTGTTCATCGCAAGAGTGCATTGCATGCCGGTTGTCGATCGGTGCTGCAGTGACTTCTACCTGACTGGTTGGATCAATAACCATCTGGCTGTAAACGAACTGTTCGGCCAGAGTTTGCATCTGTTCTGTCAAAACCTCCTCTGCATGGAGATTATTTGTGAACAGGAGTGCAGGCAAGATCAGACTATGACGACTAATCATGTTCAAGTACTTGCTGATAAAGCAAAATAACGACATATAAGATTGTACTATCCTTGCAATGATACGATGACCCCGTGGATGATACTGGCATCGTGAAGAATAACCGCCTGCAACACCCGCTTTGCCTGCGTAGGGCAATGCAGGATTGGTGCCACTGGCCTCAAAATGGAGAGAATTATGGCGAGTATCTTGGACTCAGTGAATCAACTGACCCAATTGGTGGGACAGAACCGCCTGGAATTGTTGCTCTTTCGTTTAAATGGACGCCAAAGATTTGGCATCAATGTGTTCAAGGTCCGTGAAGTGTTACAGTGTCCCCATCTTACTGTCATGCCGAAGTTACACCCCTATGTTCGTGGTGTGGCCCATATTCGTGGACAAACCATTTCGGTGATCGATCTGAGCATGGCAACCGGCGGCCGCCCTATTGCCGATATCTCTAAATGCTTCATTATCATCGCGGAATATAACCGCTCAGTGCAGGGTTTTTTGGTCGGTTCTGTCGAACGGATCATTAATATGAACTGGGAATCAATTCTCCCTCCGCCCAAGGGGGCTGGCCGCTACAACTATATGACTGCGGTCACCGAGGTCGATGGTGAACTGGTTGAAATTCTCGATGTCGAGAAAATTCTGGACGAGATATCGCCCATTAACACTGAAGTTAGCCAGGAGCTGGTTGCCGAGAGTCCGAAGCATGACCCTCATGGCCGCCCGGTTCTGGTTGCGGATGACTCCTCTGTTGCTCGTAAGCAGGTTGAGCGAGCATTGAACACCATCGGCGTGAAGTGTTTGTTAGCCAAAGATGGTAAAGACGCCCTGAATATGTTGAATGATATGGCCAAGAAAGGGCCAATTAGTGACCAGATCTCCTTGGTTATTTCTGATATTGAAATGCCGGAAATGGATGGCTATACCCTGACGGCCGAGATTAGAAATACGCCAGCTCTCAAAGGGTTGCATATCATTTTGCATACTTCTCTGAGTGGTGTATTCAATCAGGCGATGGTGCAAAAAGTTGGGGCGAACAATTTCATTGCCAAGTTTAACCCGGATGAACTGGCCAAGGCCGTTCAGGACGCAATGTAACTAACCTATGCAGAATTTGAATGAAGACACTGTCCGAAGACCTTTATAAACAGTTCAGTGCCTTTTTGGAGGCTCAGAGCGGAATTGTGCTGGGCGCCAATAAGCAGTACTTGGTGAAGAGTCGATTGGCCCCTCTTTTGGGGCAGTTTGGCGCTGCCGCACTCTCTGATCTGATCAAGCGTTCGATGGATCCCAAGGAGCGGGATTTAAAGATGGCCGTAGTGGATGCCATGACGACTAATGAAACGTTATGGTTCCGTGATATTTATCCGTTCCAATTACTCAGCGACAAGATTTTTATCGAGCTTGGAAAGGGTGGGAAACCGCTCAAAATCTGGTCGGCGGCCAGCTCTTCTGGGCAAGAACCTTACTCTATTGCCATGACGGCCTTGGAACATCAGTTCAAGCGGCCTGGAACTCTACCTGGCGGGGTGCAGATCATTGGAACTGATATTTCAGCTTCCATGCTGAATCAGTGCAAAGAGGGAGTTTACGATAGCCTGGCTTTGGCTCGTGGCCTTTCCCCCGAACGTAAACGTCAATTTTTCGAGCCTTACGGTGACAATAAGATGCGAGTCACGGAGCGTGTCAAAAAATTGGTGACATTTCGGCCCTTCAATCTGCTGGACAACTACAGCCTGTTGGGGAAGTTTGACATCATTTTTTGCCGTAATGTGTTGATCTATTTCGCGCCGGAAGTGAAGTCGAAGATCCTTAACCAATTTGCCGCAAGCCTGAATCCAGGCGGCTATCTGATGCTGGGTGCGTCTGAATCATTGACGGGTCTGACCGACCGTTTCGAGATGATTCGCTGCAATCCTGGTATTGTCTATAAAGTGAAGTAACCCTCCACCCACCATGGCACAACTTTTGCTAAGTTATTTGCAGGAGGTGCGCCATGGCCATTTCATTTGATAAAGCATTCGGTATTCATCAATACACTCTCGGTGTTCGCACGGAACGTGCCGAAGTGATTGCCGCCAATATCGCCAATGCCGATACACCGGGATATAAGGCTCGAGATCTCGACTTCTCCTCGGCATTGGAGCAGGCCCAATCTCGTACACAAAGCGGGTTTGCCCTGGCAACGTCGGATGCACGCCACATACAGGGAGGAAGTAGTTCTTCTTTGTCGGGAAGCATTAAATTTCGTGTGCCAAATCAACCAGATACAGGTGATGGGAACTCGGTTGATGTGCAGCAGGAGCGTACCTCATATATGGAAAATGGGCTGGAATACCAGACATCTCTGGAATTTCTTAATAGCCGCATATCCGGCTTGCTCAAAGCGATTAAAGGAGATCAGGCATGAGTCTGTTCCGTATCTTTGATATAGCGGGCTCCGCTATGAGTGCGCAATCGGTACGTTTAAATACGACCGCCAGTAATTTGGCGAATGCCGAAAGTGTCAGCTCCAGTGCGGAAACAACTTACCGCGCCAGGCGGCCAGTTTTTGCCTCCTCATTGGCTGATGCGATGCAAGGGGAAAAAGAGGGTGCCGTAGGGGTTGAAGTCAAGGGTGTAGTGGAAAGCCAGGCGCCCTTGCTGCGGGAGTTTAACCCGACCCACCCGATGGCGGATAAGGACGGTTTCATTTACCGCCCGAACGTCAATCCGGTGGAAGAAATGGCTGACATGATGAGCGCCAGTCGTTCCTACCAGACGAATGTTCAGGTCGCAGACTCTGCCAAACAGATGTTGTTGCAGACCCTGCGTATGGGCAAGGGCTGAGGAGGTAGCACGTGAGTACAGTCAATAACACTACCAATAGCTCGCTGGATGCGCTGCGCTGGCAGACCGAATCGAAGACCGATACGGCGGCAACCACCAACAAGAAGACTCTGGATCAATCGGACTTCTTTACGTTGTTGAGTAATCAGCTGGCATATCAGGACCCTTCCAAGCCTGTTGACAATAACCAGATGGTTAGCCAGATGACGTCATTCAGTACCCTGCAGGGGATCACCGATATGACTAGCCAGCTCAAGAGTCTGAATACCGTCATGACGTCAAATCAGGCACTGCAAGCCTCCACCTTGGTTGGTAAGAAAGTCCTGATTCCCAGCAGCGATGGCTATGTCAACGGCAGCGAAGGGATCGATGGCAAGTTGAGTTTGACGAATGGTGCCAGCGACATTTCCATCCGTGTTGAAAATAGCAGTGGCGAGTTGGTGAAGACCTTCACGCTGAGTGGATCAGAAGGCAAGACCTTGACTGGTAATGTGGATTACTCCTGGGACGGCACCAATGAAAGCGGTGAAAAAGTACCAAACGGAACGTACACAGTAAAAGCCAGCGGTTTGGTCAATGGTAAGACTGAAGATTTGACCTTGGCAAATTATGCTCATATTCAGAGTGTCAGCTTAGGGTCCAGCACCTCGAGTGATGTGGTATTGAACTTGCGGGGCATGGGTGGGTTGAAATTAAGTGATGCGATTGAGGTCGCCTCGTAACGTCGTAAAACAGGAGCAGAATTATGTCATTCAATATTGCCCTCAGCGGTATTAACGCTGCGCAAAAAGATCTCGACGTTACGGCCAATAACATTGCCAACGTCAATACCATTGGTTTCAAGGAGTCCCGTGCCGAGTTTGCCGATGTGTATGCTTCGTCACTGTTCACCGCCACCCGGACAAAAACCGGGGATGGGGTTACTACCGGCGCCGTTGCACAGCAATTTCACCAAGGCGCTCTGCAGTTCACCGAAAATCCGTTTGACCTAGCTATCTCTGGTCCGGGTTATTTTGTCACCTCGGCTGAAACAAGTTCACTGGATTTTTCTTACACCCGAGCCGGGGCGTTCAAGCTGAACAAGAGCAACTTCCTAGTCGACTCCTCCGGGAATTATCTGCGCGGGTTTCCTGTCAACAATGATGGCACCTCGACATCTGTCAGTTTGGGTACCTCGACCCCGATCCAGATCCCGGAAACGGCTGGCACGCCAGTATCGACCAAAAATGTTGATATTGCGTTGAACCTGAGCAGCAAGGATACCGCGACGGATTTGGCTTCGTTCGACCCGACGGATCCCAAGACCTACAGTTCATCCACCTCGGTCACGACGTATGACTCGCTGGGCGAGCCGCATACTATGGCGATGTATTTCGTCAAGCCCAAGGATGCCTCCTATACCGGCAACAACCACTGGACCATGTTTACCACGGTGGATAACAAACCCGTCAATATCTGGAATCCAGATCCGGATGCCAACCCGGCGACTCTCGATGGTATCGCAACCTCGGGGAGTTATTCTGTCGACGTGAATAAAGATGGGCAGGCCGATGACAATAATGCGGATGGTAATCCGGATCTCATCAGTGCCCAGATTACCTATAATGGCAATCCCTGGACGGGTGCTGTGATTACCTTTGATGACCTCGGGGTGATGAAGAGTACATCGCCGGCCGATATCTATACCCAAGCTTTGGGGGTGGATGACCCATCCAGTGCCTTGGCGGGGGATGGTGCCAATGTGTTAGGTCTGGGGGCCGATGGTACACAACGGTTGAAACTCAACTTTGACACCGCTAAAACCACACAGTTTGGTTCCAAATTTGAAGTGACCAGTCTGGAGCAGGATGGTCTGACGGTAGGTCGTCTGACCGGGGTTGATGTGGGTTCCGATGGCTTGGTCAAGGCCACCTATTCCAACGGTACTTCTCAACCTCTGGCGCGCGTGGCTATGGCGCGGTTTTCTAACGAGCAGGGGTTACGCCAATCAGGCAATACTTCCTGGAAGGAGAGTCAGGATTCTGGCGTTGCGTTGGCGGGTGAAGCCAATACCGGGACCTTTGGTGCCATCAAGTCGGCGGCATTGGAACAATCGAACGTGAATCTGACCTCTGAGCTGGTGGATCTCATCACGGCGCAGCGGAACTTCCAGGCCAACTCTCGAGCTCTGGAAGTCAACAATACCTTGCAACAGAGTATCCTGCAGATCCGTTAATCGGGATCTCTGATGAGGCGGCAGATCTTGCCGCCTCATTCATTTCTGCCTTCCTCCGTTTATCTTCATCTTTGGCATCCTATTTGCTTGTTAAGGTTAACCCCCTGAACCAGGAATGCCTTATGGACCGTTTGCTTTACATCGCCATGTCGGGCGCCAAAGAAAACATGAATAGCTTGGCCGTACGCGGCAATAACTTGTCGAACGCGGCAACAGTCGGCTTCAAAGCGGATCTGGAGCAGGCTAGGGCCATGCAGGCTTATGGTGAAGGGCTTCCCTCCCGGGTGTTTTCCATGACTGAAAGTCCGGGCCAACGCATGGATCAAGGTGGTCTGATGACGACAGGCCGGGATCTTGACGTTGCCATTCAAGGTGACGGTTGGTTGACGGTTCAAGATGCCGATGGCAAAGAAGCCTATACCCGTGCGGGTAATTTGCGCCTCTCCCCGTTAGGTTCTCTGCAGACGGCTACCGGACTCAATGTGGTCGATGATGCCGGGCAACCCATCATACTGCCGCTACCGTTGGAAAAAATTGAGATCAACAAGGATGGTACTGTCATCGGCCGTCCTGAAGGTTCTGCGCCCGATACGATAGAAGAGTATCAGCGGATCAAGCTGGTCAATCCGGATATCAAGGCGATCAGTAAGGGGCAGGATGGTCTGTTCCGCCGTAATGATGGCAAGAGCGAAGCTGCCACGGATCAGGTCAGCCTGATGAGCGGTGCGCTGGAGGGCAGTAATGTCAACGTGGTTGATGAAATGACCAACCTGATCCGCTTGCAACGTCAGTTCGAGACCCAGGTCAAGATGATGCAAACCGCCGAAAAAAATGATGAAGCGCAGAATCAGCTGCTGCGATTGAGCTGAATACGCTAGGAGGACGCTATGATTCCCGCTCTGTGGATTAGTAAAACCGGTCTGGATGCCCAGCAAACCAATATTTCGGTGGCTTCCAACAACTTGGCAAACGCCTCGACCGTCGGCTTTAAAAAGGGACGAGCAATATTTGAGGATTTGCTCTATCAGAATATTAATCAACCGGGTGGACGTTCTTCGGCGGATACCACACTGCCATCCGGCTTGATGCTGGGGGCGGGGACCAAGGTGGTCGCGACTCAGAAAAACTTCGGTCAGGGCAATGTCCAGACCACGGATAACTCGCTGGATGTGATGATTCAGGGGCGGGGCTTTTTCGAAGTCCAGATGCCGGATGGTAGTACCAACTATACCCGGAATGGTCAATTTGCCTTGAACTCGGAGGGGACCATAGTGACCCCCGGGATGGGTTATCCCATTCAACCGGAAATCCAGGTCCCGCAAGACGCCGAGAGCATTACGATCGGTGGTGATGGCCAGGTTTCGGTCAAGATCAAGGGCCAGGCTGAATCCCAGGTAATTGGTCAGTTTACCCTGACAGATTTCGTCAACCCGGCCGGATTGCAGCCCGTTGGTGAGAACCTGTATGCCGAGACTCAATCCAGTGGCGCCGCGTTACAAGGGGTTGCCGGAGCCGATGGTTTGGGGGTGATCAAACAGGGGATGCTAGAAACTTCCAATGTGAATGTGACTGAAGAGTTGGTGAATCTGATCCAGGCGCAACGGGTCTATGAGATGAACTCCAAGGTTCTGACCACGGTCGATCAGATGATGTCGTTCCTGACGCAACGGACTTAAGAGGTGCATGATGACTAGCCGCACATATTTACCCATGATGCTTTTGTTGCTGGCCGGTTGTACGTCACTGCCGAATGCGCCAAAGCCAGATGATCCTGCATTTTCACCGACCATTCCTGAGGAGGATGCGATCAATGTCGATCCTAATGGGTCCATTTTTAATCAAGGGCAAGTCAACAGTATCTATTCCGATATCAAGGCCCATCGGGTCGGGGATCTGATTACAGTCCAGTTATCGGAATCCACCACCGCCAAGAAGAATGCCAATTCCCAGCAGGGTAAAAGTTCAGACCTGGGTCTCAATGCCCTGAAGCTGGGGGGCGATACCGTGACTCTCAATGGCTACGATACCAGCGCCAGCATGGGCGGCACCAACAGCTTCAAAGGGCAATCCAAGGCAGATCAGAGCAACAGCCTGCAAGGCAACATCTCGGTCAGCGTAATTCGCGTCCTTCCCAACGGCAATCTGATGGTGCGCGGGGAAAAGTGGCTGATGTTGAATAATGGCAATGAATACATCCGTATCACCGGACTGCTTCGTTCCGAGGATGTGAATGCTGACAATACCGTGTTGTCGCAACGGATCGCTAACGCCCGGATCCAATACGGTGGCACCGGCGATTTTGCAAATAGCCAGGAACGTGGCTGGTTGGCACAGTTCTTCAATGGTCCCCTTAGTCCTTTCTAGGAGATGGTCATGAAATACCTCAAGTGGATGTGCATGCTGATGTTGCTGGGAGTGACTCTTCCCAGCGAAGCTGCACGGATCAAGGACCTGGCCCAGGTACAAGGGGTTCGAAGCAACCAGCTGATCGGCTACGGTCTGGTGGTAGGTCTGCCGGGCACCGGCGAAAAGAACAACGCTTTTTCCGAACAAACCTTCCGGACCATGTTGAATAATTTTGGCATCAAGGTGCCGGATAATCTCAAGCCGAAGATCAAGGATGTAGCGCCAGTGGCCGTGCATGCTGAATTGCCCGCCTTCTCCAAGCCCGGACAGACGATTGATGTCACCGTCTCGGCCATTGGTGAAGCCAAGAGCTTACGGGGCGGTACTCTGCTGCAAACCTTCCTCAAAGGGGTGGATGGCCGGGTCTATGCGCTGGCACAAGGCTCGCTGGTCGTTGGTGGTCTGGGGGCGGAAGGCGCTGATGGCTCCAAGGTTGTGATCAATACCCCGACGGTGGGCCGTATTCCCAATGGTGCCAGCGTCGAGCGGGAAGTGCCCAACTCCTTCAACAATGGCGATACCATCACCTTCAACCTCAATCGTTCTGACTTCACTACCGCCAAAAGAATGACGGATGTGATCAATGGTCTGGTCGGGGCCGATACGGCTCGGGCGCTGGATGCCACCTCAGTTCAGGTGTATGCACCACGTGATCCATCACAACGAGTTTCCTATCTGGCAACGCTGGAAAATCTGCAAGTCGATCCGGCGGATGAATCGGCGAAGATCATCGTCAATTCCCGTACCGGTACCATTGTCATCGGCAGTCAGGTCACGCTCAAACCCGCAGCTATTACCCATGGCGGGCTGACGGTGACCATCTCCGAAAAGCCCCAGGTTTCTCAACCGAACGCCTTCTCCAACGGTCAGACCACAACAGTGCCTAATTCCACGATCAATGTGCAGCAGGCGAACAGTCGCATGTTCAAGCTGGATACCGGCAATACGCTGGATGATCTGGTCCAGGCGATCAATCAAGTCGGGGTCGCTCCTGGCGATTTAATGGCCATCCTGGAGGCGTTGCAGCAAGCCGGCGCGTTACAGGGTGAACTGGTTATTCTCTAAGTGCCGAAGTTCGGGGGGCGGATATGGACAAGCTGAAGACAGATGTAGGGCTGGTACAGGATATCCGTGGTCTGGATCAACTGCGTCAAATGAGTCACAAAGATCAGGCCAGCCAGCAACAAGCACTTGAGGCCGCCGCCCGACAGTTTGAATCCATTTTTAATCAGATGTGGGTTGGCAGTATGCGCCAGGCCAACGAATCCCTGGCACCGGAAAGCCCGCTCAATAGTCGTTACAGCCAGTTTTACCAAGGCATGCTGGATGAACAGATGACCTCCGGTATGGCGAGTCCAGGTGGTAGCAGCAGCTTGTCCAAACTGATTGTTAAACAATTCAGTAAGCAGTCTGCGGCGAGTGATGCCGATGCCACCCAGCCCCGTCAGTTGAAAATGCCGGAGGATCGGGTTCCTGTGATGCATCGCTTCGCTCGCTGGGAAGACCCTCGTAGTAGCCAACCAGCAGAAACTGGCGCGAATATTGCTAAAACAAAGAATGACCAGAATTTGACGTCAGCCAATGCGGAGAGAACCGTTGCTAACGGAGTCGCTGTCGCCGAGCGATTTGTCGCCCGGTTGGCCAAGATGGAAAGCAATTTCCAACGACCCGCAGCAACTGGAGCCGGTAACGGCGCATTCTCCTCTCCGCAGGAATTTGTCCGGCAACTGTTGCCAGCGGCACGTCAGGTTGCCAAACAGATCGGGCTTTCACCGGTGGCTTTGCTAGCTCAGGCGGCACTGGAAACCGGATGGGGCAAGCACATGCTGCCTTCTGCTGATGGTTCATCGAGTCGCAATTTGTTCGGGGTCAAGGCGGGGAGTCAGTGGCAAGGTGCCAGTCATCAGGTGAGTAGTCTGGAGTACGAGAATGGTCAGCCGGTGATGCGTAAATCCGCGTTCCGCAACTATGACAATTTTTCCCAGAGTATGCAGGACTACGTGAATCTGATTGGCACTCATGAACGGTACGGCAAGGCGCGGGAAGTGGCACATGATCCAGAGGCTTACTTCGATGCCTTGCAACAGGCGGGTTATGCCACAGATCCGCACTACGCGAAAAAATTGAAACAAATTCTGCACAGCGATGCGTTAAAGGATCTCTGGCAGAGCACCTAACTCAAAGGAGACGAATCATGTTGTGCCAATTCACCGCCAGCAAGCAGTCAGACCAATATCGGCTGAATGGGCGGAGTGCCAACCGGATTCATTTCTGTAGTGCCCGCTACGGGCGAGTCAGCTTCCAGGGAGACATGCATCATGGCTGATCTGTTGCAGATAGGTCTTACCGGCCTGAATGTATCCCAAACTGGCTTGACCACGACCGGCCACAACATCTCCAACATCAATAACAAGAGTTATAGCCGTCAGGTGATGACAGCGGACACGCTGGGCAGCCAACGGATTGGTAACTCTTTTCTGGGGAGCGGTGCTCAGGTCAAGGCGATTGAACGTCAATATGACCAATTTGCCTACCGAGAGAACCTGATTAACACCACAAGTCAAAAATATTATGAAACTAAGTATGTACAGGCGCAGCAGCTGGATTCGTTGCTGACAAGCGATACTACCTCTGTTTCAGCGAGTATGTTGACCACGTTCGACTCCATGAATGGAGTGGCCGATCATCCAAATACTCTGGAAGCGAGAAAGGTGTTCCTGCGCGATGCCGGGAACATGACCAGCACCTTCAACCGTCTGTATGATCAAATGCAGCTGCAATATGACAGCACCAATGATGACATCAGTAAAACGGTGACCCAGCTCAACACCTTGGCCAGCTCCTTGGCTGATGTGAATAATTCCATCTTGACTGCTTTGGGCGGAGATCCGAACCGCAGTGCCAATGATCTGTTCGATCAACGGGACGAGTTGGTTCGCCAGGTCAGCGAAATTGCCAATGTTTCTGTGATCCCGCAAGCCAATGGTATGGTCAATGTCTCTATTGGTACCGGCCAACCTCTGGTGCTGGGCGCACAGGCCACGACCTTCGGTGTGGCGATTGGCAATCCAGATCCACAGCACATAGGTCTGGTGATCGAGACGGGGGCAGCCAAGGTGCCGCTGGATGGCTCTGTGATTGGCGGCAAGTTGCAGTCGCTCTTCGAGTTTCGGGATCAGGTACTAGAGCCGGGAATGGATGAATTGGGACTCAATGCGCTGGCGATTGCGCATTCCATCAATGAACAACAAAAGCAGGGGCAGGATCTGGATGGTCAGATTGGTGGCCCGCTGTTTACCGATTTTAATTCCACCACTAGCCAACACACTCGGGTTCTCAGTCACGCTGATGGTCTAGGTACAGCCACCTTGGGTGTGCGCATCGATGATCTGGGCAGTCTCTCGGGGAATGAATTTGAGCTGAAAGTCACCACCTTCAATGCTGGGCCTCCCCAGCAAATCCAGTTTTCCATGACCGACAAGACGACAGGGCAGGTGCAGACACTGCCAGCTGCCGGACCTCTGGATCTGTCGACCGATCAGCGGGTGGATGTACCGGGAGCCGGTTTTTCAATCGGCATCGAGAGCATTGATCTTGCGGATCCGGTTCAGGTTGGTAAGACCTTTACCCTGCGGCCGACTCGTACGGCGGCTCAAGATATAGCCGTGATTGAGTCGGACCCGCGCAAGGTTGCCGCTGCCGACGCTGAAGTGAAAGTTGCGACCTCAGCCACCAACACTGGTAGTAGTAAGCTGACCGTCAAGAGCATGAATGATCGCAGTGATGCTCTTTACCCCAGCAAGGATAACCCCTACACAGTTGCTTTCACCGGAGTGAATGCGGGTCCACCGACTGTCTATGAATATGAAATGCGGGATAAAAACGGGGTCGTGTTGACGGTGCCGCCAGGAGCCAGCTACACGGTCACCGATAATACCGGGGCGGCGTTGACGCTGAACCCGGGAGACCCATTAACCGGTTTGGGGGTTGTCCTTGACCCGCTGACCCAGCGTCAAACCGTTGACCTCGCCGGCATCACCCTGGAATTGGATGGCGCTCCGGCGGTCAATGACAGTTTTACGCTGAGTTTTAATCAGACTGCCGATGGGGATAACCGCAATGCCTTGGCCATCGCCGGGCTCCAGACCCAAAAGTTGCTCAAGAGCGGGAAGCAGACCTTTCAGGATAATTATGCGGCCCTGGGCTCCGAGATTGGTTCTGTGACCAAGAATGCCAAAACCAGCATGGATGCCTCTGAAGCACTCCTGGAGCAGAGTTCGACCCGGGTGCTCGCGACTGCCGGAGTTAGTCTGGATGAGGAGGCGGCGAACCTGATCAAGTTTCAACAGAGCTATAGCGCCTCGGCTCGGGTCATTACCGTGGCCGGTGAATTGTTCAGCACCCTGCTACAGTCCTTTCATTAGTTATATTACCTTCCTTTTCTTCTGTTTCCCCCGGCAACCCCTAGTGACCGGGGAAAACAGAACTATAAAAATTATTCCTTTTAAATCAGTAAAATAAATCAATTTTCCTGATTGGCCTAATTCCTGCATTGTTCTGGGTATGAACAGAATCATGACAGGAGTCCGGCGGTGAGAGTCCCTACCCAGACATTCTTCAATCGCGGCATAGGTTCGGTGATAAGTCACCAGGCCAAGCTGAATGAACAGAACACCTATATCTCGGCGCAGAAGAAGGTGATCACGGCTTCCGATGATCCTGTGGCATTTTCGACCATCCAGCGGCTGAAGCAGGATCTGTCGATTACGGCGACGCAAAAAAATAACAGCGATCTGGCCGAGAACGCCAATGCTTTGGAAGAGACGTCGTTGGATCAGGGCGAGAACCTGATGCAACGGGCGCGCGAATTGCTGGTGGCTTCCGGCAACGGTACCTACGATGCCAAGGCTCGGGAATCTGTGGCCAAGGAGCTGGAGCAGATCCGTAAGGAATTGATTGGTGTCGCGAATAGCCGTGATGCCAATGGTCAGTACATCTTTGCCGGTTTCAAAGTCGACACTCAACCGTTCCAGGTCAATGAGTTTGGCTCTGTGGATTACCACGGCGACGACGGGATTCGTAATTATCAGGTCGGTAACTCGGTTCAGGTCGCGGGGAACGATCCCGGCTCCAATGTTTTCGTCAATATCCCGACCGGTAACGGCACATTTTTGGCGACGGCCAATGCCGCCAACAAAGGTTCCGGGGTGATCGACGAAGGGACAGTGGTTGATCCTGTGCTGTTTAACGCGGCTGCCGGTGAAACTTACACCCTGAGCTTTAATGCGCCTGCCCCCGGTGCTGATGTGGAATACCGGGTCTACGGCATGAAACCGGGAGTTGTCACCGGCAATGCCACGGTAAAAATTGCCGCTATCGACAGCAATGACCCGAATTTTGCCACCGTAGCCCCCTCCGCCATCTATCCGGATACCTCGGGGCCAACCGGCAACAACGTTGCCGTGTTATTCAACGAAAGTCCGGTGGGTTCCGGCTTATATGACGTCACCGTCAACGGGGTGACGGCTGCGCCGCAATACGATACCGCCAATACCAATGCGCAGAAGATTGGTGTCGATGGCATCAGTCTGGAAATTGACGGTCTGCCGAAAACGGGTGACGGCTACACCCTGACCCAGTATGTCGGTGCCACGCCATATCAGAGTGAGCAGGATATCGAATTCAACGGTATCAAGACCCAGGTCAAGGGAACCCCCCTGGATCAGGACAATCTGTCGCTGGAGCCCAGTGGCAAACAGGATCTGTTCGCCACACTGCAACAGGCCATCGACGCGCTGCGTACCCCAGGCGAGAACGATACTGCCGAGTCCAAGCGGAATATGAGCCTGAATGCCGCCAAATTACAGTTGGACAGTGCCTTCGACGTCGTGAAATTGACGCGTGCCGATGTCGGTGCCCGGCTCAATACCATCGACTCCCAGCGGGAAGCCAGTGCCGATTACGAATTGGCCTCCAAGAAGGTGCTTTCCCAGCTGGAAGACCTAGATATGCAGAAGGCCATCTCCGATTTTCAACTGGAAACAACCACCCTGCAGGTGTCCCAGAAGATGTTCACCATGGTGCAGGATCTGAACTTATTTAAGTACATGTAAAAACTTGGCACACAAATAGCATTAATTACATCGACAGCGAAAAACCGGCACGTTTGCAGCACTTGATAGCCGGTTCCCTGCAGATTCGAGCAGATAACTAGGAGCAAACCATGCCTCAAGTCATTAACACCAATATCATGTCGTTGAATGCTCAACGGCAACTGGATAAATCTCAGCGTGCGCAAAACCAGGCGATGGAACGTCTTTCTTCTGGTCTGCGCGTCAACAGCGCCAAAGATGATGCCGCCGGTCTCTCCATAGCCACAGGCATGGAATCCCAGACTCGGGGTCTGAACCAGGCAATCCGTAATGCCAATGATGGTATCTCCATGGCTCAGACCGCTGAAGGCGCTATGGATGAGATGACCAACATCATGCAACGGATGCGGGAACTGGCGGTTCAATCAGCGAACGATACCAACTCCTCTTCTAACCGGGCCTCGATCCAGAAAGAAGTCGACCAGCTCTACTCCGAGCTGGATCGGATTGCCAACACCACCCAATTCAACGGCGTCGTGCTGTTGAACGGCAGTGCCGGCCAAACCAATCTGCAGATCGGTGCCAACGCCGGTGAAAGCCTGTCATTCAGCATTGATGCAGTCACTTCCAAGGACTTGAATCTGAATGCGGTCTCAGGCCTGGGCGAGTTGAATGGTGGCCGTATTGATTCTACCGCCAACATTACGGCCAGCTCCATTACCATTAATGGCGTGATCATCAGTGCCAATGGGCAGATGAGTGCTGGCGTTATGGAGACGGCCATTAATGCGAAGAAAGGGTTAACCGGTGTAACCGCTAACGCCTATAACGTGTTGAATGGGACGGGCAACCAGAATGGTGTGACTTCCGGCTTGTCGATCAACGGTACTGTACTTGGCGCCACAGCTTCAATGCAAGACTTGGTCAATCAGATCAACCAGGCTGTGCCAGGTGTGGTGGCGACTATCGATAAGCAAGGTGGTCTGTCTTTGACTAACGATACCGGTGCTGCGATCACTGTTGCTTCGGGTGCGCAAATTGGTTTGGTGGACGGTACCTATGGTGGCTACCTCAGTCTGACCAGCGCAGATGGCAGTGAAATCAAGACCGGGATCATATCATCCACTGGCACCACGGCGGATCTGCAAGCGATTGGTTTCAATGCTTCAAGTGGATCAGATGATGTTCAAGGTGGCAGTGTACTCACCACGGCAGTAGCGGCAAATGATGGCATAAAAATTAACGGCATCGAGTTGGGTGCGGTTACGGGTACATCCGCAGCTGACAAGGCATTTGCTATCAATGCACTGCGTGATAAAACGGGTGTTGAGGCTTCGGCCAAGACCGAAGTAACACTGAGTCTGGCTGTGTCTAACGTGGCTGCTGCTGCTGATATGACCATTAACGGGACCCAGATTGATTTAACGACTGCGACGACGCTCGACTCCGCCATTAGTCTGATCAATCAGGCGGGATTGGCGGGTATTGTTGCTTCGGCAGATAAGACTACGGGTCAGTTGGTGCTGACCTCCCAGTCTGGGCAGGATATACGTCTGACTACCGCAAACAACGTGGTCTCCAGTAACTTTAACAGCTCGATCTTTGCCGGTGAGATTACTCTCAAGGGGGATAACGGCCGGGATGTGGTCATCACTAGTAACGCTTCTGATCAGGCTGCACAGGCGGCGGCGCTGGATAAACTGGGACTTACCTCTCAGGGCGGCGACGAAACAGCGGTTGGTATCGGTTTAAGTGTGCTGACAGCCACCAATGCCAGTAACACCATCGAGCGGATCGATGATGCGCTGAACAAAATTTCAGACTCTCGATCGAATCTTGGTGCGGTGCAGAACCGTCTGACCTCTACCATTTCCAACTTGGCTAACGTGTCGCAAAACACGGCGGCAGCCAAGTCACGGATCATGGATGCCGACTTTGCTGCGGAAACTTCACAAATGAGTAAGGCGCAGGTACTGCAGCAAGCGGGGACCGCCATGCTGGCGCAAGCCAACGCCAGTAACCAGAGCGTCCTTTCCCTGCTCAAGGGATAACAGGCATCAGGGGTTACTGTCGCTCCTGTCTGCTCGAAACAGCCCGGCCTTGTGCCGGGCTGTTTGTTTTCCAGGCTTTATAGCCTCGGCAACTTCTTGCCGTTTCTCGAAAAATGATTTGCCGCCAGATGAAGCGCTCAGGCCCAGTCACTTTGACGCCCGAAGTGAAATGTCGTCGTTTTTTTGATCCTTATCGAATTTTATTCCTCAAGCTTTTATCTTCATCGTCGATAAACAGGGTGCAAGGTAGTTGCGAGGCTGGTGAAAAAAAGAGTTAAAGCTTTTGCCGCCCTTGTCGATAACCTCAATGACATTACCAAGGCGCCTTAACTTTCCGGGCGTGAAGCGAGATAGGAGTAAATATTATGGCTATGGTCGTCAATACAAACGTTATGTCGCTGAACGCCCAGCGTCAGTTGAACAAGTCCCAGGCAGCACAGAATACCTCTATGGAACGTCTGTCGTCTGGCCTGCGAATCAACAGTGCCAAGGATGATGCCGCCGGTCTGGCCATCTCCACCGGTATGGAATCCCAAACTCGCGGTCTGAACCAAGCCGTACGGAATGCCAACGATGGTATCTCCATGGCGCAAACCGCTGAAGGCTCCATGGACGAAATGACCAACATCCTGCAACGGATGCGGGAACTGGGTGTGCAGGCATCGAACGATACCAACTCATCTTCCAACCGTGCGTCCATCCAGAAGGAAGTGGATCAGCTCTATTCTGAATTGGACCGTATCTCCTCTGTGACCTCCTTCAACGGTGTCAAACTGCTGGATGGCTCTACCAAATCCACCACTCTGCAAATTGGTGCCAACTCCGGTGAGACCCTGTCTTTCTCTATCAAGGCGGTGACCACCAAGGATCTGAACCTGAATGCGGTCTCTGGTCTGGGTGAGCTCAACGGTGGTCGGGTGAATACCGCGCAAGCCATTGCTGCCGATCAGGTGACCATCAACGGTGTGGCCATGAGTGCTCAGGCTGCAACCGATGCTACTGGTTTGGAAGCCATGATCAACGCCAAGAAAGGCCTAACAGGTGTGACCGCCGATGCCTATAACGTGGTCAAGAGTACCGGTGGTCTGGATGGCAAGCTATCTGCCGGTGATTTGACTGTCAACGGTACCGCTCTGGCCGCCACTGGTGATTTGAAAGGGCTGGTGGATGAAATCAATCTGAAGGTGGCTGGGGTTACTGCAGCTATCGGTGAAAATGATTCTCTGGTGCTGAGTAATACCACTGGGGCCTCTATCGCTATCGCAGGGGCAGCTGCGGGTAAGGCCGGTCTGACTTCCGATACTTATGCTGGCTATGTTTCACTGAGCAGTGCCGATGGCTCTGAAATCAAGATGGGTGTCGGTAGTGCAGGCACCGCAAGCGTACTGCAAGCCGTTGGTTTCAACTCCTCGGCCGGTTCCGATGATGTCTCCGGCGGTACGGTAACTACTACTGGTGTGACAGCTAACGATAACATCAGCATTAACGGTGTGCAGTTGGGAGCCATTACCGGTACTTCAGCCGCCGACAAGGCATTCGCGATCAACTCCTTGCGTGACCAGACCGGGGTTGAAGCTAGTGCCAAGACGGAAGTTAGCATCAGCATGTCAGTTTCAGACGCAGCTGCTGATGCCACTCTGGCAGTCAACGGTACTGTGATTGACTTATCAACTGCGACCACGCTTGATTCCGCGATTGACCTGATCAATAAGGCAGGTCTGGCCGGGGTGGTTGCCAGTGCTGATAAGGATACCGGTAAGCTGTTACTGACGTCCCAATCCGGTCAGGACATCCGTTTGACGGCTGCCGCAGGTACACTGTCAGCTGCTGCTCTTGATAGTGCCATCTCTACTGGCACCATCACTATGAAGGGCCAAAATGGCCGGGATGTAGTGATTACTAGTAATGCCAGTGACCAGGCTGCGCAGGCTACCGCGTTGACTAAGCTGGGGCTGACGGACCAAGGTGGTAATGAAACTGCAGTCGGTCGTGGTCTGAGCATGGCAACTGCGGCCAACGCTGGTAACTCCATTGAACGGATTGATGCCGCACTGAAGCAGATTTCTGATGGTCGTGCCGACTTGGGTGCTATCCAGAATCGTCTGACTTCTACCATCTCCAACCTGTCCAACGTGTCGCAAAACCTGTCAGCTGCGAACTCCCGTATTCGTGACGCCGACTTCGCTGCTGAAACCTCATCCATGAGTAAGGCGCAAGTGTTGCAACAGGCGGGTACAGCCATGCTGTCTCAGGCGAATGCCTCCAGTCAGAACGTGCTGTCACTGCTCCGTTAAGACAGTTAGTCTGGCTTGGTAGACTAAATAAAGCTTCCCAAGCAATTGGGAAGCTTTTCCTTTAGGAGGTGAATATGTCTGAATTACAACTGAGTGGTGGCGCTCCCGAGCTGACGCGACGCCCCGCAGTTCAGGAGTCATCCAAGAAAGAGTTCACGGGTGTCACCCCGGACAGCAAGGTCGGTGGAACTGCAACCGATGCGGCTAAAGGTGAGGATGAAAAAGCCTCGATCAAAGACGCGCAGGCGGCGGAAAAAGATCGCAAACGGTTAGCAGAAGCATCCAGTAATTTGAATGAGTTCATGCAAACGATGCAACGCAATCTCAAGTTTTCGGTCGATGAGGCCAGTGGTGAATCGGTGATTGCGGTGCATGATGCGAAAACTGATGAGTTGATCCGGCAGATCCCGTCCAAGGAAGCGCTGGAATTAACCCATAATATAGATAGGGTAATCGGTTTGTTGTTTAAAGCTGAAGCATGATTGGCCTGTAATTTGCTTGATGTTCGGGTTAAGGCTGCTGTTGTATTAACCCGACACGGCAAGGAGGAGTGAAATGGCCGCTATTACATCCACAGGCTTGGGCTCTGGGCTCAAGATCAATGATATTGTTACTGCCATCGTCGGGGCGGAAAAAGACCCGGCCATGAAGAAGATCGATGCCGATGCCAAAACGGCAACCGACAAGATCTCGGCCTTTTCTGCGCTTAACAGCGCTCTCTCTTCCTTCAAAAGCTCCTATAAAGAACTCGGCTACTCTTCGACCTATTCGGCGGTCAGCATTAAATCCAGCGATGAAGGTATCCTGACGGCCAAGGGCGGAATTGGCGCCGAGACCGGCAGTTTCGAGTTCAAGGTCAATCAACGCGCCCAGGCTCATACTCTGGTTAGTGGCGATGCGGCAACTTTTAGTAATCCGAATGCCACTGTCGGCACCGGAACGTTGACCCTGCGCTTTGGTACCTATAACGGCGATGGCAGCTTCTCGGTGAATGCTGATAAGACCATCAAGACCATTACCGTCGATTCTTCCAATAACTCCTTATCAGGGCTGCGGGATACCATCAATAAGGGTGATTTCGGGGTGACTGCCTCCATCATCAACGATGGTTCTGCTTATCGGCTTGTGCTGACCAGCAAGGAAACCGGCGAGGCGAATGCCATTGAGCTGACCGCCGCCGATGATGATGGCAACAATACCGATGCAGGTGGACTGTCCCGTTTTGCCTACGACGCCACCAACAAAAACATGAAGCAGACCTCGGTGGCACAAAATGCCTCAATCGAGATGAACGGTATCACCATCACCCGCAGCAAGAACGAAATCGATAGTGTCATCCAGGGGGTGACCCTCAATCTCAATGGCGTGACCGAGCCTGGCAAGGTGGTCAAACTGACCATCGGCAAAGACACCTCGACCATAGAGAGCCAAATTCGCGCCTTCATGGACACTTACAACAACACGGTCAGCCAGATTAATGATCTGACCAAGTACAATGGCAGTGACAGTACCAACGGTGTCCTGATTGGCGATGCTACTGTACGGAATGTTAAGAGTCTGATGCGTGATGTGCTCAATACCCAGACCAAGGATACGGGCAGCAGTATTCGTAGTTTTGCCGACCTGGGGCTGTTAACCAAAAAAGATGGCACGCTGGAACTGGATGAGACCAAGTTCAAGGCCGCGATGAGCGGAAGCGTCGAAGATATTTCCAAATTCTTCACCCAGGCGGGTAAAGCCTCGGACCCACAGATCAACTATGTTACCAATAACTCCCTGACCAAACCCGGCACCTATAGTGTTGAGGTTACCCAATTGGCGACGCAAAGCCAGCTGACGGCTAGCACAGCTCTGACCTTTCCGTTGACTGTCGATGCCGACAACGACGCTTTTAAGGTGCGTATTGACGGGATACTGTCTGGCGAAATCAAACTGGCGCAAAAAAGTTATGCTACGGCTCAGGACTTTGCTGCCGAGATGCAGTCGAAAATCAACTCAGATTCTACGCTTTCGACGAAAGCGGCCAGTGTCAAGGTGTCGGTTGATGCGGATGGTAAGTTGCAGTTGACGTCGGATCTCTATGGCTCGCGCTCCATGGTGGCGTTTACCGAGGTCGATACCAACTTTGCTGCCACTTTTGGCATCGGTGTGCAACAGGGCTCGGATGCCGTGGATGCCAAGGGTAAGATTGATGGCATTGATGCTTTGGGGGATGGTAATACCCTGCTCTCTGAATCCGGGAATTCTACCGGCATCAAGATCGAGATCACCGGTGGCGCCTTAGGTAGTCGTGGCTCAGTAACCCTGTCCCAGGGGCTGACCAGTGTCATGAATACTGTGTTGGATGGCATCATCGACAAGAGTATCTCCTCGAGCAAAGGAGACATGGATGTAAGTGATAGCCTGCTCGATGGCAAGATCGATTCCTTGTACAAGCAACTGGTGGAAGGTGACCGTCGGGAAACAGACCTGAAGTACCGGATGGATAAATTGGAAGCCAGATTGTACAAACAATTTAATGCAATGGATTCGGTTGTGTCTGGATTGAGCGCTACCATGTCTTCACTGACGCAATCACTTGCGACCTTGCCTGGATATACCAACAACTAGTTCTTGATTTTTTGGAACAATACTTGCTTCACTGTACGTTACTTCTTTAGCGATTCGTCTAGCGTGCAGTGGAGCATTCCATGGATAGTCAGCAACTCGACCAAACCACCAAGTTATTACGCGCCACCTTTCTCACCAATCTCGCGGTGTTACGTGTACACATGCCGAATGTATACGAGTTTTTCCGCGATTATACGCCGACCAACGTTCGTCTTGCTTTCGATGCCGCCGGTGAAATAAATCTGGTCCGGGATGGTTTGCAAATTTACCCAGATGCCCCTCGCACGGCGTGTTATGAACAAGTTGATGTGTTTATCAATGACCCTAAGAGTTTCCGTTACTTTCCACAAAATAATGATGAGAAAGGCTTTGAACATTATTTGCACACCATCGCATTGCGTAAATTACGGGAAAAGGCAGAAACAAAACCATCCCATCAGCATTATTTAAGCCCCTTCGATGTCGATCGCTCTCCTGATTGCCTCTGTGTTTTAGGTTCGGGTTTAGGTTATCACCTCGAAAAATTGAGTCTCGACTTAAATATCGCATTTTTGTATATATTTGAGCCGGACCCGGATTGTCTGTATGCCACTCTTCATACCATTGATTTTCTTCCGATCATCGAACATTGTAAGTCGAGAGGTGGTTTTCTAAAAATTACCGTTGGTGGTGGAGATAGTACTTTTGTAAACGAAATAAGCAGCATGATTGATCAACAAGGTGCATTTAACCTATCTCGATTATTGGTCTATCGTCATTATTTTGGTGAAGATATTGATAAGGCATTTCAGTTGATTCATGACTTGGCGTATCGATATGTGAGCGGGTGGGGCTTCTTTGAAGATGAAACTATTAGTATTGCCCATTCGCTACATAACATGCAGATGCGAATACCTGTATTGAAACGCGTCAAGAATAATAAGTCTCTGACAAATACGCCGGTATTTATTGTTGGCAATGGACCATCCCTAGATAAAACTATTGATCTAATTGCAGCGGAAAAAGACAAGGCTATTATTTTTTCTTGTGGTACCGCATTGCGGCCGCTGGTGGCTCGAGGCATTATTCCTGATTTGCATATTGAATCGGAGCGAACCTTTCACGTCTATGAATGGTTGCAAAATGCTGCTACTTCAGATGTTTTTGAAAATACCATACTGGTAGGCCCTAATATTCTCCCCCCCAAAGCAGTAGCTTTATTTAAACATAAATATATGTTCGTTAAACCTCATGATGCCGGAGGTTTGATTATTCAAAATGCTTGCAATGACCATTATGAAAATTTGTTTTTATGTGCCCCAACCGTGAGTAATGGTGCTGCAGCAGTTGCTGTTGCAATGGGCTTCAATCGCCTCTACTTATTTGGTGTGGATTATGGTTTTTGGACTGAGGAATATCACCATTCCAAATCCAGTGCTTATTATCAGAAAGATTGGAAGGGTGAAACTCCGGTCATGGAGAGTCATTTCGAAATTGACGCCAGCCGCGGTGGTAAGATCCTGACCAATACCGTATTTGATATGTCACGTGGCATCATGGAAATGCTCCTCGAGCAACATCCGCTGAAATGTTACAACCTGAGTGATGGCGCCCTGATCCGAGGGGCTATTTTCATGGACCCTGACTTGCCGGTAACTATTGATTACTCTGGCTCGGAAGATAAAACAGGTGCTATTTCGAAGGCATTTGCCAGCCGTTTTGATATGCCACGCAGTGACGGCGAAGCCATGCGTCGCCAGTTCTTTGATGATTTTCACCGTCTTGAACAACTGACTCTATTGCTGATAGAGATGAGTCGAGGCGTCAACCGCCCAGATACACGCGAAGAATTGCATCGTGTCTTTATGTTGCAGTTCAACGCGCTCAACAAGATCAAGAGTGATAAAAATCTACGAGTCGCTCATCGCTTGCTCAAAGGGACTTTCTGCTATCACCAGACGACTATCATGTCCTACGTTTATACGATCAAGGATCCAAGCGAGCGCAAAGAATATATTCATGAAGCGTTGGAATTGTTTAACCAGCATTTGATCGATCTGTGTGAGAAATTGGCGGATCGTTACGATCAGCACGATGATACGGTGATTTATCAATGACGCATAAAAAAGTCCTGGTAACCGGAGCCGATGGTTTTATTGGCTCTCACTTGGTGGAAGCCTTGGTACAGGCGGGGCATGAAGTTACTGCTCTGGCACAATACAATTCCTTCAACCATTGGGGCTGGTTGGAGGATATTGACTGTCGTAGCCAGGTGCGAGTGGTGAGTGGCGATGTGCGAGATCCCCATTTCTGCCGCCAGCTGACCAAAGGCATGGATGTTATCTACCACTTGGCGGCACTGATTGCCATTCCCTATTCCTATGTTGCTCCGGACAGCTACGTGGATGTCAACATTCGCGGCACCCTTAATATCTGCCAGGCGGCCCGTGATAATGGTGTCGAGCTGGTGGTTCACACCTCCACCTCCGAAGTCTATGGCACCGCCCGCTATGTGCCGATTGATGAACAACATCCTTTGCAACCACAATCGCCCTACAGCGCCAGCAAGATGGGGGCAGATGCCATGGCGATGAGTTTTCATAATGCCTTTGAATTGCCACTGGTGATTGCGCGGCCATTTAACACTTATGGCCCACGACAAAGTGCCCGCGCCGTGATCCCGACCATCATTACCCAGATTGCGGCGGGTAAACGCAGTATCAAACTGGGCGATGTGACGCCGACTCGAGATTTCAATTATGTGACTGATACTTGTCGCGGCTTTATGGCGCTCGCCAATTGTTCGGCGGCCATTGGCCAAACGGTCAACATAGGTTCGAATTTCGAGATCACGGTGGGGGATACGGTGGCACTGATCCGTGAGCTGATGAATTCAGATGTCAGTTTCGAGGTGGATGAAGCACGCTTGCGTCCAGAGGGCTCCGAGGTATTCCGTTTATGGTGTGACAACAGTCGAATTGAGGCTCTGACCGGTTTTAAACCTGAAATGGATATTCGTGCCGGTCTTGGCAAGACCATCGAGTGGTTTATACAACCCGGTAATCTCGGCAAATATAAGACGGATATTTACAATGTCTGAGTTACCAGCCTCACTCATCGACCTGGTGGCTTTTATTCGCCAGTGGTATGGCACTAGCGACTTTATTCCGTTGCATGCGCCACGTTTCGCCGGCCATGAAAAGAAATATCTGAATGATTGTATTGATACCACCTTTGTCTCTTCGGTAGGGGCATATGTTGATCGCTTTGAAGCCATGATGCGCGAGTTAACGGGGGCGCGTTATGCCATTGCAACCGTCAATGGTACTGCTGCTTTACATGTGGCACTGCGTCTGGCCGGGGTCGGACGAGATGACGAGGTGATCACCCAACCGCTTACCTTTGTTGCCACCTGTAACGCCATCGCCTATCAGGGGGCCCATCCGTTGTTTGTTGACGTGGAGCGCCAGAGCTTGGGGCTGAGTCCCGCTGCCGTTGAGGCTTATCTGGGGTTGCATGGTGACCGACGAGCTGACGGGGTCTTCAATCGCCGCACGGGGCGGCGGATTGCCGCTCTGCTCCCGATGCATAGTTTCGGCTTGCCGGCTGATATCGACGGGTTGCAGCGTATCGCTGCCGAGTGGGGGATTCCGCTGGTCGAGGATGCGGCTGAATCGCTAGGCTCCTATGTGCAGGGCCGTCATACCGGAACGATCGGGTTGCTGGGCACCTTTAGCTTCAATGGGAACAAGATAGCGACTTGCGGGGGCGGTGGCTGCATCGTCACTGATGATGAGCGGCTCGGCAAACTAGCCAAACATCTGACCACCACGGCCAAGCAGCCACATGCCTGGCACTTTGTTCATGATGAGGTGGCGTTTAATTATCGGATGCCGAATATCAATGCGGCACTGGGATGTGCGCAGCTCGAGTTACTGTCGGCTATGCTGGCGGATAAGCGCGCAACGGCTGCGGCGTACAATGAATTCTGTGCTGAGCATGGGCTGACGTTCTGCGCCGAACGGCCGGGGACTAGCGCGAATTATTGGCTAAACACCCTGCTGCTGGAGTCAGAGAGTCAGCTGGATGCATTTTTGCACTATGCCAATGAACAAGGCGTCATGAGTCGACCAGCCTGGCGTTTGATGTCCGATCTGCCTGCTTTCAGAGCCTCGGAGCGCGGCCCGTTACCGAATGCCGAATGGCTGGCGGCACGGATTGTCAATTTGCCCAGCGGAGTGCGGGATGGCTTTGTCCATGGCGTCGACTTATCCCATGCGTAAGATTGCCGTGGTGACAGGCGGGCGAGCCGATTACGGTCTGCTGCGGCCCTTGCTTAGCGCCATTGCGGCCGATGATGAATTGACACTGCAGTTGATCGTCACGGGGTATCACCTCAGCGCACACCATGGCCAGACGTGGCAACAGATCGAGCTCGATGGTTTTACCATTGATGCCCGCGTGACGAGCCAACAGCCAGGAGATTCCCGTCTGGATATGGCGCGTTCACTGGGACTGGGTGTATCCGGTATGGCTGATGCGCTGGATCGCTTGCAGCCCGACGCTGTGGTGGTGCTTGGGGATCGCTATGAAATTTTGGCTGCCGCACAGGCGGCCCTGTTGCTGGATATGCCCTTGGTGCACATTCATGGTGGCGAATTGTCGCAAGGCGCTGTGGATGATGCGATTCGACATGCCATCAGCAAGATGGCCGCCCTGCATTTTTGCTCCACGGCTAGCCACCGTCGTCGTCTGTTGCAGTTAGGGGAGGATGAACGCCGAGTCTTCAATACCGGAGCCCTGGCAGTGGATAACGTTGCCTCGATTCCGCTATGGTCACTGGATGAATTTAATCAACGATTCGGTACCCGGCTACACGCTGGTTTTTTACTGGTGACGCTGCATCCGGAGACATTGGGTGGTTACCCGCCAGAGCAACTGGCGCAGTTGCTCTGCCAGGGGTTGATGCCCTACCGGGAGCGGGGAATTTTGATTACTGGCAGCAATGCCGATGCCGGTGGCGCCACCATCGATCGGATCCTGCAGCAGTTTGCTGCCGATCATGATCAGTGCTGGCATTTCCCGGCCCTAGGATTGCAGGGATATCTTTCCGCCGTGACGCTGGCCGCCGTGGTGGTCGGTAACTCTTCCAGCGGCCTCATCGAGGTGCCTATTCTGGGTACGCCAACGTTGAATATCGGCATTCGGCAGCAAGGACGCTACGCTCCAGCTAGCGTGGTGACGGTCGAGGCACAGCCTGCGGCCATCACTCAGGCCTTGCACCAGCTACTGCAAGCTCCCCGTAGCGGCCCTTGCCTTCATGAATACGGCGAGCCGGGAGTGGCTGGACGCATGCTCGAACACCTTAAATGTGCCTTGGCCGCCGATACGGCGCTGCACAAGTTGCCCTTCGTCGATCGGGAGTAGTCTATGACTCATCTAGCTCAGCCGGTATTTATCATCGCCGAAGCCGGTGTCAATCATAACGGAGACCTGCAGCTGGCGCGGCAACTGATCCAGGCTGCCGCGTGCGCCGGTGCTGATGCCGTCAAATTTCAGAGTTTTGTGGTGGACGAGTTAGTTACACCTGATGTTGGCATGGCGGACTATCAGAAGCGGAATCTGGCGAGTCAAGACAGTCAGTACCAGATGTTGAGCCGCTTAGCCCTGTCATTCGAGCAACAACAAGAGCTGGCAAGTTACGCGGCCGAGCAGGGGATTCTTTGGCTCTCTTCGCCCTTCGACCTCAAAAGCCTGGCATTTCTGGTAGATACTATGCGCGTGCCACTGCTGAAGATCCCCTCCGGCGAGTTGACCAATGGACCTCTGCTGTTGGCAGCTGGCCGTAGTCAGTTGCCCTTGGTAGTGTCCACCGGAATGGCAACCTTGGAGGAGATCGCTCAGGCGTTGGCGATTATCGCATTTGGCCTGTTACGAGCCGACGAGCATCCGACGCCCCATGAATTGAGCCGTGTGCTGGATGACCCGGCCGCCTGGCTTGCGTTGCAAGCTCGTGTCACCTTGCTGCATTGCACCAGCGAGTATCCTGCTTCCCCCGCCAGTATCAACCTGAACGCCATGCAGACCCTGCGAGAGCATTTTGCTTTGCCAGTAGGTTTTTCCGATCACAGTCAGGGGATCCATATCCCGGTTGCAGCGACGGCCATGGGTGCCGTGATGATCGAAAAACACTTCACCCTGGATCGCCAGCTTCCGGGGCCGGATCATCTGGCCTCATTGGAGCCGGATGATTTGGCACAGATGGTGGCGCAAATCCGCGAGATCGAGCTGGCTCTCGGCAGTGGTCATAAACAGCCGACATCGGCCGAACTGAATACCGCCGCCTGTGCGCGTCGTCGCTTGGTGGCACTGCAGCCGATCAGGGTGGGTGAGCGATTTGACGCCAGCAATCTTGGGGTGCGCCGTCATCACTCGGGGCGTAGTGCTTTGGACTACTGGCAGTTGCTGGGCAAAGTCGCCGAGCAGGAATATCAGCCGGGCGAGGGGATTGTATGAAACCTGTCGTCCTGCTCGGGGGAGGAGGTCATGCCGCCGTAGTTTTGGATGTCCTGGAGCTCAACGCTGTTCCGGTGGCTGGCTATCTGGCTCTCAGCCCAAGCGATCTGGATATCCCCTATCTGGGCGATGACTCTTGGTTGACCACCGCCTCTGCAGCTGATTATCAGCTGGCGCTGGGGGTGGGGAGCATCAGGGTATCGGCATTGCGGCAACAGCTCTTTGAGCGAGCCAAGGCTCTGGGCTTTGCGTTCGTCAGCGTGATCCATCCTGCGGCTACCGTCTCTCGTCGAGCCACTCTTGCCGAAGGGGTACAAATCATGGCCGGAACTGTGGTGCAGCCATGCTGTCGGCTGGCGGAAAATGTCATCGTCAATACCTGTGCCTCGGTCGATCATCATGGTCAGCTTGCGGCTCATGTTCATATCGCTCCCGGCGCTCGCCTCAGTGGTGATGTTTGTCTCGAGCGGGGGTGTCATGTCGGAACCGGAGCCGTGATCATTCAGGGCGTCACGCTAGGTGCGGACTGTCTGGTGGCGGCCGGAGCCGTGGTTACGCGAAGCTGGCCCACAGGGAGTCGGTTAAAAGGTGTACCTGCCCGCGAGTTTTAGTTTGTTTCTGGCATTATAATTGCTGCATCTTGTGAAAAATCCGTGGGATAGCAGAAATGAAACGTTGGCAAAATGCACTGATTTCTCCTGACAGTACCATTGAGCAGGCCATCATGGTCATCGACAAGAGCGGCTTGAAAGTGGCTCTGGTTGTCGATGCTGGACGAAAATTGCTGGGCACGGTGACGGATGGTGATGTGCGCCGTGGTCTGTTGCGGCACTTGCCGCTTACGGCCATGGTGCGCGAGATCATGCAGACCTCGCCGGTTACCAGCCGAGTCAATCAGGCTCGTGAAGAGCTGCTGCGCCAGATGAACCATTATGGTATTGAGCAAATTCCGGTATTGGATGAGTCTGGGTGCCTGATCGGATTGCAAACGTTGCAGGAGCTGAACCAGCCACAAACGTTAGGCAATACGGTGATTCTGATGGCTGGGGGCGTTGGCTCCCGTCTGCGCCCGTTGACCGCCAATTGTCCGAAACCCATGCTCAAGGTCGGTGCCAAGCCACTCCTGGAAACCATCATCGAGAGTTTTGCCGAACACGGTTTCCAGAATTTTTTCCTGTCCGTCAATTATCTGGCGGACATGGTCAAAGACTACTTTGAGGACGGCAGTGAGTGGGGAGTCAATATCCGCTACCTGGAAGAGGATAAGCCCCTGGGAACCGCAGGTGCTCTGGGCCTGATCCCGCAGGAGGCGTTAGAGCTTCCGGCATTGGTGATGAATGGCGATATCCTGACCCGGGTGGATTTCGCCGCCTTGCTTAAATTTCATCAACAACACCATTCGGCCGCGACTATGTGCGTCCGGGAATGGCAGTACCAGGTCCCTTATGGCGTGGTCAATTCCGAAGGTCATCGCATCCTGGGCATCACCGAGAAACCGGTGGAACATTACTTCGTCAATGCCGGTATCTATGTACTGGATAAGCCCGCTTTTGCTCGCATTCAACCCGGTGAATATCTGGATATGCCCACCCTGTTCAACCAATTGATTGCGGCCAAGGAGGCGACCAGCATCTTTCCGATCCGGGAGTATTGGCTGGATATCGGTCAACACAATGATTTTGAGCGCGCCAACAAGGATATCTACGAGGCGGGTTTCTAATGAAGGTCCTGGTGGTTGGTTTTGGCAGCATTGCCAAGAAACACCTGCATAATCTGCGACAACTCTACCCGCAGGTCCGATTGGCTGTGTGGTGCCGACCGGGTAAAGCGAGGGACAGCGATGGACTGGAAGCATTATTCCATCAAATCGATGAGGTTCTGGCCTGGCGTCCGGAGTATGTGATCGTCGCATCTCCAGCCACACTGCACGCCGAACATGTGGGCGCTCTGGCCGGGTTAAAGGTTCCCATGTTGGTGGAGAAACCCCTGGCCAGCACCCTGGGCGACGGGCAGCGCCTGCTGGCTGCTCTGCAAGGCCCCTGTTTACTTGGCTACCAATTGCGGTTCACCGATGGTTTCCTGCAACTGCGCGAGTGGTTGCCTGAATTGGGGGCTCTGCATTTGGTACGTTTGGAGGTCGGCCAGTATTTACCCTATTGGCGCCCGGATACTCCGGTAGCCGACATGGTCTCCGCCAATCCGGAGCTCGGTGGTGGAGCCTTGTTAGAGTTAAGCCATGAACTGGACTTAGTCAGCGCTCTGCTCGGACTGCCAAGCCGGGTGTATGCGGCCCAAGCCCCTGCCTCACATCTGAAACTGGCCGTCGAGGAGTGTGTCGAGCTGACGTTACATTACGCTCAGGGACCTCTGGTGCAGGTGCATCTGGATATGTTGCAATTCAAGCCGTGCCGTCAGAGCAAGTGGTTGGGCGAAAAGGGGCAGATTGAATGGGACATGTTACAAAATCGACTCTGTTGGTATGACACCCATGGCGTTTTAGTGCAACAGATGCAAGGAGAGAGCACACCGCAGCAGGTGGCTCAGCATCAATTACAGGCCTGGATTGAGCAACAATCCGGGGCCGCGACTGCCACACAGGGACTGAACGCTTTACGCATCGTCGATGCGGCTCGACTCTCCATGCAATCGGGATGTGAGGTAATGGTGGATGCGTGACGCAACATTAGCATTTATTTTTGCGCGCGGGGGTTCCAAGGGTATACCTGGCAAGAACATCACCTTATTAGGTGGTAAGCCACTGATTGCCCATAGTATTGAACAGGCACTACGTCATCCGGATATCGGCAGGGTTGTGGTTTCTACCGATGATGCGGCGATCGCCGCCGTGGCTCGTGAGTATGGTGCCGAGGTGCCTTTTCTACGTCCGGCTGCGTTGGCTTCGGACACCGCCTCCGAGTGGCTAGCCTGGCAGCATGCCGTGACGTTTTGCCTTGATGCCGGTTATGAGTTCTCCACCTTCATCAGCCTGCCGACGACAGCACCGTTGCGGAATCATCAGGATATCTCGGCTTGTCTGGCACGCTATCAATTCGGGGATGTGGACCTGGTTTTGACCGGAACTCCGGCAGCCCGCAGTCCCTATTTCAATATGGTCAAGATGAACGCTGAGGGATTGGTCGAGCTGGCGGTGCCGGGAACCTACCGCCGCAGACAGGATGCGCCGACACTCTTTGATTTAACCACTGTGGCCTATGTCAGCTCTCCGCAGTTTATTTTAACCGCTGACAGCCTGTGGGCTGGGCGGGTTGCCTTGGTGACGGTGCCCAAAGAGCGAGCCATCGATATCGATGAGCCCCTCGATCTGTATCTGGCAGAATGCCTGTATCAACGTGCATTGACGTCAGCTATCGCTATTTCGGAGCAACAGGAGCAACCATCATGAGTGTTCATATGCTGGAACGACTGGCCGATTTGAGTGGCCGGGTTGCTTTGGTTACAGGAGCGGCCGGACATCTGGGGCAACTGTTCTGCCGGTTATTGTTGGAGCAGGGGGCCATTGTTTACGGTGTTGATCGTCCTGCGGTTCTTCATCAGTTGCCAGCCGGTGTCACGGCTCTGGGCGTTGAATTGGTAGCACCGGAAGCGATAGAGCAGATCGCCGAGATGCTGGCTGTGGCCGGACGCTTGGACATATTGATCAATAACGCTGCTTTTGTCGGCACCGATGCCCATCCGGGATGGGGCGTGCCCTTTGAACAGCAATCGGTCGATACTTGGCGTAATTGTCTGGAAGTCAATTTGACCGTGCCGTTTGCGCTGGTGCAGCGGTTGACTCCTTTGTTGCGAGCCTGCGGCCATGGGGTTGTCGTTAACGTTGGTTCTATCTATGGCGAGGTGGGTCCAGACTGGAGTCTGTATGACGGAACAACTATGGCCAACCCAGCCGCATATGGCGCCAGTAAGGGCGGCCTGCATCAGCTGACACGCTGGTTGGCGACGACACTGGCCCCTGACATTCGGGTAAATACCCTGGTGCCTGGGGGGATCTTCCGTCAGCAACCGGACTCTTTTGTCGCAGCCTACTCCAAACGAACTCCACTCGGGCGGATGGCGCGTGAAGAAGATATGGCCGGCGCCTTGCTCTATCTGTGTTCGGATCTTTCCGCCTATGTCACCGGCCATGCATTGCCGGTTGATGGTGGCTGGCAAGCATGGTGAGGTTGTGATGGATGGTTGTTCAAAACCCGAGGGAGATAAATGGATGGGTACAGCATTGAAGGTGGCATTGATCGACTATGACATGGGGAATCTGCGTTCCATTGCGAATGCGATCCACCATATTGGTGATTATCAGGTCGATGTAACCGCCGATCCGGCTGTCATTCGCGGGGCTGATTGTCTTATTTTACCTGGCGTTGGTGCTTATCCTGACGCCATGGCCAGTCTGCGCGGCAAAGAATTACTCCCAGTGCTGAATGAGCAGGTGCTCGAACAACGTAAGCCGGTGCTGGGGATCTGCCTCGGCATGCAGTTACTGTTTGATTCCTCGGCCGAAGGTGGGCGTCATGCCGGATTGGGGTGGATACCGGGTAGCGTCGAGTTGATGCAATTGGCACCCGAATTCCGTATTCCACACGTCGGTTGGAATGATCTGCAGGTGCAGCAACATTCACGTTTTTTCAGCACGCTGGGTGACGATAAAAACTTCTATTTCGTGCATAGCTACCATGCAGTGTGTGCGCCAGAGCATGTGATTGCCACTTTCGAATACGACCATATCATGACGGCAGCGGTGCGGCGCGATAATGTGGTTGGCATGCAGTTTCACCCCGAAAAAAGCCAGCTGAACGGCATGCGGGTGCTACAGGAATTCATGATGTGGGCAAAGGAGTCAGCGCATGCTTAAGGTCCGGTTGATCCCATGCATAGTGACAAAAAATGAGCTGGTGGTGCAGAGTTTTAATTTTCGTAAGTATCTGCCGATCGGTAACGTCAAAACCGCCATCGAGTTCTTTGTGAACTGGGATGTTGATGAGATTGTGATTCTGGATATTGATGCCTCTCGTGAAGGACGGGGACCCAATGTTGAACTGGTAGCGTGGGCGGCGAAAGAGTGTTTTGTGCCGTTGACGATTGGTGGCGGGATCCGCACGGTACAGCACATCCGGGAGCTGCTGAAGGCCGGAGCTGACAAAGTGTGCCTCAACAGTGTTGTGTATGACCACGAAGCATTTATTACCGAGGCTGCTGCGGTCTTTGGTTGTCAGTGTATTACAGTGTCCATTGATGCCATCGAAACCCCGGATGGTTACCGGGTCTTTAATCATTTGACTCGAGCCGTATTGCCACAGACTCCGGCTGAGCAGGCTCGCAGGCTGGAGGCATTGGGGGCTGGTGAAATCTTCCTGAATTCTGTCGATCGGGATGGTTGTCGTCAGGGCTATGACCTGACCCTGTTACGCTCAGTCGCCAACGAGGTTTCAATCCCGGTGATCGCCTGTGGTGGCGTGGGCAAGGTGGCTGATTTGGCTGCCGGTGTTTTGCAAGGTGGCTGCCAAGCGGTTGCTGCGGCCAATATTTTCCAGCATACCGAGCACAGTACGATTGCCGCGAAGTCCCATCTACTGAGCTCTGGTGTCAAAGTGCGACTGAGTTCCAACGTCAAGTACGAAGACTTCAAGTTCGACATCATGGGCCGCCCCTACTGATCTTGCGAAGGTGAAATAGATTATGAAGTACTGCAAACGTTGTCTCTATCCAGCTAATCATCCGCTGAATATCACCTTTGATGAGCGAGGAGTCTGTAGTGGTTGTCTGGTGCATGAAGAAAAATATGAGATCGATTGGCAAAGTAAGGCGCAAGAACTCGAAGCCATAGTGGCGCAATACCGACAACGCGTTAATACCAGCTATGACTGTGTTATTCCGGTATCAGGGACGGGTGATGATTTTTTTATTGTTGATACCATCAAAAATAAATATGGCTTGAATCCGTTGTTGGTAACCTATAACACCCATTTCAGTACCAAGGTTGGAGTTCGTAATCTGGCTCGGCTAATTACCAAGCTGGACTGTGATCACATGATGTCGACGGTTGGACCGGATACAGTCAAAGAAGTTACGCGTATCACGCTGAAGAAGATGGGTGATATGTACTGGCATGTGCTGGCGGGTAGCCAGACGTTTCCGGTTCAGGTTGCGACCAAGCTAGGTATTCCATTGATTATTTGGGGAGTAAATGGTTGGTTGGATCAAGTCGGTATGTTTTCACACTTCGACCAAGTTGAGATGACCAAAAAGGTTCGAAAGGAACATGGTCTCCGAGGTTGGGATGCGGAGTCATTGATTGGCGAAAGCCCAAGAATCTCAAAAAAGGATCTGCAGGCTTTTACTTATCCATCGGATGAACAACTGGAGCGTTCCCGAGTTCGAGGGCTCTATTTGGGTAATTACCTGTTTTGGGATTCGCAGTGTCAAGTCGAGGCCATGATTGAAAAATATGGTTATGAGACTGCACCTCAGGAACGCACCTATAACAGCTATGAGTCTATTTACTGCTGGAATAACGCCAGCGTGCACGATTACGTCAAATTTTTGAAGCATGGCTATGGCAAAGCAAGCGATCATGCCTCGCGGGATATCCGCCTCAAGCGCAAAAGTCGTGAAGAAGGGATTGCCCTGGTGGCTCAGTATGAAGGCATTAAACCGACCGCTCTGCCGAAATTTCTCGAGTGGGTGGGTATGAGCGAAAGCGAATTTCTCGCCTGTATTGATCCATTTCGGGATACTGAGATTTGGGCGAAAGATACGCGTGGTGAGTGGGTGTTACGGGATTCAGTGACCCGGCATGCTGACGATACTGGTGTCGATGAGGTGCGCTTGGCCATCACAGATCCGCGAGATTATCGGCTGACACCGCTTCTTGAGCCCCAGCTGCAGAGTGATGATTATATCCTGATGGGGCGTACCTATATGGATGACCATAACTTCAAGGCGATAGAGGGCTAATCGATGCGATATTGCAGCAATTGTGTAATGCCGGATACCAAGCCCGGAGTGGTACTTGATGAGCGAGGCTACTGCAACGCCTGTCGGACCAAAGAGCTGAAGGCCAGCATTGACTGGGCGGCCCGATTTGAACAACTCAGTGAGCTGGTGGCTGAAATCAAAGCAGCCAATAATCCTTTTTATGATTGCATCGTCGCCGTCAGTGGCGGTAAGACAGTTGGTATCAAGCTTTGATACTGGCAGAGCGCTTTGGACTCAAAACCCTGTGCGTTACTCTGGCGACTCATTTACCAACTACCGAGGGAATCGCTAACCTAAACAATATGATCAAGGATCTGAATGTTGATCATATGAAAATAACCCTGAAGCCAAGCGTATTCCGTGAGATCCGTCGACGCTGCTTTCTGCGACAGGGTGAGCCTAATTGGGCTGAACATTGCGCCATGTTTGCCAGCGTAGTGAATACCGCGCTGATCTATGATGTACCTCTGGTCATCTGGGGTGAAGACATTGCATTTGAATTTGGCGGGTTACAACGTCAAGAGAGTAAGCCTTCAGCACTGGCCATTGATAAAAACGATCTGGTAAAGGGCAAGACCATATTTGATTGGCTGGATGATGATATATCCAAGCGAGATGTTTTTTTCTATCAATATCCAGACTATCAGAAATTAAAAGAGGCTGGCATTAAAAGTATTTATCTTGGCCATTATGTAAAGTGGGATGGTCGTAAACATTATAATACAGTCAAAGGACGTGGATTTACCGGTCGAGTATTGGGGCCGCTATCTGGCAATTATATCGATTACGACAATATTGATGAGAAGCTTTGTGAGATTAACATTTGGTTTAAATATCTGAAATTCGGTTTCTGGCGTGCCACAGATCAGTGCTGCTATGACATCTGGAATGATCGCCTCAGCCGTGATGAGGCTGTAGATATCGTTCTTCGATTATCAGACGAATTCCCGCGTGAATATTTTCATGACTTTTTACGTTTCCATAAACTGAGTGAGCAAGAGTTTTGGGATACCGTCGAAAAATTCAGAAACAAAACCATATGGGAGCGAGCTGGCGAACGTTGGCGAATGAAATATCCGGTCAGTAAGCTGTCTCAGCGAATAATAAATGAATAACGAGTTGCAACTGCATCACAAATGAAATAGATGTTTTTCGACCAACGTGAAAAAAAGCTACGGCGCCTATCAGGCGCCGTAGCTTTTTTTGACCTGCTGGCTGCGTTTGAGATTCAGTAGTTCCTGCTTCAGGGATTCTCGACGCCCGCTGGCCTTGTTGACCAGAATGCCCAGCACATAGCGCAGCTGCTCCAGCTCCTGCTGCTCGGCCGCTAACTGCTGCGGCGTGGCCTGATCCAGATGGGCCTGAATGGCGGAGCTCAGAGCCTCCACCGCCGGAAAGCTGTCATCCAGCAACTCATCGGGCTGATTCAGCGCCTGATAGAGCTGATCCAGTAACTGGGGAATATCAGCCGGGTTGGCGATCTGGGGGGGCTGTGTCATGACGACTGGCCTGCTTTTTTGTTCTTGAATTCGTTACGGACTTCACTGGGGATGCCATCCCAACCTTCCTTGATATTGATGAAGATCTTGGCGACTTCATCGAGTTTTTCCTGACTGTTCTGCAGGTTGGCCTCGGTCAGAGTGCGGATGCTGTAGTCATAGAGTGCCGCCAGATTTTGCGCCATCTCCCCGCCTTGTTCGACGTCCAGGCTGCCTTGCAACTCACCAATGAGAGCCAGAGCCTTGTTCAGCGACTTGGCTTTACTTTCCACGTCTTTGCGCTCGATGGCACCTTTGGTGGCGGCTATGTTGCCGAGAATGTGTTGCAGGACAATCGAGATCAAGGTGTGGGGGTCGGCATCATCAATATTGCTGACGCTGGCCTGACGATACTGCTGGATGGAAAGTCTGGTCATCTTGTTTTCTCTCTTGTTCACAATCAATGGCGGCTGTCAGTATGCCCTATAAGGGTATTATCGTCCCAGCCTGACAAGGCTTTAATGGTATTTGTCACGAAACCACCACCCGTCACAGTCGTCAGCATAGGAATTATTTTGACACTGTGTCATTATTTTGTCAGTTACGGCTGTCTGTTCGTTGCACTCGCAGGACAAGCAGAATTCGGGCCGAGTATTCAAAGCATTAGGTGGTGGCATGCGTGAGCAGAAGTGCGTCCTGATTATCGATGGTGATGAGAAACGTCGTCAACAGATGGAGACGGTACTGAATTTCATGGGGTTTGACTGGCGGTGCGGGGATGAGCCCGACTGTCTGGCTTACCTGGATGGTGCCGACGATCTGCTGGGCGTGGTTGTCGGTAGTCTGCAGACTCAGAGTCTGGAGCACCTACTGGCCAGCCATCCACAGATCCCGTTTTTAAGTTATCAGCTGCCGGGTGTATCGAGCCAGGGCCCTGAGCCAACCAATCTGTTGGGAACGCTCAGCGAACCGGTAGGCTATGACCAACTCACCAGCCTGTTGCATCTGTGTCACACCTTCATGGCCCTGTGCAGTTATCGCGGAGAATCCCAGGATCAGCGGTTGTTGAAGTTCCTGGTAGGTAAGGGCATGGCGATGCAGGAGGTGCGGCGGCTTATTAATCAGGTGGCGGACAAGGACGCCAACGTGCTGATCCTGGGTGAGTCCGGTACTGGTAAAGAGGTGGTGGCTCGTGCCATTCATGAGCTGTCGCCACGGGCGAATGGCCCCTTTGTGCCGGTGAACTGTGGTGCCATCCCGGGTGAACTGCTGGAAAGCGAACTATTTGGCCATGAAAAGGGCTCCTTTACGGGGGCCATCTCCGCACGCCGCGGTCGTTTTGAGTTGGCGGAAGGCGGCACTCTGTTCCTCGATGAAATTGGCGACATGCCGATGCCCATGCAGGTCAAACTGTTGCGGGTGTTGCAGGAGCGATTGTTCGAGCGGGTGGGGGGCAGTAAGCCGATCAAGGCGGATGTGCGGGTGATAGCCGCGACGCACCGCAATCTGGAACAGATGATCATTGAACAGACCTTCCGCGAGGATCTCTACTACCGTCTGAATGTGTTCCCTATCGAGACACCTCCACTCCGGGATCGAGCCGACGATATTCCTCTATTGTTGCAGGAGTTGCTCAACCGCCATGGCGGTGAGCACAAGGCCTGGTTGCGCTTTACCCAGCGGGCCATGGAGTCTCTGATGCTCCACCGCTGGCCGGGTAACGTGCGCGAGCTGTCCAATCTGATCGAACGCTTGTTGATCCTGTTTCCCAACCGGATTGTCGATGTCAAAGATCTGCCGATCAAATATCGCTATGGTAGTGAAGTCTGGCAGGAGACGGGCCCGGTCAACGAATGGGCCGAGCGCGATGCACTGATCGATGTACTCTCCGAACCGTTCGAACAACCGGAAGAGCCGATGCCGGACCCCTTTAGTCAGGTGCTGCCAGAGGATGGTTTGAACCTCAAGGATCTGCTCTCGGACCTGGAAATCGGCATGATCCGGCAGGCGCTGGAGATGCAGGAAGGCGTGGTCGCCCGGGCCGCGGACATGCTGGGTATGCGTCGGACCACGCTGGTCGAAAAAATGAAAAAATATGGGATGACCGCTCGGGACATGTAGGTTTTCACTCTTCTCGTCATGCTCAATCAGGCGCCTCATGGCGCCTTTTTTGTTTCTGGCACGCATATTGTATTACCCGATATTATCCCAGTGATTAACGGGTTTATGACGTATGACAGCTCCTACTTGCTCCAGCTCGCTCACCGAATGGTCATCACCCTTGCTGTTTAGTGAGGTGTTCAATGAGGTCCCATCCGGACTGGTACTGCTCGATGGCTCTGGGCGCGTCGCCCGCGCCAACCGCGCCGCTCTGATGCTGCTGGGTGAGCCGTTGGAGGGCGAGAGCTGGGGTAGCATTATCCAGCGCGTGTTCTGCTTGCGTCCGGATGACGGCCATGAAGTCTCTCTGCGGAATGGACGCCGGGTCCAGATCTCGACCCAACCCTTGAAGCAGCAAGAGGGGCAGCTGATCCAGATCACCGATCTGACCGAAACCCGTCGCCTGCAGGATCAACTCGGTCATATGGAGCGTCTGTCGGCCCTGGGCAAGATGGCTGCTTCGCTAGCACATCAGATCCGTACGCCACTGGCGGCTGCCATGTTGTATGGCGCTAATTTGGCTAACCGGACCCTGAGTAATGAGGCGCGTGGCAGCTTTCAGAAAAAATTGATGGATCGGCTGCGGGATCTGGAAACCCAGGTCAGCGATGTGTTGCTGTTTGCCCGCAACGGTGAACAGCAGGTGGTCAGCGCCATTGAATTGACGGAGTTGATTACCAGCATCGAACATGGCGCCGAAGCCATGCTGCAACAGGTCGGTGCCAGTTTGCGCATCGAGATGGATGAGCCTCCCATTCCCTTGCTGGCTAATAGTTCGGCGTTGGCGAGTGCCATCAATAATCTGCTGGCCAATGCCTTGCAAGCGGGCGCCACTCAGTTGTTGATTTCGGCTCATAAGACGGGTGATGAGGTGATGCTGCGCATCGTCGATAACGGTCGTGGCATGTCCCGTGAATTACTGGGGCGCATCTTCGAACCCTTCTATACCACTCGTAGCAACGGTACCGGATTGGGTCTGGCTGTCGTGCAGTCTGTGGTACAAGCCCATCAGGGCAAGGTGGAGGTGGCTTCGGTGGCGGGTGAGGGGAGTTGTTTCACCCTGCGGTTGCCTTGCCATTACGCAACGGTACAACGTCAAGTTATTGGAGGTGAGGCATGAGTCAGGCGCGAGTTCTGATCGTCGAAGATGACCATGGCCTGCGGGAAGCCATTGTCGATACCCTGCTGCTGGCCGGTTACGTCTGCCTGGAGGCCGACAGCGGCGAGGCTGCTTTGCTGCAACTGGGGCGTCAATCCGTTGACATGGTGATCTCTGACATCCAGATGGGGGGTATGGATGGTCATACCCTACTGACGAATATCCGACAGAAATATCCGCAGACACCGGTCTTACTGATGACCGCCTATGCCAATATTGATGGCGCTGTGCGCGCCATGCGTGATGGGGCCATCGATTATCTGGCCAAACCCTTCTCACCAGAAGTGCTGCTGAATCAGGTCAGTCGCTATGTGCCGGCACAGCGTATCGAACGCAAGACTCCCGTCTACGGAGATGCCAAGACTGCCGAGTTGCTGCAGCTGGCGGCGCGAGTTGCCCGCTCGGAAGCGACTGTGATGGTGACCGGCCCTAGCGGTACCGGCAAAGAAGTGCTGGCTCGATACATCCACGATCAATCCAATCGCGCCGAACAACCCTTCATCGCCATCAACTGTGCGGCCATTCCGGAAAACATGCTCGAAGCCACCCTATTTGGTTATGAGAAGGGGGCCTTCACCGGTGCGGTTCAAGGCTGTCCCGGCAAGTTTGAACAGGCTCAAGGTGGAACTCTGCTGCTGGATGAAATTACCGAGATGGACCTGTCCCTGCAGGCCAAATTACTCCGTGTGCTGCAGGAGCGCGAAGTCGAGCGTCTGGGGAGTCGCAAGACGATCCCGCTGGATGTCCGCGTGATTGCGACCAGCAACCGGGATCTGCGTCAGGCCGTGGCCGCTGGCTTGTTACCGCGAAGATCTCTTCTATCGGCTGAATGTGTTCCCGCTGCGCTGGCGCCCGCTGGTGGATCGACCGGGCGACATACTGCCGATTGCCGAACATCTGTTGCAATGGCATGCCAACCAACAGGGCGCCGCAGCGCCTGAACTGGAGCCGGATGCCGCCGCGCGGCTGTTGCGCTACCGCTGGCCAGGTAATGTGCGTGAATTGGACAATGTTATCCAGCGAGCCATGATCCTCAGTGAGGGGCGACGCATTCGGGATTGCGATCTGATCCTGGATGAGCTGGGTGGGCCCTTGGCGGAGGAGGACGAGCTGGAGTCTGAGTTGCCCGGTACCGACGACGGCAGTTGGGAATACAGTGAGCGTCTGCCCGGTATGGAGCGCTTGGGTAATGAATTACGGCAGCAAGAGCATCAGATCATTCTCGATACTCTGATTGCCTGCCAGGGCAGTCGCAAAGAGGTTGCCGAACGTCTGGGGATCAGCCCGCGGACTCTGCGCTACAAGTTGGCACGGATGCGGGACGTCGGCATCGAGGTTCCGGATTAGTCTTTTTCTCTTCAGCCCGCCGCTCGGTGGGCTTTTGTTATAAATTCCGTCTCTTTCCAGCAAGTTAGCCGTGATATGCTCCTGGCACTTAAATTGCAGAAACAGGGTATACCCCTGGGGTTGTCAATTTAATGTCGCTTTAAGGAATGGCTATGGACGTGCAAGCAAGCTCCCTGTTCAAGGAATTTGAAGCCCTCCGCTTCGAGGCCCTCGGTTCTGGTTCCAGAACCGAACCGATGAATGGTGCGGTCCAGCAGGATTTCGGTCAGGCTCTGAAAGCCGCGCTGGAAAATGTCAACTCGTTGCAACAAGAGACCAATGATCTGCGCACCCGCTTCGACATGGGCGATCGCAGTGTCAATCTCTCCGATGTGATGATTGCCGGACAGAAGTCCTCCATTGCCTTCGAGGCGACAGTCCAGGTTCGCAATAAGGTGGTCGAAGCCTATAAGACCATCATGAATATGCCAGTGTGATGAAGGGGTAAAAGATGGCTGACGATAAGCGCAATGAACTGATGGTGGCCGGTGGAGATCCAATGCTCGGCGCCAACCTCGATGATGCGGCAGCAGCCAAGCCGTCCCCCTTTGCCATCATGGGTAATGTCGATGTGTTACGTCAGGTGACCCTGGTTCTGGGGCTGGCGATCTGTCTGGCCATTGCCGTCTTCATCCTGCTGTGGGGCAAAGAGCCGGAGATGCGGCCGTTGGGGCAATTCTCCACCGAAGAGTTGGTCAAGACTCTGGATTTTCTGGATCAGAAACAACTCAACTACAAGGTGGAAGGCAATACGGTACTGGTCACCGCCGATGACTACTCCAACATCGTATTGCAGCTCAAGCGCGAAGGCATGGCCCAGCCCGAGCTGCCCAGCGGTGATGCCTTGCTGATGAAAGACTCCGGCTTTGGGGTCAGCCAGCGCCTGGAAGGTGAACGCCTCAAATTCAGTCGTGAGCAGCAGTTGGCCCGCGCCATCGAACAGTATCGCAACATCAGCAAGGCTACCGTGCTGCTGGCCATCCCTAAGGATAACGTCTTCGCCCGGAATGAACGTAAGCCCAGCGCCACCGTGGTGGTGACTCTGGGGGGCGGCTCTCTGGGTCAGGAGGAAGTGGATGCGGTTGTCGATACCGTGGCCTCTGCCGTTCATGGCCTGGAGCCCACCCGGGTCACAGTTACCGATCAGAATGGTCGCCTGCTCAACTCCGGCTCTCAGGATGCTGCGTCATCTCAGGCCCATAAAGAGTTCGAAATCCAGCAGAAGAAAGAGCTCGAATACAAACAGAAAATAGACTCCATTCTGGCTCCGGTGCTGGGTATTGGTAACTACACTGCCGAGGTGGATGTCAGTCTGGACTTCACCCAAGAAGAAGAAACCCGCAAGCGTTACAACCCGGATCTGCCCGCCGTGCGTTCGGAAGTGACGCTCGAAGAGAACAACATGGGGGGAGGTAGCTCCGGTGTTCCGGGCGCCCTGTCGAATCAACCTCCTGCCGCTAGTAATATTCCCCAGCAGGCGACTGGCTCTGCGGGGCAGAGCCAGGCCAATGCCCGTAGTCGCAAGGAAGCAACCCGCAATTATGAGCTGGATACTACCGTCAGCCATGTGCAACGGGCCATGGGTGGTATCCGTCGCCTGACGGTATCAGTTGGTGTCGACTACAAGAACATTACCGGCGCCGATGGTAAAGTCACCCGTGAACCCCAAAGCCAGGCCGAATTGGACACCATTCGTCGCCTGCTTAAGGGGGGGCTCGGTTTTGATGTCAGTCGGGGTGATAATCTGGAGGTGGTCAGTCTCTCCTTCAATCGTCCGGATTTGACGGCTGTGCCCGAAACGCCCTTGGTTGAACAGACTTGGTTCTGGCGGGCGATCCGCATTGCCGCCTCTGTGCTGGTGATCATAGTGCTGGTGGTGACCATAGTGCGTCCCATGTTGGCCCGACTGCTCTACCCGGATCAAAAACCGGAAAGTCGGGAAGTGGATATGGACAGCTCAGTGGCGCTGGATGGTGATGACGAGTTGAGTCTGCTGGCTTCCCACGCGGACATGCAAGAGCCGGTGTTCGGTGTCCGTAATGGTCAACTGGTCTTGCCAGATCTGCACCGGGATGAGGATCTGCTGCGAGCCGTCCGGGCTTTGGTGGCGAACGAGCCGGATATGGCGGCCCAGGTGGTCAAGGAGTGGGTGATTAAGGAAATGGCGAAATGAGTGACAAGAATCAGATCTCTACGGAACAGCAGCAGTTACTCGATGCCATGAGTGGCATGGAGATGGCCGCAGTCTTGATGTTGAGCCTCAGTGAAGAGGATGCCGCCCAGATCTTTCGTCATCTGGAGCCGAAACAGGTGCAGCGCCTGGGTATGTCCATGGCCTCGATGAAGGACTTCAGTCACGACAAGGTGACGGCGGTGCATCGGCAGTTCATCGAAGACATCCAGAAATTCTCCAATATCGGCATCGGCAGTGAGGACTTCGTGCGCAAGGCGCTGGTCGCCGCACTCGGTGAGGATAAGGCCGGAAATCTGGTCGATCAGATCATCATGGGCTCCGGGGCCCGGGGTCTGGACTCCCTCAAGTGGATGGATGCGCGGCAGGTGGCCAGCATCATTCAAAACGAACACCCGCAGATCCAGACCATAGTGCTCTCTTATCTGGACCCGGAACAATCGGCTGAAATCATGAGTCAATTCCCGGAACAGGTGCGGCTGGATCTCATCATGCGCATCGCCAACCTCGAAGAGGTACAACCGGCGGCCTTGCAAGAACTGAACGATATCATGGAGAAACAGTTTGCTGGTGCCGCAGGGGCGCAGGCGGCGAAGATGGGCGGCCTGAAGGCTGCGGCCAGTATCATGAACTACCTGGATACCAACGTCGAAGGCCAGCTGATGGATGCTATCCGCGATTCGGATGAAGAGATGAGCCAGCAGATCCAGGATCTGATGTTCGTGTTTGAAAACCTGATCGATGTCGACGACCGGGGTATTCAGGCGCTGTTGCGTGAAGTGCCGGGCGAGTTGTTGCAAAAGGCGCTCAAGGGGGCCGACGATCAGCTCAAGGATAAGGTGTTCAAGAACATGTCCAAACGTGCCGCCGAGATGTTGAGCGAAGACTTGACGGCCATGGGACCGGTTCGGGTCAGCGATGTGGAAGCGGCTCAAAAAGAGATCCTCTCCATTGCCCGTCGCCTGGCCGATGCTGGCGAAATCATGCTGGGTGCCGGTGGTGGTGACGACTTCGTTTAAGTTGGAGGCACGGGTGAATGCAGGTGCAATCCCTGCGTTCCCTGTGTGATCATGGCGTTCGTAGCATACAGCCAGGAGTGACAGGGTGAATCCCAAACAGCCAACACAACCCGGCGATCACGAGCCGGACGACACCGAAGAATTCACGGCCTGGAACTGGCCTTTGATGGAAACCGCCGAGCAGGAGCCGGAGAGCAATGCCCTCGGTTATGCGGCGGGTTGGTATCAGCAAGAACAGCCGACGGTCGAACCGGAAGATAACGCTGAACCCGAACAGCAACCCCTCACTCTCGAAGAAATTGAAGCCGTCCGCCAGGCCGCCTATGAAGATGGCTTCGCCGAGGGACGGGAGCTTGGTTTGGCTCAGGGCCTGGAAGAGGGCCGCTTGCAAGGTTTGCAAGAAGGGCACAGCGAGGGGTTGGAGCAGGGGCAGCGCGAAGGGCTGGCTTTGGGGCAGGAACTGGTTGATCAACAGGTGGCCCATTGGCAGCAGCTGAGTGAAAAGTTGGCGCAGCCATTGGCTCAGGTGGATGAGCAGGTGGAGCAACAATTGGTCTGGTTGGCGCTGCGGCTGGCCAAGAACCTGATCCGTCACGAGGCGCACACCTCACCCGATCTGTTGTTATCGTCCCTCAAGGAGGCCATTGCTCTGTTGCCTTGTGCGGAGGAGGGGATCACCCTGACCTTGAATCCGGAGGATGTGCAATTGGTTCGAGATGCCTATGGTGCGGACGAGTGTCAACGCCGACACTGGACTCTGGTGCCTGAACCATCCCTCCTGCGGGGTGATTTGCAACTGGTAAGCCGGACATCCAGCATTGACTGGTTGCTGGAAGAGCGTATTGAAAGCCTGTTGCGGAACTTCCTGCGCAGTAATCTGGATCGCTTGCCATGAGCCTGCTGACACGCCTCAAAACTTATCAGGTCAGTGAAACAACAACTCGCCCCAGTGTCGCCGGTAAATTGACTCGTGTCGTCGGCTTGACCCTGGAGGCGATCGGCTGTCGTGCCGCCGTCGGCTCCCTTTGTCGCATCGAAACTCTGGATGGCTATCTGGAAGCGGAGATCGTCGGTTTTTCCGGGGATAAACTGTTTTTGATGCCGAGTGAGCAACTTAAGGGCGTCATTCCTGGCGCCAAAGTCACGCCAATCAGCGATGAACACGGCATCCCGGTCGGCATGGCCCTGCTGGGACGGGTCATCGATGGTGTCGGTGAACCTCTGGATAGCCTGGGCCCCATACTCACGGCCGACTCGGCACGTCTGGTCAATCGCCGTCTCAATCCGCTGGCTCGCAAGCCGATCCATCAACCCATGGACGTTGGTGTCCGCGCCATCAATGCCATGCTCACCGTGGGCCAAGGCCAGCGGATGGGGCTGTTTGCCGGTTCCGGTGTCGGTAAATCAGTACTGCTGGGCATGATGACCCGGGGTACGACGGCCGATGTGGTCGTCGTTGGCCTGATCGGCGAGCGGGGACGGGAAGTCAAAGAGTTCATCGAAGAAATTCTGGGGGTCGAAGGCCGGGCGCGCTCTGTGGTGGTGGCGGCTCCGGCTGATGCCTCACCGCTGATGCGTCTCAAGGGCTGTGAAACCGCCCTGACGATTGCCGAGTATTTTCGCGATCAGGGACTCAATGTGCTGCTGCTGATGGATTCTCTGACCCGTTATGCTCAGGCGCAGCGGGAAATCGCCCTGGCCATCGGCGAGCCGCCAGCGACCAAGGGCTATCCGCCATCGGTATTCGCCAAATTACCGGGCGCTGGTCGAACGTGCCGGGAATGGTGCCGAGGGGCAGGGCTCCATCACGGCCTTTTTCACCGTGCTGACCGAAGGGGATGATCTGCAAGATCCCATCGCCGATGCGTCGCGGGCAATTCTGGATGGTCACATAGTGCTGTCACGGGAGTTGGCAGATAGTGGCCACTACCCGGCCATTGACGTCGAGAAGTCTATCAGCCGGGTCATGCCGATGGTCACCTCCGAAGAGCACATGCTGATGGCTCGAACGCTCAAACAGTGTTACTCCCTGTATCAGCAGAACCGGGATCTCATCACCATTGGCGCCTATCAGCGGGGAGCCGATCCGCGTCTGGATCAGGCAATCGCCATCCGACCGTTGCTGGATCAGTTCTTGCAACAAAAGATGAAAGAGGTGGTGCCCTATGATAACTGCTTGCAGATGCTGCAGCAGGTTGCCATGACGCTGGTTCGGGGCAATCAATAAGCTCCGTCATGGGTTCGAGACGCCGCCCTATTCGTTCCTTCATTTGATGGGTGCCGTACTGCACTGAGGTTGCCATGAGTAGAGCCATTCAATTATTGGTGGATCGGCTGATTGAAGCCGAAGATCGGGCTTCGCGCATACTGACCCTGGCGCGGCAGGATCAGCTTCGTTACGAGAGCCAGTTGGAGGCTCTGAATCAGTATCGGGAGAACTACAGTGGCCAGCTGACTGAACGCGGGAGTCAGGGACTCAACGGGCTGCAGTTTGGTCACTACCAGGCCTTCATCAACAAACTGGATCACGCTGCCACTCAGCAGTTGGAAGGGCTACGGCAAGTTCGTCAGTCAACAGAAAACCGTCGCAAGGAGTGGCTGGACATCCAGCAGCAACGCAAGGCATTGGAAATGTTGCTGGAGCGCAAGGCGGCCAAGGAGGCCATCAAGCAAGCCCGGCAAGAGCAGAAGTTGCTCGACGAGTTTTCGACCTTTCGTTATTTCCATCGCCAGGCCGAGTCTTAGCTATTTCTGGCTTGAAAATTGCCAGAGATTTGCATCGAGTACTCAATTTACGCTGTTCTGGTGTCGCATCTCTGATGCTGGCCGGCACGCGATCCAAGGTGGCATGTGATGATGCAGGTAAACAGCAAGATCACCCTCGAGGCTCCTCAAGACAATAAGGGGCCGCTTTCTAGCTCGACGCAGGGGCAGGGTGAGAGCAGTTTTTCTTCGGTGCTGGAAGCCAAAACGGCGGCGCCGCTACGTCAATCGAGCACGGTGAACCCATCCCATTCGGCAAAACCGGCATCGGCTTCCGCCTCGGGGCATGTGCGTGCCGAGACCCGAGGAAAGAGTCAATCTGAGGTTCAGCGTTCGGCATCTACGCCCTCGAGAACCGCCGCGGCCACAACCGAAAAGACCCCGCCAAGCGAAGCCTCCAGCAAGGGGGCGAACGTCGATCCAGAGCCGATTAACTATGGCGAACCATCTGAACGTGCTGATAAATCTGAAAAAATGGGTTTAAAAAACGAGGTGCGACTTTCCGTAAACTTGGGTGATGAACCCGCGGCGGGTGACGATGCAACCCCAGCACCGGACACCGAGCTCCTGCTCCCGACGCTCATGGCGACGGACGCAACAGCCGAGGCGGGTAAGGCATCAGACGACGCAACAACGACAGCTGTTGAGAGTAAAGACACAGCAACCAAAACGGATGACACCTCCGCGGTGGTTAGTGATGCTACGGCGATCGATTTTTTGCAGCACTTACAGAACAGTCTGGCGACTACGACGCAGGTGGTGATCCCCAAGACGCATCAGCTGGAGGGTTCTGAATTCATATCGAGTGCTGAAATTTCGACGACCAAGCCATCGGTACAAAAGCAGATCTCTGATGCGATGAGTGACGAGGGGCGCCTGGACGGCGGCAACTTATTGCCACCGCTCGCTGCGGGCCGCGAGTCGGCAGCTTCTGCCGCCGTCTCTGCGTCGAAAAACTCGGAGTTGCCGCTGTCGAAGTCGGGCGAGAAAGATGCGCTGCAACTGGATGAACCGATACTGCCTGTGGAGCCAGATGCGCTGGCACTGCCTCTTACAGAGCCAAAACTTCAGGTGTCTTCCGGGTTAACGGCGGCAGATGCCGCTCATTCAGCGGGTTCAGTCAAGCAGTCAGGAGCCGAAGCCTGGTCTGGTTGTTCAGCCACTGGCTTCCAAAGCGTTGCCGGACGAGAGCATGACCATAGCGCCACTCCCGGAGCGTGAGGAGGGGGATAGTTCTCCCGAGCTGGCGCAGTTAGCCGCCTTGTTGGTTGCTGACAGCAAACGGGAGGGGTGCGAGTCGCGCAACTCAGACGATATCGGAGACGGCAACTGCGGCGTCGCTCTCTCGCCGCTCGAGCCGGAGGCCAACGTGGCGTTCTCGTTGAACCATCTGCTATCGCCACAAACCGCGCACATATCAGCAGAAGATACTTCGCGTAATGAGGGTAACTTGCTGGGCAAGTTACAACCCGAAAGTTCGCATCCGGCAGCGGCGAGTGCCACTCCGGAGCTGAATGTTGTCCTGACTACACAAGGGGCTACCAATCAGGAGATGCTCTCTCGTAGTCGTGAGACACCAGTCTCTCTGGCTGCCGTTCATCTAGGGCTTCCCCAGCAGGCTGCCCCTGAACTGGCAGAACGTATGACGTTAATGATTGGTCAGAAATGGCATGAGGCCGAAATCCAGCTTGAACCGCAAGGTTTGGGGAAGATGAGCATTCAGTTGTCGGTCGATCAGGAACAAAAAGCGCATGTGCAGTTTATTGTCCAGCACGGGTCTTCGCGGGATCTGCTGGAGCAGGCCCTGCCCAAGCTTCGTGACATGTTAGCCAGTCAGGGGATACAGCTTGGGCAGACCAGTGTGCAGCAACAGTCTGCGGGGGCAACAGCAAGCACAAGGGCAATTTGCGCAACAAAATCAGGGGCAGGGAAATGGTTCATCCAGCCCCTGGCTGCGTGGCGAAAATCGTCTGAGTGAGAGTGTTGATGTGCAGAATCTGTCCATTCGCTCGACTGGTGCCGCAGGAATTGATTTCTACGCTTGATGCAAATTGATCCACGCTTATGATAAGCGCCAGATCCTGACGAATGAAGCCGGAGCAGAATTCCCATGGCCGATGAAGAACAGCTGGAACTTAAGCCCCAGGGGGGCAAGAAAAAACTGATTATTATTGTCGCGGCCGCACTGATTTTATTGATTGGTGGTGGTGTCGGAGGCTGGTTGATGTTTTCGGGAGGGGATAAGAAAGAGGCGGCGAAAACGGAAGGGGAAGGTGGTCACGGTCAGAGCGAAGAGGAAAAGGCGGCTGAACAGGCCTCTAAAATGGCTCTGTATGTGGTATTGCCCCGTCCTTTTGTTTTCAATGTTTCGGCCAAGCCTCGATATCGGCTGGTCCAGATCAAGGTCGCCCTGCTTGTTCGTGGTGCTGCCAATGAGGCGCTGGCCAAATTACATACTCCGTTGATCGAGGGCGCCATGTTCAAGGTATTTTCTGCCGCCAGCAACGAACAGTTGGCGACGGTCGCAGGGCGTGAAAAATTACGCAGTGATGCCCTGGCATCGGTCAGCCAGGCACTGCATGAAGTAACTCAACAAGCCGTGGTCGAGCAGGTACTGTTTACCGGCTTTGTCATGCAATAGGTGACTCGTGAGCGATCTGTTAACACAGGACGAAATCGATGCCCTGTTACATGGGGTCGATGAGGTAGAAGAGGAAGACGTTGGTTTAGCCTCGGCTCCCGGGGTGATGACGTTCGATTTTTCCTCCCAAGACCGGATTGTCCGGGGGCGGATGCCAACTCTTGAGTTGGTCAACGAGCGTTTTGCCCGTCATATGCGTATCAGTCTGTTCAATATGATGCGCCGCACCGCCGAAGTGTCGATCAATGGCGTGCAAATGCTGAAGTTCGGCGAATACGTGCATACCTTGTTTGTCCCTACCAGTCTGAACATGGTGCGCTTCCGTCCGCTCAAAGGGACGGCGCTGATCACCATGGAGGCGCGACTGGTTTTCATTTTGGTGGAGAACTTTTTTGGTGGCGATGGCCGCTATCACGCCAAGATTGAGGGCCGGGAGTTTACTCCTACCGAACGCCGCATCATCCAGATGTTGCTCAAATTGGTCTTTGAAGATTACAAGGAAGCCTGGGCGCCGGTCATGGATGTGGGCTTCGAGTATCTGGATTCCGAAGTCAACCCGGCCATGGCCAACATTGTCAGCCCGACCGAAGTGATCGTGGTCAGTTCGTTCCATATCGAACTGGATGGTGGGGGGGGGGATTTCCACGTCGCCATGCCCTATTCCATGCTGGAACCCATTCGGGAGTTGCTGGACGCGGGCGTTCAAAGCGACAAAGGGGATACCGATCTACGTTGGAGCAAGGCCTTGCGGGACGAGATCATGGATGTGCAGGTCGGACTTTCCACCCGGTTATTGCAAACGGACGTCACCTTGCGCCAACTGATGGAATTCCAGGCTGGTGATATCATTCCGGTCAATATGCCGGAGTCTCTGCTGGTCTTTGTCGAGGATTTACCCACCTTCCGAGCCAAGCTGGGACGGACTCATAACAAGGTGGCCATCAAAATTGCCGAGAAGATCAAACGACCAGATTCAATCAAGAACGAGATGACGCTGGTAACCCGTGGCGGCATGCGCATCGATGGGGTGGCCGAGCTTGAAGAGCTTGAAAAGAGTATTGAGGAAGAATAGTGATGGATGATCAGGACTTAATGGCCGATGCCTGGGCTGCGGCGCTGGGTGAGCAAGCTGAGGGTGAAGTCAAACCCGCGCAATTGGAAGAATTTGACGAGTCAGCACCCATCTCCCAAGAGGAGCGTCGCAAGCTGGATGCGATTCTGGATATTCCTGTCACCATCACCATGGAAGTGGGGCGTAGCCAGATCAGCATTCGCAATCTGTTGCAGTTGAATCAGGGCTCGGTGGTTGAGCTGGATCGTGTGGCCGGTGAGCCGTTGGATGTTTTGGTCAATGGTACCCTGATTGCTCATGGCGAAGTGGTGGTGGTCAATGACAAGTTTGGTATCCGTTTGACGGATGTCATCAGTCAGACCGAACGAATCAAGAAGCTCAAATGAGAAAGCTCGTCTGGCTCGGAGCTCTGTTGACCATGCCGGTATCCGCCGCTCCAGTGGCCAATGTGGCATCGGATACTAACCTTGTGCAGTGGCTGCTCAGCTGTTTCTTGGTCATTGGCCTGATTTTATTATTGGCCTGGCTGCTAAAAAAGAGTCGTTTGGTGCCCAATCTAACCCAGAATCAGCTGCGGGTCTTGAGTGTCTTACCGCTGGGAACGCGAGAGAAGCTGCTCGTGGTCAAGGTCGGGGAACAGCAGCTGCTCTTGGGGATGACTCCTGCCAATATCTCGTTGTTGTGCACTCTGGATACCCCTCTGGCCGAACAATCACTACCGGTACCCTTCGCGGCGCATTTGGGTAAATGGATGAAAGGTGGACGAGATGTTCCTGGCACAGCTTCATCGGAGGTGATTGACGCGCGGGATGGAGGCTACAAGGATGAAGCTTAATTGGTGGTGGCTGTTGTTATGCCTGATGGCGCCTTCCTTGTGGGCGCAAACGGGCGGGCTCTCGGCGGTCACTGTGACCACAAATCCGGATGGCTCGCAAGAATATAGCCTGACCTTGCAGATCCTGGCGTTGATGACGGCGCTGACCTTCCTACCGTCCATCGTCATCATGATGACCTCATTCACCCGGATCATAGTGGTGCTGTCGATTTTACGGCAGGCCATTGGTCTGCAACAGAGCCCTTCCAACCAGATCCTGATCGGTTTATCGCTATTCTTGACGTTGTTCATCATGACTCCGGTGTTTGACCGAATTAATGATGAGGCGCTGCAACCCTATCTGAACGAACAAATGAGCTCCCGCGAGGCATTTGATAAGGCTCAGGAACCCTTGCATCAGTTCATGCTGGGGCAGACCCGGATCAAGGATCTGAACAGCTTTATGGAATTTGCCAATGTGCATGTCGATAAGCCGGAACAGGTGCCAATGCGGGTACTGATCCCGGCGTTCATGATCAGTGAGTTGAAAACGGCCTTCCAGATCGGTTTCATGATCTTCCTGCCCTTCCTGGTGATTGACTTGGTTGTCGCCAGTATCTTGATGGCGATGGGGATGATGATGCTGTCTCCTATGATGATCTCGCTGCCTTTCAAGCTGATGTTATTTGTGTTGGTTGATGGCTGGACTCTGATTATGGGGTCGTTGATTAACAGCTTCGGGATCGGGGGTGGGGGATGAACCCCGAAGCGTTTGTCGATGTCTTTCGCCAAGCGTTAGGCATCGTCAGTCTGCTGGTCTGTGCGGCAATCTTGCCGAGTCTGTTTATTGGTTTGATCGTCTCTATTTTCCAGGCAGCGACTTCGATTAACGAACAGACCCTGAGCTTCCTGCCCCGCCTGCTGGTCACTCTGGCTGCCCTGGCGTTGGGGGCTCATTGGGGGCTTCAGACCCTGCTCGATTTTTTCACCATGATCATTTCGCAAATTCCTGAGGTACTGGGGTGAATTACCCTGCCGATCTGGTGATGGCCTGGATTGCCTCCTACGCCTGGCCCTATGCGCGGCTCTCCGCCATGCTGATGACCATGCTGGTATTGGGGTCACAGACGGTACCCATCATGATCCGCGCCAAGCTGGCACTGGTCATTACTGCGGCCATGGCTCCCTTGCTACCTGCTATGCCTGCGGTTGAATTATTCAGCCTGCCCGGACTGATGATCACGGCACAGCAGGTACTGGTGGGGGTGAGCATAGGGCTGGCCTCCCAGTTCCTGATCCAGACGTTCATCATGTCGGGCCAGATCATTGCGATGCAGACCAGTCTGGGTTTCGCCTCTATGGTAGACCCTATCAATGGTGGTTCCACGCCTGTGGTTGGCCAGCTCTATCTGATGCTGGGGACTTTGATTTTCTTTGCCATTGATGGTCACCTGACCATGTTGCATCTGTTGCAGCTGAGTTTTACGACGTTACCGGTTGCCGCTAGCGGGATCAGCATCGAAGGACTCCAGAGTCTGGCGGCATTTTTGGCCGTGATGTTCGAAATGTGCCTTTCGGTCTCTCTGGCGGCTATCGTCGCCATGTTGCTGATTAACTTTTCCTTTGGTGTTATGACCCGTGCCGCACCGCAGCTGAACATCTTCAGTATGGGGTTTGCGGTCAGTATGATATGCGGCTTGCTGGTGATTTGGGTCTCGCTCGGCGGCTTCATGGAGCATTTCCTGCATCATTGGCAGCAGGTGCAGTCGTTGATTTGCGACGTGATTCAGACCCAGTGTTCGGGAGAGTAGGCCATGGCCGAATCTGATGGTCAGGAAAAGACAGAGGAACCCACAGGGCGAAAACTAGATCAGGCCAAGGAGAAAGGCCAGGTTCCCCGATCCAAAGAGCTGGGAACGGCCGTGGTCCTGTTGGCCGGGGTTATTGGTTTATCGACGGTCGCCAAATCACTGGGCGGCGCTCTGCTGGCCGTCTTCAGTCGCAATTTTTCCTTTACCCGAGAGCAGGTGTTCGATCCCCTCTCCATGATCCCCGCGCTAGCGGATGATATCGGTAACCTGATCATGCCGTTGATCACGCTATTTGCCATCGTGATGTTGGCTGCTTTGGTGGGCAACCTGCTGTTGGGGGGCGTCAATGTCAGCAGTGAAGCCATGATGCCGAAGATGAGTAAGCTCAGCCCCATGGCAGGTTTCAAGCGGATGTTTGGCATGCAGAGTTGGGTGGAACTTATCAAATCCATCGCCAAGGTCCTGTTTATCGGTCTGCTCTCCTGGTCGCTGATCATGGGGCAACTTCCACACATTCTGGATTTGAGTCAACGGCAACTTCCTTACGCCATCTACGATGCGCTGGCGCTTTGTCTATGGGCCGCGGTGGGGATCTGTTGTGCCCTGTTACCCATAGTGGCCATCGATGTTCCCTTTCAGATGTGGAATCACAGTCGACAGCTGCGTATGAGCAAGCAGGAAATCAAGGATGAGTACAAAGACTCCGAAGGGAAGCCGGAAGTCAAAGGCCGTTTGCGTCGCATGCAATACGAGATGGCCAATCGGCGCATGATGGCAGAAGTTCCCAAGGCGGATGTGGTGGTGACGAACCCGACCCATTATGCGGTTGCGCTCAAATATGAACGCGATAAACCCGGTGGAGCCCCTATCGTATTGGCCAAGGGGGTCGATGAGGTTGCCATGAAGATCCGGGAGATCGCCAGGGAATGTGGGGTCATCAATGTGGCATCCCCGGCTCTAGCCCGGGCTATTTACCATACCACCAAGCTCAACAAGGCTATACCGGATGGCTTGTTTGTGGCTGTGGCTCAGGTGTTGGCCTATGTGTACCAGTTGCAGGCCTACAAGCAGGGGCGGGCCGAAGCGCCACGCAAACTGGCGGATGAATTGCCGATCCCAGATGATTTAAGGTATTGACATTTTTTTGACGTTAACTGGCTAACATTATTTATAACAATAAAAATCAAATAGTTAATTGGTGGCTTGTTTTTTGCTAGTCTAGGTTAACTCCATCTTATCCGACATATCATTATGGAAATGAGAGCAGCCTTCTCTTCGCTGGGTCAATATCGCAATCTGCTAAATCGTGGTTTGGGTACCCCCTTATTGGTGCTCGCCAGCCTTGGCATGGTGGTTCTGCCCATGCCCCCGTTCCTGCTGGATGTGTTGTTTACCTTCAACATTGCCTTGGCGCTGGTCGTGCTTCTGGTTGCTGTTTACTCCCGCCGTCCGCTCGATTTTGCGGCCTTCCCGACCATCCTACTGGTTGCTACCTTGCTGCGCTTGGCCTTGAACGTAGCGTCGACTCGGGTCGTGTTGCTGGAGGGGCATAATGGTGCGGCGGCGGCCGGTCATGTGATTGAAGCGTTTGGTAACGTGGTTATTGGTGGTAACTATGCGGTGGGTCTCATCGTCTTTATCATCTTGATGATTATCAACTTTGTGGTTGTTACCAAGGGGGCAGGCCGTATTTCCGAAGTGAGTGCCCGCTTTACCCTCGATGCCATGCCGGGTAAGCAAATGGCCATTGATGCCGATTTGAATGCTGGCCTCATCAATCAGGAAGACGCGAAAAAACGGCGTCAGGAAGTCACCATGGAAGCCGATTTTTACGGTTCTATGGATGGTGCCTCCAAGTTTGTAAAAGGGGATGCCATGGCCGGTATCCTCATTCTGTTTATCAATATCATTGGTGGTTTTATCATCGGCATGGCCCAGCATGGACTGGGCTTTTCCGAAGCGGCTTCTATCTATACGCTGCTGACCATAGGCGATGGTCTGGTGGCACAGATCCCATCGTTACTGCTCTCCATCGCCGCCGCAATTATCGTCACCCGTCAAAATGCCGACCAGGACATGGGGCAGGTGGTGCTCAATCAGATGTTCGAAGAGCCCAAGGCGCTGATCATTGCCTCCGCGGTGTTGATTATCATGGGTCTGGTGCCTGGAATGCCGCATCTGGCTTTCTTATCGCTGGGATTTCTCTCCGCCCTTGGAGCCTGGCTGATGGTTCGTCATACCCAGAAAAAGAAAACGGATGCCGAAGCGAAGGCGCTTGCACCGGTTGAGACTACGGCGATCCCTGAACACCGCGACTTGAGCTGGGATGATGTCAGCCCGGTGGATGTCATCGGTCTGGAGGTTGGTTATCGCTTGATCCCCATGGTGGATCGCAGCCAGGGTGGGGAATTGCTGAACCGAATCAAAGGGGTACGCAAGAAGCTGTCTCAGGAATTGGGCTTTCTGGTTCCGCCGGTACACATTCGCGATAACCTGGATCTGCAGCCCAATCAATATCGAATTACCCTGATGGGGGTCAATATGGGCGAGGCCGAGGTCTACCATGATCGCGAGATGGCGATTAATCCCGGTCAAGTCTTCGGTGCCATTCAGGGGGTTGAAACCCGAGATCCGGCGTTTGGTCTGGATGCGGTATGGATTGGTCGTGAGCAGGTGGATCAGGCACAGAGCCTGGGTTACACAGTTGTGGATGCTTCGACGGTAATCGCTACCCATATGAGCCAGCTTTTGACCAACCATGCCTCGCAACTGCTAGGCCACGAGGAAGTTCAGAATCTGTTGGATATGGTGGCGCGGGCGCAGCCCAAATTAGTTGAAGGCTTGATCCCGGGTGTGATGAGCTTGGGGACTCTGGTCAAGGTCTTGCAAAATTTGTTGACAGAAGGGGTCCCGGTACGCGATATGCGTACCCTGCTGCAAACATTGGTAGAGTATGGACCGCGCAGTCAGGACCCGGATGTGTTGACGGCGGCTTGTCGCATCGCCTTGCGGCGGTTGATTGTGCAGGAGATCATTGGTGGCGAGTCTGTGATTCCGGTCATCACCTTGGCTCCCGAGCTGGAACGCATATTGCACCAGTCTCTACAAGCCGGTGGCGCCGAAGGTGCTGGCATCGAACCTGGATTGGCCGAGCGCATGCAGCAGTCCTTGACCGAGGCAGCACAACGGCAGGAGCTGGAAGGGCAGGCGGCTGTGCTGTTGACCTCCGGGGTTCTGCGTAACACCTTGGCTCGTTTCGTGAAAAACTCCATTCCTGGATTGAGAGTGCTTTCTTACCAGGAGATTCCTGATGATAAACAGATCCGCATCGTGAGCGCAGTCGGGCAACAATAAATAGGGAGCTGGAGGTCTAGGTGAAGATAAAGCGTTTTTTTGCCAAGGATATGCGTACTGCTCTGGCTGAGGTGAAAGAGGTCCTCGGCCCAGATGCAGTCATTATGTCCAACAAGAAGGTCTCTGGAGGCATCGAGATCGTTGCGGCTGTGGATTATCAGACCCAGGTTGCTTCGGCCGCGACGGACGTCCGACGAGATATTCGCGATGACAGCGTCAATTTATCGACCCGTGCGCGCCCGGTCGATCCCTTTATGGCTCCGAATTTGGCCGCTAGCCAAAAAAATGACGGTTCAGAGAGCTTTCCCGATAGTCTTTCTGCCTTACTGGCCCGTCAGCAACAGCTCCAGTCACGTTTGCCAGATGTTCTCACTCACGATCCCTCGGCCCCGAAAACCCTGGCTGAACAAGCCGCACTGACCGAGCCTGCCCCTCGTCGCACCGCGACTCGGGCGCCGGTGCCAGCTCAGAATCGGGATAAAGATCTGGATGCAATGCGAGCTGAGATAGCCTCCATCAGGAAGCTGCTGCAGCATCAACTGTCTGGTCTGATGTGGCAAGAGGTTGAGCGTCGGGGACCGGTACGCGCCTTGTTGATCAAACAACTCTGCAAAGGTGGATTTGACGAGGCGTTTGCGGAGCAGTTAGCCGCCAGTGTTCCCGAAAGTGCGTCTTTGCATGAGGCTTGGCATTTGCTGCAAAAGCTACTGCTGGAGCATGTCAAAACCACGGATGATGACATTTTGCGGCATGGCGGTGCCATCGCCTTGCTGGGGCCAACCGGAGTCGGAAAAACAACCACGATTGCCAAGCTGGCCGCGCGATTTGCCATGAAATATGGTCCGGATCAGGTTGCCCTGATCACGACGGACCACTATCGCATCGGCGCTCATGAGCAGTTGCAAACCTATGGCCGAATTATGGGGTGTCTCGTGCGGCCAGTTTCTGATGTCGAGGAGCTTTCTGCAGCCTTGTATCAACTTCGCAACCGGCGACTGGTATTGATTGACACCGCGGGCATGGGGCAGCGCGATGTTCGTTTGACGGAACAGCTGGATACCTTGGTGAAAAATGCCAAGGTTCGTATTCGAAATTATCTGGTACTACCTGCTACCTCTCAGCGACGTGTGTTGCAAGAGGCGTACGAGCATTTCCGCAGGGTACCACTGAGTGGTTGTATTCTGACCAAACTGGATGAAAGCCTGAATCTGGGCGATGTATTGGGTATGTGCATCCAGAATAATCTGCCTATCAGCTATGTTACCGATGGCCAACGTGTTCCAGAAGATATCAAGGTTGCTGATGCCAGCGAGCTGATTGCTGTTACCTTGCAGCAATTGGAGGCTGACGGAGTACCGAGTCATTTCTGGGGCCAGGAGAGCGATCGCGCCGACCACATGGAGTTTTATGAATAACATGAACAATACCAATCTTGATCAAGCTCAGGGTCTGCGAAAGATGCGCCAGAACAATCGGGTCAAAGTGATCACTGTGACCGGAGGCAAGGGTGGCGTCGGTAAATCCAGCGTAACGCTGAACGTTGCAGTCGCCATGGCTGCCCAAGGCAAACGGGTCATGTTGCTGGATGCTGACTTGGGACTTGCCAATATCGACGTCATGTTGGGGCTACGGGTTCAGCGCAATCTTTCCCATGTGCTTTCGGGGGAATGCACTCTCGATGACATCATAGTTGAAGGTCCCTATGGCCTGATGATTATCCCGGCGACGTCCGGGACCCAGTCCATGGTGGAGTTAAAGCCAGCGGAGCATGCTGGTCTCATTCGTGCGTTCAGTGATATGAAGACGCCGATCGATGTGTTGTTGGTTGATACAGCTGCCGGTATCTCTGATATGGTGCTCAGCTTCTCCCGTGCTGCGCAGGATATTATGGTGGTGGTCTGCGATGAGCCTACGTCAATTACCGATGCCTATGCACTGATTAAGCTGCTGTCGCGGGAATATGGTGTTTTTCGGTTCAAGGTTGTGGCGAACATGGTCCGCAGCCTGCGTGAAGGACAGGAGTTATTTTCCAAGCTGACCCGGGTTACCGACCGTTTTTTAGATGCGTCACTGGAGCTCGTCGCCTGTATTCCCTACGATAATAATGTGCGTCAGGCGGTCAAGAAACAGAAAGTGGTCGTGGATGCATTTCCGAAATCCCCTGCGTCTCTGGCATTCCGGGCGCTGGCGAATAAAGCAGCCGGATGGCCGACACCCCATCAACCGGGTGGGCATCTGGAGTTCTTTATCGAAACTCTGTTAAACAAGCCTTCTTTAGCTCAGGACACTATTAGTGAATAAAGCTCAAGCTTATGCTCGCCATCAGGATCAAAACGCGTTGATAGAGCGGCATGCGCTGCTGGTCAAGCGGATTGGGTTGCACCTGATGGCTCGTTTGCCAAGCAGCGTTCAGTTAGATGATCTTATTCAAGCGGGCATGATTGGTCTTCTTGAAGCCGCCAGAAATTATGACGGTAGCAAGGGGGCCAGTTTTGAAACCTATGCCGGCATCCGTATCCGCGGCTCCATGATTGACGAGATTCGTCGTGGTGACTGGGTCCCTCGTTCCGTACATCGCAACACAAGGCGCATTTCTGATGCGATAGATGTGGTAGAACAGCATACTGGTCGCGATGCCAAAGATGTCGAGGTAGCGCGAGAGCTGGGTGTTTCGCTGGATGAATATCACTGTATGCTGAACGAGGCCGCCTGCGGTCGGGTGGTTGGCATTGAAGATTTGGGTGTTTCCGATGATGTGTTGACGGGTACTACCGATGAAACGGATGACAACAAAACATTTACCGGAATTGCCAAAGAGCGTTTTCAACAAGCGCTGGCCGAAGGAATTACCCATCTTCCCGAAAGAGAAGCTCTGGTTTTGTCGCTTTACTACGATGAGGAGATGAACCTCAAGGAAATTGGTCAAATTCTCAACGTGAGTGAGTCGAGAATCAGCCAGATCCATAGTCAGGCGATGCACAGATTGCGAGCCAGAATGAAAGATTGGTACTGACCGCACACATGCTTGTCTACACTCATAGGCAACGGTGAGGCATAATAAAAACAATATCGCTATAAACAGAATGAGTTAGGGCTGTGTTGGGCGGCCACCTAGGAGGGTATTTTGGATAAGAACATGAAGATCCTCATTGTTGATGATTTTTCAACAATGCGCCGGATAATCAAAAATTTGCTCCGTGACTTGGGTTTTAACAATACCCATGAAGCGGATGACGGCAATACGGCTCTGCCCATGTTGAAAAATGGGGACTTCGAATTTGTGGTCACAGACTGGAATATGCCTGGTATGCAAGGGATTGATCTACTGAAGGCGATTCGGGCTGATGATAAGTTGAGCCACTTGCCGGTGTTGATGGTTACTGCTGAAGCGAAGCGGGAGCAGATCATCGAGGCAGCCCAGGCCGGGGTAAATGGTTACATTGTTAAACCGTTTACTGCTGCAACCTTGAAAGAGAAATTGGACAAGATTTTCGAACGCATTGGCTAATGGGGTGTCTGTATGAAGTCGAAGGCGCCGCTGATTAGCCTGGATCAAGCCAGGATGCTCGTGATGTATCTCGAGCAAGATGAACAGGCTGCGGCCGATGAGTTGTTGGCGGATATTTGTGCGCCAAATGCGAGTGACATGTTTGCTCAAATTGGTCAGTTAACTCGCCAGCTCCATACCTCACTCCATGATTTCCAACTCGATTCCCGTATTCCGGATTTGGCAATGCAGGAGATCCCTGATGCGAGAGAGCGGTTGAACTACGTCATTACCATGACGGATAAAGCCGCCAATCGAACCATGGATGCTGTAGATGCCAGTCTGCCATTAGCAAGCCAGCTTAATGAGCGGATACAGCAAGTATTGCCAGCATGGAATTTGCTCATGACCCGGCAGCTAGAATTGGGTCAGTTCAAGGTGTTATGTCACCAACTGGATTTGTTTATCAAACAGTCTGAGATCGATTCCAACCAGTTACGTGATTTGCTGACTGAGATCCTGATGGCTCAGGATTTTCAAGATCTGACCGGTCAGATGATTCGTCGCGTGATTACCCTGGTGCAGGAAGTTGAATCAAAATTGGTCGAGATGCTGACGTTATTTGGTGAACCGCTCACCTTGCCGTCAGGAAGTCCTGGTCCCATCAACAAGGGAATCGAAGCGGAAGGGCCGATTATCAACAAGGAAACACGCACCGACGTGGTTGCTAGTCAAGATGATGTAGATGACTTGTTGTCGAGTTTAGGATTCTGAGGGAGTAAAGAATGGGCTACGAAGTTGATGAGGACATCCTGCAGGACTTTTTGGTCGAAGCATCGGAAATCCTAGAGCAGCTCTCTGAGCAGCTGGTCGAACTGGAAAAGCGTCCCAATGATCGTGAACTGTTGAATGCTATTTTTCGCGGTTTTCACACGGTCAAGGGGGGGGCTGGCTTTCTGTCTCTCACAGAACTAGTTGATGCTTGTCATGGCGCCGAAAACGTTTTTGACACCTTGCGTAATGGCGGTCGGCAGGTTGATTCGGAGCTGATGGACACTATTTTGCAGACTCTGGATGCGATCAATGAAATGTTCGTCAGGGTCCAAAATAGAGAAGCTCTTGAGCCTGCCGCGCCTGAGTTGCTGGCGGCCATGCATCATCTGAGTAAGCCGGCATCAGCGGCCGAATTGGCCGCCAAGAGTGCTCCTGCCCCTAAACCTGTTGTCGCAGCTCCGACCCCGGCCTCTACTGGGGGTTCGATTGATGATATATCCGATGATGAGTTTGAGCGTCTTCTGGATGAATTACATGGCGCAGGAAAGGTTCCTGCCGCACCGGCTCCAGCGCCGGTTTCATCGACGACTGTTAGTGGCGATATTACCGATGATGAGTTTGAGGCCCTGCTCGATCAATTGCATGGACAAGGTCTGCATGCCGGTAGTCCATCTTCATCGCCAGCACCTATGGTGCAAGCACAGTCAGAAGCGGATTCACTGATCGATGATGATGAATTCGAGCGTCTACTGGATGAATTGCACGGAAAAGGTAAGGCTCCTGCCGGTGGTAACGAGAGTGTCGATACCCAGGAGAGTGCAGAGCCAGTCGCTGTTACCGTGAGAGCCCAGGCGGCACCAGCTTCGCAGCCCGCTCAACAAGTGCAGAATGAAACAACAGTGCGGGTTGATACCCGTACTCTGGATGTCATCATGAACATGGTTGGCGAGCTGGTGCTAGTTCGAAACCGGTTGGTCAGTCTTGGAATTGCAAGTAATGACGAAGAGATGTCAAAGGCGGTGTCTAATCTGGATGTTGTGACGGCTGATTTGCAAGGTGCCGTCATGAAGACCCGTATGCAGCCAATCAAGAAGGTTTTTGGACGATTCCCGCGTGTAGTCCGTGACCTTGCCCGTAGCCTGAAAAAAGATATCAACTTGGTCATGGAGGGCGAAGATACGGATCTGGACAAGAACCTGGTTGAGGCACTGGCCGACCCTATGGTTCACCTGGTCCGCAATTCCTGTGACCATGGCATTGAAATGCCGGATATTCGGGCATCGGCAGGTAAGTCGCGTATCGGGACTATTCGCTTGAGTGCATCTCAAGAGGGCGATCACATCCTGCTGTTGATCGAGGATGATGGCGCCGGTATGGATCCGGAAAAACTGAAGGCTATTGCGATCAAGCGAGGAGTGCTTGATCCGGAGCAGGCAAACCGGATGAGTGACACCGAAGCTTACAATCTGATTTTTGCACCGGGTTTTTCCACCAAGCAGGAAATATCAGACATTTCTGGCCGGGGCGTCGGGATGGATGTGGTGAAAACCAGCATCGCCCAACTTAATGGTTCTATTCATATCCATTCTGAACTAGGTGTCGGAACCCGACTGGAAATTAAGGTTCCGTTGACGCTCGCCATTCTGCCGACCCTGATGGTAGAAGTCGGTCAACAGACCTTCGCGTTGCCATTGACCAGTGTGAACGAGATTTTCAATTTGGATCTGACTCGCGCAAAGATGGTTGATGGACAAATGACGATTATCGTCCGGGATAAAGTCATACCTCTGTTCTACCTTCAAGATTGGCTGGTTCGCGGGGCCAAAAGAAACATGCAGCGCAGAGAGCAGGGGCATGTGGTCATAGTACAGATTGGCATTCAGCAGGTCGGATTCGTTGTTGACAACCTGATTGGACAAGAAGAGGTGGTGATCAAACCTCTCGATAAATTATTACATGGTACTCCGGGTATGGCTGGCGCGACGATTACCAGCGATGGGGGAATTGCCCTGATATTGGATGTACCTAATCTGTTGAAGGCCTATGCCCGTCGACGCTGAACATAGAGAATGAAGAGAACATGGCAGTTAAGGTATTAGTTGTAGACGACTCCAGCTTTTTTCGTCGCAGAGTCAGCGAAATTATTAATCAAGATCCAGCTCTTGAGGTTATTGATACGGCGCAAAATGGCCGAGAGGCTGTGGATAAGGCTCTTCGTCTGCAACCGGATGTGATTACCATGGATATCGAGATGCCCGTTATGGATGGCATCTCGGCAGTGCGGGAAATCATGGCCAAATGCCCAACGCCGATCCTGATGTTCTCTTCACTCACCCATGATGGTGCCAAGGCAACGCTGGATGCTCTGGATGCGGGGGCTCTGGATTTTTTACCCAAAAAATTTGAGGATATCGCACGAGACAAGGAAGAAGCGATCAAGTTATTGCAGCAGCGGGTGAAAGCAATCGCTCGCCGTCGTATGTTTATGTCACCGGTGCGAAGCACCTCAATGCCGCATGGGACGGGGTCGAGTTCCTTGTCTCAAGCGACAACTCTGGGGCAAGGCTTGAGTGCGCCGAGAGCCATTACTCCGGCAGCAGAAAGACAGGTTCTCTCCGCTTCCACTCCGCACGTCTCGCCCGTTAACTTCAAAAAGTCCGGTAAAAACTATCAACTATTAGCGATTGGCACTTCCACCGGCGGGCCCGTTGCCTTACAAGCCGTATTAACTCAGTTACCGGCCAATTTCCCCTATCCAATTCTGCTTATTCAGCACATGCCTGCGACCTTTACTGCAGCTTTTGCGGCACGACTAAATGGACTATGCCAAATCAGTGTCAAAGAAGCGGAGGATGGTGACCTGTTGCGGCCCGGTGCTGCCTATCTGGCTCCTGGTGGAAAACAAATGATGCTGGATGGGCGGGGTAGCAGTGCACGTATTCGCATTATAGATGGGAATGACAAGGTGAATTACAAACCTTGTGTTGACATCACATTTGCCTCGTTGGCCAAGAGCCATGCCGATAAGGTATTAGCCGTGGTATTGACGGGAATGGGGGCTGATGGGCGTGATGGGGCTCGCCTGCTCAAAGAGCAGGGGGCAACCATATGGGCACAAGATGAAGCTAGCTGTGTGGTGTACGGCATGCCACAGGCTGTAGCTAAAGCCGGAGTCTCATCCGAGTCACTTCCTTTGGACAAAATTGCTCAACGTATTTTGGTCGAAATAGGGCGCTAAGCATGAGTCTTATCGGAATATTTGTCGCGATTGCTTTCATCATTGGGGCAAACCTCATCGAAGGTGGCCACCCCAGTGCCCTGCTGAATTTACCTGCATTCTTGATTGTAATCGGCGGTGCTATCGGTGCTGTTATGGTGCAGTTTGCCTTTGGTGTTTTGATTAGCTCATTGAAGCAATGTAAGTGGTTATTGGCTGGACCCAAACTGAATTTACTCGCGCAGGCTGAAATGCTGGAGGGCATGTCAACGACGGCTCGTCAACAAGGGCTGCTGGCGCTGGAAAATCAGGTGGCACAGATTGAAGATCCCTTCACGCGCAATGGGTTGCAAATGATCGTTGACGGGGTGGATAAAGAGCAACTGCACCAGTTACTCGAAAACGAGATCGAGATGGAACAACATGAGCTGGAACAGTCAGTAAAAGTATTCGAGGCACTCGGTGGCTATGCCCCGACCATGGGGATACTGGGGGCCGTACTGGGACTGATCCACGCTATGGGTCTTCTGGATCAACCCGAAAAACTGGGACCTGCTATTGCCGTTGCCTTTGTGGCTACCATCTATGGAGTCGGTTCGGCCAATATTCTGTTTTTGCCGGTAGCAAATCGATTCAAAGCCTTTAATCATGATATTGCCCATTTTAAATTGATGGTGCTTGAAGGGTTGCTGTCCATTGCCAGTGGTGAAAATACCATGCAGCTTAAACGGCGTTTGCAGGTTTACATCGGAGAAGAGTAAGCCATGGCAAAGAAAAAAAAGGCCGAACCGCCGGAGAACCATGAGCGTTGGTTACTCTCTTACGCTGACTTTATGACACTGTTGTTTGCCCTGTTTGTGGTGTTGTATGGCTTTGCTATGTCCAAGCAAACTGAGGTCAAAGCATTGGTACAAGGGCTTATTCAAAGTTTCACTGAAATGGGATTCGTCACTGCCCGACCTGGCTCAACCGTGCTGGGTGGGAATATGGGCATAGCTCAGGGTAGTGATAGTTCCGATGTCAGCGCTTCATCTCCGAACCAGATTGTATCCATTGTACAAGCACCTACCGAGGGTGGAGGGGGCATGCTTGATGTGGGACAACCTCCGACTCAACAACCAATTCCGACGCAAAACAGCCTGCAGGAAACTAAAGATCAACTTCCAATTGATAAAAGCACCAGTAACAGCTCTGGTGCTCCATTTGATTCACTCAAAAAGGAGTTTAATAAGTCGTTGGAAGATCTGGTGTCTGCTGGACTTATCAGCATTAAATCGGATGAAAATTGGCTAACGATTGAATTAAGTTCCGGGCTTATCTTTCCGAGTGGAAGTGCCACCATATTGCTAAAAGCCAAGCCGATCCTGAAACAGATTGCCAAGACCCTGGCACCGCTGAATAACTATGTCCGAGTTCGCGGATATACCGATAATATCAATATCGGCAATGAATTATATGCCTCTAACTGGGAGCTTTCGGCCTTTCGTGCCATCTCCGTCCTGAAAAGTCTGGGGGCTGACGGCATCCCTCCTGCTCAGTTGGCCATTGAAGCTTACGGTGAGTTTTCACCATTTGCGTCCAATACAACCGAACGCGGGCGAGAACTCAATCGCAAGGTTGTGATAGCTGTCTCCCGGTTTGCCTATACACCGAAACCCTTGCCAGTTATTGTCGATGAAGCTGCGGCCAAGCCCGGTGAAAAACCCAAAATGCAGAATATTAACCCGGATAATTACAATGTTATCCAATTGCCAGATGGCCGGTTTAAATTAAAAAAGCAGGAATAACGCCTTGATCGTATGGACAATTGCCAATCAAAAAGGTGGCGTTGGGAAAACCACAACCGTGGTTACCCTAGCAGGGCTGCTTGCTGCCCAAAATCAGCGCGTGCTGCTGATTGATACCGATCCTCATGCGTCGTTGACCAGTTATCTGGATTATGACTCAGACGTATTGGAGGGTACCTTATTTGATTTATTTGAGCAGACAACCCCCGACCGCGCTCAGATAAAAAAGATCATTTTGCAAACACGCTTCGATAACATCAGCTTGATGCCCGCTTCTATCGCGTTATCCACATTGGATCGTACTCTGGGTGATCGCGATGGGATGGGGTTGATATTGCGCCGGGCTCTTGAACACGTCAGAGATGATTACGACGTTGTTCTGGTGGATTGTCCGCCGGTTCTGGGTGTCATGATGGTCAATGCCTTAGCTGCCAGCAGTCGTATACTGGTGCCTGTGCAAACCGAGTTTTTGGCGCTTAAAGGGCTTGAACGTATGATCAAAACTTTCGAGATCATGCAGCACTCCAGTCAGCTACCATTTCGTTACACGATAGTACCAACCATGTTCGATAAACGGACCCGAGCATCCTTGCAAAGTCTGGATACTGTTCGTGAGTTATATGGTCTTCGTGTTTGGGACTCTGTCATTCCCATCGACACCAAATTCAGAGATGCCAGCCATTTGCATATTCCGCCATCGATTTATGCGCCCGAGAGCCGGGGTAGTCAGGCCTATTCAAGTTTGCTTGATTATCTGCGTCAGCAAGAGGAGGGCGCGCCATGAGTCAAGATTCCCAGTTCAAGGCAATGGATAGCTACTTTCAGTCTCTGCTGTCCGAGACAGTCAGTGAGCCATTGGTCCCTCAACCGGTTTTAGCTAAGGAGCTTGCTATTGCGGTACCTTTCGCTGAACCCGTGGTGGAGCAACAGACTCGTTTAGCTGATTTACTGGCTCAGGTTGAACCCATCAGTGAAACCAAGGTAACCAGCACCACCAGCACGCAAATTCGGGTACAGAAAGCTCAGCCACCTGCACCGCCCGCTTGGAAAAATATTGAGCCGGGAAAAGAGTTTCAAGCACTATTTTTTGTCGTATCCGGTGTGACCTTTGCGGTACCACTTACCGAGCTGGGTGGTATTCACCAAATTTCCAAGATCAATACTCTGTTTGGTAAACCAGATTGGTTTGCCGGGGTTATGACGCAGCGGGAGGCTCAACTCAATGTGGTTGATACCACGCGCTGGATCATGCCTGGCCAAACGGCTGCTGATCCTTACGAATATCTTGTGATGTTAGGTAATAGCCAATGGGGGCTAGCGTGCCATCAACTCAATGGTACTGAATTGTTACAGCATGAGCGGATCCAGTGGCGGAGTAGTGCAGGCAAACGTCCTTGGTTGGCCGGTATGGTAAAAGACAAGATGTGTGCCTTACTTCATGTACAGGAGCTGTTGGCTTTATTAAAGAAGGGAGTGAATATTGATGGGAACTAAGATCGCACTCTCTCAAGTTTGTTGCTAATTTTGTTTCATGACGCCCGATATAAGGAATCAAAATATGAGTCAGAAGCGTAACGTGGCGCAGAATGTTGCGGAAGAAGTGCTCCAGTGGGTTACATTTCAGCTGGATCGTGAAACCTATGGCATTAATGTCATGCAGGTTCAAGAAGTGCTGCGTTATACCGAAATTGCATCGGTTCCTGGCGCTCCCGATTATGTTCTAGGAATTATCAATCTTCGGGGTAATGTGGTCACTGTGATCGATACTCGCTCCCGGTTTGGTTTACAGCCTGCTGAAGTCAGCGATAACTCAAGAATCGTCATCATCGAGGCAGAGAAACAGGTTATCGGTATTCTGGTTGATAGTGTGGCAGAGGTGGTTTATCTGAGAGCCTCAGAAATTGATGTGGCACCGAGTGTCGGTACAGAGGAAAGCGCCAAGTTTATTCAAGGCGTCAGTAATCGAGATGGTGAACTCTTGATACTGGTCGATCTGAACAAGCTCTTGTCCGATGAAGAGTGGGATGAGTTGAATTTGCTTTGAGTATGGATCTGAATCTCATCGCACTGAGCGTGGCGGTTGTCGCTTTGCTGGTTGCTAGTTCTGCATTGCTGCTCTTATGGCTGGGTATGAGCCGAAGTAAGCGCAAACTACAAGCTATGGAACTGCTGTTGAAGGAGCTTCTCAAGGCCCGTGATAGTGCTCGCAAGCAACTGAACGAACTACATAGTAGTGCGTTGGGGACAGGTCAGAAGTTAGGCGAACTGGAAAAGGGTATTTTGACGATTGCCGAGCGTCAGCAAGAATTGGTGCTCCGAGACCCGGATAGTCGTCTCTACAGCCGGGCTGCGCGCATGGTTGAATTGGGGGCCGGGTTGGATGAGGTCATGGCTGAATGTGAAATTCCGAAGGCCGAAGCTGAATTGTTGATTTCGTTGCGTAGCGCCAAGACCCGGTGATCCTGCTTGCTTTGTGCAAGAGCGAACTTTGTGCAAGAGCGAACTGGATCTAGCTCTGATTTAAAGCGAACCATAGAACCAATGCCGATCAGTCCAGCGACTGATCGGCATTTTTTTGGCAAACGATAAGAAGGGTGCGCAAGTCTGTAGTGGGTAGCCTTTTGCCAATATCTCTTCGATAGATATGGTTATTTTCAGACTTGTGTGTCTAATGCGCTCGACCCATCCTGCCGGCGCCAGTGTTCTGGGTACTTGCCTTGCAGCATATAGGAGTAGGATAAAATTTCAGCAATGACGATATAAAGCGCAGGTGGAATGGTCTCTCCCTCTTGCAGACTTTCAAGACGCTGCAGTAATGCCGGGTCCTGGTGGATATAAAGCCCGGCAGCCTCAGCCATCGCTATAATTTGGTCTGCTAGGTTGCCTTCGCCTTTGGCCGCAACGTGGGGGGCCTGAGTGCCATCATAACGTAGCGAGACAGCCTTGAGGGGATCGTCTGATTTTGAGGTCATATTCAAATCCGAATTGAAAATCCTGCTGAAGGATCAGCACCGGGTGATGTTTCATCCTCATCTGCGGGCCGCGCTACTTTACCTTGACGGCAAATGAAGGCACCGGGCGTTAATCCCAGTTCGCGAAAGCGTCCCTCCAAAAGAGGTAAGGTTTCCTTAATTTTGTCCACTGCGGCCAGGCGCTCGGCCATAACTTGTAACTGTATGTCTGGAATATCCAGGCAGGCTCGAATTTGCAATGGACCTAATTGAGGTAGGTCTATGAAAAAACTGAGCGTCCACTGGTAATTACTTTGTTTGCCAGGGCCTCGTTGCATGGATAAGCCGCCTTCCCGACCACCGGATTGTTGGGGCGGCAGCGGGACATAGTGGGGGATCATCTGCTGGTTATCTTGTTGTAGCTGATGGAAACGCTCGGTTTGACCAAACAAGGAGGTCGCCAGTTTATGCGTCAGCTGTTGATGTTCTTCGCTATTGAACAATTGATGCATCTGTTGCTGTGGCGCCGGATGTAGCGTGTCGGTTGGGCGTCCCAGCTGTTGTAATCGAATGGACAATAAGGTCAGTGCCCACTGTTGTAATGCCCGGCCGGCTGTTGAGTCCGAAGATAGCGGTTGTCGCAAGAAATCAAACCACTGCTCTACGGCATCTGGCTGCGTGAGCGGTTGCGCCAATGTGTCGGCGAGGTTTTTGAGTGCGGGCTTTAGGATGGTCGGAAACTGTTGTGCAGCTAGGTGCTGATTGATTTCGTGGACGAAGGCTCCCAGTGATATCCGGCTTGGTGGTACGCTCTGGGGCCGGGCTTCTATCTCATGAGCCGGGATAGTGGATGGCTCTGCAGAATGAGGTGTGATGTGCAAGAGGGCTGAGGCAACTCGCTGCAGAAGTGGGAAACGCTCCGACTTGGGCTCAGATATCGATGACGGGGCATGCTCGGCCCCCTGTTGTGAAGGACTCAGCGTCTCGGTATGGCTGGTCGCGGTGCGGTTGACCGCCGGTATTTTTTCCCCATTTGCCTGTTTTACCGAAGCAGGATGATCAACTTCGGCAGGCAATGGCCCCGATGATTTGTTTGAAGACGGTGCATTTGCTACCGGATTTGCAGGCTCGGCGAGCGACTTGTCATTCGTGGTTTTTAGAGCTGCCTGTGAGGTGGTCTGAGCGAGCTTAGCCTCTGGAGTCGTTTTTGATTCCGTTGTGACAGCCTCCGTTTGAACTGTCGTAGTGACTAGCTGGCCGGATGCTATTCGCTTGGCATCGCTGGATGAGAGTGGGGTCTGAGTCAATTGGTGCTTCAATTGCACTGTCTCTGTTTCCTGGAGATCAGACTCTTGCCCAGACGAAGCATCACCCGATGGCATCTCTTCTGTGACAAACTGGCGAGGTAACTTATCAACAGGACCAGTAGCCTTTCCTATGGTCACGTCAGGCTGCGGCGTGCTGGCTTGTTTCGTCGGGGCTGGCTTTATTGCTTCATCCGTTTTGGCGGGATTCATGGTTGAATCGAACTCTGCATGACCTTTGTTGCTACTTGATGCGGCCATGCTCTGCTGAATAAATTGCAGTGTCGCCTTGTTCAGGTTTTCCAGGTTTTGTAGCGGGCGCTTATCAGCCTCGGCTGAGGGCAGCGTTATCTGTTGCTGTATCAGCTGGGTGGCCAAATTGCGGGGGATCTTATCGGGAGTCAGCCGCAAAGTAATGGATTGCACTAACCATTGCATCAAGGCGCGCCCTTGAGGGCTGGATTCCTGTAGTGCCGGAGAGAATTGCTGCATCAGGTTTGAAAGTGATAGTGATGAATTGGCAATTTGTCGTAGCAATATGAGTTCATTTCCGCGTTGTGCGACCGGTTGTTTCAATAAGGGATCGTTTGCCGGAAGAAGTGGTAACAAACGTTGTAGCAGTTGCTGTAGCGGTTGACTATTGGGGGCGATTGCCGCGGCTTTACCGGCGGAAACGGGAGCGCTGGTATCTGATGGTGCGGTGTTGGCTGTTTGGCTTTCCAGTAAATTGGATAACTGGCGTAGTAAGGCTTGTTGTTTTTGCGCCATGACATCAGGCAATTGACCTTGCTGCTGGCTTAGCTGTTGCAGGTACTGGCGGATGATATGACTGGGTATCGCGGGTGTCGTCTCTCGTCGCGATGTGGTTCCACTTTCTGCTGTGATGCCGTCAGCATAGGATTGTGTCCTGGTTTTCGGTGTTTCATTGAGTTTGATGCTGGACACAATAGCTTCCTTACGCCTTCATTGCAGGAGGGTAAACTGTATGGGGAGTGAGGGTGTGATCATAGTTAATTTAGCCTGTCTTTTTAGTCCGACGCAAAGACTGGTTTCATGAATGGATTATTTATGCTGATTGGCAACGGGACGTCATTAGGGAATCCCCTGATTTTTCTGATCCTCCCCTTAGTCAGTAGTGGGCTGGCGTTGCGACAAGTGGCATCATTAGACACCTACTTGAAGCAAACTCCCGGTTAACCCCGCTTCTGAGTTATAATTTTTTGCAATGATGAATAGATTGGTTCAACACCAGAAGGAAAACTCGGCCATGGTGAGCATGAGACGTTATTTGCTGGCAGTCACCTTGCTGTTACCTCTGAACTGTATGGCTGATGGTACGCCTCCGGCAGCATTTGGTCCGGGTGGCGCTGTTGATACGTTTGAGACCATTAACCGTGCCAGTTGGAAGCTGAATTATGAATATCTTGACCGGTATGCCTTGCGCCCTGTGGTCCATAGTTATGTCGCCTGGGTACCGCAACCGGTTCGCAATGGTGTCGGAAATTTTACCGAGAACTTCAATGAGGCCAACTATTTTATCAATAATCTATTGGTCGGTCGGCCAGCGGACTCTGGCGTGAGTGTGCTGCGTTTTGTGTTGAATTCAACCGTCGGCTTGCTGGGTTTTGTCGACGTCGCCCAGGATATGGGAATTGAGCGCCGAAGTATGAATATGAGCACCGTCTTGGGTAAAGCGACGGTAACTCAGGGCCCCTACTTCATGATCCCGGTCTACGGACCAACCACCATGCGAACCCTGGTGGGCGATACGGTCGATGGTCTCTACTTTCCCTATGCCAGTATGGGATGGGGACCAAGGATCGGGTTATGGGCTGTTGATGGCTTGAGCAAACGCGCCAAGGTTGTGGATCAAGAGGCATTGTTGGATAACGCTCTGGACCCATACGTATCGGCCAAAGATTTTTATCTGCAATATGAGGAAGCCAAAGTTCAGGAGGGGCGGCCTCAGGCCAGCCATTCAGAAGCTGAGCGTAGCCAGAGTGGCGAGGATCAGAACTTGGATCAATACCTGAATGAGATCGATCAATAGGTTGTGCCATGAGCCGAAGGCCCCGCATGTCGGGGCCTTTTCATTTCCTGCTGTGAGAAACAGGACTTGCAAAACAGTGCTGGCTTGGTAAGGTGTGACAAAGTTGCTAGTTTCAAAACAAGTCAATGTCAACAAAACAAGCAAAAGCTAATCACCATTGTTGTGTAAATATAAGTTTACAAGGTTGCTGTCATGCATAGAGATAGTCTGAATAACGTTCATATCCAATCCGAAAAAGTATTGATCACGCCCGTTGAATTGAAAGAGCGAGTTCCAGTCTCTGCCGAGGCTCTGGAATTTATTGCCGATGCTCGTCAAACCATAGCTAACATCATTCAACGTCAAGATCATCGGCTATTGGTGATCTGTGGTCCGTGTTCCATTCACGACATGGATGCAGCCAAGGATTACGCCTTGCGCCTCAAGGAGTTGCACGATCGTTATGCAGACAGTCTCTATATCGTGATGCGGGTCTATTTCGAGAAACCCAGAACGACGGTGGGCTGGAAGGGCTTTATCAACGACCCAAATCTCGATGGTACATTTGATATCGAGTTGGGTTTGCAGAAGGCTCGCGAATTATTGGCCTGGTTGGCTGAGTTGCGTTTGCCGTTAGCCACCGAGGCGCTTGATCCCATCAGTCCGCAATATCTGGCCGACCTCTTCTCCTGGTCGGCGATCGGAGCCCGGACCACCGAATCCCAGACTCACAGAGAGATGGCCTCGGGTCTGTCAATGCCGGTCGGATTCAAGAACGGTACCGATGGCAATCTGGATACGGCGATCAATGCGCTGAAATCTGCTGCTGCCTCCCATGCTTTCATGGGCATCAATCAGCAGGGGCAGGTAGCCTTGTTACAGACTCAGGGTAACCCCGATGGTCATGTCATCCTTCGTGGTGGCAAGCATCCGAACTACGATTCGGTGAATGTCGCGCTGGCTGAACAGGCCATGAGCAAGGCCAAGCTGGATTCCCGTCTGGTTGTCGATTGCAGCCATGGCAATTCCAGCAAGAATCATGAGTTGCAGCCCCTGGTTGCGGCCAACGTCATCCATCAGATCCAGGATGGTAATCGTTCGATTCTCGGCATCATGCTGGAATCCAATATCGGCGCTGGTAGCCAATCCAGCGAACAACCCAAGTGCCAGATGGCCTATGGCGTGTCGGTTACCGACGCCTGTATTGATTGGGAAACTACGGCTACCTTGTTGGCCAAGTGTCATGATGAGCTGGCACAACCGTTGAAGGCTCGACTCCAGGCCTGATCGACCCGCATAATGAGCTCCGGCTATGACCGGAGCTTTTTTTTGGATGATGAAGCGATGAATGAAGAATTAAACGCCCTGAGGGATCAGATTGATGAGGTCGACCAGCAGTTGGTTGCCTTATTGGCGCGTCGTCTGGCGCTGGTTGCCGGAGTGGGCGAGGTCAAGAGCCGACACGGGTTGCCGATCTACGCCCCGGATCGAGAGGCTGCGATGCTGGCCAAGCGTCGAGAGGAGGCTACCGCCAGTGGCGTACCCGCCGATCTGATTGAAGATGTGTTGCGTCGTGTCATGCGTGAATCCTATAGCAGCGAGAACGATTCCGGCTTCAAATGTGTAAATCCAGGATTGCGCTCGATCGTGGTGATCGGTGGTGCGGGACAGCTGGGACGGCTGTTTGTTCATATGTTCCGTTTGTCCGGTTATCGGGTCGATATTCTTGAGCGCAATGACTGGGATCAGGCCGACGAACTTCTGACTCAAGCGGGTATGGTGGTCGTCGCTGTGCCTATCGATACCACTTGCGAGGTGATTGATAAGCTGGCCATGCTTCCCGCTGACTGTGTGTTGGTGGATTTGACCAGCGTCAAGAGTCAACCACTGGCGCATATGCTGGCCGTGCATCCAGGACCTGTTCTCGGGCTGCACCCCATGTTTGGTCCGGATGTTTCGAGTCTGGCCAAGCAGGTTGTCGTTTTTTGCGCCGGTCGTGATGAGTCGGCGTATCAATGGCTGCTGGAACAGATGCGGATCTGGGGCGTTCGTCTGCACAGTGTCACCGCCGAAGAGCACGATGAGGCCATGAGCCTGATCCAGGCGCTACGCCACTTCACCAGCTTTGTCTACGGCGTACATCTGAGCGAGGAGAACGCCGATCTGAAGCGACTGCTAGCCCTGAGCTCCCCCATCTATCGGCTGGAGTTGGCGATGGTCGGGCGACTATTTGCTCAAGACCCAGCCCTGTATGCCGACATCATTTTATCGTCCCCCCGCAATGTGCAGATGATTCGTCGTTATCACCAGCGTATGGGGGAGGCCATCAACATGCTGGAAGCCGCCGATCGGGATGGTTTTATTGCCACATTCCACCGTGCTGCCGAGTTTTTTGGCGACTATGCCGGGCAATTCTTGCGTGAGAGCAAAATGTTGTTGGCTCAGGCCCATGACAATCGGCATCACGAGTCCTTGTAGGGATAAATGTCATTCTGGACAGAAAATGAAGAAGGCGGCCATTTGGGCCGCCTTCTGGTTTGTGTCGCTGGATTATTCTCCCGCAGGGAGTAAATAGCCCGGCAAATGGGTGGGGCGAACATCCTCGCTTGGGTAGCAACCCAGGATCTTGAGGGCGCGAGCTATGCTGTTGAGCTCCTTGAGGGCGGCTTGCATGGGCGCCGAATTCAGATTGGCGGCCACATCGATGTAAAACATCTCTTCCCAGGGGTTGCCCTGGATCGGGCGTGATTCCAGTTTGGTCATATTAATGTGGTGACTGCGCAGCACCAGCAGTGCCTCGACCAGCGAACCCGCCTTTTGTGCGGTAGAGAGGATGAGCGTGGTCTTGGCCGGGATCTGGGGCGCCACCTCGATGGCTTTGCGGGCAACAACGATGAAACGGGTGATGTTGTCCTGCTGATTAGCCAGATGGTTGGCGATGGGCTCCAGATTGAAGAGCTCTCCACCCGCTGCACTGCCTAATGCCGCGGCGTGAGGGCTGGCTTCTGCCTGCACCTTGGCCATAGCGGCGGAGGAAGAGTCGCAGTATTCCAGATGAACCTGGGGCATCTGGGAATGCAAATAGTTGGAGCATTGCTGGATGGGCTGCGGGTGCGCATAAATTGTCGTGATTTGTTCCGGCGTAGTTGCGACGGCGGTGAGCAGGCAGTGCTCAATAGGCAGGGTCAGCTCACCGACAATGGAAAGCGTCGTGTGCTGCATCAAGTCATAGACTTCATTGATGCTGCCGGAGCTGGTGTTTTCGATGGGTAACACCCCGAACTGCACCCGGCCCGATTCGACTTCGTCAATGACTTGCTGGAAATTGCTGCAGCTGGTTTCCAGAACCTGATCCGTGTGCCGACTCAAATACTTGCGCGCCGCCAGACTGGAATAGGAGCCCCTGGGCCCCAGAAAGGCAATACTGGTCAGGGTGCCTTGCTGTTCGGCATTGAGTTGTTCCTGAATATAGCTCTGCTGGCTCAGGACTGAGTCTTCAATAATCAGATGATAAATCTGATTGATGTAGTGCGCCGAGAGACCTTGTGGGCGGCCTTCCTGGATCAGACGCTCCAACAGTTCCTGCTCACGGATCTGATCCCGGATCGGACGATGATCGGCTTGCTTGCTGCGTGCGACATCAATACTCAGCTGTTTTCTGCGGGCCAGAAGACGCAATAATTCGCCATCCAGGGCGGTAATTTCGTCGCGGATGGTTTCCAGTGTGGCCATGTGTTACTCCCTTAAGCGTATGATCCTGGGCCTGATCGGCAATCAAGCAGCTATATATAGGCTGGCTGCCGCTGTCGATTGAAAGGTGCATGCGGCATATTACCAGTTGCAAGCCAACAACGGATGCAAAAAAAAACCTCCCGAGACGGGAGGCTTTGGACTGTTCGTGGGTATCACTCCGGGTACGACAGCGGCCTCCAGCTCAGGCGAGCGCGAAGAAAAAGAAGCAACCCGAAGTAAATCGCAGACCCAACCGCATGATTAAAATTCCTGAAAACAGAAGTCCACAGCAATACGTGAATTGTTTGTCGCTTGCAAGTGGTTGTCGACAGCGTGAGACAACAAGGGCGCCTCCGCGGCGCCCCGTTGGTCAGGGAACAGGTTTTGGTTAAAGTGCGGGGGTCAGTTCCCCGGCGCGGCATTGCTCCTTTCCGGAGCGCACACTGCGATGGGCTGCGGGTTTTGCGGAATGCCGGTGGAGCTGACGCTCCAATTTTTGACCCAGGAGTGTAATGGCGGCATAGAGATCGTCATGCTCGGCCTGAGCGAACAGTTGACCATTGGGGATACCAATTTTAGCTTCAATGGTGAATGCAAGACCCTCTTTGGCAATGATAACTTGGGGGGTGATCAGAGGCACCTGCAGGCGCTCCAGTTTGGCAAAGCGTGACTCAATCCGTTCACGGATGGATGGGGTGAGGTCGGTAGCTTTGCTGGTAATGTCGATAATCATGGTGAACCCCCTTGGTTCTTGTTCTTATCTCGAAACCAGATTACCCATTTCGCGTCAGGCGAAAGTGTGATCTTGGTCACTTATGTTCAGTATGGTCAGCAGGTCTGATGAGTAATGTGATCCCATGGTTGAAAAGCATAAAAAAGGCTTGTCTCTGTCATATAGCACAGGCAATATTTTGCCATCTTAAATACAGGCTCTCGCCGTCAGCCCGCATATTTGCTTTCGTCAGCCCCTGTCCGCCCCCGATTTTCTATTCAAAGGTTCCTTGTGAGTTTGCATTCCGGATATGAGTTGACACAGTTTCTTGATTTAGTCGCTGACGATGTCCCAGAGTTTTCGCTGCCTTCTTACCTGGAAACGTTCTCAAATTCTTCTTGCTCCGGAATGTCACCTCCCGATGTGACCAAAGGTACAGGCGAGGCGGCGCCGCCACCGTCCGGCTATGTACGCGAATTACTGTTCTTCTATCGCCAACTCTGTCTGCTGGCGCAAAAAATGATTGAGGCAAACCATGTCAGCCTCTGGTTATCGTCACCGGAGCATTCTGATTGGGTTTGCACCCATGTGCTGGGTGGCTCTGGCCAGATAGGACGGGTGTTGTTACGAGAGGATCAGGAGCAACTCCAGATGCTACTGGTCGATGGGTTGACGACCGTTTCCGCCGCACAGCAACCGGCATTGTGGCAACATTTGGGAGCTGGTGAATCTCAGGGAACCCTGTTAGTGGCAGAGATCACCGGTTCAGGACCATGGCAAGGGATCATTTGTTGTCATCGTCAGGAGCAGGGGTATCAGCAATTGCTGCGTTTTGCTCCCGTGTTACGGCAGTTGGCACAACTGGGGTCCCGCAGTCTCGATTCCCTGGCTCAAAATCAGGATGAGCAAGCGCTGTTACTTCGTCAGCAACAATTGGATCGCATCAGCTATGCGCTGTCATCCAAGACGGGGCGGGCCTTTTTTGATGAGCTGGTGTGCCAACTGCATGAGGTTCTGCAAGCGAGCAGTGCTTGGCTTGCGGAGCTGGAGTCTCCGCCGCTGACCCAGTGGGCCCGGGTTGTCGTGTGCGCCGGAGTTCCATTTGTCGAAAATTTTGTCCGTTACCAACTTTCAAATACCAGTTGCGCTCAGCTCTATCTGCATCCTGAGCTGCATAGTTTCAGTGCACCACAGGGGCAACTGCCGATTGCTGTGCCGCTGGCTGACGGCTATTGGGGATTACCATTACGGGACAGCAAACATCAGGTTATTGGTCATTTGGCATTGACCTTCGGTCAGGGGCGCTTCCCTGAGCCTCTGATTCTGGCGGCCTTGCAGCAGTTGATTGCCCATCGAGCCTCGGCCGAGTTGGAACGGCTGCGTGCTGAGGCTGAACTGCGGCTTTCTGCCGTGGCGTTTGAAACCAATGAAGGGATCATCATCACAGATCCGGACTTTATGGTGCTGCGGGTCAACCATGCCTTCTGCCACATCACCGGACACAGTATGAATTATGTGCTGGGAAAACGATTGGGCATCCAGCTATGGCCTTGGGATATTAGCGGTCAATTTCAGTTTGATAGTGATGGCCGTTGGCAAGGGGAGGTGAATCGGCAGCATGCGACCGGTCGTCTCTACCCTCAGTGGGAAACCTGGTCACCGGTGCGAGATGAGTGGGGAAATGTCAGCCACTATGTGATCTGCTTTGAGGATATGTCCGAGCGTAAAGCCGCGGCCCTGCAGATCCAGAATCTGGCTTATTACGATGATTTAACGGGGCTCCCGAACCGACGCTATCTGATGGAACAAGTGGAGCGCAGCTTCTTGAATGCGCGGCAGAATGACATGGTCGGGGCCTTGTTGTTTATCGATCTGGACCACTTCAAAACCATCAACGACTCCCTGGGCCATGCCACTGGTGACTGGCTGTTACAACAGGCATCCACCCGGTTGAATCAGTTACTGAGACAACATGATTTGCTGGTTCGGCTGGGGGGCGATGAGTTTGTGTTACTGTTGCCCGTCTTGTCGGGTAATCCGGCGCAGGCGGAAATTCAGGCCACCATGGTCGCCGAACAGGTGATCGAGCAGATTTCACTCCCCTACGAATTTCGGGGCCAGAGCCTGCATATCGGTGCCAGCGTCGGTATCAGTCTGTTCCCGACCCGAGAACAAACGCCTGCGGATCTGCTGAAGCAGGCTGATACCGCCATGTACCAGGCTAAATCTGCGGGGCGTCGTATGACGCGACTGTTTGATTCGGAGATGCAGCGTCAGGCCGACCGACGGTTATTGATCCACAACCAGCTCAGATATGCGTTGAAGAACAATGAGTTGTTGCTGCATTTCCAACCCCAGCACATGGTGGGGAGTGGCGAACTGATTGGTGCTGAAACCTTGGTTCGCTGGCAGCCTGCGGGCCGCTCCATGGTGTCGCCTGCCGAGTTTATTCCGATCGCCGAAGAGACTGATCTGATCATTGATATTGGACAGTGGGTGTTGCTGGAGGCTTGCCATCAATTTGTGCGCTGGCATGAGGATGGTCTCTATCTACCCCAACTGTCGGTCAACGTCAGTGCCAAGCAGTTTCACCACGCACAGTTTGTTGACCAGGTTCATGAGGTGTTGGCCGAAACGGGGATGGAGCCTTCAGCCTTGAATCTGGAGATCACCGAGTCTGTCGTCTTGGGTAATACCGAAGATACCATCAGTAAAATGAGTGAGCTCAAGCAACTGGGTATTTCATTTTCCATCGATGATTTTGGTACGGGTTATTCGTCATTAGGCTATCTCAAACGCCTGCCGGTGGATGAGTTGAAAATTGACCGCTCCTTTATCCAGGATATTCCTCACGACACCAGTAACATGGCCATCGTCGAGGCTGTCATGGCTATGGCTTCGCATCTGAACTTCAATGTGACGGCCGAAGGCGTCGAGACCCGGCAGCAGCTGGAGTTCTTGAAGAAGCAGGGCTGCACCTTCTACCAGGGATTTCTGGCCAGCAAGCCGCTCCCGGCAGATGTCCTGGCACGCTATATCCAACGCTATAAGTCCTAGCTCTATCGCAGGCTCATTACCGTCGGGATTAACCCCTGCTTGATACCACAACTGGAGATGGCTCTGGTATACTGCACGCCTAGCGTTTATGTGCCTATGCAGGATGCCTTCCCCGTGTTCCCTCGTCTTTTCCCCGTATTATCTTTCATGGCTATCGCCTTGTTGGGTCTGTTCTCTCCGGCGACTCACGCCCTGACGATGGAACAAACACGCTACAAGATGGCGGTGGACGCCATCAGAGCACAACGACCCGCCGAAGCCCGCGCATTGCGCCAACAGCTCGGTCACTATCCGTTGGCGCTCTACATCGATTACTACGATTTATTGCTCCAACCCGATTCTTCCCGCCTGGATGAGGTGCTGCGTTTTGTGGGTCAAGATCCGCAAGGCTTGCTGGCGGGTCGCTTAAAGGCGCGGTACTTGCGTTTGCTGGCTGATGAGCAGAAGTGGTCGGCTTATCTGCAATTGGCGAACGGCGAACCCAAAAGTCTTGGCTTGCGTTGCCAATACTATCTCGCCCGCTGGGCTACGGGTGAGCAAGAGATCGCCTACCAGTTTGCCGATGATATCTGGATGCACGGTGGCTCTCGTCCCGGTGAGTGTTCCGCACTATTTATGAAGTGGAAGGATGCGGGGCGGATGACGCCGGAAAAGGTCTGGCAACGCATGTTGCTGGTCTTTCCCCAGCGCAACAGCAGTTCCATGTTGGATTATCTGAATAATGAGCTTCAGGGCTCACAGCGTCAGTCCAATGGCCAACTGCTGGCCAGTCTGTATGCAAAGCCTGAGCAATTATTAGTCTTGCTCCCGCCGCAAAAAGGAGGCGATGGGGCCATCATGGCCACGCTGACCTTGCAACGGTTGGCAAATCAGGACCCTCTCGAAGCCCGAGACCTGTATGGCCGAGCCAAGTCGACTTACGGGCTGAATACCGAGCAAACGCTGGCGGTCGAGGGAAGCATTGCGCGCCAGTTCTTGCTGGACAAGAGTGGTCCCGAACGGGCATGGGTCGATCAGGCCCTACGTCGTCAGCATGATCCGGCATTGATCGAGCTGCGTCTGCGGCAGGCGGTCTGGGAGGCGGATTGGCATGGGGTTAAGAGCTGGGTGCAGCGCATTCCGGGGCCCGCGCGCAGTGATGTCCGTTGGACCTATTGGCTGGCCCGTGCCGAGGAAGCGCTCGGGAAAAAACAGCATGCGCAGGCGTTATACCGTCAAGCCAGTTACGAGCGTAGTTATTATGGTTTTCTTGCCGCAGATCGAGTCGGTGCCCGTATGCCGTTCAATTCGGCACCATTGGCGCCGGCACTCACGATGAGCCAGGCTTCTGCACGTTGGAGCGCGGTTGCTCGGGTGCGAGAGTTGCTGGCCTTGCAGGAGCACGATCAGGCCCGTTCGGAGTGGATATTCCTGATGGATTCGGTCTCCCAAGCCGATAAACTCCAGCTTGGCAGTATGGCGCTGGAGGCTGAATGGTATGACCTGGCGGTGTTGTCGAGTATTCACGCCAAGGCTTGGGATGCCCTGGAACTTCGTTTCCCGACCCCGATGAACAGCGTATTCTCCCATTTCGCGAAACTGCAAGGTGTGGATATGAGCCTGCTGTATGCGCTGGCCCGCCAAGAAAGTGCCTTGTATCACAAGGCACACTCACCGGTAGGTGCGAGCGGCTTGATGCAGTTGATGCCGATAACTGCCGCGCATATGGCCAAAAAAATCGGTTTTCCCTATATGGGCCAGCAACAGTTAATTGATCCGGAAGTGAACATTCGTCTGGGGAGTGCCTATATCAAGGAGTTGCTGAACAATTACGACGGTAATCGGGTATTAGCGGCGACGGCCTACAATGCCGGGCCCGGACGGGTGCGACAGTGGCGCCGGATCAGTGCTGGTAAAAATATGGATGTGTGGGTCGAGAACATCCCTTATCGGGAAACTCGGAATTATGTGCAGAACGTGTTGGTATTTAACGCCATCTATCAGCGGAAGCTGCAACACGGGGCTCGGTTTCTTACCGAAAAAGAGCGCAAAATGAAATATTAAATACACTATTCTCTGGGCAATAGTGTGTAAAAATGTTAAATATATCAATGCGCTGTGTGAATTTTATGCCGTCAGAGGCAACACGGGTACCGGATTTACAGTTTTTAGTGGAGGGGGATGGGGCATGGCCACGATCAAAGACGTTTCTAGGTTGGCAAATGTGTCGATATCGACCGTATCTCGAGTCATCAATAACACGGCTCAGGTTGCGCCAGAAAAGCGAGAAGCCGTGTTGATTGCGATGAAAGAGCTAAATTTTCGCCCCAACAGTTTTGCTCAAGCTCTGGTCAGTAAGCGTTCTAATTGCATCGGTGTCCTGGTGGGAGACTTGTGTGGTGGTCCCTTCTTCGCCCAGATGATGCTTGGCATTGAACGCGTCGTCGATAGAGCAAACAAATTTACCATCGTCATGTCGGGGAATCATGACGAACAGCGTGAGCGTCATGCCATCGAGGCGTTGCTGCAGCGCCAGTGTGATGCCTTGATTCTGCACTCCAAAGCGCTGTCAGATGATGAGCTGCTGGAGTTGGCCCATGGTCCGACACCCGTGGTATTCGTGAATCGTCAGGTTCCAGGTGCCGAAGATCGTTGTGTCTGGTTGGATAATCGGGAGGGTACCCTCTGTGCGGTACGCCACCTGACCAGTCAGGGGCATAAAGAAATTGCCTTTATCACCACCAATGATATGTCCTTTACCGATGCCAATCTGCGCTTTGAAGGCTATAAGCAGGGGTTGCAGGAGGCGGGTCTCGAGTTGAATGAGCAGTTGGTGGCATGTGCCTTCCCCGATGAGGTGGGGGGACATATGGCAGCAGAAGAGCTGCTGGCTCGTCATGTGCCATTTACGGCCTTTGTCGGCTTCAATGATGCGATGGCCGCAGGCGGAATATCATGTCTGATGGAGCACAATATTGAAGTACCGCAGACAGTTTCAGTGGTCGGGTTTGATGATATTCCCTATATCCGCTTTATTCGTCCCAAGTTGACCACGGTCAAATACCCGATAGAGGCGATTGGTGAACAGGCGGCTGAATTGGCGGTGCGGATGCTGGATAACAAGCCAGCCGATGGCATACGGTTGAAGTTTGTACCCGAAATGGTGATTCGAGACTCAGTGTTGCCTCGCTGATGGGCAGCTGCTCGTGAAAGGAGGGGGATTCCCCCTTTTTTTGAAATAACATGAAAGCGTTTGCAGAAATGGCTTTCAAAGGTGATCAGGTTCAAGTTTTTGTTGGATCAAAGTCGGTATTATCCGTTTCAGTCTGGTTTCACTTCACTAATTCCCGCTGTGGGAAATAGCTGGTTTAAGATCCGGATATTTCCTTCGTTACTTTTAGCGGCCATCATAGATGGCCGTTTTTTTTTGAGTATCACCGATGAATAAGGTCAGCATTATAGGCTTGGGTTGGTTGGGATTGCCTCTGGCGCAGGCGCTGCAGTCTCTGGAGTATGAGGTGACGGGGAGCTGTACCTCATCCGAAAAAAGCCAGCTATTGAAGGAGGCTGGTATTCCCGCCTATGTCTGGCGGGGAGGATCGGATGTTGATTTGCCCGCTGCTTTGTGTGCCCGGACTGTGGTCGTGACCTTGCCGCCCAGCCGGTGCCACGACTATTTGGCGTTGCTCCAGCAACTGTTGTCACAACTGCTCGGCGCTGGGTGTCAGCACCTGGTGCTGATTAGTTCGACGGCCATCTATGGGGCCGAGGCGGCCGGCAGTGAAGTCTCGGCGCCCCAGCCGGATTCCATCCGGGGTGAACGCATGGCTCGGGCTGAGGATCTGGTGCGCTCCGCCGGATTTGCCCACTGGGCGATTGTGCGGCCTGCGGGCTTGTTTGGGCCGGGTCGTCATCCCGGCCGCTTCCTGAGTGGTCAAGCGACGGATGATGGTTCCTCGCCGGTCAATCTGGTGCATCAGCAGGATGTAGTCGGGATACTGTGCCACATTCTGCAACTGCAGGCCTGGGGGCAAGTTTTCAATGCCTGTGCGCCAGGACATCCTTCACGGCGGGAGTTTTATACTCGGGCTTGTGAGCGGTTAGGTGTCATGCCACCGCTTTTTGGTGATGTCGCTGGCAAGGCAAAGCAAATCGATGGGAGCAAGGTCGAGCGAGTGTTAGGCTACGTCTACCAGATCCCCGATCCACTCGCCTGGTTGTCAGAACAACCGGAAGTCTGAAGAGAAATACTCATGTCGTGTGTTGTTCGCTATTGCCTGGCTGCCCTGTGTGGCCTGTTGTTGACGGCTTGTCTAGAGATCCCGAGTGATGAAGTGATCTATTCCCACTCGGGTGAGCAATTGATAGACAGATGCAACCATATTCCGGCGCGTCAGGGCTTTCCGGGCGGGTTACCTGACTCGTTCAACGTTCTGGTCTGGAATATCTACAAGTTACAAGCTGCTGACTGGTCGAGCGAGTTGGTCAAGTGGGGGGCTAATAACGATCTGCTGTTATTGCAAGAGGCCACCGATGCTCCGGCTCTCAATAGTTGGCTGAGCGCCGGTCAATGGCGTTGGCAGCAGGTGGCAGCATTCCGCTTTAAAGAGCGGACGGCCGGGGTGTTGACGGCGGGTCTGAGTGTCCCCGTCTATAGTTGCTCATTGCGGACTCCGGAGCCTTCAAGCCGTATCCCGAAGTCTACGCTGCTCTCTCTCTACCCGCTGCAAGGCAGTCGCTATCCATTGATGGTGGTGAATGTGCATGGCATTAACTTCGAACTGGGCATGGCGGCGTACAAGAAGCAATTGGAACAGATCGGCAAGTTGACCCGCAGGTATCAGGGGCCCGTGATTGTGGCTGGAGATTTCAATACCTGGAGTGACAAGCGGTTGGTGTTTTTGTACCAGGTGATGGGGCGCTACAAGCTGCAGGAGGTTTCCTATTCTCCCGATGAACGAGTCCGGGTTGGCGGGGCCGTACTCGACCATGTCTTTTCCCGTGGCCTGACAGTGACGCGTGCGCAGAGCATGCGCAGCACCGGCTCGGATCACAACCCGATCCGCATCGGCTTTCACTATCCCTGAGTCATCGCTGTCGATTGGACACAAAAAAACGCCTCCAGATGGGAGGCGTTGTTCGTTCTGCAGCCTGAGGCTGCGCCCAGATTACAGGCTCTGGGTGAAGGTACGGGTGATGACGTCCCGTTGCTGTTCCGGAGTCAGCGCATTGAAGCGCACGGCGTAGCCGGATACCCGGATGGTCAGCTGCGGATACTTTTCCGGATTGGCGACGGCGTCTTCCAGGGTTTCACGACGCAGTACGTTGACGTTCAGGTGTTGACCACCCTCAACAACCGGCTCCAGTTTGACCGGGATTTCGCGATATTCGATTTGACCCAGAGTGGCGACAGCCACGGTCTGATCTTCAACAAACTCTCCCTTGGCACACAGGCAGCGGGCTTCTTGCTTGCTATCGTCCAGTAACCAGAAGGAATTCAGCAGAGTGTCATTGGCCGCTTTGGTGATTTGGATACCCTTAACCATGTTTTATCTCCTCTCGATGATTTGGGGCTGTCCACCACAGTCTGCAGACTGACCCCTAGTTTTGGAGCGGCTAGCCGGGGCTGAGCTGCTCAATCACTTAATGATGTATCGTGACTACTACATTAGTAAATTTACGACTTTTGTTCAAGGGTGCTAACCCTGCTTTATCTGGGTGTATTGGTGGTTTTTGTTGATATAAATCAATAAAACATGATCTTGATGCCATGTTTGTTGGCAGTGATTAAACAAGGTGTTTTTTCGATGTTGTTTAAATGTTGTAATATTACAACATTATTACGCATTTACATCTGCTACCTTGCTCTAACTGGTGCGCTAAATTAAGCTCTCTTCTTTGATTTCTCTGGTGATTTTAACGATATGGCATGCTGGTCCGATGTAATAGGTGCAGAAAAAGAGCAGGAGTATTTCAGGCAGACCCTGGCCTTTGTGCGAGAGGCGCGTGAATCGGGCAAATTGATTTATCCGCCGGCCAGTGATGTCTTCAATGCATTTAAATATACCGAGTTCGATCAGGTCCGAGTGGTCATCCTGGGGCAGGACCCCTATCACGGCCCCAATCAGGCCCACGGTCTCTGTTTTTCAGTGTTGCCGGGAGTAGCGACGCCGCCTTCGCTGGTCAATATCTACAAAGAGCTGGCGCGAGATATCCCCGGGTTTCAGATCCCCAAGCATGGTCATCTGGTGAGTTGGGCCGAGCAGGGAATACTGCTGCTCAATACGGTACTGACGGTGGAGGCGGGGAAGGCCCATTCCCATGCCAAGCTGGGATGGGAGCAGTTTACGGATCGTGTCATCGCCACGCTCAATGCGGAGCTAAGTGGCATCATCTTCTTGCTCTGGGGAAGTCATGCGCAGAAGAAGGGGCAATTTATAGACCGCCAACGCCATCACGTACTGACGGCTCCCCACCCCAGTCCGTTATCGGCCCACCGGGGTTTTCTGGGATGTGGTCATTTTTCAGCGACCAACCAGCTTCTGGCGGCACAGGGCTTGCGTCCGATCGATTGGCAGTTGCCGCTAAAGTCGTGATGTAGACCGACAAAGTGCCGGTTTCTTGCTCGATGCCGGGCGAAGAGTCGTTATACTGACCTATCGGGCTCGTGCTGCCAGACAAGGAACGCGGACTATGCTGAGTGAATTGCACCAGGAACACATCAATATTGCCAAGCTGCTGGACCTGCTTCGCCAGCAGCTGTTTGCTATTCGCAGCGAGAAGGCTGTGCGCTATCGGCTGCTCAAGGATATCCTCAGCTATCTAAGCGAGGTTTCCGATCAATGCCATCACCCGCAAGAAGATCTGATCTACGACTACTACCTGAAGTATCGCTGTGACGATGACCAGATCACCCAACGCCTGAAGAATGAACATGAGTTGGTGGTTGCTTCAGGCTCAGAGTTGACGGCGCTCGTTGACATGATCCTGATGGATGCGGTCATTCCGCTGGATCAATTGACCGCCAAACTGGAAGCTTTCATTGTTCTGCAACAGCGGCATATGGATTTCGAAGAGGGCGAGGTGTTTCCGGAATTGCGCGCCAAGCTGACCGAAGATGACTGGCGGCATCTGGAGCAAAACTGGCGTTACAAGGTGGCCGATGACCCCCTGTTCGGACGTGAGGTTGCCGAGCGTTATCAGGATCTCTCGGCTAGTTTGGGTCTCTAAGCCCTCATGCTCCAGAATAAAAAACGGGCTGCCTTAGGTAGCCCGTTGTCTTTGCGGTAACACGTCAGTTTGTGATTAGAAATTCAGTTCGCTGGCACCTTCATAGGCCAGATCAATGGACTCTAACTCCTTCTGTAAACGGTACTTTTCCTTCAGCGCTTCAATCTCTCGCCACTTGCGTTTTTTGGCGACATTGCGGGCGCTGCGTGTTTCGCTGTCAACAACGACCAGATCATCGAATTCCAGATTGAACCTTTCCATGGCCTCTCCTTTACCCCGTTAGTCATCGTAGTTGGATATATCACACCGCTATCGAAAATAAAATCATTCTGTGACGACTTGATGACAAACTGCTAACGCCATCATATCCAATAAAAAGGCCTCGTAAGAGGCCTTTAACGTCATCATTCAACTGGCGGGTTCCGTGCTCACATCAGCTGTTGTTGCAGCAGTTGTTCGAGCTTGTCCTGGTCGATGGCAAAGTTACGGATACCTTCGGCCAGTTTCTCGGTGGCCATCGCATCCTGATTCTGTTCCCAGCGGAATTGCGCTTCGCTCAGGGGTTGTGGCCGGGGCTGACCGGTCTGTGTGGGCTGCAGGCGGCGGGGTAACTCACCGCTCAGGGAGGAGAGCTCCTCCAGCAGTGCCGGACTGATGGTCAGGCGATCACAACCGGCCAGGGCGAGGATTTCCCCCACATTGCGGAAGCTGGCTCCCATCACCACCGTCGGGTAGTCATGACGCTTGTAGTAGTCATAAATCCGGCTGACCGATAACACGCCCGGATCGTCCTGAGCTGTGTACTCGGTCTGCTGGGGCCGGCTCTTGTACCAATCCAGGATACGGCCGACAAAGGGGGAGATGAGATAGACCCCAGCCTCGGCACAGGCCCGGGCCTGGGCAAAGCTAAACAGGAGGGTGAGGTTGCATTGAATGCCTTCGCGCTCCAGAACCTCGGCGGCCTTGATGCCTTCCCAGGTGGCGGCCAGCTTGATCAGAATGCGCTCATTCGAGATACCGGCCTCGTTGTACAGACGGATCAGCTTGCGAGCCTTGTCGATGCTGGCTTGGGTATCAAACGACAATCGCGCATCTACTTCGGTGGAGATCCGCCCCGGCACTATCTTGAGGATCTCGCAGCCCAGGCTGACTGCTAACTTGTCGGCGGCTTCCTTAAGCTGTTGCTGTGGATCGGCGCTCTGGGTGGTGGCCCAGCTCAGGGCATCACGCAACAGGGTGGCGTATTGCGGCATCTCGGCCGCTTTGAGCAGCAAGGAGGGGTTGGTGGTGGCATCCTGGGGGTGGTAGCGACGAATGGCTTCAATGTCGCCTGTATCGGCAACAACTGTGGTTAGACGTTTGAGTTGTTCTAGTTGGTTTTCCATGGCAGATGATCTCAGTAAGACGACAGATAAACATGCGCTGTGTTGCCGCTCCAACTCCTGCGTCGGCGGACTTTCATCCCCAGTAAACGAGGGATGGCAGGAGAGTGCAAGCCGAGATCGCCAAAGCTTGCAGGAAAGCGATTTTATCGCGGCTGGTCCAGCCAGTGCGCGCCGCTATCGAAGCGCGCGATCGTTTGCGTCACTGGCGTCACCAGGAGGTGAAAAAAACCAAAGCCGCGATCGGCGGCTTTGGGCTTGTTAACGGCAGATGGTGTGGTTAAGGGTTCAGCTCTTTCTTGTCGAAGTAACGCTTCAGGAATAGGGCTATGTAGCCGAGCCCAGCGGCCCAGAGTGCAAACCAGAACCAGCGGAAGAAGGTGAAGGTCGAGGCGTCCGGACTGTCCACCACATCGATGCTGGTAATATTGGGGAAGGTGGAGAGCATGTTGATGCGCCAGCCATAGGAGCTGATCCGCGCCAATTTTTTCTCAAATTCCAGTGTCTTGGCCTTGGCTTGCACGTCGGCAGAATTGAATTTGAAGTAGAAGGGGAAGCTCCAGCGCGTATCTTCGTTGCGGTAGACTCGAACCTTCTCGCCATCCTGGGCGGTATAGATGTAGTAGACATCCATGGTCGGGCCATCCGCGGGGTTCTCCTTGCCGATGGGACCATCCTTGTCGACGCGTTTGACTTCAACCCCCGTGATGGTAGCGATGCCTTTCTCCGGCAGATAAAAGTCCAGCCACAGGCCGGAAACGACGGCGATCAGGCCGAGTATGCCGAAGGTTATTTTTTTCAGGTTTAAACTCATAACAACTCCAGTGATGGCAGAACCATGCCGATAGACTTGATAGTAGCGTCAGATGAAACAGTCGTCAGCTCTCATCGCTAGCGGCGGGAAACCTTCGGCCCGACAGGCGGCCGATTCACTCGCCGTATTGGCTTTCCATCCAGGCTTCGAGGATGAGCAGCGCCGAGATACCATCCACCATACCTTTTTCCAGTGCCCGATAGCCACCGCGCTCGAACAGCCTGGCTCGGGCATCCGTGGTGGTCAGCCGTTCATCCTGCAGATCAACAACCACACCAAAACGGCCATGGATGCGGTTGGCAAACTTGCGGGCGCGCTGGGTCAGGGGTTGTTCAGTGCCATCCATATTCAGGGGCAGGCCAACCACCACCCGATCCGGCTGCCACTCTTGCAGCAGCTTGTCGATCTCGTCCCAGTTGGGAACGCCATCATTGGCCTTGAGCGCGCGCAGGGGTTGCGCCGAGCCGGTGATCTCCTGACCGATAGCCACGCCTATGCTGCGGGTGCCAAAATCGAATCCCAGCAGGGTCCTTTGTCCAAGCTCTTTCATGGGCGCTCCTTGTGCATGCCGCCGATCAGGCGTGTCCGGCTTGGGGCGCGACGCGCCAGATATCGATACCCATGGCATGGGTTGCTGCCAGCCACTTGTCTTGCCAGGGGGTGTTGAAAATCAGCTCGGTGGTGGCCGGCAACGTCAGCCAACTGTTATCGAGCAACTCTTGATCCAGTTGTCCGGCTTCCCATCCGGCATATCCCAGTGCCACCAGAAACTGCTCCGGTGCTTGACCTGTGCCGAGCTGCTGGAGGACATCCAGAGAAGTGGTGACCATGATGTCGTCGGTCAGTTGCAGTGAACTGTTGAATCCCAGGCGCGGGCTGTGCAGGACAAAGCCCCGATCGGTACTCACGGGACCACCGGCCAGCACCGGATAGTTGGATAGGGACAAGTCGACGTTGTCGATCTTCATCTGGGTCAGCAGATGGTGCAAGTCCATATCCAGCGGCACCGTCAGGGTCAACCCCATGGCGCCCTTGGCATTATGCTCGCAGACATAAATCACCGAACGGGCAAAGAAACTGTCTTCCATGGTCGGCATGGCAATCAGAAGCTGGTTTTGCAGGTAACTCATCCGATTATAGGTCTCCGGTTCTGCTCATCGGGGCTCAAGCCAGCCCCGATGCAGGTTGTCAGTTAACGGGGCGGGTGCCTTACGCGGTGGCATCTTTCAGACGGCGCTCGATGGCATCCATCAGCAGACCCGTGATGCTGACCGGGAAGGCGGCCTCGATCTCGCGGATGCAGGTCGGGCTGGTGACGTTAATTTCGGTCAGCCGGTCGCCAATGATATCGAGTCCGACAAAGATCAGGCCCTTGGCCTTGAGCGTAGGGCCCACGGCGCGGGCTATGGCCCAGTCGCTCTCGGTCAGCGGACGGGGTTCACCACGACCACCGGCCGCCAGATTGCCACGGGTTTCCCCCTGGGCCGGGATGCGCGCCAGGCAGTAAGGGACTGGTTCGCCATCGACGACCAATACCCGCTTGTCGCCATCCTTGATGGCAGGCAGATAACTCTGCGCCATGCAATAGCGGCTGCCGTGCTCGGTCAGAGTCTCGATGATGACACCGACGTTGGCATCATCGGCCTTCATGCGGAAGATCGAGGCGCCACCCATACCATCCAGGGGCTTGAGGATCACATCCTGATGCAGTTGGTGGAAGGCGCGCAGCTTGGCCGCCGAGCGGGTGACTAACGTAGTCGGGGTATGCTCGGCAAACCAGGCGGTAAACAATTTTTCATTGGCATCGCGCAGGCTTTGCGGCTTGTTGACGATGAGAACGCCCTGATCCTCGGCGCGCTCGAGGATATAGGTAGCATAGATGAATTCGGTATCGAAGGGCGGGTCCTTGCGCATCAGGATCACATCCAGTTCGGCCAGGGGTTGATCCTGGATCTCACCCAGTTCAAACCAGCTCTCGCTGTTATCCCAGACGCTCAGGCTGTGCATGGTGGCAAAGGCTTCACCCTGCTCCATGTAGAGGTCGCCCATCTCCATGTAATAGAGCTCGTAACCCCGGCGTTGAGCTTCCAGCAACATGGCGAGGCTGGAGTCTTTCTTGACCTTGATGGACTGAATCGGGTCCATGACGATGCCCAATTTAATGGCCATTGCTTAAGTATCCTTATGCCAGATCGCCGAAGCGACATTGTAATGCGGTGATGGCCGTCAGGCCTGCGGTTTCGGTGCGTAACACCCGGGGGCCCAGCAGCATATCGGCAAAACCCTGCTGGCGGGCCACCTCGATCTCCTCGCGGGAGAGACCGCCTTCCGGGCCAATCAGCAGCCGGATGCCGTGTTTGGGCTCGGGCAGGGTCTTGATGCTGTAAGGTGCCCGCGGGTGCAGGTTGAGCCTGAGCTCCTGGGTGGGCTCGGCGAGCCAGGGCTCCAGCGCCATGGCCGGGCGGATCAACGGGATCTGGTTCCGACCACACTGTTCACAGGCGCTGATGGCAATCTTCTGCCACTGCTCCAGCTTCTTGTCGAGGCGTTCGCCGCCCAGCTTGACGCCACAGCGTTCGGAAAACAGTGGCGTGATGACGGTGACACCCAGCTCCACGGATTTTTGGATGGTGAATTCCATCTTATCGCCACGGCTGATCACCTGGCCCAGGTGGAATGGCCAGCGGCGATTCCACCTCGACCGGGTCCTGAGCGCCCAGTTGTACCCGGACCTGCTTCTTGTTTACGTCGCTAATGGTGGCCGGGTATTGACCGCCGCGACCATCAAACAGCACCAGCTCCTGACCCGCCTGCATGCGCAGCACGCGACCAATATGGTTGGCGCCATCCTCACTCAGCGCCAGCAGGGCATGGGCGGTTAACGGAGTGGGTTCATAAATTCGTGGCACTCGCATCAGTGACACTGCTCCTCGACAAAGGGGTTATGGTTGCCTTGCGCTTGGGCAATCAGGGCATCGCGCTGACACTCCCAAGGGGTGACCGGATAACGCCGATCCCAGGCGGTAAAGAGTTTGAGCTGTTGTTCGGCTATGCGCAGCTTATACTGCCGCGCCATATAAAGGTAGGTTCGGGCGATGGCGCCGCGGCTGCGAACGGGCGGCTGCACCCGCTTACCGGCAAAGTCCACCACCATGCTGCAGTGACCATACTGATCGGCTTGCGCACCCCAGTCGGAGTAGCGGAAATTGGCACGATCCCCGTTTACCTCGCCCACGGCGGGTACCAAGTTGTGCATGTCGCCTTCCATCAAGGCGAACACCTTGTCGGTGGCCACACAATTCTTGCGGCCGCCTGCTTGCCAGCATTGGTGCTGGTGACCAAATTCCCAAGCCGGCACTATATGTTCCCACTCGATGCGGCTGGCCCGTGTCGCCTGCTTGCGCGGCTGATAGCCACAACTGGCCCAATCCGGGCTCATCTTCTTGCCCTGGTAGCGGATGTCGCAGCCGCAGTAGAAGCTCGGTTGATCTGGATGGGCCTTGTAGATCTGCTGCAGGGCTTTTTTGGCTTCGACAAAGGTTTGGGGTTCACCAGCGGCTGCACTGGCAGGCTGGATCACGACACTAGAGAACACGGCAAGAGCCGGTAGTAATAACGACAGCAGAGTACGCACCAGGACCCCTTACGGCTTGGGATAACAACCGGCATACCTGTCAGGGGTGACAGGTCGCCACAGGCGGCTAAGGATAACATCCGGGGTCGAGAAGAAAAGGGCTCTGCAGTTGACGCCGCTATTCCAGCGGCTAGACTCGGTCACTCATTCATGCGTAGCCAGCAAGGCAAGGAGTCGCAATGTCTTATCGTTCCGTCATCGGTCTGGGTGTGGCCGGAAATTTCGCCGGTCATCTGGAGCAGGCTGGCGAAGCTCGTGATTTTGTCGCGGTGAAGGTCAAGGAGGCCATAGCGCCCAAGGCCATTTTCCCCTTCTATCTGCCGAACGGTGCGGGCGGTTTTCTGGCCACTTACCCGCTGAGCCATGAGGCGATCCGTTTCCCGCAAGGGGCTGACCATCTGCAGATCGAGCCGGAAGTGGGGCTGTTGTGTGATATCGACTACCGCGACGGACGGGTGGTCGGCCTGACGCCGCGCGCCTTTGGCGCCTACAACGACTGCTCCATCCGCAAGGAAGGGGCGCGCAAGATCTCCGAGAAGAAGAACTGGGGTGGGGCTAGCAAAGGGATTGCGGCCACCCTGTTGCCGCTGGACCATCTGCAAGCGGGTGGTGTGCTGGATGGTTACCGTATCGCTAGCTTCCTGATCCGTGATGGTCAGGTGCATGCCTACGGCATCGACAGTGCCGTGGTGGATTACAGCTACTTCCACCAGACCCTGCTGGAGTGGATCATCGAGAAGATGAACGAGCAGGCGGACGAAGGCCCAGCCGAAGATATTGCCGCCCTGCTCAAGGCCAGCGGCTATCCGGCGCAGGCGCTGATTAGCATAGGTGCCACCCGTTACACGCCGTTTGGCGAGACCAACTTCCTGAAGGTGGGGGACACCAGCGCGGTGGTGCTCTATCCGGCCGACCGCTATGACGCCGCGACCATCATCCAACGCGTGACTGAGGGTGAATTAGACGGCGATGGCCTCTCGGTGCTGGTTCAGCAGGTGATCTGAGTTCGGGATCTCTGTCGCTCCAAGGGGATTCATCCCGAGTGCTGTCATCCAGCGGAACATCACTGCACGGCCCGTCGGGGCCGTTTTCCTATCTGTTATCCAGTTGGTCTCTGCAGCCTGTGGCCAGTCGCTGCCGCGAGTTTTCTTTACTCGTCCGACTTTTATTGTGCGAGTCAGCCCATGGCTAGCTCTTGCCCTCAATTGATCCTCTACTATTTATAAGGTTGATCGTTCACACCAATCCACGTCGGCTGATGAGCCGAAGCCCCATGGTCTGCAGCAAAGGGAATTCCAATGTTAAATAAAACGAAGATTGCTTATCGTCTCTACGGACTGATTGGATTTTTGATCCTGCTATTGCTAGGTGTTGGTTATATGGGCTTGAGTGGCACTCAGCAGAGCAATGATGCGCTGATGACGGTCTACCAGGATCGGGTGGTACCGCTCAAGGGATTGAAGATCATCTCGGATATGTATGCGGTCAATATTGTCGATACCAGCCACAAGCTCAGGAACGGCGCTTTGTCCTGGCAGCAGGCCCGGCAGAATATCGAGGCGGCCCGCAGCCAGATTACGGAAAATTGGCAAGCCTATCTTGCGACCGAGTTGGTCCCTGAAGAGCTGGTCATCATTGACCGGCTCAAGCCGTTGATGGCGGTTGCCGATCGGAACGTGGATGTCTTGCTGACCATCATTGACAAGCAGGACCAGGCGGCATTGCTGCGTTTTATCTCCGATGAACTCTACCAGAGCATAGATCCGGTGACGAAGGAGGTCAGTCAGCTGGTGGATGTGCAGCTGCTGATCGCCCGCCACACCTATGAACAGAGCCAACATCGCTATGCGGAGGTTGAACAGTACTCCATGTTGATCATTGGGGTGGGGACCTTATTGGCCTTGGGGGTCGGGCTGTTGATTTCTCGTTCGATAACGGTCCCGCTTTTCGGAGCCATCACCCAGATCAACCGGTTGGCGCAAGGTGACTTGACCGTAGACATCCAGGTCGAGGGGCAGGATGAGGTGGCTACACTGCTGGCCGCGATGCAGCATATGACGATCAATTTGCGGGATATGCTGCATGCGCTTTCTGGTACCGCCAACCAGGTTGCCAGTGCGGCGACCCAGCTACGAGTCATTTCGGAGGGGATTGCCGAAGGTTCTGAAGAGGTGGCCGGACAAGCGGAAAGCGTTGCGACGGCCGGAGAGGAGATGACCACCACCTCCAATTCGATTGCCCATAGTTGCCAGATGGCTGCCGATGTCGCACAAGAGGCCTACCAGACGGCCGGTAAGGGGGCCGCGGTGGTTGAACGAACCATTCAGGCAATGACACAACTGGCGCTCAAGGTTCAGGAGTCCGCACAAGCGGTGACGGGGCTCGGGGTGCGCTCCGATCAGATAGGCAACATAGTCGGCACCATAGGCCAGATTGCTGCCCAGACCAACTTGCTGGCACTCAATGCCGCCATCGAAGCGGCTCGTGCCGGTGAACAGGGGCGGGGGTTTGCGGTGGTAGCCGATGAGGTGCGGGCACTGGCGAGTCGCACCGCTCAGGCCACCGGTGAGATTGGCAGCATGATCAGCACCATCCAGAGCGAAATCGCGGCGGCCGTGGCGTTGATGGAACAAGGGGTGAACCAGGTGCGGGTGGGCAGTGACGAGGCCGGTCAGTCCGGGCAGGCATTAAAAGCTATTCTGGATCTGGTCAATGCGGTCTCGCTGCAGGTGAGCCAGATTGCGACGGCCGTCGAGGAGCAAACCGTCGTGACTAGCGAAATATCCGGCAACATGCAGCAAATTACCACAGTGATCCAGCACTCTTCACAAGGAGCCCAGGAATCGGCGGTAGCCGCCACGCAACTCGACAAGAATGCCTCCGAGCTGCAACATTTGGTGGGCCGTTTCCGGGTGAGTGCCGCGAGATCTTAACATCCAGCGCGTCGCTACTGCGCTACCGAAAATCCTGAGAACCCAGGTTACAGCGGTTCATTGAACGTCGTTTGCCACTCGGTTTGCAGGCCGGGTGGTGACGAAACCCCTCCGTTTCATTCAATCCTTCGCTTTCCCTCTTGCCATTGCGTCGCTATGGCCTAAATAACCGATCCTAATTGTGCTACATCGACCAGGTAGCACACGCTGACACGCCGTGAACCCATCCATGGGGGCTCCGCCGCGCCATCCCTGGCGCGGAGGGTCAGCTTAGCGCTACCCCGTCCCTGTGATGGGTGATCTACTATTCGAAACAGCTAGTTAGAGTCTCGCTGTGGTCTGGAGTCTGGCTATCTGTTGCCGCTTCAGAACGCAGGGGCTGCCCACAGTGACGGCACAGGTAGCGGCTCTGGCCGCGCTGGACCTTGTTATGTCGACGCAGGCTCAGACGGTGCTCCTGACAGCCACAACGATAGGGAAATAGAGGGCCTTGCAGCTTGCTGATATCCAGCCGATGGGTCACCCGGGGCGTTAAGCCGAACACCTGCTGCATTATGGTTTGCCAGTGGTGACCATGGGGGGCGACCCGGCCATGGCGGGCAAACACCAGCAGATGGGCCAGCTCATGGGCGATCACCTCGTGCAGGAACAACGCCTGGTTTTCGACCAGTAACAGCGGATTCAGCCTGATCTCCCAGCGCTGCAGATGGGCTGTGCCGGCCGCCTTGCCGCGCTGGTTATAACTCAGCCGGGGTCGCGGCCAGGATTGCTGCAAGGCCTGTCCGGCCTGCTGCAGCCGCTGGCTGAGGGCCTCTTCACACTGGGAGATGAGCTCTGGGCTTATCTCCAGATTTATCTTCAGGCTCGGCTCCGAATGGAGTCGCTGGTTTGCGGCTGGACGGTGCGCAGCCTGCGGCACTGTGTCGCCCTGGGCGTTCGACTCGGTAGCGGGGAAGCGTTGGGGGGATCGCAACTGCTGGCTCAGGCGTTTGAACAGACTCATAACGGCGATGGCTATCGACAAGATCAGGATGACGGCTATGATGCGTGGCGCACTCGCCGGAGGCAACCGGACTCTCGCCCCAGAACGGCTCGGTTCCCGTGCGACGGGTAAAAAAATCCCCGCAGAGCGGGGAGGCAATAGAAAGTTTTTAGCATGTACGACAAATAGCCTCGCATGGATATGTGACTGACGGATGACAGCTAGGGCTGGCCGTCATGCCGGTGTCGGGGTCAGAGGCAGCAGCAGGAGGATCTATGCCGCAGTTATATATGTTTTACGTCGGCGGTAATGCCGGAAAATCGAATATCGAAGTTCATGATATCCAGTTCGTGGTGGCCGAGAGCGTCGAGGCTGCGATCCCTCATCTGCAGGCCGCCTGGTTTGGCGATGCCGACAAGTTGCATCTGGATGGCTACCAGATCGTGCGCTGGGTCGGCGGCTATGAGGTGCAGTTGCAGCCCCAGCGTTCGATGGCGGCGCAGAAGCTCTATTTCGTCAATGTCGGCGGCTACAGCCCCCATACCCTGGCCGAGTTACATGACTTCGGGCTGTTTGTCGCCACCGATGCGGCGGGCGCCAAGCAACAGGCGCTGGCCTCCTTGCTGGTGGGTTCGGCCCAGCAGCACAAGGACAATCTCAAGGAGGTGGATAACCAGCTGCTGCTCGACCAGTTACAGGGTTTTCATATCCACCTGCAGCCCAATCCGGAGGGTCAACCTGACCCCATCCAGTGGCAGGGCTACCGGCCCATAGGCGTCGGCGAGGGGGCATAAGGGCAAGCTCACCGGCCTCAGGCGGATGCCGTATGGAAAGCTTGGCCGACGGCCCCGAGGGGCTTTTTTCGCGGCGGCGTTCTGGTCTGCCCGCACGCTTTGCGCTACCGTGAGCGCCCTGGTGCCGCAGAGGGCTGGCGGACGGTTCCGCCCAGCGCAGGCGCCCCATGAGGCAGAAGTTGATGACAACACCCAACGAGATGCAACAGGTTCTCGGCGAACTGGCGGCCCACGGGTTACCGGCCGTGCAGATCACCCCGCTGGCGCAGGCACCGGCCAGTGCCACCAGTAGCAAATTTGGCGGCCAGCCCTGGTGGCCGCGTGCGTTAGCCTACCCACAGACCGCCGCCGGTGCCCCCTTGTCGCTGTTGGCCCAGTTCAATCTGGCCGAGCTGCCGCCGTTGCTGTTGTGGCCGCGTCAGGGGTTGCTGCAGTTTTTCCTGGCTCCGGATGAGAGCTATGGCCTGGATTTCGAGCGCCCACTGGAGCAGGTGCTGGCCAGCCCCGATGGCTACCGGGTGGTGTTCCATCCGGCCTGTGACGGCGAGGCGCTCAGCGCCGCCGAGCTGCCGCCGCTTCCGGCCGACTCCTTGCTGCCGCTGGCGGGTGAATATGCGCTGCGCTTTGCGGCCATCGACGACCTGCCTGCCCCCAGTGACTACCGCTTCGAGGCTATAGCCCGGCAGATGGATAACATCGATGACACTGTGATCGATAAGCTGTTTGATGCGGGCCTGGGCACCGGCAGCAAGCTGGGGGGCTACGCCTATTTCACTCAGGAAGATCCACGGCCCCACGCCAAGACCCAGCTGCAGAGTCAGCAGCCCTGGCAGCTGTTATTCCAGATGGATACCCATGACGAAGACGATGGCGTCTGGATCATGTGGGGCGATTGCGGGGTGGGGAATTTCTTTATCGAGCCGGAACGGCTGGCGGTGGGGGATTTTTCAAGGGTTTGGTATAACTGGGATTGCTGCTAGTCGGTTTGTGGGCGGCAGGAATGCCGCCTGATAGATGTTAGCCGACCTGCGCTCGGCTTCGGCAGACGGCTCTTGCTTTGCTCCCTCCCCTTTTTTCAAGGGGAGGGCAGGGGGGGGGGGTGCTCGTTGGGCTCTGGCAATGATTTGCGTGTCATTTGGATATGGCCTGGATCGATTGGTCCGGTTCCGCCCGCTGTCGGCTTATATGATTTGCCAACCTGCCGCTTGGCGGGGGCGGTAAGGGGGCATAAGGCCATGCCCCCTTAACCCCTGGCCTTGGCGTGTGCCGACTGCCGGGAAAGCCCCGTGCTCCGGGTCGTCTTCCACCGGCCGGGAGCCACACGCCATCCATGGCGTGACGCTCCCTTTTGCGGTCATCCTGACCGCGCACCGGCTCCATCCGTCCCTCCACCCGGCCCAGCAGACGGCTTCGAGTTTGGGTTTGGTGTCATGGGCAAAAGCTGTGTTCGCTCTGAGCTAATAGGTGGGGGCTAATAGCGGTTGTTGATGAATGGGTATTATTAAAGCGGGGCAAGTCCAAAATCCATCTTAAAGCGTTTGTTAGGAGTGTTATTCAGACAAACTAGTAGGACAACGCATTTTTTGTAAACAGTTCCACCTCCGATGGCTGAACAACTTCCTTTATATCTTCAGCGTGCGCTATTACAATTAATTTTGTATCTAATGCTTGGATTAATTTTTTATTAGATGTCCATTCATTATTCCAAAGGCTGTGTTCCTTACCGTCTACGATTTGGCACAATGGTTCTTTACTTATAAAGCCAACACCAACGGCTTTGGGTTTAATAACCCTTTGTAACCAAATTTCCAAATAGCCGTTATATGGTATTCGCGACATTTTTTTGCGCACTTTATCCCATAAATATTTCTTTCGTTCTGGATCGGAAAGTGAGATTAAGTGACTTAAAATGCCAGCAACTGCTGGGAAGGTGGCAGGTGAAACAACTGCTATATCAGTTGCTATTGCTACTTGAACTTCTAGATCATCAGGCGTATCTTTCTGCTTAACTACAGATGAGTGAAATTCACTTACAAGTCTTTTTAACGCTCCACTGTTTGGGTATTTGATGCCAAACGAGTGTAGACGCAAAAGTTGTTTTTGGATTGTTTTGGCATTTGCCACACCCAAATCTTGAAGTTCGATACCAGCTAATTTATCCGGTTTTATTGATCCAGAAACCACGTTTGAACTTAGGAAAGTTTTAGCCACACCGAGCTTCATCCCTACGACTCTTAGTTTGTCACTAATAATTTTGAGTATTTTTTCTGATTTGTCATTGCTATTGGAGAATATCCGATAATCATCTCGATATCTAAGAACCTTAAAGTCATTGAAAGTCTTTAGCTCCTCATTTACTAATTCATCAACATAGCCAAGTACTATCTCTGCTATTAAATCCATCAAGGCAGAACCTTGAGATATTCCGTTGGTTTGCCCTGCGCGACTCGATTGAATATGGAAATCTATGACATTACCGAGTAATGATTTGTCTCTCTTCTTCTCCTTGGCAATATCCCTGCCATGAAGCGCCCAAACTATACTATGCGTATATATTGAACCATAGCAATCAGTTACATCGGTGTGAAGAACATTAGTATGCTCCAAAGAGTATATTAAAGATTTTTGCTCAACTGTTTGCCACCAACTTTTAACTTGAGAGGCTTGGTCTTTATCTGTGTCCTCTGACAATACAGGTAAGCTGCAACATTCAACAACACTAGATTTAAAATCATTGAACCTTTTGACAATAAATGCCCAGTTATCTTTATTGCAAATAACATCGACCAAAGCCACATAAATTATTGGATGGATTAGCTCATAAGGGCGCCATGATAACTTACCATCTTTATTGGTAATCAGATTATAGTTTACACCATCACAATCTGAAGGAGATTTTCCATTTTTAAACTGAACAAATGACCTACCATCCAACTCCAAATCAACCTTAGCTAAGATAGGTGCAAAGCTAATATAATTAGGCAAGTCGCCATTAAAATAACTACTGTCTTTGAGGAAGTGTTTTTTAGCTGCTTCATTATTCAAATCTAATAATTGCTTCATGAATGGAACCTCAAAATACACTGATCAGACTTAAATAACTCGCTTGACGCCCGCATTTGCGACTGGTTTGGAGTGCTGCGAAAACCAGTCCGGTATCATGCGATTTTTATGGTTTGTCTGCATTTGCGACAAAGTCATCATAATATTTTCGCGCCTCGCCCTCTGGCCCTAGCGCTACGTCAATAAGAATTTGAATACTCCATATTGGGCCAGGAATCACTTGATCTAAGTCTAGGTCCTCGGGGTAAGCTTCTGGGTCTATTGCCATCTCTAAGTTTTCAAACCACCAAATTTCTATTTTTCTCAGTAGACCGATCATTTCTTCAAATGCTGCTGCGACATCAAAGTCTACACCTGATGAAGCAAATATGAGCATTTCGTGAGCCAACGTGTTACGACAATCTTTAATATACTCTAATCTCTCTAAATCTTTATCATCAATAGCACCCATACCCTGTAGCTATTTCAATGATGCATATAGAGGACTTCTATTTATGGTAAGCACCTTTTCTTTATATTCAGGGCTAAAAATCAACCCATTTTCATCAAATCCATTTGTGAAAAATTCTTCTATTTTTTCAATAATACTGCTCTTGAGTATTTCGAATGCCATCGAAAATATAGAGGCGGTAATAATATTTCTTTTAAGTGTCTCGGGATGAAGCGTTCGCTCCCATGATGCTTTAACTTTTTCATCCATGCCAAATACCGATAAATAAAATGAACGTTTCAATAACTGGCACGCGTTAGTGTGCCCGGCGGCGAATGCGCTTACTTGATAGACTTGTTACACGTCCCTCTGCGACTTTTACTAACATTTGTGCCTTATCATTTTGAAGAAGCCATAGCACTTCAAATATGTAGATTGGAGATGAAATAAGTGCTTGCACCGATCGGGGTAGATTACCAATGCCATTTAGCGGGCCAATTGTAATTAGGCATAGATAGAAAATAACAATCAGTACGAAAAATATTAAAAATGTATAGGTTCTAACAATAGACCATGTCACCTTATGCTGATTTCGAGCAGTAAGGATGAGGTTTTTCTCTGTCGCCACTTTAGTATGCGAATTTTAGTTCTAATTCTCATCGGTAGAAGGGAAATATGGGAAATCAGAAACTCCCCCAATCTAGTCAGCCTTCTTGATAGCATCGCAATAAGTAGGCTGGCGATGAGGCTGACAATTACAGTTGGTTCAAAAAGTACTTCCATTAGATCTGTGAACTCCTTTTACGTGTAACATTTTAAATAAGGGGTGGCACGTAGGTGCGATTAGCGAAGCGTAATCGCACGCATGTTAATAAAAATTTTATATTTTGTGAGTGCTATTTAGATAATGCTTGAGACCTGTCTTATCTCGAAGACAGTATATTAAATACCCCGTGCTGCAGTCGTTCAGGTCTTCGTGTGCATATGAATCCATTTCAAAGTGTTGATGGTAAACAATAGAATCAATTCTCTAATTTATTCTCTTCTCCTTGGATTGTTAATCTGATTCCTATGTTTTAATTCATGCGTGCGATTACGCTTCGCTAATCGCACCTACGGTCCTTAGATTTGAAACATTAGTTGGTTCAGACTCAAAAAATATTATTATGTTTTACAATTCCCTATGCTGCTAATTAATGTCGGTAAAACTGAAAGGTCGTATAACGTATAACGTATAACGTATAACGTATAGCTAACCGGCGCTGCGCGGCTTTATCGCGTAGCGAACGGAGTTTAGTGCCGGGTTAGCCCAACTTGGTAAACAGACGCACTTATATTGGAACTACATGCCGACCTTGTTTGCCGTACGTTGCATATTCAATTACGACTTTCCCGAAAATGCCTGTTCCAGTTTTCTCTTGAGGTAATGAATCCAACTGGAGACCGGTAGCAACCTTGTGCTCGTAGCCTGGCTTTAGCAAACAGTCGTATTCTCCCGCATTTTTGCCAAACCTGAGCTCATAGAAGTTCAGGGTGAGGTTCCAGAAATTTCCCATTTGGCTGCAAGCAAGGACATGCTTGTTCTTTAAATAGAATCGACTGTATCTTCTTGGTTTGAAATATGCGCGTGATATATAGATATTCTTTCCGCCGGCGTTCGCTATTTGCACAAATAGAAGGTCGGTGTTTTGGGCCGCGAAATCAGCGCTCACATGTAGTTCATCGAGATTTGAAGGGACAATTCTTCTCACGAGAGGGGAAATAATGCCAAGCACCCCGACGCCGAAAAAAATGTCAATAAAACCGTATTTCGCCCAGTATTCCAGTATGTCCATTATGGGTTTCAAACTCGTCGATTCCATTGCGGGTCCTTGTTGGGCTAACGTTTGAATTTAGGGGGGCGCCGCTTGCGGCGCATCCCCTGCAATGACGGGTTGGGCATCTGTACCACTTGGCTTTGCCGGCTCGCCCTCTGGTGGTAAGCGCCGTCGAATGGTTGCTACGCAATCCGCTACAGAGTTGCTACTTCGCTTCCACAGGATGAGCAGTATCGTGCCGAGAACAAGACCGACCACAACAATAGAAATGAACGCAAAGAGGACTGCAATTGATTTGATGTCTGTAAGAATAAGCGATCCTAGAAATGAGGCGGCCGATGTAATTAGGGCGACCGATATCGTTAAATAGATAGAATCAGGTGAGCCTTTTTCAATGATATTTAGCTCTCCATCGGATATCTCGTAGATTGTCAGATTATCGAGTCGTGCACGCCGTATGGCTGGAGCAAATTCATTCTGAACTTGGTTTGGTGTTTTCATGCTTATGCTCCAATGGTACGGACGGAAGCATGCACGGTGCCGGGATACCCACCGAGGTCGATTACCAGATGCCATTTCCCTGAGCGGGGCGGCCTGAGATGTGCAGGTGAGACTTTTGTAAGGCCGCCATAGTATTGATGTTTCTCGCCGCGCTTGTACTTCGCATAGTTTGATTCATCGAGCAAACGAACATTTGCCTGTTTATCTAGCGTGACTTCAACTACCTGGTCGGATGTGAGTTGCAGGTCGTAGTGAAGGAAGTTCATGTTTAAGAAATACCTCTTGAGAAGCCCAACAACTTATTGAGCGGAATTATTCCTCTATCTCTCGGAGGATATTTCCGCATGTTTTTACCTGCTTGTTTGGAATAGTTATCCAATCAAGCGCTCGGTGTTCTATTCAGGGCCAACCGCAGGATAGGTGGAGGCGTGTCTATCTATCCTCGTTGGTGACCTGTTCGGGTTCTTTTTGGTGTGGTGTAGTGGTTAGCAACACGCTAAGGCTCCCGGTTGTATCGTCAGGTGGTTCTTGGCGATTGGGATGGCTACCGCACGGGTTTGCGGCCACCCTATGCCCTGCATCGTCCATGATTCATCTGACCCTCGGTAGCAGAGTATTCAAAAATTTCACGGCGATTTATGCGACAAAACTATCAGATTGGCATCAAAGTAACTTCTGGTGATTAAAATCCCGCGCCGAAAGTAGGCAAAAGGGGATCTTGCTTTATGAGTGACACACCAAACCCTCGAAGTTTCCTGACCTTACGAAGATCAAACCCGCTTTTGCTCGTTAACATGACACCCAAACTCCAAGCCGTCTGTCGGGCCGCGGGGTGGGGTGACTGGAGCCGGTGCGCGGTCAGGATGACCGCAAAAGGGAGCGTCACGCCATGGATGGCGTGTGGCTCCCGGCCGGTGAAAGGCAGCCCGGCACTCGGGGCTTTCCCGGCAGTCGGCATACGCCAAGGCCAGGGATTGCCAAGGGGGTGGCCTTTTCCCCCTTGGCCCGCCGCCGTTCACCGGAGGTGAACAGGAAGCCATTGCCTGCAAGGCGGAACCGGATCAAGCCAACCTCAAATCCAGATTCACAAATCTGGAGTCGACCGTAAAGCCAACGACCAGCCATAGGGTCAGTGTTGGGCTTCGCCCAACTCAGCCCAACCTACGACTGAATTACCCACCCAAACTCCGAGCCGTCTGTCGGGCCGAGGGGTGGGGTGAATGGAGCCGGTGCGCGGTCAGGATGACCGCAAAAGGGAGCGTCACGCCATGGATGGCGTGTGGCTCCCGGCCGGTGGAGGGCAGCCCGGCACTCGGGGCTTTCCCGACAGTCGGCATACGCCAAGGCCAGGGGTTAAGGGGGCAGGGCCTTTTGCCCCCTTGCCGACCCCGCCAACGGGCGGTTGGCAAATCGCCCCTGCCGACCGGGTCGGAAACGGATCAATCCGAAGTGAATCACGATGATTCAGCCGAGTAAGACCGAGCAGCTCGGCTGAGGCTGAGCCGATTCAGCTGACCGTCGGCCGACTCTCGGCCACCTTCAACCGCCAGCCGACCAACAGCGCCAGAACCAGCAAGACGGCGATAAACCCGCCGACGCCCGGCCAGCCGAACCTGTGCCAGAACAGGCCGCCTAGCGTGCCCGCCAGACTCGACCCCAGGTAATAGCAGAACAGATACAAGGAGGCGGCCTGGCCCTTGGCGCGGCGGGCGCGGGGGCCGATCCAGCTGCTGGCTACCGAGTGGGCGGCAAAGAAACCGGCGGCAAATAGCAACAGCCCCAGGATCACCAGCCAGAGCGCGCTAAACAGGGTCAGCAGCAAGCCGGCCAGCATCAGGCCGAGAAAGCCCAGCAGCACGGGGGCGCGGCCGAAGCGGGCTGTCATCAATCCGGCCTTGGGCGAGCTCCAGGTGCCGGTGAGATAGACCACCGAGAGCAGGCCGACCACCGCCTGGCTCAACTGCCAGGGGGACCCCATCAGGCGGTAGCCGATGTAGTTGAACAGGGTGACGAAGGCGCCCATCAGCAAAAAGCCTTCGGCAAACAGCCAGGGCAGGGCGGCATCGCGCCAGTGCAGGTGCAGCGAGATCAGCAAAGATCGTGGGCGCAGCGACAAGGGGCGGAAGTGGCGCGAGGGCGGCAGGATCTTCCAGAACATCAATGCCGCCGCCAGGGCGCAGCAGCCGATGGCGGTGAGCGCCAGTCGCCAGCCGAAGAAGTCGGTCAGCACCCCGGTGAGCAGGCGGCCGCTCATGCCACCAATCGAGTTGCCACTGATATAGAGCCCCATGGCAAAGGCGATCTGCGAGGGGTGGATCTCCTCGGCCAGATAGCTCATCGCCACCGCCGCGACCCCGCTCAAGGCCAGCCCCATCAGCATGCGGAGCAGCAAGATGCCGTGCCAGCTCTGCATCCGGGTCGAGATCAGGGTACAGACCGAGGCCAGCAGCAGCGCCGTGACCATCACATTCTTGCGGCCGAAGGCATCGGAGAGCGGGCCGCTGATGAGCAGCCCCAGCGCCAGCATGGCGGTGGCGCAGGAGAGGGCGAGGCTGCTGCTGGCCGGTGAGATGGCAAAATCGTGCGAGAGCACCGGCAGGATCGGCTGCACGCAGTAGAGCAGGGCGAAGGTGGCAAACCCGGCGGCAAACAGCGCCAGGGTGACGCGCCAAAACGCCGTGCTGCCGCGCTGGATATAGCTGCCGTGAGGCAGTGATCCGGGCCGGGTGGGGGCTGTCGTGGCTGGAGTAGTAACAGTCGATGCCGACGCAGAGGCTGCAGACAGTGGGAGTGCAGAAACCGCGGGAGTAGAAACAGATGCAATGGGGCGCACAATAGATCCTTGAACGCATTTCCCGTGAGACAAGAGGCGACGGGTAAGGCCTGGCGTCAGAGTAAAAAGCGGGCAATAATCTGTCTAATATATTAATAATCTGGATTGATAGGTTATAAGTATGAATATCGAGTTGCGGCATCTGCGCTATTTCGTCGCCGTCGCCGAGGAGCTGCACTTTGGCCGGGCGGCGGCGCGGCTGAATATCTCCCAGCCGCCCTTGAGTCAGCAGATCTTGCTGCTGGAGCAGCAGATCGGTGCTCGGCTGCTGGCACGCACCAATCGCAGTGTCAGCCTGACCGCCGCCGGGGCGCAGTTTCTGGCCGATGCTCGGCAGATCTTGGGCCAGGTGGAGACCGCGGCCAGCCGCGCCGCCCGCCTGCATGGGGGGGAAACCGGCGAGCTGCGGCTAGGGCTCACCGCCTCGGCACCCTTTATCAAGACGGTCTCGGATGCGCTGCTGCTCTACCGCCAGCGCTATCCGGATGTGCATGTGCAGACCCAGGAGAGCCATACCCGCGAGCAGATAGGCCCCTTGGGCGATGGCAGCCTGGATCTGGGGCTGATGCGCAACACGCCGCTGCCCGATACCCTGTGCTGGCGGGTGGCGCTGCGCGAGCCCATGCTGGCCATGGTGCACCACAGTCATCCGCTGGCCGGAAGGGCGCGGATCTCCCTGCGCGAGCTGGCCGCCGAGCCCTTTGTGTTCTTCGACCCCCTGGCGGGGACCGGGCTGTACGACGATATCCTCGGCTTGCTGCAGCGTTATGGTGTCACCCCGGCGGTGACCCAGGAAGTCGGCGAGGCGATGACGATCCTGGGGCTGGTCGCCGCCGGGCTTGGGGTCTCCATCTTGCCCGCCTCCTATCGCCGGTTGCGGCTGGAGGAGATCTGCTGGCTGCCGCTGGAGGAGCCGGATGCCATCTCCGAACTCTGGCTGGTGTGGGCCAAACATCGCGAGCTCAGCGCCCCGGCGCGGCATTTTATCGAGCTGCTGGGTCAGACGGTGGAATGATTTCGGCAGCTTGTCGTTGATAAAAAGCATCAGGCCCGGCAAATGCCGGGCCTGATGTTATGACCCCAAATAGTCCATCGCCCACTGTAGCGATTGGGTAGCGCTGTGGTGCTCCCATGGATGGGTTCATGCGCGTTAGCGTGTGCATCCAACTCGATGGGGCATCATTGGGAGCGAACGCTCATACACGGCTGACTAGTGGCGATGAATAGGGAAAGTGCTGCAGACGAAGGTAGTACAATATTTTGTCTCAATGCTGGTTGTAAGGTTATGTAAGGGGTGCATCACATAATTTTAGTGAATATGGTTGATTTGCTTTTTTGTTGTTGATGACTTAGCCAAGATTAGACCTTTTATTCAATCCATCAATCCATCAATCCATCAATCCATCAATCCATCATTCATGAGGCTCCATGAGTAATAAATATCTTCGTCTCGCGTCAGTGTTGTTTGCTGTGACCACCCTGACTGCATGTGCCAATAAACCCTATGAACCTATACCTGAGGGATATACAGGCCCTGTCGCTGAGGTGAGCGATACCATTGACAACGAGAATGGTACATCTGCTTATATGTATGTTGTGTATCAGGTTGATTATAAGCCGGTCGTCAATAGCATTGCCGCGTCATTGAATAAGAGTTATGGCAATGGAGCCATGCTGACATCCGAATTGGTGTCACGAAAAGTTCCAATAGAGCAAATTGCGTTATCCGTAATGGCTAAAAAAGTATATGCCTCACCGGTAGGCAGCTGGGTTAGTGAAAATCCGGTAGAAGTGAAGGATAAATTTACTTTTACGCCCCAGGCTGGACATAGTTATTCCGTGAAGGGCGTGTTGGGGATGGAGCAATCTGTCGTGCAATTGGTCGACGAAATCGATGGCACAGTTATTGCAGAGTCCAAGGCGACCGCCTCGAACTGAATATAAGAAGGTTCAATATTCTCGCATCGGATATTCACCCTGCGCGAGGGTATTGATCCATGAGATAAATACATAAGGCCCGGCAATTGCCGGGCCTTATTGTTTATTCACGGCAGGATAAATCCTGCTGTCATCCGCGATTACAGCTCGCGGCCGTTGCTGGCGATGACCTTCTTGTACCAGTCGAAGGACTGTTTGCGCGAGCGAGCGCCTGTGCCGGTGCCATCGTCATGCAGGTCGACATAGATAAAGCCGTAGCGCTTCTTGTACTCGCCGGTGGTAAAGGAGACCAGATCGATGCAGCCCCAGGGGGTGTAGCCGATCAGATCCACGCCATCGAGGGCCACCGCCTTCTTCATCTCGCGAATATGGGCGCCCAGATAGTCGATGCGGTAGGTGTCGCGCACCACGCCATCGGCATCGGGTTTATCGATGGCACCAAAGCCGTTTTCGACGATAAACAGCGGCAGCTGATAGCGCTCGTACAGGCAGTTCAGGGCGTAGCGCAGGCCGACCGGATCGATACTCCAGCCCCAGTCACTGCTGCGGATGTGCGGGTTGGTGACCGAGTAGGGGGAGCTGGCGTCCTGGCTGTGGGCGATGGATTTGGCTTCCCCGGCTTGCACGGTATTCGACATGTAGTAGCTAAAGCCGATGTAGTCGACGGTGCCGGCGGCCAGGATGGCGGCATCTTCCGGCGCCATGTCGATGGCGAAACCGCGACGTTGCCAGTCGAGCAGTGCATAGCTGGGGTAGGCGCCGCGCACCATCACATCGGAGAAGAAATAGCGATCCCGCATCGCCACCTGGGCCAGCATCACATCATCCGGATGGCAGGAGTAGGGATAGAAGGGGCTGATGGCACACATGCAGCCGACTTTCAGCGCCGGGTTGAGTTCATGGGCAAATTTCACCACCCGGGCGCTGGCCACAAACTGGTGATGCACCGCCTGATACATGGCCTGCACGGCATCGGCCTGCTGGCTAAAGCGTACGCCGGAGCACATCCAGCCGAACAGATCCGAGTCGGTGTTCATCTGGTTGTTGATCTCGTTAAAGGTCATCCAGTAACGCACCTTGTGCTGATAGCGGCGGATCACCACCTCGGAGAAGCGCACAAAGTGGTCGATGACGGCGCGATCCAGCCAGCCGTGATTGTGCTGGGCCAGGTGATAGGGCATCTCGAAGTGGCTTAGGGTGATCACGGGCTCAATGCCGTGCTTGAGCAGCTCGTCAAACAGATCATCATAGAACTGCAGACCAGCTTCGTTCGGTTCAAGCTCGTCACCGCGCGGGAAGATGCGGGTCCAGGCGATGCTGGTGCGGAAGCACTTGAAACCCATCTCCGCCAGCAGGGCTATGTCTTCCTTGTAGCTGTGGTAGAAGTCGATGGCGGTGTGGTTCGGATAGAACTCGCCTTCGACCACGCCAGCTGTGATGCGGCGCATCACACCGTGGGCGCCACCGGTCAGCACATCGGCGACGCTTGGTCCTTTACCGCCCTGATCCCAGCCTCCTTCGAGCTGATGGGCCGCGACGGCGCCGCCCCACAAAAAGTTATCTGGAAAGCCGTGTTCTAAGGATTGCGGCGCTGATTTGGGCATAAGAACCTCGCTGGGCGGATGTGGGATCGAGTGTATCGGAGGGCATAATGCCCGTTTAAATGGAATTGTGCAACCGGTTGCGTGATGGTTTTGTTGTCTCTGTTTCTCTCACTAGCCTAGCTTCTGCGAGGTGCCATGACCGATCATGCCGCTGGTTGAACATGTTGGTTTTGTATACATTCGATTTTGTTGTATTTGTGTGAGAGGTGGTTATGAATCGAAATGTCTTGGCTCACGCTGGCCTGGTGACCAGTTTATTACTCTGTGGTTGCGAGCAGGCCGTGGAGCCAGCACCTCAGGTTGGCATCGCCAACCCCGCTAGCGTTTACTGTGCTGAGCAAGGTGGCAAGAGTGAGACTGTCACAACAAAGGCCGGGCAAAGCAGCAATTGCCACCTTCCGGATGGGCGAGTGGTGGAGGAGTGGAGCCTCTATCGGGCCGCTCATGGAAACTCTGCATCGCCATCGGCGGCCAAGGCGAATTAACGTCTGCACCTGCCTCCTCTTGCTTCCGTTACGGGCGAGGTTCAGGGGCTTAACCATCGCGATCTTTGCCGATCGTCATGGGTTGGCGTTGACGACAGATACACAAACGGCCCCATCAGGGGCCGTTGGTAGTGCATCGGTCGAGCCGAAAAGCCAGCGTCAGCGGGGCTTATTTCAGACCTGCCGCGTCACGCAGCAGGTCGGCCTTGTCGGTCTTTTCCCATGGGAACTCTTCGCGACCGAAGTGACCGTAGGCGGCGGTGGCCTGGTAGATCGGACGTTTCAGATCCAGCATCTCGATGAGGCCGTAGGGGCGCAGATCGAAGAACTGGCGCACCAGCTTGATGAGATGGCTCTCGTCCAGCTTGCCGGTGCCGAAGGTTTCAATGCTGATGGAGGTCGGCTCGGCGACGCCGATGGCGTAGGAGACCTGGATCTCGCAACGTTCAGCCAGACCCGCGGCGACGATATTCTTGGCGACATAACGGGCGGCATAGGCGGCGGAGCGATCCACCTTGGAGGGGTCTTTCCCGGAGAAGGCGCCGCCACCGTGACGAGCCATGCCGCCGTAGGTATCGACGATGATCTTGCGACCGGTCAGACCACAATCGCCCATGGGGCCGCCGATGACGAAACGGCCGGTCGGGTTGATGAAGTATTTGGTGTTGTGGTTCAGCCACTCTTTGGGCAGCACCGGCTTGATGATCTCTTCCTGGACCGCTTCAACCAGCTGATCGTGCTCTATATCTTCGCGGTGCTGAGTGGAGAGCACCACGGCATCGATACCCTGGATCTTGCCGTCGCTGTCGTAGGCGAAGGTGATCTGACTCTTGGCGTCCGGACGCAGCCAGGGCAGTACGCCGCTCTTGCGCACTTCGGACTGGCGTTTGACCAGCAGGTGGGCATAGGTGATGGGGGCGGGCATCAGCACATCGGTTTCGTTGCTGGCATAACCGAACATCAGGCCCTGGTCACCGGCACCCAGCTCTTTGGGGTCTTTACGGTCGACACCGCGGTTGATATCCGGGGATTGCTTGCCGATGGCGCTCAGCACGGCGCAGGAGTTGGCATCGAAGCCCATGTCGGAGTGGACATAGCCGATGTCACGGACGGTTTGTCGCACCAGCTCTTCGATATCGACCCAGGCGGAGGTGGTGATTTCGCCACCGACCAGCACCATGCCGGTCTTGACGAAGCTTTCGCAGGCCACACGAGCCATAGGATCCTGCGCCAAAATGGCATCCAACACCGCATCGGAGATCTGGTCGGCGATCTTGTCGGGATGTCCTTCGGAGACGGATTCGGAGGTAAACAGTCTGGCCATGTTGTTCTCTTCTAAAAATGCTTGCAGGGATCAGCCGTGGTCACGGCGGTGAATAGAAGTATTCACATCTAGACGTCTATTCTATTTTTGCTGAGCGGCTATTGCCAGTAAAAAATGGTTTGGGCTTCGAGACCGAGGACGCGCACTTGGTAGAAAGCGCCAGCGGTCTAGCTTGATGATAGTGAGTCTGCGGCGATAACGCTTGCGCTCCCAGAACAAAAAGCGGGGTGAACAATAGTGTTTGCGCCCATCGGAGGGGTTTGGGAGAATAGCGACCCCAAACTGGCACAGAGCTATGAAGACCCCAGGAGTAATAGATGCCTTCTCGTAAAGAGTTAGCCAATGCCGTCCGTGCATTGAGTATGGATGCCGTGCAAAAAGCCAATTCCGGTCACCCCGGTGCGCCGATGGGCATGGCCGATATCGCCGAGGTATTGTGGCGGGATTATCTCAAGCATAACCCGACCAATCCGAAATGGGCCGATCGTGACCGTTTCATCCTCTCCAATGGTCACGGCTCCATGCTGCTGTACTCCTTGCTGCATCTCACCGGTTATGATCTCTCCATCGATGATCTGAAGAACTTCCGCCAACTGCACTCCCGTACTCCGGGCCACCCGGAATATGGCTATGCGCCAGGCGTGGAAACCACCACGGGCCCACTGGGGCAGGGCATCACCAACGGTGTCGGCATGGCGCTGGCCGAGAAGATCCTGGCCGCCCAGTTCAACCGTCCGGAACATACCGTGGTCGATCACCATACTTATGTCTTCATGGGTGACGGTTGCATGATGGAAGGCATCTCCCACGAAGCCTGCTCCCTGGCCGGTACTCTGAAGCTGGGCAAGCTGGTCGCCTTCTGGGATGACAACGGCATCTCCATCGACGGTCACGTCGAAGGTTGGTTCACCGATGACACCGCCGCCCGGTTTGAATCTTACGGCTGGCACGTGGTGCGTGGCGTGGATGGTCACGATCCGGAAGCCATCAAGGCGGCGATCGAAGCGGCGCGTGCCGTGAGCGACAAGCCCTCCTTGCTGTGCTGCAAGACGGTGATTGGTTACGGCTCCCCGAACAAGGCTGGCTCTCACGACTGCCACGGCTCACCGCTGGGTGCCGCGGAAATCGCCGCCGCCCGTGAATTCCTCGGCTGGAACTTCGAGCCGTTCGACATCCCGGCCGACTACTATGCCGAATGGGATGCCAAGACCGACGGTCAAGTGCTGGAGCGTGAGTGGAACGAGCGCCTGGCTGGTTACCGTGCTGCCTATCCGGAACTGGCTGCCGAGTTCGAACGTCGCATGGCCGGTGAGCTGCCAGCGAACTGGGCCGCAGAATCCGCCAAGTTTATCGCCGAGCTGCAAGCCAATCCGGCCAAGATCGCCACCCGTAAGGCCAGCCAGAACGCGCTGGATGCCTACGGTTCCCTGTTGCCAGAACTGCTGGGCGGCTCTGCCGATCTGGCACCGAGCAATCTGACCATCCACAAGAATTCCCGATCCATCACCCCGACCGATGCCTCCGGCAACTATATGCACTACGGGGTGCGCGAGTTTGGTATGTCCGCCATCATGAACGGTGCCACTCTGCACGGCGGCCTGATCCCCTACGGCGCTACCTTCCTGATGTTTATGGAATATGCCCGTAACGCGGTGCGGATGGCGGCGCTGATGAAGCAACGCTCCATCTTCGTCTATACCCATGACTCCATTGGTCTGGGTGAAGATGGCCCGACGCACCAGCCGGTTGAACAGATTGCGTCCCTGCGTCTGACTCCAAACATGAGCACCTGGCGTCCTTGTGACCAGGTGGAATCCGCCGTGGCCTGGAAGTACGCTATCGAGCGTAAAGATGGCCCGACGGCGCTGATCTTCTCCCGTCAGAACCTGGCGCAGATGGAGCGGACCCCCGAGCAACTGGCCAATGTGGCCAAGGGTGGTTATGTACTGAAGGATTGTGCCGCTGTGCCGGAACTGATCCTGATCGCCACCGGCTCTGAAGTGGAGCTGGCCATGGCCGCTGCCACCGAACTGGAAGGCAAGGGTCGTCAGGTGCGCGTGGTTTCCATCCCGGCGACTGACCTGTTCGATGCCCAGAGCAGTGAGTACAAGGAGTCCGTATTGCCAGCCGCTGTCACCCGCCGTGTGGCGGTGGAAGCGGGTATCGCTGACTACTGGTACAAGTATGTCGGTCTGAACGGCAAGATCGTTGGCATGAACAGCTTTGGCGAATCGGCTCCAGCCGAGCTGCTGTTCAAGGAGTTCGGCTTCACCGTGGAAAACGTGGTGGCGCAGGCGGAATCTCTGTTCTAAGCAACATTTTTGCTACAAAAACGGGAGCTTGGGCTCCCGTTTTTTTTGCATAAAATCCCATCTACCTATCGCCTTTGCCGGGCAAGCAAAGTAAACTCTTTGCGCCCGAAGTCACATTCCGGCTGTCTGTGAGCCGTGTAGGAAATCGTTTATGCCGATGTCGCTGACGATCACACTTCACGAATGACAGTTTTTGACTCCGGCCTGATATGCGTCAAGACGCACAGGCAGGAACAACGGCTAAAATGCCGCCCTGCCGACCGAGAGACGGCGTTTCTCTCCCCCTCTTTTTACCGTGGTGTCATTGAGGTTTATTGACACGGCGGTTGGCCAGCAAGCCTCGGCGGGATGCCGGTTTGCGATACTCAAGGCCACCCGGGCAAGCCCAAGGCAGCGCGGGAAAAACAGGCTCATTGTTTTGTCTGAAAATCCATAGAGGACTGAATATGTCTGTGATCAAAATGACCGACCTGGACCTGGCTGGTAAGCGCGTACTGATTCGTGCCGACCTGAACGTACCTGTGAAGGATGGTAAAGTTACCTCCGACGCTCGCATCGTAGCCACTCTGCCCACCATCAAACTGGCCCTGGAAAAAGGTGCCAAGCTGATGATCACCTCCCACCTGGGTCGTCCGACCGAAGGCGAGTACAACGAAGAGTTCTCTCTGCTGCCGGTAGTCAACTATCTGAAAGACGCTCTGTCCTGCCCGGTTCGTCTGGCCAAGGATTACCTGGATGGCGTTGAAGTCGCCGCTGGTGAGCTGGTTGTGCTGGAAAACTGCCGTTTCAACAAGGGCGAGAAGAAGAACACCGAAGAGCTGGCTAAGAAGTATGCTGCTCTGTGTGATGTGTTCGTTATGGATGCGTTCGGTACTGCTCACCGCGCCGAAGGTTCTACCCACGGTGTGGCTCAGTATGCACCGGTTGCTTGTGCTGGTCCGCTGCTGGCTGGCGAACTGGAAGCTCTGGGCAAGGCCATGCTGAAGCCTGAGCGTCCTATGGTTGCCATCGTTGGTGGCTCCAAGGTTTCTACCAAGCTGACCGTTCTGGAATCTCTGTCCAAGATCGCTGACCAACTGGTCGTCGGTGGTGGCATCGCCAACACCTTCATCGCCGCTGCCGGTCACAATGTTGGCAAGTCCCTGTGTGAACACGACCTGATCGATACCGCCAAGAAGCTGGCTGCTGAAACCAACATCCCGGTGACTACCGATGTTGTGGTTGGTACCGAGTTCTCCGAATCCACTCCTGCCACCATCAAGGCTGTGGCTGATGTGACTGACGGCGACATGATTTTCGATATCGGCCCGGATTCTGCCAAGGCTCTGGCTGACATCATCATGAACGCCAAGACCATTCTGTGGAACGGTCCGGTTGGCGTGTTCGAATTCGACCAGTTTGCCGAAGGCACCAAGGTTATTGCTGAAGCGATTGCAGCCTCTCCGGCTTTCTCCATCGCTGGCGGTGGTGACACCCTGGCCGCTATCGACAAGTTCGGTATCGCTGATAAGGTTTCCTACATCTCCACTGGCGGCGGCGCCTTCCTGGAGTTCGTAGAAGGCAAGGTTCTGCCAGCGGTCGCCATCCTGGAAGAACGCGCTAAGGCCTAAGCCTTGCTGCAAACGGGAGGTTTCGACCTCCCGTTTGTTCGTCCTTTCGGACGAGACCCCACTATTTGCAACTCTTTCGGTGTTCTGCTTCCAGATGCCGAAAACTCGATAGGACCATAGATATGTCTAAGATCTTCGATTTTGTTAAACCAGGCGTGATCACTGGCGACGACGTACAAAAAGTATTTGAAATTGCCAAGGCCAACCAGTTCGCCCTGCCAGCGGTAAACGTGGTGAGCTCTGACTCCATCAACGCCGTTCTGGAAGCCGCTGCTACTGCTAAGGCTCCGGTTGTTGTTCAGTTCTCCAACGGTGGCGCTGCATTCATGGCCGGTAAGGGTCTGAAGCTGGAAGGTCAACAAGCCGCTATTCTGGGTGCCATCTCTGGTGCCAAGCACGTTCATGCCGTTGCCGAATACTACGGTGTTCCAGTAATTCTGCACACTGACCACGCTGCCAAGAAGCTGCTGCCGTGGATCGACGGTCTGCTGGATGCCGGTGAAAAGCATTTTGCCGAAACTGGCAAGCCGCTGTTCTCCTCCCACATGCTGGACCTGTCCGAAGAGTCTCTGGAAGAGAACATCGACATCTGCTGCAAGTACCTGACTCGCATGGCCAAAATGGGTATGACCCTGGAGCTCGAACTGGGCTGCACCGGCGGTGAAGAAGATGGCGTGGACAACAGCCATATGGACCAATCTGCGCTGTACACCCAGCCGGAAGATGTCGCTTACGCTTACGAGCGTCTGCTGAAGATCAGCCCACGTTTCACCATCGCGGCTTCCTTCGGTAACGTGCACGGCGTGTACAAGCCAGGTAACGTCAAGCTGACTCCGTCCATCCTCGACGCTTCCCAGAAGTTTGTTTCCGAGAAGTACGGTGTTCCGGTCAAGACTTTGAACTTCGTATTCCACGGTGGCTCAGGCTCTACCGCTCAGGAAATCAAGGATTCTGTCAGCTACGGCGTGGTGAAGATGAACATCGACACCGACACCCAGTGGGCAACTTGGGAAGGTCTGTTGAACTACTACAAGGCTAACGAAGGTTACCTGCAGGGTCAGCTGGGCAACCCAGAAGGTGCCGACAAGCCGAACAAGAAATACTACGATCCACGCGTATGGCTGCGTAAGGGCCAAGAGTCCATGATCGCCCGTCTGCAACTGGCGTTCAAAGAACTGAACGCCATCGACGTCCTGTAAGTCTGAATGCTGCTCAGGCAGCTTGGACTCTGAAAACACCGGCCACTGGCCGGTGTTTTTTTATGTCCATTTATGTCCATTTATGTCCATTAAAGAGAGACAAGATAACCATGTGAAACAAAAGGCTTTCGCTTGGCTCGAAAAAGAATCAGAAATGTAAAAATAAGAAAGATTTAGTCTATAAGTGCGGTCTGATGTTCGAATTTACGCAACAGATTTAACGCTTGGCTATCGATAACATCTAAGGTGGCATTTTTTTATCACCCTTAGTTATCGGGATATCTATGAAACAATTCTCCAGCGCTCGAGAAGTCATTGTAACTGCATTGAATAGCAAGGCTTTTATCGTTGCAGAGGATGGGTCGCTACAGTCATTGGCTGTGGGGCAACACATTCCAGCTGGAGCAATTGTGCAAGTAGAGGGTGATGGCGAACTTAGTACCGAGCCGCTTTCCCCCAAACACCAAGAAAAAACGGCCGATACCGCAGAGCCACTTTTGGTCGCTAACCATCAGGCGCCCGAGCTTTCCGATATTGAAAAACTGCAAAAATCCATTCTAGCTGGCATTGACCCGACCCTGAACTTGCAGGCAACTGCAGCCGGTGGTACAGCGGCAACCGCGGCCGGCGGCACCTCTGGCTCCGGTAACGGTGGTTTCGTCGATATTGAGCGCACCTCGGATTCCACCTTGGCTACCGCCGGGTTTGATACCACCTATACAGCAACGGCTGCGACCACCACGACACTGCAGCCTGCAGCGACCACCGCCGCAGTGGATACCTCTGTGGCAAATTCGGCTCCGATCGTCAGCGATGTCAATCTGACGGCGGACGAAGATACCCCGGTGAATGGCGCCGTGATCGCTAGCGATGTTGATGGGGATAGCCTGAATTATGTATTGGGTTCTAGCCCCAGCAACGGCAGTGTGACACTCAATAGCGATGGCACCTTCACCTACACCCCGAGCAAGGACTTTAATGGCAGTGACAGCTTCACCGTCACCGTGAAGGACGGCCAGGGCGGCAGCAGCACCAGTACTGTCAACATTGGCGTGACGCCGGTGAATGATGCGCCGAGCAGTGCCAATGTCAGCCTGACGACGGACGAAGATAAGGCCGTCAGTGGCACCATCCCGGCCATCGATGTCGATGGCGACACCCTGAGCTACACCCTGGGCGATCATCCGGCCAATGGCCAGGTGACACTCAATAGCGACGGTACCTTCACCTACACCCCGAGCAAGGATTTCAATGGCAGTGACAGCTTCACCGTCACTGTAACTGACGGACAGGGTGGCAGCACCACCAGTACCGTTAGCATTGGCGTTCAGGATATGGCTACCCCGGCGCCGGTGGTGACCATTGTCGAAGACAACAACGATGACGGCGTCATCAGCCGGACCGAGCTCAGTGGCAAGGTCGACGTGAGCGTGGCCCTGCCAGCGGGTGCGGTGGTGGGCGACACTCTGAAGGTG
>CAXXIF010000006.1:0-87500 GCA_963677375.2 Aeromonadaceae bacterium
ACGTCGTCTGATGCGCTATCCCGCGGGTACCATTTCTGGTCTGAGGTTGTGGCTGGATGATGCCTTCGCCGTCGATAGCTTGGCATCCCGATTACCGCAGCAAGGGCTTATGGTGACCGATTGGCGGCAGGAGCGTGGCGAATTATTTCGCGCCGTGGCCATGGAAAAACACATCATGGCCTTGATGCTGGTACTCATCATCATGGTGGCGGCGTTCAACATACTGTCGGCTCTGGTGATGGTGGTGCTCGACAAGCAGGGCGAGGTCGCCATTCTGCGGACCATGGGCATGCAAGACAGTGCCATCCTGCGAATTTTCATGGTGCAGGGGGCCTGGAGCGGTTTCTGGGGGGCCTTGGTGGGTGCACTCTTGGGGCTGACTCTGGCGCTGTTTATCAATCCGCTGCTGCAACTCATTGGCTTGAATCTCTATATGGCAGCGGGTGGTGCGGGTTTGCCCATCATTGTGGCACCGCTGCAAATTGTCACTATTACGCTGGGTGCCTTGGCCATCAGTTTCCTGGCCACTCTTTATCCGGCCTATCGCGCCGCCCAGATACGTCCTGCAGAGGCATTACGCTATGAATAAGACTCTCCTGTTGTCCTGTCAGGGGCTGACCAAGGTTTATCGTGAAGGCAAACTGGAGACCCCGGTGCTGCGGGGGGTGGATATGACCCTGTATTCCGGTGAAATGCTGGCCGTGGTGGGCAGCTCCGGATCGGGCAAGAGTACTCTGCTGCATTTGCTGGGGGCTCTGGATACACCGAGTAGCGGCGAGGTCAATTTCTCCGGGCAGAACATTCATGCCTGGTCCAACCGGCAGCAGGCCGAGTTCCGTAATCGGGAGCTGGGGTTTGTCTATCAGTTTCACCATCTGCTGGGTGAGTTCTCGGCCCTAGAAAATGCCGCCATGCCGCTGCTGATCGCCGGCTTGTCGGTCAAAGAAGCCAGTGCCAAGGCATCAGCCATGCTGGAGCGGGTCGGGTTGGGCCATCGGCTGGATCACAACCCTCGGAGCTTTCCGGTGGCGAGCGGCAACGGGTTGCCATTGCGCGGGCTCTGGTGAATGAACCCAAGCTGGTGCTGGCGGATGAGCCGACCGGGAACCTGGATCACAAGAGCGCGGACAGCATCTATAGCCTGATGTGCGAGCTGAATGCCGTGCTGGGTACGGCCTTTGTGGTCGTCACCCACGACCGGGCGCTGGCGGCCAAACTGCATCGGCGCATTTCGTTGGTGGATGGTCTGGTGGCGGAGGAGGCTTGATGTATCGTCCTCTGGCTCTCTTTCTCGGGCTGCGCTACAGCCGCTCTCGCCGCTCCAGCGGTTTCGTCTCTTTTATTTCAGCGTCCTCCATCATCGGCATCACCCTCGGGGTCATGGCGTTGATCCTCGGGCTCTCGGCCATGAATGGTTTTGAGCACGAATTGCGGGTGCGAGTGCTGGCCGTGGTCCCCCATGCCGAGACGGAAATGGTGCATGGTGAAATCAGCGATTGGCGCAGTGCCGAACAGCTGCTACTGGATACCCCGGGCATGGTGGCGGTCGCGCCGATCGTGCGGCTCAATGGTTTGCTCGAGCGGGGAGATAAACTCAAGGCCGTGCAGTTGCGTGCCATTTTGCCCGAGTCAGAGAAGCGCATCTCCGATGCCGGCCAGTACATGACCGGAAAAGGTCTGGATGAGCTGAAGCCTGGCGAAAACGGGGTGATCCTGGGTAAGACCATAGCCACCAAGCTGGGGGTATCGCTGGAGAAAACATTACCCTGCTGCTGCCGGATGTGGCCGCGCAGGCCGACGCCAGTCTCAAGTCGCCAGTGCAACGCCGTTTCAAGGTGGTGGGCTTCATGGAGATCGGTGGTCAGCTGGATGGTCTGCTGGGTTTCATCCACCTGCAGGATGCTCAGCAGGCCTTGGGTCTGGGCGATCAGGTTCAGGGCTTCAGCTTTAAAGTCCAGGATCTGATGCAGGCCCAGGATGTGGCTTTTGAGGCGGCCAGCAAGTTGCCCGAACGCATGTATGTGCGCAGTTGGAAGAACAGTCAGGGCTATCTGTATCAGGACATCCAGTTGGTGCGCACCGTCATGTATGTGGTGATGCTGATGGTGGTGGCCGTGGCCTGCTTCAACATTGTCTCGACCCTGGTGATGGCGGTAAACGAGAAGCGCAGTGACATTGCGATTCTCAAGACCATGGGCGCGGGTCCCTGGCAGATCCGGATCACCTTCATGGTGCAGGGTATGATCAATGGCCTGTTGGGTGCCTTGTTTGGCGGGCTCTTGGGGCGGGGCTTTCCAGTTATCTGACGCCTGCGATCCGGGCTGTTGAATCCCTGATCGGTCATCGATTCCTCAACCCCGAGATCTATTTCATCGACTTCTTGCCATCCGAGCTGCATGGTCTGGATGTGGCCATAGTGGCCGGTGCTGCTATCCTGATGAGTCTGCTGGCCACTCTCTATCCAGCGTGGCATGCCAGTAGTCTGCAACCGGCGCGTGAGTTGGGGCGCTAGAGACTCGGGCGAGAGAACAAGTGTTAGGGTTCGACTAAAGAAGAAAAAGACGCCGATGGCGTCTTTTTTTATAGCTCTATCCCTGTTATGTGTTGCTCGGAGCAAAACCCGGCATCAGGCTGGTGTGCAGGAGTCGTGACGCAGTACAGGAAGAGGCACAGGGCGTGAGATATAGAAAAAGGTGCCACAGGCGCCTTGAGGGGTCAATCGTTGTTGTCTTTTAGTGCGCGGCGTCGCCACCATTGCAGCGTATACCAGCCCACGACGGAGCAGACCACTAACCCGGTAACACTCAGCAGGCCGAACTGGCCCCGTTCGACCCATTTCATCAACCAGTCGCGGTTATAGGCACCGAAGTAGCCCAGATAGACCAGATTGGTACTGAAATGAAGGCTGCCAACCCATCCATCAGTAAAAAACGCCAGTAACTGATCTGCCGACTCATACCGGCCGTGACAAAAATAGGTGAGCGCAGACCGGGCAGGAAGCGGGCGACAAACAGTACCCAATTACCATATTTGGCGAATTTCTCTTGCACATGGGCAAAACGATGGGGAGGCAAGATCCGACGAATGGGCCGATATTTCAGGATACGCTCACCAAAGATCCAGCCCAGAGTAAACATGGTGCCATCCCCGATCAGTACGCCAACCATGCCTACCAAAAACATGGTATGCACATCGGCGAAGCCTAAACCGGCAATGATGCCGCCAGCAACCAGGGTAATATCTTCAGGGATTGGAACGCCAAAACCACAGATCAGCAGAATAAAAAACACGGCGAAATAGCCGTAGTGCGTAAAAATCGCGATCAGGATATCCATCTTGCTCTTGTTACCTCGAGTAGTGCTGACGACAAAACAGGCTTAGGCAGCAAGCGTCAGCATAACCCCTGTTATTGACAGAGATACGACAGGGGCTAAGGAATTATCGACCGACACTCTACCCGAGCGGCTGAATCCCGCCTAGTAAAATCAGCCCGCCACAGCGGTCAATGCTCAAGGTTGGCGAGGAAATGTTCGTTGTCGGCGTTGTGTCATTTTCCGCAGTACGGAATGGCGCCATAGCAAGCGGATCAAAAAATAACCACCGACGGAAGAGCTTAACGCCATTACGGCACAGCCGAGCAAGAAGGGTTTGCCAACGGTTTCCATCACCGATGTCAGCCAAGCCCAACTGAAGGTCAGTTCAAACTCGACAGGTGGTAACCCCAGCAGGTGAACGCCAACATAGTAGGCGAAATAAAACATCGGTGGCATGGTCAGCGGGTTGGTGACCCAGACCAGAGCCACCGAGATGGGCAAGTTCACGCGAAACAGGATGGCGGTCCCGGCGGCCAGCACCATCTGAAAGGGAACGGGGATCCAGGCCATGAAGAGACCGATAGCAAAAGCGCCCGCCGCCGAACGTCGGTTCAGGTGCCAGAGGTTTGGTTCGCCGAGCCAGCGGGCGAAGATCTTCAGGTGTTTATGGTTTTTAAGTTTGCCGGGGTCCGGCATCCAACGTTTGATCAATTCTTTGGGCATGACAACTCGCTTGTTCACTCATCGAGGGTTTCTGCAAGGGTTTACGCTCGCCGCGCTATCCACCTTGCTATGGCCCGAACTTCCTGCCGCTATCTGGGTTTTGCCACTCGTCGCTCTGTTGATCCTGGCCTCCTATGGGCGTTGGGGCCTAGTGGTTGGTGGCGCCTGCGGCCTGATCTGGTTCTTGCTGTTTTTAAATATGCAACTGGAGTGGCTGCATCAGTTGGGGGCCGTGGGCGCCAAACATACCATAGACGGGGAGGTTATGGCATGGCAGCCGCATCGTGATGGTGGTGTTTTACTGTTGCGTCTGTCCAGACTGGAGCAGCAATCGATCTGGCCCCGGCCGACGCTGAAACTCTTTAGCCGGACGCCAGACACTATCCCCGTGGTCGGTCAACACCTGGTCCTGGATGCCACGCTAAAACCTCTGCATGGCCTGGGTAACCCTTCGGGTTTAACCAAGAGCGCTGGCTGCTGGGTATAGGCGTGACGGCAACCGGTACGGTACGGCAATGGCGCGTGGTGGATACAGCTCCCGAGGTGGATTGGCGGTTTCGCTGGATAGCCAGGAGTCGGGAACTACTACAGCCGTTGCCTCATGCGGCGTTGATACTGGCGCTGGTCTTTGGTGAGCAGCAGGATGTCAGTGCCGAGGATTGGCAGCTGTTGCGCGATGGCGGCATCATTCATCTACTGGCCGTCTCCGGGTTGCATATCGGCTTGGCCGCCTGGCTCGGCTTCTGGGCCGGGCGTCTGCTGCAATTACTCCCCAGAGGGCGGTTTCGTGTCGGCTGGTTACCGACGGCTGGGGCCCTGCTGCTGGCGATACTCTATGCCGCTTTGGCTGGATTCTCGTTACCCACGCAGCGGGCCTTGCTGATGCTGCTCTTGTGGGCGGGTATCCGGATCTGGCGGCGGCAGTGGTCCTTATGGCGGATCTGGTGGCTGAGTCTGGTGCTGCTGCTGTGGCTGGATGCCTAGTCAGTCTTTAGTGCCAGTTTCTGGCTCTCCTTTTTGGCCGTTGCCCTGCTGGGGGTTGGCTCTTTGCTCTGGCGGCGAGCCTCCCTCTGGCGTCTGCAATGGCTGATGACGCTGGGATTGTTACCGCTGCAACTGGTGCTGTTTGCGGGCATGGGCTGGTTGGCATTGCCCATCAATTTACTGACCATACCGCTGTTTAGTGTATTGGTGATCCCGCTGGGGTTATGCAGTGGTCTTCTGGTTCCTTGGTGGCCTCAAGCTGCCTTCGCCGGTTTTTGGCTCTGTGATCAGCTGTTCACCTGGGTGATGGGGGTCTTGAGTTGGCTGCAATTGCATCTCGACACCTGGGTCTGGTTTTCAAGTCATGGCAGCTTGCTGGTGATGCTGGTCTGGCTGGGCGGCTGGTTCTGGTTGTTGCCCAACGGGCGTGCCTTGACCTGCTGTGCCGCCGGTGGGGCTCTGTTGGTGAGCGGGCAAGCCGAGCCGAGCTGGGAAGTGCTGATTATCGATGTCGGACAGGGATTGAGCGTGCTGGTGCGGCAGGGGGAACGGGGCTTGCTGTATGACACCGGCGATGCCATGCCCAGTGGCTATAATCTGGCCGATGCCGCCATCTTGCCTCTGCTCCGTGCCGAAGGCATTCGCCAGCTCGATTATCTGGTGATTAGCCACGGTGACCGGGACCATGCCAGTAACTGGCAGCGGCTTGATGCCGCACTGCCGGTGCGGCAATTGATCTCTTCGGTGCCGCTCAATTCGATGACACGTCCCTGCTTGCGGGGCGAAGCCTGGCGCTGGCTGGGATTACGGCTGCAGTTCCTGGCACCGGAGCGGGTCGGGAGCGGACAGGAAAACCGGGACTCCTGTGTGCTGCGTCTCGACGATGGTCAGCACAGTCTGTTATTGGTCGGTGACTTGCCCGATAGTGAGGAGCGTCGTTTGCTGGCGATTCCGGGGTTGTTACAACCGGTCGACTGGCTGGTATCGGGCCATCATGGCAGTCGCCACTCCTCGAGCTCGGACTGGATACGGCGACTGCATCCGACACAGGTTATCCACAGTAGCGGCTATGCCAACCGTTGGCACTTCCCGGATGTTGCCGTGGTGGCACGTTTCGATGCTCAGGGCGTCAAACAGTGGAATACGGCCGAACAGGGACTGATCCGCATCACCATCGCGGCTGGAACTGCACAAATAAGCGGCTTTCGGCCACAGGCTGCCTGGTACCGTCATCTGGATACTTGGTTGCGTGGGGAGTAGTCGGTAGAATAGGTCACTTATCTTGACCGGTTCGGAATTTTGATGCGACAGCTTGCCACCACAGAACAACATCCCTCCAGCATGGAGACCCTGAAGCGTTTGCTGGGCTATATCAAGGATCGCAAAGGCGGTCTGGGACTGGCGATTATCGGCATGGCTGGTTACGGGGTGGTGGATACCTCCCTGGTCTACTCCATTCAACCCCTGATCGATGATGGGTTGAGTGGCAAGAATCCATCGGTCCTGTTCTGGATGGCCTTTGTGGTCATGGGGCTGGTCTTCCTCCGCGGGATCAGTGCTTTCTTGTCGGATTATTTCATGAGCTGGGTTGGCAGCCATGTGGTGATGAAACTGCAACGCCAGGTCTTCAGCCATATGATGGGCATGCCGATGGCGTTCTTTGACAAGAACAATACCGGTCATTTGCTCTCCAAAGTGACCTATGACGCGGGTCAGGTATCGTCGGCGGCCAGTTCGACTCTGGTTTCGCTGATCCGGGAAGGTGTCACCGTGATCGGCTTGTTGGGGATGATGGTGTATCACTCCTGGCAGTTGTCGTTGATTTTCTTCCTGGTCGGGCCGATTGTCGGTCTCCTGCTCTCCATCATCAGCCGCCGCTTCCGGCGTCTGAGTCGGCAGATCCAGCAGGCCATGGGGAATATCACCACCTCCACCGAGCAGATGCTGCGTGGTCATAAGGAGGTGCTGATGTTTGGGGGCCAGGAGGTGGAGTCTGAACGCTTCGCCAAGGTCAGTAATCATATGCGCCAGCAAAATATGAAGATGGTAGTGGTCGATGCGTTGGGCTCATCCATGGTCCAGATCATCGCCTCCAGTGCCCTCACTGTGTTGCTGGTTGCGGCCTCAATGCCTGGAGTACTGAGCAATCTGACGGCAGGTACTTTCTCGCTCATCCTGACGTCCATGATGATGCTGCTCAAGCCACTCAAGAGCCTGACCCAGATCAACAACCAATTTCAGCGGGGTATCGCCGCCAGTCAGAGCCTGTTCGAATTGATGGATCAGCCCTTGGAGCAGGATCATGGTCTTCAGGAGTTGCTCAGGGCGCAAGGACGCATCGAATTCCGTGGTGTTACCTTTACCTATCCGACCAAGGAGCAACCGGCTCTGCGGAATGTCTCCCTCGTGATCGAGCCCGGCAAAACCGTGGCTCTGGTCGGGCGCTCTGGCTCTGGCAAGAGCACGATTGCCAGCTTGCTGACCCGTTTTTATGACATCAGTGAGGGCGAAATCCTGCTGGATGGGGTGGATATTCGAGAATACCGCTTGATGGCCTTGCGGCGCCAGTTTGCATTGGTCTCGCAAAATGTTCATCTGTTCAACGATACGGTGGCCAGCAACATTGCCTATGCCGCGGCCGATGACTTCAGCCGGGAGCAGATTGAGCAGGCCGCGCGTATTGCCAATGCCGATAGTTTTATCCGCCAGATGCCAGCCGGATACGACACCATCATCGGTGAGAACGGCGCCAACCTATCGGGTGGTCAGCGTCAACGTCTGGCTATCGCACGGGCTCTGTTGCGCGATGCACCGATTCTGTTACTGGATGAAGCTACCTCGGCACTGGATTCCGAGTCCGAGCGCCATATTCAGGGGGCACTGGAAACTCTGGCCAAGGATAGAACCACGCTGGTCATTGCTCACCGCCTTTCAACCATAGAACAAGCGGATGAAATTCTGGTGGTGGATGAAGGCCGCATCATAGAGCGGGGGACTCACTCTGAGTTGATGGCGCACAATGGTGCCTATGCAATGTTGCGCAATACCCAGTTCGGGGAGCCGGCATGAAGTGGCAACAGCTCTGGTATCGTTCCAATCCCTGGATCTGGCTGCTCAGTCCTTTGACGCTGCTGTTTTGGTTGCTCAGCCATGGGCGCAGGGCGCTCTATACCAATGGATTACTACCGCGCTTTCGCCCGGACGTTCCGGTGATTGTGGTGGGGAATATTTCAGTCGGCGGTAATGGCAAGACCCCAGTCGTCATTTGGCTGGTGGATATGCTCCGTGAGGCCGGATATCGCCCCGGTGTGGTTAGCCGTGGTTATGGCGGCAAGAGTGATCACTATCCGTTGCGCGTGACGGCAGAAGTGGCTGCCCATATCTGTGGTGATGAACCGAAACTGATCTTCGAGCGGTGCCAGTGCCCGATCGCAGTGGCGCCGGATCGCCGGGCAGCCGTCAAATTGTTGCTGGCCAGCGGTGAGGTGAACGTCATCATTTGTGATGATGGGTTGCAGCACTATGCGCTGGCGCGTGATATCGAACTGGTGGTGGTGGATGGGGAACGTCGTTATGGTAACGGTCGATTGTTGCCGATGGGGCCATTACGGGAAGGTCTGTGGCGCCTGGGACGAGTCGATGCCGTAATTTGCAATGGTGGTCTGGCTGCGGTGGGGGAATACCCGATGCAGTTGAAACCTGAAACACTGCGCCCCCTGGATTCGTCCATCTCGACGGAGCCACCTATGGGTGAGGTAGATGCTCTGGCGGGGATTGGTTATCCACCGCGTTTTTTCAAGACCTTACAGTTAGCCGGTTTTCGCCTGAACCAGACCGTGGAATATGGCGATCACCAAGATTATTCTGCCAGCGAGTTGCAGCGGCAATTTACCGAGCGCCCCCTGGTGATGACCGAGAAAGATGCGGTCAAGTGCCGTGCCTTTACTCTGAACAACTGGTGGTACCTACCGGTGTCGGCGGAGCTACCACGCTCGTTTCGTGAACTCATCCTGAACAAATTAAAGGACAATCCTCATGGCTCTCGACCATAAACTGCTGGACATCATTGCCTGCCCGGTGTGCAAGGGTAAGTTGATCTATGACAAGGAGAAGGGCGAACTGGTGTGTCGTGCCGACCGTCTGGCATACCCCATTCAGGATGATATTCCTGTGTTACTGGAGAGCCGAGCCCGGACTCTGAGTCTGGATGAGTTGCCATCATGAGCTTCGTGGTGGTGATCCCAGCCCGTTATCAGTCGACTCGTCTGCCCGGTAAACCGCTGGCCGACATCCACGGCAAGCCGATGATCCAGTGGGTCGCGGAACGGGCGTTACAGGCAGGTGCGGAGCGGGTCATTGTTGCGACCGATGATGAGCGGATCGCCAATGCGGTCTCAATCAGCGGAGTCGAAATTTGTATGACATCGGCGGAACATCAGTCTGGCACCGAGCGCCTGGCCGAGGTCTGCGAGCGTTACGCATTTGCTCCGGAAACTATCATCGTCAATGTGCAAGGCGATGAACCGCTGATCCCACCGGCTATTATTCGTCAAGTCGCCGAAAATCTGGCACAGGCGCAGGCGCCGATGGCGACCCTGGCAGTCCCTATGAGTGACGAGGAGCTGTTTAATCCCAATGCCGTCAAGGTAGTGATGGATAAGCAGGGTTACGCACTCTATTTCAGTCGGGCTCCCATCGCCTGGGAACGGGATGGTTTTGCGCAAACGCCACCTGTGGTTCGGCATGCCCACGCTCGTCATCTGGGGATCTATGCCTATCGGGCCGGTTTTATTCGTCAGTATGTAGGCTGGCAGGCCAGTGAGCTGGAGCAAATCGAAGCACTGGAGCAGCTGCGCGTGCTTTGGCACGGCGAGCGTATCCATGTTGCCATGGCGCTTGAGACTCCTCCGGCGGGAGTTGATACACCGGAGGATCTGGCTCGGGTCCGGACCTTACTGGCGAACTAACCCTTCATCCCTCGTCTCATCTGCATACTCTATCTCGTTGAATGCAATCACCGCGCGGTGATTGCATTCAACGTCCACTTCCTGTGCCCCTTCCTGTTGCTGATTATCGGGCTATGTCGGTTTCTTAATCGTGCTGAAACGATTCTTCTTGATCTGAAGACCTATTTCCATTCTATGATGAAAGCGATTTCAACCTGTACATGGAGCGACGATATGCAGAGCCAAAAAGGGATCACCCTCGGTGAATTCATCATCCGCCAACAAGCGGATTTCCCCCATGCGACCGGTGAGTTGAGTTCATTGCTGGCCTCGATCCGTCTGGCGGCAAAGATCGTCAATCGGGAAATCAATCAAGCCGGGATCAGCGATATTCTTGGCAGCATGGGGCAGGACAACGTTCAGGGTGAAGAGCAGCAGAAACTGGACTGGTTTGCCAATGAGCGCTTCAAGGCGGCGTTGGCTGCACGGGGGGAGGTGTGTGGGCTCGCCTCCGAGGAAGAAGAGAATTTTGTGGCCTTCGAGCCCCTACCCGAGAAGCGATCCAAGTATGTGGTGCTGATTGACCCTCTAGATGGCTCCTCAAACATCGATGTTAATGTGTCTGTTGGCACCATATTTTCTATTTACCGCCGCGTGACTTCTGTGGGGACTCCCGTACAGATGGCTGATTTTCTGCAAGCCGGTCAGCAGCAGGTTGCCGCGGGTTATATCATTTATGGCTCCTCCACCATGCTGGTTTACAGCACCGGCCAGGGTGTGAATGGTTTTACCTTGGACCCTTCGATCGGTTGCTTCTATCTCTCCCATCCCGATCTGCGTATCCCGGCTACGGGTCGTACCTATTCGGTAAATGAGGGTAACTACCTGAAGTTTCCAGCTGGGGTAAAACAGTACCTGAAATATTGTCAGGCTCAGGATGAAACCACCCAGCGCCCCTACACTTCGCGCTATATCGGCTCCCTGGTCTCGGATTTTCATCGCAACCTGCTGAAAGGGGGGATCTATATGTATCCATCCGGAACTAATTCTCCGCAAGGGAAATTGCGGTTGTTGTATGAGTGCAACCCGTTGGCGTTTCTGGTCGAACAGGCAGGCGGGATCGCCAGCGATGGTTTCCGGCGGATACTGGATCTACTGCCGACCAGCTTGCACCAGCGTTCGCCATTCTTTGTGGGGTCGACAACCATGGTCGAGCAGTTACAGCGACTGATGCGCGAGCACTCGGGGGATATTGCCCCGCAATAAATAAAACAGGCGGTCCGAGGACCGCCTGTTCGTGACGACGCGCGGGGGTTAGCGCTCGTTGAGTGGTAACACATGACGGGTCGGTGCGCCTGTGTAGAGCTGGCGTGGACGACCAATCTTACTGGCGGGATCAGATTGCATCTCGGTCCAGTGGGAGATCCAGCCAATGGTCCGGGCCAAGGCAAAGATCACGGTAAACATGGACGTCGGGATACCGATAGCGCTCAGAATGATCCCCGAGTAGAAATCCACATTCGGATAGAGTTTCTTGTCGGCAAAGTAGGGGTCAGACAGCGCAATGCGCTCCAGCTCCATGGCCACATCCAGCAAGGGGTGGTCGGTGACATTCAACTCACGCAGTACTTCGTGGCAAGTGTCCCGCATAACGGTGGCTCTAGGGTCGTAGTTTTTGTATACGCGATGACCAAAGCCCATCAGGCGGAACGGATCATTCTTGTCTTTGGCTCGCTCCACGTAATTGGGGATCCGCTCTACCGAACCGATCTCCTGCAGCATCTTCAGACAGGCTTCATTGGCGCCACCGTGTGCCGGTCCCCACAAGGAGGCAATCCCGGCAGCAATACAGGCGAATGGATTCGCGCCGGATGAACCGGCCAGACGGACGCTGGAGGTGGAGGCGTTCTGCTCGTGGTCGGCATGGAGGATGAAGATCCGGTCCATGGCGCGTTCGATAACCGGGTTAACTTTGTACTCTTCACAAGGGACCGAGAACATCATATGCAGGAAGTTCCCGGCATAGCTGAGGTCATTGCGTGGGTACATGAATGGCTGGCCAATGGAATACTTGTAGGACATGGCCGCCAGGGTCGGCATCTTGGAAATCAAGCGGAATGCCGCAATTTCCCGGTGTTTAGGATTATTGATGTCTAGAGAGTCGTGATAGAAGGCCGACAGTGTGCCAGCTACCCCGCACATGATCGCCATGGGGTGCGAGTCGCGACGGAACGCCTTGAACAGGGATGTCATCTGTTCATGGACCATAGTGTGGCGGATCACCCGGGAGCTGAAGTCCAAAGACTGTTCACTATTGGGTAGTTCACCATTCAGCAACAAATAACAGACTTGCAGATAGTCGGCATGCAGTGCCAGCTCTGCAATCGGATAGCCTCGATGCAGCAAGATACCCCTGTCGCCATCGATATAGGTGATTTTTGATTCGCAGGAGGCAGTAGACAAAAAGCCTGGGTCATAGGTGAAATAGCCGTGGGCGCCGAGGGCGCGCACATCAATAACTTCGGGGCCTTCAGTACCCACCAGAATGGGTAATTCGATGGGGTCGCGGCCCGGAATGTGTAGGGTGGCTATTTTTTCAGCCATAGCACGTCTCCTTTGCTTATAAATGTAGCAAGCCCTTGTCCTTAACAACCTTCATGCATCCACAGATGCAAAAAGACAGGGCCCAGATGTGGAGTATTTGTATCAGATGGGGGGGGCTTGTCAATTTTACTGACCCTGTCTGGTTAATAACTCATCATAGACTGAGATCTGGCTTGGATTATTGATGTTTCATCTTTGTTGACGGTTTGTAATGAAACTGGGTGGGTGGATATACTCGTTGCCAAGGTGTATGGCAATGAAGCGCTTTTTGTGAAATAACGGTTTTATATCGATTCTTGGGCAGATGATGGCGCAAATGGTATTTCCAACCAAATGACAGCGTTTGCAAACAGGTTTTTGTAGAGGTTCCTGTTGCTGCATGAAGCAGAACACATGGTGACGAAACTGGGTTAACTGTTGATAATCAAACAAGTTTTCTGGATTATCACTCGTCTGCCAGCAGTGAGGCATGGGCCAATAATAAAAATTTCCGTGATCGGTCCGTAATGGCTTCTTACCGCCTTCTTAATGGGGATTCGGAACCTCCCTGTACGAATGTGCAAAGCGTGGTTCAGAATTACCCGAGTGAAGCTGCAAGGCAGTATCTGAATAAGGGATCACCATGCACAACGGCCAAATGACCGCCTGGATTGAGTCCTCCCACTTGGCGGGAGCGAATGCGAGTTACATTGAGGATTTGTACGAATCCTTTCTACAAAATCCCTCTTCGGTCAGCGAAGAATGGCAACAACACTTTAGTGAAGTCAATGCCGGGGTGGATGAACAGGCCCATACCCCGGTTCGGGAGTATTTCCGTCGCTTGGCGATGACCGGACACTCCCGACAGTCGATGGTCGAAGTGAAGACTGACATTCGTCAGATCCGGGTGTTACAACTCATCAATGCCTATCGCAGTTGCGGACATCAGGTCGCTAACTTGGATCCGCTAGGTTTGTGGCAACGTGGCCCGGTCAGTGAGCTGGACCCTGCGTATTACGAATTCAGCGAAGGGGACATGGATACCCGCTTCAATGTCGGCTCCTATGTGGGCGGCTTGCCCACCATGAGTCTGCGGGATCTGCTCTCTTCGTTACAGAAAACCTATTGCGCGACTATCGGTGCCGAGTACATGCACATGAACTCCATCGAAGAGAAGCGCTGGATCCAGTCCCGGCTGGAGTCTACCGAAGGACAGCCTAATTTTTCCCGCGAAGAGCGGCAGCAGATCCTGCGTGATTTGACGGCGGCAGAAGGGCTGGAGCGATATCTGGGGGCCAAGTTCCCCGGGGCCAAACGTTTCTCTCTGGAAGGGGGAGACATGCTGGTGCCGATGATCAAGACCCTACTGCGGGAGGCTGGATCGGTCGGAACCCAGGAAGCTGTGATCGGCATGGCGCATCGTGGGCGCCTGAATATGCTGATCAACGTCTTGGGCAAGCGCTCGCAGGAGCTGTTTGACGAGTTTGCGGGCAAACATGGTGAATCCTGGGGTACCGGTGATGTGAAATACCATCAAGGTTTTTCCTCGGACTTTGCCACTGAGGGTGGCAATGTTCACTTGGCTCTGGCTTTTAATCCCTCTCATTTGGAAATCGTGAACCCTGTGGTGGTTGGTTCGGTTCGCGCTCGCCTGGATCGGCTCGGTGACCCCACAGGTATCAAGGTGCTGCCCATCACCATTCATGGAGATTCAGCGATGTCGGGGCAGGGGGTTGTCGCCGAAACGTTCAACATGTCCCAGACCCGGGCTTTTAGCGTCGGCGGGACAGTCCGGATTGTCATCAATAATCAGATTGGTTTCACCACCTCCAACCCGGAGGATACCCGCTCAACCCTGTATTGCACCGATATCGCCAAGATGGTTCAGGCGCCGATCCTCCACGTCAATGGCGATGATCCCGATGCGGTTATTTTCGTGACCAAGCTGGCCCTCGAGTTCCGAAATACCTTCCGTCGGGATGTGGTGATTGACTTGGTTTGTTATCGCCGCAATGGACATAACGAGGCCGATGAACCAACGGCTACCCAACCGTTGATGTATCAGAAGATCAAACAGCACCCGACCACCCGACAGCTCTACGGCGAACGTCTGGCCTACAGTGGCATTTTCACTGATGCCGAAGTGGAGCAGTTGGTGACGGATTATCGTACCGCGTTGGACAAGGGAGCCTGTGTGGTTCCCGAATGGCGTCCGATCGGGCAGCAGTATCAGCAAAACTGGACACCCTATCTCGGTCACGATTGGGACATCGCTTATGACTCCTCCTGCGCCCGTGATGAACTCAAGGTGTTGGGTGAGCAGCTGTGTTGCTATCCGGAGGGTCATGAGCTGCAACGGCAGGTGCAAAAAGTGTACGACGACCGGTTGCTGATGAGTCGAGGTGAAAAGCTGGTGGATTGGGGATTCGCCGAGAATCTGGCCTATGCCACCCTGGTCAAGGCGGGTTTTCCTGTGCGCCTGACTGGTCAGGACTCCGGGCGCGGCACCTTCTTCCACCGTCATGCGGTCCTGCATAATCAACAAGATGCCAGCACTTATGTTCCATTGAAACATATCAGTCCGGTTCAGGGGCCGTTCGAAGTCTATGATTCGGTACTGTCTGAAGAGGCGGTGCTGGCCTTTGAATACGGCTATGCCACGGCAGCCCCTGCGGGTCTGACCATCTGGGAAGCGCAATTTGGTGATTTTGCCAATGGAGCCCAGGTGGTCATCGATCAGTTTGTCTCTTCCGGAGAGCAAAAATGGGGGCGTCTGTGTGGCCTGACACTGTTTTTGCCTCATGGCTACGAGGGGCAGGGACCGGAACACTCCTCGGCGCGTCCTGAGCGTTACCTGCAATTATGCGCCCAGCACAATATGCAGATCTGCATGCCGACCACTCCGGCCCAGGTGTTTCATATGTTGCGTCGACAGATGGTCAGACCCATGCGCAGGCCTCTCATCGTCTTCACGCCCAAGTCATTGCTGCGCCATCCACAAGCAGTTTCAACTCTGGATGAGCTGGCCCATGGTCACTTCCTGAATGTGATTGGTGAGCAGGATGAACATCAACCAGAGGCCGTGACCCGGATCGTGATGTGCTCGGGTAAGGTTTATTATGATCTGCTGGAGGCTCGGCGCAAAGGCGAACTCAAGCATGTGGCATTGGTGCGGATTGAACAGTTGTACCCGTTTCCCAGTGCAGAACTGATCGAGGTGCTGGCTCCTTATTCGCATGTGAAAGAGTTCATCTGGTGTCAGGAGGAGCCGCAAAATCAGGGGGCCTGGTATTGTAGCCAGCACCATTTCAATGAAGCCTTACCTGCGGGTTCCAGAGTGCGGTATGCCGGGCGGCCGGCGTCGGCTTCGCCAGCGGTTGGCTATATCTCATTGCACCTCAAACAACAAAAAGCTTTGGTAGAAGAGGCATTGGGGTTGGCCTGAGCTCAACAACAGATAACCCCTGGCAAGCCTTATATCGTCAGCGCCAGAATTGACAAGGAAAAGTAGCATGACCGTTGAGATCCGAGTTCCCGAGCTACCTGAATCAGTTGCCGATGCCACCGTGGGCGATTGGCACAAGAATGTCGGTGAATATGTTAAAGCCGGGGAGCTATTGGTTGACATCGAGACCGACAAAGTCGTTCTCGAAGTACCGGCTCCGGAAGATGGCATATTGGTGAGCATACTGTTTGAACGAGGCAGTACTGTGACGTCCAAACAACTGCTGGCTCAGTTGCAAGCAGGAGGCGTTGTTGCAGCCCCCCAAGCGGTGATGCCATCTGATGAACAGCATAAAGATGCAGATGTACTCACTCCTTCGGTGCGTCGATTACTGGCCGAACAAGGGGTTGATCCGGCGCTGCTGGTGGGTACTGGCAAGGGGGGACGTATTACCCGTGAGGATGTCAGCCGTCATCTGTCCGTTCAGGCGGCTCCCGCTCCTGCTGTCGTGACCCCAGCCGCTGTCGTACCTGCCGTTACGCCCCAACAACCGGTCGCCGAGAAAACCAGCAGCATCCGGGAAGAGAAACGGGTGCCAATGACCCGACTGCGCCAACGCGTCGCCGAGCGATTGCTGGATGCCAAGAATACAACGGCCATGTTGACCACCTTTAACGAGGTCAATATGAAACCAATTATGGATATCCGGAAGGGATATCAGGAACGTTTCGAGAAGCGTCATGATATCAAACTGGGCTTTATGTCGTTTTATGTGCGTGCCGTGACTGAAGCCCTGAAACGTTATCCAATCGTCAATGCCTCCATCGATAACAATGAGATTGTCTACCACAACTACTTTGATATCAGTATTGCCGTGTCGACTGAGCGTGGGTTGGTGACTCCGGTACTGCGTGACTGCGACAGCATGTCATTGGCCGATATTGAACGCGGGATTAAGTCATTGGCGGACAAGGCTCGGGATGGTAAGTTGACGGTGGATGACCTTTCCGGTGGCAACTTCACCATCACCAACGGCGGTGTCTTTGGCTCCCTCATGTCAACGCCGATCATTAATCCACCACAGAGTGCCATTCTGGGGATGCACAAGATCCAGGATAGGCCCATGGCGGTTAACGGTCAGGTGGTGATCTTGCCGATGATGTATCTGGCGCTTTCTTATGATCACCGCATCATCGACGGACGTGACTCGGTAGGCTTTCTGGTAACGGTCAAGGAGTTGTTGGAAGACCCGACCCGCCTGCTACTGGACATCTAACATTCTTCTCCGGCGCTTCGAGCGCCGGAATTTCACAACAGGGATTGAGTGTCATGAATTTGCACGAATATCAGGCAAAACAACTATTTGCCGAATTTGGTCTGCCGGTACCTGCCGGGATGGCCTGTGAAAGTGCCCAAGAAGCCGTTGATGCGGCGACTGCCTTGGGGCAAGACAAGTGGGTCGTCAAGTGTCAGGTTCATGCTGGCGGCCGGGGTAAAGCCGGTGGCGTCAAGGTGGCGACCAGTAAAGAGGACGTTCGCGCCTTTGCCGAGCTGTGGTTGGGCAAGAATCTAGTTACTTATCAGACCGATGCCAAGGGGCAACCGGTCAACAAGATCCTGGTGGAGACTTGTACTTCGATTGCTAAAGAGCTCTATCTGGGAGCCGTGGTGGATCGTGCTTCGCGGCGGGTAGTTTTCATGGCCTCCACCGAGGGCGGGATGGAGATCGAAAAGGTGGCTCACGAGACACCGGATCTAATCCACAAGGCAATTTTGGACCCACTGACGGGTCCGCAAGCCTATCAGGCCCGTGAACTGGGCTTCAAACTCGGTCTTAATGCGGCACAGCTCAAACAGTTCACCTCCATCTTCCTGGGGCTGGGCAAGATGTTTATTACTCATGATCTGGCACTGCTGGAGATCAACCCGCTGGTCATCACCGGAAATGGGGATCTGCTGTGTCTGGATGGCAAGATCAACATTGACTCCAATGCCTTGTATCGCCAGCCCAAGCTGCGCGAAATGCATGATGTGAGTCAGGAGGATGAGCGTGAAGCCCATGCTGCCCAGTGGGAGCTGAACTATGTCGCGCTCGATGGCAGCATCGGCTGCATGGTCAATGGTGCAGGTCTGGCCATGGGCACCATGGATATCATCAAACACCACGGCGGATTGCCGGCTAACTTCCTTGATGTGGGCGGTGGTGCCACCAAGGAGCGCGTGACCGAAGCGTTCAAGATCATCCTCTCGGATGACAAGGTAAAAGCGGTACTGGTGAATATTTTCGGCGGTATCGTGCGGTGTGATCTGATTGCCGATGGCATCATAGGTGCGGTCGCCGAGGTCGGTGTCAAGGTGCCTGTGGTGGTGCGTCTGGAAGGTAACAATGCCGAGCTGGGCTCAGAACGCCTGGCGCAGAGTGGTTTGAATATTATTGCTGCCAAGAGTCTGACGGATGCGGCAGTACAGGTAGTGAAGGCAGCGGAGGCCGTGGCATGAGCGTCTTGATCAACAAGGATACCAAGGTCATCTGTCAGGGCTTCACTGGCTCGCAAGGGACCTTTCACTCCGAACAGGCGATTGCCTACGGTACCCGGATGGTGGGTGGCGTTTCTCCCGGTAAGGGCGGAAGCACGCATCTGGGCTTGCCGGTGTTCAATACCGTGCGTGATGCGGTGTTGGCTACCGAGGCGACAGCCTCGGTGATCTATGTTCCGGCCCCTTTTTGTAAGGATGCCATCCTCGAAGCTATCGATGCCGGTATTCAACTGATTGTCTGTATCACCGAAGGCATTCCGACTCTGGATATGTTGCAGGTAAAGTGCAAGCTGGAAGAGACCGGAGTCCGGATGATTGGTCCTAACTGTCCGGGCGTGATCACTCCGGGCGAGTGCAAGATTGGCATCATGCCAGGCCATATCCACTTGCCGGGTAAGGTGGGCATTGTATCCCGCTCCGGAACCTTGACCTATGAGGCCGTGAAGCAGACGACGGATGCCGGTTTTGGTCAATCCACCTGTGTGGGGATTGGCGGCGATCCGATCCCGGGTTCCAACTTTATCGATATCCTGCGTCAATTTCAGGATGATCCCAAGACCGAAGCTATCGTGATGATTGGCGAGATTGGCGGCACTGCTGAAGAAGAGGCTGCAGCCTTCATTAAGGCTCATGTCACTAAGCCGGTGGTGTCGTACATCGCAGGTGTTACTGCACCAGCGGGCAAGCGCATGGGCCATGCCGGTGCCATTATTGCCGGTGGTAAGGGGACAGCCGCAGAGAAGTTTGCGGCGCTCGAATCGGCGGGAGTGAGGACGGTTCGCTCACTAGCCGATATCGGTTCGGCGCTCAAGGAAATCACCGGTTGGTGAGAAGCTTGGCTGCTTAGATGAAAAACGCCGTCTTTGGACGGCGTTTTTCGTTGACGGGTTCCGAATCCACGCCTGAAATAAACAAGCCAGCTCGAGAGCTGGCTTGTTGCTACGGATTGCGCATAGACAACCGGGTTGGAATTAGAATTCGGCCGTTCGCGGCGTCCGCGGGAAGGGGATCACGTCACGCACGTTACCCATGCCGGTGACATAGACCACCAGGCGCTCAAAACCCAGACCGAAACCGGAGTGAGGCACAGTGCCGTAACGGCGCAGATCCCGGTACCACCAATAATCGTCCTTGTTCAGTTCCATCTCGGCCAGACGTGCATCCAGAACATCCAGACGTTCTTCCCGCTGGGAGCCTCCGATAATCTCGCCGATGCCGGGAGCCAGCACATCCATAGCGGCAACTGTCTTGCCGTCATCGTTCAAGCGCATGTAGAACGCCTTGATATCCTTCGGGTAGTTCTTCACCACCACAGGCGCCTTGAAGTGTTCCTCGGCCAGGTAGCGCTCGTGTTCGGATTGCAGATCGATACCCCATTCGACATCGAAATCGAATGTCTTGCCGCAATTCTTCAGGATCTCGATAGCGTCCGTGTAATCCACCTGGGCAAAGTCAGAGCTGACGAATTGCTCGAGGCGGTTAAGCGCTTCTTTGTCGACATGCTGGGCAAAGAACTCCAAATCATCACGACGCTCATTCAAGACAGCCTGGAACACATACTTTAGTAATTGCTCTGCCAGCTTGGCGTTGTCTTCCAGGTCATTAAAGGCCACTTCCGGCTCAATCATCCAGAACTCAGCCAGATGGCGGCTGGTGTTGGAGTTTTCGGCGCGGAATGTAGGGCCGAAGGTATATACCTTGGACAGGGCACAGGCATAGGTTTCAGCATTGAGCTGACCGGATACGGTCAGGAAGGCCTCTTTGCCGAAGAAATCCTGGCTGTAATCGACGGCACCTGTATCGGTGTGCGGCAAATTTTCCATATCCAGCGTCGAAACGCGGAACATCTCCCCCGCACCTTCACAATCGGAGGCGGTAATCAGCGGCGTGGATACCCAGACAAAACCCTGTTCGTGGAAGAAGCGGTGGATGGCTTGAGCCAGACAGTTACGAACCCGAGTCACGGCCCCCATCAGGTTGGTGCGTGGGCGCAAGTGAGCCTGTTCACGTAAATATTCGATGGAGTGACGCTTGGCAGCCATCGGGTAGGTATCCGGGTCCTCGACCCAACCCACCACGTGGACGGCGGTCGCTTGCAATTCAAACGCCTGGCCCGCACCTTGGGAGGCTGCGACAACACCTGTGACTTCCACGGAGCAGCCGGTGGTCAGACGCAGCACATCATCCTCGTAATTGCTCAGGGTGTTGGGTACCACGGCCTGCACCGGATGGAAACAAGATCCATCATGGATGGCCAGGAAGGAGATCCCGGCTTTGGAATCTCGGCGGGTACGGATCCAGCCTTGAACGGTCAGGCTGCTGCCAACGGCAAATTTGCCCTTGAGCACATCATCTACGGATGCATGGGTCATCTGATTATTATCTCCAACTTATTGTCGTACCGGACTCCCAGCCCGGTTTTTTGATCGCATCATCTTACCTGCGCCGAATCAGGACTCAAGCAAAAGATGGCTGAAGTCGGGTGCTTGACTGCTCCGACTAGGGTTCAGGGTGGCGTGGCGGTTTGTGCGGCTCTTGCGAGGTGGCCAGGCTCGCCATCAGCTGATTGAAGTTTTCACTCAATCGTCCGAGTTCATCATTGCGCTCCACTGGCAAACGGATGCTATGGTCACCCAGATCGCTGGCGCGCTCCATGGCCAGCGAGATCCGGTGTAGTGGCCCCACGATCTGGCGGCGGATGATATAGAGCGCCAGCAGCAGACCGGCACCAAAAAACAGGCAGAGCAGCAGAGCACTCGTGAGCAAGTGGGTTTCAATCTGATCCAGTGCGGCATTCAGTGAATATTCAAGACGAATCCAGTGTGGCGTCTGGTTGGCGGCGCGGCAATCGCGACATGGGGTAAACCAGGCTGGACTGATGGCCTGATAGATCACCAGGCCGGTATCCTTGCCGTGCTCCATCAACTGGTAATTTTGGTTTTTTGACGGGCCCTGGCTCATCAACGGCCGGGGCGTGACTGAACTCGCTGCTCCCATCTCTTTGGCCTGCTCCGCCGTGAAAAGCTGCAGTGAGACCAACAGAGGGTTGGCCGCTACTTGCTGGCGCAGGGTTTCACGGTCGGCGGCTGTGGTCAGATTGGCGGCACCGTCCAGATAGGATTTCAGCAATAACTCAGCCTGAGTCTGGGCAACCTGCAAGACCAGTTCGCGCTCGCGATGGGCTTGATAACCGGTGATAGCGATCAGCACGGAAGAAAAAATGATCAACAGGACGAAGCAGACCTTGCCTGCAATCGAGATACGCATCGAGGGATCCTGATTGGAGTCAGCGGCCCACCGCCGCTGAAGAGGTCGATACTATACCAGAGCCACTTCAGGATGTGGCGCTCCGACGGCGATGAGGTTGTGCATGCCCTGCTAGTTCGTGATGCGGGTTGCCATCTGATCGAGAGCTGCACCAACGGCATGGGTGAGTTGCTGCAACTGTTCGGGCTGAATGATGAAGGGTGGCATCAGGTAAATAAGACGCCCGAATGGCCGGATCCAGACCCCTAGTTCGACGAAGTAAGCCTGTAAGTGGGCCATGTCGACGGGCTCATGGGTTTCAATTACCCCAATGGCGCCGAGTACCCGCACATCCTTGACCGCTGGATGCTGCCGATAAGGCATCAGCTCTGAACGCAGTTGTGCGGCTATGCTTTCTACCCGGTTTTGCCAGTCGGAGGCGAGCAATAACTCAATCGAGGCATTCGCGACCGCGCAAGCTAACGGGTTGCCCATGAATGTGGGGCCGTGCATCAGCACACCGGCTTGGCCGTCACAGATACCACGCATGATTTTTTCACTGGTCAGGGTTGCGGAGAGGGTGAGATAACCACCGGTCAGTGCCTTCCCCAGGCAGAGAACATCCGGACTGATCCCGGCCCATTCGCAGGCAAATAATTTGCCCGTTCGGCCAAAACCAGTGGCAATTTCATCCGCAATCAAGAGTACATCGAACTCATCGCACAGGGCTCGAACCTGACGTAAATACTCCGGGTGGTAAAAGCGCATGCCACCCGCACCTTGGACTATGGGCTCCAGTATGAGGGCGGCAAACTGCTGGGCATCTGTCTGCAACAGCTGGCGCAGGGGCTGGATATCGTCTGGCTGCCAGGGGCCATCGAACGGGCTTTGTGGGGCGGGAACAAACGCATGCTCCGGCAAAAAGCCTTTATAGAGCCGGTGCATGCTGCCATCGGGATCTGTGACGCTCATGGCACCAAAGGTATCACCATGATATCCCTGCCGCAGTGCGATAAACCGGGCTCGGGGCTGACCACGGCTCTGCCAGTACTGCAGTGCCATTTTCAGGGCTACCTCGACGGCGACCGAACCCGAATCGGCCAGAAAGACCCGATCCAGTCCGGGCGGTGTCAGCGCGACCAGAGTGCGACACAAGCGAGTTGCGGGTTCGTGACGAATACCTCCGAACATGACATGGGACATCTTCTGGAGTTGGCACTCGGCGGCAGCATTGAGCTCCGGTACGTTATAACCATGCAGACAGGCCCACCAGGAGGACATGCCATCGACCAGGTTACGTCCATCAGCCAGTTGCAGATAGACGCCATCGGCTTGAACGACTTCATAGGTGGGGAGCGGTCGGGTCAGAGAGGTATAGGGGTGCCAGATGTGTTGCTGATCAAATGTGCTATTGTTCATAACCTGTTCGCTTGTCAATTTATAACATCATGTTTTGGTTGACAGCATACTGGCCCTCCCTAGACTAGCCAAGTCTATTCCCATTTTCGAGAGTCTGTCATGGAAGCTGAAATTCGCCATAACTGGAGTGTGGAGCAGGTCAAATCCCTGTTCGCCTTACCTTTCAACGACCTGTTGTTTCAGGCTCAGTCTATCCATCGTCAGCATTTTAACCCGAACGAAGTTCAGGTCAGCACCCTGCTGTCGATCAAGACGGGTGCCTGTCCCGAGGATTGTAAATATTGCCCGCAGAGTGCCCGTTATCAGACCGGGCTGGAGTCGGAACGGTTGCTGGAAGTGGAAAAAGTCCTCGAGCGTGCGCGGGAGGCCAAGTTGGCAGGATCGTCCCGCTTCTGTATGGGCGCTGCCTGGCGCAACCCGCGGGATCGGGATATGCCCTATCTGCTGCGCATGGTGCAGGAAGTCAAGGAGATGGGCATGGAAACCTGCATGACTCTGGGTATGCTGACCGCCGACCAAGCCAGTCAGTTGGCGGGTGCCGGGCTGGATTATTACAACCACAACCTGGATACATCGCCGGAATTTTATGGCGATATTATTACCACCCGTACCTATCAGGATCGTCTGGATACCCTGTCTCATGTACGTGGGGCCGGGATGAAGGTCTGCTCGGGCGGTATCATAGGAATGGGTGAAAGCGCGACGGATCGAGCCGGTCTTCTGGTGCAGTTAGCCAACTTGTCGCCCCAGCCGGAGAGTGTCCCTATCAATATGCTGGTCAAGGTCAAGGGAACGCCGCTGGAAAATGAAGCCGAGGTCGATCCTTTCGACTTCGTGCGCATCATCGCCGTGGCGCGGATCATGATGCCAGCCTCCCATGTGCGACTCTCTGCCGGGCGAGAAAAAATGAACGACCAGATGCAGGCCCTCTGCTTCATGGCCGGAGCCAATTCCATCTTCTACGGTTGCAAGCTGCTGACCACCGCCAATCCACACGAAAATTCCGATATGCAGTTATTCAACCGATTGGGGATACACCCTGAACAGCGAGTCCAGAAGCCCGATCTGATGCAGGAACAGGCGATCCGTGAAGCGGTGCAGGAGAATCAGGATGACAGTGAACTCTTCTACGATGCCAGCAAGCCCAGAGCCGTGCGTCAGCAAGCCAAAGCCGATGCCTGAGCAGATGCCATTCCAGTTGGGAGCTGAATTACTGGCCCGTCGTGAGCAGGGGTTGCTGCGTCAGCGGCAGGTTCTGCAATCGGGGCAGGGGGCTTCGTTACTGATTGACGGTCGGCGCTACCTTAATTTTTCCTCCAATGATTACCTGGGGGCTGCGGCACAACCCATAATTGCTGCCGCATGGCAACAGGGCCTCGAAGAATGGGGGGCTGGCTCGGGCGCATCCCCTCTGGTGACCGGTTATACCCAGGCCCATCAAGATCTGGAGCAGGCTCTAGCCCGCTGGCTCGGGGTAGAAGCCGTGCTGTTATTTTCGACCGGATTTGCCGCCAATCAGGCCGTGCTCAAAGCCTTGCTTAAGCCGAGCCATCGCCAGTGGCAAGATCGGCTCAATCACGCTTCCTTACAGGAGGCCGGGGCCATGGTGTCGGCTCGTATGCACCGCTTCCGCCATAATGATATGGTCCATCTGGCGACTCAGTTGCAGTCCGCTGCGGGCCTCATCATCAGCGAGGGGGTGTTCAGCATGGATGGCGATCAAGCCCCTTGTGATGAGTTACTGGCATTGGCCGAAGCCAGCGGAAACTGGTTGATGCTGGATGATGCCCATGGATTTGGCGTCCATGGCCGCGGCGGACGCGGCACTTTGGATGTACAGGGCGTCGTCCCTGCACGGGTTTCCATTCTGGTTGGAACGTTCGGTAAGGCATTCGGTACCGCAGGAGCCTTTGTGGCTGGCTCTCGTGAGTTGATTGATTACCTGCTCAATTTTGCCCGTGATTATGTCTACAGCACCCATATGCCAGCATCGCAAGCCGTGGCGACCCTGGCGGCGCTTCATTGGGTGAGCCAGGCCGATGCCGAACGTGCGCATCTGCAACAGCTCATTGCTTACTTCCGACACGAAGCTGCCGCTGCCGGATTGACACTGATGCCTTCGACATCGGCGATCCAGCCTCTGCTGGTGGGGGATAGTGGCAAGGCCCTGTCGTGGGCAAACCGGTTGCGCGAACAGGGGTGTTGGGTGACAGCGATTCGTCCACCGACTGTCCCGGCTGGCATGGCCAGGCTACGTCTGACTCTGACAGCGAGTCACTCCTTCGCGGATGTGGATCTCCTCGTGCGGGCTTTGACGGCGGCAGGAGAAGCGGTAGGAGAACATGGCGATGAGTGACGGGTCATTCGCTGTTGATAAAATCGACTTGGCTGCCAGATTTGGCAAGGCGGCAAGCCATTATGACCAATACGCGCAGATCCAGCAGTTGATTGGCGAGTATTTGCTTGGCCTTTTACCCCAACAAAACTATGAGGTTGCTCTCGATTTGGGATGTGGCACCGGCTTTTTTCTACAAAAGCTGCAACCCTTATGTGGGCGCTTGTTTGCCCTCGATTTATCTATGGGTATGTTGGCGGCAGCGGCCAGTAAATGCCCGGATGCCGGGTTGCTGTGTGGCGATGCCGAACAGTTACCCTTGTCTCACGGGGTTGTTGATCTGGTATTTTCCAGTTTGGCGCTGCAGTGGTGTGAATCATTGCCACAAGCATTGAGTGAAATACACCGGGTATTGAGTCCTGGCGGTCGTTTGGCGTTTGCTACTCTAAGCTCGGGGAGTCTTGGCGAATTGCGTCGAGCCTGGCAGCAGGTCGATGCACTGGACCATGTGAATACCTTCATTCAGGAAGACACGTTGAAATCACTCTGTATCGAGCAGGGATTTAAACTGGAGCTGTGGCACTGTGAACGACACGTCTTGCATTATCCGTCGTTGCGTGAGTTACTCATGGGCCTCAAAGGAATAGGTGCAAACCAGGTTACGGGTCAGCGTTCAAATGGTTTGGCGGGGCGTCAACGTTGGCTTAAATTAGAAAAATCCTATGAATATGAAAGAGATGATACGGGCTTGCTACCAGTTAGCTATGAAGTTTGCTACGGAGTTTTGATGCGATGACTAAATCTTTTTTCATCACCGGCACCGATACCGAGGTGGGTAAGACAGTCTCTACTGTTGCCTTGTTACGGGCAGCCAATAAATTGGGTCTGTTAACCGCAGCCTATAAGCCAGTGGCCTCGGGTTGCGATCTGATGGAGGAGGGGTTGTGCAATCAGGATGTCGTACTGCTGCAGAAAAATACCTCATTACGTCTGGAGTACGAAGAGCTGGTTGGCTACTGTTTTGAACCCCACATAGCGCCGCACATTGCCTCCGAAGAGAGTGGTGTTCCCATCGAATTTGGCGTCTTGAGTGATGGCCTTAGAAGGCTCAAAGAAACGGATGCCGACATGATATTCATCGAAGGGGCTGGAGGCTGGCGTTTGCCGGTCGGACATGGTCACTTTCTCTCTGATTGGGTTCGCCATGAAGATTTACCCGTCATTCTGGTGGTCGGGGCCAAGTTAGGATGCTTGAATCACGCCATGCTGACCTGCGAAGCGATCCAACATGATCGTCTGAAGATCGCCGGCTGGTGCGTGAACAGGATCCATCCCGGCATGAGCCATTACAAGGCTAACCTGGAAACTCTCAAGAGCTTGATGCCCGCTCCGTTTCTGGGCGAGATCCCCTATCTGGCCAGGCCTTTCGAATCGGATCTCGGTCAGTATCTGGATCTCTCTGTGTTGCTCTGATACGCAGTTTTTTGCTGTTCTGACACCATGTCGAAGGACATGGTGTTTTTGTTTCAGCGCCGTTCATTGAAATTCCTTGTCTTGACCCTATTATAATTTTCAAGCGCGGTCGACTCTCGCTACCTCTGGCCATTATCAAGGATAATGCGAAGGATCGTCAGGTTTTTCCTGACGATTTGGTCGGTATAGACTGCTGCCTTTTACGTGGTATATATGTTACCAATACGTACCTGAATCAAGGTCTCGGTATCCTAGATCCCTTAAGGAGTCTTCATGAAACGCGTGTTGTTGTTCCTGGCAACTAACCTGGCCGTTGTGCTGGTGCTCTCTATTGTTCTCAGCGTGCTGTCGAGCTGGCTGGGTGTAAATCGTCAGGGAATGGGTGGACTGCTGTTGCTGGCGGCTGTTTTTGGCTTCGGTGGCTCTATCATTTCCTTGTTGATGTCCAAGTGGATCGCAAAGCGCAGTTATGGTGTGCAGATCATCGAGCAACCGCGCAGCGAAATGGAACACTGGTTGTTGTCAACGGTGAACCGACAAGCTCAACAAGCCGGCATTGGCATGCCGGAGGTGGGTATTTATGACTCGCCAGAGATGAATGCGTTTGCCACAGGAGCCAGCAAAAATAACTCGCTGGTCGCAGTGAGCTCGGGTCTGTTGCATAGCATGAGTCGTGACGAGGCGGAGGCTGTGCTGGCACATGAAGTCAGCCACATCGCCAATGGTGACATGGTGACTCTTACCCTGATCCAGGGGGTGGTGAATACTTTTGTTATTTTCTTCGCCCGGGTTGTGGCAGGCATCATTAGCAATGCCTTTCGCTCTGATGATGAGGAGCAGGGTTCGCCAATGGGTGGTTTTGCTTACATGATGATAGTGTTCGTGCTGGAGATGGTTTTCGGTATTCTGGCATCTGTGATTGTGATGTGGTTCTCCCGCCAGCGAGAGTTCCGCGCCGATGAGGGCTCAGCCAAGCTAGCTGGCCGAAACAAGATGATCGCCGCACTGGAACGCCTGCGTCAGGGTCATGAACCTCAACTGGAAGGCACCATGATGGCTTTTGGCATCAACGGTAAACACTCCGCGAACACATGGTTCATGAGCCACCCACCATTGGAACAACGCATCGAAGCTTTGCGTCAACAGACGTTGTAATGGGGTGACACTCGATGACAAAGGGCTACCGGGGGTAGCCCTTTTTTTGGATTGCTGTTTCGCACCCGTCGTGGACGGCTGGCATGGCATGCGGCAACGAGTCTGGTTAGCTGGCCTGTAGCTGCAGTTGCAGTCGGTACGCCACCAGATCTTCGATGCTAAGCACGGGAAACTGCTGCTGGGTGGCAAAGGCGACGACCTCGGCAAGTCGGGCCATACTGCCATCGTCATTGGTCAGCTCGCACAAGACGCCATAGGGTTTGAACCCTGCCAACCCCATGAGATCGATTGTCGCTTCTGTGTGTCCACGGCGTTCGAGGACGCCACCTTTTCTGGCACGCAAAGGGAAGACATGGCCCGGACGGTGCAGATCGGAAGGCTCGGCTCCATCGGCAATCGCTGCTGATATGGTTGTTAGCCGATCCTGGGCTGAGACCCCGGTGGTGACACCGTGTGCGGCTTCAATGGTGACGGTAAAGGCAGTTTGAAACTGACTGGAATTGTTTTCTACCATCATGGGCAATTGCAACTGACGGACCCGGTCATCGGTCAGACACAGACAAACGATCCCGGAACAAGTGCGAATCATCAGCGCCATCTGTTCCACTGTCATGGTTTCGGCAGCAAAGATGAGGTCGCCCTCATTTTCACGATCTTCGTCATCAACGACCAAGACGCCTCGTCCGGCGCGTAACGCCGTCAATGCGTTTTCGACACGTTGAATGGAGGAACCAAATTGTAAGAGTAAAGACTGATCCATGGTAAATATCCCTGATATGTCAAATGATTACCTGAATCAGGGCATGGAAAGGCAGCATACGGACAGCCGATTTCGGCTGCCGTCATGTAAGGCTGTCATATCCTCTTTCATCCGGACTATACCGTCGGCTCCGGAATTACACCGGATCTGCTGACCTCTTGTTGATAGGAACACAACAGGAGCGCTCGCGGGCTTACCAACTCTGTATCGAGAGGATTACCGCCGGTGGGGAGTTGCACCCCGCCCTGAGAATAAGCTGGGTAAGGCTAACGCCAGGCTCTGTAAAAGACCAGAGGAAGTCGCAAAGCGATGGTGCATACAGGGCTAGTCGCGTTCAATTCCGATAGAGCACCTTGATGAGATGAAAGCCGAACTGAGTCTTGACGGGCCCTAGGACGGTCAGTAATTCGCCTTTGAATACGGCATCATCGAAGGCTTTGACCATTTGCCCCTTGCGAAACTCGCCCAGGTCGCCGCCTTTTTTCCCTGAGGGACAAATAGAATGGCGACGCGCCAATTCACCAAAGTTGCCTCCCTTGGCCAGTTTGAGTTTCAGAGCTTCACATTCATGACGACTTTTCACCAGAATGTGCAAGGCAGCGGCTTTCATAGGCGTTGTCCGGTAGCGATAAAACGCAGATTCTCAATCATCTCGCTATGTCACGCAAGTGGACCTGCATTCGGCTGTTAGCCGCATGTGTCTATGCTACTATCCACATGATTATGCTGCCGGATCTGCTCTGGTGGTGACGGATATATCCAACCGCGAGCAAACAATTACGTGAATCAACGCTCTGCCTTTTCTTTTGCCCTGCTGCGACGGGGGAGTCTGATTCTTGCCAGTTATTTATTGCTGGTCATTTGGACTCTGCCTGCGCACGCCAAAAATATCAGCTATCAGGTAGAGGGTATCAGTGGGGATCTCAAAGAGAATGTGGAGATCCACCTGTCCGCGTTGCCAAGCATCAAGGCTGGTCGAATCGAGTATCGCCGCCCACAAATTCAGTCGGCCGTGACAAAAGGTTTACAGGCCCTGGGTTATTACCAGGCCAAGATTACCTTAGCGGAAGATGAGCGGAATCCAATCTTGGTGCATGTGCAGGTGGATCAAGGCGAGCCGGTCAAGATCCGCACCCTACGCGTTCAGCTGTCGGGCGATGCGCTCAATGATCCCGTATTTGACCGGCTGCTCAAGAAGCTCCCGCTGAAGAAAGGGGATGTCCTCAATCACGGGAAATACGAGAGTATTAAGACGGCATTGACCAACCATGCAGCCAATCGAGGCTATTTTGATGCCGAGTTGGTTCAGTCACTGGTTTCGGTCTATCCCGAAGAGCGAGCAGCCGATGTCATCATCGAATTCTCGAGCGGCCATCGCTACCGTTTTGGCGAGGCCCGCATCGTCGGGGTGACGGAGTCGTTGCGCCTCATCCATCCCTTACTGACGTTCAAGGCTGGTGATCCCTATCAGGCACAAGATCTGGCCACCTTGAGCCAGTCTCTCTCGGAAACACGTTACTTCCGTCAGGTGGATGTGCGTCCCTTGCTCAAGGAGGCCAAGGATCATCAGGTGCCGATTTATATTGGTCTCGAGCCAAAGAGCAATAATCTGGTCGAGACCGGGGTGGGGTTCTCCACCGATGAAGGTCCGCGGGTCCAGTTGAATTGGGAAAAACCATGGCTCAACAGTTATGGTCATAGTCTGACGGCACAATTCAAGGTGTCGCAACCGCAGCAAGATCTGAAATTTAACTACCGGATCCCGGGCAAGGACCCGATCAACGATTACTACAATCTGCAAACAGGCTTCGAGCGTACGGATTTAAACGATACCCAATCGAGTAAAACATCTGCCGGTATTCATTACTGGACCAAGAAGCTGGGTAATTGGGAGCGGGATTATTTCACGCGATTGGAGTACGAGTCTTTTCGTCAAGGATTGAGTGAAGGGAATAGCCTGCTGCTGATCCCTGGGGTGAGTCTCAACCGTTTACGTATGGATAAGTCCATCGATCCGGAATTCGGCGACCGTGTGATCTTGAGTGCCGAGTTTTCCCAACCCGCCTGGGGATCGGACCTGGGCTTTACCCGTTTGTGGGCTAGAACCAAATGGTTAACGACACCCTGGGATGGGGCCCGCTTCTCGGCACGATTCGAGCAAGGTGGCATTATCGGCTCCAATATTGATGCGATGCCGCCGAGTTTGCGTTTCTTTGCCGGGGGCGACCAATCTGTGCGGGGCTTCGGCTATGAAACTATTTCTCCGCTCGATTCCAGTGGGCAGTTGACCGGTGCGCGCTATGTGACCACTGGCTCGCTGGAATATGCTCATCCGGTGGCCGAGCAGTGGCGGCTGGCGACCTTCGTGGATGCAGGAACCGCTACGAATGACTATCAGGACCCGGTGAAGGTCGGTACCGGCTTTGGCGTGCGCTGGCTCTCTCCGTTCGGACCTATTCGTTTTGATTTGGCATTTGGTGTCTCTGAGACCCAGATCCCCTGGCGATTGCACTTTGGTCTGGGGGCTGAGTTATGAGTTGGTTCCGGCTGGTTTTCGTTGCCCTGAGCAGCCTAGTGTTGTTGTTCTTGGTGTTACTGGGCTTAGTGTTATTTACCAGTGCGGGGAATCAACTGCTTTGGCAACAGCTCAAAACCCAACTGCCCGCATTGCAGGGGGAATTGGTCTCCGGCCATCTGGGACAGGGATGGCGTTTTCGGGATCTCGACTATCGATCCTCGCTGCTGGATGTAAAGGCGGATGCACTGACGTTGAATTGGCAACCGGGTGCCCTGTTGAGTGGCCAGTTACTGATCGATGAACTGGCTTTGACGAAAGGTCATCTGACCTTGCATCCGCACACAGCAGGGGCCAGTTCATCGGACACTGAATCGGTAGCAACGCCGGATGAATTGATCCAGTTGCCAGTGGCCGTTCATCTGAAGCATCTTGAGGTGAATGATTTTCTCCTGCGGACTCCGGAGGTCCGTGTCGCGGTCGGCCATCTGCAGGCTGCCGCCAACTGGCAAGGCAGTCATCTGCAGTTAGCACCGAGTGAGGGGGCGGATGTCGATGTAGCGCTGCTGCCACAACCGGTACAACAATCAGCCAGACCCGAACCAGAGGCCAAGCCTCTGAGCAAGCCATTTGATCGGCAGAGCATCCAGCAACAGATTGAATCCTTACCCGAGGTGTTCTTACCCTTTGAGCTGGAGGTGGTTCAACTGAATGTGAAACGGGCGCGCTATCATCAGCTCGGGTTTGATACTGGGCTGTTCGATGTCCAGACCCAGGTTCAATTCACGGGCCTCGAGCTTCAGATCAGCCAATTAAATATCCAGCATCCGCTGGGTGAACTGGCCCTGAACGGTCAGATGACATTCCACGACTATTATCCGATGCAGTTTGAAGTCAAAGGGGTATCAAAGGTTCCCTGGTTGGAGAAGCGGCTGTCCGGGCGTCGTGCGACGCTCACAGTCTCGGGTCCTTTGACCGACTTGAAGAATCAGTTAATCCTCGAGGGGCAAGAAGGCGTGGTGATGACGGCACGGCTGAATACCCTGGCCCCAGATCTGCCGTTCGAGTCCGAGCTGCTGTGGAAGCATCTGCAATGGCCACTCAAGGCCCGCGGGGACAAGGCTCCTGCGAACAAAGCAGCTGCGGATTATGAGTTACAACAAGGGTCACTCAAGGCCTCGGGGCGCTTGTCGGCGTATCAGGCCTCACTGCGCTCTCAGGCTAGAATACTCGACTTACCGGCAACTCAGCTTGATTTGGCGTTGAAAGGTTCTCTTGGTGGCATCGAAGTGTTGCCGCTCAAGGTGACCACGGGAAAAAGCCATGCCGAAGTCACGGGGACACTCGACTGGCGTCATGGTCTCCGGTGGCAGGGAAAACTTGCGGCCCAGAGCAGTAATCTCAGTGAGTGGTTGCCGGAACTGTCAGGCCGAGTCACCAGTACCGTTCAGACCGAATTTACCATGGAGAACCAGCATTGGCAGTTGAAACTGCCCAGCATACAGGCGTCGGGGCAACTCAATGGCTACCCGCTGACGCTCTCGGGGAAGTTGAGTGGGGATGATCGTCTGGCTTGGCGTTTTGAACAGATCCAGCTGAACAGTGGTGGCAATCAGTTAAAGCTGGATGGTGAATTAGGGTCACGCTGGCGGGCTGAAGCTTCTTTACTGGCACCCAAGCTTGGCGTGCTTTATCCATCACTGGAAGGGGCTGTTACCGGGCATTTTTCGTTGACTGGCACAGCCGACAAACCGAGTGTGACGCTTGCTTTGCAAGCGGAACAGTTGGCACTGCCCGGGTTACGACTGCGAAATCTGAACGCCAATGGTTCGCTGTCGCTGGGGGCCTTGATACAAGGTGACTTGCAAGTCCGGCTGGGGCGATTGCGCAGCGGCTCGACCCTTTTGCAGGATGTGATGTTGTCGCTGCGAGGCACGGATCAGGACCATACATTGCAGCTTCAATTCAAAGGCAAACCTCTTGCTACTCATATCGCAATGCAGGGGCGCTGGACGGGGAAGGCATGGCAGGGTGAACTCAGCACAGGCGAGTTGGATACCCCGGTAGGGCGCTGGCAACTGGAGTCACCCCTGACGTTGACAGTACCGGCCTCGATGGCGAGTGTGGCACTAGGACAGCAATGTTGGCGTTCGGATAAATCGGCGCTATGCCTGGCTGCCACCGAGCTTTCAGAGGCTCAAGGGGATCTTGAAATCGCCTTGACCGATTTTGCCACCGAAAAATTGCAACCATTCTTTCCGGACCATATGGATTGGATGGCGACTCTGGGTCTGCATGGCAATGTGGGCTGGAATAAAACGGGGCCTCACGTCAACCTGCAGTTGGTCAGTGAACCCGGGAAGCTGGTTGCGGATGAATTTACCTCGGCCTATGACCAGTTGTCGATATCGAGCCAACTGGATGACAAACAGGGCTCACTGGTCTTGCATTTTGCATCCGAACAACTTGGCAAAGCCGATATCAACCTGCTGATTTCTGATCCCATGGGCGAGCGACGGCTGGGTGGGGAGTTGTCAATCAGTAACTTGCGACTCTATGGCATAGCGCCCTTGTTTGATGAGCTCAAGCGTACCCGAGGCCGGATTGATGCACAGGGCCGCATGGCCGGCTCGCTGGCTAAACCGCTGTTTTATGGTCGAGTGGCATTGAGTGAAGGAGAAATCGAGAGCTCGACTGAGCTGGCCAATATCAAAGAATTACATACCGAACTGCTAGTGGATGGCGCTAAAGCCGTGCTCTCCGGGGATATGAAAGTTGGCAAGGGCACGCTGACACTCAATGGCAATGTGGACTGGTCACAGGGACCGCTATCCGGACAGCTGCGAGCGCATGCCGACACGTTGGAGGTTGGCTTGGCGGGTTACGGTCGAGCCCGTGTGAGCTCCAATTTAGCGCTCACGTTCGGGAGTTTGATCCGCCTTGAAGGACAGATCCAGATCCCGTGGGCACGAATCATGGTGAAATCTCTCCCCGATAGCGCGGTTGATATCTCGGATGATGTGGTCGTCATTAATCCTCACCGTAAGTCGGCACCTCCGGCCAAACCCCCACTTCCCATCTGGCTGGATGTCAGTCTGGGACTGGGCGGTGATGTCCAGCTGGATGCGTTGGGTCTCAAGACCAAGCTGGTGGGCGGGGTTCGAGTGGTGCAGAACCCCGATACGCCGTTGCGCATGGATGGTGAGATCGCCTTGAATGATGGGCGCTTCAAGTCCTTTGGTCAGAACCTGCTCATCCAGGAAGGCAAGTTGCAGTTCAATGGTAACCCGACGGTACCGTATCTGTTTGTGAAGGCTGAACGGGATCCGGAAACCATGGAGGACAAGGACATTACCGTTGGCGTCAAGGTGTCCGGCCCTGCCAGCCAGCCGCGAATTGAAATTTATTCAGAGCCCCAGTTGTCCCAGTCTGAAAAGCTGTCCTATCTGTTGCGAGGTAAGAGCTCAAGCAGTAGTGGCTCTACATCGAATGATGAAGCTATGACCGGGATCTTGCTGGGGGCTGGCTTGAGTCAGGCTAATGGCCTGGTTTCTGGGATCGTGGAAAATTTCGGGTTTAGCGATGTGAGCCTGGATTCCAGCGGCAGTGGTGATAACACCCAAGTCAGTATCAGTGGTTATCTGATGCCAGGGCTGCAGTTGCAATATGGGGTCGGGGTGTTCACATCCATCAGTGAGGTTCGACTGCGTTATGAGTTGATGCCTCGCCTGTATGTCCAGGCGTTGAGCGGTTTGAGTCAGGCGCTGGATCTATTCTACAAATTTGAGTTTTAGCCATGAGCCCCATATCGGGGCTCAGTGTGGATCGCGGGTCGAGCTCCCAATCAACGACTCGTGGCTGCTGCCTTGTTATGCCGAGGGGAGACCCAATAGCTGTTCCAGCTCGCGAGGCGGCAGCGGGCGGGAGCGCAGGAAACCCTGAAAGTTATCGCATCCCAGATCCCGCAACACCTGAAGTTGCTCTTCGGTTTCAACTCCCTCGGCGATCACCGAAAAATCCATCACTTCCGCTAGCGCCAAAACGGTTGCCACCAGCACCCGATCCTTATGATCCTCTGCTAACCGCATGATAAAACTGCGATCCAACTTCACCTCATTGACCGGCAACTCCTTGAGGTAGGCCAGGGAGGAATAGCCAGTTCCAAAATCATCGATGGATAAGCGTACTCCCAACAGACGAATGGCCTGCATCTTGCTGACGGTTTCGCGCAGATTTTCCAGCACGACTGACTCGGTGAGTTCGAGGAGCAGGCAGGAAGCCGGAATGCCGCTCTCCCGCATGATCTGCTCCAGTTGCGGTAAAAAATTTCGATGGTGAAATTGGCGGGCACTGACGTTGACCGAGATCGCAGGGAGCGTCATACCTATGCTCTGCCAGTACACAAACTGCGAGCAGGCCTGGCGCAGTACCCAGATCCCGATGTCATTGATCAGACTGGTTTCTTCAGCAACCGGGATAAACTCGGCGGGCGAGATATGTTGTCCCTGACTTTCCCAGCGCAACAGGGCTTCTGCCCCCACCAGCTCTCCGGTGTTGACCGAAAATTGGGGTTGATAATACAGTTGGAAGGCGTGCAACCGCAGGGCATCCCGCAACTGGTTGTTCAACTCCAGGCGTCGCAGGGCGGCTCTGCCCATATCACTGGTAAAGAAGGCATGACCCCCGCCACTCTGGCGCTTGGCAATATGAACCGCCGTATCTGCCTGTTGCATGACTTCGGCATAGGTCACCTCATTCGGGAACAGGCTAATACCTAGCGTACTGGTGACATGCAGAGTGATACCGCCAATTTCAAATGGCTGGCTAAACAGACTGTTGATCTCCTGAACCAGATATTCACACTGAATTCGCGCCGAGACCAGGCTTGAACCCAGATCCTTGGCCAGCAGGGCAAACTGATCTCCCGAAGCGCGAGCCAGCAACAGATGCTGTCCAACGCTGTTTTGCAGCCGCACTACGATGGCTTTTAGTAACTGGTCACCTACGGTATGTCCCAGTGAGTCATTGATGTTTTTGAAGTGGTCGATATCCAGCAGGATCAGGGCACCAAAGAGATGACACTCGGTGGCCTCTTGCAATGCCACCTCCAAGTGCTCCAGCATGGCTCGCCGGTTGTAGATCGCGGTCAGATCATCGTAATAGGCAAGCTGCTCAATCTGCCGTTCATTCTGCTGGCGCTCGGTAATGTCCTCGACGGTACAGATATAATGGGTAATTTCCTCATGGCGACGAATGGTGGTGATCGTCATCTGGACCGGGAAGTAGAAGCCGTCGGCCTTGAGAATTTTTTCTTCACCCTGCCAGTGATTCTGCCGTTTCAACGTCTGTTGCAGTGAGTTGTAAAACTCATCATCGTAAAAGCTGGGTCGCAACATCTTGATATGACGGCCAATAACCTCAGTCGGTGCAAAGTGGGTGATGGAGGTAAAGGCGAGGTTGACGCGCTCGATGAAGCCGAGGGCATCAATGACAATGACGGCCATTGGGGTTTCAAAGGCAGCCTTCGCCAGCTGTAACTCTTCTTCAAACCGGCGGCGCAGTAACTCACCTCCGGTGCGATGTGCCGTCAGGTCGAGTACGGTTTCCAAGGCTTGTCTTTCCGCTGGCGGATTGCGGAACAGCAGACAGATCAGACCTATGAATTGCTGATCCTCATCCAGCAGCGGGTAGCTTAAACAGGCCTCAAAAGTGCCATATTCGGGAAACAGTAGCCGAATCGACTTTAATCCATCGCCTTCAAAGCGATGGGACTGGGCACCCAGTAGCTGCTGCCAAGCTGGGTGCTGTAACGATAACTCCTGTTCCGACAACCAGCTTCCGCGATCGTAGCGCGTCACACTGGCTAGATGGGGCTGACCTTCACGCTCTAAGTGGCGCCAAATCAACACTTGGCTGGCCTGACACTGTTCGGCCAGTAATTGGGCCAGATCCGAAAAATAGGCGGTTCCACTTCGGCTGGCGATGCGGATATTGAAATCTTTTAACCAGAGCAGATCATCGGCCGCAGGCAACGGCGGGGAGGCCAAGAGCAGGCTCGCTGCTTTTTCGGCTAACTGAAAGGTGAGTGGCGGGAAGCTCTGCTGGAAGGATCGATACTCCAGGGTAATGAGGCCGGAGGGTACTCCGGATTGCTGCAGTAACACATCCAGACGGGCATGAATACCGTCCTCGGCCAGGTAGTGCTGGCTTTGTAGCATGGGCTGGTGAGCCATGTCGGAGAAACCGAGACTCCCTCGAGAGCGCAGAGCCTTGAGGTAACGGCCGTCTAGTGTCTGGGCGGGAGGAAGAGGCCCACACCCAAGCATGAACAGCGGCGACATGAGCTGGTTGTCCAGACCCCACAGAAGCAGCCGTTCACATCCGGTTGCTTCAAACAGGGTTTGCAGAATGCGTCGATTCCGCTCTACACCGGAACTGAGCTTGGCCTGTTTATCCAGTTCCAGGATCTCCAGTGCTTGTATTGGGCTATTGCCAGTTGTACTGAGTAACGGATGGACAACCAGTATCCATTCCGGGTAGCGGTCGGGTATGAATTGCAACAACCAGAGCGTATCGTGTCGTGCAAGCTGCACGCAGCCGGCCTGTTTTTTATCCAGCAACTGATTGATCTCGCTAGCTTCATCGGAGGGCAGTTGTTCAGGCCAGGGCTGTCCGGGGAAGGGACAGACAGCATCAGGAACCACAGACGTTCCAATGGGAGTTAACTGACGGTTCAGTATGTCCAGTCTCAGTAAACCGGGCCCCGAAAACGACTGTTGAGGCGAAACCATGCTTGGTGCCGGAAGTTGCATAAAATCAATGAACTATAATGAGGCGACTTCCCTTAAGCATACCTGATCCCACCCGTCAGGCAATCTTAAGATTGCGCTCTAAATTAGAAGTGTCTAAAGTAGTGCCATTCACAGTTAGAGGATCAACACATGACCAAGATCGTCATTGTCGGTGGTGTTGCCGGTGGTGCATCTGCCGCCGCAAGAGCTCGCCGTTTATCAGAAAGTGCCGAAATCATAGTTCTGGAGCGTGGCGAACACGTGTCGTTTGCCAACTGCGGGCTGCCTTACCATATTGGCGGTGATATTCAAAAACGCGATGCTCTGCTATTACAAACACCAACTAGCTTCAAACGACGCTTTAATGTGGATGTGCGTGTCCAACATGAAGTGGTCTCCATCGATCGCCACGCCAAGACAGTGACGGTCAAGGAGGTCATCACCGGACGTCTCTATATTGAAAGCTATGACCATCTGCTTTTGAGCCCTGGCGCCGCTCCCATTCGTCCTCCCATCCCGGGGCTGGATAGTTCAGGCGTGTTTGCCTTACGAAATATCCCCGATATGGATCGCATCATGATGGCGCTGGAAGAGCAGCGGCCAACCCATGCTACCGTGGTCGGTGGTGGTTTCATCGGTCTGGAAATGGTGGAGGCCTTGCATCAACGGGGCATAGCCGTGACTCTGCTGGAATTGGCTGACCAGGTGATGGCTCCGGTCGATAAAGAGATGGCAAATCTGGTCCATCAGACCCTGGTACAGCACGAGATCGATCTGCGTTTGAATACCGGATTGACCCGCGTGAGTCAGACATTAGAGTCGGTGCCAGAGCCAGAAGCCACGGGTGACTACAAGGCCGTGGCTCCGAATCATGTACTGGAGTTGTCCTTGAGCAACGGGACTAGCTTGAGCACAGGGTTGTTGATTCTGGCGATCGGGGTCAAGCCGGAGACTTTGCTGGCTGCGCAAGCAGGTCTGGAATTAGGACCGCGCGGTGGTATTCGGGTGGATGAGGGAATGCGCACCTCGGACCCGGCCATCTATGCTGTGGGCGATGCGGTTGAAACCGCTGAGTTCGTGACAGGCAAGCCAGGGCTGATGCCCTTGGCCGGGCCCGCGAACCGGCAGGGGCGTATGGCGGCGGATAACATGCTGGGTCGCAAGGTGACCTACAAGCGGACCCAGGGTACGGCGATTTGCAAGGTGTTTGATCTGGCGGTAGCCAGCACCGGTCTCAATGAGAAGAGCCTGATCCGTTCCGGTATGGCGTACCAGAAGATCTATGTGCATCCAGCCAGTCATGCCAGCTATTATCCCGGGGCGCAACCGGTCAGTTTCAAACTGCTGTTTGATCCTGACAATGGGCGGATACTCGGCGGCCAAGCCATTGGCAAAGATGGTGTCGACAAGCGCATCGACGTGCTGGCTGTGGCGATGAGAGCTGGTTTGAGCGTCATGGAGCTGGAAGATCTGGAATTAACTTATGCTCCGCCCTTTGGCTCGGCGCGCGATGTGATCAATCAGGCCGGCATGGTGGCCGCCAACGTGATCAAGGGCGATGAGGTGGTCTGCCACAGTGAGGAAGTTCTGGCTCTGCAGCCCGATCAACTGATTTTGGATGTGCGCAACCCTGGCGAGCTGACAACCAATGGTCAGATCCCGGGAGCCATCAATATTCCGGTCGATGAACTGCGCTCCCGTTTGGGTGAGTTGCCCAAGGACAAGGAGATCCTGATCACCTGTCAGGTTGGTTTGCGCGGACATGTTGCCTATCGCATGTTGGCCAATGCTGGCTTCAAGGCTCGCAATCTCTCGGGTGGTTTCAAGACATTCCAGATGGTGACCGCCACGTATTAAGCTCAGTTCGTTGCGGCTCATCATGCAAAAGGCCTCCAGATGGAGGCCTTTTGTACTCTAGCCTGGGAATATTATTCCGGGTCATCGGCATCGAGAAGATTGGCAAACGGATCATCCAGCTCCATGGTATTGAGTCGGGCGGTTTGGATGAAGAGCGGGGGTTGTCCTTTCAGCCCCCATACCGACAATTCACCAGCGAGAAACAGATGGCCGGGGTAAGACTCATCATCGCTCCGGAAATTGGCGATCTGGCTGCTATCGAAATCGACCTGATGGATGGTCAATACCGGTCTTAGGGCGAAGAACAAGTCCCGCGTCAGCTCGGTTCCCAGACTGACGGGGCGCCGGTCGGCATCAAATAGCCAATTTCCCTCACCTTGCATGTTATTGAAAAAACCACCGCGCTGTAAAAAGTACTTGGCAAGCCGAATGGCATCGGCAATCAACATACCGGCATGTTGTGGATTGGGGCGCCAGAAGGTCAGCTCTTCAATCTGGGTCAGCGTTAACCATTCTTCAATCGGTTCCGGGGGGGTGACTTTTTCCCACAGCCTCTGTACTCCTAGCTGGATCTGCAGGGTGATATCTCCCAGCCGTTCGATAGCCTGCTCTGTTGGCATGTCGGGATCAGAGAGTAGATGGTTGACGGCAATGGCCGCTTGCACATTATCTGAGCTGGGTGTGTCGGTGTGGGATTGGTCATGCAGTGCGGGTTTCATCGTCTATAAATCCTCGGGGCGGTCAGCGGAGCCCGTGTCAGGCCATTCTATCTTTGAGCTTATATCAAGCTGATGGCGCGCCAAGTGAAATTGGACGGCCATACGGCAGATGTTCTAGCTTCTTCACATCTGCACGCGTGAGCGGTTAATCAATACGGGTGTAACTATCGAGCAACCGCTGGTAATCCCCGCGTTTTTTCATCTGTCGCAGGGCGTGATTGAACGCGGCCACAAAAGAAGGCTTGATGCTCTGCTTACTAAACATGAAAAATGCTGGGGCCGAGTAGATGGTGATCGGAGCAATTTTTATCTTGTGTTCCAGATGTTGCTGTTTCAAGCCCCAGGTGGTTGCCAACCAGTCCCCAAGAAAACCATTGATCCTGCCTTTTTGCAGTTTGGCGTAATTCAGATTCTCTACCAGAACCGGCTGGATATTGGGATGTTGCCGATAGGGTTCAAATTCCGGTCCGTAGTAGAAATCTTTGGTAATGCCGAACAGGAAACCTTTTTCCAGCAAGGTGCCGATATTGGCTCCGGGGAGTGGGTGGTCAGATTGGATCCAGAGTTTGACCTGGCTCGGACTGTAGGCATCCGAAAAGTAGGCAAACTCGGACCGTTCTTCAGTGTAATAAGCTTCCATGGCGATATCGGATTCACCGATCTGGATCTCCTGAAGCTGGCGTCGCCAGGGACGGGGACGAAATTGAATTTCGCAGCCCAGATCACCCATTACGGCTTGTAAAACCTCCACCGCAAAGCCATGGAGAGCACCGTCCCGACCTTGGAAATGATAAGGTGGCCAATCATCCCAACCGACCCGCAACGGGGTGGGGCATAGAGGATTCGCCGCGACTGGTGTGCCGACGAGAGCTGACAAGAGGAGTGTGAAATACCATATGGCCTTCATACCGGATAATCCTGATTTTTTAGTCCGGAGCTCTGCCGAGTAAAGCAGAAAATAACTGTTTCGCTATGACATTCTGCACATTATTGGTCAGACCTGCTGCTGGATCACCAGGCTGTGAGTCTGGCGCGCTTTATCCCTGCTTGAGTAGCAGGGGAGGCAGCCGGTTGAATAATTGGACCAGCCCCTCGGACCAAGCCTGGCGCAAGGCCATAAAATGCGGATGTTGTTCCGTGATGCGGTATTGTTGCTCCGCGGAAAAACTGCCCTGAGAATAGATCATCACATCCAGTGGTAAGCCGACGGAGAGATTGCTACGCAAGGTGGAGTCCAGCGAGATCAGGGCACATTGCATCGCCTGCTCCAGCGGGGTTTGATAATTCAATACCCGGTCAATGATCGGCTTGCCATATTTGCTCTCACCAATCTGGAAGTAGGGAGTATCCTCCGTCGCTTCAATGAAGTTGCCCTCGGGATAAATGTGAAACAAACGAGGTTCACTACCGCGAATCTGGCCGCCCAACAGCAGGTTGCAGCCAAAGTCCACACTCGTTTGCTGTTGGCCGCCATCCCGGGAGATAACTTCCCGCACCGTATTGCCGATCAGGGTAGCGGCATCGTAGAGGGAGCCTACATTCATCAGGTTCAGCTTTTCCTCCTGACAGCGCTGGCGTAATAAACTCAAGACACTCTGGGTGGTCGCCAGATTACCGGCGCTTTGTAGCACCAACACTCTCTCCCCTGGCTGGTGAAAGACGTTGAGCTTGCGAAATGTAGCAATATGGTCGACCCCGGCATTAGTGCGGGAGTCAGAGGCAAAGACCAGGCCACTGGCCAGGCGCATCGCGACGCAATAGGTCATGGTGCTCTCTCGATCAGGCGACCCGGTGACGGGTCGCGACTAGTTTCAGATTATTGTGGGCGTTCTTGCTGCTGACCGATGAGATTCACCGCCGCATGAGCCAGCATGGCTTCACTGCCCCCTCCGTAACGGACACCTCGTACCGGGCAGGCATCCAGATAGTCAATACCGACCGCCAGCTTCAGATGCTGGGTCGGGGTCGTGCACTGATTGGTGACATCAAAGGTGTGCCAGTTATCCTGGTACCAGACCTCTGCCCACGCATGGGTTGCGACATGGCTGGATTCTGGAGTGTAAAGATAGCCACTGACATAGCGAGCCGGCAAACCCAGTGAGCGACAACAGGCCAGAAAGACATGGGTGTGATCCTGGCAGACGCCTTCTCCGGCGGCGAAAGAGTCGGCCGCCACTGAATCAACCCGTGTGGTCCCCGGGCTGTAGGGCATCAGGGCCAGCAACTCCTGCATCAGTGCCTCGAGGCCCTGTTGTGGTTGTTCCGGAGTGTAATAGCGCTCAGCCAGTTGACGGATGGCGGCATCGGGTTGGGTTAACGGGCTGTGTCGCAGAAAGATCAATGGCGACAGTACCGACTCCGGGATTTCAACCTCATCGAGAATTTCCACCACGCCCCGGGCATGGATATGAATGGCTTCGTGAGGTTGATCCAGCGTCAGCACATGTAACACATTGCCATAACTGTCGGTGGTACAAGTCGCGGTCTCGGGCAGATCAAGCTCCCAGGAGAGGATGCGCTGGCGATTGGAGTGCTGTGGTGTCAGGCGCAGGTACTGGGTACTGCGGCGGACTTCGCCCTGATACGCGTAATGGGTGTGATGCTCTATGGTCAGTTTCATTAGGATGCCTCCAGATAGGCGCGGTGAATGCTTTCGGCAATCGCATTGATGTCATGCAGAAATTGATTCAGATAGTCGTGCAGTCCTTCGGCGAACAGGTCGCCTATGGTACCGAAGCGCAACTTGGCATGCTGGACCGCGGTCAATAACCGAGGCTCACGTCCGGTATCGCCTTCGATCCGCGCCAGCAACTGTTCTACCTCTTCGACACTGGCGCGCAGGGAACGGGGGACTTCGCTGCGCAGGATCAGCAGTTCGGCCACCTGGTCCCGGGTCGGGCTCTGTTTATATAGTTCTTGATATGCTTCATAGGCGCCGACGGAACGTAGCAGGGCATTCCAGCGATAGAACTCCCGGACCGGGTCTTCATCCTCCTTCATCACCTGATACTTCACATCCAGAATGCGGGCGGTATTGTCGGCGCGTTCAATAAAGGTTCCCAGGCGAATGAATCGCAGGGTATCACTGCGCAAAATGGTACCAAAGGTGGCACCGCGAACCTGATGGGAGCGCTCCTTCACCCAATCAAAGAAGGCGACAGGGTCCAGCCCCGCAATCCCCCGCTTACGCAAGGCTCGTATCTCCAGCCAGGTGGCATTGAGACTTTCCCAGACTTCGCCACTGATGCGGCCGCGCACCGCATGTGCATTGTCGCGAGCCCCCCGGATGCAGTTGTAGATACTGCTGGGGTTCGCCTCGTCCAAGAGGAAAAACTCCAGCAAGTTGGGCATGTTGATCGAGTCGTAACGGGTCATATAGGGTTCATGAGTTCCCGTGATGGTCAACGGGGCTATGAGCTCGCTATTGTCCGCATCCACCTGCGGCATCAACGACATGGAGTTGGTGACATCCAGCATCCGGGCAATATTTTCCGCGCGCTCCAGGTAGCGGGACATCCAGTACAGTTCACTGGCAGTGCGACTCAACATACGGAATCCTCCAGAACCCAGGTATCTTTGGTGCCGCCGCCCTGAGAGGAATTCACCACCAGGGAGCCTTCGGTCAGTGCGACTCGGGTCAGGCCGCCGGGTACCAAACGAATTTCCCGACCGGTCAGCACAAAGGGGCGCAGATCGATATGGCGTGGCGCCACCCCGGACTCGACGAAGGTGGGGCAGGTGGACAAAGAGAGTGTGGGTTGGGCAATGTAGTTTTCAGGGCGGGCCTTGATGCGCTCGGCGAACTCGGCAATTTGCTGCTGACTGGCACAGGGACCAATCAGCATGCCATAACCACCGGCGCCATGGACCTCTTTGACCACCAGTTCGGGCAGGTTAGCCAGAACATGAGAGAGTTCGTTCTGCCGACGGCACTGCCAGGTGGGGACATTATTGAGGATGGGCTCCTCACTGAGATAGAAACGGATCATATCCGGCACATAGGGATAGATCGATTTATCATCGGCTACACCGGTTCCCACCGCATTGGCCAGTACCACACCACCATCCCGGTAGACAGAGAGCAGACCGGGGACGCCAAGCATGGAGTCGGGACGAAATGCCAGCGGATCGAGATAGGCATCATCAATACGACGATAGATGACATCAACCTGGCGCGGGCCTGCGGTGGTGCGCATATAGACGCGAGCGTTCTTGACGAATAGATCAGCATTTTCAACCAGTTCGACCCCCATCTGCTGGGCCAGAAAACTGTGTTCAAAATAGGCACTGTTGAAACGCCCTGGTGTCAGAACCACGACGCAGGGATTATCGACCGGAGTACTCTCCCGCAGAGTTTGCAGCAGCAATGAAGGGTAGCGCTCCACCGGGGCAATGCGTTGGCGGGAGAACAGTTCGGGGTAGAGGCGCATCATCATCTTGCGATTTTCCAGCATGTAGGAGACGCCGGACGGGGTACGCAGGTTGTCCTCCAGAACATAGTAATCGCCGTTATTGTTGCGGATCAGATCCACGCCCGTGATGTGGGCATAGATGCGCCGGTGCAGGGTGACGCCTTGCATGCAGGGTTGGTACTGCTCATTGGCCAGAACTTGCTCGGCCGGGATCACCTTGGCCTTGAGAATATGTTGCTCGTGATAGATGTCGTGTAAAAACGCATTCAGAGCGGTCACGCGCTGACGAATGCCACGATCCAGCATCTGCCACTCCGTGGCGGGGATGATGCGCGGCACATTATCAAAGGGGATCAGTCGGTCGGTGCCATCCTGTTCGCCATAAACGTTGAAAGTGATCCCCACACGGTGAAACAAGAGATCCGCTTCTTCCCGCTTATGCTGGATATGTTTCTCATCGGTTTGTTTTAACCACTGCCAGAATGGCGAATAGTGTTCGCGGCTGCTGCCATCGGCGAGCAACATCTCATCATAGAGATCGGGTCTTGGATTGTGGATCCTGAGCATCTGACACCTCGATTACGCCGTCCTTGTTGATGAGGTGTCGCAAATGGCATGCCAGTATTCCAGCGGCTTTTATGGCCAGAAACGACGATTGTCGAGCCAAAGCAGTGCAGGAGGCCACCATTGGCACCCGATTGGTGCGGCTCCTTGGCTGTTGCGAATGGGCTTATCGACGTGACCCACAAAGCAGTAAAAAATGGGGCGCCAGAATATGGCGCCCGAGTTCTCCTCGCCTGCCGAGGGCGGGTTAGTGACAGCCCAGCTTACGCAGCAACCAGGTTGCCGGGCAGAATCCGGTCAGGGCACTTTGAATCAGGTTGATGCCGATAAAGATCGTCAGCCAGATAAATCCGGGGTGCAACCAGTGGGTGAGGGCTACCGATAGCAAAACCATGCAGCCAGCAATGATGCGTACGCCATTATCAATGGTCATGGAAGTTCTCCTCGCGCCAGTTCATTAAATTAGCCTTCACTAATTTAATACATCTGTTTAGAATAGACGCTAATTAAGAGTTTGCTAATTTATTTTTTAATGACGAGAAATCGCCTATCTACTGAGGATGTTTCATGGTTCATTTTACTCCGCTGAGCGCCCTGTCGGGTGGCATATTCATTGGTTTGGCAGCCTTGTTGTTGCTTTGGCTGCAGGGCCGTATTGCTGGCATCAGCGGCATTCTTGCCGGTGTAATGGGGGCAGCCAAAGGCGATTGGTTCTGGCGTCTGCTGTTTGTCGCGGGTCTGCTCACCGGTGGCGCCATCGGTTTCTGGTTGCTGCAGTTGCCAACGCCAGATTTATCGACCATCTCTACGCCGTTGCTGCTGGTCGGTGGCTTTCTGGTGGGGGTGGGCGCCAAGGTGGGCAACGGTTGCACCAGTGGCCATGGCATCTGCGGTATGGGACGTCTGTCGTCACGTTCTATCGTTGCAACCTGCTGCTTCATGTCGACCGGGATCATGACGGTCTTCGTTCTGCATCATCTGTTGGCTTAATCTCTGGAGATTCTCTATGCGCTGGATATCGTTGCTCAGTGGCGTGTTATTTGGTTTTGGCCTGACTCTGTCGGGCATGGTGTTACCCAGCAAGGTCCAGGGATTTCTGGATCTGGCGGGGGATTGGGACCCGAGTCTGGCTCTGGTGATGGGCGGAGCCCTGCTGGTGTTCATGCCGGGTTACTTCCTGCTGGTCAAGCCGCGCCGTTGTGCGGTTAACGGCACCCCATTCCATTTCTCCAGCAAGACCAAATTGGATAAACGCCTGCTGATCGGCAGCGCCTTGTTCGGCGTGGGTTGGGGATTGGTTGGCATCTGTCCGGGGCCCGCCATCACGGCGCTGGTCACGGGACAGTGGCAGATCCTGGTGTTTGTGATCGCCATGTTGGTCGGGATCAAACTGATCTGTTGGCTGGAGTCGCGCGGTGTACTCTAGGGTCTGAATGCTTGCTCGTTCGGATTCAAAAAACAACAAGGGCGCCATCATGGCGCCCTTGGTCGTTATGACTATGGTCCCTCAGGCGTTGAGCACCTTGCGGATCTCTTGAATGGAGAGCTTGTAGTGACGAGGACAGTCACGCCAGGCGGCTAACATGCGTTGATACTTGTCGCGCATCCCCAGTTCTGAATTCAGCGACGAACAGCGTTTACCCAGTTCAGGGAAGCGGCCCTCGACATCCAGCAGGAAGCAGACATAGTCGGCCAGCTCTTTTTCATGGCCGCGAGAATAGCCGATATATTCGAGACGGTTCGGGGTGACTTCTTGCGCCTCTTGTTCCGGAAGGTTTTCATAAGAGACCTTTAATGCGTGATACATCTCCAGCGTATCGAGTACTTCACGGCAGGTTGCTTCGTCCAGGTGGCCGAACTCTTTTTCCAGCTCCAGAAGTTGCAGGCAGTAGCCATGTTCGATGATGGTCTGACACCGTTGGTAATAATCGGCTTTTTCCGGATTGAGTTTTTTCAGAATCTCATACTGATTACTCAGGATCAGGCGCTGGGCATGGTTCATGTTCATCTGCGATTATCCTTTGACGGGCCAAGAGGCACTTTGATTAGTAGACTTTGAAATACAGCATTACGTTTTTTATCCCTATCCACCTTGATCTGGGTCATCCCTGATTTCACCAGCCTCTTTCTAGCGTGGATGTACTCTTTTTTTATGTGAACTCCCGCCCATTCTCTGTTGTTTCTGCGACAACTGCTTTACGATTGGCCCACCTGAAATCGAGCTTTCGATGGTTATGCCCAGAACACTTAAAGCACTCATTATTTTGGCAATCTGCGGGCTATCTGCTTACTACCTCGCAGTGTTGTATCTGGCCACTCATCCTCAGGTCAGTTATGCCTACCGCCTCTATTATCTGGAGATGAAGACCCGTTTCTGGAACCGAAACCAGACCCTGGCGTATGTTCCGGGAACCCGGTTTGACATGGTCAATGACAGGGCCTGGATACTGAGTCGTCCAGGTTGGTCATTACCGAAAGATGATGGCTCGGGCTCCGAATTTTCCGGGGCGGGCGGGCTCTATTTCACCCTGCATCGGGAACCCGGGAAACTGCTTCTGGAGGCGGATGTGCGCACGGCCAAAGCCGGTACACATCTGAGTTTTGGTGTGGGTGAGCAGTGGCACAGCGAGTTAGTGCTGCCGAAACCTGGTCCCTACCACCTGGTGGTTCACCTGCCCGCTGGCCTGTTGGGCGCCGATCCGCTACAGGTCAATTATATTGCCATGACCGGATCGCATCCCGTGCGTTTCCAGTCATTACAGCTTTCTCATGAGGAATAAGAACATCATGGTTAAGAAGAAAAACTTTACATTGTCACTGGTAGTCCCCGCCTATAACGAGGAAGAGAGCATTCAGACCTTTATTGATACCATCGACCAAGAGTTACCGTCGCTGCGCGATCAACTGGAGATTGTCTTCGTCAATGATGGCAGTCGGGATAAAACCCGTCAGGTCATCGAAGCCGTGATCGAGCGCGACCCCCGGGTGACGCTGATCAACCTGGCGCGTAATTTTGGTAAAGAAGCGGCTATGACTGCGGGTCTGTTTCACGCCCGAGGTGATGCGGTCATCCCGATGGACGTCGATCTGCAAGATCCCCCTTCGTTGATTCTCGAATTTGTCCGGATGTGGCAAGAAGAAGGCTACGACACAGTGTACGGCGTTCGAACTGATCGCAACGCCGATACGGCAATGAAGCGTCTGACAGCGGGTGGTTTCTACCGGCTATTCAATGCGGTCTCCACGACCACTAAAATTCCAGAAAATGCCGGTGATTTCCGTTTGATGGACCGTCGTGTGGTCGAGGTGATCAAACAGCTGCCAGAGCGCAACCGCTTCATGAAGGGGTTGTTTGCCTGGGCGGGGTTCAACTCGATTGGTGTGCCCTACGAGCGTCCGGCCCGTGCCGCGGGTGAGACCAAGTTCAACTACTGGAAGCTGTGGAACTTTGCTCTGGATGGTTTCTTCAGCTTTTCCAGCTGGCCACTTCGGATCTGGAGTTATGTCGGCGCAGGCGTGGCCTTGTTGAGCTTCCTCTATATTCTGGTCATCATCACCAAGGTGATTTTCTTCGGCATCGACATGCCGGGTTATGCCTCCTTGATGAGCGTCATTCTGTTTCTTGGCGGCATGCAACTTATCTCCATCGGTGTTCTTGGTGAGTATTTGGGACGCATGTTCCTCGAAGTCAAACAGCGGCCAGTGTTTGTGGTCGAAGGGGTCTATGGTCAGTATTCCCGTAGCGAAGCGATTACGGAGCCAACAGCGGAATGATTTCCCGTGAAGAATTCTGGCGGCTGTTCCGCTTTGGTCTGGTCGGTGGGGGGGCAACCCTCATCGATCTGGGAACCTCGGTCGCGCTGTTTCGTTACTGGCCAACCATCTCCGAGCATCTGGTAACCACAACGGCGTTTTTTGTTGCCTTCTGGTTCTCGTTCTTTGGTCATCGCTACATCACCTTCCAGAAGCACGGTGCCGTGGGCAAATTTTTGCTGGTGGCCCTGTTCTCGCTGCTGGTGAGAAATCTGCTGCTGAGTGGTCTGTTGTTTGCGGGGCTGTCTGGGTTACTACCCGTGATCATCGCCACTCTGGCCGTCACCCTACTCACTTACCTACTCTCGCGAGTCTGGGTTTTTGTTTAATCGACCAGGAGCTTCTCTTCAGATGCAGGTGGAACATGTTCGGGTCATACCGGAGCGATTGGCGATCAGCCGTCGAGACTGGTTATTGATTGTTCTGGCCTTCGTGGTCAGTCGTGTGGTGCTGTATGCCATCGGTTACTTCGGGGCCATGCATTACAACATAGAGACGGATTTGGTTGATGCCGTCAATATTACCACCGCCGTCGAAACTGACATTCCCAGCATGTTCTGTCAGTTTGATTGTGGCTGGTTCCAGAGTATCGCCGATGTGGGATACGACACCTATCCACATGGGCTGACCACGGGGCACGCGGCCAATTGGGCCTTCATGCCCGGCTTTCCGATGGCCGGTTACTGGGTCGGTCATGTGTTGGGTATTGGTACACTCAATGCGTTCTATCTGCTGAGCAATCTGGCGTTCTTTTTTTGCTTGCCGTTGTTTTTCCTCTGTTTGCGGCAATTGGGACAGGATCTGGAGACCTCCCGTTTCGGGATCTGGATACTGGCGTTTTCGCCATTTTCGGTCTACTTCATTGCACCTTACACCGAGTCCAGCTTCCTGCTGTTTACCATGGCCGTGTTCCTGTTTGCCTATCGCCATCGCTGGCTGTGGGTCGGTGTGGCCGGAGCCCTGATGGCGGCAACCCGGAATCTGGGGGTCATGTCGGTATTCCCTGTCGCGATCCTGGCACTGCAAGCCTATGGCTGGCGAGAGTTGATTCGGTTTGGGGATCGCACCTGGCGGGTGTTGCTGGCGCTGTGGATCATTCCGTTTGCCCTGTTCAGTTACATGCTCTACTTGTATCTGCATGTTGGTGATGGTTTTGCATTTAAAAATATCCAGTTGGCATGGGGGCGGGTGTTTGACAATCCATTCCATTACTGGATGGATGGTTTCGAAACCGGGGGACGCAAATACTACCTGTCGGTGGTGATCGCCTTGGGATGGGCGATGAATGGCTATCTGCTGTATCAGCGCCGCTACGCCGAAGCCCTGTTTATGTTGATCTGCACCATAGTGCCGATTGTCACCAGCACCAATGCGTTTCCTCGCTATTTATTCGGACTCTATCCGACCATGCTGGTGATCGTGCTGTTTGTCCGCAACAAGCCCATGCTGCGGCCACTGATCCTGGCGCTCTCGGCGCTGTTGTCGGCTTACTTCACCATTGCCTGGGTGAATGCCAAGTTCTTTGTGGTCTAGGCAGTGAAGAACAGCCATGACAAGGGGAGCCTCGGCTCCCCTTGTTTTTATGTTGCGCAGAGGCTTACAGCGTGTGCAGATAGCTCAGCACCACATCGTGATGATTGCTGGTCTTGAATTCATCGAAGACCTTGGCGATCACTCCCTGTTCATCGACCAAAAAACTGATGCGATGAATGCCGTCATATTCTTTCCCCATAAATTTTTTGGGGCCCCAGACGCCAAAGGCATCGGCGACGGCATGATCTTCATCACCCAGCAGCGTAAAGTTGAGATTCTGTTTGATGACGAAGTTTTTCAGGCGGCTGCTTGGGTCCGGGCTGATCCCCAGAACAACGGTATTCAATGCGTGCAGGGGCTCCTGGCTATCACGCAGGCCACAGGCTTGCGTGGTACAACCCCGGCGTGCTGGCTTTGGGATAAAAATAGATCAGCACTCTTTTGCCACGCAGGCTGCTGAGTGAGAGCAGGTTGCCATCTTGATCGGGAAGGGTAAAGTCGGGGGCAATTTGTCCGGCGGTTAATCTGGCCATGAAAGATCCTTAGGGTTTTCGGATGATGGAGAACAGGAAGCGCTCCGCTCCCAGTCGTTGGCAAAATTCGGCGTAGCTGTGTTCTTCTTCGCTGCCTGAGCTGGCGACAGGTAGCCTTAATTGAAAGCTGGCTCGCAACAGGTTTGCCGGAGCTTGATGGATAGTTTCCGATTGCAGAGCATGGACATCCCAGCCTTGATCGCTGAAAAACTGGGTGCATTGGCTGATAATGCCGGGTTCATCGCGAGTCAAGATTTCGGCTTCGGCCTGCATCGGATAATGGGTGCTGGTATGAGGTGAGGTCCGTTTCATCAACGTGATCAGATCCAGCTCATGGCTCTTGCGGGGCAACGAATGCTCAAGCTGGGTAATGGCGTTCCAATCACCCGAGAGCAGCATGACAAAGGTAAACTCATTGCCAAGGATCGCCAAACGACTATCGACTATGTTACAGCCACATTCATTGATGTGACGGGTAACTTTATTCACGATGCCCGTTTGATCCGTTCCGATGGCCGTCACAACAAGATGATGAATCATGGCACTTTTCCTGCGCTGAACCAGATTTTGATGGTACCACAGTCCCTCTCGGGGTCTACTCCATTCCCTTGTATTTGCCCGGTCCCGGCCTTACCATAACGGCCCTCGAAAATCCGGAGTCTCGATAGATGTTAAGTGGTAGTCTTGTTGCCCTTGTTACTCCCATGGATGAGCATGGTGAAGTTGATCTGGTCTCGTTATCTCAACTGGTGGAGTATCACGTCGCCGCTGACACGGCCGGCATTGTGGTGATGGGAACGACGGGGGAATCTGCCACACTGGCTCTGGATGAACATTTGCGGGTTGTGGCCAAGACACTGGAATTTGCGGCTGAGCGGATACCTGTCATTGCAGGCTGCGGCTCCAACAATACGCGTCACGCTATCGAGTTGGCGACCAATCTGAAGTCCATCGGGGTCGAGTACGGTCTTTCCGTGACCCCTTATTACAACAAACCGACTCAGGAAGGGCTCTATCGTCACTACGCAGCCATTGGTGAGGCTAGTGGTCTGGCACAAATTCTTTATAATGTGCCGGGGCGGACCGGTTGTGATCTCAAACCCGAGACCGTTGGTCGTCTGGCTCATCAATATGGAATTTGTGGTATCAAGGAGGCAACGGGAGAGCTGTCCCGTCTCCAGCCGTTACGTGAACTGTGTGGGTACGATTTTGCACTCTACAGCGGTGATGATGCGTCCGGTTGTGATTTCATGCTGCGAGGTGGAAAATGGAGTTATTTCAGTGACCACCAACATTGCTGCCGCACTCATGAGCCAGATGTGTGCTGCTGCATTACAAGGTGATAAGGATACGGCTCTGGCGTTGAACGAACGTCCTGATGCCTGTACACCGGACACTGTTTATTGAATCTAATCCAATCCCGGTCAAGTGGGCCTGCGCCCGACTGGGCTTGATTGCCAAATCCGGTTTGCGTCTGCCATTGACCCCCTTGAGCCCTTTGGCCCAACAGGCAATGGAGCAGGCGTTGACTCGAGCGGAGTTGATCCAGCGTGCATAAACAAAACAAGAACAACGGAAAGTCGGTCGGTCTAATGTGCGGGTTGTTAGGCGTCAGTCTGCTGGTCGGTTGCAGTTCATCCATCGAGCGGAAACAGGCCAACAAAGATTTCGACTATCAGGATGCCAAGCTGGTTACTCGACCCTTCGTCGTCCCCACAGGCTTGCAGACTCCTGCCGATAAGAGCGATTACAAGATCCCTGCGCTGTCTCCGGTTGCTCAGAAGGGCGTGTTAGCCGGTGATGTTGATGTGCGCGCTCCCATCCAGGTTCTGACTGTGGTCCCCGGTAGCCGGGCTGAAGTCGATGGTAGCAACGTGACCCTGTGGTTCACGGCTCGTAGTGTCAATCAGCGTGTCGACAATGATATCTGGAACCAATTACTGGCCTTTATGGGGCGACGTAGTATTGGCATTGCCGACCTGAATACCCAGGCACGCACCATGGACACTGACTGGTTTTATGCCACGGAATCGTTAACTCCGTGGACTGAACAAGCGAAGGATGACGAGCAGATGCAGGTGCATCAGCGGTATCGTTTTTACCATCAAGAGTGATATCGAACGCCATCGTACCGGTTTAATGGTGCAGCTATTATCCCATGAAGCATTTGTGGATGGAGATAAGGATGACACGCCGGTCAGCAGCTTTGAACGTCGTCGCTATGCCGGTTTGCTGCTCAACCAGTTGGCTCTGGATTATGACCGTCAACTTCGTATTGGCGAAGTGAGCAAGAGTAATGGTCGTGCCGTTATGTCATTGGGCGTGGATGATAATGGGTTGACCGCCTGGTTGGTGGATGCCCCCTTTGAGGCAACGTGGAGCCGATTAATTACCCTGCTGCCCAAGTTGAATTTCGAAATCACCAGCAAGCCTGAGTCCAAGGGGCTCATCGTCGTAGATTACGACGAGCCGGATGCCGATTTCTGGAAGCAACACGATATCGAGCCGTTTGGTCTGGATTCGGGGACTTACCGTCTGCAACTGGGTGAGTACAAGGGAAAAACCTCCATCACTCTGTTTGATGAAGACAAAAAGCCAGTTCCCACCTCGGTGGTCAGCAAGATGTTTATTGGTTTGTCCAAGGCCTTCGGGCGTGAGCAAGCCGGTGTCATGACGAAGAAGTAACAACAAGGGGGCAGTACGGCCCCCTTGTGCTATCTGCAACCTCACTTACTGGAGTAAGTAACACATGGAAAAGAAAGCCGAGTTGTATCGTGGCAAGGCCAAATCCGTCTATTCAACTGACGATCCCAGCCGTCTCGTCCTGCTGTTCCGCAACGATACGTCTGCTTTTGATGGCCAAAAGGTCGAACAACTGGATCGTAAGGGCATGGTGAACAATAAGTTCAACCATTTCATCATGACCAAACTGGAAGAAGCGGGTATCCCGACCCAGATGGATCGTCTGTTGTCCGATAATGAAGCTCTGGTCAAAAAGCTGCAGATGGTCCCTGTGGAGTGTGTGGTCCGTAACGTGGCCCGCCGGTTCAATCTGTCGTCGCCTCGGGGTGCAAGAAGGTCTGGATCTGAATCCGCCAACTTTCGAATTCTTCTTGAAAAATGATCCGCTGCACGACCCGATGATCAACGAATTCCACATCCGTTCTTTTGGCTGGGCAACTGACGAACAAGTTGAACGCATGAAAGAGCTGACCTTCAAGGTTAATGATGTGCTGAAAAAGATGTTTGATGATGCCGGATTGATCTTGGTCGATTACAAACTGGAGTTCGGTGTCTTCGAAGGTCAGGTCGTACTGGGTGATGAATTCTCTCCGGATGGTTGCCGTCTGTGGGACAAGGTGACCCGTCAGAAGCTGGATAAGGATCGTTTCCGCCAAGGCTTGGGTGGAGTGATCGAAGCTTATGAAGAAGTCGCGCACCGTCTGGGCGTCAAGCTCGATTAATAGCGCAGTCGACACAAACGTTTGCTCTTAAACGAGCGAGATAAAAAACGGCGCCGGAAAGGCGCCGTTTTTATGTCGTAGGAGCATGAGAGCATGGCGCTTTACTGCACCAAGCGCGCCTTGCAATTCTTGCCCTTGAGTTTCCCCTGCTGCAGTCGCTTGAGAGCCTTGTTCGCACTCTCCTGACGGATGGCAACATAGGCGTGGGTATCGAACAGATCGATTTTCCCGACCTCGCTGGCTGTGAGTCCGGCCTCTCCCGTCAGGGCTCCGAGAATATCGCCTGGGCGGATCTTGGCCTTTTTACCGCCATCGATACATAGGGTCGCCATTTCCGGTTGCAAGGGCTCCTGACTACTGCTCTTGAGTGAGCCCAAGTTGATCCAGCTCAGACGACCGCCCAGATAATCTTCCAAAGCCAGGGCGCGTTGCATCTCCTGCGGTGTACACAGGCTTAATGCCAGGCCGCTCTGACCGGCGCGGCCGGTGCGCCCGATACGGTGAATATGAATTTCCGGGTCCTGAGCCATCTCATAGTTGATGACCGCAGACAGATCCTTGATGTCCAGACCACGAGCGGCGACATCGGTCGCGACTAGCACGCGGCAGCTGCGGTTGGAGAAGCGAACCAGCACTTGATCCCGCTCGCGCTGCTCCAGGTCACCATGCAGGGCGAGCACCGAGATATCACGGGCACGCAAGGTATCATGCACCGATTGACACTCACGTTTGGTGTTGCAGAACACCACGCAGGAGTCGGGCTGGAAATGGGCCAGGATCTTCATCAGAGCGGAAGCACGAGCGCCGCGCTCGACTTCGAAGAAACTTTGGTCGATATGGCGACTATCGTGGGTGGCTTCGACGCTGACCTCGACCGGATCTTTTTGCACTTGAGCACTGATGCGGGCGATCTCTTCCGGATAGGTCGCAGAAAACAGCAGGGTCTGACGGCGCTTGGGGGCCTGACGAATCACGTCGACCATCACATCGGAAAAGCCCATATCCAGCATGCGATCGGCTTCATCCAGCACCAGAGTTTGCAGGTGGTCCAGACTCAAGCTGCGACGATGCAGGTGGTCCTGAATTCGTCCCGGCGTGCCAACGACAATATGGGCCGGGTGGGTCAATGAATCCAGCTGCGGCCCCATGGGGACGCCACCGCAGAGTGTCAGGATCTTGATGTTTGGCGTGAATCGAGCCAGTCGGCGCAACTCTTTGCCCACTTGATCGGCCAGTTCACGGGTTGGGCACAGCACCAGCGCCTGGGTCCGGTATTGGGACACTTCCAGACGTGATAGCAGGCCGATGCCAAAAGCGGCGGTTTTACCACTTCCGGTCTTGGCCTTGGCCAACACATCCTGACCTTGCAAGATCAGTGGCAGCGCCTTGGCTTGAATGGGGGTCATGCTGGTGTAGCCCAAGGCTGCCAGATTGTTCAGTTGCTCGGCGGGAAGTGCCAGGCTGGAGAAATCAGTATTCACGCAAAAAACTCGTATCGATGGGAGAAGGGCTGCGGGTGTATAAATCACCCGACAGGCATGGCGCAGATAATAGCAGAGTTAATGATGTGGTGCCGGTAAAACGGCCCTGCTCAAGCCGCCAACCGGGGAGGGGGCCGTTGGCGAAAGCGAGCCGTCGAGTCAGGGCGTTGGTGGTTGTTTGTCGTCGGTTGCTGGCGGAGTTTTTTTCTCGTCATGTCGAGGCCAGTCATCCTCATCATCATCTGTGACTTCGCGGATCTTGTCGCGATATTTGGGCAACTGCTTCTCAAGTTGCTTCATATCTTTGATCGCATTGAGGAATATACCGAGGAGCAACAACATCGGTAGACCAATCCACAGCCAGAGATTCATATGTCAGACCTATTGAGAAAGCGTTGGGGCAATGTAGCGCTGCCAGAGCGCAGGAAGTTGCGCCAGTATACACGCTTTACCGGCGATGGCGGATTGCTGCAGACACTCGGCTAATGCGCTGCAGGTCAGTAGCTTGGCCATGGGCTGACTTTCGGCTCTGTGACTCAGATGCCAGGGTTCGATGGCGATGCCCCCCGACGTCCTGGGCGAAGGGCCGGTAGAAACCGAACTGTTCCATGTTGCGATCCAGCCATCGGCTTAGCTCGGCAAAGTAGCCATCGGCTGCGTACTCCCACGGCTCCAGTTGTAACGATTGTCCTGCAGGTAACAGCCGCGGGGCGTAGAGATCCATATCCGTTCCCCAATGATGTCGGCTGGTTCCGGGCAGGGCGCTCCAGCGCAGAATGGCATGAATGCGAGCTTCTTCATCCAGTGTCGCGATATCCAGCGGCTGGCTGCGAGCATCAAGCACCGGACGTTGGCCAGTGAATTTATCATTCCAGATCGCCAGTTGCCGGGCAAAGCTGCGATAGCTGGACGCGAGTGCCAGCTCCAGTCCATCGCTTCGGGCGGCTACTTGCATGGCGATGAAGGCATGAGCGGCGCCTGGGTGAAGCCGATGCGGAGAGTCGGCAAGCTGGATGAGATGGCTCTCATCCAGCCCGAGACAGTGAGCAAGGCGCAGTGTTGGCGTCATGTTCAGCCCAGCAAGCGCCGCAGAATGACGGTATAGACGTCGGCCAGGGCCTCAAGATCCGTGACATTTACGCACTCGTTGAGTTTGTGAATGGTGGCATTGGACCGGACCCAATTCGATCACCTGGGCGCCGGTACGGGCAATGAAGCGTCCATCCGAGGTTCCGCCTGAGGTCGAAAGTTCGGTGTCGATCCCCTGAACTTCGTTGATGGCGGCCACGGTCGCATCCACCAGGTCGCCTGAGGACGTTAAAAATGGATGACCGCTCAGTGTCCAGGTCAGTTCGTAATCGAGGCCATGCTTGTCAAGAATTCCCTGCACCAACTGCTTGATCCGCTCATCACTCAATTCAGTACTGAAGCGGAAGTTAAATTGGACCTTGAGTTCACCAGGAATGACGTTCGAAAGCTCCGGTGCCGCCGGAGATGTTCGGAATTTGAAAGCTGGTCGGAGGAAAGAAGGCATTACCTTGGTCCCAGACTGTATGGGCCAATTCCGCCAGTGCCGGAGCTGCATCGTGGATAGGATTGCGCCCCCAGATGTGGGTAGGCGACATGACCCTGAATACCTTTGACCAACAGGTCACCGGTAATGGAGCCACGGCGACCATTTTTAACGACATCACCCAAGGTGCGAGTCGAGGAGGGCTCGCCCTACCAGGCACCAGGTGATCTTTTCGCCGCGAGCTTCCAGGGTTTCTATCACCTTAGGGGTACCATTGATGAACGGACCCTCTTCATCACTGGTGATGAGAAAGGCTATGGAGCCCGGGTGATCGGGATGGGCATTCACGAAACGTTCAACCGCCACCAGCATGGCTGCCAGAGAACCCTTCATATCGGCCGCACCACGTCCGTATAACATGCCATCGCGAATGGTGGGTTCAAAGGGTGGAGAATCCCACTGCTCCAGCGGACCGGTGGGAACAACATCGGTGTGGCCCGCAAAGCAGAAGAGGGGGCCTGTTGTTCCGCGGCGCGCCCAGAGATTGGTGGTGTCATGGAAGACCATGGGTTCTATGGTGAAGCCCAGACGCTCCAGATAGTCGGCCATCATCTGCTGGCATCCTGCATCTTCCGGCGTCACCGAGGGGCGTGAGATCAGATCACGGGCCAGAGCCAGAACGGGGGAGTCAGACATATTTGATCCTTGCTGATTGAGAAATTAGTGGCCCAGAAGTGCCTGATAGCGGGGTTCATCAAAACCGAGCAGATAGTGGCTGCCTTGTACCAGCAGCGGGCGTTTGATAATGGCTGGCTGTTCCAGCATCAGGATACGAGCCGAGGCGTGATCGAGTGTCGATTTACACTCATCGCTCAAGGCTCGGTAGGTGGTGCCGCGACGATTGAGGAGTGCTTCCCAGCCGAGTATCTCGATAAATTCATCCAGCAGGTGTTGGCGGCAAACCATCTTTTCGGTAATCGTGAAAACGGTAACTGATGTTTCGATTATCCAGCCATTTCAAGGCTTTTTTCAGGGTATCGCATTGACGGATCCCGTAGACGACCACACTCATTTCACAGGTTCACAACAATTAAACATGGGCGGATTCTGGCATTCCATGTGCGCGGAGGCAAGGCAGAATCGGCGTTATCTCGGGTGGGTTACGCTGTTTCGCCGTCCGTCCATGGCATTCAACGAATGGCTCATTGACGGATTTTGCGATCAGGCTCGACCCCTGAGGGCTAATGATGGTTGGCGCAATAACTTTGCTACTGAAATAATTCAGCTCACAAGGGGACGATCCCCGGGTTGTGGAGACAGGAGGTTTCCTTATGTTCGGTTTCTTGCGTGATATCGGCAGTGCGGGTTTGCACACCCAAGATTTTACCGCCACCCGTGCTCAGTTCATTGGCAAGCGGCTATCCTGGATCTTGCGACTGCTGATCGTGGCTATTCCTCTCTGGTGGGGAGTCGATGCTCTGACCTTGCCTTCCGAGTACCTTCCTCTACTGCTGCGTTATCGTCTGCTGGCGAGTGGCTCCTTGCTGCTAGTTGTCATGCTGCTGCATTTTCGGCAGCAATGGCTGATGTTCTGTATGGCGCTGAGCTTGCTGGTATTGATGCTCTTTCATGCGCTTTGTCTGCTGGAGTTGTCGGAACTGGATCCCCTGCCGGTTGGTTTCAGCTTATTCCCCTTCGTTCTGATGAGTCTGTTTGCCGTTCTTCCTTTGACCCTGCTGGCGAGCGCAGCCCTCAATCTGTTTATTACGAGCGCCTGTGTACTGGTCGTGGTGCTGGTGCCATCAGCTGCTTGGGGTGGGGAACTGGGCTCTCTGTTATGGCTGAGTTTGTTGTTCGGCGGTGCGGCAACCTGGGTTCAGGCGGGACAGTTACTCATGTTATTACAGCTATACCGGGAGTCGACCACGGATCCACTCACTCAGTTGATGAACCGTCGAGTCTTTATGCGCTCCCAGCATGCAGCGCACCAAGCCTTTGCCGCACGCCAGCAGGTGTACAGCGTCCTGTTGCTGGATTTGGACCGCTTCAAGCGCATCAATGATCAGCATGGACATTTGGTGGGGGATCAGGTGTTGCGGACGGTTGCGGATCTGCTACGCCGAGCCATCAGTGCCAAGCAGGGGGACGTTGCCCGCTTTGGCGGGGAGGAGTTCATTCTGTTACTGAGCGGCACAACCTTAGCTGGTGCGTTGGAACGAGCAGAACAACTGCGTTCACAAATTGCGGCCCTCGAGATCCTGTACGCCGAGGATGCAGAGCCCCTGACCGTGAGCGTCAGCATAGGTGTTGCCGAAGTACAGCGGATGGAAACTCAAGAGGAGTTGTTGGTCCGGGCGGATGAGCAACTGTATCAGGCTAAGCAGGACGGGCGAAACCGGGTTTGTGGTTAACCCGGTTTTCGCTGAGTTAATCGATGAGTTGATACTGTCCGGAAAGGGTCTGGGCCAGGTATTTGAACATATTGAAAACGGCCATGGTCTTGGGGCTCGGAACTCCCTGCTCATCAAAGAAAAACTCGCCTTTGAAGATCAGTATCCCGTTTTTTTGCTCCACGCTATCGGCTCGCATGCCGGCCATGTAATCCTCATGGTCCATGATCATCTGGTTGGCCATGGTCAGTAAGGCTTGACGTTGGATCGGGGCTTTATCGGCCATTAACATATCTCCTGGTGCTCGGTTATGTGGCGCAGCATAGCCCAGTCAGGTGTCGAACTGAAGTCACGGTTGAGCGGCGGCTGCTAAGAAAAAGCCGCCCATCCAGATGGATGAGCGGCCCGGGAGCTTGGCGTCAGAAGCTATTACTTCTGGACGACGATCTCTTTGATTCCCTTGACTTCGATTTCGACGCGACGGTCCGGAGCCAGGCAAACGATCAGGTTCTTGCGGTTCTTGACGGTATTGCACGAGGTGCTAGTTACTGGGCTGGCTTCACCGCGACCTGCTGCTGAAATTTTGCTGGCAGCAATGCCCTTGGTGGTCAGGAAGGTCGCAACAGTTTGAGCTCGGCGTTGAGACAGCGCTTGGTTGGCGGCATCAGAACCGATCCGGTCGGTATAACCGTATACCACGGTCTGGTTATCTTTCATCTCCAGATGGGTGATCTCGTTATACAGCTTGGTCAGCGCCGCTTGGCCTTCTGGCTTGAGGGTTGCCTTACCGAAATCGAACAACACATCAGAGGTCAGGGTAAAACGCTTGGTTTCAACGACTTCTTGTGGTGCCGGGGCTGGAGCAGGCTCGGCTACCGGGGCTGCTACCGCGACAGGGGCAGGAGTGCTGCTACGAGTCGGGTAGTAGACCACTTCCATGCCAAAGTTGTGAATATCGGTGTTGCCGGTCGCGGAACGACCTGCATCGTCGACTAGACGGTAGCGGGCTTGCAGATCCAGCGCATCGTTGACACGGTAGGCGGCACCCAGACCGAACACCGGCGAGTAGCCATGGGCTGTGGTGTTGGCGGCATCATTGGTGGTGAAGTCACGCATAACACCAAACTCACCCAGCAACGACACTTGCTTGGTCAGTGGCAGGCGTGGCAATACAGAGGCGGTCCAACCATCGGCACGCCAGGTTTTACCGTCAACCTTGGCCTTCCCAAACCAGTCATAGCCCACTTCGAAGCCTACGTTTTCATTCAGGGTGTAACCAGCCAGCAAGCGAGAAGAGAACGCATCGCGTTCGACACCAGAATTAGCAAGATCGGTCAGGTTTTGGGCTCGGCTCCAACCTGCGCCACCGCCTACGAAGGCTCCCTCTGCATCGTTTGCTTGAGCCACAGAACTCATGGCCAGACCAGCAATGAGGCTTGCAATCAGAGTAGATGCCACTGTCAATTTCATTTTTATATTAACTCCTAGATGGAAAAAACCGGCTCAAGGCCGGGAATGTGACGCGGGTCATATTATGGGCTTGTACTCAATAGATGCCAAGCCCCGACAGCGCTCCATTTTTCACTGACATGCGCTTGCAACATAGAGACGATAAAACGGAATGACAGAGTGTTATGCGGTACCATGGCGGCTAAACAGATGAGAATTCGATAGCACTGGCTCTGCTTGGTTAGTGGTCGATATATTGTCTATGCAGCTTGCGTTCAAGCCTCAGGTATTTATTTATTTCAGCAGGTAAGTTTTCGTCAGCCTCATATCTGGCCTGCCGGGTTCGGGTCAGAATGCAATCCAGGTTCTCGGTAGATAACTGATCCAGTAAGGGCTGAAACTGCCGCATGTAGTGCGTGGCCAGATAGGGATCTAGAGGGTAGATATTCATGATGGCTCTTACGACAGGAAGTAGAGCCAAGGGGGCGGCAATCCATTTGCGCGTTGTCGATGCCAACCAAGGGATCAGCTCTTCCAGTCCATTGGGTGGAAGCAGATCATTGTGAGGTATTTCACATTTTACAGCGTTGACGGAACCCTGTTCGGTTTCATTTTCACGATCCAAGAGCAGACGATAACCCATATTTTGTTTCTGCTGCGCTATAGGCACCAGCTGGGGGAATGACCCTCTATTTTTAAGGTTCATCAACGGCTGCCGCTCATCATGGTCATGGGGCTGTTCAGACATTATTGCCTTGACTGACAATAGGTTAAGTTGAGCAAGTATCTCTGTGTCGAGTGGAGCTGCCTGGAGAGATTCAGGCAGAACTGCTACTAAGTAGTGGTTCATGGTTTGACATCCTGACGAATGGACTACACTTGAATTCAAGTGGAAACGTTTTTTTAGTTTACCCTGTCAACTGTTAGGTTTAACATGCGCTCCTCTTGGCGACTATTGATAGGTCTGCCAAGAGATAATGAGCATGATAACGATAAAGCACAATAAAGCGGCGGAGCCGGATAAAACTGACGTACACAACAATAAGTCAACTCTGAACTCTTGTGGTGTGACACACCACAAAGCAAGCTGTGTGAGGAATCGTATGAATATCAGTGAAGTCTCCGTAGGACAAAAAATTCGCCAAATTCGCGAAACAGTCGGCCTGAGCCGTCCCAAGTTCGCCGAATTGCTGGGTGTTCCGCCCACTACATTGAAAAACTATGAACTGGGTTATCGGGAAGTAGGGGGCGCTTTTCTGGTTGCCCTGGCACACCATGCCCAATTGCATCAGTTTACCCTCTGGTTGTTGGCTGATAAGACAGCTAGCGAGATTGGCCAGATCAGCCCGGAACAATACACCAAGTAGCAGTTTTTTGCGGCGTCACTCCGCACTGCTGTCTCTAAAAGCGCGCCCAGGTTGGCGCGCTTTTTAATTATAAGTTGTCCAATTTCTTTACATATCTTGTCTTCAGCGGCGATTGGATTAAGATTTTGCCAGTTGAACAGCATGGAATGGATCGCATGAAACAGTGGGTAATTGGTGGAATAGCCGCGTTACTGGTGGCCGCATGTGCGACATCGCCAACAGGGCGTAAGCAATTGGTCCTGTTTGGGGATGGTGAGGTTGCCAAGATGGGGTTGGCCTCCTTTGACCAACTTAAAAAACAAGAAAAGGTCTCCACGAATAAGAAGCTGACTCGATACGTCCAATGCGTTGCCGATGCTGTGGTGCGTGAGATCCCTGCCGCCTATAAAACCAGCTCTGCCGACTGGCAGGTGGTGCTCTTCGAATCGGAGGATATCAATGCCTTTGCCTTGCCTGGAGGGCGGATCGGGGTTTATACCGGTTTGTTTAAGGCGGTCAAGAATCAGGATCAGCTAGCTGCCGTACTGGGACATGAAGTCTCCCATGTGCTGGCTCGCCATTCTAATGAACGCTTATCCCAGTCCGAGTTGGCGAATGTCGGTATGGCGGCTGCCGATTCGGCGTTGGCTGACTCTGCGGCTCGTGGTCCGGCCATGGCCGCGTTGGGACTTGGAACTCAAGTTGGTATTTTGTTGCCCTATGGTCGAGTTCAGGAGTCTGAGGCAGATGTCTTGGGTCTACAGTTGATGGCCTCGGCTGGTTTCAATCCTGAGCAGGCAATTGTCCTGTGGCAAAATATGGCGGCCGTCACCAAGGGCAAAGCACCGCCTGAGTTCTTATCCACTCACCCCTCGGGTGAGAGCCGGATCAAGGAGTTGCAAGATCAGCTGGCCGTGGTTACGCCTTATTACAACAAAGCCCGCGAGCTGGGGCGTAAGCCGCAATGCCAGAACTGACCATCCGTCCCGCATTAGTCGTCGATGCGGGGGAAATTGCCCAGGTCCAGCATGAAAGCTGGATCCAGGCCTACCGTAAATTATTGCCGCGGGATTTTCCCCTGCGCAGTGAAGGTGAGCGGGTCGCCATCTGGCAAGAGCGCATCAGTGCGCATCCGTGCCATACCCTGTTAGCTGAACAGGATGGTGCCTTGGTGGGGTTCCTGTATTGGATTCCCGAAGCACCGCATCGCGCCTTGTTGCGTTCATTATATCTGCACCCGTTTTTCTGGCGGCAGGGGATCGGCTCCCAGCTGCTTGTGCAGGTGCTTGATGACCTACAACGGGATGATATTCGCCGCCTCAGTTTATGGGTATTAGCCAATAACATTGCGGCTGAGCGTTTTTATCTGCACCACGGTTTTCACTATGATGGGCAAAGCCAGTCACAGCCATTGGGTTCCGGAACCTATTTGCAACGCCATATGATCAAGACGCTTTAAGCCAGTTTTCTGGTGAGCAGATGGGCATGGCGATGAAATCTGCTATCATGTCCGCCGTTCGTTTTTTATTTTTGGTCACTTAACTGGAGTATTCATGAGCCAATTGCAAACCACAGAACAGAAAGCCAGCTACGGTATCGGTCGTCAGATTGGTGATCAACTGGCACAGCAATCTTTCGAAGGCCTGGATCTGGCTGCGGTCAAACAGGGTATTGAAGATGCTGTTCTGGGCCATGACTTCGCGGTCAGCCATGAGGATATTGGTCAGGCATTTGAAGAGATCACTGCCAAGCTGGAGGCTGCAGAGCGTGAATTGTCCGCTGCTGCTCGTAGCGAAGGCGAAGCCTATCTGGCCAGCAATGCAGCGCGTGACAATGTCAGCGTGACCGATTCGGGTCTGCAGTTTGAAATTCTGACTGCAGGCTCCGGCGCCAAGCCGAGCAAGAGCGACAAGGTTCGAGTTCATTATCACGGTACTTTCCCGGACGGTCGTGTATTTGACAGTTCAGTCACTCGTGGTCAACCGGCCGAGTTCCCGGTGACTGGCGTGATTGCGGGTTGGGTTGAAGCCCTGCAATTAATGACTGTTGGCTCCAAGTGGAAGCTGACTATTCCGCAACATCTGGCTTACGGCGAGCGCGGCGCGGGTTCTATCCCTCCGTTCTCCACTCTGGTGTTTGAAGTCGAGCTGTTGGACATCGTATAGTTCAGGTTTTTAGAAAGGCCGGATGACTCCGGCCTTTTTTATGGGCGCTTTTCAAAGCCTATGGGCTCTGGTTACACTCAGCCCATCAATGAATCGATATCATGAACGAAGAGTGGATGAGGATGGATATGGAAAATCAGGTCCGCATTGCCCTGGTGGGCTGCAATGGTCGTATGGGTAAGGTACTGGTTGAGGCGATTGGTAATAGTCCGGCAGCCAGACTGACCGCAGCGCTGGAGCGCCCGGGTTCTGCCGTGATTGGTCTCGACGTGGGAGATCTCAATGGCCTTGGGACCTTGGGGGTACAGATTACTGATGACCTGATCAAGGTTCGTGATGAGTTTGATCTGATCATCGATTTTACCCGTCCAGAAGCCACCTTGAGTCATCTGGCTTTTGCTCGCGAGCATGGCAAACAAATGGTCATCGGCACCACAGGATTTACCGATGACGGGAAAGCGGCAATTAACGATGCCGCCCGTCATATAGGCGTCGTGTTTGCTTCCAATTACAGCGTAGGGGTCAATCTGGTATTCAAGCTGCTGGAGCAGGCAGCCAAGGTCATGGGTGACTATACCGATATCGAGATTATTGAAGGGCATCATCGGCACAAGGTTGATGCTCCATCAGGAACTGCGCTCTCCATGGGCGAGGTGGTAGCCAAGACGCTGGGACGTGATCTCAAACAGTGTGCTGTCTATGGCCGGGAAGGGATCACGGGAGAGCGAGACCGTAATACGATTGGTTTTTCGACCATTCGCGCCGGTGACTTGGTTGGAGAGCATACCGTGATGTTTGCCGACATAGGTGAACGGGTCGAGATCACCCATAAGGCATCCAGTCGCCTCACATTTGCCAATGGTGCTGTGCGTGCGGCTATCTGGTTGGCGGGCCAGCCCGCAGGCTTGTTTGATATGCAGGATGTTCTGGCATTGAAGTAATGACGAGAACCGCCGAAAGGCGGTTTTTTTTTACTCAGTCATCTTTTCCGCACGGATGAACGAGCTAGAACAAAGGTTCGGTCGCTTGTTTTTTGAATTTTTACCAGAATTCCATGTGCGTCTATTTATTTATGGATAAGTGGTGGGTTTTATGGTGTTTTTGCCTGCGACTATTACTGTCGCGTGATAATTAATGCAAGATAAATCATATTGTTATTTATGTTACATTCTATTATGTGGAGCAAGTCGCTAATTTATAGCAGACAAACGTTTTCCTGTGATTTATGTTTTTTTATTCGCCCTGTGGTGACTATTAAAGTGATGATATATGCAATAAATTAGCATTTAATTTCCACTTGTGGTGTGCGGGGGTTGTAAAGTTTCATCGTTCAGGTAAAATGCGCCCAATTTGCTTGGTATGACATGCTTGATGGTTAAAAATCAGGTGTTCATGGCTTCTCGAGGGCAAAATCACTTAAGAATCACGAAATTGGAGGTCGTCTTGACTCATTCTGCCTTACTCGTGTTGGAAGATGGCACGGTATTCAAGGGCGTTTCAATTGGCGCAGAAGGTTGTTCCGTTGGTGAGGTGGTCTTTAATACCTCGATGACGGGGTATCAGGAAATTCTTACTGATCCTTCTTATTCCCGTCAAATTGTTACTCTCACTTATCCCCACATCGGCAACACCGGCACCAACAGCGAAGACGAAGAATCCCCAAGTATTCATGCTCAGGGCCTCATTATTCGAGATCTTCCACTCGTTGCCTCCAACTTCCGTTCCCAAGAAACCCTCTCCGATTATCTCAGACGTCAAAACGTAGTTGGTATCGCCGATATCGACACCCGTAAGCTGACCCGGATTTTGCGTGAGAAGGGAGCTCTGGCCGGTTGCATCATGACAGGCAAAGCGCTGGACGAAGCCAAGGCGCTTGAGCTGGCCCAGGCATTTCCTGGCCTCAAGGGCATGGATCTGGCTAAGGAAGTGACAGTCTCCGAGGCCTATGAATGGACTGAAGGTAGCTGGAAGCTGGGGCTGGGTCACACCAAGCCAGCAAGTTACCCGTTTCATGTCGTGGCTTATGATTTCGGCGCCAAGCGCAACATTCTGCGCATGCTGGCGGACCGCGGTTGCCGTCTGACAGTTGTGCCTGCCAAAACTTCCGCAGCCGAAGTGCTGGCCATGAATCCAGACGGGATCTTCCTCTCCAATGGTCCAGGCGATCCGGCTCCCTGCGATTACGCCATTGCGGCGATCCAGGAGTTTCTCACCACCGAGATCCCGGTATTCGGTATTTGTCTGGGTCACCAACTGTTGGGGCTGGCCTCCGGTGCCAAGACGATCAAAATGAAATTCGGTCACCACGGTGGTAACCACCCGGTGAAGGATCTGGATCGTGATGTCGTGATGATCACCAGTCAGAACCACGGTTTTGCCGTCGATGAAGCCACACTGCCAGCCAATCTGCGTGCCACCCACAAGTCGTTGTTCGATGGCTCGCTGCAGGGCATCCATAGGACCGACAAGCCAGCGTTCAGCTTTCAGGGACATCCGGAAGCAAGCCCGGGGCCCCATGATGCGGCACCGCTGTTTGACCATTTCATCGAGCTTATCAAGAAGTACCGCGCATAAGGAGTAGGGTAGAGTCATGCCAAAACGTACAGACCTTAAAAGCATCCTGATCCTGGGCGCAGGCCCAATCGTTATCGGTCAGGCTTGCGAATTTGACTACTCCGGCGCCCAAGCCTGTAAAGCTCTGCGTGAAGAGGGCTACCGCGTCATTCTGGTGAATTCCAATCCTGCCACCATCATGACCGACCCGGAGATGGCGGATGCCACCTACATCGAACCCATTACCTGGGAAGTGGTGCGCAAGATCATCGAAAAAGAGCGCCCGGATGCCGTTCTGCCGACTATGGGGGGCCAGACTGCGCTGAACTGCGCACTTGATCTGGAACGCCACGGCGTGTTGGCCGAATTCGGCGTCGAGATGATCGGTGCAACCGCCGATGCTATCGACAAGGCTGAAGATCGCCGCCGTTTTGACGTCTCCATGCGCAGCATTGGTTTGGAATGTCCTCGTGCCGGTATCGCCCACAATATGGAAGAGGCGTGGGGCGTTCAGCAACAAGTCGGTTTTCCTTGTATCATTCGTCCCTCCTTCACCATGGGTGGTTCGGGTGGCGGTATTGCCTACAACCCGGAAGAGTTTGTCGAAATTTGCGAACGCGGTCTGGACTTGTCTCCGACCAAAGAATTGCTGATTGATGAATCCCTGATCGGCTGGAAAGAGTATGAGATGGAAGTGGTGCGGGATCGTAAAGATAACTGCATCATCGTCTGCTCCATCGAGAACTTTGACCCCATGGGTATCCACACCGGTGACTCCATCACGGTGGCTCCGGCCCAGACACTGACCGACAAAGAATATCAGCTGATGCGGAACGCCTCCATGGCGGTACTGCGTGAAATCGGCGTCGAAACTGGTGGCTCCAACGTGCAATTCGGGATCAATCCGAAGGATGGCCGCATGGTCATCATCGAAATGAACCCACGGGTTTCCCGCTCCTCGGCACTAGCCTCCAAGGCGACCGGTTTCCCGATTGCCAAAGTCGCGGCTAAGTTGGCCATCGGCTATACCCTCGATGAGCTGATGAACGACATCACGGGTGGCAAGACTCCCGCGTCGTTCGAACCTTCCATCGACTATGTGGTGACCAAGGTTCCCCGCTTCAACTTCGAGAAGTTTGCCGGTGCGAATGACCGTCTGACTACGCAGATGAAGTCGGTTGGTGAAGTCATGGCCATCGGTCGTAACTTCCAGGAGTCATTGCATAAGGCTTTGCGTGGTCTGGAGACCGGTAAAACCGGTTTCGACCCCATGGTCGATGCCAAGGACCCAGCCAGCTTCTCCCGCATCAGCCATGAGTTGCAAAATGCGGGCGCCGATCGAATTTGGTATGTCGCCGATGCTTTCCGTGCCGGTCTGTCGGTCGAGGGCGTGTTCAAGCTGACCAAGATTGACCCCTGGTTCCTGGTGCAGATTGAAGAGATCGTCAAGTTGGAAGAACAGGTGATGGAAGGCGGCATGGTTGGCCTGTCACCGGAATTCTTGCGGGCTCTCAAGCGCAAAGGCTTTGCCGATGCCCGTCTGGGTATCTTGCTGGGTGTAGCTGAAGGTGAAGTGCGCAAGCTGCGCCACAAGCACAATATTCTGCCCGTCTACAAACGGGTAGATACCTGTGCCGCCGAGTTCGCGACCAACACCGCCTACATGTACTCCACCTATGACGAGGAGTGCGAAGCGGCACCCACCAACCGTGACAAGATCATGGTGTTGGGTGGTGGTCCGAACCGTATCGGTCAGGGCATCGAATTTGACTACTGCTGCGTCCATGCCGCTCTGGCTCTGCGCGAAGATGGTTATGAGACCATCATGGTCAACTGTAATCCGGAAACTGTTTCCACCGACTATGACACCTCTGATCGCCTCTACTTCGAGCCAGTTACTTTGGAAGATGTATTGGAAATTGTCCGCGTCGAGCAGCCCAAGGGCGTGATCGTGCAGTACGGTGGCCAGACCCCGCTTAAACTTTCCCGGGCCCTGGAAGCAGCCGGAGTGCCGATTATCGGTACCAGTCCGGATGCGATTGACCGTGCCGAAGACCGTGAGCGATTCCAGCAAGCGGTTGAGCGTCTGGGCCTCAAACAACCAGAAAACGCCACTGTGACGGCCATCGAACAGGCAGTGCAACTAGCGGCCAAGATCACTTATCCGCTGGTTGTTCGCCCCTCCTATGTGTTGGGCGGCCGCGCCATGGAAATCGTCTATGACGAGCAGGATCTGCGCCGTTACTTCAATGAGGCAGTCAGTGTCTCTAATGAATCACCGGTACTGCTGGACCGTTTCCTTGACGATGCAGTGGAAGTGGACGTGGATGCGATCTGTGACGGTGAACAAGTTGTCATCGGTGGCATCATGGAGCATATCGAGCAGTGCGGTATCCACTCCGGCGACTCGGGTTGTTCTCTGCCTCCGTATACCCTGTCGGCAAATGTGCAGGATCGTATTCGCGATCAGGTTCGCAAGCTGGCCATGGAGCTGGGCGTTATCGGTTTGATGAACGTGCAGTTTGCGGTGAAGGATGACGAGATTTATCTCATCGAAGTCAATCCTCGTGCCGCGCGTACAGTGCCATTTGTCTCCAAGGCGACCGGTGCGCCGCTGGCCAAGATTGCCGCCCGCGTGATGGCAGGGCAATCGTTGGCTGCACAAGGTTTTACCAAGGAAATTATTCCGCCTTTCTACTCCGTCAAGGAAGTCGTGTTGCCGTTCAATAAGTTCCCGGGTGTTGACCCGCTGCTTGGACCGGAAATGCGCTCTACCGGTGAAGTCATGGGTGTGGGTGACACCTTCGCCGAGGCTTATGCCAAGTCCCAACTGGGGGCCAACAGTGCCATTCCGCGCTCTGGTCGTGTGCTGCTCTCTGTACGCAATGGCGACAAGCAGCGGGTGGTTGATCTGGCTTCCAAGCTGATTGAAGCGGGCTTTGAGTTGGATGCGACCCACGGTACTGCGGTGATCCTGGGTGAGGCGAGCATCAACCCGCGCTTGGTCAACAAGGTGCATGAGGGGCGTCCGCATATTTTGGATCGCATCAAGAGTGGCGAGTACACCTATATCGTCAATACGGCCGAAGGTCGTCAGGCGATCCAGGACTCCAAGCAACTGCGTCGTGGTGCCTTACAGCATAAGGTGTCATACACCACCACATTGAATGCCGCATTTGCTTGCTGTATGGCCATCCCGGTGGATGAGACGGCTAGCGTCAGTTCGGTGCAAGAGTTGCACGCACGCGTTCTGGCCGGGCGTTAAGCCAGAGCCTGAATTGCATGAAACATAAAAAAACCCCGGATTACTCCGGGGTTTTTTTGTTGGTGTTGGTGCTGAGTGAATATTAGGTGACTGCGTCCGAGATCTTCGAAGCGGAGATGGCTGGCGCTGGTAAGTCGGCATCATCCTTCTTGAGACATATTATTTCTGACCGATCACCCCTTCTTTTTCGATAACTAAATCCGGTAGCAGGGCGGCGAGATCCAGCTTGGCCTCCAGGCGGTAGTGCAAGGCATTGATCCCCCCCTTTTGCATCAGTTTTTGTGCCAGACCCAGAGTCGCCAACACATCCGGTACTGCGGTCAGCGTCACGTCCGCTTCGCCGTAGGCAGGTAGTACGGGCAGTTTATTCGTCACGCCACTGACCAGCTCTTGCCCTTCCAGGGACAAGGTGTAGCTGGCTCCGCGCAGTGACAGATCCTGAGCATTGGGATTGCTCAGATGCAAGTCGATGGCAAAGTTGGGCAACATGCCTTTGCTGGTAATAGGACGGATGGCCATGACTGTTGCTGTGGGTGTCTTGAGATCCGTAAGATTAGAGCAGGCAGCGAGTAGGCAAAATAGCAAGAGAGAAAGACGTGACAGCATGAGTTCTCCAGTAGCGGATGGGGCGTTATGCGTGAAGCTGTAAGGGGGACGCCGAAACGGCGCCTGCCGCCAGAGTAGCACTGGTTCCCGTGGCATGTGAATGAGCGGATTGCGCGTACCGAGCTACAACAGCTCGAAAACCACAGGATGGCACCACAGGAAAGATTGATCGGTCGCAGGATAACGCTGAGTTTTACATTCATTCTTGGCTTGATACTTGCCTGAATAGCCCTAAATCCGCAAGAATTGCGCTCTTATACCCATAACCGGCAGGATGCCAATGAACTTCAGTAATCCCACGTCTATCACGTTCATCATCTATATCCTGGTGATGCTGGCCATCGGTTTTGCCGCATGGCGCTACACCCGTAACCTTTCCGACTACATCCTCGGTGGTCGTTCACTGGGCAGTTTTGTCACGGCCATGAGCGCTGGCGCCTCGGATATGAGTGGCTGGTTGTTACTTGGCTTACCAGGCGCGATCTTTGCCGCAGGCATTTCCGAAAGCTGGATCGCCATTGGTCTGGTGCTCGGTGCTTGGTTCAACTGGTTGTTTATTGCCGGGCGAATTCGGGTCTACACCGAAATCAGCAATAATGCGCTGACCCTGCCAGATTATTTTACTCATAGGTTTGAAGACCGCAGTCGCTTGCTGCGCTTGTTGTCGGCCGTGATCATACTGCTATTTTTTACTATCTACTGCGCATCCGGCATGGTGGCCGGGGCCCGGCTGTTCGAACAATCGTTTGGTTTGAACTACGACGTCGCGCTTTGGGCCGGGGCATTGGCCACAGTGATCTATGTGTTCGTTGGTGGATTTTTGGCGGTCAGTTGGACGGATACCGTCCAGGCAACCTTGATGATTTTTGCTCTCTTGCTGACACCAATGATCGTCATGCTGAAACTGGGAAGTTTTGACGAGACGCTGGCTGTTATTCAAGGCATTAACCTCGACTATACCAATATGTTCAGCGGGACTACGGGGATCGGCATCCTCTCCTTGATGGCATGGGGCTTGGGCTATATGGGGCAGCCGCATATTCTGGCCCGTTTTATGGCGGCAAGCTCAGCCAAGGCGATCCCTAACGCACGGCGGATTGGGATGAGCTGGATGATTCTCTGTCTGCTGGGTGCCGTCGGGGTTGGCTTTTTCGGCATTGCCTATTTTGCGGCCTATCCAGAACAGGCGTCACCGGTTGTTGAAAACCGGGAGCGGATCTTTATCACTCTGGCTCAGGTGCTATTTAACCCCTGGATTGCCGGTATCCTGTTATCTGCTATTTTGGCTGCGATCATGAGCACGCTCTCGTGCCAGTTGCTCGTCTCCGCGTCTGCATTGACAGAAGATTTTTACAAGGCGTTCTTACGTCCCGCCGCATCGCAAACGGAACTGGTCTGGTGTGGCCGATTGATGGTCTTGTTGGTCGCCATCGTTGCCTTGTTCATTGCGCGGAATCCACAAAGTCAGGTGTTGAGCCTGGTGGGTTATGCCTGGGCTGGTTTCGGTGCGGCCTTCGGTCCTGTGGTGTTGTTTTCTCTGTTGTGGCCACGAATGACACGTAATGGTGCTTTGTTCGGTATGTTGGTAGGAGCTATGACGGTCATCGTCTGGCGAAATGCCGGGTGGTGGGGATTATATGAAATGGTGCCGGGATTCCTGGGAGCATCATTGACGATTGTCGTTGTCAGTCTGTTGGATCAGCAGCCGTCGACGGCAATGCGACTGGCTTATGCCCGGATGGAGTCTGAGTTGGGAGCTGAGGTAGCTCGAATCCTTCCGCTGGAGGAGGAAACAGTACAGTAGTTTTTTGGCTTCGCCATCCGGATTTTACTTTTGTACGGCGACCTTAGGGTCGCCGTTGTGTTATGCGTGAAATCAAGTCTGGCAGTTAGTCGCTGTAACAAAATGCAACTGCTATATTTACAAATAAAAAATTCGATTCAGCTATCAGTCTCATCATTTTGCTCAGGTAGACTCAAGGTTGACCTGATACCGTTTTCATGGGTCCTATTATATCATGTTCACGCAGTTTACTTTTTGGGGAGCACCAAATGACCTATATCAGTCCTGTATCCCGGAAGACCATTGCTATGGTGCTTGCGGGGGGCAAAGGAGAGCGGCTCAGTCCGTTGACCCTATCCCGGCCCAAGCCCGGTGTTTCATTTGGCGGTAAGTATAAAATTATCGATTTCGTGTTGAGCAATTTCTTCAATTCCAACATCAAAAATGTCTACATCCTGACCCAGTACAAATCCTATCTGTTGAATAAGCATATTCGTGACTCCTGGGATAAATGGACGGGTTGGGATGAACATTTTGAGGCCATTTCTCCCGAAACCAACAGTGAAGGGGAAGAGTGGTTCAAGGGAACCGCCGATGCTATCGGGCACTACCTGCGTTTCATTGAAGACTCTGATGCGGATTATGTGGCGGTCTTCGGTGGCGACCATATCTATAAGATGGATATTCGCCAGATGATCGATTTTCATATCCAGCGAGAGGCTGACATTACCATAGCGGCACTGGAAGTCGCGCAGGCAGAGGCGCGGCGTTTCGGGGTGTTTGGGGTTGATGAAGCGGGTAAGGTGCAGGAATTTGTCGAAAAACCGGCCGAGCCCAAAACCATCCCGGGCCGCGAGACCTGCTTTGCGTCCATGGGTAACTACATTTTTTCCCGGGAAAAGCTAATCAAGGTCATCAAAGAGGGAAAGAAGCTCTACTCCGATCTGGATTTTGGCAAGCATATTATTCCTATGATGCTCGAGACCGGGGATCGGGTATTTGCATATAACTTCAACGACAATGTGATCCCGGATATGACCCCTGAGGAGAAGGGCTATTGGAAGGATGTGGGTACCCTGGATTCTTACTACGAAGCGAGCATGGATCTGATCGCGGTGTCACCGCAACTCAATTTATACAACTACAAATGGCCCATTCTGACCAAGCCTAGTAACTTACCACCCGCTAAAACAGTGTTTGATGATGACGAGCGACGGGGTCAGGCTTTGGATTCATATCTCTGCGGCGGTTGTGTCATCAGTGGTGGCACTGTTCGTCGTTCCATCCTGGGGCAACGCTGCCGGATCAATAGTTATAGCCTGGTAGAGGATTCTATCCTGCTCGAGGGAGCCAACATTGGCCGCAATGCCAAGATCCGTCGGGCTATCATCGATGAGGGTGTGCAAATTCCAGACGGTAGTGTCATCGGCTATGACCATGAGGCGGATCGTCAAGCCGGGCATACAGTGACGGCGGCAGGAATTGTCGTGGTCTCAAACTGTAAGCGGTAGAAACTAGGGTTATCGTGGTATCACAAGAGGCGTCATTACGACGCCTCTTGTCGTTGTATCCACTACGGTTTTCCCTGGGGAATGAAGCTGTATTGGGCTCTGTATTGTGCCAGTTGGGCAACACCATAACTTTGAATGCTATCGAGGATGGGCTTGATCGTGGCTTTGTCTTTTTTAACGATGCGGTCACTACTGGCCATGGTGAAGCGGTAGGGGTGGTGATACTCCGATTGGTATTCGATGCTGGTAATGAGCCGGACCCGGATATCGTCATTCCACATGGCGGAATCAAAGAGTACCGGTGTGAAACTATTACCTTGAGAGGCTTTGGCCTGATCGTTGATTTGGCGAATATTATGCAGACCCGTTCGACGGCTACGGCATATAAATGTTCTGGGTCAGCCTCTACTCGCAGTAATTCGCTGTTATCAATCACCCGGCTGATGATTAGCTGACTGGTGATGCGTTCACTGTAAACCGTGCCAAGACGAACCGCGCCATCACTCAGCGTCAGTGTGTTGTCTTGTTGTACCCAACGACTGAGTGATGGCAAGCAACCGAGTGCGGTGGCGAAAATCAGTGCCAAAGCGATGATGAAAGCTTCTATCCGATAATGGTGCGGCGTGCAGACAACGGACACAGTATCTCCATGTAAGACGCCGCCGACGGTCGCCGGGTGATGGTCACGAGAGAGATGGCTCACGGTTTTTTCATGAGGCATTTTCATGCGGTTAAATTCCTTATGGCGTCATTTCGGGGGTATCGTCGGTTGACACCTGGATCACGGGTTGTTTCGCAACACGACTACAGCGACCAGTGCTGATGTTTCTTACCGCTGATTGCTCCGTCACGACGTCGATCTGATTAGTTTAATTTAGCAGCTTCCGTTGTAATTCATTGAGTTGTTGCTCCCAAAGCCAATTATCACAACAAGCCGGTTGAACCAGATTCCACCAGGTTGAACCCCGGATGATGCAGGCATGAACTTCGCCTTCAGCCTCATCTAGGGTGAAACTGGCTCCGATCAGCCGACAGGTGGTATGCAGATGTGCTCGGATTTGTTCGACTGTCATGATACACCTCGTACTTGCCGTTTACCGCGAGTTCTGTGTGTCGCCGGGTGGTCAACATTGTTTTCTGTGATGACTCTTTATCGGCAATACATTGCGGGATATAAGGGATTCGTGGTGTTATTTTTATCGGAGTCCCTATTCTTCGATAGGGTTTGAGATCCCCATGGATGGATAGATCCAGGAGAGAGTGCTTATGCCATTTGTGCGTGCCGCAATTGCTTTATCCCTGTTTTGTACAGCATCCCTGCCGGTTCATGCGGCTGTGTTACGGTGTAAAAATTCAGTTTTGACCACCGGCGATCCCAGTGTCGAGCTGTTACTGAAATGCGGTAAGCCACTGCTGGTGGAGCCATTGACCACGACGGCACTGAGTCAGGATGGTCATCTGACTCAGGTGAGTGCGGGTGAACGTTGGGTGTTTGATATGGGCAAAGGCATGTTTATGCAAATTGTGACGGTGCAAAATGGGGTGATACAGCAAATAGAAGACGGCCCGCGAAATTGATGCGGGCCGTAAAAATCACAGGGTTCTACAACAATAAATCAGGCAAGCTCTAGCATGAATCAATGTTCAGGGGCGGAATTGTCTCAGATCGCGGACTTGACGATTGATTTCAGCCACTGATTGCAAAGATCCCCGGCCATGATGTGTTTCATAACAAACAACACCCTGTTCGAAGCGGAATGGACCCTGCTCCTCGATAAAAAACACACCTTGGTGAAAGGTCTTCACATACCGAGCAATCTGTTTGGGATGGAACCACCGAAATACCTTGATCATTTTCTGCCCCCCTTCGTCAATTGTTCCAAGCGCAGCCATGCTAGGTGCCATCAATGGCATTTTTGTGTCAGCGGGTAGAAATTGTCATGACAATCCGTAAATGGCATGCCGGTCGACAGACAGCTTGTCGCTCCTGAACTATGGTCAAACCAGATGCTTCTTTTCAGCCTTGGTTCGAGGTGGTTGATGGATCCGCTTCCGCTGCTAGGGCATGGTAGCCGTGTATGGCGTATCAGCCTTCTCTTCTCTTTACACCGTCGTCTGGGGCGGTTACGTCCCGTTCTCCTGATTGTGGCCATTGGCTTATTATTGTGGGTTCTCAAACTTCATCTCAGTCTTGAGCAAGTTGCAGCCGGGGTCGCTATTTTTCTGTTCGGTATGTTTTTCCTCGAGCAGGGGTTTAGCCGATTGGCTTCTGCCCAGTGGCGTCGTGGAGTGCGACAACTGACCTCCTCAATGAGTCGTGCGTTTGGGCTTGGTCTGTTTGCGACGCTACTTACGCAATCCAGTGCTCTGGTGGCCTTGCTGACCCTCTCCTTTCTCTCAGCGGGTATGCTCGATTTTTTGGCCGGTATTGCCATCATGGCGGGTGCTAATCTAGGGACTACCTCGGGAGGCTGGTTGATGGCCAGCCTTGGATTAAAGCTTGGTTTCATCGACTCAGCGTTCTTGCTACTGGTGGTCGGCATGCTGCTGATTTCGATGCCAAGATGGGGAACCCGCGGGCTGGGTATGGTGATCTCCGGGGTGGGGTTTCTGTTCCTGGGGATCGAATATATCAAGACCGGATTCCTGTCATTATCTGGATTAATTGATTTAAGCCACTACGCGGTATCGGGCTGGCAGGGGATTGGTCTCTACTTTGTAATCGGGATACTGGTGACGCTGGTGATGCAGTCCAGCCATGCAGCAATATTGTTGTGTATGGCGGCTCTGAATGCAGGCCAGTTAGAGTTTGACAATGGTTTGGCATTGGTTTTGGGGATTAATATCGGGGCGACCGGCCCCGTCTTGTTGGGCGCGGTCCACTCCTCATTAGAGGGCAAGCGCTTGGCATGGCTGGATTTATTCTGCAAAGTGCTGACGGCGGTCTGTTGTTTATTGGCTTTTTATCCGCTGCGCCGCCTCACGGATGGATTAGGTGATCTGCTCGGGCTGCACGAGCAGGATCTTGCCTTGCGATTGGCGCTGTACCATACCCTGTTTAATCTGTTTGCTATTGCCTGGTTGCTCCCCCTGAGGGAGCAAGCAAGTCGTGTCATGACCCGGATATTACCACCTCACGCCGATCATAATGTGGCCCATGCCTGCTATCTGGACCGCGTCGTTGCCGTACACCCGGTGGCTGCCGAGCAGGCGCTGATCCACGAAATTGTGCATCTCTTTCATGAATGTCAGGTGATTACAGCTCGAGGCATGCTCGGCATGCCATGGCGTCTCATGTTGATGCATCCGACCCCAGAGCATGTTCCTCTCGGGGAAGATCTTCCTAATCTGCAACGGTTGTATTTACACGGGGTCAAACCGTTGTTTGGCGAAATCATTACCTTTGCCGCGTTATGTAAGACCGGGATGGGGCGTGAACAAGCGGAGCAAATTGATGCCCTGGTTGCTGTGGCGCGCAGTATGACCGAGGTTATCCGGTTACAGCGCCAGCTTCAGAGCAACCTGCTTCAGGTGCTGGCTAATGGCTCAGAGCTGCTGCAACTGCGTTATAAAGCATTGCAACGTCGGCTCTTACTCTTTAATCGGGAGGTCCGACAGCTGTTCGATGCCCCTGAGCCGGAGAGTATTCGTGGTTTACTGGCCTTAGAGGTCAAACGGGTGGTCATACAAAGCCGACGAGATCGGGAGGACATCGAGTTGTTGATCCGCAGTAACAAGCTAGGAGCGATAGATGCGGCCAGTTTGATGAATGACTCACAGACTCTGCGGCGTATTCAGCGCCAGCAACTCAAGGCGTTGCAAACATTAACGAGCCACGCGGCAGCAAACCGCGAGGTATCGGCGACGCAAATATTAGCCTGGCTGCAACAACAGGAGTCATTGACTGAGTCCCGAGTGGGTTGAGCTCTGGAGAATGGTTTTCGTTTAGGCTGCGTTCAGCTTCATTTGACTGGAGGGCAAGCTTTTTTTTCGTCTTTTTTTAGGCGATTTCATATGAAAAGGGTCGATGTCATCTTTCGCACCATCATCTTTCTGTCATAATTCGCCGCGGTCAATTCCCGACTCTAACCGTCGTATTATTATGTTAGCTATGTTTACTGGCCTGAGTCCTGAACTCGGGATTAGCTTGTTTCTCGCTTTGGTGTTTGTGCTGGCCTATGAGTTTATTAATGGCTTTCACGATACAGCCAATGCTGTTGCTACTGTGATTTATACCAAGGCGATGCCTCCTCATATGGCGGTCGTTGCTTCGGGCCTCTTCAATTTCTCCGGCGTTATGCTGGGAGGCTTGGGAGTCGCCTATGCCATTGTGCATCTGCTGCCGGTTGATTTATTGCTGAACGTGGCATCCGCTCATGGCATGATCATGGTTTTCTCACTGCTGGCTTCCGCGATTTTATGGAATTTGGGGACCTGGTATCTGGGGTTGCCTGCATCCAGCTCTCATACCCTGATCGGGGCCATTTTGGGCGTTGGCGCGGCCAATGCGTTTATTAATGGCGCGCCGCTTAGCAGTGGTATCAATGTGCAAAAGGCCATTGATATCATGCTGTCGCTGATTATTTCACCGACAGTGGGTTTGGTGATCGCTGGCTTGTTGTTACTGTTGGCCAAGCGTGTCTGGAAGGAAAGCAAGATCCATAAAAGCCCCGAAGAGCGGCAACAGGTCGATGGTAAGAAGCATCCTCCATTTTGGACCCGCTTTACCCTGATTGCTTCGGCTATGGGGGTCAGCTTTGTGCATGGCTCCAACGATGGTCAAAAAGGGATCGGGATGATCATGCTGGTGCTGATCGGAATCGTTCCGGGCCAGTTTGTGGTTAATCTGGAAAGTACGGCGTACCAAGTGGCGCGGACTCGTGATGCTGCATTGCACATGCAGACCTTTTATGAAAAAAATCAGGAACAGCTTTCCCGTCTAATGGCGCTGGGGAAGGATGCAAATCACACCCTTCCGCCGATCTTCAAGTGCGATACCCAGCAGACCATAGCGGCGATCCAAACTCTGGGTACGCTTCTGGAAAATGTATCCAGTTATCAGCAACTCGATACCGAAGGTCGACGCCAAGTGCGGCGTTTGTTGCTGTGCATCGATGATAGTGCCAAGAAGGTTAGCAAGATGGATTCCATTTCCGGAAAGGAAAGGGATGACCTGACTAAGCTGCGTAAAGATCTGACTGCGACAACTGAATATGCCCCGACTTGGGTCATCATCGCGGTTGCTATGGCGTTGGGTGTTGGCACCATGATTGGTTGGAAGCGGATCGTGTTGACCGTTGGGGAAAAGATCGGCCAGAAAGGCATGACGTATTCCCAAGGTATGGCGGCCCAGATCACGGCTGCAGCCGCGATTGGTATTGCCAGTCTCACCGGCATGCCGGTTTCCACAACGCATGTATTGTCATCGGCCGTGGCTGGTACCATGATTGCGAATCGCACCGGCTTACAATCTGGGACCATTAAAAATATCGTCATGGCGTGGGTGCTGACTCTGCCCGCCACCTTCTTGCTCTCTGGCGGTATGTTCTATCTGTTGAGCCGTTTCGTCGGCTAAGCCTGCGTTCATTCGGTACTGATAAAAGCCCCTGGCGCGAGCCCGGGGCTTTTTGTTTATTCATCTTTTATGCAGACACCATTATGTATTGGCGCGCCATTCTTTGGATGAGAGAAACAAGATCGGGAAGCTTAATGTCGACGTTTTCCAACTTGCCAGATCCCGGCTAATACCAGAATGACTCCGCACCACTGCAAGGGCGATAGCCATTCATCCAGGAGTTGCATGCTCATGATGATGGTCAGTATGGGTCCTAAACTGCCGATGATGGCTGTCTTCCCGGCACCAATTCGCACCATGGCGGCCGAGAGAGCATACAGCGGCAGTACGGTGGAGAAGAGTGCCATGGCCAGGCCGTATCCCCAGACGGGGAGGGGTTGGACCCAAAGAGCCTGTGGCGAGCGGGTGATAGCAAAGTGTAAAAACATGGCTAAAGCGGATACCCCTAACGCCAGCTCGGTGAAGCGCATGCTGCCGACGCGTTGAATCACGGCAGGGCTCCATGTCAGGTACAGGGCATAGGTCAGGGTACTGGCAGCAATAAATAGAACCCCCTGCCATTGGGCTTGAGCGGTTTGCAGGTCAGGGATCAGCACCAGCGCCATGCCAAAATAACTGAGCAACAAGGCTTTGCGGGTTGCAAGCGAGATGGCGGTCCGGCTGAGCCATGCCGAAAACAGCACGGTCAAGGTTGGATAAAGGCAAAGGATCATTCTCTCTACGCTGGCACTGACGGTTTCCAATCCGAGGAAATCCAGCAAACTGGAGAGGTAATAACCCAGTAACCCCAGGAGGACCAGCCAAGCCTTGTCGCGGCGGATCAGCGGTGTGGTTTGTGGGCGTTGATAGAGGCGAAACAGGGCTAAGAGGGGCAAGACCAGTAATAGCCGCAGCGTGACCATAGTGACGCCATCCACACCGTAGCGGTAGGCCAATTTGGCAAAAATAGCTTTGGCTGCAAAGCCACAGGCGGCGAGTGTGGCGAGTAACAAACCCAGATGATAAGAATTCAGGCGCACCTGTGGCTCCTTGGGGGGGCAATAGCAGGCAGCATGGAGCAGCGCAGGAGGTGGGTCAAGACATGAGCTGTTCGCTACTGGGTCGAAACATACCGCTGGTGGCCGCAATGACAAGCAAGCTAGCCGCCAATCCAGCGGCTAACCTACGACTATCTTCTTCCTGTTATGCCGTACGATCTGTGCGGAAGAGACTACGACTGGGGGAGAGTGCAAACTTGCCATCGCCGAGCAAAATCAAGGCTAGCTGGGTCAGAGCAAGAAATGCTGGATATTCCCAGCCACCATTGGCATTGGTGAATCCCCAGCCATTGCCGGAATGTACGACCCAGGCACCGAGCAATACGGGCAGTTGCAGCAGGGCCACCCAACGGGTTTGAAAGCCAAGCAGTAACAGAAGTCCACCACCGAATTCGGCGGCCATGGTCAACCAGGCAAATGGCGCCGGGATACCCATTGAAGCAAAGAAACCGACGGTTCCGGCTGGAGTGAAAACCAGGATCTTCGTTAATCCATGGGCGACAAACATAGTGCCCAGTGTCAGACGCAATACGAGTGCGGCATATGGTGCAGTGCGTACATCAATCATCGGTAAATCCTCATATTCAATCAATCGGGTGGTTAGGGTCCGCTGGTTAGTCACGCTGACTAGCCAAATTGCACCGAGCGGTGAGAAAAAGATCCAAATTCGAAGCCAGTGATCGGGAAGCTAACGCGGTCGGCAGCTGCGCTGGCTCCCATGGCCACAAAAAGTGGTACCAGATGTTCGGGCGTGGGAACGGATTGCCGAACCCCGGGTGCGAGTTGCTGATACAGGATCAGGGATTGGCGATCCCCTGCCAGCAAACGGGATGCAATCCAGCTGTCAAACTCGGCCGCCCAGGGGGCAATGACGCCATCCTCAGTCCACTGCCGCAAATTGTGCGTTAAATAGCCGCTGGTCAGGATCAGTATTCCTTCATCGCGCAAGGGCGCTAGCATCTTGCCCAATTCGAGCAGGGTTTGTGGGTCCTCGCTAGGCAGTGACAGTTGGAGCACTGGAATATCGGCTGCAGGGTAAAAACCTATCAGTGGTACCCATACGCCATGATCAAATCCCCGCTCCGGCTGCTCCTGATAAGGGGCGACGTTGCTTTGCAGCAGTTGACGCACGCGGACCGCAAGCTGGGTTGCCGGTGGAGATGAATATTGGCGTTGGTAGTACTGGTTCGGGAAACCGTAAAAATCATAGATCAGTGGTGTGGGGCTACTTGCTCCCAGGGTCAGGGGGTTACTTTGCCAGTGCGCCGAGATCACCACGACTCCTCTGGGACGAGGTAAAGCCTGGCCCCAGGTGGTCAATTGCTGCATCCGGTGCGGCAGATCCAGCATCAGTGGATTACCGTGAGCAACAAATAAGACTGGCATGCGCATGGTGATGATCTCCATAGGGTTCCAAGTAATTGAATGCCATAATAAGGTTTACGGATGAGAGGGGAAGTCCATAAATATGACACTCAGTGTTGACAATTTGGAAACCATTGCCGGGCCGATCGCGGATCTACGGGCGTTCTGCCGAGTGGTGGAGTTGGGTTCGATTTCAGCCGCGGCTCGCTTGCAAGGTGAGACCAAGGGGGGGATTAGTCGGCGTATCACCCGGTTGGAATTGCAGTTGGGCATCCAGTTATTGGCTCGCCATCCGCGCTCTGTGGTACCGACGGCAGAAGGATTACTCTTTTACTCGAAAGTTCGAGCCGGATTGCTGCTGTTAGAGGAGGGGGCCGAGTTAGCACGGGAATCGAAAAATGAGCCCCGGGGATTATTGCGGATCACGGCGCCGATGGACCTGGCTCTGGAGTGGCTAGCGCCGTTATTGGTCGAGTTTCAATTTGTTTATCCGCAGTTGATGGTTGAATTACTGAGTGCGGATGAACGCCTGGATCTGGTTGCTCACCAGATTGATGTGGCCTTGCGAGCCACGGGTACCGGTGGTTTGCCGGATATGGGTTATAGTGCCCGACGACTCACGGAGTTACGTTTGGGCTTCTTTGCCTCTACAGAATATCTGGCCCGGACTAGAGTGCCTGATTCGCCTGAAGAACTGCAGCAGCATGCCTTGATTTTACGAACTTCGAAATCCAGTGCACCAACGCTTACCTGTGATGATCCTGCCTGTTCGCCTTTCCTTTTGCGCCAGCCACCGCGTTTTAGTTCCAACAGTTTTGCCAGCGTGCTGCGCCTGACGTTGGCTGGGGCGGGCATCGGCTTTATGCCAATATTGATTGCTCAGGCGGCGCTGTTGCGCGGTGAATTGGTTCCTGTTCTGCCTCACTGGCAAGGGGAGCAGAGCGAGCTATTCATGATTACCTTGGGCGGTCAGCGTGCACCAGCTAAGGTATTGGCGTTCAAGCAGTTTTTGCAGCAAAAAATAGGATCTAACTGACAGAGCCTGCCATGCTTGTTTACAGACATATTCGGCATACAGAACACCGGCCGAGGAGAGTGGTATTTATGCTGGCATTGATAGTTGCAGCCTGGATCAGCACACATGACGTGCGTCCACTGGCCGAAGAAAGCTGGGTCACCCTACCTGTGTCACAGCTGAACTACGCACCGCAGCCTCAGGCTTTGCGTCTGGCATGGTATGGTGACATGTATGATGCCCAACGAGTTGAGCAAACGGCACGTGGTTGGCGCGCGCTGTTTCATGTTCGAGTGAGTGGGCCCGTGCAAGTCTATCTGGATGAGAGTGTGCCGGCGGCAGCGCCGGATTTGATGGTAAAATCCGGGACTCTGGTTTGCCATCGCGTCACAAAGGCGGGGGAGACACTCTGGCATGTGGGCCAACAATTGGCCGGGGATAACGATCCGTATCTGTTTGTCTTGGCCCTCTTTGCCGCCAATCGCGACACGCTGGATAACAATCCCGATGAGTTACGGATTGGTGATGAGTTACGTTGTCCGAAGGAACAAGAGTTCGCCGTCTTTTCCCAGATGCTACCGGCCGAACGGCGAGCAACCTATCGACGTCTACTCGCCTATGGAGAACGGCTCAAGCGACATTGAATTGCTTGTTTATCGCCTACTCCGATGATAATATCCGCAGCCGTTTTACCCGAGGCAACTGGACGGTCGCATCTGGTCGCCAACCATTCATCTATTGAAATAGTGAGATTAACCATGGCTTATTCATTCGAAGCTCAAGTACGTTCCGACCTGGGGAAAGGTGCGAGCCGCCGCCTGCGTCGTGACGAGAAGATCCCGGCAGTTGTATACGGTGCTGGCCAAGAAGCCGTTTCCGTTGTTGTCGACTTCAACAAGATCACCGTTGCCCAAGCGTTTGACTCTTTCTACAGCGAAACCATTACCTTGGTTATCGACGGTAAAGAAGTTGCTGTGAAGGTTGCCGCTGTTCAGCGTCACCCGGTCAAGCCGAAAGTTGTCCATCTGGACTTCGTTCGCGTCTAAGTCTCTGGCTTAGTAAAGAGGCGCTCATTGAGCGCCTTTTTTGTTGCCTTCTTGCTAACCTTGTTTCACCCTGCTTTCCGAGCCCTCAACAGAGCATATTTCCATGATTAGACTTGGTTCCATGAACGCCCTGACCCTCTTGCGGCGCGATGATAAAGGTGGTTGGTTGGATGCCGAAGAGTTTGGGGAAGTCTTGCTTCCCATGCGGCAACTACCACGAGATGCCAAGCCTGGCAGCGCCGTGAAAGTATTCGTTTACCTCGATGGGGACGAAGAGCTGGTCATCACCGGATTCAAGCCTTATGCCCAAGTGGGGGAATTTGTGGGTCTCAAGGTGGTAAGCGCCAGCCGGATCGGTGCCTTCCTGGATTGGGGGTTGAAGAAGGATCTGTTTGTTCCTGAGCGGAACAAGCCCAAGCCATGCAGGTGGATAAACATTATGTTGTTTACCTTTATCTGGATCGCGAAGGTCGAGTGGCGGCAACCAGCAAGTTGGACCGTTTTCTGGATGAGGGCTGGCCGGAGTATAAGCCGGGGGATGCAGTCACAGTGTTGCCCTGCGAGAATACGCCGTTAGGGATCAAAGCGTTGGTCGATGGCCGATTCTGGGGCGTTCTGTACCGGAATGAATTGTTTGGCAAAGTGACCATAGGTCGTGAGATCCGTGGCTTCATCAAGCAGGTTCGAGAAGATGGCAAAATCGATCTGACGTTGAACCAGCCGGGTCAGGCGGGGACGGAAACCGCGGCCGAGAAGATCATGACTCGCTTGCAAAAGCAGGGTGGCTTTTTACCGGTGGGCGACAAGAGTAGCCCAGAAGTCATTTACCAGTTGTTTGCCATGAGTAAGGGAACATTCAAGAAAGCTATTGGCGCTCTCTACAAACAGGGACAGATCCTCATCGAAGAGGATGGTATTCGTCGGGTTGAGGGTTCCTAACCATCATGGCGAAGTCGCCCTGCCGCGGTGAGTGTCAGTTAGTATCTGATGTTTGTCGAGGTTGTTTCAGAACCCTGGATGAAATTACTCACTGGTCACGCATGACTGAGACAGAGCAGCAAACAGTGCTGACCGCCTTAGCAGTTCGCAAGTCAGGCCATGATATGCCCACATCGGTTGCACTATGGGTACCGGAGCAGCATGCTGAGCAGGCACTAGCCGTTTGCCCGCAGTGTGGTGAGCCATCCGGTTGCGCCATCTCGAAGGGTGAGAGCGCGGAGACCTGCTGGTGTATGTCATTACCGGTTGTAACCGTGGTGGTACGATATGATAGCTGCTGGTGCCTCAAATGTCTGATGCACCAGCAAAGCATGATCGGCAATTTCGAGAATTGATAGTGTTGATAATCGATAGCGTAGCGAGTTGATTTAGTCGGCGGGTTTCCAACGGATTACAGCTCTGCTGCGCTCGCCCGATACAGGTATGAGTAGTTTGGCGTAAATCACACTGAATTCGTCCTGATGATCCAGTAATCCCACCCAGACTTCAACCCACTCGGCTGTTGAAAATGGGCCCAACTCCGTCGTCCAATCCAGTGACGGAGAGCAACTCTCTACCGCCCCTCGCTCTTCAAACTCCAACGTGATATCGACAATATCCTCTGGCGGCAAGTACTCGGCTGCTTGTTCTAAAAACAACTCATAGCCCAGTTCCAAAAGCTGTTCCGGAGATAGGTTAACGGCCATGAAAATTCCTTCTATATAGATATGCTGACATTAAACCAGCTCTGATGCGTTTGCGCATCCAGCGAAGATAAGATACCTGAGGAAGAAGTGGATTCGGGTTCATTACCGAAACGAAGACAGATTCATGGTTTGATTGCCGAAGATCCGCCGTCATCAGCACCGTTCCGCGCAACAAAACAGAATAGTACTGCGTCAGTATGGTGCGATAACTCCTAGTGGGAAACAATCGAGACTGGCTTAACAAGCTATAGTTGTTAGAATGGCAGACGCGAAGTGTGAGGCCTTTGGATATGATATCTGGGGCTGGTTCTATTAATACAAAGGGACAATTTAAATGAAGAACGCATTAATTCTGGCGGGTATGGTTGCAGTGGCTCTGACTGGCTGTGGTGAAAAGAAAGTTGAAGAAGCTGCACCAGCGCCAGTCGCTGCCGTAGAAGCTACTGCCGCCGTTGCAGCGTCCGCTGCCGTATCAGCCGCTGCTCCAACTGTTTCTGCTGCCGCCGCAACGTCTGCTGCCACCGAAACCAAATAAAGCCATCTGATTCTGAGAAAGCCGCCTTTTATCAGGCGGCTTTTTTATGGAATAACCT
>CAXXIF010000006.1:90000-316765 GCA_963677375.2 Aeromonadaceae bacterium
CATTGACACCACAATATCCGAATGGGGAAACCCACTGCATTTATGCAGTATCGCAACATGAATACATAGTGTTGCGAGGCGAACCGGGAGAAGTGAAACATCTCAGTACCCCGAGGAAAAGAAATCAACCGAGATTCCCTCAGTAGCGGCGAGCGAACGGGGAGCAGCCCTTAAGCGTTGAATGCGTTAGTGGAACGGTCTGGAAAGTCCGGCGATACAGGGTGATAGCCCCGTACACGAAAACAAACTCAGCGTGAAATCGAGTAGGGCGGGACACGTGACATCCTGTCTGAATATGGGGGGACCATCCTCCAAGGCTAAATACTACTGACTGACCGATAGTGAACCAGTACCGTGAGGGAAAGGCGAAAAGAACCCCTGTGAGGGGAGTGAAATAGAACCTGAAACCGTGTACGTACAAGCAGTGGGAGCCGACTAGTTCGGTGACTGCGTACCTTTTGTATAATGGGTCAGCGAGTTACTTTCAGTGGCGAGGTTAACCGTATAGGGGAGCCGTAGGGAAACCGAGTCTTAACTGGGCGATTAGTCGCTGGGAGTAGACCCGAAACCGGGTGATCTAGCCATGGGCAGGTTGAAGGTGAGGTAACACTTACTGGAGGACCGAACCCACTAACGTTGCAAAGTTAGGGGATGACTTGTGGCTAGGGGTGAAAGGCCAATCAAACTCGGTGATAGCTGGTTCTCCCCGAAAGCTATTTAGGTAGCGCCTCATGTCTCACTACTGGGGGTAGAGCACTGTTTCGGCTAGGGGGTCATCCCGACTTACCAACCCGATGCAAACTCCGAATACCAGTAAGTGCAATCATGGGAGACACACGGCGGGTGCTAACGTCCGTCGTGAAGAGGGAAACAACCCAGACCGCCGGCTAAGGTCCCAAAGTTCTGATTAAGTGGGAAACGATGTGGGAAGGCTCAGACAGCCAGGATGTTGGCTTAGAAGCAGCCATCATTTAAAGAAAGCGTAATAGCTCACTGGTCGAGTCGGCCTGCGCGGAAGATGTAACGGGGCTCAAATCAGGCACCGAAGCCGCGGATTCAATCAATAGATTGAGTGGTAGGGGAGCGTTCTGTAAGTCTGTGAAGGTGTGTCGTGAGGCATGCTGGAGATATCAGAAGTGCGAATGCTGACGTAAGTAACGATAAAGGGGGTGAAAAACCTCCTCGCCGGAAGACCAAGGGTTCCTGTCCAACGTTAATCGGGGCAGGGTGAGTCGGCCCCTAAGGCGAGGCTGAAAAGCGTAGTCGATGGGAAGCGGGTTAATATTCCCGCACTGACGGTAATTGCGATGAGGGGACGGAGAAGGCTAAGTGGGCCAGGCGTTGGTAGTCCTGGTGAAAGGAAGTAGGTGGTCGCGGTAGGCAAATCCGCTGCGGCATTAACACTGAGACCCGAGACGAAGTATCTACGGATGCGAAGTCACTGATGCCATGCTTCCAGGAAAAGCCTCTAAGCTTCAGATTACCGCCAACCGTACCCCAAACCGACACAGGTGGTCGGGTAGAGAATACCAAGGCGCTTGAGAGAACTCGGGTGAAGGAACTAGGCAAAATAGTACCGTAACTTCGGGAGAAGGTACGCTGATGGTGGTGAAGGATGCACATCCGGAGCTATTGTCAGCCGCAGTGACCAGGTGGCTGGGACTGTTTATCAAAAACACAGCACTCTGCAAACACGAAAGTGGACGTATAGGGTGTGACACCTGCCCGGTGCCGGAAGGTTAATTGATGGGGTTAGCGCAAGCGAAGCTCTTGATCGAAGCCCCGGTAAACGGCGGCCGTAACTATAACGGTCCTAAGGTAGCGAAATTCCTTGTCGGGTAAGTTCCGACCTGCACGAATGGTGTAACCATGGCCACGCTGTCTCCACCCGAGACTCAGTGAAATCGAAATTGCGGTGAAGATGCCGTATACCCGCGGCTAGACGGAAAGACCCCGTGAACCTTTACTACAGCTTGACACTGAACATTGAACCTACTTGTGTAGGATAGGTGGGAGGCTTGGAAGTGACGACGCTAGTTGTCATGGAGCCGACCTTGAAATACCACCCTGGTATGTTTGATGTTCTAACCTCAGCCCGTTATCCGGGCCAGGGACAGTGTCTGGTGGGTAGTTTGACTGGGGCGGTCTCCTCCCAAAGAGTAACGGAGGAGCACGAAGGTTAGCTAATCACGGTCGGACATCGTGAGGTTAGTGCAATGGCATAAGCTAGCTTAACTGCGAGACGGACAGGTCGAGCAGGTACGAAAGTAGGTCATAGTGATCCGGTGGTTCTGAATGGAAGGGCCATCGCTCAACGGATAAAAGGTACTCCGGGGATAACAGGCTGATACCGCCCAAGAGTTCATATCGACGGCGGTGTTTGGCACCTCGATGTCGGCTCATCACATCCTGGGGCTGAAGTTGGTCCCAAGGGTATGGCTGTTCGCCATTTAAAGTGGTACGCGAGCTGGGTTCAGAACGTCGTGAGACAGTTCGGTCCCTATCTGCCGTGGGCGCTGGATGATTGAAGGGAGTTGCTCCTAGTACGAGAGGACCGGAGTGAACGAACCTCTGGTGTTCGGGTTGTCATGCCAATGGCACTGCCCGGTAGCTAAGTTCGGAATCGATAACCGCTGAAAGCATCTAAGCGGGAAGCGAGCCCTGAGATGAGTCATCCCTGACACTTTAAGTGTCCTAAAGGGCCGTTGAAGACTACAACGTTGATAGGTGGGGTGTGTAAGCGCGGTGACGTGTTGAGCTAACCCATACTAATTACCCGTGAGGCTTAACCATACAACACCCAAGAAGTTTTAAATGCTTGTGACGGTAGACAGAACGAGTCAGCTTCTTCCCAGATTGAAGATTTATGCCTGGCGGCAATAGCGCAGTGGAACCACCTGTACCCATGCCGAACACAGAAGTGAAACGCTGTAGCGCCGATGGTAGTGTGGCATTCGCCATGCGAGAGTAGGACACTGCCAGGCACCCAATATACAAAAAGCCCCGATAGCAATATCGGGGCTTTTTATTTTGCATGATGGGATATCGTTACTCGGATTGTCTATGACATTTTTGAGGACACATCTGTGCTGCCGCAATGTAGAACTTAGCTCGCCCTTCCGCCTCCACCTTGACTCGGGCAACCACGCGATTTTCTCGGTGAAATTCCCAGTTTTCTTTGAACTTAGGTACCGAGATCCCGAGGCACAACAGGTATTCGCTAAATAGATATGAATTGCTGATTTCGGTCAGATGTCTATCCATAGCGAATCCCCTTCTGGATGTGGATGATGTTAGTGCCATGTTGCTACTTGGTTCTAACTTGTTAAGCAACCTTTAAACTATGGCTACGGTGGCATCAGAAGTCAAAGGCTGATGTTCGTTTCTACGCCTTCGTCACAGGTTGAAAAAAGAGCTGTAAGCAGGGCAGGAGTGAGGCGCAATACAGAGAAAGAAGTATCGAGGGAATGTAACGACGACTCTTTGCTCCCTATGCGAAGCTTGTCATAATAGTGTTTCCGATCAGTGACAGGGATACGTCTCTATGTCACGCCTCTGATTGCTGCAAACAAGGATGCAACTGCATGTTAAAAGTAAATGAGTATTTTGAAGGGAAAGTTAAGTCGATTGGTTTTGCTTGTGGTGTTGGTAAAGCGACTGTCGGCGTGATGGCTCCGGGTGAATATACTTTCAATACGGGGGCGCCCGAGTTAATGGTTGTTATCCGTGGTGCTTTGACTGTGCTGTTACCAGGACAAGATCTGTGGGTTACATACAGTTCAGGTGATCAATTTGATGTGCCAGGAAATAGTGCGTTTCAACTGCAAGTAAATGAAGAAACGGCTTATCTGTGCGAGTTTAAATAATCCCAAACGACACATTGAGCGAACAAAAAAGGCGACTATGATGTCGCCTTTTTTATTAAGCCTTTTACGGGAAATTATGGATTAGTCACTTTTCCCGAGTAAACCGACTTCCATAAAATAACGTTTTGCCCCTGGGTGCAGCGGAGCCGATAGTCCTTGGCTGACCATCTGCTGTTTTGTTAACTGGGAAAATGCCGGATGTAGCCGTTTGAATTGCTCAAAGTTCTCGAATACGGCTTTCACCAGCTGATAGGCTGTTTCATCAGGGAGATCACTATTCGTCACTAGGGTGGCGGATACGCCGAAGGAGGGGGTATCTTGATCTGCGCCGCGATAGAGACGCCCAGGAATGATCGTCTTACTATATTCTGGATGGTCAGCGACTAATTTATCGATGCTAACACCGGATATATCGACTAAACGAATGTCACAGCTACTGCTTGCCTCTTTGATCGTGCCACTCGGATGACCAACCACATAGACAAAGGCATCGATTTTGTTGTCACACAAGGCCTGCGCACGCTCTGCACCTTTCAGCTCGGAAACTGCAGCGAAGCTATCCATAGTCCAACCGAGACTATTCATCAAAACAGTCATGGTGCTGTGATCACCTGAACCTGGATTACCAATATCGACTCGTTTACCTAGTAAATCGTCCAAGTTTTGAATATTTGCATCTTGTCTGGCAACGACAGTTAACGGCTCGACATAGAGCCCGAATAGACTGCGGAGTCCGCTATCCGGCCCTGTACTTGCAAACTCGGCCTGCCCCTTGACGGCAGCTCTTTGTGCATCTGATTGAACGACGGCCAAGTTGACTTTGTGTTCCTGTAAGGCGCGCAAGTTATAAATAGAGCCGCTGGTAGCTTGCACCGAGCAGCGTAATTTGGGTGTACTGGATATTTTATTGATCAGACGGCAAACCGCCCCACCGGTGGGATAATACACCCCGGTTACACTACCGGTTGCGATGATGAGTGATGAAGTTTGTGTGGTAGCGAATGCCGGTGCTGCCAGCAGCCATATGGGGATTACGACGGATAATACATGGCAGGTAAAGCGATGCACGAACATGTGATTCCTTAAGCTGAGGCAGCTTCGGCCTATGGGCGACATGAAGTAAGAGCATTACACAGAACCTTAGCGAGGTTGCCAGATGAATGCAATTCAATGATAGGGGTAATAAGGCTAACAAACTGATTCGGAAGAAAAAGGCTGCATTTTGTGCAGCCTGTTGATCAGTTAATTACCCGTGTGTTTGCGGATGACCTGTCGCATTCGATTTAATGCTTCAGTCAGTAGTTGTCTGGAGCAACCGAAATTTAACCGGATAAAATTTCCATCGCCAAATTGTGCGCCGGGCGACAAACCTACACCACCAGCCTCGAACGCGGCAATTGGATTTCCTAGCTTGAGGGCGGAGACATCAATCCAGGCCAAGTAGGTCGCTTCTATCTTGGCTATTTTGACACCATCCAGAGTTCCCAGTTCCTGCATGACCAAATCACGATTTTCACGGAGATAATCTAGCTGGCTCTCTAGCCAGGTGGCGCCGTCGGCATATGCGGCTTCTGCCGCCGTAAAACCGAGCAGATTATTATCGGCCATCAGTCCGCGCATGGACTGTTGTAATTTTTGGCGCAATTCGGTATTGGGAATAATCGCGAAAGAGCAGCATAGCCCTGGAATGTTGAATGTCTTGCTGGGTGCCATCAGGACGGCACTACGGTGTGCTGCCGAATTGGACACACTGGCAAAGGGGATGTGGCGGACTTCTTTATCCAGCAGCAAGTCACAGTGAATTTCATCGGAACACACAATGAGCTGATGACGTTCGGCAATATCGGCGATGCGTTCTAATTCGCTTCGACGGAATACTGTTCCACCAGGGTTATGAGGGTTACACAACAAAAGCAAATCCGCATCTGCTGCCAGACGTTCTAATTGCTCAAAATCGGGCAACCAGCGGTCTGCGACTAATTGCATCGGCAGGTGGCTGACACGACGGTCATTATGTTCTGGCGCGTGTAAGAAGGGGTAATAGACGGGAGTCGGAGTGATTACACTCTTGTCGGGATGGCACCAAGCTTTGCAAGCAAAGTTTAACCCTGGAACGACACCCGGCATGAAGAGCAGCCATTCGGCCTCAACCTGCCAGTCATACAGGGCTTGCATGCGCTCCAGGATCAGTCGAACTAATCGAGGCGATGGCCGACTATAGCCGAAAACCCCATGCTCAATTCGCTGATGTAACGCGTCAATGATAGCGGGTGCTGCTTTGAAGTCGGTATCGGCAACCCATAATGGTAGAATGTCTTTATCACCATATTTATCCCATTTCAGGCTTTGTGTGCCGCGGCGATCAATCACTCCATCGAAGTCAAACATGTCACTCTCTCATATGGGGGAAAGTGACACTCTAAGAATAATTCGGGAGTACGGCAACCTATGCCGGGAGTTAATTCAGCGCAATTTGTGCATCCAGTATGTATTTTCAGGAAATTGAATGTCAGTCGTAATGAGTCGTTTGGGTATACATCTTAACCGGGTTCTTCTGGTTTTTATGGCCGTGACCTTTTTATCGGGGATGGGGGCCGCTTTATTCGTACCAACTATGAGTTTGTTTCTAACCGAAGCGGTTGGTGCTACGCCTTTGGCGGTCGGGTGTTTTTATACCCTGAATGCCTTTATGGGTATTCTGGTGAGCCAGTTATTGGCACGATATTCCGATCGCAAGAGAAGTCGGAAGCCTCTGATTTTTACCTGTTTATCTTTCGGTATTCTGGCATGTTTGCTCTTTGCTGAGAGTCGTAGTTATTGGGTGTTGGCGACGTTGGGGATCGGGTTGCTGAGCCTGGGTGCCACAGCTTCGCCCCAGTTGTTTGCATTGGCCCGTGAACATAGTGATGCGCAAGGAGATCGCAGCGTTATGTTTACCTCGCTCATGCGCGCTCAGTTCTCTCTTGCTTGGGTGATCGGCCCTCCCATTGCATTTGCTATCTCGGTGCATTTGGGGTTTGCCTGGTTATTTATTTTGGGCGCGGGAATCTATCTGTGTAGTGTGTTTCTGGTTTGGCGGGGGCTACCGCCCGGTGGCTCAGTCGTTACCGCCGCCCGTATTGATGGCAGTGGCTTTTGGCAGGACTCGAATGTTCGGTGGTTATTCTGCTCCTCCATGTTGGCGTGGACGTGTAACAGCATGTACCTCATTAACATGCCTCTGTATCTCTCGCGAGAGCTTCATCTGCCGCAGGGGTTGGCGGGGTGGATGATGGGAACCGCAGCTGCACTGGAGATCCCGATTATGTTAGGGGCAGGTCATCTCAGTGGACGTTGGGGGAAGAAACCCATGTTGTTAGTGGCGACTGTCTCTGGAATTGGTTTTTATGCGGGCATGTCTACTCTGAGTGCCCCCTGGGCTCTGCTTGCGCTGCAAGGTGCCAATGCGCTCTTCATCGGGATATTAGCCGGGCTAGGAATGATCTACTTTCAGGATCTGATGCCAGGACAATTGGGGCAAGCCACAACACTGTTTACCAATAGTATTCGCACCGGGGCTATTCTGGCGGGGCTCATGGCTGGAGTGATTGCCGAGTATTGGAGTTACTATGGGGTGTTTGTTCTTGCCATTGGTTTTACCTCTGTATCCATGATGTTACTCTGGCGTGTGCGAACGGTCTGAGGTTTCAACTTGTGCTAGGCCCAGCGCATCACGTGCGGTCAATTCGGCCTGCTGTAGTTTGTGACTGGTTCGCAAACATTCCAGTAACCGTGAGGCGCTGGGACCCAAACGCTCAGGATTTGGAACTACCAAGTGGGTAAAAAACTTTCGTGCACTGCTTTCGCGCAGTTGGATCCGATGCAAGCGATTTTGCTGCAACAGGGGCTCAACGAGATGAATAGGGAGCCATGCAAATCCAAGTCCGGATAGCAAGATACCGATGGCTTCGTGAAAATTATTGACCGTCCAACGCTGCTCGGCCTTGAGCCAGCCCGTCAGCTCTTGCGGATTTTTACCGGTATCCTTGATTACAATCTGCAACTCCTGGCTCAGGTCGGCCTGGACCAGTTCGGGGGTGATTCTTGCAAGCGGATGTAGGGGATGGCACACCGGTAACAAGGTGATTTCGGCCATGGGTTCTCCCAAAAAACCCTTCGGAACATGACCCGTGATGACGAGATCGGCATGCTGTTCCAGAATTGCATCCTGAGACCCCGTGAGTACCGTATCCACTAGCTGCAACTGAGTGCCCCGAGACTTGGGATAGTAAAGTTGCAAGGCTCGATTGATCAAGGGTCTAGGGTGTACCAATTCAACAGCCAGCCGGACTTCTGCTTCCCATCCCTGATGGATATTGAAGGCTAGCAGCTCCAGCTCTTCCATTTGCAGTGTTAGCTGCTTGGCGCGACGGAGAAAAACTTCTCCTTCTTCCGTCAAAAAGGCTTTCCGTCCTCGCACTTCCAGCAGGGCCACGCCAAGAGTCTGCTGCAATTTAGCCACGGCATGGTTTAGTGAAGACTGGCTTTTGTTGAGCTTTTCTGCCGCCTGCGCGTAGCCACCAAACTCAACAACTGCCTGGAAAATTCGCCATTGTTCAAGTGTGCTCTTGGGTCGAAACATAATGCAGGGGATTCCATGTCAAACGGAACAAACTGTTCCAATAGTATGCTAGGGAACTCTGGACGTCGAAGCCGCTAAGTTACCTGTTTCGCGGCGATTGTGCATCCAGACTCTGCCCATGAATGGCTTGGCTGTCTGCACCCATCAAATAGAGATAAAGGGGCATCAGCTCTGCGGGGCTCTTCAGGCTGCTGGGATCCTCGAGGGGGCGAGCACTCGCCCGCATGGCGGTTCGTGTGGCACCCGGGTTAATCGCATTCACCCGGATTGATGTCGATGCGAGTTCGTCCGCTAGTACTTGCATCAGCCCCTCAGTGGCAAATTTGGAGATGGCATAAGAGCCCCAATTGGCTCGCCCCTGACGACCCACTCCCGACGAGGTAAAGAGGATGGATGCTGCCGGACTTTGCCGCATGAGCGGCAACAGAGCCTGTATCAACAGCAAGGCCGAGGTCACATTGACTTGTTGAACCTGTTGCCATTCCATCAGCGAAATGTGCTCCACTGGTCCCAAGGTGCCGAGAATCCCCGCATTGAGTAACAACCCATCCAGTTGGCCAAAAGCAGTGCTGATCTGCTCTGCCAGATGGCGATAAATCTCAGGATCTGAACGCAATAAATCCAGCGTATGAACCAAAGGCTGGATGCCGGTCTCTTGCAGTATGGTTGCAGCGAGCTCGTCTAGTTTATGCGGCGTTCGGCCTACCAAGATTAATCGGGCGCCATGGCGGGGAGTAGGCCAAGGCAGCCTGTTTGCCAATACCGTCACCTGCTCCGGTGATCAGTATGGTTTTGTGGCGTAGTAACTCAGGATCTGCTTGATAGTTCAACATGTTAGCAACGATCTCCCGCCCCGTTTTCGACATCCAAGTGTAAACAGGTTGTCTGGTCTATCGCCAGTGATTCTCATGAATTTATTAGGGAAAAGAGGCAGAAGTAGTAACGAATTTTGCCAAGTGGGAAAAAGTTCGTAGAATGGGCCGGTTTCCTGCTACCCCGGAGTCAACTTTGGATTATCTCTACGGTTTTTTGTTGTTCGCGGCCAAGAGCCTGATGCTGGTTGTGGCGATTGGTGCTCTTCTCGCTTTCATTATTACCATGGCCGCGCGTCAGAAAGGGCGTAAGGGGCAACTCGAATTAGAGGACTTGTCGGAAGAGTATCGACAAACCTGCGAACAGCTACGTGTGGGTCTACTCAGTGAGTCCCAGGCAAAACTCTATGCCAAGCAGCAAAAAAAAGAGCAGAAGGCCGCGAAGAAACTTGGGATTGAAGATAAGAAACGATTGTTCGTCATCGACTTCAAAGGGGGAATGGAGGCCAAAGAGGTCGCCAGTCTGCGCGAAGAGGTGACCGCCGTTCTTGCGCTGGCAGAAGCTGATGACGAGGTTTTGGTACGAGTGGAGTCCGGTGGTGGCGTAGTTCATGGCTATGGACTCTGTGCCTCCCAGTTACAACGCCTGCGGGATCATGGCCTGCATCTGACCGTGGCGATCGACAAGGTGGCGGCCAGCGGCGGCTATATGATGGCGTGTGTGGCCCAGCGTATTATTGCGGCCCCGTTTGCCATTGTCGGGTCGATTGGTGTGGTGGCTCAGCTACCCAACTTCCATCGTTTGCTGCAAAAGCATGACATCGACTTCGAGCAACACACCGCCGGACAATACAAGCGAACCCTGACGCTGTTCGGTGAAAATGATGATGCCGGGCGGCAGAAATTTCGGAATGAGTTGGAATCTGTGCATCAGCAATTCCGGCAATTTGTGGCGCAGCATCGCCCACGGATTGAATTGGACAAGGTTGCGACGGGTGAGCATTGGTTGGCAGGTGAGGCTATAAAGCTCAACCTGGTCGACGAATTGCGAACCAGCGATGATTATCTGGTGGCTCATTATGCCAACAAGCAGGTCGTCAAGGTGCATTACAAGATCCACAGGGGGCTCGGTGAGCGATTCGGCCAACAAGCGACGCAGATCTTGGAACACGCCGTTATGGGAGTGCTGCAGCGATTACGTCATCCCTTCGATTACTAGATACCGTCATCGTCGTTGAACTGTTTGCGGGTGTAACCGCAACCTTTTCCTGGTTTGGTGCAGAAAGTGAGCATAAATCAGGCCCTACAATAAAAAAGGTTGCGTCTGAACGATTCGCCTTCCATTTTAATAAATAACCGATGCCGCCCACAGAGCGGCATCATACTGTTTTTCAGCCAGCGTCATTAAGGACAGAGTAAGCGTCTATGGGCAAATCACTGGTGATTGTTGAGTCCCCGGCCAAGGCTAAGACTATCAACAAATATCTGGGTAAAGACTTCATCGTGAAGTCGAGTATCGGTCATGTGCGTGATCTGCCAACCAGCGGTTCAGCCAGTACGTCAGAGCATGAAGAGAAGAAGCCGACGGTCCGTAAGAGTAGTAAAGGCATGACGGAAGCCGAGAAGGCCGAGCGCGGATATCAATCTCTGGTCTCACGTATGGGGATCGATCCGGAACATGGATGGGCTGCTCGTTATCAGGTGTTACCGGGTAAAGAGAAGGTGGTGAATGAGCTCAAGAGTCTTGCTGAAAAAGCTGACACCATCTATCTGGCAACCGACTTGGACCGCGAAGGGGAAGCCATTGCCTGGCACCTGCGGGAACTGATCGGTGGCGATGAGAGCCGCTTCAAGCGTGTGGTCTTCAATGAAATTACCAAGAGCGCGATTCAGGAAGCATTCTCCCGACCCGGAGTTCTGAACCAGGATCGAGTCGATGCTCAGCAGGCTCGTCGCTTTCTGGATCGGGTGGTTGGCTACATGGTGTCACCACTGCTCTGGAAAAAATTGGCTCGTGGTTTATCTGCCGGACGGGTGCAGTCGGTCGCGGTGCGGCTCATCGTCGAGAAAGAGCGTGAAATCAAGGCCTTTGTCCCCGAAGAATATTGGGATGTGCATGCCGATCTATTAACACAAGCCAAACAGGCGCTGCGCATGCAGGTGGTTACCTGTGATGGGAGCCCCTACAACCCCGTGGTGGAGGCCGATGCCAAACGTGCATGCGATACGTTGCAATCGGCTACCTATCGGGTCGTACGGCGCGAAGATAAACCGACCAGCAGTAAACCCTCGGCGCCCTTCATCACCTCGACCTTGCAGCAGGCGGCGAGCACCCGCTTAGGGTATGGCGTCAAGAAAACTATGATGATGGCCCAGCGTCTGTACGAAGCGGGTTACATCACTTACATGCGTACCGATTCGACGAACCTGAGTCAGGAAGCGGTCGAGTCAGTTCGGGAGTATATAGTCCAGGAATTTGGTGACGATTACTTACCGGAAGCGCCTCTGGTATATGGCTCCAAGGCTAATGCGCAAGAGGCCCATGAAGCCATTCGCCCTTCCAGTGTGCGTTTGCGCGCCGAGAAGCTTGAGGATATGGAGACCGATGCCGTTCGTCTGTATGAGCTGATTTGGCGCCAATTTGTGGCTTGCCAGATGACACCTGCACAGTATGACTCCAGCACGTTGACGGTCGCTGCTGCCAACTATGAGCTGCGTGCCAAGGGGCGGATACTGCGTTTCGCCGGTTGGACCAAAGCACTACCGGCCATGGGTCGTAAAGGGGACGATATTGAATTGCCGGCGGTGAAATCCGGTGACGAATTAGGTCTGGTGACTCTGGATCCCAAGCAACACTTTACTAAACCACCGGCGCGTTTCACCGAAGCGGCTTTGGTAAAAGAGCTGGAAAAGCGCGGCATTGGTCGCCCATCGACCTATGCGTCGATCATCTCCACCATCCAAGAACGTGGTTATGTCAAGGTTGAAACTCGCCGGTTTTATGCTGAGAAAATGGGAGAAATTGTTACCGAGCGATTGGTTGAAAGTTTTTCCGATCTGATGAGTTATGACTTCACCGCCCAGATGGAAAACTCGTTGGATGAAATTGCTGAAGGCGAACTGGAGTGGAAGGTGAAGCTCGATTCCTTCTATCGAGGCTTCAAAGCGACCCTGGATAAAGCGGAATCGGATTCGGCCGCTGGTGGTATGCGCAGCAACCAGATGATTATGACGGACATCGATTGCCCGGATTGCGGTCGCAAAATGGGTATCCGTACGGCAACTACTGGCGTGTTTCTCGGTTGTTCCGGTTATGCCCTACCACCGAAAGAACGTTGCAAGAAAACGATCAACCTAGTGCCGGGTGATGAATTTATTGCTGCGGACTCGGAAGAGGGCGAAGTGAATGCCTTGCGCGCCATGCGTCGTTGTTCGGTGTGTGGAACCGCAATGGATTCCTATCTCATTGATGAAACGAGGAAATTGCATGTCTGTGGCAATAATCCAGACTGTGATGGCTATGTCATTGAGCAAGGGCAATTCCGGCTCAAGGGTTATGAAGGCCCGGTCATTGACTGTGAACGCTGCGGCTCTCAAATGCAGCTCAAGACCGGACGCTTTGGCAAGTTCATGGCGTGTAGCAACGAAGCATGCAAAAACACCCGCAAGATCCTCCGTAATGGTGACATAGCGCCACCGAAGGAAGATCCAGTGCCATTGCCCGAGCTCAAGTGCACTCAGTCCGATGCCCACTTTGTATTGCGAGATGGGGCGGCCGGTCTGTTCCTTGCCGCCAGTAATTTTCCAAAATCCCGTGAAACTCGCGCGCCCCTGGTCGAAGAACTGAGTCGTTTCAAAGAGCGTTTGTCACCGAAGCATCGCTATCTGGCTGATGCGCCAGTAAAAGATCCCGATGGTAACCCGGCAATTGTTCGCTTTAGTCGCAAGACCAAAGAGCAATATGTGATGAGTGAAGTGAATGGCAAGGCGACCGGTTGGAGTGCCTATTATTCAGCGGGGCGCTGGACAGTGGCTGAAGCCAAGAGCAGTAAGAAAACAGAAGATAAAAAATAGGCTGATGTTTCATATTTCAATGAAACATTCAACGCTATAAATAAACAGGGAGGCATAATGCCTCCCTGTTTGTTTATTCTTGATGCGACGAGAAAAGGTCTTTTTATTGATTTGCATGTGGAGTATGACGTCAATCATATTTCACAAAAATTTGCCGCAACACTTTTTATATTTTTTAGTGCTGCCACAGGGACAAGGCATATTCGGCTTTAATTTGAATTCAGAAGGTGTCGGTAAAAACACGCCTTGGGTGTAAAACCATTCAGATTGTTCATAAATAAATGACGACCGTTCATGGTGTACATGCAAACCGGAATGATCGCGATACCATGCACAAAACTCTACCTGGCCATTGTTGCCATTCTGTGAGCTATCCATCACCGTCAAGTTTAACCACTGACTCTCTTCAGCTTCAGCAGATAGTTCATCAAGAGTACAGGTTGGTCTGAATTCCGGATGCCAGGTCCGCATAACATACGGCCAATCGCGGCTTACGAAGGCAGTGAAGCGTGAACGCATCAATTGTTCTGGAGATGCTGCACTCTTTTGTCCATCGAGAAATGGCTTACAGCACGAAATCAGCGGTTCCCCGCTCTGGCAGTAGCAAAGCGTCATAGTTCGAGCCCTGAAGTGATAAAACTGCGCCGATTATAGGTGACATGTCGCAAAACGGCAGTACTTTTGGAAATTCAGGGTCGTAATGAGAGGCGCTGCGGCAGAAGTGCATTGGCGATTGGTTATACTCCAAAACTGTATGATGGACCAATAGTGTGATGTAAAACCGGAAGAAACAAGGACAGAATTTATGAAAATAAAGACAAAAATTGTCAGCCTAGCCGCCATCCCTCTGATTTTGGTTGTGCTCATCATGAATCTCACCAGTTATTTTTCTGGTCAGACTCAATTGGAGGAAAAACAGGCTTTATTAGAAAAAGGGTTAATGGCCGAGAAGCAGCAGTTATTAGCAAAGTATTTGGCATTGGCTGAAAGCTCAATCGCTAAGGCCTATAATGCGGAGGACACACCTAGTAATCGTGAATTGGTTAAAAATATTTTGCGAGATTTGCGATATGACACAGATGGTTATTTCTTTGTCTATGACTTCAATGGGGTGAATCAAGTATTGGGGCCAAAGCCTGAGTTGGAAGGTAAAGATTTATCTAATTTGAAAGATGCTGATGGGAAGCTCTTTATCCAGGGGATCATTTCTGCCGCGCGCTCTGGCAGTGGTTATACCCAATATCAATGGGATAAACCATCGGTTAAAAAGGCAGTAGCTAAACTAAGCATGAGCAAAACTCTGGATAAGTATAACTGGGTTGTCGGTACCGGATTTTACATCGATGATATCCAGACAGAATTATTATCACAAAAAGCACTTGCTGAGGATGATCTAAGAGCCAATATTCGTCGGAATTTATTAATTTCACTTCTGGTTTTACTATTCACTACAGGTATTACAGCCATTATCGGCAACCGAATTTCCCACCCGTTGGAGGCTGTGGTCAGTGCCTTGAATGATATAGCTAACGGGGAGGGCGATCTGACTCGCCGTTTGCAGAGTAGCAGTCGGGATGAAGTTGGACAGCTGAGTCACGCATTCAACCAGTTTGTCGAGCGTGTTCAGGGGGTTGTGTCCCAGGTTGGGACAACCAGTCTGCGCGTATTTGAAGTGTCCGAACGCTTGAAGACGTCTTCCAGTCAGTTTATTCAGCAGATGCAAGGGCACCGTAGAGAGACCGAACAAGTTGTGACGGCCGTGACGGAGATGAGTTCAACTGCACAAGAGGTCGCCTCCAGTGCCGCTCACGCGGCGACAGCGACCTCCTCTGCCAGCGATGAAGCGGAGGCTGCGCGTGGAGTCGTGGCGACCGCATCCAGGAGCATCAACGAGTTGGTCGGGGAAGTGGATCAGGCTTCGCGTGTGATTGAACAGCTGGCACAGGAAACTAGCAAAATCGGTTCAGTGGTTGAGGTGATTCGTAGCATTGCGGAACAAACAAACTTATTGGCTCTGAACGCAGCGATTGAAGCTGCACGAGCCGGTGAACAGGGCCGAGGCTTTGCCGTTGTCGCAGATGAGGTGCGCGCTCTGGCCGGTCGTACGCAACAAAGCACCTTGGAAATCAATAATATGCTGCAACGGTTATTGGCTGGTGTTTCCGAGGCTGTTCAGGTCATGACAAGCAGTCAGGAACATAGCAAGCGCACGGTTCAGGAGACGGCAAAAATAGCCCACTCTCTTGATGGTATGGTCTCGGCCGTAGATACCATCAACGATATGAATCTGCAGATAGCAACAGCGGCTGAGGAGCAGAACGCCGTATCGGAGGAGATTAACCGTAACTTGGTCGCGATCCAGCATATCGTCGAGCAGTTATCTCAGGCCGCTGAAGAATCTGAGCTAACGACTCGTGATTTGGTTGATACTGGGCATCACCTTAAAGATTTGGTGACACAGTTCCGGTACTAGGTACTAATCTTGCTAAACCCCTCAGGGGGCTTCGGCCCCCTTCATGTTGTCTAGGCTTCGTCATGGAACTGAACTAGATGCTCAGGAGGGGGTTGGTGATAGGGCCTCTGGAGGTGAAAATGTAGAAAAATAATAACAATAATGTTTTCCCAGATTGAAAAACTCCCGCTGTGGTGGCGTGAGCTCTTCGTAATCCAAAACTTTACTGATGGTCCGTGGATCATTTTTCAAGTTGATCAGCTCGACCCCCTCCTGAACTCGTCCTTTGATAAAAGGTAAAATACAGGGTTTGAGTGGCGCACCTGGTTCACTGGACATAACCAAGGCCGGGGTATCATCGCTCAACAGTACCAGGCTCCCAGGGGGGTAGATACCCATCACCTTTATTAATATCTGAATAAAGCCATTGTCCAATTGCTTGTTTGCTCGCTTGAACAAGTTGGAAATAATTTGGTTGGGGATACCAGGGCGGGTGACATTGCGTGGATGTAGTTGTTCATCATAGCTATCCACTACGGCGATCAATCTGGAGAGTGGATCCAGTTGTTCCGCTTTTAATCCCTGGGGATAGCCAGAACCATCCAACCGTTCATGATGTTGATAGGCGGCCAGCCGAACCTTGACGGAAAAGGCATTCAATGCGGTTAATTGTTCATAACCATATTGGACGTGCATACGCAGGTAATTGATCTCGGCCTTGCTGAGTTCGGTGCGTTTGCGCGTGATTTGGTTTGGAATTTTTATTTCGCCAATATCGTGCACCAAACCCGCCAAGCCTGCATCCTCAATTTCCAAGGCGCTCCATCCGGCTTCTTTGGCAATCAACATGGCAATGAATGCCACATTCAGGCTGTGCAACAATAGGCTATCGGCCTGATTGGCAATCCGGACCAGGTGAAATCCAACCGGGCCTTCTTGTTGACTTAAATGTAATCCGGCATTGCGGACTAATTCGGCAACGGTACCCAGGCCTTCATCTGGTTTTAAATTTAACTGAGATAGCGATTCACGCAGGGGAGAGACCGAGTTGGTAAATGCACGCTCGGCTGTCCGGATCGAACGGCGCATTTGCTGCTGTTCAATTTTTTGTGGGTCTGGTTTTTGCTCGATTTCAGGTTCGACAGATATCTCTTCGCTGATCGCTGGAGTGATCACAATCTCGACCGTACTCTTATCCGGATCGACCACAACTTCATACAAACCGATATTCCGGATGATCTGCAGTTGAGCTTCATCCTTGATACGAAATGAGCTGAACAGGAAAGGGTGTTGTTTCCAACTGAGTGGTAATTTGACGTAATGCCCAACACGCAAGTCGGCAATTGGAACTGATATATCGCTCATTAATTTCTCCAGCTATATCCGTCAAAACTAGCAAACTCGAGACCTAGAGGCAAAAGAAAGGCCCGCACAATGTGCGGGCCTTCTTATTCATCGGCAAATTAGGGAAGAATTACTTCTTCTTCTTACCTTCTTCTTTCTTTTCTTCCTTGGCTGCTACTACTGCGCCTTCAACATAAGGGCGGCCATAGTAGGAGTCGAGCAGAACCTGCTTCAGTTCGCTGATCAGCGGGTAGCGCGGGTTGGCACCGGTGCACTGGTCATCGAAAGCTTCTACGGACAGGGCATCAACCTTGGCCAGGAATTTCTCTTCCGGTACACCTGCTTCACGGATAGACATCGGAATGTCCAGATCCTTCTTCAAGCCGTCCAGCCAGGCCAGCAACTTCTCGATCTTGGCAGCTGTGTGATCACCAGCAGCGCTCAGACCCAGGTGGTCAGCCACTTCGGCATAACGACGACGAGCTTGCGGACGGTCGTACTGAGAGAACGCGGTCTGCTTGGTCGGGTTGTCATTGGCGTTGTAGCGGATCACGTTGCTGATCAGCAGGGCGTTAGCCAGACCGTGCGGAATGTGGAATTCAGCACCCAGTTTGTGAGCCATGGAGTGGCACACACCCAAGAAGGCGTTAGCAAATGCGATACCAGCGATGGTGGCCGCATTGTGAACCTTCTCACGGGCTACCATGTCGGTCTTGCCGTTATGGTAGCTAGACGGCAGGTATTCCTTCAACAGCTTCAGCGCTTGCAGAGCTTGGCCGTCAGAGTATTCATTGGCCAATACTGAAACGTAAGCTTCCATGGCGTGAGTCACGGCATCAACACCACCGAACGCACACAAGGACTTCGGCATGTTGGCAACCAGGTTGGCGTCAACGATCGCCATGTTCGGGGTCAGCTCGTAGTCGGCCAGTGGGTACTTCACGCCAGTGGCGTCGTCAGTTACTACGGCGAACGGAGTAACTTCAGAACCGGTACCGGAGGTGGTGGTGATACAAACCAGCTCGGCTTTTTGGCCCATTTTCGGGAACTTGAAGATACGCTTGCGGATATCCATGAAGCGCATGGCCAGATCTTCGAAAACAGTGTCCGGATGCTCGTACATGACCCACATGATCTTGGCAGCGTCCATGGGTGAACCACCACCCAGAGCCAGGATGACGTCCGGCTTGAAGGATTGAGCCATCTCGGCGCCCTTACGGACGATGGACAGAGTCGGGTCAGCTTCTACTTCGTAGAAAACTTCCACTTCCATGGACATGCCTTTCAGCAGGCGAACCAGTTCATCGGTATAACCGTTGTTGAACAGGAAACGGTCAGTGACCACCATAGCGCGCTTCTTGCCTTCCAGATCGCTCAGAGCGATTGGCAGGGAACCACGACGGAAGTAGATAGATTTTGGAAGTTTGTGCCACAGCATATTTTCAGCCCGTTTAGCGACCATCTTCTTGTTGATCAGATGCTTCGGACCAACGTTCTCGGAGATAGAGTTACCACCCCATGAGCCACAACCCAGCGTCAGAGACGGGGCCATCGCGAAGTTGTACAGGTCACCGATACCACCGTGAGTGGTAGGGGTGTTGATGAGGATACGTGCAGTCTTCATCTTGTCGCCGAAGTACTTCACGCGGTCGGCGTTGAGGTCCTGGTCTGTGTACAGAGCTGAAGTGTGACCGATACCGCCCAAGTCAACCATGTCACAAGCCATGCTGACGGCTTCTTCAAAGTTCTTGGCACGGAACATACCCAGAGTCGGAGAGAGTTTCTCGTGAGCGAACTCTTCTTCTTCACAGATCTTGACGCCTTCACCGATCAGGATCTTGGTGTCGGCAGGTACAGTCACACCAGACATTTCAGCAATCTTGGTGGCTGGTTGACCGACGATGGCCGCGTTCATAGCGCCATTGATCAGGATAACCTTACGAACTTTATCAGCTTCAGCTTTGGACAGGACATAGCCCTTGTGGCTGGCGAAGCGCTCTTTGACTTGTTCGTAGATGGCATCAACGACGATGACCGCTTGCTCGGAGGCACAAACCACACCGTTGTCGAAAGTCTTGGACATCAGGATAGAGGCAACAGCACGCTTCACATCGGCAGTTTCGTCGATAACTACTGGTACGTTACCAGCGCCAACACCGATAGCTGGCTTACCAGAAGAGTAAGCAGCCTTCACCATACCAGGACCACCGGTCGCCAGGATCAGGTTGATGTCAGCATGCTTCATCAGCGCGTTGGACAGCTCAACAGATGGTTGATCGATCCAGCCGATGATGTCAGCCGGAGCACCAGCGGCAATCGCGGCATCCAGCACCAGCTTGGCAGCGGTATTGGTGGAGTTCTTGGCACGTGGGTGCGGGGAGAAGATGATGGCGTTACGCGTCTTCAGAGCAATCAGAGACTTGAAGATTGCGGTAGAAGTCGGGTTGGTGGTCGGAACGATACCACAGATGATACCAACCGGCTCAGCGATGGTGACGGTACCGAACTCGTCATCTTCACTCAGAATGCCGCAGGTCTTTTCATCTTTGTACTTGTTGTAGATGTACTCGGAGGCGAAGTGGTTCTTGATAACCTTATCTTCGATGATACCCATGCCTGATTCAGCAACAGCCATTTGGGCCAGCGGAATACGGGCATTGTTGGCTGCCAGTGCGGCGGCACGGAAGATCTTGTCTACTTGCTCTTGAGAGAAAGTAGCGAAAACACGTTGCGCTTCTTTAACACGAGCAACCAGCTCGTCCAATTCGGCAAGGTTTGATACTGCCATAGCGTTTTCTCCTACTGAGTTTTTGAAAACTGTTTACTAATGTTTGGCGTCGTCAGAAAAGATGAAGTAAGACCAGCGGAACGAGTATACACAATGCTGGCTTTCAGACAATTTCCCTACGAAACGTGGCTTAGGAAACAATTTTCGAACTGGATTATATGGGGTGCTTTCCGTTGCCAACTTGATCCATATCAATTGTTGTAAAATGACAAAAGAAATTTTGTTTCACGGTCAGTAGCTTGGCCTGTTGCTTTGAGATGGCTCACGAGAATAGACGTTTTTTTTATTTTAGATCAGCCTCTAAAGAAACCTATTCACGCGGTTTCTTGAATGCTGCGTCTGGGGCTAAGCATCGGGCGCGTTATGTTAACTATATGGTATATATGGGATTATGTAGTAATGGCCACTTGATGCTTCTCTGGAGATACGTGACAGAGCCATGGCGCCAGTCCCATAAAGCCGCGGTACAGGATAAGAAAATCTAATGGGAGCCCCCTGGATTATTTTTATTGATTGGCCTTTTATTGGTCGTTCCGCATAATCGCCGCTTTTGTAGAACGGCTATAATTTAGTTCGTTGGTTTTCAACATGTCGAGCCTGGTATGGAACATCTGGAATTTTCTGTATATCTGAAGTTTTTTATTGGTCTGGTGGCGATCATTAACCCACTGGGCTTATTGCCGGTATTTGTCAGTCTGACAAATCATCAGACGGCACAAGAGCGGATGAAGACCAATACCACAGCCAATATTGCCGTCATGATCATCCTGTGGGTCTCCATGTTTGGTGGTCAGATGATTCTGGATGTATTTGGTATCTCCATTGCCTCTTTCCGTATTGCAGGCGGTTCACTGATAACCCTGATTGCGTGGTCGATGTTGCAAGGTAAACTGGGGGAGGTAAAACATAACAAGGAAGAGAAGGGCGAGAGTATCGCCAAAGAGTCCATCGCGGTTGTACCGCTAGCCCTGCCGCTGATGGCTGGGCCGGGGGCGATCAGCTCGACGATTGTCTACTCCAGCCAATTTCATACCCCGGGGCAGCTCTTCGGCTTGAGCCTAGTTGTGGTGATTTTTTCGTTATTTTCCTGGGCGGTATTTCGTGCCGCGCCTTTACTGTTTCGCCTGATGGGTAAAACCGGAATTAACGTGGTCACCCGTATCATGGGGCTGATTATGATGTCCTTGGGGATCGAGATCATGGTGGCGGGCATCAAACATATGTTTCCCGGATTGATGTAATTCGGTGCACCCTAAGCACCAAAAGTGGGCGCGTGCTCTATAACTATTCATTTACTCTGCATATCAGGGTAAATAGATTGTAAAAAAACCGGCATTCCTGCATATCTCCATAAAATCTATTGCATTATTACGCGTGTCAGGGAATTATTCATTGGCTCGAATATTGACCTTTGGCTCATTTGTGGCTGGTCAGTTCGGCAAGGACAATCTGATACGGAGTAAGGACATGACTCATAATAAAAAAGCGCTCGCACTGGCTGTAGCCTCTTCCATTCTGCTGTGGGGCTGTGGTCAGCCGCAACAAGCAGAACCCAAAGCAGCAGCCCCGGCTGCCAAACAGGAAGCTGCCAAGGTGTTGAGCAAAGCTGATGTCAAATTGGCACCAGTTCAAGAATTAGTGAAAGGTAACGGCTCCGAGCCAGCAACCCTGGATCCGGCCAAGACAGAGGGAACTGTCGAATCCAATATTCAGCGTGATCTGTATGAAGGTCTGGTCACTACGGGTCCGAATGGTGAAATCCGTCCGGCCGTGGCTGAGCGTTGGGAAAGCAAAGATAACAAGGTGTACACCTTCTATCTGCGTAAAGATGCCAAGTGGTCTAACGGCGATCCAGTCACCGCGGGTGACTTCGTTTATGCCTTCCGTCGTGTAGTGGATCCCAAGACGGGCTCTCCCTATTCCTGGTACCTTGAAACTCCGGGTATCGTGAATGCTTCTGCCATTATCAACGGTAAGGCCAAGCCGGAAGAGCTGGGCGTCAAGGCGATTGACGATTACACCTTTGAAGTGACCCTTGAAAGACCCATCTCCTACTTCGTCAGCATGATGGCACATACCACCGTATATCCAGAGCCACAGAAAGTGATCGAGAAATTCGGTGACAAGTGGACTCAGCCTGGCAATTTGGTCGGCAATGGCGCATACAACCTCAAAGAGTGGGTTGTGAACGAGAAGATCGTACTCGAACGCAACAAGACTTATTGGGATGATGCACATACCACCATCAACAAGGTAACTTACCTGCCAATCCAGTCACAAAATGCCGACATGAACCGCTATCTGGCCGGTGAAGTCGACATTACCTACGAAACCCCGATCGAACAGTTCAAGCGCCTGCAAACAGAGCGTCCGGATGAAGTTCGAGTTACCGGTTACGTCGGTACCTATTACTACGAATTCAATTGCAAGAAGAAGCCGTTTGATGACGTTCGGGTGCGTAAAGCACTGGCTTACGCCATCGACCGTAATGTGATTGCTGATGCGGTCATGGGGCAGGGGCAAAAACCCGCTTATGGTCTGGTTCCTGACTTCGTCGACGGCTTCGTGCCTGAGGTTCCTGCGTATGCCAAGCTGACGCAGGCACAACGTAACGAAGAAGCCAAGACGATGCTGAAAGAAGCTGGTTTCGACGAGGCTCACCCGCTGAAGTTTGAACTGCTGTACAACACCAGTGAGAACCACAAAAAGGTGGCGGTTGCTGTTGCTGCCATGTGGAAGAAGACACTGGGTGTTGATGTGGCGCTGGTCAATCAGGAATGGAAAACTTACCTGGAGACCAAGTCTGGCGGTAATTTCGACGTCGCGCGTGCCGGTTGGATTGCGGACTACAACGAAGCGTCTTCCATGCTGGATCTGAAGCAGACCACTCATGGTAACAACGACGGTAAGTACTCCAATCTGAAGTACGACGAGTTGATGGCCAAGAGCCGCGAGGTTGCGGATTCAGCAGCCCGCAACAAGCTGTATGCCGAAGCCGAAACCATTCTGGCCGCAGATATGCCGCTGGCTGACATCTATCAATACGTGACAGCCCGTCTGGTCAAGCCTTATGTCGGTGGTTACCCCAACAACCCGTTGGATAACCTCTACACCAAGGATATGTATATCATTGCTCACTAAGAGTCTCCTGGAGCCATGAATAGAAACCCGCCCTCTGGGCGGGTTTCTCATGCTTGGTAATGGGAGCTCTGAAGCCTGTGCCGGAATCACTATGTTAAAATTCATACTAAAACGTCTGTTGGAATCCATCCCGACTCTGCTGGTGTTGATTACTGTCTCGTTTTTCATGATGCGGTTTGCACCGGGGAATCCGTTCTCGACGGAGCGCGGACTCGCCCCCGAGGTCATGGCCAACATTCAACAAAAATACGGGCTGGATAAGCCGGTGTATCAGCAATATTTGACCTACCTGGGCAACCTTGTGCAGGGTGATTTGGGTCCCTCTTTCAAATACAAAGATTTTTCGGTCAACGATCTGGTCAGCAAGGCGCTGCCGGTCTCGGCTACCATTGGTTCCCTGGCTTTTTTGCTGGCGCTGGGACTGGGAGTGAGCCTCGGGATCATGGCGGCATTGCGACAGAATAGCTGGGTCGATTACACCAGTATGTCGTTGGCCATGCTCGGGGTGGTGATGCCCTCGTTTGTGCTGGCGCCCGTGCTCACCCTGGTTTTTGCCATCGGCTTGAAATGGCTTCCTGCCGGGGGCTGGAATGGTGGTCAGCCGCAATTCCTGGTTCTGCCAGTCATCGGCATGACCATGTACTACATCTCTTCCATCGCCCGGATCATGCGCGGCAGCATGATTGAAACCATGAACTCCAACTTCATCCGGACTGCACGGGCTAAGGGATTACCGTTACACCACATCATCTTGCGGCATGCCCTGCGTCCGGCCATGTTACCGGTCGTTTCCTATCTCGGCCCGGCCTTTGTCGGCATCATCACCGGCTCTGTGGTCATCGAAACCATCTTCGGTTTACCGGGTATCGGCCAGTTATTTGTCAATGGTGCCTTGAATCGGGATTACTCCATGGTGCTGGGTTTAACCATTCTGGTAGGTGCTCTGACGATCACCTTTAACGCGGTGGTGGATATTCTCTATGCCTTCATCGATCCCAAGATCCGCTACTGAGCCTGAGGTGGAATATGGTGCTTAGCAAACCCAAGCAACAAGCCGTCTCCTCCTTCGCGAGCGAGCTGGAAATCAAGGGGCGCTCCCTGTGGCAAGATGCCACGCGCCGCTTCTTTAAGAACCGGGCGGCATTGGCCAGCCTGATCATTCTCTCCTTCATCAGCTTGCTGGTGATTCTGGGACCTTTACTCTCCGCTTACGCATTTGATGATCCGGATTGGGGCTCGATGCACTCGGCTCCCGATCTGTCGACTGGCCACTATTTTGGTACCGACAGTCTGGGTCGTGATCTGTTTGTCCGCACCCTGATGGGCGGGCGAATTTCGCTGATGGTCGGGGTCCTGGGGGCTCTGGTGGCTGTTGTCATCGGCACCCTGTATGGTGCCGCTGCCGGCTTCATCGGTGGGCGTCTGGATCGGGTCATGATGCGGACGCTGGAGATCCTGTATGCGTTCCCCTTCATGTTCTTCGTCATCATGCTGGTGACCTTCTTCGGTCGGAACTTGTGGCTGATTTTCATCGCCATCGGGGCCGTGAGCTGGCTGGATATGGCGCGGATTGTGCGTGGCCAGACCCTGAGCCTCAAGAGTAAGGAGTTCATCGAGGCGGCCCACGTCTGTGGCGTCTCCCAATGGAAGATCATCACGCGCCATATAGTCCCGAACGTCTTGGGGATCGTCGTGGTCTACTCCACCTTGCTGGTGCCGGGCATGATCCTGTTTGAATCATTCCTGAGCTTCCTGGGTCTGGGCGTGCAAGAGCCGATGACCAGTTGGGGGGCCTTGCTGGATGAGGGCTCCAAATCGATGGAAGTCGCACTGTGGCAACTGCTGTTCCCGGCAGGTTTCATGGTGGTGACCCTTTTCTGCTTCAACTTCCTGGGTGACGGTCTGCGTGACGCCCTGGACCCTAAAGACCGTTAAGGAGCACGTCATGTCACTGTTAGTTGTCAATGATCTGCGTGTCGAGTTCAAAACCCCGGAAGGGAATGTGGTCGCCGTCAACGATCTCAATTTTTCACTGGATGCTGCTGAAACCCTGGGAATCGTCGGCGAATCCGGCTCAGGCAAGAGTCAGACCGCCTTTGCCCTGATGGGACTGCTGGCCAAGAACGGCATCATTACTGGCTCGGCCAAGTTCGAGGATAAAGAGATCCTCAACCTGCCGGTCAAAGAGTTGAACCGTATCCGAGCCGAAAAGATCTCCATGATCTTCCAGGACCCTATGACCTCGCTGAACCCCTATATGAAGGTCGGCACCCAGCTGATGGAAGTCTTGCTGTTGCACAAGGGGATGAGCAAGGCAGACGCTTTTGCCGCCTCGGTGCGCATGCTGGATGCGGTCAAGATCCCAGAAGCGCGCAAGCGGATGAACATGTTTCCCCACGAGTTCTCCGGTGGTATGCGGCAGCGGGTCATGATCGCCATGGCCTTGTTGTGCAATCCAAAATTGCTGATCGCCGATGAACCGACGACCGCACTGGATGTGACAGTGCAGGCGCAAATCATGACCCTGCTCAACGAGCTGAAGCGTGATTTCAATACCGCCATCATCATGATTACCCATGATCTGGGTGTTATTGCCGGTCTGTGCGACAAGGTGCTGGTGATGTATGCCGGTCGGACCATGGAGTACGGCAAGGTCAACGATATCTTCTATCGTCCGTCTCATCCTTACACCGAAGGGCTGCTCAAGGCGATCCCCCGTCTGGATAGCGAAGGGGAAGTGCTGGCGACTATTCCGGGGAACCCGCCTAATCTGCTGCGTCTGCCCAAGGGGTGTCCATTCCAGGAGCGCTGCCATCGGGTCAGCGATATCTGCCGCAACAAGGCACCGGAATTGACAGGTTTCCATGATGGTCGCTTGCGCGCCTGTCACTGGGACTGGGAAGAGATTGAGCAGGGAGGACAAGCGTGATGAGCGACAAGAAGCTGTTGCTGGAGGTGGATGCACTCAAGGTTCACTTCAAGATCAAAAGCGACAAGAGCTGGCCCTGGTCACCGGCCCTGGATCTCAAGGCGGTAGATGGGGTCTCCATCAAGTTGTATGAAGGGGAAACTCTGGGTGTGGTCGGCGAGTCCGGCTGCGGCAAATCCACCTTCGCCCGGGCCATTATCGGCCTGGTGCCGGCGACCGACGGCACTGTGGTCTGGTTGGGTCAGGATCTGACCAAGCTGCCGGCTCGTGAGCTGCGGGAAAAGCGCAAAGAGATCCAGATGATTTTCCAGGACCCGCTGGCTTCTTTGAACCCGCGGATGACCATAGGGGACATCATTGCTGAACCCTTGCAGACCTTCTATCCGGAGCTCGGCAAGGTTGAGGTGATGGATAGGGTCAAGGCGATCATGATGCGAGTGGGCCTGCTGCCGAATCTCATCAACCGTTACCCCCATGAGTTCTCCGGTGGTCAGTGTCAGCGCATTGGTATTGCCCGCGCTTTGATTCTCGAACCGAAGATGATCATCTGTGATGAGCCGGTTTCGGCGCTGGATGTTTCCATCCAGGCGCAGGTGGTCAACCTGCTCAAAGAGCTGCAGACCGAGATGGGGTTATCCCTGGTGTTTATCGCCCACGACTTGTCGGTAGTGAAGCACATTTCGGATCGGGTGCTGGTGATGTACCTGGGCAATGCGGTCGAGTTGGGGACCCGAAAGGCTATCTACTCCAACCCGTTGCACCCCTACACCAAGGCGCTGATGTCGGCGGTGCCGATCCCGGACCCGGAGCTGGAGCGCAGCAAGACCATCCAGATCCTGGAAGGAGACTTGCCGTCGCCCATCAACCCGCCTTCCGGCTGCGTGTTCCGTACCCGCTGCCCGATTGCTGGCCCCGAGTGCGCCAAAACGCGTCCGGGCATCACGGGTAATGATGACCATGCCGTCTCCTGCTTGAAGGTGAGAGTGTAAGGCACAGGGATTCCATGAGGAGTTCGGAATAACTGTTATTACTCATGGAATAAGCAATAAAAGAAGCCACCCAGTCGGGTGGCTTCTTTATATGTTCACTGCGTTATTCGACTTGGCTATTCTGACGTATCCGGCCGCTGATGCGAATATCATTATCCAGACAGGTTAGTTGATAATTCACGGCGACGGCCTCTTCCGACAGAATATCAATCGTTGGGTCGACGTAATTTATTGTTAACTCAGAATTAGAGCACAATGTACTCCAATCAATACTGTCACCCAAGGATTCCTGTGTTGAATAAGTGGATTGGTAGTAGGAATTCCAGATCAGGTTGGCCTGTGATTGATTGCTGAATTGATATACCTTCTGTGTACCGGTATCCACCGTCGGTGCCACAGCAATGGTCAGCATGGCCTCAGAAGGCTTACTGCTACTAAAGGCTCGATATAACCTGAATTCTTCATAGCTATGATAAACTGAAGGTATTTCATGCCCAATGGCGCCGACTAATAGATTCCGTTTTGGTTTACTGATGCCATTTACACTATCAATCGAGATAAAGGTTTTATCCTGGTTGCTGTTAATGTATTGAATGTCTTTATCTGTCGACACCATCGTGTTGTTGGTGGTGCTGAGCGTCAACCTGGAAATTCGTCCAGGCAGAACCGCAGCTGAATTAACTAGGCGAACACTATTATCGTCTAGGGTTTGCAGTGTTAAGCCTTCCATTACATCAGAGTCCAACCACCAATACATATTTTGCAAGTTTGGATCAATATAGGAGGCAGAGATTGTTTTATCTTGACCAATGATTGCAAATTCATCATTGCCCGCATCCAGCAGCAGGCTGGGGGTAACATAGTTACCGTTGGTCTTAAAGCGCAACGTGCCAAGATTTTTTTCTCCTGAGTAGATGTTTAGACTGTAATTAATACCTGCGAGTAACGGTTTTTTCGGAGAAATATATAAACGCTGTCCTTCCCAATGTGTTACAGCCTCTACATCGGAGCTACCATTGAGTGGATCTTCATAGGTATAGAAACTCGCGGTGACATTGGATTTATGGTTGATCAGCACACTCAGTTGAGGCATCGTGCCGACATCAGCCAGTTCATATACAACATCCTGCGGCAGGTCATAAGGGTTGTTGTATTTGCTAATGGAGGAGTCAAAATTCATCGTACTCCAGATGGCTTTGGTTTCCCCGAAATTGGCTAAATGTACCCGTTCTTCAATATCGAACTGCGTTGGATAACGCAATAAGCCACCGCTCATAAATTGTTGCCAATTATCCGCGGTACTATCCGAAAAATCACTTCCTTTCCCGATGACATTTACAATGCCATTGCTGTCCGATACCAAATTTATATAGGTGTTGTTTTTCCCTGTGATAGAAATGCTACCTGTGCTGGGTAACTCTCCCATCTGGCCTGTAATCGGGTTGGTGGTTTTTATATCGACATATTTATTGTCAGCTAATAGTGCAATGCGTGCGTTAGTCGTAATGGAATATTTGGCATCCTGTTCATTCCAAATGCCAGAATAGGTGTAATTTTCCAATCGATAATAGTTGGCGAGGGTAAATGGTCGCGTGCTATTTGAACTCATCTGCAGCGTGGTTTTACCAGCGCCATCTACATCGACATTGGCTGTTAATTCGCCATTAAACTCAATGCTATAGGTATTATTAGCATCATCCGTGTAGGTCTGACTCAGTTGTGTTGTATCAATATGGTATTCTGCGTGTGATATTTTTTCGGAACTGTTTTCCGCCATGGATATCGTCATTGTAATCCGACCTGAAACTGGATAATACAATCCTGATAATTGACAATTAGAAGGGAGGTTTATAGTAATTTGATCACCGTTACTCCATTTTTTCTCGGTCAGTCTTGATGCTTCAAAGGTTATTATTTTTGGACTGTAATGTGTGTCGCCATCACAACTAATTAGTTTTTCATTCGTGGTTCCCAATAGATCTGGAGCACTAATACTTAATACGCCTAGTTCTGCTGGATATTGAATTAAGTCCAAAGTGGCCGCTGCTTTAGTCAATGTTCCGGTGGATATCTCAAGTTGTGAAAGAGAACTCCCACCTCCGGAGTCATCCGGGTTTTTTGTTTCACCCCCACCGCTGCCACCACCACAAGCCGTTAATAAGATAGCGGCAATTGCCAATAGGCTGTTTTCATTTCTCATGGTCGATTCATTTCCATTCGGTTAGCAAACTACAGTTGTTTTATTGTTATCAAGCGTGATTTATACGTTCAGGGTCTATCGGGCTGTGTTAAAAAATGTAAAGGAGCAATGATAGAGTGATGGCTCTATATAGAAAGCACCATGGATAAGAAGCATGAACTGGTTCACATTTGACTCTGTGGTGGGCTGTTTTCTTGGTTGCTAGTGAATTAAACCAGCTCAGAACATGTTCCTTCTTGAATGCAATGACTCTCTGCTGTTTTTCGATGGTATTGTGCTGCTAAAAGGCTCTAAGAATAGTATTCTTGTCGGCGGCACAGCCAGAATAGGAGAAAGCCCGCGTCATAGTGGTTTGGTGTATTTATAGTGGCAGCGAGCGCCACCCCAAGATGACGGCCTCCAGTCATTGATAAACGGACTTTTTCGGGGGGTTAACCCGAGAATTATCAATGGAACTGTTGGTGCCGACCTAAATGTATCGATAGTCAATGAGGAACCTCATTCCATGGAAGTCAGACCCCACGAGGGTGAACTCAAGCGCGGCTTGAAGAATCGCCATATCCAACTAATTGCTCTGGGCGGTGCCATCGGTACCGGCCTATTTTTGGGCATAGCCCAGACCATCAAAATGGCCGGCCCGGCCGTACTGCTCGGTTATGCCTTTGGCGGCTTTATCGCCTTTCTCATCATGCGTCAGCTAGGGGAGATGGTGGCCGAAGAACCGGTATCTGGCTCGTTCAGTTTTTTTGCCAATAAATATTGGGGTGGCTTTGCCGGTTTCCTGGCCGGCTGGAACTACTGGGTGCTCTATGTGCTGGTCAGCATGGCCGAACTCACGGCCGTAGGTCTCTATGTCCAGTACTGGTGGCCCGAGATCCCGACCTGGGTTTCAGCCGCGGTCTTCTTCGTGTTGATCAATGCCATCAATCTCTCCAACGTTAAACACTTCGGTGAGATGGAGTTCTGGTTTGCCATCATCAAGGTAGTCGCCATCATCGGCATGATCCTCTTTGGTAGCTATTTACTGCTCAGTGGTACCGGTGGTCCCCAGGCCTCCATCAGCAATCTGTGGGCCAAGGGCGGCTTTTTACCCAATGGCTGGCACGGTCTAGTCATGTCGCTGGCTATCATCATGTTCTCGTTTGGTGGCCTAGAGCTGGTGGGGATCACGGCGGCTGAAGCCGACAACCCACGGCAGAGCATCCCGCGCGCCGTGAACCAGGTGATCTATCGCATCCTGATCTTCTATGTAGGGGCGCTGGCTGTGTTGCTGGCTCTTTATCCGTGGAATCAGTTGGCCGAAGGCGGTAGCCCGTTCGTGCTGATCTTCTCGGCGCTCGGCAGCGATCTCACCGCCAATATTCTCAATGTGGTGGTGCTGACGGCAGCGCTGTCGGTCTACAACAGTTGCGTCTATTGCAATAGTCGTATGCTCCACGGTCTGGCACAGCAGGGTAATGCTCCCCGTGCGCTGATGAAGGTCGATAAACGCGGTGTGCCGGTGACGGCGATTGTGCTCTCCGGGCTGATGACGCTGATCTGCGTGGTGATCAACTATCTGATCCCGGGCAAGGCGTTCCAATTGCTGATGGCGCTGGTGGTGGCGGCGTTGGTGATCAATTGGGCGATGATCAGCCTGACTCATTTGATGTTCCGTCGTACTAAAAATGCTGAACACGTGGTCCCTGTGTTCAAGGCTTTCTGGTATCCGTTTGCCAATTACCTGTGCTTGGTATTCCTGGCGGGGATGCTGGTTATCCTGTATCTGCTGGATGAGACCGTCTCGGTCTGTCTGGTGCCAGTCTGGTTGGGACTGATCTGGGCGGGTTATCAGTACAAGTGTTATGTCAGCACCAAGGGTAAAAACGATACGGGAATGACCCGGGCGATGGCTGAGTAACATCACGAATTAGCCGATCACTGGAAAAAGAAAAACAAGAAGCCAGCGTGTTGTCGCTGGCTTTTTCATGCTTGCCGCTCGGTACCCAGCGAAACTTTCAGAATTTAGCCCGCCGCGGGTTAAGAAATGGGAGCGAGCCGTGTATCGTTTGAACACACATCCTGACGAGTGGACCCCATGCAGTTAACCCGCTACAGCGACTATGGCTTACGGATACTGATCTTTCTGGCGCTCCAACCCGAGGGGCGGCGCTCCAGTATTGAAGAGGTCTGTGCCACCTTTGATCTGCCCCATAACCACATCAACAAGATTGTTCACCAATTGGGTAAGCTCGGCTGGGTATCGACCCGGCGGGGCAAGGGCGGCGGCATCATGCTGGGTCTGCCGGCTGAGGCTATCAATCTGGGCGAAGTGGTGCACTCCCTGGAGGGCAAGATGCAGCTGATTGATTGTGCCGAACCCCTCTGCCAGTTACTGCCGGTGTGTCGACTCAAGGGGGTATTAGCCGAAGCAGTCGAGGCATTCTTTTCCACGCTGTGTCGCCATTCGCTGGCGGATCTGATCCGCAACACCCCGGCCATCCGGCACCAGTTGTCGATTCCGTTATTGAATCTGTAGGCCATGAGCTCAGGAGCCCGCATGCCATCACTGAGCTCGATGCTGCGGTGATGACTTACCCAACAGAATTCTCGATTGGATACTGGAAAGGGTCCATACGTGGATCTGGATAACAGCATCTGTCTGGGTAAAGCGATATAACTGCGGGGGTACTCAGTTATGGCGTCAGTCACTCGGCAAGGGTTATCACTTGGCTGGCGCTGATGTGTTGAACGACACTCCTGCATCACGGATCGACTATGAAACCTTTATCCTTTGTTTTTAGTGCACTGGCCTGTGCCTTAACCACAGCCTGCTCCGCACCCGCTGTCACGCCCTTATCCAGCCCGTCGCAAACGCCAGCCAGCGCCGTGGTCAAGCCGGTCGAGCTGACCTCGGCCGCGCTGGATTTATCCCCGGTGGCGAAAGCCGTCCCCAAGAGCCCTCTACCGCGAGATTGGGCCCAAGGCGCAGTATTCATCGAAATTTATGTGCGGGGGTACAAGGATTCTGATGGCGATGGCATTGGCGACTTCCAGGGGCTGACCCAGCAACTGGACTATCTGGCTGGCTTGGGGGTTCAGGGGATCTGGTTGATGCCGGTGAACCAGAGCCAGGATCATGATCATGGCTACGCGGTGACCGATTATCGCAAGCTGGAGCCGGATTATGGCACTGAGGCGGACTTCAAGGCGTTTCTGGCTGCGGCCCACGCCCGGGGGATCGGCGTCATCATGGATTATGTGATCAATCACAGTGCCTATCAGAACCCGCTGTTTCTGGACTCCAAAAACAAGCTGAATGACAAACGGGACTGGTACGTCTGGAAGGACCATGATCCGGGCTGGACCAACTGGGATGGTAGTAGTTCCTGGCATCGAATTCGCCCGACCCATGACTATTACTACGGTGTGTTCTGGGAGCAGATGCCGGATTTCAACCTCAAAAATCCCAAGGTTCTGGCCTACCATCAGGACAATTTGCGCTATTGGATGAACGCCGGGGTCGATGGTTTCCGCTTCGATGCGGTCGGGCAGTTGGTGGAAAACGGCAAGAACGCCTATGAATCCCAGCCCGAGAACAAGGTGATCCTGCATGATCTCCAGACGCTGGTGACCCACGACTACCCAGGCAACTATATGGTTTGCGAAGAGCCCGCCGATCCGGTCGGTGCTGCCGGGAGTGATTCCTGTGGCTCATCATTTGCCTTTGGTTTTAATGAGGCGGTGCGGGGTTCTGTCATGGCGGGGACCGTTACCCGTGATTTAAAGAGCAAGTTGCAGGAGTATCCGTTGGCCAGCATGGGGCTGGTGCTCGGAAGCCATGATTCTTATGCCGGTGAGCGCCTGATCGAAGCGTTTCATGGCGATGAGGGGGCCTATAAAGTCGCGGCGGCCACCCAATTGACCCTGCCGGGCCAGCCCTTCATCTACTACGGCGAAGAGATAGGGATGGGACACAGCAAAGGCAATGGCGGCGACTGGGGACTTCGAGCTCCCATGAGTTGGACGGCCCATGGCGGCTTCACTACCGCCACACCCTTCCGGGCTCCGGCGGAAAATATGGCGCAGTACAATGCTGCGGCCCAACAGGCCAGTCCCGATTCGTTGTGGAATTTTTATCGTCACTTGATTGCGACTCGCAAAGCCCATTCCGCCTTGCGAACCGGCGATCTGACGGTACTGAGCAGTGATCGGGTGCTGGCTTATCTGCGTCATGATGCCAAGGAAACCATGCTGGTGGCGATCAATTACGACTCGGCACCGAGTCAAGTGAGCTTGGCCGTGGCGAAGCACCCCGTGTCGTTGACGCCGCTGGCCGGTTTCGGTTCGCACCGTGAAACCACAGATGCACAGGGGAATATCTCTCTGCAGTTGGCGCCACGGGAAGTTCGACTCTACCAACTCCAGAAGTGATCTGTTCTGGATAAAGAAACGGGCCCCGCAGTTTGCTGCGGGGCCCGTTTTTATGGGGCGAACATGGCCTAACCACCGGTTGCGGGCAGCGTACTCAGCAGGGCCGGGTCGGCCTGACACTGGGTCCGGGCCTCGGGCTCCAGATAAGGAGCCAGCAGCGGGGCCATCCCCTTGAGCACCTGAACCGGTAGTGCCGAAGTAAAGCGGAACTTGTCGGCCGGGCTGCCCTCTACATAGGCGGTTAGGGTGCCGAAGTGATGGCTGCCCAGATAAAAAACGAAGGTGGCGGTACGGTTGAGCACTCTGGATTCGAGGACTTGACCGTAGCGGCCCACTTTTTCCAGCCGATTATCCCCAGTCCCGGTCTTGCCGCCGAGCACCAGTGGTGTGCCATCGGCCAGTTGAAAGCTACCTGCCAGTCGACGGGCGGTACCGACTTCCACGACCTGAGACAGTGCCTGGCGCAAGGCCTGAGCTACCTCGACAGGGATGACCTGCAGGCCCTGCGTGATAGTGGGGGCCAGCAGGGTTTCAAAGGGGGTGTTGGCAGCAAACTGCAAGGAGGAGAGCCGCTGTACCGGCAGACGAACGCCATCATTGAGGATGATGCCCATCAATTCAGCCAGCGCCGCCGGTCGATCTCCCGAACTGCCAATCGCCGTTGCCAGCGAGGGCACCAGATGGTCGAAGGGATAGCCGACTTTTTGCCAGCGCTGGTGGATGTCGCTGAAGGCTTCGATTTCCAGCATGGTCCGGATGCGACTATCTCGGGCCGTCCGATGCCTGGATTTGAACAACCAACCGTAGACCTCCAGGCGTTGACTGCTGCTGGCGGCAACAACATCGGAATAGGTCGCTTGGGGATGGTGGCCGAGATAATCCAGCAACCACAGCTCCAGCGGATGCACTCGGGCCACATACCCCTGGTCGGGCAGCGAGAAGGCGCCCGGACCATAGGTCCGATAGAGGTAATCCAGTCGTTTATCGCTCAGCGGCTCCGAGGGCAGATTTTGGCGGATAAAACTGGCCAATTCGGTCGGGGTCGCCTCGGGGCGAAGGTAGCGATGCACGGCGGCCAGCTTGCTCTGGGTCAGATGCATACCATCCAGCAGAGTTTGCAACTGTTCATCTGGTGTCTTGCCCTGGTATTTACGCCAGAATCGCCCGAGATACGTTTTGCCTTCCCGATCCGCAAAACGGGCCAGATATTCCTGGCGTCGGGGGTCCTTGTCATCTTGCAGCAGGAGTCGGCGGGTTGGATCTTGATACAGGGTGTAGCGCACCACATCGCGTAGCAGGCGGATGAAGGGCAGGTTGATGGACTCCTGCAGTGCTTGTCGCAGCGTGGGTTGTCGACCGTTATCCTCCTTGCGGAAGTTGCTGAAGGTATGCAGGCCCCCCCCGGTGAAGAAGCTCTCGTAGGGGCTGGCTGAATAGCGACGATCCAAGGCCGCCTGCAACATGGGAGCCAGTTGGCGATCTGGATTCTGGATCAGGTAGTCAATGGCCCATCGGCTAATATAATCCTGTAAATCAATAGGTTGCTGGCGAAGCTCCGCAACGGGCATGGCGCCAAAACGTTGATGCAGTTCGGTCACGATCTGCAGATAGCTGGTTAATACTCGCAGTTTGGCGGTCGAGCCTAGCTCCAGCTTGCTGGCATCATTGATATCAAAAGGTTGGTTGGTATTGTCGGTCTGTACCCGGACCAGAAAGCCATGGGCTGTGCGTTCAAACAGGGTGAAGCTGTAGCGCACTTCGGCGGTTTTTTCCGGTGACAGCAAGCGCTCACCGAACAACCCTACCTCTCCGGCCACTAGGGGATCGGCCAGACGACGCAGGTACTGGCTCACCTGTTGCTGCAGGTCATTATTCAGGTTGCTGTGGACGCTCAGATCCAGATGGTCTAGCTCATACATAGAGAGCCCGAGCATGTTACTCAAACGGCCCCGGGTTACGTAACGGGCCTTGTTCCCGTCGATGCGGTCAAAGGCCGGTTGTGCGACGAAGTTGCGGAACTGCAAGCGCTGCCCCAGTGCGGCATCCCGTAACGGCAGCGAGATGGCGGCGGATTGTGCCAGCAAGCGCAGGTAGCTGTCGGTCAGGGTTTCTAGATCCTCTCGGCCCTGCAGCAGATAGAAAGAGGGGCGGCGATGGGCAATGAGTAGAGCCACCACCTGACGCAGGGCCAGACCCTGAGCCTGCAACTGGTCCGGTGGCGTGGTGGCATTGGCGAGTAGGGCATCCACCTGCGCCACATCGGCGGCAAACCAGACATGCAGTCCATCTTCGAGGCCAAATACTTCTCCATAACCTGGGGCCGCGGCCAGGGGTACCGAGTTGAGATAATCCAGCGCCAGTTGCTGACGTGCCGCCAGAGTCAGTACGCCACCCTGGTAGGCACGTACACTGGCAGAGGCCATCTGGCGCAGCTTCTCCTTGCTGGAGCTGGTTCTGCCTTCCGGGGAGTGGCGGAACTTTTCCATCTGGGTCGCCAAGGTACTACCACCCGAACCATGGTCCTGAACGCCGACATGCTTGCCCAATTGGGACAGGGCGGCATTGGCAAAACGGGGCCAGTCGATGGCGGGATTGGTCAGTGGATACTCATCCTTGAGTAGATCGCGGTTCTCGATATAGAGCAGGGCTTGCAGCACCAGCGGCGGTATGGTGGCAAATTCCAGATATTGATGGCGTGGGTAGCGACTGACATGAAACGGCTCATTGCGGCAGTCATACAGGGTCAGACCGGCCTGGCTTTTCTCGGCATAAGGCACAAACAGGCCCAACTGACTGTAGTGCATCAAGGCTGGGGAGAAACGGCTCTGGGCGAGCACACTGAAACCGCGCTGTTCGAGTCGGGGTTGAAAGGTGCTCAGGCGTGCATAGCCGAGTCGTTGATCATAGGGGCCGGAGGCGGGGAAGTGGATCGCCGGGCTGGGGCCTGGAGCGAGATGCCAGTTCAGCGTCTGGCTATACGCCGAGAGCCAATATGCCTGCAACCAGGAGGTCTGCATTTCGAACCCCAACCCGGCCAGGAGAATGGCAATGATCAGCAGCAGTACAAAGCCAGGTATCCGGAATATGACTCGGATCAGCAACGGTTTTTTCTTTGGGGCCGTAGGTGCTGGCGTTTTGGATGTTCCCGCGGACGTCTGTTCACTCGGTTGAGCATTCTCAGAGGGCTCAGTGTTGGTCTCCGGTGTCGGTGGAATAAGCTCAGGAGTCTCGGCTGGAGGCGGAGGGGTGGGGACTGGGGCAACCGGTTCGACGGCATCCATGGATCATTGCTCCGTGAACAAGGAAGATGAGCTCGCGGACATCAGGCTGGCAACCTGTGTTCCAGATGAGCGTGTCTGTTGAGTGTAATCCTCTGCCGGAGTCGTAGTAGCTGCTTCGCCAAATAATGATCAGGAAAGTGAGGCCGCTTGGGTTTTATCTATTTTTAGTACAAAAAACAAACAGTTCGAGATGGGCTGATCACGGCGCTGCTATTTCTCGACGAGCCTGCTTGCCGACCGGGCGCTTTGCCGACATGGCGTGCAGGCTGTACGGAGCAGTGCTGTGTTGTCAGCACTCAGCTGCGGCGAATAATGCCGTCCAGTTGCAGGATGAACAGCTCCAGTGCCTTGGGCGTATCAAATTCGAATGCCAGTCCGTAATGGATTTCAGTGCGGCCGGTATGCAGGCGTTTTGGGAAACGGGTCATCTCGGCGTGGTGCAGCAGCTCTGCCAGGGGATGTACGCCCGGTATAGCGGCAAAATCGGGGATAAAGGGTTGTAAGGCCGGCATCACCACCAAGCGGCGATGGCGACTGTCGGCCAGCAGGTAGAAGGGGTGCTTGCTATGGGGCAGCATATATTCGGTGATGTTGCGGATCTTGAAGTTGGTGCGACATTCAAGGTCGCGCAGCGTGGTCTCTATGGTGAGGGCATCTAAGGACAAATGAGACTCCTGATTCAATACAGACTCCCCTGCGGGAGCGGATGGCCATTTCCGACCGGTCATTGCCTAGCCTGCACGGCAAATGGCTCCGTGCCAATCAAATCCTCCTCTCTTTTTCATATTCGAGCCTGCTTTCTCAGATGGGGGTGTTTTTATCGTCGAACCGGTGCGAGAAGCCACTTCGGCTATGGGGTTGCACTAGAACAGGGCGCTCGGCCCTGGCAAGGCACCAGGCTGGTTCGTTGTCCGGGGGCTTGAGGAGGGGAAATGGCCTGCCATGACCGGCAATGCTGGATTTTCTGGTCCGGCACGGCTTTTGCTTTTAATTAAAAGTTAGTTTGAAAATGCACGTTTGGACACTGGCGTCCTGTCCCTCTGTTACAGAGGGCGGCGCTTTTTTTTTGCCCGTAATCCGGGGTTGAAGGGAGTCTTCCATATGTCTGACCCGAGCGCAGTCCAGCTCAACACCGATGGGGCCGTTCAGACCACCTGTGCCTATTGCGGCGTGGGCTGCGGGATCCGGATTTCCGATGGTCAATTGCAAGGGGACCCCGGCCACCCGGCTAATCAGGGTGCCTTATGTGTCAAAGGCTCCACCCTGATGGAGACCATGGCGTACCCCCATCGCCTGCTTTATCCGCGCCTGCAGGGCAAACATGTCGGCTGGGATGGGGCGCTGGATGAAATTGCCAGCCGTTTTTCCCAGATCATCGCCGAGTCGGGCCCCGAGGCCATCGGATTTTATGTCTCGGGCCAGTTGATGACCGAAGACTACTATGTGGCCAACAAGCTGATGAAAGGTTATATCGGCGCGGCCAATATCGATACCAACTCCCGCCTGTGCATGTCGTCGGCGGTGATGGCTCATGTCCGGGCCTTTGGCGAGGATGTGGTTCCCGCCTGTTATGCCGATCTGGAGCTGTGCAATCTACTGGTGCTGGTGGGTGCCAATACCGCCTGGACTCATCCGGTGGTGTTTCGCCGCATTCAGCAAGCCCGGGCCCGCAACCCGCAGATGAAGCTGGTGGTGATCGATCCGCGCAAGACCATGACCGCCGAGCAGGCCGATCTGCACCTGGCGCTGCAACCGGGCAGCGATGTCTGGCTGTTTCACGGCCTGTGCCGCTATCTGCTACAGACCGGAGCCGTGGATCGGGAGTATGTGGAGGCTCATGTCGATGGTTTCCCCGAACTGGCCGCTCTGCTGGATGATCCCGGGTATGAAGCGGCCGAAATCGCCCGCCGCTGCGGACTCAGCGAGGTGGATCTGTGCGCATTCTTCCACTGGTTTGCCACCGAGGCCAAGACGGTGACCCTGTTCTGCCAGGGGGTGAACCAGTCCAATCAGGGCACCGACAAGGCCAACAGCATCATCAATGCCCATTTGCTGACCGGGCGCGTCGGCAAACCAGGCGCTTCTCCCTTTTCGATGACCGGACAACCCAATGCCATGGGTGGACGCGAGGTCGGGGGGCTCGCCACTCAGCTTACGGCCCACATGAGCTTCAACGAGGCCGATTGCCAGCGGGTACAGGATTTCTGGCAATCGCCGACCATAGCCCGGCAGCCCGGGCTCAAGGCCGTGGATCTGTTCGAGGCGGTACGGCAGAAGAAGATCCGTGCATTGTGGGTCATAGCCACCAATCCGGCGATTTCGCTACCGGATTCGGCTCGGGTTCGTGAGGCGCTGGCCAACTGCGAATTTCTGATTGTCTCCGAGATGACAGACCAGACTGACACAGCCCAGTTTGCCCACTTGTTGCTGCCAGCCGCTGGCTGGGGGGAGCGGGGCGGCACAGTCACCAACTCGGAGCGCTGTATCAGTCGGCAGCGGCCCTTTACCCAGCCTCCGGGCGAGGCGCGCCCCGATTGGTGGGCGCTGGCCGAAGTCGGCAAGCGCATGGGCTTTGCCGAGGGTTTCAACTATAACGGCCTCAATGACATAGTGCGGGAATTCGCCGCACTCACCGGCCATGAGAACCGGGGCGAACGCCGGCTGGATCTGGCGGCTATGGCCGAACTGGACGATGCGCAGCTGGATGGCTGGCAGCCGACATGCTGGCCGCTGGTTTCGGATGGGGAGTCGCATATTGCCGGTGCCCGACGGGTTTTCGGCACAGAGCGGGTGTTTGGGGAGGGGCGTTTTTCAACGCCGAATGGCAAGGCGCGCTTGATTGCGGCCATGCCGCAGTTACCTGTGCTGGATTCCGAGCCTCTGCCGGGTGACTGGTCCAATACCAGCGGTTGGCTTCTGAATACTGGCCGGGTTCGGGATCAGTGGCACACCATGACCCGCACCGGTCATCTGGTGCAATTGATGGAAAATGAGCCCTATCCCAAGGTCTCGGTGAATCATCACACCCTGCTGGCCTCCGGGTTGGAGCAGGGACAGTTGGTCTGGTTGGGCTCGAAACGGGATCAGGTACTGGCTCGGCTGGAGCGTGATGATGGCTTGGCCGACCATGAAGCCTTTATGCCGATGCACTGGAGCGATAGCTTTACCGCCCGGGGCGGCGTCAACCGGCTAGTGGCCCCAGTGGTCGATCCTGTGTCCGGCCAGCCGCAGTTCAAGCAGACCCGGGTTCAGGTGCGCCCCTTTGCGGCCCAGTGGCACGGTGTCTGGATTGGCCAGCACGAGCCCAGTTTGGGTGCTCTGGGCCGGGAGCCCGGCTGGTGGAGTCGCCGTCCGGTCGATGGCGGAGAGTGCCGGCTACTGGCCGATGCCGAATGCAGCGCCGAGCAGTTATGGCAGGCGCTGGCGGCGCAAGGGCACTGGATACGTTTACCCCTCAAGGGGCAGGGCTGGATGGCGGTGGCGCTGAATCAGGGCCGGGTTCAGGGACTGTTGTTGTGTGGCGCTAGCCCCTGGCGGGTCAACGTGGGGCTGCTGGCGGGTCTGTTGGCCGTGCCGCTGAGTGGCATTTCGCTCTCCACCACAGTCGAACAGGCGCTGGCGGGGGACAGCCGTATGGTCTGTTCCTGCTTCCGGGTCAGCGAACGGCAGATTGTCGAGGCCATCGAGCTACAGGGCATCAATGAACGGGCCGGATTACAGGCCCTGCTCAAGTGCGGCACCAATTGCGGTACTTGTGTGGTCGAACTCGACAAACTGGTGCTGAAACATCGTAGTCACTGACGAGATACACACGAAAGGAGTTCCATCATGCAACAAGGGAATGCGTGGTTAGACAGCGGGCAGGTCGCGCTGGTCGGGGCAGGCCCCGGGGATGTGGATCTGCTGACGCTCAAGGCCTTCAAACTGATCCAGCAGGCCGATGCTGTGGTCTACGACCGCCTGGTGGGGGAGGAGATCCTGGCGTTGATCCCGGCACAGGCCCAACGCCATGACGTGGGCAAGCGCTGTGGGGTCAAAAGCTTGTCCCAAGAAGCGATTGGTGAGTTGCTGATTACCCTGGCTCTTCAGGGTAAGCGGGTGGTGCGCCTCAAGGGCGGTGATCCTTATGTCTTTGGTCGTGGTGGCGAAGAGGCGTTGGCGCTGCAGGCTCGGGGGGTTCCGTTTTTCGTGGTGCCCGGGATCACGGCGGCACTGGGTTGTGCGGCCAGTTGCGGTATTCCATTGACCCACAGAGGGATCTCGCGATCCGTAACCCTGGTGACCGGGCATCTGCAGGCTGAAACACAGGAGAGCGAACAACTGTTTCAGGGCTGGCAGGCGCTGGTCAGTGGTGGGCACACGCTGGTGTTTTATATGGGGTTGGAGCAGGCCGCCCATATTCGTGGCGGTTTGCTGGCTGCGGGTGCGGCACAGGCGCTACCCATAGCTCTCATAGTGGCGGGGACCACCCGGCGGCAGCGGGTGGTCACCACCACACTCGATGGACTGGTGCTGCAAGCCGAGCGGCTCCAGGGGGAGACGCCTGTGCTGATCCTGGTCGGGGAGGTGGTACGCCTGCGGGAGCAACTGTCCCAGTTGGGACAGGATCTATGGCCCCAGGTCGCCTGAATGACAGCCAATTCCCGAGTTGGATGCTCAAATTCATATTGGTGCAGAAAAAATGCTTTTTTATGCGCCTTGCTCTGGGGTAGCCTTATCCCATGACTCAGGAAGAGTCTGTCGAGGCAGCACTTAGCCTCTGTCGTCGGGAACCTGTGTGCAGGATATGGGAGCAGGGATGAGTTTTTCCAGGATCTTGATTTATGGCGACGAGGTGGCGCAGGCCAATCGTCTGGCTCTACTGCTCAGTCGCTACGGCCATGAGCCCGTACTGGCGGCCAGCAGTGATCCCCTGCGCTTACCGGCGGCACTGAACGGTGCCATGTTGGATTGTCGTCGGCTGATGGCGGAATGGCGGGTATTGGCCATGACACTGGCCATGCAGGGGATGCCGGTGGTGCTGTTTATGGAGGCATTGCCCGACCATCTGCAGGAGCAGTTGCTGGATGCCGGTGTGACGCTGGTTCCCCATCGATTGACCGACAAGGAGCCGGTGGAGAGCTGGATCAAGCAGGCCCGCGCCCAGCAGGCCCTGGTGCGGCGACAGCGGGAGGCGGTGGCCGATATCAGCCAGAAGCTCGAGGAGCGCAAACTGATCGACCGGGCCAAGGGACAACTGATGAAACGACATGGGTTGGATGAGGAGGCCGCGTTCAAGGCGCTGCGCAGCAGTGCCATGCAGCATGGTGTCAGTCTGGGCGAGCTCTCCCGTCGTCTGCTGCTCCAACTCTCTGCTTGATGGCTCCACTATCGATACTGCCGCTATTTTTGTGACTATCCATCGATTTCCAATGTTGCACCCTGTACCAGTTTCCTGCGCTCTGTTCGGTGAGTCGATTATCAATAACTCAATACTTCAATAGTAATCAATTAGATAGATATTTACTGCGGCAAGTTGTGCGTGTAGGGTCTGACTCAGTATCCGGGATGAAAGGCAGTCAATGGGAGGCAGGGATGAAGAGGATGCGGCACTGGATGGCCTTGGCCGTGCTGTTGAGCCCGGCATGTTGGGGCGCACAGGTGCAACAAACCTTGGTGGTGGCGTTTAGCGAGGCGCCGCCCTGGAAAATCCTCTCACCGCAGCAGGAATACATCGGTATCGATATGGATATTCTGCAGCGGCTGGCCAGCAAGCATGATCTGCAGTTGGTGGTCAAACCGGCTCCCTTGGCCCGCTGTCTGGAGATGCTCAAGAGCGGTGATGCCGATGTGGTCAGCAATCTGATGCGCACAACAGACAGGGAAAGCTTTATCCGTTATCTGGAGGTGCCCTATCAGACCCATACGGACAAGGTTTTTTATCTGCAGACGGGTAATCCTCGGGATATCCGTCGTTATGAGGAGCTTGAAGGGCTATCCATCGGCGTCAAGCGCGGCGCCAAGTATGACCCCCGTTTTGATAACGACCTTCAGTTGTATAAGGAGTCCGCAGTCACGAGTCTGGTGAATCTCAAGAAGCTGGCCATTGGACGTCTCGATGCGGTACTCAGCACCGAGAGTGAAGGGGATTACTGGATCAAGCACCTCAACTGGCAGGGGACCTTCAAGAAGGCGACCCTGCGCTTTGACGAGCCCAGAGCCGTCTATTTCGGACTCTCCCGCCACTCGAAACTGCTGAACCTTGCTGTGGCGTTCGAGACCGATTTGCGGCAATTGCTACAAAATGGCGAACTGGAGCAGATCCGGGCCCGGTATTAAGCGCTTTGGCCGCAGGCTATTTCTTGTCCGCCTGCAGGCAGTAGGCGGGGATCTGCACGTCGCCCAGCGCCTGGAGCAGGGCGTCATTCTCGACCCCATGCTGCCAGTGGTTGCTGTGCACCAACTCCGGCAACGGGAGCCGCTGACGCCAGCCTTGGGCCTGGAGCTCAGGCTCAGGTAAAAACTCACTGACATAACCGATGCACAGATAGGCCAGCGGATAGACATGGCTCGGCAGACCCAGAGTCCGGGCCAACTCATCATTGTCGAAGATACTGACCCAACCGATGCCGATCCCCTCGGCCCGCGCCGCCAGCCACAAATTTTGTACCGCCAGACAGGCACTGAACAGATCCATCTCCAGAATGCTGGTGCGGCCTAACACGGTAGGGCCGCCCCGGGTGCGATCGCAGGTGATGCACAGGTTGATCGGGCTCTCCAGAATGCCTTCGAGTTTCAGACGACGATAGAGCGCGGCTTTGTCGTCCGCTTCATCCGCGAAACGCTCGGCCGCCTGACCGTTGGCCATATCGAACAGGGCTTTGACCCGCGCCTTGATGGCCGGATCATCGATGACGATGAAATCCCAGGGCTGCATAAAGCCGACGGATGGCGCGTGATGGGCGGCGTGAAGCAGGCGCGCCAGCACTTCGACCGGAATTGGCTCGGGCAGAAATTGTGAACGGACATCCCGCCGCTCATAGATGGCGCGGTACAAGCCTTGTTGCTGATCAGCACTGAACGGATGGGAAGACATGGCGACTCCGGAAAATAGCGGTGGCTCATTATGCAGAAAAGAGCCATCGATCAGTAGCCCATCCGGCTTTGGCATGCCCGGCCAAGCGATTTGACTCGCGTACGGCCGTGATTATCGCTGGTGCGTCGGCGCCATCTTGGTGCGCCCCTTCGGCGCTTGGTGGTGAGAAAACGGCTGAACATGGCTTTAAAAGCCATGTTAATGGTCAGTTAACAGCTTTTAAAAACTGGCACAGAAACTGAATAGTACTACTCGAGTCAGGAATGGGAGTCCGGCTTCGGCCAACGGCGGTCGAACAATACCCGGACCCCATGCCCTGAAAAATGAATCACCCATTACTGTGAATAAATGGCAACGACGCCCTGCAGATCATTCGATCCGCAGGGCGTTTTTGTTTCAGGGAGGAACCACCATGCATGCATCCAAAAAAACTCTGTTGGCGCTCGGCATCGCAACCTGTGTCTTGAGCCAGTCCGTGCTGGCCGCCGTCGGCGCGCCGGAGAAAGAGGAGCTCAAGCTGGGCTTCATCAAACTCACCGACATGGCACCGCTGGCTGTGGCCTATGAAAAGGGCTATTTCGAGGAGGAGGGGCTGTATGTCACTCTCGAGGCGCAAGCCAACTGGAAGGTGCTGCTGGATCGGGTGATCGACGGCCAGTTGGACGGCGCACACATGCTGGCCGGTCAGCCCATCGGAGCGACTCTCGGGGTTGGTACCAAGGCGGATGTGGTCACGGCGTTCAGCATGGATCTGAATGGCAACGCCATTACCGTTTCCAACGATGTCTGGCAAAAGATGTTACCGCATCTGGCCAAGGGCAGTGACGGCAAGCCCCAGCATCCGATCCAGGCGGATGCCCTGAAGCCGGTGATTGCCAGCTACAAGGATCAGGGTAAGGCCTTTAATTTCGGCATGGTCTTTCCGGTCTCTACCCACAACTACGAGCTGCGTTACTGGTTAGCCGCCGGTGGCATCCATCCTGGGTTCTATGCCCCGGCCAAGGGGGACAACTCAGGTCAATTGCAAGGGGATGTGCTGCTCTCCGTGACACCGCCGCCGCAAATGCCGGCCACTCTGGAAGCCGGGACCATCAACGGCTACTGCGTCGGCGAGCCCTGGAATCAGGCGGCTGTCGCCAAGGGGATAGGCGTGCCTGTGGTCACCGATGAACAGATCTGGAACAACAATCCGGAAAAGGTGTTCGGCGTCACCAAGGCATTTGCCGACCAGTATCCCAATACCCATATCCATCTCATCAAGGCACTGATCCGCGCCGCCTACTGGCTGGATGCCAACAACAATGCCAACCGGCTTGAGGCGGTGAATATCATCTCCCGCCCCAACTATGTGGGGGCCGATGCCAAGGTGATCGCCAACTCCATGACTGGCACCTTTGAATTTGAAAAAGGGGACAAGCGCCCGGCTTCGGATTTCAACGTCTTCTTCCGCCACAACGCCACCTATCCCTACTACTCGGATGCCATCTGGTACATGACTCAGATGCGTCGCTGGGGACAGCTTGCCGAAGCCAAACCCGACAGCTGGTATGCGGAGATGGCCAAGAAGGTCTATCGCCCGGATGTCTATGCCATCGCGGCCAAGGAGCTGATTGCCGAAGGCAAGATGAAGGCCAGCGACTTCCCGGATTTTGCCAAAGAGAGTGGCTACAAGCCGGTGGATAACCACTTTATCGATGGCATCCCCTATGACGGCCATACCCCGAATGCCTATCTGCAGCAATTCGCCATTGGCCTCAAGGGCGACCAGAAACTCTAACGCTGTGATTGAGTACCGGGTGGCCATGGTCACCCGGGCAGAACAAGGAGCATGACCTATGCAAGCCATTATTCATCGATTCAACCCCTTCTCCGGCCCCCTGGGCCTGGCGAACCTGAAAGCCGGAGGCGCTCGCGCCTGGCGCAGCAGTCTGTTGCCGATGCTGGGGATACTCGCCTTCCTGGTGATTTGGCAGATGCTGGCCAGTCAGGTACAGACGTCGCTGGGTAATCTGCCCGGCCCGGTCGCCACTGGCAAACAGCTGGTAGCCCTGTATCAGGAGCACAAGGTCGAGCGGGAGAAGCGCGATGCTTTCTATGCCCGTCAGGCGGAGCGCAACGCGCAAAAACTCAAGGCCAACCCGCAGGCTGAGGTGAAGACTCGTCCCTATACCGGACGGGACACCTTCTTCGATCAGATCCTCACCAGTCTGGTGACCGTCGCGACCGGCTTTGGCATCGCCGTGGTGATTGCCATTCCGGCGGGTATCTTGTTGGGGCTGAACCAGACCCTGTATCAGGCCGTGAACCCTGTGGTGCAGATCCTCAAACCCATCTCGCCCCTGGCCTGGTTGCCGCTGGTGACCATGGTGGTCAGCGCCGTCTATGTGTCGCCGGACCCATGGCTCGCCAAGAGTTTCGTTATCTCCGCCGTGACGGTCAGTCTGTGCAGCCTGTGGCCGACTCTGCTCAACACCATTGTCGGGGTGGCCTCCATTGACCCGGATCTGCAAAACGTCAGCCGGGTGCTGAAACTCGCCCCGCTGACCCATGTGCGCAAAATCGTGCTGCCCTCGGCGATCCCCATGATCTTCACCGGCCTGCGTCTGTCGTTGGGGGTGGCCTGGATGGTGCTGATCGCCGCCGAGATGCTGGCGCAGAACCCGGGGCTGGGCAAGTTTGTCTGGGATGAATTCCAGAATGGCAGCTCGGAATCGCTGGCCCGCATCATGGTCGCTGTCGTCACCATCGGGGTCATCGGCTTCATGTTGGATCGCGGCATGTTGGCGTTGCAGAAATGGATTTCCTGGGACAAGCGCAGCGAACTGCGTTGAAAAACCCTGGTAGCAGAATGGAAGGAGAATTCCCATGTCAAAACACTATCTGGATCTGAGCAACGTCGGCATGCGCTTTGCCACCCCCTCCGGCTGGTTTGAAGCCCTGGTGGATGTGGATCTGAAGATCGCCAAGGGCGAATTCATCTCGCTGATTGGCCACTCCGGCTGCGGCAAGAGTACTGTGCTGAATCTGGTGGCGGGTCTGAACGATCCCACCTCCGGCGGCATCATCCTCGATGGCCGTGAGGTCGCAGGCCCTGGCCCAGAGCGCTCCGTGGTGTTCCAGAACCACGCCCTGTTGCCCTGGCTGTCGGTCTACGAGAACGTCGAACTGGCGGTGCGACAGGTGATGAAGGGAGCCAGCAAGGCCGCCGTGGCCGAGCGGGTACGCTACTACCTCTCCCTGGTGCAGATGGATCACGCCCTGGAGAAGAAGCCCCACGAAATTTCCGGCGGCATGAAGCAACGGGTCGGTATTGCCCGCGCCCTGTCGTTGTCCCCCAAGGTGCTGCTGATGGATGAACCCTTCGGCGCCCTGGATGCCCTGACCCGGGCCCATCTGCAGGATGCGCTGATGGAGATCCAGGCCGAGCTGAACAACACCGTCATCATGATCACCCATGACGTGGATGAGGCGGTACTGCTCTCGGATCGCATCGTCATGATGACCAACGGCCCCTCGGCCACTATCGGCGAGATCCTCGACATTACCCTGCCACGCCCCCGGAACCGGGTGGCGCTGGCCGAGGATGTGGAATATCACCGTCTGCGCCAGCGGGTGTTGAGCTTCCTGTATGAAAAACACAGCAAGGTGACGCCGCTAAAAAAGCCCAAGGCTGAGGCCCGCAGCGCCGTGGCGTAACGGGCTCCCCGGATGACCGTGGGGAAGCAGGAATTTTGCCCTTTACCCGAGCCGGGGAGGGGCAAAACACTCAATGAGGCGTGTGGCATGACGAGATGGTATGCCCGCCGGGATGGAGAGAAAAAGGATGAACAAACAGCAACTGCTGGTGGTCGGCAACGGCATGGTGGGACACCACTTCATTGAACAACTGGTCAACGCCGGAGGGCTGGATACCTTTGCGGTGACCGTGCTCGGCGCTGAGCCGGACAGCGCCTACGACCGGGTGCATCTGTCGGAAGTATTTGGCGGTCGGGCGCCTAAAGAGCTGCAAATGGCCGATCCGGAATGGTATGCCGCCCAGGGGGTGAAGTTGATCCTGGCCAGCGCCGCCGAGGCGCTGGATCTGGCGGCCAAGACGGTCACCACCTGCCATGGCGAGATCTATGGCTATGACCAGCTCGTGCTGGCGACCGGCTCCTATCCCTTTGTGCCACCGATCCCGGGCCATACCCGGGCCGGTTGTTATGTCTACCGGACACTCTCGGATTTGGAGGCGATCCGCGATGCCTGTGCCGGGGGACGCACCGGTGTGGTGGTGGGTGGTGGCCTGCTGGGGTTGGAAGCGGCCAACGCCCTGCGTCTGCTCGGTCTGGAGATCCATGTCATCGAATTTGCCCCCCGCCTGATGCCGGTGCAGCTGGATGCTGTGGGTGGCGATCTGCTGCGCACCAAGATCCAGAGCCTGGGGGTCCAGGTGCATGTCAACACCGCCACCGAGTGCATCGTCGATGGCGAGAGTGCTCGCCATCGCATGGTGTTTAAGGGCGGTGAGTATCTGGAGACCGATGTGATTCTGTTTTCGGCTGGTATCCGTCCCGAGGATCGGCTGGCGCGCAGTGCTGGTCTGACGGTGGGCGAACGCGGTGGCATCGTCATCGACGAGCAATGCCGGACTAGTCAGCCGGAGGTGCTGGCCATCGGCGAATGTGCCCTCTGGTCGGGCAAAATCTTCGGTCTGGTGGCGCCGGGTTACCAGATGGCCCGTGCCGCCGTAGCCACCCTGCTGGGGCAGACCGGCCGTTTCCAAGGGGCCGATATGAGCACCAAGCTGAAACTGATGGGGGTGGATGTGGGCGCCATTGGCGATTCCCACGCCCAGACGGCGGGTGCTCAGGAGGTGCTGACCCTGGATCGTCAGTCCGGTATCTACAAGAAGCTGGTGATTGATGAAAGCGGCGAGCGCTTGCTGGGGGCCATTCTGGTCGGGGATAACAGCGACTACGATACCCTGCTGCAGTACTACCTCAATGGCGTCACACTGCCGGAATCCCCGCTGGGGCTGATTCTGGGCGAAACTCAGGGCAGTGCGCCTCAACTGACCCTGCCGGACACCGCGACTATCTGCTCCTGCCATAACGTCACCAAGGGCGACATAGTGGCGGCGGTCAAGGCCGGGAGCCATACCCTCGCGGACGTGAAGAGCTGCACCAAGGCCGGGACCGGTTGCGGGGGTTGCTCGAATCTGGTCAAACAGGTGGTGGATCAGACCCTGCTGGAGTTGGGCATGGAGGCCAATAACCATGTCTGCGAACACTTTGCCTTTACCCGTCAGGAGCTGTTTCACCTGATCCGGGTGGGCGAGCTCAAACACTTCGGCGCCGTGCTGGAGAAGCATGGCAAGGGGTTGGGCTGCGAGGTGTGCAAACCGCTGGTCGGCTCTGTGCTGGCCTCGCTGTGGAATGAACATGTGCTGGAGAAACCCCACCGGCCATTGCAAGACACCAACGATGCCTTCCTCGGTAATTTGCAGAAGGATGGCACCTACTCGGTGGTACCGCGCATTCCGGGTGGCGAAATCACCCCGGATGGCCTGATCGCCATCGGTGCCGTGGGCAAGAAGTACAACCTGTATACCAAGATCACCGGCGGTCAGCGGATCGATCTGTTCGGTGCCCGGGTGGATCAGCTGCCCGCCATCTGGCAGGAGCTGATCGATGCCGGATTCGAGACCGGACAGGCTTACGGTAAATCGGTGCGCACTGTGAAATCCTGCGTCGGTTCGACCTGGTGCCGTTACGGGGTCAAAGATTCCATCACCATGGCCATCGACATCGAGAACCGCTACAAGGGGTTGCGCTCGCCGCACAAGCTCAAGTTTGCGGTCTCCGGTTGTACCCGGGAGTGTGCCGAGGCCCAGAGCAAGGACATCGGCGTCATCGCTACCGAAAAGGGCTGGAACCTCTACGTCTGCGGCAACGGCGGCATGCGCCCGCGTCATGCCGACTTGTTTGCCACCGATCTCTCCGATGAGCAGCTGATCCGCTATATCGACCGCGTGCTGATGTTCTATGTGCGGACGGGTGATCGCCTGCAGCGCACCTCGGTGTGGATGGAGAGCATGGAGGGGGGGCTGGAGTATCTCAAGTCGGTGATCATCGACGACAAGCTGGGTATCGCCGCCGAGCTGGAGGCGCAGATGGCCCATCAACTGGCCACCTTCGAGTGTGAATGGCAGGGGACTCTGGCCGATCCGGAGAAGCTCAAGCGCTTCAAGCCGTTTATCAACAGCGAAGCGGCCTATATGCCGCCGCGTGCCCTGCTGCGCGGCCAGCCATTTCCCCAGGCTGAAGAAGAGATCATCGCGATCAAGGAGCTGGTATGAACTGGACCAAAGTATGCGAATTAGCGGAGTTGACCGCGGATGTCGGGGCTGCCGCCCTGGTGGATGGCGAGCAGGTCGCTCTGTTCTATGTGCCGGCGCTGGAGCCTGCGCTCTATGCCCTGGATAACTGGGACCCGCTGGGACAGGCCTTCGTGCTCTCCCGCAGCATCGTCGGGGATGTGGCCGGTGAGCCCTGTGTGGCGTCACCCTTGTACAAACAGCATTTTGCCTTGCAGGATGGCCGTTGTCTGGAAGAGGAGGGGGTTGCGGTCCGGAGTTGGGCGGTGAAGCTGGAAGGGCAGAGCGTCTATATCCAGAGTAAAGCGCGCTAGCCGTTTCCCGGTATCTGCCTGCCAGAGCTTGGCGGCAGGCTGCTAATGTAGTAACAATGTTGCAACTTTATTCGGCATGCCGCCCGGCCGAGCGACTCCTGGACTGAAGGAAGGCGGTAAGCGCCTCCCTCTGTCGGAGTCGATGGGCTCCTTCCTGGTGCTAGGGCTGGGTCCGCTCGAATGGTCCGGGCTGATGACTCAGGACTGATGGTATGGGCAGATCCAAGGTTTGAGCGCATGGATACAGATGAATCAAGAGGGATATAGGATGGCCTGTTGTGATAGCTCGGGTTCCTTGTCGTTGGATGCGGCCCAAGCCCGGTTGATGGCGCTGCCCCGGGTGTGCGGGGTGGAGTCTGTGCCGCTGGCTGCGGCCTTGGGGCGCGTCCTGGCTGAGCCTGTGGTCGCCACTATGCCGGTGCCGGCCTTCGATAACTCGGCGATGGATGGTTATGCCGTGCGACTGGCCGACTTGGCCATGTCACAGGCTCTGGTGCTGGCGGGCAAAGCCTTTGCCGGACAGCCCTTTACCGGTGCCTGGCCGCCCGGACACTGCATCCGCATCATGACGGGGGCGCTGCTGCCTGAGGGGGCCGAGGCGGTGGTGATGCAGGAGCAGACTCGCGTCGAGCCGGTGGCTGCAGGCGGTGAACTTATCCACTTCGACGCTCCTGTGGTGGCCGGACAAAATATCCGCCGTCACGGGGAAGAGTTGCAACCCGGGATGCCGGTACTGGCTGCCGGGCTAAAACTCAGTGCCCGGGAGTTGCCCCTGCTGGCGACTCTGGGGGGGGCTGAGGTGGCCGTGTACCGACGGCTGCGGGTGGCCTTTTTCAGCAGTGGTGATGAACTCAGGCCGGTGGGCAGCGAGCTGGCGCCCGGAGAGCTCGTCGATTCCAACCGGTATGCGATTGCCGCCTTGCTGGAGCGATTGGGCTGTGAGGCGCTGGATCTGGGGATTATTCCCGATGACAAGGAGCTGCTGCGGCAGGCCTTTCTGCAGGCCGATGCTCACGCCGATGTGCTGATTACTTCGGGCGGGGTATCGGTCGGCGAGGCGGATTATACCAAGGCGATCCTGGCCGAGCTGGGTCAGGTGGAGTTCTGGAAGGTGGCCATCAAACCCGGCAAACCCTTCGCCTGCGGCCAACTGACGCGGGCACCCCGGGGTAGCTGGTTTTTCGGCCTGCCGGGGAATCCGGTCTCGGCCCTCATCACCTTCGTGCTGCTGGTGCGTCCGGCGCTGGATCAGCTGATGGGTGCGCAGCCAAAGCCTGCGTTGCGGCTACCAGCCCGCTTGACGATGCCGGTGCGGTTAAGCCCGGGACGGATTGATTTTCAGCGCGGCATTGCCTCAATGGCTGACGATGGTCAGTTACAGGTGGTCAGCGCCGGTGGTCAGGGCTCGGCCATGTTCAGCGCCCTGTCGCTGGCCAATTGCCTGATCCGGCTGGACCCGGAGCTGCATCCCGGAGAGCGGGAGTTGGCGGCCGGGACTCGTGTCGAGATCCAACTGTTTGACGAGGTGTTGCAATGAATCAGGAGCGACAACGAACGGCAGGGACTAGTGCCCTGAGTGATGCCGAACTGCTGCGCTATCATCGCCAAGTCAATCTCAAAGGCTGGGATCTGGCAGGGCAGGAGGCGCTCAAAGCGGCTCGGGTGCTGATCATAGGTCTGGGCGGCTTGGGTTGTGCGGCGGCCCAGTACCTGGCAGCGGCGGGTGTCGGTCAGCTGACCCTGCTGGATGGCGATAAGGTGGAGCACTCCAATCTGGCGCGCCAGGTACTGCATCAGGATAGTCGCGTCGGTCACTACAAGGTGCATTCGGCGGCCACGGCGCTTGGGGCGCTCAACCCTCATGTGCGGTTGCTGCCTTTGCCGGAGTATGCGGACGAGATGCTGCTGCCCAGCTATCTGGCCGAGCAGGATCTGGTGCTGGATTGTACCGACAAGCGGGCCAGCCGGGAGCTGATCAACCTCTGCTGCCGTGCCGCCGGTGTGCCTTTGGTCTCCGGTGCCGCGATCCGGGGCGAAGGGCAATTGAGCGTCTTTGGCTGGGGACAGGATGAGCCCTGTTACCACTGCCTGAGCCGATTGTTCGCCGAGCCGGATGGCAGTTGCGTGGTGAATGGCGTGCTGGGACCTTTGGTCGGTCTGGTCGGCTCGTTACAGGCGATGGAGGCGCTGAAGCTGCTGACCGGCATCGGCCAACCGCTCTGCGGCGAACTCTTGCTGATCGACGGGCTGAGTCTGGAATTTCAACGCCTGCGTTTGCCCCGGGACCCGGAGTGCCGGGTGTGTGGCGAGCAGGAACACTGGGCGGCCTGAAGCCGGGTGCCCCGCACCATAGTGCATACAACGACACAATAAACCCGAGCCTGTTTGCCTAACCTTCAGCCATTGAAGCAAGGGATACCGGCCGAGCCCTCCGCCAGTGTCATAGACCACCGGAGTGGCGAGGGTGGTGCGGGAAACCAAACCGCCTCCCGACTTGGAAAGGTGTTTATGTCCATATTTGAAACGAGTCTGGCACCCGGTGTCGGATCGCGGCCCGACTCCGCGCTGCGTCTCGCGGTCACGCCGTTGCTATCCGTCGGGACTGAAATTGTGCCGTCGGCAACCTTGCTGCCTTCCGCTGATCCTCTGCTGGTCGATAGCTTCGCCCGGCGATTTGGCTATTTGCGACTGTCGATCACCGATGTCTGTAATTTTCGTTGCAGCTACTGCCTGCCCAACGGTTACAAGCCCGATGGCTCGCGGGATTTCCTCTCCCGCAGCGAACTGCTGCGGGTGGCGCGGAGCTTTGTTGCCATGGGCACCCGCAAGATCCGGCTGACTGGTGGCGAGCCCTCCATGCGGCGGGATCTGGATGCTATTTTGGGTGATCTGCGGGAGATCCCGGGCCTGGACAAGCTGGTGATGACCACCAATGGCTATCGTCTGAAGGAGCGTGCCGCGCAATGGCGGGCCGCGGGTCTCGATAGCCTGAATGTCAGTATCGACAGTCTGGACCCCCGCCAGTTCCGGCTCATCACCGGCGAGAACCGGCTTGGGGAGATCCTGGCCGGATTGGAGGCCGCATGGGCCGCCGGATTTGGCACCATCAAGGTCAATACCGTGCTGCTCAAGGGGCTCAACCATCACGAGTTCAACGACTTTCTGTGCTGGGTCAAGGATCAGCCCATCCAACTGCGCTTTATCGAATTGATGCAAACCGGTGTGGCGGGGGATTATTTTGCCCGTCACCACCTGCGGGGCGCCGAGCTGGAGCAACAACTGCTGCGACAGGGCTGGCAACTCAAGGCGCGGGCCGCCGAAGATGGCCCAGCCCGGGTCTACCAGCATGCCGATTATGTGGGTGAGGTGGGGCTCATCATGCCCTATGGTGCGGGTTTCTGTGACAGTTGCAACCGACTGCGGGTCTCGGCGCTGGGGCAGTTGCACCTGTGCCTGTTTGGCGATGGCGGCATAGAGCTGCGGGATCTGCTCGGTAGTGATGATCCCCGGCTGCAACAGCAATTGCAGCTCAGGTTACAACAGGCGTTGCAGTTCAAGGCCAAGGCTCACCATCTGCATGAGGGTGATCCGGGTATCCGTGCTCATCTGGCTTCGATTGGAGGTTGATGATGTCCATCGATCCTGTTTCTGCTTCCGAGCCCTCACATTTTGAGCTCTCCCGTTCCGAGCCTCCGTTGTTTGGTTTGCTGCTGTGCGGTGGCCGTTCCTCGCGAATGGGACAGGATAAGGCATTGCTACAGCTCGGGGTGGAGTCGCTGTTGCAACGGGGGCTGCGGCTGCTGCGGGAGTCCGGTTGTGGCGGTGTCTGGCTCAGTGGCGACTATCCGGGCTTTGCCTCGATTCCGGATCACCCGACATGGGCCGGTCGTGGCCCTCTGGCCGGGATCGCCTCGGCTTTGCATCGCTATCCCGAGGCTCGCTGGCTCATATTGCCGGTGGATATGCCGGGGATGGATGCCACCCTGCTACGCGCCCTAGCCCGACAAGGTGCGGCTCACCCGGTAGGAAGCGGGGTACAGGGAAGCCAGTTCCCCTTGCTGCTGCAGCCGGGTGCCTTGTCGGTGCTGGAGACCTTGCTGGGCAGTGGCGAGCGGCGCGACTACTCGGTCCAGGCGCTGTTGCGTCAGTTAGCCCTGCCGCTGCATCCGGCGGACCAACTGCTGCCAGATATGGCCGCAGGGGCGGTGCAGCGGATCTTGGGCAACACTAATACGCCCGAAGAGTGGCGGCTGTATGCCGCGTCTGCCGGGGATGATTTTGCATGGGATGTAAACCCCTAGGGTTGCATCTTCATTACGCCATCACACGATTATTACTTGAAAAGGACACCGATATGAGCCATGCGGCCCTGGAATTCAAAGCTCTCAACGTTGCGGTGCTGACCGTTTCCGACACCCGTACGGCCGAAACCGACAGCTCGGGATTGCTGCTGGTGGAGGCGCTGCAAGCCGCTGGCCATCGGCTGGCAGACAAGCAGATCGTCATCGATGACATCTACCAAATTCGCGCCGTACTGAGCCAATGGATCGCCAGTGCTCAGATCCAGGCGGTGATCATCACAGGTGGCACCGGTTTTACGGGGCGTGATACCACGCCGGAAGCGGTCAAGCCGCTGTTCGACAAGGAGGTGGAGGGCTTTGGCGAGCTGTTCCGCCAGGTCTCCTTTACCGAAATCGGTACCAGCACCATCCAGAGTCGCGCACTGGCCGGGCTTGCCAATCGCACCATCATCTTCTGCCTGCCAGGGTCGAATAATGCCTGTCGCACCGGTTGGCAGCAGATCATTGCGCCCCAACTGGATGCTCGCACCCGGCCCTGCAGTTTTGTCATGCACTTGAAAAGCGGAGTCTGAGCATGAGTAGCCAGTTATCCCATGTGCAGGCCAATGGCGAAGCCCATATGGTCGATGTCTCGGGCAAGGTCGAGACCCATCGCGAGGCGCGAGCTCAGGCCCGGGTCCGCATGCTGCCGGCGACGGTGCAACTGATCCTCGATGGCGCGCATCACAAGGGGGATGTGTTCGCCACGGCGCGGATCGCCGGCATCATGGCCGCCAAGAAGACCAGCGATCTGATCCCCTTATGCCATCCACTGGCGCTGACCAAGGTCGAGGTGGAGTTGCGCATCGACGAGGCAAACGCCTGCGTCATCATCCAGACCCTGTGTCGCCTCAAGGGGCAGACCGGCGTCGAGATGGAGGCGCTGACAGCAGCCTCGGTGGCGGCACTGACTCTGTATGATATGTGCAAGGCGGTGGACAAGGGCATGGTGATCGAGCAGATAGCGCTGATCAGCAAGGTTGGCGGCAAGTCTGGCGATTACCAACGGCAGGAGTGAGTCATGATCCAGGTGAAATTTTTTGCCTCCCTCCGGGAGCAACTGGCAACGAGCCAGTTGGAGCTGGCGGCCGAGTATCCCACCGCCGGGGCGCTGCGGCAGGCACTGGCTGCCCGAAGTCCTGTCTGGGCGCGGGTACTGGGAGCGGACTCGGTGTTGGTGGCTATTAATCAGAGCGTGCAACCCTGGTCGACGCCACTGGCGGATGGCGATGAAGTCGCGTTTTTTCCACCTGTTACAGGAGGCTGATCTGGATATGTCATCGCCAGCAGAGCGTTCATCATCCGACGTGGAAGACGTCATGGGACTGCCAGACCGCATTTTGGTTCAGGAAGCAGATTTCGATCTGGCCTGTGAACACCAGCGTCTGGCAGGGCAAGGCAGCATCGGCGCCCTGGTCAGCTTTGTCGGGCGGATGCGGGATATCAATCTCGGGGATACCGTGGTCGGACTGAGTCTGGAGCATTATCCGGGTATGACGGAAAAATCCCTCCATGAACTGGTGCAGCAGGCTCGTGATCGCTGGCCGCTGGAGGCGGTGACGCTGATCCATCGAGTTGGCGAGTTTCAGCCTTGCGACCAAATCGTACTGGTGCTGGTGGCCAGCTCCCACCGCGGTGACGCCTTTGCGGCCTGCGAGTTCTTGATGGATGCGCTGAAAACCAGGGCGCCGTTCTGGAAGAAGGAGCGATTGGCCGATGGCTCCAGTCGCTGGGTTGAAGCCCGGCAGACGGACCAGCAAGCCGCCCAGCGCTGGGACGCGACCTAAAAAAAACAGCCCTCATCGGAGGGCTGTCTGGCATTTGTGGCTGAGGCTCCATCTACGAGGCGGAAGCCCTGACTCGATTTATTCGGTAAATTCAGCCAGATCCTTGGCCAACTCCAGGGGGTCGATTTCCAGACCATCCATATCTTCATTCCAGTTGGTGCCGATCAGTACGCCATCTTCACCCAGATCATTGACCCACTCTTCGAAGAAAGTTTCCAGATCGATGGCGACCGGGGTGTAGTCAGCCCACTCTTCCACGCAATGGGCCCGGGCGGATGCTTCACTGGACCACAACGGCAGCACATCGGTTTCGGCAAAATCGTTGGAATCACAGACAACCCAATCTTCGCCGAATTGCAGACCCCATAGCACACCGGTTTCACGGGCTTGGGTCAGGAGAAGGTCGTAGTTGGCATTCAGATCGGTGGTCAGTTGGCTCATTGCAGTATCCATAGTGGAAAATAACGGTTCGATCCTGAAGCAAAATGGGCTGACACACAAGCCCGCTTGCTGAAATAGCCGACAACTTCACACCTCAAGCTTTGGTCGATACGGATGCGCAGAGGCTCTATGTTTACTTCAGGGTGTATAGTCGGCAACGTCATGAATTCCCCTGTTGTTGAATTACGGATGAGGTGTCTGGATGATTATGAGTTTGCTGATCGGTATGCCGGTTATTCTGATGTGTCTGCTTTTACAATCGTTGATCATCATGGGCAGCTTACGTTTTTATTTTGCACGTCTGGATCGCGGTCGTTCGTTTATGAGTGTTTCACTCCCTCTGTTTGGAGTCATCACCCTCTTGATGTTTGGCAATTGTCTGCAACTGACGGTGTGGGGAATACTGTTTGTCCTGCTGGGTGAGTTTTCCTCTCTTGATGCCGCCATCTATCACTCGGCGGTGAATTTTGCCACGCTGGGATATGGCGACATTATCATGAGTGTAAAATGGCGTATGTTGGGACCCCTCGAAGCCATAAATGGTGCTTTGATGATCGGTCTGTCTGGAGCCTGTATGTTGGCCGTGTTACAGCACCAACTAAAACGATTACTCGTCCTCGATCATAACTAATGTTGCCGGTTGTGAATTTGATCGCCCTTCCTATCAGCGAGTTGGCAGTACCCTGTCGAACCTTGAATATTTCGAACTATGGTTAATAGGGTGTCTGGTTTTTAGGTGATGACACTAGGAAGTACGCCTTTGTTGACTGCTGGCTTGCGTGGATTTGCCATGAATAGAACCTCTCGACATCAAACCCACTGGCACCGGATCTTGATCGGGATGCTACTTGGACTGCTTGTGAGTGGTCCGGTGCAGGCGAAAAAAATGCTATTTGCGGCTATGGATGACTGGCCTCCCTTTATCATCGACACCCATACGGTTAGCTCGGACTCGGGCTTCGATGGGATTGATCGGGAATTGCTCCAGGAGTTGTCATCTCGAACCGGTATCGATATCTATCTGCTGCGCTATCCATTTGTCCGGGCATTACAAGATATGCAGGCTGGACGGGTGGATCTGATCACCAGTTTGGCCAAGACACCGGCGCGCAGTCAGTTTCTGGGGTATCTGTCGACACCCTATTATCAATGTCATCCTGCCTTTTACGCCTTGCCGGCCATGGCAAAACAGATCCGTACCTATGAGGACTTAAAAGGGAAGAAAATAGGTTATGTTCGTGGTTCCGCTTATTTCGAGCCCTTTGATAGTGACAAGCAGCTGACTAAAAACGGGGTCATGAATGAAAACCAACTGCCAGGCAAACTTCTCAAGCAACGCAATGATCTGTTTGTGGGTGCCGACTGCCAGGTGGATTACGCCCTGCGCGAAACCGGGCTCACCGGGAAGATAGTGCCGACCGTCTACCGTCCACCACAAAAAATCGATCTCTATATTGGCTATAGCAAGGCAGCCGGTATTGAAAAAGAGACGGTTCTACTCGATAAAGCGCTGGCGGATATGGTTGCCGAAGGCTGGGTCGCTCGACTTGCCAACAGTTATTTCAATCCGGGTGGAAACTAGTCAGCGTTCAGCAGCGCTAGCCACTTGCTATGTCGGTTTGGTGTTAGCCGACCATTCTCGATCCACATCAGCAATCTGCGACTGCAGCCAAAGGCCCATTATCGAAAGGCTATCCAGCGCTCCGCCATATCAGCCTTGCGGGCGACCATTTTTTCGGCCAACGCGGGATGACCGCCATGGTCGAGAATCACTCGGCGGATCTGCTCATCCGGAATATCCAAGACGATCTGAATGGCTTGTTGGATATCATCAAGAGTCATATCCGCAAAGAGTTTGACGGCATGAGGGTTGCTGGGGTCGCTGCGCAACATATCCACCTCGTTCACACAGGTGCCGAATGCCTTGCCCTTGGGGTCCCCCTGCGCTCGAAATGCCAGAGCGCCGCCGACATCGAGGGTCAGCACAGTGCCAAGATAGATCCCCTGATTGTCACCATAAAAGCCAGCAGCGTCCCAATTGGCGGTCCAGGCATGTACTCCATACCAGAGTTGTGCCTGCTTGCGCTCACTGTCATTGAAATGGGCACTATGCTTTTTGTCGAGCAAGATCCACTCGGTTGCAATTTGCTCGGGCTCCCGGGTTTGCACGTAGGTGAGGGTAGGGGCACCAGCCAATTGATACAGTTCGGCAGCCATGATTTCATTGCGGGCGTGGGCGACAGACTCCAGCGTTTTGACATAATAGCGCTGGCCGTTCACGGCTTGAAAAATGCCTGCTGGATTGCTGCCCATTTGCCCACCCACCCGTTGCAGAGTCGTGACATCCAATGGCGGTGTGGTGCTCTTCATCGCTATTCACCCGCAGGGATGGTCATGGTGCGACGCACCAGGGCCAACTGTGATGGTGTTTCTATGGCACCCTTGCGGGCGAGCCGAACGGAGCGGATCGCCTCTTCGCTGGGAACGCCCAACTCCACCAATAATCGCGCGGCGATCATGCCTGCCCGACCCAAGCCACCCTTACAGTGCACCAGTACTGCGTCACCATGGCGTAACAAGGCCCGGATCTCTCGACCCTGCGAGGTCCACTGTTGTTCAAACGTTTCATCAGGCACTGAATAGTCGGCGATGGGGATATGTCGCCACGCTATGCCCCGACGGTTAATTTCTTGCCCGAGATGTGGCACCTTGAGTGTCGAGAGTTCGGTCGGCTCCACTAGGGTCACGACCATCTTAGCTCCCCATGCCGCGATCACATCCAAATCCAGCTTCAGGTCCCGCATCCAGGCCCCCGAGAGTGCAAAATGGTCCTGCTTACCGGGGCAGAAGGTGATCCCTATGGGGCCATGGGATGGGCTTGCTCGTACTTCAGCAATCTGTAAAGGATGGGTCTGGCTTGTCCGTGCCATAATTCCGTCCCGCCTAGCGATGAATGTCTACACCCGACGTTACCACAACAAACGATTTAAGGCGTATAGGATGTGGGGCCGTGTCGGGATGTTCATAAAGCCGGATGATACTTTCACTTGACCACTACGGTTTGTTTTGGATAGAGAAATCTGCTGGAAGCGGAAAGCAAAAATCCCGCTCGAGAGCGGGATTTTTGTGAATTTGGTGCGTCCTAGTGGACTCGAACCACCGACCCCCACCATGTCAAGGTGGTGCTCTAACCAGCTGAGCTAAGGACGCAGATGTTGTTGCTATTGATGTGCTGTTTTCGAATGGTGCGTCCTAGTGGACTCGAACCACCGACCCCCACCATGTCAAGGTGATGCTCTAACCAGCTGAGCTAAGGACGCATCGTATTCGAAAATCTAATCATCAATATTGGTGCGTCCTAGTGGACTCGAACCACCGACCCCCACCATGTCAAGGTGGTGCTCTAACCAGCTGAGCTAAGGACGCACACTATCAAGGGCAATACCGCTTGAGTGGGCCGCATATTAACGGCGAACGAGGGTGCTGGCAAGTGTTGGAGCCAAGTTTTGCCTGTCTGCGAGTGCGTTTGCTTTTTTCCTAATCAATTGGCGCACTTAAATGAGCTAGTGGTTACTGTTTGGTTCGGTTGATGCAGAAAAAAGCCCCGGGTACGGGGCTTGAGTCGGCGTTAGTGGGACGACGGGAGTCTTCAACTGGTTACCTTCTCACCGACGTTACTTACGGATGTTGTTTTTTTTTCACGCAACTGCAACAGCACCTGTTCGGCAATGATCAGCACCTTGTCGGCCAATACCTCGGTAAAGGTGAGTGGCGGTTCGATCCGTACAGTTTTGGCATTGATCAGGGTCCCTGCAACCAAGACGCCGGCATCAAACATGGCCTTGGCAAAGTTATAACCCATTTGGTTATGTTTGAACTCGATGGCTTGCAACATTCCCTGACCCCGGACTGTGGTGATCAGATCGGTAAAATCTTCTGCTAACTCCTGCAATCCTTGCAGCAAGTAGCTACCGACACGCTCGGCTTGTTCAGGCAAAGCTTCTTCCAGCAGGACATTGATGGTGGCTATGCCGGCGGCACAGGCCATCGGATTGCCGCCAAATGTGGTGGTGTGCAAGAAGGGGTTTTCAAACAATACCGAGAACACCTTTTCACTCGCCAGAGTGGCAGAAATAGGCATGACGCCACCACCCAGAGCTTTGGCCAAACAGAGGATATCGGGTACGACACCACTGTGCTCGCAGGCAAACATTTTGCCGGTGCGTCCCATCCCGGTCTGTACTTCATCGATAATCAGCAGGGCACCGACTTCATCACATAAGGTCCGCAAACCGGGTAGGTAGTCGTTGGGCGGAATAATCACACCACCTTCACCCTGGATGGGTTCAACAATCACGGCGGCTACACCATCACCAGCATTCTGGCAGGCATAGAGGGTGTCGCGCATCGCTTCGAGATCACCGAAAGGGACATGCCGGAAGCCAGGTACCAGAGGGGCAAAAGGCTTGCGGAATACCGCTTTGGAGGTGGCAGACAGTGCGCCCAGGCTCTTGCCGTGGAAGCCGCCATTGGTGGCGACGAAGGCAGTTTTACCGTGGGGTGATTGGTAGGCTTTAGCTAGCTTGATGGCGGCTTCAACCGATTCCGTGCCACTGTTGCCAAAGAAGCAATACTGGAGATCACCAGGAGCAATGCCGGCCAGCATCTTGGCGAGCAGAGCCCGGAGCGGGTCGAGCAATTCTTGGCTGTGTAGCGGCTGTTTGGCCAGTTGTTGTTCTACCGCGGCTACTACTTTTGGATGGCGGTGGCCAACATTGAAAATACCGAAGCCGCCCAGACAATCAATATATTCACGGCCCGCAGTGTCGAGCAGAGTATTAGGGCCAGAGGCACGCCACTCGATGGCGGCAAATTGACCTCCGGCAGTCACTGATTTGCGGTATTCCAGAAAGCCGGGGTTAATGTGATTACGAAAGCTGGAGATGGTCTGGTCATTCAACCAACTGGCCTCTTCGCGGGTGAGTTGCTTCTTGCTGATGATATCCAGCGCTTGGCGCGATAACTCTAGTGTGGATGCGTTTCCCTTATGCATACATGCCTTCCTAGGGCCTAGCCCGATTATATGCCTGTAATTACTGTAGGTGCTGGGTGAAAATGTTGCAAGTATTTGATTTAAAAGAAAAATGCACCACAAGGGTGCTTTGACTGAATATGCAAGGCTTGATGGTGGGTAGGCGATATCATGAGCAGGGTCACATTGTAGTAGGCTGCTTTAAATTGACGGGGAATCCGATCATTTCATTTGGATAATTACGATATAACGATCTATATATGCTAATAAATCACTAATTAATCAAATTTATATCTGGTCTTTCCAGTTGCTAGACCCAATCGGGTGAATATGCAAAGAAGAGGGGAAAAAATTTTTTATCCCCCTCATTTGTTGGCGATTTATGCGGTTCTATACGGCAAAATGACGGAAAATAAGCCTCAAGCGAACCCCAAGAAGCAGCGCTGCACTGGTTAGGCCCACGATGAAGCCGATCCAGAACCCCATTGGCCCCATTTTGGGGCAAAACCAGTCTGTCAGACCTAAAATTACCCCGGTAGGGAGACCCAATCCCCAATAGGCCACCATGGTGATGAAGAAAATGACCTTGGTATCTTTGTAACCTCGCAGTGCACCAGAGGCGACTACCTGGATGGTATCGGAGATCTGATAGACGGCGGCAAAGATCATCAGGTGAGATGCCAGCGCTATTACCGCCAGATCTTGGCTATATAGGCTGGCTATCCATTGGCGACCAAGGACGGTAAACAGGGCAGTAAATAGTGCCAATGTCAGGCCAACACCTAGACCGGTGAGCGTGGCGATCCGGGCCTGGTTGGGATCTTGTTCGCCAATGGAGTGGCCGACGCGAATGGTCACTGCGAAACCCAGGGACAATGGCAGCATGAAAATTAACGAGGAAAAATTCAGCGCGACCTGGTGGCTGGCTACAATATGCGATCCCAGAGGTGAGAGCAGCAGCGCGACAATCGTGAAGAGAGTGACCTCACAAAACAGCGCGAGGGCAATGGGAAAGCCGAGTCGGATGATACGGGATATTTGTTCCCCATCGGGCTTGACCCAGTGAGTGAACAAACGACAAGCGCTGTAGAACCCTGATCTACGGACATAGCAGAACATGGCGATCGCCATGGCCCAAAACACTAAGGCTGATGCCACACCGCAACCAACCCCACCCAGAGCCGGCATTCCGAATTTGCCATGAATAAAAATGTAATTGGCTGGAATGTTAACCATCAAACCAATGAAGCCGATAAACATGGTCGGCAGTGTGTGAGAGAGTCCCTCGGTGTAATTTCGCAACAACTGATAAAAAACATAAGCTGGAATACCCCACAAGATGGCGTGCAGGAAACCGGTGGTTTTGGCTGCCAGAGCCGGCTCTACATGCATCAGTTGCAATAACAGGGGACTGAAATAGAGCAGTAGCATGGCCGGAATGGTGGCCAGTGCGCCAACCCAGCAGCCCTGGAACAGGGCTGCTGCAATATCGCCCTGGCGTTGAGCTCCGTTCAGTTGGGCCACTATGGGAGTCAGGGCCATGATGATGCCCTGAACAAACAGGATAATCGGTAACCAGAAACTGCTGGCTACCGAGACGGCCGCCAAATCGGTGGCACTCACCTGACCCGCCATTATGGTATCGACCAACGTCATGGCAGTTTGCGCCACTTGCGCGACCAGAATGGGAGAGGCAAGACGGAGCAGATGACGGCTCTCAGTGAAGAAACGCTGCACAAAAACCTCTCGGAAATTAAAAAGCGCCATTTGTGCTAGGCAAATGACGCCGGTAGATAGGGGATAGTGACGGGATGCAAAAGGCGCTTAATCGTCGTTATAGTCACTCATCAGTAAATTCGCAGCGGCATAGGCAGCCTTGTTGCGCACATCTTCCGGCAATGTCTCGTCCGCGGCAATTTCATCCAGAGCCCGGATGGCGGCCGTAATGGCTTTATCAATATATCCCAGATCCCCGCCGCCGATTTGGCTGTAAGCCTCGCGGACCTTCTCACAACAGGCCTGATATTTCATGGAACACCTCAATGAAAAATGGGGCGACATCATACCCCATTTATAAAGTGGTGGGCCATGTTCTCGGGTGAACATTACCGGCGGTGAACGGCGCTAGAATATCTGCTCGTCATCGGCATCCACATAAAGCTGTAACCGATCATGTTGCTCATCGCGATGCAATCTCAGGTGGATTGGATTACAGCAGGCCAGACAATCTTCGTAGAATTCTTGATCCCCCTGGCTGGCATCAAGTTCGATACTGGTATGGTGTCCGCAGTGAGGGCAGACGATAGTCTTGGTGGTGTAGTCGCGCATATAGCCTCCAGGCCTTTGGCCGGTACAACGAAACGCTCCTTGTCATTGTCTCCCATCATCTTCCGTCAAAATGGGATTTTTATAGCACTCTCGGCAGCGCTGTCAGGTGGCTAATAACTGTGTCAATGCAGCTATGGCGGCATTTCGATAACTGTCGCCGGATACTTGGTAATGGTTCAACTGATGGTAAAGATTGTACAAGTCGCGCCGTTGGGCGTAGCCCGGTTCCAGGGGCCAGATACTTTGATAACCGGCATAAAATGTGTCCGGAAAACGCCCGAATAGCTCTGTCATGGCCAGATCGGTTTCCCGGTCACCAAAATAGCTGGCGGGTGAAAACAGCACGGACTGCTGTTGGGTGAAGCCACAATTTCCACGCCATAAATCACCGTGTAGCGGGGAGGGCTTGGGATTGTGATGGCTCAGTAACCGTCGAACTGTATCGATGACGCCCTCAATATCAATCTCGAGATCCAGCTTGTGCTGTTCTCGTAGCAGTTGCAGTTGCCAACCAATTCGTTGTTCGGCAAAAAAGGATGACCACTGTTTCTGCCAGCGATTGGGCTGCACTGTGGTATCCAGATAATTATCTTCGTCCCAACCATACATGGCTTGCTCATCACTACGGTGCAGTCGGGCGAGGGCAGCCCCGAGAGAGAACCACTGAGGGGATGCTTCTGCATCATGTAACTCGAGAAATTCCAGAGCCATGAAACAGTGCTCTCCGGCTGTACCACAGCAGATGGGTGTCGGGAAACAAACTTTGTCATAAAGACGAAGGGAGGCCAGATTACGGATACCGACGGCCATGCGATCGAGTTGATTTCGAGGTGCAAGTTTGATGAATAAAGGCTGCTGACCATCAGAGATCCGGAAGAGGCGTTCTTCCGGTGCAACGCTCAAGGCCTCATGAGTGAGGATCTGGTAGCGCTGTCCGAGTGCCGCAGAGATCTGTCCTGCTATCCCATGCCACATAGTCATCCCCTAGAAACCAGAGCGAATATCCCAAGTATAGATGGCCTGATTCCGAGTGAAGATGTATTGGTTCCCGTTTAGGGTTGCACTGCGCAACGACTGAACTGATTGCCTGAATTCCTGCTTTTCTTTAGACTCGCGCCTTATATGTCCGAAAGTAGCGGCCATTGTCGGTTAATTCTGTTTATAAAGAATTCAATACACTAACAAGTGGCACTTGGTAGGTGTCACCACTGTACAAGGAATGAATCATGCCTGTTATTACTCTCCCAGACGGTAGCCAACGCCCCTTTGACCATGCGGTCAGCGTAATGGATGTTGCTGCCTCCATTGGTCCTGGCCTGGCGAAGGCTTGCATTGCCGGTCGCATCAATGGTGAGCTGGTTGATGCTTGTGAATTGATTGAGCAGGATGCTGTTTTATCGATTATTACCACCAAGGACGAAGAGGGACTCGAAATTCTTCGCCACTCCTGCGCGCATTTGTTAGGCCATGCGATCAAGCAACTCTGGCCAGAAACGCGGATGGCGATTGGCCCGGTGATCGACAATGGCTTCTATTATGACGTGGATTTGGACCGGCCGCTGACGGAAGACGATTTGCAAGTTCTCGAAGCGCGTATGCTGGAACTGGCACAAAAAGATTATGCCGTCATCAAAAAGACGGTGAGCTGGCAGGAAGCGCGAGACGTATTTGTCAGCCGTGGTGAGAATTACAAGGTTGCCATTCTGGATGAGAATATCGCCAAGGATGACACCCCGGGTCTGTATCATCACGAAGAATACGTGGATATGTGTCGTGGCCCGCATGTTCCGAATATGCGTTTTTGCCATCACTTCAAGCTGCAAAAAATCTCCGGCGCATACTGGCGTGGTGATTCTAAAAACAAGATGCTGCAACGCATTTACGGCACTGCCTGGGCCGACAAGAAGCAGCTGGGTGCCTATTTGCAACGCTTGGAAGAGGCAGCTAAGCGGGATCACCGTAAGATTGGTAAGCAACTGGATCTCTACCACATGCAGGAAGAGGCTCCGGGAATGGTGTTCTGGCATCATGATGGTTGGACCATTTTCCGCGAGTTGGAAACCTTCATTCGCGAAAAGCTGACCGAATACGATTACCAGGAAGTCAAAGGCCCGTTCATGATGGATCGGGTACTCTGGGAGCGCTCCGGTCACTGGGATAAATATGCAGATGCCATGTTTACCACCAGCTCGGAAAACCGTGAGTACGCCATCAAACCGATGAATTGCCCGGGCCATGTCCAGATTTTTAACCAGGGATTGAAGTCATATCGCGACCTGCCGTTGCGGATGGCTGAATTTGGTAGCTGTCACCGTAATGAGCCTTCCGGTTCTTTGCATGGTCTGATGCGGGTTCGTGGTTTTACCCAAGATGATGCTCATATTTTCTGTGCCGAAGATCAGATCCAGTCCGAGGTTAGTGGCTGTATCAAGATGGTCTATGACACATACAGCACCTTTGGTTTTCAGAATATCGCCGTCAAACTGTCGACTCGTCCGGAAAAGCGGATTGGTAGTGATGAGATGTGGGATAAAGCCGAGCATGGTTTGGAAGCTGCGTTGCAGGCCAATGGTCTGGAATATCAGTTACAACCGGGGGAAGGTGCCTTCTACGGACCAAAAATCGAATTTACCTTGCATGATTGTCTCGACCGCGCTTGGCAATGTGGTACCATCCAGCTCGACTTTGCCTTACCGGGTCGTCTTGGTGCCACTTATGTAGGCGAAGATAACGACCGTCATGTTCCTGTTATGATCCACCGCGCTATTTTAGGCTCGCTGGAACGTTTCATCGGTATTTTGACCGAAGAATACGCAGGTTTCTTCCCAACATGGCTTTCTCCGGTGCAGGCTGTGGTGATGAATATCACTGATAATCAGGCTGATTATGCCAAACAGGTGGTCAAACTTCTCTCTCAAGCCGGTATCCGAGCGAAAGCGGACTTGAGAAATGAGAAGATTGGCTTTAAAATCCGCGAGCATACCTTGAAGCGGGTACCGTTTATGCTTGTCTGCGGTGACAAAGAAGTCGAAGCAGGTGAGATTGCAGTGCGTACTCGCAAGGGGACCGATCTTGGCAAGTTCAAGGTAGAGGCATTAATTGCCGCCTTGCAGCAGGAGATTGAGTCTCGTGGTCAAAAGACAGTGGAGGAATAAGCTATAAACGGCGCTAAAAAAACGGGCAAGCAACCGCCCCGCACCCGCATGAATGGTGAGATCCGTTGCAAAGAAGTGCGTCTCGTTGACCTAGATGGTGAACCCATCGGTGTTGTGCCAATCGAAGAAGCATTGGATCGTGCCTTGAAAGCGGGCGTGGATCTGGTCGAGATCAGTCCGAATGCTGAACCACCAGTGTGCCGGATTATGGACTTCGGTAAGTTCCTTTACGAGAAGAGCAAATCTCAAAAAGAGCAAAAGAAGAAGCAAAAACAGGTCCAGATTAAGGAAATTAAATTCCGTCCTGGAACTGATGAAGGCGACTATCAGGTAAAACTGCGCAACCTGATTCGTTTTCTAGAAGATGGCGACAAGGCCAAAGTAACGCTCCGCTTCCGCGGTCGTGAAATGGCGCATCAAGACCTCGGTATGAACGTCCTGGAACGTGTTAAAAACGATCTGGAAGAGTTGGCCGTAGTGGAGTCCTTCCCGAGAGTGGAAGGTCGCCAAGCTGTCATGATGCTGGCGCCAAAAAAGAAGTAATTAGGCTCATCAAGTAATGAGACCCAGTGGACGTTATTGTCCACGGGGTCTTTATTCGCCTGATTATATAATTGGCAAATACAATGCGGAGTTTTTATGCCAAAGTTGAAAAACAATAAGGGAGCTTGGAAGCGCTTTAAAAAAACCGCCAACGGTTTTAAGCGTAAGCAAGCCAACAAGCGTCACATCCTGACCAAAAAGAGCACCAAGCGTAAGCGTCACTTGCGTGCAATGAGCATGGTTCACAAGAGTGATACCTTGCGTGTTGTTAACATGCTGCCATACGCGTAAGGAAGGATTGACAAATGCCAAGAGTTAAACGTGGTGTGACTGCTCGTGCTCGTCACAAGAAGGTAATGAAAGCTGCCAAGGGTTACTACGGTGCCCGTTCACGCGTCTATCGCGTAGCGGTACAAGCAGTAACCAAAGCTGGCCAATATGCTTATCGTGACCGTCGTCAAAAGAAGCGTCAGTTCCGTCAATTGTGGATCGCGCGTATCAACGCCGCTGCACGTCTGAACGGTTTGTCTTATAGCCGCTTCATCAATGGTCTGAAGAAGGCCTCTATCGAGATCGATCGTAAGATCCTGGCGGATATCGCTGTTCACGATAAGGGTACTTTTACTGCTCTGGTTGAAAAAGCCAAGGCAGCACTGGCCTAAGCGGAAACGCTGAAAAAGGGAGGCATTGGCCTCCCTTTTTTATTGTGTATCTATCGGGGCTCTGTTATTTAACTGCATTCGTCAATTTTCAACGCATTCTGGTTATCGTGAAAGTCATTACCGCATTCCTACTTTTTTTGCTATCCATTGGTCAGGCATGGGCCATCCATGTCATCGAGATCAAGGATCGCCATACCAATAGCGACATCAGCCAGCATGTTGAATATCTCCGTACGAATCCTCAATTACATTGGCCGTGGGAGGTTGCGCAACTTCCGGGTTGGCAGGCGACGACCGGTGATTATCCAGCGTTTGGTTTGGATAGTCGTTCCTACTGGTTTCGTGTTGCAGTACATAACCGTTCTGGTGAGTTGCAATTCCTGATGATGGATGTTCAGCATTCTCTGCTGGACGTGCTCGATATTTATCTGGTTAAAAATGGTCGCCTGCAACGGGTTTGGAATACCGGGGTGGATCGAGGTGTTGGTGCCAAACCCTATCCCTCTAAAGCGTTTACGTTACCCTTGATGCTGGATGTGGACGAAGGGTATGCCATCTATATGCGTGCCCAATCAGACTCCTTTTTACAGTTTCCGGTGACGCTGCAAGATATACGCTTCTATGCGAATCAGCAGGCACTAGGAAAGCTCCAGATGGGCTTGGTGAGCGGTGCCTTTATTCTTGTGGGACTCTATGCGCTATTAATGTATGCGTTTATTCGCGAACGACGTTTCATCTATTATGCTCTGTTTGCTTTGAGTCTGGTGGCAACGACCTGGATACTCAAAGGCTATGCCACTCTCTATGAGTTGATCCCCTACTGGCTGGATGAGTTCCGGCTGTTGTTGGCAACCGGAAATCTATTACTGATCGGGTTAATTCTCTCGTCTCTCGATATGTTCCGTATCTGGTTGCCACCCCGGTTACGCCGTATCTGTCGGTTGATCCTCATGCTGGTTGCCGGGGTTACCGTTGCCGTCTGGTTACTGCCGTTACCCTTGAGCGTGTATGTCACGTTTGCCAGCTATATGCTCGTGGCTTTACTGGCGGCCAGTTTCTGTCTCTATTTCATCCGTCGTGGCACCTGGTTACAACGACTCTACTGTTACTCCTGGTTGGGGTTCATGCTGGGCTGTTTGAGCCTGTTTGCCACCCGCTATACCTGGTTGCGCGAGGAATGGATCAGTGAATATCTGTTGTCGCTCTTTTCCTCCATGGCGGCACTTTTACTTTGTTTTTCATTAGCATATCGGACCTACTTGGAAAAGAAGGGGCGAATGAGGGCCAAACGGCAAGCCTCGGAAGGGTTAAAACGCTATTTCGAGCTCTACCACAGCGCCAATGAAGGACTCTTCACTTCGACATTAGAAGGCCAGTTATTGGCGGCGAATCCGGCATATTGCCGCATGTTTGGTTACGACGATATTCAGACCATGGCAACGACTGTGGGCCGCACGACTCATGCTTTGTACGTCAATGGCAAGGATCGCGATGATTTATTGGCCAAGTTATTCACGTCGTCCAAAGAGGGGGTGCGCAGTGATGTCGAGATGCGGCACAAAGACGGCACCACCTTCTGGGCTCGTCTCTCATTGCGGATTTCTCGCCGCAATGGGAAGAACCGCGCCATGTTACTCGAAGGTATTCTGGTGGATATTACCGAGAGCAAACAGTATCAAGCGCGGCTGGAGTATCTGGCCAATCATGATGAAGCGACGGGTCTTTATAACCGCCGTTATCTGATCCAGGCTCTGGAGTCACTGTTCAAGCGCCGGCATATTGCGCCGGGCACCGATTACCTGTGTTTCATCGATATTGACCACTTCAAGGTGATCAATGAAGGAGGCGGGCATCTGGCGGGCGATGAATTTTTGCGACAAATCGCCACCCATATCTCCAACCTGAAAAAGGACAACTTCTTGCTCACTCGGCTGAGTGGGGATGAGTTTGCCGTGGTGATGGAGAATAGCTACATCGATGAGGTGATCCAGTTTGTGGAGCGCTGGCGTAAGGCGATCCAGGAGTTGAAGTTTGTCTGGAATGGCAAAATATACTCGGTTACTGCTAGCTTGGGGGTGGTTCCCATTCAGTCTGGTTGCAATGATGCTTCCGCTCTGATGGCGCTGGCCGATGCGGCCTGCTCTACGGCCAAACGGCAGGGTCGCAATCGAATTCATGTCTACTCGGATCTAAGTCCGGAAATGCGCCTGTATCAGGAAGAAGTCGCTTGGGTTGCGCGCATCCATCAGGCGCTTGAAGAGCGACGCTTCGAGTTGGCTCGCCAGTTGATCGTTCCCGGTGAAGGGAAGGCTAGCGGCTTGAAATATGAAATATTGCTGCGTCTGCGGGCGGAAAATGGTGAACTGATCCGACCGGCCCAATTTATCGGTGCGGCGGAGCGTTTCGGCTTAATGCCGCAGATTGACCTCTGGGTGCTGGATAATTTGCTCAAGTGGTATGCGGCCAATCCGGATGAGCTTGCTCGCCTGTCGATGGTCTCGGTCAATCTGTCGGGTGAGTCGGTCGGCACACCGAAAATGCACCGCAAGATCCGGCGTCTGCTCGAAGCCGCTGATTTCCCTTATGATCGCCTGTGTTTTGAGATTACCGAATCCCAGGCTATTGCCAATATTGATGCGACCAAGGCCTTTATTGAAACCTTCAAGGGGTTGGGCTGTGCGTTTGCGCTGGATGATTTTGGCAGCGGCTTCTCCTCCTATGGGCATCTGAAGGAATTACCCATTGATCTGCTGAAGATCGATGGCCAGTTTGTCCGGCACCTGGATACCAGCGAAACGGATCGCGCCATTGTCAACTCGATGGCCGAGCTGGCGCGCGCCGTCGGAGTCAAGACAGTGGCTGAGTTTGTAGAGAATCAGGACATCCGCGAAAAGCTCGTTGCCATGGGCGTCGATTATCTACAGGGATACGCGATCCACGAGCCGAGCTTGCTTTCGGAACCTATTGAAGAATAAACCGTAAAGGGAGAATGCTGGTCAGTCATCCCGGTTTTGACTACCATGCTTTTTTTCTCCTTATTCTATTTGCCGCCCCACCTCGGGGTGTGGGAAACGAGGAAGACATGCAACAGCTAGATGAAGTGATTGCCAAGGCACAGGCAGAGATAGAGAGTGTCAAGGATGCGGCCGCGCTAGATGAGCTGCGAGTGCAATATCTGGGTAAAAAAGGTTTCTTCACCGAACAGATGAAGACCTTGGGCAGCCTCTCTGCGGCTGAACGCCCCGCTGCCGGTGCCCTGATCAATCAGGCCAAAGAGCAGGTGCAAAGTGCACTGAACGCCAAGCGTGAAGCGTTTCAGAACGCCGAACTTAACCAGAAGCTGGCCGCCGAAACCATTGACGTGACCCTGCCGGGTCGTCGTCTGGAGAACGGTGGTTTGCATCCGGTGACCCGCACCATAGAGCGTATCGAGCGCCTGTTTGGTGAACTGGGTTTTGCGGTCGCTACCGGTCCGGAAATCGAAGATGATTTTCATAACTTCGATGCGCTGAATATTCCCGCACACCATCCGGCGCGTACTGACCACGATACCTTCTTCTTCAATCCCAGCCTGATGTTGCGCACGCACACCTCCGGGGTGCAGATCCGGACCATGGAGCAGCAACAGCCGCCGATCCGTATCATAGCGCCGGGCCGGGTATATCGTAATGACTACGATATGACGCATACCCCCATGTTCCACCAGGTCGAGGGCTTGCTGGTTGATGAGAAAACCAGCTTCACCGAGCTCAAAGGCATTCTCCATGACTTCTTGCAAAACTTCTTTGAAGAAGATCTGACCATCCGTTTCCGCCCTTCCTATTTTCCGTTCACTGAGCCGAGTGCCGAAGTGGATGTAATGGGCAAGAATGGTCGCTGGCTTGAGGTCTTGGGCTGCGGCATGGTTCATCCTAGCGTGTTGCGCTCTGTGGGGATCGATCCGGAGAAGTACTCCGGCTTCGCCTTCGGTATGGGTGTCGAGCGTCTGACCATGTTGCGGTATGGCGTCAATGATCTGCGTTCATTCTTCGAGAATGACCTGCGCTTCCTCAAGCAGTTCAAGTAAGAACAGGGGCTAATAGATGAAATTCAGTAAATCCTGGGTAGATGAGTGGATCCAGGCCTCTCTCGGCAGCAATGAGCTGGCCGATCAGATCACCATGGCGGGTCTGGAGGTCGACAGTATCGATGCGGTGGCCGGTACATTTTCCAATGTCGTGATCGGAGAAGTGGTTGAGTGCGCTCAACATCCAGATGCCGACAAGTTACGGGTCACCAAGGTTAACGTCGGCGAAGCCGAGCTGCTTGATATCGTCTGTGGCGCGCCGAATTGCCGTCAGGGACTGCGTGTCGCAGTCGCCAAGGTTGGCGCCGTATTGCCAGGCGATTTCGTGATCAAGAAGGCCAAGCTGCGGGGTCAGCCCTCGCACGGTATGCTCTGCTCCTACAGCGAGTTAGGGATTCCGGTTGAAGCTGATGGCATCATCGAATTACCACTGGATGCTCCCATCGGCACTGATGTGCGGGATTATCTGCAACTCAATGATGTCACCATCGAAGTGGATCTGACCCCGAATCGTGCGGATTGTCTGAGCATCGCCGGCTTGGCTCGCGAAATAGGTGTGTTGAACCGTTGTACGGTACAAGCTCCGCAATGGACTCCCGTCACCGCCAGCTGCGATGCCATATTCCCGATTACTGTGACTGCCGCTGAAGCCTGTCCGCGTTACCTGGGCCGGGTGATCAAGGGGTTGAACGTTAAAGCGGCGACCCCGCTATGGATGCAGGAAAAGCTGCGTCGTTGCGGTATGCGCTCCATCGATCCGATCGTGGATGTCACCAACTATGTATTGCTAGAGTTCGGTCAGCCGATGCATGCCTTCGATCTGGCCAAGCTGGACTCAGGCTTGCAAGTCCGGATGGCGGTCGCCGGTGAGAAGCTGACTCTGCTGGATGAAAGCGAAGTCAGCCTAAATCCGGATACCCTGGTGATCGCCGATGGCTCTGGCCCACTGGCCATTGCCGGTATTTTTGGCGGTCTGCACTCCGGTGTGTCCACCGAAACCCAGGATATTTTATTGGAATGCGCATTCTTCAATCCGCTTTCCATTAAGGGCCGTGCGCGCAGTTATGGTTTGTCCACCGACTCCTCCCACCGGTTCGAGCGTGGTGTCGATAGCCAACTGCAACAGCAAGCTATGGATCGTGCCTGCCGCCTGCTGCTGGATATCTGTGGTGGCGAAGCTGGCCCCGTAATTGAAGTGGTTTCTGAAGCCCAGCTGCCAAAGCCGGAGCGCATTACCCTGCGTCGTGACAAGCTGACCCGTGTGGTTGGCATTGCGTTTGATGATGCCGTGGTGACCGACATTCTGAACCGTCTGGGGTTGAATGTGGTGCTGAACGCCGAAGGCTGGCAAGCGACATCCCCGAGCTGGCGCTTCGATCTGGCCATCGAAGAGGATTTGATTGAGGAAGTAGCCCGGATCTACGGCTACAACAATATTCCGAATCTGCCACCCATGGCCCATCTGGTGATGAACCAGCAGTTGGAAGCGGATCTGCCGCTCAAGCGCGCTCGTCATCTGCTGGTCGACCGTGGCTTCCAGGAGGCCATCACCTACAGCTTCGTTGAGCCGAAGGCGATGAGCCTGTTGTTCCCCAGCCATGAACCGATCATTCTGCCATTCCCGATTTCTGCGGATATGTCAGCCATGCGGGTTTCACTGTGGCCGGGCCTTATCAATGCGGTGGTCTATAACCAGAACCGGCAACAGGGTCGTGTGCGTCTGTTCGAAAACGGCTTGCGTTTCGTCAAGGATGAAATGGCGGAAAACGGTATTCGTCAGGAACCCTTGCTGGCTGGTATCATCAGCGGCAATCTGGCCGATGAGCACTGGAGTATTCCATCCCGCGCCAGTGATTTCTTCGATCTGAAGGGCGATGTGGAAGCCTTGCTGGAATTGACCGGTGAAGCCCACCGTTTCAGTTTTGTGGCGGCTGAGCATTCGGCTCTGCATCCGGGGCAATCGGCGCAGGTGTTGCGTGACGGTCACCCCATCGGCTGGATCGGTGTCATTCATCCGAGTCTGGAAAAGAAATTGGGCCTCAAGAGCAAGGTGGTTCTGTTCGAACTGGAACTGAACGCTCTGCTGAAAACCCGCATTCCGTCAGCTGGGGAGATTTCCCGCTTCCCGGCAAATCGCCGAGATTTGGCCTTGGTGGTTGACATGGCCGTCTCTGCAGCCGATATTCTGCAGACCGCTAAAAAAATTGGCGGAAATCAGATAGTTGGAATAAACTTGTTTGACATATACCAAGGGCCGGGTGTCCCTGAGGGCAAGAAGAGTCTGGCAATCAGCCTCGTATTGCAGGATACCCAGCGAACCTTGGAGGACAAGGAGATCGCCGACACCATAGCGAATGTGGTTGAAGCTCTCCGCACTGAGTACAATGCATCCTTGAGGGATTGATCTATGGCGTTGACCAAAGCCGATATAGCGGAACATCTCTTCACCCAGTTGGGCTTAAGCAAGCGCGACGCTAAGGATATGGTCGAAGCGTTTTTCGAGGAGATCCGCCAGTCGCTCGAAGCGGGTGAACAGGTGAAAATTTCTGGCTTTGGTAATTTCGAGCTCCGAACCAAGAGCGAGCGTCCGGGCCGCAACCCGAAAACGGGGGAGGATATCCCGATCAGTGCGCGTCGGGTGGTCACCTTTCGCCCGGGACAAAAGCTCAAGGCGCGTGTCGAACATGCCACTCCCAATGAAACAGATGCCGCCGACGAAGAAGAATAAGTTGGTGAACAGAACAAGCCAGGCCCAGTGCCTGGCTTGTTTTTTTTGTGCATCTAGCGGGCTGAACGGCGGTCAGTCGACTGGCTACCAATGAGGAGATTTTGATGATGACGATGCCACGCATTGTGATCCTGACCGGGGCCGGTGTGTCTGCGGAATCGGGTATACCGACCTTCCGGGCCAGCGATGGACTGTGGGAGCAGCATCGCATCGAAGATGTGGCAACACCGGAAGGTTTTATTCGTGACCCTGAATTGGTGCAGCATTTTTACAACCAACGGCGCGCTTTGCTGAAAACAGTCCAGCCCAATCCGGCTCATCATGCCCTGGCTCGTTTGCAACAGCAGTGGCCCGAGTCAGTAACTCTGATTACCCAGAATATTGATGATTTACACGAGCGGGCGCAGAGCCAGGCTGTGATCCATATGCATGGCGAGTTACTGAAAGTTCGGTGTGTGCGCACTGGACAGGTCTATCCCTGGGCCGGCGATATCACAGCCGATGATCGTTGTTCTTGCTGCCTGCCGGCTCAACGTCTGCGGCCACACATTGTCTGGTTTGGCGAGCTGCCCTTGCAGATGGATGCCATCTATACGGCACTGCAGCAGGCCGATCTGTTTGTGGCAATTGGTACGTCGGGGAATGTATATCCAGCCGCGGGTTTTGTAGCCGAGGCGCGGAGTGCTGGCGCCCGGACGCTGGAATTCAATTTGGCTCCCTCATTACAAGAGAGCCATTTCGATCACGGCTTGTATGGTCCGGCAGGGGAGACGCTACCCCGCTGGGTCGATGAGCTGTTGGTCAACGCGAACCTGTAGCCGTTATCACTCATAGCTTTCGATACGAACTCCCTGCATCTGATAACCGGCATTGGCCAGCTCATGACTTGAGCGCTCGGTCTGCAGGGTGCCATAGACCCAGACGGCGTCCCAAAGTTCGTCCACCGAGACTGGCTCCTTGAGTGTGACAAAGACGATCTGGTTACTGGGTGGTGGGGGCACATGAATGCAGGCGCCGAAGAATGGAACCAGCAAGAATGTGCGTACACTCTGCTCGTCCCCATCGATGGGGACCACATAGCCGGGGATGCGGACCTGGTGGTGATCCAGTTCAGGGCGGGTGCTTCCTTCTAGCTGTGGAGCGCTACCCCCTGTGTGGTTAATGGTTTGTGCCGGATCGGGTTGGGTTGTGGTGTGTGCGCTTGGGGGCAACAGGTCGTTCCATTGCAGGGTTTGATAATCTGCAGCCTCGGCGGGGGCCAGACCCCAGGTGCTCAAGGCAATCAGTAAACAAATATGTCGCATGCTTAGTTCCTCGGCGTCATGCCATCGTGCAGGGAGAAGGAGAGGGCGCGCCAGGCTGGAATGATCCCCAGAAACATACCACCCAGCCAAATCATGCCCAGCAGTTGATACTCTTGCGCGGTTGGCCAGCGCAGCGGCAATCGTAATCCGTAGTGAAGCTGGATCCAGGGAATGAGTACCGCCAGACCCGCATAGAGAAGCAGCAGACCCAGCAGCATGCCTGACGAAATCAGCAACATGGCTTCCAGATTCAGCAGCAAGAACAGATGGTGCGCCGTGGCCCCCAGGGAACGTAAAATTGCCAACTCCCGGCGTCGCTCATTCAAACCGGCGAGCAGTGTGGTCAGCATACCGGTCAGACCGGCGACCACCACAAAGGTCGAGACAAAGGCCAGCGCCTTTTCAGCAACCGACATCAGGCTCCACAGATCGCGCAGTGCCACTCCTGGCATGATGGCTTGCAAGGGCTCGGGCTGGTAGGTATTGATGGTGCGTTGCAGGCTGAACGTCTGGATCTTGCTTTTCAGTCCGACTAGGATGGCGGTGATGCTTTGCGGCTGCAAATCCTGGCTCAGAGCTTGTGCCGCTGTCATGGTGTGGGGTTGCGCTCCTTTTCCCCAACCCAGATGAATGGCCTCTATGCTGGCCAGCGAGACTAGAACCGAGCGGTCTACCGGCGTCCCGGTTGGCTGTAATATGCCAACAATTCGAAACGGCAGATTATCGTGCAGGGAGAAGGAGTGCTTACCGGCACCGTGGGCGATGACGATGGGCGTATTGAGTTGGTAATGCAGCTTTTGCGCGACTTCGGCGCCGACCACCGCATCGAACACGCCTGAAAACGCAGCACCCACTGCAAATTGTAACCGTGTATGGTCACCATATTGATAGTGCTTGAAATAGTCAGGCGACGTGCCGACAACCCGATAACCCTGATGGGAATCGCCCAATGAAATGGGAATAGTCCAGGCAATTTCGGGCTGCTGGCGTAATGCCTGATAGCTGTCCCAACCGATATTGTTGGTGGCATCACCCAGATGGAACACCGAATAGAGCAACAGGTTCAGCGGCCCGGTTCGGGCTCCGACGATCAAATCGGTGCCAGACAGAGTGCGGGAGAAGCTCTCTTTGGTCTGATCTTTGATTCGCTCGACCCCTAGAAACAGACAAATACTGATGGCAATGGCGACCAGCGTCAGGCAAGCGGTCAGTCGGCGGGACCAGAGGCTCTTGAGGGCGAGAGTTAGCATGGGGGCAGCTCCACGTTGGCCTGGTTGAGTTCACTCAGGGCTATGACTCGGGGAAATAACGACTCCAATGAGGGATCGTGGCTGACAAACAGCAGGCTGCTGCCTAGGCGCTCACATTCGCTGAACAATAGCTGCATAAAGGCCAGACGGCTGTCGGTATCTAAGGCCGACGTCGGCTCATCGGCAATGACCAGCTCCGGACTGCCAATCAGAGCCCGTGCTGCGGCTACTCGTTGCTGTTGCCCGATACTGAGCTGATGGACCGGTCGCTGACGTAACGAGTCCGGCAGTTGCAAGGCATCCAGCAGGCGGTGGGCTTCCTGATGCGGAGTATCGAGAAGCCGCTGCCGTTTGCTGGGCGAGAAGATAAGCGGTGAGGTGACATTTTCCACCACCGATAAAAAGGGCAGTAAATTGAATTGCTGGAAGATATAGCCCATATGATTGGCGCGAAAGTGGTCCCGCTGACTGGCGGATAACTCTTTTAGTTCTTTGCCGAGTACTGACAGCATCCCTTGATTGGCACAATGGATACCCGCCAAAAGTCCCAACAGAGTGGATTTTCCGCTACCACTACCTCCCTTGATGAATAGACGCTCGCCCTGTTTTATCTGCAAGCTGGCGATCTGCAACAAAGGAGCATGGCCTGGCCAGGAAAACTGAAGGTCGGATACTGAAATTACATATTGATCCACAAATGTTATTCCTGCAGTAGCAACTGGGGATGGGCGGGGCTGAGCTCACCGGCATTTTGGCTGGAGGTGGTTATCAGCTGATAATCAATGTCCTGAAGTGTTGGAAATTGACGAAACAACGGAAACTCGATGCGGTGCAATTGTGCGCTAGATTGACACTCGAAGGCATAGCGACCCAGGATGTCGGCATGACTGCTCGACTTATCGTCGATGTGCTGTTCAATCTGGGCGGGCAGCGGCTGACATTCTGCTGCGGGGTCGAGAGCAATTAATTGAGTACCTTGCTGCAACAGCGCCATGGCTTGCTTGAGCTTCAATTGCTCCTGGCTGGTCTGTGGTGCATGCTCAAAACCCAGAATATCGTCAGCGGGAACTTGCAGCTCCAGAAGCAGGGTTTTGCCTTCCAGGGCAATATTCAGCTTGGCATGCCCATGCTGATGGGCTGCATGTTCTGTATGGGGTGCCGGTTCAGCGGCAAATAACCAACAGGATGTACTCAACCCTATCATCCCTAGGGTCCACCGAACGTTTTGACTCATCATTTCCCTCATTCATGGCAATGGCTGGCGCGTCGCGATTGCTGGCGCTACTGAGCATTCATGCTCGCGGAATAAGGTTGCAACGGGATGACAAGCAATGGACTCGCGAGAGTAAAACAAGATGGTGTTGTGGTGATTTCAGGGCAGCGCAGAGCAATAAATTGAACGTTACAGGACCTGGAGGCGCACAAAACGGGCCTTTGGCGAACAAATGATTGCAGGATGAACGGTCTATTTTCAATTCATTGAAAAATAAGTAATTTAATTTTTGATCCGGCATTTACCCATTTTTTATACCGCATAAAAAAAGGTTTTTGTGGTTCTCAAGTGAGGCAAAATTCCGCAAAGTTGGGCCTAGCCGACAATTATTGCTATAATGCCCACTTTGGGATATCAAAGTACGGGCAATGACCGATAAAAAACAGGATCTGATCACGATCGGCGGCGATCTGGAAAGTGCCTTGCAAAAGGGATTTCAGCTGGATCTTAAGACGCTGTTACGAGAAGCCTGGCGGTTAACGTTTGGTGCCAAAGCCGGCTTATTGCTGGCGGCTGCGACCGTACTTGCCCTGATGTTTTTAGTGATTCGACTGATGGCTTATAGCGGTTGGTTGGAAACAGAGAGTGCCGTGGTCAGCATGTTATTTAGCATCATACTGGCCGCGGTTCTGTCACCGGTCAGCAGCAGTCTGGATATGTTGGGGGTGCGCCGCGCGCTTGGTTCTCAAGTCCGCGGTAGCATGGTGTTTGATTATTTACGCCAGGCACCCACCCTCATACAGACCAGCCTACTGTTTTCCGGGTTTAAAGGCGGGTTGGAAAGTCTGGCGATGCATTCACGCATGGCCGAGACGCTCAGCATGGTGCTGTTGCTGGTATTCAGCGTCAGCATGATGTTTACCATCCCTTTGGTGTTGGAGCGGGGACTCTCACCGGCGCGAGCCATGTGGACATCCTTTCGCTTGTTTCTTCGTGGTTGGCCGCAGCTGTTGCTGTTATACGCTGTACTGGCCGCGTTGTTTGTCCTAGCCATGTTGCCACTCGGCCTGGGGCTCATCTGGATGGTGCCGTTCTATTTAATCGTGAATGGTATTGTCTACCGTGATGTATGTGGCGTTCGGGTGCGGATAGAAATTACGCCGAAGGATGCTGCATCGCTCGATAAGGGGAGCTTTGTTGCATGAAGATGACCAGACTATGGACCTTGCTGTTACTCTGCGCCGTGATACCGGCCGCTGTGGGTAATACCGGTGTTCCAGGGCCCGTCCCGCAGGAACTCCAGCGTGAGCTTGCCACTTCGGTGGCTATGGATCCGCCTGATTTCAAGGCTATCAAGGATCCTGTCGAGCGTAAGCAAGCTTTTGTCGATTACCTGCGGCCGTCTTACGAGATGGTTGCAGCCAATATACTGACTCAGCGCAGTAAACTTGAAAAACTGAAGTTACAGTTGAACCGGGGGATCGAGCTCGCTTCCGAACAGGAAGAGTGGCTGGAGAACATGGGACAACAGTATCGTCTGGTTGATCTCTCGCTCGACGAGAAGGGGATCGATCAATTACTGGTTCGTGTGGATATTCTTCCTCCTGAACTGGTACTGAGCCAGGCGGCCACAGAATCAGGTTGGGGGACATCTCGTATGGCCCGCAAACTGAATAACTTCTTTGGCCACTATTGCTTCGAAAAAGGATGTGGTGTTTCGCCATATCGCCGGAATGGCTCTGGAGAGGTGAAGTCTTTTAATTCGCCGGTCTTGGCTGTTCAAGCGTATATGCGGAATGTTAATACCCATCCGGCTTACAAGCAGGTGCGTCAGATGCGCGCCGATATGCGTGCCGAGGTCAAACCGTTGGATGCGGTAGCACTCGCCAGGGGTCTGAATCGTTATTCGACTCTGGGTGATGGTTATGTTCGCAAGATCCAGGGGATGATCCGCACCAATCAACGTTACTGGAGTGCCGACAAGGCAGACTAACCCTCCAGCAACACCAGTGTGCAATGCAAAGGCCAGTCCAAAAACTGGCCTTTGTCGTCTCTGGCTTCCGATTACAGAATGCGTTCAGCATTCCAGTAGTTCACCGCAGAGGCGTTTTCTAGCGGCTCTTCGAAGCTGGTGGAGGAGATTGCAGCCCCCTCGAATGGTTGTGGTGGCAAGGTTGCCGAACGGTCGAGAGTCAGGTTGTTGAAATCAAACAAGCTGGTATCGGCCAGTTGTGAAGGACTCGCGTTTTGCAAACTGTGGAAGATATTTTCTACGCAGCCAGGGCTGGTTTTGTCCCACTCCGTAATCATCGACTTGATGACTTGGCGTTGCAGATTCGGTTGTGAACCGCACAGGTTGCACGGAATGATGGGGAATTCGCAATCATTGGCAATCTTGGCAATATCCTTTTCCCGGCAATAGGCGAGGGGACGGATCACGATATTTCGCTTATCGTCGCTCAGGAGCTTGGGTGGCATCCCCTTGAGCTTGGCCTGAAAGAACATGTTGAGAAACAGAGTCTCCACTATGTCATCCATGTGGTGGCCCAAGGCAATCTTGGTGGCTCCGATCTGTTCGGCAAAGCCGTAGAGGGTACCTCTACGCAGCCGGGAGCATAGCGAGCAGGTGGTTCGCCCTTCGGGGATCTTCTGTTTCACCACCGCATAGGTGTTTTTATCGATGATGTAATGGTCAACGCCATTAGCTTTGAAATACTCGGGCAGCACATGGTCCGGGAATCCGGGTTGCTTCTGATCCAGATTGACGGCCACCACCTCGAATTGAATGGGGGCAACCCGTTGCAAGTGCAGCAAGGCGTCCAGCATGACGAATGAATCTTTGCCACCGCTGATGCAAGCCATGACCTTGTCGCCTTCCTCGATCATGGTGTAATCCATCACCGCCTTCCCAACGGCTCCACGGAGTTTCTTCTTTCGCGCCTCGGCGGCTTTGCTCATTTTAACGTTTCTCTCAACAGATAAATTCAAAGGTGTCGTGGCAACATATTCGGATCTAAGTGCTATCCAGAACTAGCATTCAGATCCATAGGGTTGCAGGCTGACATTCTACTCAAGGGGGCTGATCTTGCGGTAATCAAATTGGTGGGGTCAAGAAAAACTGAGCCGACTGGGGAGGGTGATGGCCAATCTAATCAAAGGGATTCATCTGAAGTAACAGATCCTGCTCTCTATACTCAAGCTCTCAGGATGATTGCACAGTACGGCCCAGTGATGGGTTGTGAAGTATCCTACAGGAGTCGGGGATGGCAAGCCGAGGATGGCATAACAATCCCGCTGTCGAGCTCACTCGGCGTGTTGGCGTTTGTTTTTCAATGGAGCTCATGCTGGCCGCGTTGCATAACCACGGCCAGGAATGGCTAGATGTGACCTAGCATCAGTGCGCATTACGCTTCAGCAGGATCTGGCTTGAGCACCAGTAAATCGCAATGCAGACCATCAACTACCTGTTCGGCGGTATTGCCAATCAGCGCAGCGGACCATCCGGTTCTACCGAGGCTACCGAGCAGGATCAATTCGGCATCCAGTTGTTCGGCAATCTCCGGCAATACATCCTCTGGCAAGCCTTCAATCACATGGGTCTGTCCTGCCGGGACCTGATGGTCGCGGGCAAACTCTTCCATCATGTTCTGATGGTGCAGCAGGATGGCTTCGTTGTAGATCTCGGGGGTGAACCCGGGAACCTCCAGGGCAATATTGACCGTGGGGGATGGAACGGCATTGACCAGATGAACCTTGGCCTTGACTAGCTTGGCAACGTGATGGGCTTCTCTGAACAGTTTCAAATTCAGCGCATTCTGCTCAGGCTCATTGCTGAAGTTGAGTGCGACCACAATATTGCCATCTGCAGGCCAATCATGTTCTTTGACCAGCAATACCGGGAGTTGACACTTACGAATCAATTGCCAATCCAGAGGTGTGAAAATAAAACTTTCGAGTAAGGAATGCTGATGCGCGCTCTTGATCACCAGATCATGACCATGTTGATTGACTTCATCGAGGATGCTTTCCGATGGGCGACTATGCCAGACCACCTTGATGGTCATATCCAGCCCCTCATCCAGATAGGGTTGAATCAAACCTTCTAGCCAGGCTCTGCGCTGGGCGACAACGCCCTCCCGCATCTCATCCCGTTCTTCAACTGACAGGATCGAGGTGATCTCGTAGGAGAAGTCATAGATGGACATAAAGACTTTGATGGTTGCGCTATCTTGCAGCCGAGCCACTTCAGCCGCTCGGTAGAGTGCAGGTTGGGCTTCCATGTTGGGATCGATCACGACCAGAATATTGCGATATTTGATCATATGGCCCCCTTAGGACGGGTGAATGCTGGAATGACCTGTCAATAGGTTAGCGCAAAAGCCATGGATGGAGTGCTAATTGGGTCAACAATTGGGGATGTTGACCCGGTACAAGCTAGCTAGAGGGGATATTGGATAAGCCAGCCAATTCAGCCAAGGCCGTGTTGTCAATAATAGTGACATATTTACCTTTGACGCGGATCAGCTCCAGCTTTTGGAAACGGCCGAGCAGCCGGCTGATCGTTTCGACCGTGAGGCCAAGGTAATTGCCAATGTCGCCCCGGGTCATGGAGAGACGGAACTCACGGGCAGAAAAACCACGTTCAGAAAATCGGGTCGAGAGACGATGCAAGAAAGCGGCTAACCGCTCTTCGGCATTCTTCTTGGATAACAAGAGAATCATCTCTTGATCACCCATGATCTCATTACTCATCAAGCGCATGATTTGCTGCCGAAGTTTTGGCATTTTTCCAGACAGGTCGTCAAGGATCTCGAACGGGATCTCGCAGACCATGGATGTTTCCAAGGCTTGTGCAAAAGAGGGGTGGTGGAGTCGATGAATCGCGTCAAATCCGATCAAATCCCCAGCAAGATGAAACCCTGTGATTTGCTCATCGCCTTGCTCGGTAATGGTGTAGGACTTGATGGTGCCGGAACGGATCGCATACAGGGAGCGGAGCTCGTCGCCAGCTTTGAATAAAGCCTCTCCTTTCTGGATCGGTTTTTTACGTTCGATAATGTTATCGAGCTGATCCAGTTCACTGTCATTCAGACTGAATGGAATACAGAGCTGACTGATGCTGCAGTCCTGGCAATGGATGGCACAGCCTCCTGATTGCACTCTTTTTCCAAGTTTCTTGTCTGGGGTCATAGGCTCATTCATTTAAAATTGATTTTTATCAAACAATTTTACCATCAAGCCTGGCTGCTTGAACAGAAAATAAGAGCTTCACCGACCAAAAAGCCGAGTATTCTGCCACGAGTGAAATGAATAGATATGCTGGCTTGTTGTTTTTATGTGCAGCTCGGTTGCTCCCGTCCGCTATCTGCGAAGGGCATGTTGCCGAGGAAAGACTTTGCGGCGATAGACGGAGGGATCGCCAGCGCATGCCAACAGGGATAACTGAAAGCAAAAAAAACCGCGCCGAAGCGCGGTTTGTCTTGTGCTATGACAAGGATCAGGTCCGAGTCATAGGCGCTGAAGAGATGCTGCGCAAGTCTTTTACGCTAGCCTGACGGCCTGAAACACTCACTTTGGTTCGCTCAAATGGTGGGTGATCCACCTGTTTGGCTGGCAATTCAGGTGCTGAGACGGGCAAGGTCATTTCTGCTTGTGCGAAATGCACGTTGGAAACGATGCCGCTGCGACGGGATTTAGCCGGTTTTTTTTCTGCAGGCTCTGCTACCGCAGTCGTAACAACGGCTGCTTCTTGCGGTTGTACCTGTGCTTGCGGTTCAACCACCGACGCCTGGACGACAACATCCACAACCGGTGTTACGGGTTCAACAACGTCGCTAACCATTGGCTTGTTAACCACTTGGTCGTCAGCAACTGGGTCGTTGGCCACAATAACGGGCTCGGCGTCAGCAGGTGCTGCGGAGGTTTCGACCACAGTGATACCAGGGGCCACAACGGCTGTGGTCTCAGGGATTACTTCCGGGCTAGTGCTGGCTGGCAGATCCGCGCTAACGGGAGTGGTGATTTCAACCTGCTGCGCGCTCTCGTTTGTGTCCGCTACCTCAGGCGCTGCGGCAGTATCCACCGCAACCTCCTGGCGAGTCGGGGCTGAACGGCGACGTGAGCGACGCGGTCTTTCGTTTTCACCGGCCTCGACAGTTACCTCCCCAATTACAGGGAATTCCTTGCGATCCTCATCATCGGCATCAGCATGGGTATCCATATCATCATGCTGGGGCTGACGCTGGCGACGGACATCTTCGTTGATACGCTTGCGACGTTGTGGCGCTCGGGACTTTTGCGCATCAATAGCTGCGACTTCTGAGGTGGAGCCACTGTCGACCGCATGGAGATGCTCTTCAACAACAGCCGCTACCAGAGGAGTTTCCACCTGCTGAGCATCTGCTGTTTTGAACTCGTCACGGCTCGTCCAGTCGTACTCTTGCGCGCTGGTGGCTACCGCCTGTTGTGGCTGTGGCTCGGTTGACTCGCTGACCCGTACCTTTTTGCGCATATTCCGGCGCTCACGACGCTCAGCAACCTTTTGCTCTTTTTCCTCACGTTGCTGCAGGTCCGCTTCATGAACTACAAGGGAGGCGTCAACGGCAACCGTTTCACGGCTCTCCCGTGGTTTACGTTCTGGGCGCGGGGCTCGTTCAGTGCGTACCGGGCGTTCAGTGCGTTCCTGACGTTCGGTACGATCTTGGGCAGTTCGCTCAGGACGCTCCACACGTTCTGGCCGCTCATTGCGCTGACGACGTGGAGAAGCTGGCTTCTCGTCACTCCGGCTACCTCTATCCTCGGTTGCCTTGGTAAGCGATTCATCCTTATCTCGGGGTGTGCGCTCACGACGTGGCTCGGCAGGGCGGCGACGATTAGTATCGCGGGATGAAGTGTTGTTTTCACGACGACGACGATTATCACGACGTTCGGGCGTTTGCTTACTCGGCACCTCTTCTGCAGGCGTTGTTGCACTGCGGAACAAAGCGCTGAGGGATGCGAACAGTCGAGTCAGCAAACCGGGCTGCGGTTGTACTATGGCAACGGGAGCTTTGGTGGACACCGGTGAGCTGAAACCCTGTACGGCCGGTTCTGGTGTTGCTAACTTGGCTTCAACCAGTTTGGGTTCATAACCATCACGCACCAGCTCATTTTTCAATTCGTAACTGGGTGCTTCGTTGGCTTCACCGGAACGAACACGCAAAACCTCAAAATGCGGAGTCTGCATCTGCTCATTTGGGATGATAATGATCCGGACTTGGTGACGCTGTTCAAGCTTGAGAATGGCAGTCCGTTTTTCGTTGAGCAAAAACGCGGCCACATCGACAGGAACCTGTGCATGTACTTGATCGGTATTATCCTTCAGCGCTTCTTCTTCAATCAGACGCAGAATGGCCAAGGCCAGAGATTCATTATCACGGATAGTGCCTTGACCCATGCAGCGCGGGCAGACATGGGTACTGGACTCGTTGAGTGACGGGCGCAGACGCTGACGCGACAGCTCCAGCAAACCAAAGCGAGAAATCCGACCCAGTTGGATGCGCGCTCGGTCTTGACGCACGGCATCACGGAGTCGGTTTTCAACTTCACGTTGGTGACGGACCGGGGTCATATCGATGAAGTCGATGACAATCAAACCACCCAAGTCACGCAGACGCAATTGACGCGCAATTTCGTCAGCAGCTTCCAGGTTGGTTTGCAACGCGGTTTCTTCAATATCGCCACCCTTGGTTGCGCGGGCCGAGTTGATATCGATAGACGTCAGTGCTTCGGTCGGGTCGATAACGATGGAACCGCCGGATGGCAGACGCACTTCCCGTTGAAATGCCGATTCAATCTGGCTCTCGATCTGGAAGTGGCTAAACAGTGGAATTTCGCCATCGTACAATTTGACGCGATTGATAAAATCGGGGCGAACCAGCTCAATGTGTTGTTTGGCGCGTTCGAATATTTTCGGACTATCGATGAGAATTTCGCCAATATCGCGACGCAGATAATCACGAATCGCCCGCACGATGACATTGCTTTCCTGATGGATCAGGAAAGGCGCCGCCTCTTGATCGGAGGCATTCTTGATAGTGTCCCAGTGTTTAAGCAGAACATTTAAGTCCCACTCCAACTCTTCCCGGGACTTGCCCACACCTGCCGTACGGACGATCAGTCCCATACCTTCCGGAACTTCCAGACCGTTGAGTGCTTCCTTGAGCTCGGTACGCTCATCCCCTTCGATTCGACGGGAAATACCACCGGCTCGTGGATTATTGGGCATCAAAACCAGATAACTACCAGCCAGACTGATAAAGGTGGTTAACGCCGCGCCTTTGGTGCCACGTTCTTCTTTGTCGATCTGGACGATAACTTCATGGCCCTCTTTGATTACCTCTTTGATATTGGGGCGACCAGAGAAGGAGTAATTACTGGGGAAGTATTCGCGGGCAATCTCTTTTAATGGCAGGAAACCATGTCGTTCAGCTCCGTAATCGACGAAGGCAGCTTCCAGACTAGGCTCTACACGAGTGATTTTACCCTTATAGATGTTTGCTTTTTTCTGTTCATGGCCTGGGCTTTCAATGTCCAGATCATAGATGCGTTGTCCGTCAACGAGAGCAACGCGCAACTCTTCTTCTTGAGTTGCGTTGATTAGCATTCTTTTCATTCAATTCTCTAAATAAATATTTTCTGACGTGAAATGCAATCGCCATTTGAGGGATTTAAAAAGAGAACCGGCCTCGAGTCTGTAGCATGGTCGAGCAACCTCCCGGTTGGTCATGCATGAGGCGCACATGGGGCTCACTTCGCATCCTTTACCCTGCTAGAGACGCAACTTTTGCGTAGCAGCATAGAACAATCTGGCGAAATCAGGATTTTGCGTAACTATCAGGCTGCCACAGCAGGCTCAAAGAGGGTGTAAAGAACATTCACTGACACAACATCTCTGACCTTCTGTTTTCGGTCGAGCCTGATCCAACCCGATTTCCAGGCGGTTGGTTACATAAAATCGCCTGCATTATTCCATTTTAACGCCAGGCATAGCAAGGCAGCGTTTTGGCTTTGCGACAAAGCTCGCTATCTGATGTAGAATCGGCGGCATGAATACATCGACTCAACAAGTGCGGCTGCTGGTAATCGATGCTGAGCAGGAAGGGCAGCGCATAGATAATTTTTTGAAGACTCAGCTAAAAGGTGTGCCTAAGAGCCTGATTTATCGGATCTTGCGCAAGGGTGAAGTGCGTGTGAATAAAAAGCGCATCAAACCCGAGTACAAGCTGATAGCGGGTGATGAGGTGCGGGTTCCTCCTGTGCGCGTGGCGGAGGCTAATGAGCTTCCATCGGCCAAGTTGTCGAGCATACAGGCTTTGGAATCAATGATCCTGTTTGAAGACGATGCGCTGATTGTGCTCAACAAACCGGCGGGTATGGCGGTGCATGGGGGCAGTGGTCTGAGTTTCGGTGTCATCGAAGGGCTGCGAGCCCTGCGACCGGAAGCCCGTTTTCTGGAGTTGGTACATCGCCTGGACCGAGATACCTCAGGCTGTTTATTGATTGCCAAAAAACGGAGTGCCTTGAAAAGTCTCCATGAACAGTTGCGACTCAAGACCATGCGCAAACAATATAGCGCCCTGGTGCGAGGCCAATGGCAAGACCATACCAAGGTTGTTAATGCACCCTTGCTGAAGAATGTACTGCAATCGGGCGAACGTATTGTGCGTGTTAATCCGGAAGGCAAGCCTTCAGAAACCCGGTTTCGGATACTGAAACGCTTTGTTGAGGCCACCTTGGTGGAAGCCAGTCCGATCACCGGGCGTACCCATCAGATCCGCGTGCATACGGCCCATGCCGGTCATCCCATTGCCTGTGATGATAAGTATGGGGAGGCGGTTTTCGACGGCAAAATGCGGGCCCTCGGGTTGCAGCGGCTATTTTTGCACGCCAGTCGCCTGACATTCTGTCATCCGGTCGATCAACAGGATATGACGATGGAAGCGCCACTGGACCCACATCTCCAAGCCTTGTTGAACAAGCTGGATAGCGTCAAGTCATGAGGTTGCGGTATCAACTGCTGATATTTGATTGGGATGGCACCCTGATGGACTCGGTAGGACGCATTGTGTCCTGCATGCAGCAGTCGGCACGGGATTGTCAGTTGCCGGTCCCCGAGACGGATGCCGTGCGTGATATCATAGGGCTCAGTCTGCGCATTGCCATTCCCCGGTTATTTGCCAGCTTGTCTGATGCGCTTATGGAACAGATGCTCGCGCGCTACCGGGAACATTATCTGTATCTGGATGCAACCCCAACTCCGCTATTTCCCGGCGTTGAGTCGCAGCTGATGGCGTGGCACGCCAGCGGGTATCAGCTGGCTGTCGCAACCGGGAAAGCGCGGGCCGGCCTGGATCGCGTGTTAGCGGAAACGGGATTGGCCCCGTTGTTTGTGGCCAGTCGTGGCGCCGATGAGGCACGCTCCAAACCCGATCCATTAATGCTGGAGCAGATCCTGCAGCAGCTGGACATTCCGGTTTGCCAGGCGCTCATGATTGGGGACTCTATCCATGATATGGCCATGGCACAGGCCATGGGCATGGATCGGATCGGGATCACCTGGGGTGTTCATGGCCGCGTCCAGTTACGCGAGCATGAGCCCATTGCCATTGTGGATACGATGCAACAGCTGGCGGCGCATCTGGTCGCTCACTGATTCAATTGGCAGTGGCCCTTTCATATGCTGACGAGTCGGTCAGTGGCAGCACCAGTTTCCAGGCCCGGAACATATCGGTTAGGGCCATCAGTGGCAGTCCAATCAGGGTATTGGGGTCGCGTCCTTCAAAGCGTTCGAAGAGACAGATCCCCATCCCCTCACTCTTGAAACTACCTGCGCAATCGTAGGGTTTTTCCTGCCGCAGATAGTTGTGGATCATGCTGGCATCCAACTCGCGAAAATGAACTGTAAACGGCTCAACGATGGAGATATGCTGCTGGTTACTGGCATCCCACAGGCATAAGCCGGTGTAAAAGGTCACGGCGTGACCCGAAAGTTGTTGCAGCTGTTTCACGGCTTGTTCATAACAACCGGGTTTTCCGAGAATGACGCCATGAATGGCGCACACCTGATCAGAGCCGATTACCCACCCGTGATCAAGATGGCTGGCTACATCGGCCGCCTTCGCCTTAGCGAGACGTTCTACCAATTGCTCGGCTGGCTCACCCGGCAAGGCTGTTTCATCGGTCTGGGGAGAAATAGCGGTAAAGGGGAGCCCTAATTTACCAAGCAAAGCCTGGCGGTATGGCGAGGTGGACGCGAGAATGATGGGCTGCATACGAATAAACCGAGATGAGTGTGCGGTGATCATACCCAGAGGGTTTAAATTAATCACCGAATATTCATAGGAATAGGTTTTTCCTTTGACTATCCAGATGTGTGTCTATATCATGCGCGCCTTATGCAAAAGGTGAAGTTGCCCATTAAGGTTGATCCGGTCCGTTGTGCCGTGAAGTCCCTCGATTATGTCGGGGTGGTAGAGCGTACACAACTTGCGCGGCTGGCTGAATCTGTTATCGATATTCAAAATGATGTCGAAGCTGAATTGTCCTTTGGTACTGATGCCCAAGGCCTGACCGTTATGCGAGGTACTGCCCATACCTTGGTCAAGCTTGAGTGCCAACGGTGCGGTGAAGCATTTGATCATCGTTGCGATGTTGAGTTCATCTACACTCCGCTATCTGCGAAGGTAGAGGAGGAGGAACTGCCGGAAGCTTATGAGCCCATTGAATTGGATGAAAACGGCGAAATTGATCTCTATGAGCTGCTTGAGGATGAATTAATCCTCGACCTGCCTTTTGCACCCATGCACGCCGAGCATGAGTGCAAGCGCGGGGGAATGCAGATGACATGGGGGACAATCGAACCTGCTGATGAGCGTCCGAATCCGTTTGCAGTTCTTAACGGTTTGAAACATAAGTAAATGAATTAGGAGTTAGGTCAATGGCCGTACAACAGAACCGTAAAACCCGTTCCAGACGTGGTATGCGTCGTTCTCACGATGCACTGACTGCTTCTGCACTGACCGTGGATCCGACTTCTGGTGAAATTCACCGTCGTCACCACGTGACTGCAGACGGTTTTTACCGTGGTAAAAAGGTTATTGCTTAATTTATTTAAGCAGGAGTAACTTTTGTCTTTTCTAACCCTGGCGTTAGATCTGATGGGGGGTGACCATGGCCCCTCTGAAACAGTGCCTGCCGCCGCGCAGGCACTGTCGCTTTTGCCTGATTTAAAATTGATGCTGGTTGGCGATCTATCCAGTATTCAACCTCTGCTCCAGCAATATTCGCTTTTAAATCATCCCCGTGTTGATGCCATCCACGCTTCACAGATCATTTCCATGTCGGAACAACCGGCATTCGCATTACGTCATCTGAAAGACTCGTCCATGCGCGTTGCGTTGGAGCTGGTACAACAGGGGCGTGCCGATGCTTGTGTCAGCGCAGGCAACACAGGTGCCTTGATGGCGATCGCCAAACACGTGTTGAAAACCTTGCCTGGTGTCGAACGCCCGGCACTCATGACCTGTGTCCCAACGATTGCGGGCCATCGTTCTGTCCTGCTGGATCTGGGCGCAAACGTAAATTGTGATCCGGAGAATCTACGGCAATTTGCCATGTTGGGCAGTGTTGTTGCGCACAGCGTTCTTGGCATTGAAAATCCTGGCGTCGCGCTTTTGAATGTGGGTGCCGAAGCCAATAAGGGCAATGAACAGGTACGGCGTGCTGCGGAACTAATTGCCGCGACCCCGGGTCTGAACTATCGCGGTTTCATCGAAGGCGACGCGCTGTTTCAAGGTGTAGCGGATGTTATCGTGTGTGATGGTTTTGTGGGCAATATTGCTCTCAAAACTGCTGAAGGCATGGTCAGGCTATTATCCCAGGCCAGTCATCAGCAAATGAATGGCATGGCAGGTTGGTTGCAGTCGTTTCTGACCCGCTTTTTTAAACGTCGCCTATCCCACCTGAACCCCGACCAGTATAATGGGGCGAGTCTGCTAGGATTGCGCAGCATTGTTATCAAAAGTCATGGGCGTGCCGAACGGCATGCTTTCTCCAACGCCATTTTGCAAGCGGTTGTGGAAGTTCAACACCAACTTCCAGCGCGCATTGCCGAACGGTTTGAGGCAGAACCAATAAACAGGCGCTAGTCGAACCTATGTTTAGTAAAATTCTTGGCACGGGCAGTTATGTGCCCGCAACGGTTCGCACCAATGCTGATCTTGAGCGTATGGTCGAAACCAGTGATGAATGGATCGTTGAACGTACCGGCATCAAAGAACGTCGAATAGCCGGTGCAGATGAGACTGTAGTAACCATGGCCAAGGAAGCCGCACTTCATGCGCTCTCTGCGGCGGGTCTGGCGGCTACGGATCTGGACATGATAGTGCTGGCGACGACCAGCGCAGAAAATGCTTTTCCTTCCGCGGCTTGTGAATTACAAGGCCTGCTGGATTGTCCGGGTATCCCCGCTTTTGATCTTTCGGCTGCCTGTGCCGGATTCAGTTATGCCCTGAGTGTGGCGGATCAATTTGTTCGCTCTGGCGCGGCAAAACATGTGCTGGTGGTAGGGGCCGATGTTCTGGCTCGGACCTGTGATCCGACGGATCGCGGTACCATCATTATCTTCGGTGACGGCGCAGGGGCCGTGGTCATTGGTGCATCCGAAGAGCCAGGAATTTTGTCGACCCATATGCATGCGGACGGCCGTTATGGCGAGTTGCTGAAGTTACCCCAGGGAAAACGTGGCCCGGCTGCCGCAGATTTCCCCGCGTACATGTATATGAAGGGCAATGATGTCTTCAAGGTTGCCGTGACGCGTCTGAGTGAAATTGTCACCGAGACACTGGCGGCCAATGGTATCGACAAGTCCGAGCTAGATTGGTTGGTGCCTCACCAGGCAAATTACCGGATCATCAGTGCCACGGCTAAAAAGCTGGGGATGTCGATGGATCAGGTCATTCTTACTCTCGAGAAGCACGGCAATACATCTGCGGCCTCTGTTCCGCTGGCGCTCGACGAAGGAGTTCGCTCCGGTCAGATCCAGCGCGGCCAACTTATTTTGCTGGAAGCCTTTGGTGGCGGTTTTACCTGGGGTTCAGCGCTGATTCGTTTTTAATTGCACAGGAAAATGACACATGACTAAGTTCGCGATCGCATTTCCCGGTCAGGGTTCGCAAAGCGTCGGTATGCTGGCTGATATGGCCAGTGAGTACCCTGTGGTCAAGGCCACATTTGATGAAGCCAGTCAGGTTCTCGGTTACGATCTGTTTGCCTTGGTGATGAATGGCCCTGCAGAAGAGTTAAATAAAACCTGGCGTACCCAACCCGCCTTGCTGACCAGTTCGGTTGCGCTGTGGCGTGTTTGGCAAGAACTGGGGGCGCCGCTCCCTACGGTGATGGCGGGCCATAGCTTGGGTGAATATTCAGCCCTGGTCTGTTCCGGAGCCTTAGCCTTTACCGATGCGGTGAAGCTGGTTGAACTGCGCGGTCTGGCCATGCAAGAGGCAGTGCCGGAAGGGGTGGGAGCCATGGCAGCCATTATCGGGCTGGATAATGAATCCATTGCGGCTAATTGCGAGCTGGCCGCTCAGGGACAAGTTGTTGCTCCCGTCAATTTCAATTCACCGGGTCAAGTGGTGATCGCCGGGCACAAAGAGGCCGTCGAACGCGCCAATGTGTTGATGAAAGAGTCCGGTGCCAAGCGTGCTCTTCCATTGCCGGTGAGCGTTCCGTCCCACTGTGCCTTGATGAAGCCGGCCGCGGACAAATTGGCGGTTGCTCTGCAAACGGTCGAGTTTCAGGCTCCGTCTATTCCGGTGATCAACAATGTCGATGTCATGGCGGAAACGGATGCAGGCCGCATCAAGGAAGCCTTGGTGCGTCAACTGTTTAGTCCTGTTCGTTGGACCGAAACCGTTGAGAGTATGGCGAATAGCGGTATCGAGTTTGAAGTGGAGATGGGCCCGGGCAAGGTTCTTAGCGGCTTGGTCAAACGCATCGATAAGCGCGTCGATGGTACTGCCATCAATGATCCTGCATCACTGCAAGATATTCTGACCAAGCTGCAATAAGCCTACGGGTTATATCAATTAAGGATGAAACATGAGTTTTCAAAATAAAGTTGTCTTGGTAACTGGTGCCAGTCGCGGTATTGGGCGCGCCATCGCTGAAGCATTTGTCGCCAAGGGTGCCAAGGTCGTTGGAACCGCGACCAGCCAATCAGGTGCGGACGCTATCACAGCTTATCTCGGCGACGCCGGTTGCGGTATGGTGCTGAATGTGACCAGCAGTGAGTCCATCGAGGCGCTTTTTGCGGCGATCAAGGAACGTTTCGGCGATGTCGATATCTTGATCAATAACGCTGGTATCACCCGTGATAACCTGTTAATGCGTATGAAAGATGACGAGTGGCAGGACATTATCGACACCAACCTGACCTCGCTGTTTCGCCTGAGCAAGCCGGTGCTGCGCGCCATGATGAAGAAGCGCTATGGTCGGATCGTCAGCATTGGCTCTGTGGTTGGTACCATGGGGAATGCGGGGCAAACCAACTATGCGGCAGCCAAAGCGGGTCTGATTGGTTTTACCAAGTCCCTGGCTCGGGAAGTCGCCTCGCGGGGGATCACAGTCAACGCGGTTGCTCCGGGTTTTATCGAAACCGATATGACTCAGGCATTGAATGATGATCAACGGGCTGGCATTCTGAATCAAGTTCCTGCCAATCGCCTTGGGGATCCTAAAGAGATTGCGGCAGCCGTGTTGTTCCTCGCATCGGATGAAGCGGCATATGTGACGGGTGAGACTTTACATGTGAACGGTGGCATGTATATGGTCTAACCAGCAGGACAAAAGGTGGTCATATCTATGCAATTTTTTAGGCGATGTATGTCTAAAATCCTGGTTTGACCACGCCTAACAGTCTTGCAAACTATGAACAATCGAATAAACTACCGCAACGACACGCAATTGCGTATTTCTAAAGGAAAAATCAGGTCATGAGCAATATCGAAGAACGCGTTAAGAAAATTATCATCGAGCAACTGGGCGTTAAGGAAGAAGACGTTAAGTCAGAAGCTTCGTTTGTCGATGATCTGGGCGCTGACTCTCTGGACACCGTTGAGCTGGTAATGGCCCTGGAAGAAGAATTCGACACTGAAATTCCTGATGAAGAAGCAGAGAAGATCACTACTGTTCAAGCTGCTATCGACTACATCAACTCCAACCAGGATTAATTTCTTGGTCAACAAGAGCGGCTCTTTAGCCGCTCTTGTTTCTTTTATTCCCTTTTTTATTTTTACCTCGCGGAGGCAATCCTGTGTCAAAACGCAGAGTTGTGGTGACCGGTCTGGGTATGCTTTCTCCTGTTGGTCATTCTGCTGAAACCTCATGGCAGGCATTACTGCAAGGCCAGAGTGGCATCACCAACGTTGACCATTTCGATACTACCGACTTTCCAACCAAGTTTGCTGGCTTGATCAGAGACTTTGATCCAGAACAATTTGGCATTTCTCGTAAAGATGCCCGCAAGATGGATCTGTTCATTCAATATGGTGTCGCAGCCGGTCTACAGGCCTTTGAAGATTCAGGTCTGGAAGTGACGGAACAAAATGCAACCCGTATTGGTGTTGCAATTGGCTCTGGTATCGGTGGTCTGGGATTGATCGAGCAGAACCATTACAGTTTGATCGCTGGCGGCCCTCGTAAATTGAGTCCTTTCTTCGTGCCATCCACCATTATCAACATGGCGTCTGGTCATATCTCTATCATGAAAGGATTACGTGGCCCGAACGTTGCGATTACGACGGCTTGCACGACCGGTACTCATGCCATTGGTTTTGCCGCGCGTATGATCGCCTACGGCGATGCCGATGTCATGGTGTGTGGTGGAACCGAGAAGGCTTCTACCCCGATGGGCATGGGTGGTTTTTCCGCTGCCAAGGCGCTGTCGACTCGTAATGATGAGCCGCAAAAGGCCAGTCGTCCGTGGGATAAAGATCGCGATGGTTTTGTTTTGGGCGATGGTGCTGGGGTGCTGGTGCTCGAAGAGTATGAGCATGCCAAGGCCCGTGGCGCGACCATTTATGCCGAATTCGTTGGTTTTGGAATGAGTGCGGATGCCAACCACATGACGGCACCTCCTGCCGATGGTGCTGGTGCCGCCCTGGCGATGCAGAATGCCATCAAGGATGCCGGTATCGACGTGAACCAGATTGGTTACGTGAATGCGCATGGTACCTCGACACCGTTAGGTGATTTGGCAGAACTGCGTGCCATGAAGACAACCTTTGGTGATCACGCGGGTAACCTGATGATCAGCTCCACTAAATCGATGACCGGCCACCTGTTGGGTGCTGCGGGTGCGATTGAAGCGATCATTACCATTCTGGCCCTGCGAGACCAAGTGGCTCCGCCAACCATCAATCTGGACAACCCGGATGATGAGTGTGATCTGGATTTAGTGCCGAATGTTCCGAAGAAGGGCGACTTTGACTATGCCCTTTCCAACTCGTTTGGTTTCGGTGGCACGAACGGTTCTCTGATCTTCAAGCGCGTCTAAATTCTGGCGACTGCCAGTAGAGGCCTGATACCCTGTATCGGGCCTTTTTTTATGGATTGCCGATCGGTTGCTGACCGTCATGAAGAGGCCGGGTCATATCAGGGCACCTCGGGTGCAAAGGGGAGTACTTGGGATATGAGATTGCTGAACGGAGAGCCCCAGACACTGATTGATAGTGCCGATCGCGGGTTAACCCTAGGGGATGGTTTTTTTACCACCCTCCAGGTGCGTGATGGAATGCCCCTGTTGTGGGATCTACACGTCGAACGTTTGCAATCGACGGCCCAGCGGCTGTTCTTTCCAGAGCTGGATGTGGAACAGCTATACCAGCGACTCCTTACCCAGTTGCACGGGATGGCTCAGGGGTGCTGCAAGATCATCATTACCCGAGGTTCAGGTGCTCGCGGCTATGGTATTCGCGGCTGCGAGAGGCCGAATGAACTGATCAGTGTCCATGATTACCCGGTGCAGTATCGGGATTGGCAAGCGTCGGGGATTCATCTGGCGGTTTGCCATGGGCGCTTGAGCCATAGTCCATTGCTCGCCGGGCTCAAGAGTCTGAACCGCCTGGAACAGGTTCTGCTGAAGACAGAATTGGAGCGTCGTGGGGAGCTGGAAGGGCTCGTGCTGGATGTCGAAGAGCGAGTCGTTGAAACCGTCGCAGCAAATGTATTTTGGCGCCAGGATTCCGTAGTATACACACCGGATCTGACGCAGAGCGGTGTCACGGGGGTGATGCGGGCCTGGATCATGGGTTACCTGGCGCAGCAAGGCATTCGCTGCGAGTCTGTTCAGGCTAGCTTGCACACCATTCAAGCAGCCGATGAAGTCTGGATCAGCAATGCCTTGCTGGAAGTCGTACCGGTCACTGGAATTGAAGATGTTACTTACTCGAATCACGCACTGGCTCGCCAGCTGCAAACAGCATTTTTGCAAGCGACTTAGGCGTAATCTCGTCCTGACGCTTTGTCTCGTCGCCGTACTGTGCGGCTACGGTTGGGGCCAGTATCAGCTCAATCGCTTCGACCATCTGGCGATTGCCGGTGAGGCTCGGTTGTTCACCGTCAAGAAAGGTATGTCGGCGCGAGGCCTGATGGGCGAGCTTGCCGGGCAACCGGTGTCGCCCTTTTGGACTCTGGTGTGGTTAAAACTGCACCCCGAGTTGGCGCAGATCAAAATGGGCACCTATCGCCTCGAATCGGGCTGGTTGGTCAGTCACGCCTTGTTATTATTCAGCAGCGGCAAAGAGGTGCTGTTTTCCGTGACCTTGATCGAAGGGGGTCGCATCGAAGACTTCATTCGCACGCTGAAGCAGGCTCCCTATATCGAAAGTACTTTGGATGAGGATGATGCCGACGAGGTGCGTTCTGCCTTGTCCCTGGAGCCGGATAATATCGAAGGGCTGCTATTGCCGGAAACCTACGCGTATACCGCAGGCACCCGTGATCTGGATATTCTGCGCCGCTCCCGGGAACACATGAGTGCGTTTTTGGATAAGAGCTGGGCAAACAGAGCCCAGGGGTTACCCTACAAGAGTGCCTATGAGGCGCTGATCATGGCCTCGATCATCGAAAAGGAGACGGGCAAAGCGGCGGAACGCCCCCTGATTGCCTCGGTGTTTATCAATCGGTTACGCAAGGGGATGCGTCTGCAAACCGATCCGACGGTGATCTACGGCATCAAGGATCGGTATGACGGCAATATCCGCAAGGTCGACTTGCTGGACGAGAACCCGTACAACACCTACCTGATTGACGGTTTGCCCCCAACCCCGATTGCCATGCCGAGTAAAGCGGCTATCCTCGCGGCTTTACATCCGGCAAGCAGCAATTACCTCTATTTTGTCGCCAAGGGTGGTGGTGAGCACCATTTCTCCCGCACCTTGGCTGAACATAACAATGCGGTTCGCCGCTATATTTTGGGGCGCCCCTGATGTCTGCACAATTTATCGTTATCGAAGGGTTGGAGGGGGCCGGCAAGAGTACGGCGGTTCGTCATGTCGAGAGCTGGTTACGCGAGCATGGCGTTAATAATATCGAGAAGACGCGGGAGCCCGGGGGTACGCCCTTGGCGGAGCGGATGCGAGCCATCGTCAAGGAGATCCATGACGAACCCTTGACCATCCAGGCTGAATTACTGCTCATGTACGCCGCCCGTGTCCAGTTAGTTGAGACTCGTATCAAACCTGCGCTGGCCAACGGCTTCTGGGTCATTGGTGATCGGCATGATCTTTCATCGCTGGCTTATCAAGGCGGTGGGCGAGGGATCGATGAAGCTCTCATTCGCCAGATCAAGCAGGCAGTGCTTGGGGATTTCAGCCCGGATCTCACGCTCTATCTGGATATTGACCCTGCCATGGGTCTGGCCCGCGCCCGTGCACGCGGCGAGCTGGATCGGATCGAGCTGGAGCAATTGGCATTCTTCGAGCGTACCCGCGCCCGCTATCTGCAACTGGCAAACCAGGACCCGAGCGTCCGGATCATCGATGCCGGCCAGAATGAGGCGCAGGTCGCCGCCAGTATCCGGGCTGAGCTGGAGTCGAGTTTATGTATCCCTGGCTAGCACCGACCTGGCGCGATTGGCTGGATAGTTTTACCCAGGGCCGGTTGGCCCACGCCTGGTTGCTCAGTGGCCCCCTCGGGCTGGGTAAACTGGAGTTGGCGCGCCGGATGGCGGAGACGCTGTTGTGTCAACATCCGTCGAGTCGTGGTCCTTGTGGTTTGTGCCACAGCTGTACTCTATTGGCTCACGGCAATCATCCGGATCTGCTGCTGTTGGGCGACCACAGCGAGAAGAGTCTGGGGGTGGATCTGATCCGCGATCTGATCGGCAGACTCAATGGCAGTGCTCAGCTTGGAGGCGCCAAAGTCATGATCATGGTGCGCGCCGAACGCATGACCGAATCGGCGGCCAACGCACTACTCAAGACCCTTGAAGAGCCAGCCGGACGCTCGCATCTGATTTTGTTGTCCGATCAGCCTAATCGCCTGCTGCCAACGATTTTGAGTCGTTGCCAGAAAATGGCTATTCCTCAAGCGGAGGTGACTCCGGCGCTGGCTTGGCTTCGCCAGCAAGAGGGGGGTAGTCAGGCTCAACTGCAGCATCTGCGCCTCACTCACTATGCGCCGTTGCAGACCCTGAGTTATCTGCGCGATGGGATGGATGCCCGGCGTAAGAGCCTGTGCGAGCGATTCGGGGGCTTCCTGCAAAGCCCCGAGCAATTGGAGCCTCTACTGGCACTGATGCTATCGGAAGCGCCATCAACCCAATCCTGGGTACATATTCTGTTGCTGGATGCCCTGAAACTGCAGGCAGGTTGTGTGGAGGATGAGCTCATGATGAGCGATACCCTGACCACCACCCGGCAGCTTGCCCAATTTTCAACCCCGCATCTGCTGGCCGCGCTGGAGCGTTGGCAAGAGTTGGCGGCGGTACCGGAGGGTATGGCCAGTACGCAACCCTCCCTTCATCTTATGGCTTGGTTAAACCAGCTTATTCTTGAGGTATCCCATCTTGCTCGTTGATTCACATTGTCATCTTGATCGTCTCGATTACCCCAATAAGCATGCCGATATCGCCGATGCTGTTGCCAAGGCCACGGCGCGTGGCGTATCGCACCTGCTGTGTGTCAGTGTCACCCTGGAGCAGTTTCCTGGCATGCTGGAAAAAATTGCCCCATTTCCCCAGGTGTTTGCCTCCTGTGGTGTGCATCCCCTCGATCAGGAGTCGCCCTGGAGCCCGGAGTTGCTTCGACAACTGGCCGCAGAGCCCAGAGTGGTTGCCATTGGTGAAACTGGGCTGGACTATTTCTATCATCCCGAACATAAGCTGGTGCAGCAGCAGGCTTTTCGAGAGCATATCCGGGTCGCGCGGGAGTTGAACAAGCCGCTTATCATCCATACCCGGGACGCCCAGCAAGATACGCTGTCAATCTTGAAAGAGGAGGGAGCCGAGGCCATCGGGGGAGTCTTGCACTGTTTTACCGAAGATTGGGCGATGGCCGAGGCCGCGATGAAGTTGGGTTTTTATATCTCAATTTCGGGTATTGTCACGTTCCGCAATGCCGATCGGCTGCGGGAGGTTACGCGCCGTTTGCCTGCCGACCGCTTGCTCATCGAAACAGACTCTCCGTATCTGGCGCCGGTTCCCCATCGCGGGCAGGAAAATGAGCCCGCCTATGTGCGCGATGTAGCCGAATACGTCGCCTGGCTGCGCAACTCAAGCGTGGAAGAGATTGCCACGCTCACGAGCGAGAATTTCTTCCGACTATTCCCGCTTGCCGTGCGCTAGTTCGACTTAGCGAATTAAAAAGCCCCGGTATCTCGCGATCCGGGGCTTTTTACTGGCGGGGCTATCGCCGTATCTGAATGACGAGGTCTATTGGCAGCAGCGACCTTTTGCCAGGTTACCGATCATGATGATCAGGGCGACCGCCAGATAACAGCCAAAAATCAGCACCAACCATTGTGGCATCTCCCAGCCGAGGAAGGCCCATTGCCGCTCGGAACAGTCTCCGGTGGGATAGAACATCCAGGGTATCCACTTGTCTAGCGGCATCCAGCTCGGGAATTCGGCAAAAAAGCTGCAGGTGTTGAACGGTGATGGGTTCAGCTGGTAATCCACGTGGGTGAGCGAGAGCTGCAAACCACGGAAGGCACTAAAACCCCACAACAACAGGGCAGGCCAGCGCAGCCAGGGTCTTTGTGGCGCGATCAGCGCGATCAGAGCTGCGACCAAAATACCGATAAACGCCAGCCGCTCATAGACGCACATGACGCAGGGAAACAGTCCCATCACATGTTGAAAAAACAGGCCGCATAACTCAAAGGCAAAGGCTGATGCTGCCAATAAAACCCATGCGGCGCGTTGACGGCTGATGGTCCGGATATAAGTGATCATTGCTGGCTCCTCATCATAGAGCCGTCGATTAAAAGCTAATTCCGCGAAAAAGGAAAGAGTCTCTATCTTGCTGTTTCTATTCTTGATTGCGGCTATTCCCCCTCGTTCGGCACACGTTTTTTCGCATCTTTCACTACGGCCTCTCTTGTATCCTGTGGTCAATGTGGGGAATGTCAGCATAGATGAATGAATGAGGCGCGCACCTTTAGCGATAAATCCCGCTTATGTCAGAATTACTGAACGAACAAACTTCTGCTCTATCCGCCAATGGCGCTTGAATTCTAGCCAGGCTGTTCACACACTGGTCACACCAGCGCTTGTTGATATCCTTGACGCTCTGCTATCATCCGCCTGCTTTTTCCCAAATAGAGAAAATTGATGGTCATTAAAGCCCAAAGCCCGGCTGGTTTTGCCGAAGAGTACATCATCGAATCGATCTGGAATAATCGATTCCCTCCCGGCACCATTCTCCCAGCAGAGCGTGAGCTTTCTGAACTGATTGGGGTCACACGTACCACATTACGTGAAGTGTTACAGCGCCTGGCTCGTGACGGCTGGTTGACTATCCAGCACGGTAAGCCGACCCGGGTGAACAATTTTTGGGAAACCTCGGGGTTAAATATTCTCGAAACTCTGGCGCGTCTGGATCAGGAGAAGTTCCCGCAACTGATCGATCAGCTGCTCTCTGCCAGAACGAATATCAGCGGTATCTTTTTGCGCGGCGCTGTGAAGCATAATCCTGAACGCGTGCTGGAGTTATTGGCACAGGCCGAAAGTCTGGGCGATGATGCCGAAGCCTTCGCCGAGTTTGATTATCAGCTCTATCATCAGTTGGCTTTTGCCTCGGGCAATTCAATCTACGCCCTGATCCTCAATGGTTTCCAGAAGCTCTATACCCGGATTGGTCGTTTCTATTTTGCCGAGAAACAGGCACGGCAGTGTACCTTGGCGTTTTATCAGCAGCTGTCCCAACTGGCCCGTGAGGGAAGCCGGGCCGATGATGTCTGGCTGTTGGTGCGACAGTATGGTGCCGATTCCGGTAAGATCTGGAACATGCTCAAAGAGTCGCTCTCTGCCAATCTGGATGAGATCTGAGTCGTTGCTGTTCTGAAAAAAAAGCCGCGATTGCGGCTTTTTTTGTGCCCGAATTGCGACGTCAGGCTCGATCCCCTTCAGCCGGATATGACTGTTTCAGGTATCCGAACGAGATCTCTCTTGTTACGGAGCCGCTGGCTCGGGGATCTCCGGGTTGCGGGCTATGATGTGAGTTTGGCCATCCGCATCCTCCTGTTCCAGGATCACCCCGAAACCCCACAAATGTTGTAAATGTTTGAGTACGGCATGACGGGAATCGGCCAGCGGAATTCGCTCGTGGGGTACATAACGCAGGATCAGGGAGCGATCCCCCTTGAGGGCCACGTTATAGACCTGAATATTGGGCTCGTGCTGACTCAGGTTGTACTGAGCTGAAATTTTTTGCCGTAGCCGGCGGTAACCTTCTTCGTTGTGAATGGCGGAGACCTGCAGATAGCTGTTCTGATCATTATCATCAATGGCAAACAGTCGAAGATCCCGCATGACGGTCGGACTCAGGAACTGGCTGATAAAGCTCTCGTCCTTGAAATTCTCCATGGCAAAATGCAAGGTCGTCAGCCAGTCGCTGCCCGCATAATCCGGGAACCAGAATCTATCCTCCTCGGTTGGGGACTCGCAGATGCGGCGCAGGTCGCGAAACATGGCAAATCCCAGTGCATAGGGATTGAGTCCCGAATAATGGGGGCTGTTGTAGGGGGGTTGGTAGACCACATTGGTGTGATTATGCAAAAACTCCAGCATGAAGCGATCCGTCAGCAGTCCTTCGTCATACAGATGATTGAGGATGGTGTAATGCCAGAAGGTTGCCCACCCTTCATTCATGACCTGAGTCTGTTTCTGCGGATAAAAGTACTGACTGATCTTGCGCACGATGCGGATGATTTCCCGCTGCCAGGGCTCCAGTAACGGCGCATGTTTCTCGATGAAATAGAGAATGTTTTCTTGGGGTTCACTCGGAAATCGTCCCGGTTTGCGTTCAGGAGTACCGCTAGCCTTGGGCAGTGTGCGCCAGAGTTCATTGACCTGGGTTTGCAGGTACTCTTCGCGCCGTTTTTGCCGCCGCTTTTCTTCACGCAGTGATATTTGCTGCGGTCGTTTGTAGCGATCAACTCCGTAATTCATCAGAGCATGGCAGGAGTCCAGCAGGGACTCGACTGCCTCGACGCCGTGGCGCTCCTCGCAATCTGTGATGTAGTGCCGAGCAAACAACAGATAATCGATGATGGAGCCGGCATCGGTCCAGGTCTTGAACAGGTAGTTGTTGCGGAAAAACGAGTTGTGACCGTAACAGGCATGGGCCATGACCAGGGCCTGCATGGGCATGGTATTTTCTTCCATCAGGTAGGAGATACAGGGATCGGAATTAATGACGATCTCGTAAGCTAAACCCATCTGGCCACGCTTGTAGTGCTGTTCGGTACTGATGAATTTTTTGCCGAATGACCAATGATGATAGCCAATGGGCATGCCGACGCTGGAATAGGCATCCATCATCTGTTCGCTGCCGATCACCTCGATCTGGTTGGGATAGGTTTTGAGGCGATAGTGTTCGGCAACGCGGGCAATTTCAGCCTGGTAACGCTCCAGCAACGGAAAGTTCCAATCTGGACCATCTGGCAGCGGTTCGTGGCATAGTGGCTCTGACATAATCGCTCCTCATCCCGGAAAACTGTGGTCCATCAGGCGGCCTGTTTCTTGAACAGTTCGCGAAATACCGGATAGATATCCTCGACGGTGCGAATATTCTCCATCGCAAAATGGGGGAAACTCTTGGCCAGCGTTTCATATTGATACCACAGGCTCTGGTGGGCTCGACCTGTGATCTCGATATAGGAGAAGTAACGAACCCACGGCAGTATCTGCTGGCTGAGCAACTCTTTGCACAGCGGGGAGTCATCTGCCCAGTTGTCTCCATCGGAGGCTTGTGCGGCGTATATATTCCATTCGCCCGCCGGGTAGCGGGCCTGCATGATCTCGACCATCAGCTTCAATGCGCTGGAGACTATGGTGCCACCGGTTTCCTGGGAGTAGAAAAAGTCATGTTCATCTACCTCCTTGGCCTGGGTGTGATGGCGAATAAATACCACCTCGACATTCTTGTAGCTACGGGTCAGGAACAGATAAAGCAGAATGTAGAAGCGTTTGGCCATCTCCTTGGTGGCTTGATCCATGGAGCCGGAAACATCCATCAGGCAGAACATCACCGCCTGGCTGGAGGGCTCTGGCCGTTTGACAAAATTATTGAAGCGCAGATCGAAGGTATCGATGAAAGGGATGGCATCGATGCGACGGCGTAACTCCGCCATCTCCTGCTCGATCAGCAACAGGATGGCATCGGCTGCCCCCTCTGCGCGTTGCAATTCAAGCTCGGCTTCCAGCTCTGCCAGTCGGCGTTTTTTCCCGGCTTGCAAGGCCATGCGGCGAGCGAGGGAGTTTTGCAATGAACGCACTATGTTGATGTTCGCAGGCACCCCGTTGGCGGTATAGCCTGCGCGGTGGCTTTTCAGCTCTATCAGTTGATTGACTTGGTTCTGTTCCAGATTGGGTAATTCCAAGTCATCGAATAGCATATCGAGGTATTCATCCTTGGAGATGTCGAAGACAAATTCATCTTCGCCTTCACCGCTGTTGCTGGCTTCGCCGGGCCCACCGCCGGATGAGCCGCCCGCTGGACGGTCGATATGCTCTCCGGGAACGAAGCGATCATTGCCCGGGTGCACGATCTCGCGATGGCCCCCTTTGCCCTGATGAAATACCGGCTCGGTAATATCCCTGCTCGGGATGGAAATGTGTTCCCCTTGATCGATATCCTGAATACTTCGCTTGCTGACCGCATCGGAAACCGCCTTCTTGATCTGCTCCTTATACCGGTGCAGGAACCGTTGCCGGTTCACTGCACTCTTGTTTTTACCATTGAGTCGTCGATCGATGAAATGCGCCATACTGCCTCCTGATGCGCCGGACTCTAGCTGGATTTGCGGACCCGCAAATACCATTCAGAGAGCAGACGGACTTGCTTGCGGGTGTAGCCCTTTTCCATCATGCGTTCGACGAAGTTTTCGTGCTTGTGATGCTCCTCGGCGGAGGTCTTGGTATTGAATGAGATGACCGGCAACAACTCTTCGGTGTTGGAGAACATCTTCTTCTCGATCACAGCCCTGAGTTTTTCGTAGCTGGTCCAGTTCGGATTCCGTCCGGCATTATTGGCTCGGGCCCGCAATACAAAGTTGACTATCTCGTTGCGGAAATCCTTGGGGTTGCTGATCCCGGCCGGTTTTTCAATTTTTTCCAGCTCGCTATTCAGTGCCGAACGCTCAAACAGCTGACCGGTTTCCGGGTCCCGGTACTCCTGATCCTGGATCCAGAAGTCGGCATAGGTGACATAGCGATCAAAGATGTTCTGACCATATTCGGAATAGGATTCCAGATAGGCGGTCTGGATCTCCTTGCCGATAAACTCCACATACCGCGGGACCAGATAGCCTTTGATAAACTCCAGATATTTGTCGTGGAGCTCCTGCGGGAACTGTTCGCGCTCGATTTGTTGCTCCAGCACATAGAACAGGTGGACCGGATTGGCGGCTACCTCCAGATGGTCGAAGTTGAACACGCGGGAGAGGATCTTGAAGGCGAAACGGGTGGATAGCCCCTCCATACCCTCATCGACCCCCGCATAGTCCCGGTATTCTTGATAGGACTTGGCTTTCGGATCTGTATCTTTGAGACTCTCGCCATCGTAGACCCGCATCTTGGAGTAGAGACTGGAGTTTTCCGGCATCTTCAGCCGTGACAACACGCTGAACTGAGCTAGATAGTCCAGGGTGCCGGGGGCACACTTGGCATTTGCCAGCTCACTGTTGACCAGTAGTTTTTCATAGATGTGCACCTCTTCCGAGAAGCGCAGGCAATAAGGGACTTTGACGATGTAGACCCGATCCAGAAAGGCCTCGTTGTTTTTGTTATTGCGGAAGACCTGCCACTCCGATTCGTTGGAGTGGGCCAGGATAATGCCTTCAAAGGGCAGGGCAGAGAGACCCTCGGTGCCGTTGTAGTTACCCTCTTGAGTGGCGGTCAACAGCGGATGCAGCACCTTGATGGGAGCCTTGAACATCTCGACAAATTCCATCATGCCCTGATTGGCGCGGCACAGGGAGCCAGAGTAGGCATAGGCATCGGCATCATTCTGGGCAAAATGTTCCAGCTGACGAATGTCGACTTTACCCACCAGCGCCGAAATATCCTGGTTGTTTTCGTCCCCAGGTTCGGTTTTGGCGATCGCCAGCTGATCGAGGATCGAGGGGTATACCTTCTCTACCCGGAATTGGCTGATATCGCCGCCAAATTCGTGCAGGCGTTTGGCGACCCAGGGCGAGATGATGCTCTTGAGGTAGCGCTTGGGTATCCCGTATTCCTTTTCCAGAATGTCACCATCCTCATTGACATCGAACAGGCAGAACGGGTGATCATTGACGGGAGAACCCTTGATGCGATAGATGGGCACCTTCTGCATCAAGGATTTGAGTTTCTCGGCAAGGGATGATTTACCGCCCCCGACGGGACCGAGCAGGTAGAGGATCTGTTTGCGCTCTTCGAGCCCCTGAGCGGCGTGCTTGAGGTAGGAGACTATTTGTTCAATGGCCTCTTCCATGCCATAAAAATCCTTGAAAGCCGGATAGCGGGGCACCACGCGGTTGGAAAACAGACGGCTCAGTCGGGGTGTCAGGGAGGTGTCGACCATTTCGGGTTCACCGATGGCCAACAACAGTCGCTCGGAGGCGGAGGCGTAGCAGGTCTTATCCTTTTTACAGAGGTCAAGAAATTCCGCTAGCGTGTACTCTTCCTCACGTGAGGCTTCATAACGGCGTTGATAGTGATCGAAAATTCCCATGTTCCTTCCCCCAAATCGCTTGTTACGGCCAGTCAGCGTTTAACAACCGGCTGGTGACGGTATAGGCGGTCGTCTAGTTAAAGACTAGTCGAGCCTGAATGGTCTGAGAAATTACGCTATCAAGAAATAAGCATTTTCCAGGCCAATTCTAGATGTGTGTACTTGGTGAATGTTTTGGCAGACAAGCCCTTGATCCAGTTGTGCCACCGTCGGCGCATGATGTCAAAGTGCAATTTTTGAGCAAAAAAAGATTCAAATAGATTGTTTGGCGGAGCTGTGAACTTTGTTGTGCGCCATTTTGGTGCGCAATGAACAATCTCAAGCTAGCAGAAGTCTGCGCTAGGCAGGGTATACTGGCCGGGTTACCCCTTTATGTTATGAAGCAACAGGGAGGCGGCGAGTGAATTTTCTTGCCCATGTGCTGTTAGCCGGAGAAAGACCCGCCGATCAGTTGGGTGGAGTCTTAGGTGATTTTGCCAAGGGACCATTGCCCTGTGGTTTATCTCCTGAACTGGCAAATGGTGTGGCCTTGCACCGATTTGTGGATCGCTTTACCGATGGACACCCGGTGTTTATCGGCAGTTGTCAGCGGATAAGCCCGGAACGTCGCCGCTTCGCCGGTATCATGATGGATATGGTCTATGACCATTTTCTGGCTCGTCATTGGTCCTTGTATTGCGAGGAGCCACTACCGAGTTTTAGCCAGCGTTTTTATGGCCTGCTGGAGCAGCATCAGAAACATTTTCCACCGACGGCATGGCCGCTGCTCGAGAGCATGCGGCGTCAGGATTGGTTGTGTGGCTATGCCGATCTGGACGTGATTGGTCGGGCCTTGAATCACATCAGCCGGTCGCGATTAAAACGGGCCAATACCTTAGCTGGGGCTCAGGTCGAGCTGGAGGCTCAGTATGTGGCACTGGAGCAGGATTTCCGCCGTTTTATGCCGGAGGTTCTCGATGCCAGCCAGAGCTGGCGTCTCCATGTGCTCTCGTCCTTCATCCCGACGGCGACTAAATGATGCTTGGCTTTTATCCAAGATTATCGAATGATCATGCCCCCTGTGGTTTGAATGAGCTGGTATGACCCGTCCTGCACCTCCTCGTACTTTGGCTCATCGTCGTCCTGGGTACCACATCTGGCTCCTGGTTTTGCTGGCTCATGTCGCCGGTGTGGCCGCCGTTGTCTGGTTGTCCAACCACCCAGGTCATGTTCTGTTCACCCGGCAACAGGGTGACAGTGGCGCTGTGATCCAGGCTCGCTGGCTTGGTGCTTCGGTGCTAGCTCCGCATCCAGATGGCGGGGCTATGGCATCCTCTGTCGCGGCATCTAGCGCGCTCTCCAGATCGGCGAATATCGCGGCTGAGCCGCTTGCTCCCGCGTCCATTCGCTCGCCTATACCCAAGGTGCGAGACACTACGACGACATCGCCTTCAACAGCGCATTCTTCGTCAATCCCGCAACGGACAGTGGTTGTTCGAACGGTGAGAAACGTATCCAGATCACCCGTTCCGGCCGGGTCAGTGCAACGTAAACCCCAGTCGGTGGTCCGCACCTCTACGGCTAAACCACAGCCCCAAAATTCTGTAGCTGCCGCTTCGTTGCCTGCCTTGAGTCGCCCCGCTTCGGCCGGGGCGAGCACTCAGGCGGGGGGCACTGCTGCATCCGCGGTTGCGAAAGCGGGTTTGGCTTCATCATCTCCGGTGGTTGGAAATGCCTCAATGGCGGAGGAGCCGGGGGGGCCTGTCATTACCCAGGCACAATATCGTCAAACCCCAGTGCCGGTGGAATATCCGCCGCTGGCTAGGCGCCGGGGTATGGAAGGCAGGGTTCTGGTTCAGGTATGGCTGGATGCGGCAGGGGAACAACTCAAACGTGAAATAGTGGCGAGTTCAGGGTCGGCGCTGCTGGATCAAGCTGCGTTACGCTCGGTGGCTCAGAATCAATTTCTCCCCTATACCCGCGACGGTGTAGGTATGGCGGCTCGTTTGCGTCTTCCTGTGATCTTCTCACTACATCCCTAGTCGGATTTTCGTTGTCACAACAAGAACATCCAGATGCAGTATCGAGGCTGCCGAGAGTGTGACTTCGTACCGTTTCGGCTCCCTGAACTGTGCCTCATCGCCCATTTGTATTTCAGAGCGGCTGATAACCTTATATTGGCTACGTGATCTGGCCATGGAACATTCAGCAGAATCACTATCTCCGCAACCGGGAGTTCATGTATGAGTGATGTTGCACTGTCGACCAGCCTGCTGGCATTGGTCGCCGTTTTGGGTTTGTGGCTCGGCAATCTACGTTTTTACAGCGTGGGTCTCGGGATTGGTGGTGTTCTATTTGGGGGCATCGCGGTCGGACATTTTGTCGGTTATTTCGGTGTACAACTGGATATGCATACGCTGCAGTTTATTCAGGAGTTTGGTCTCATCCTGTTTGTCTACACCATAGGTATTCAGGTTGGCCCCGGTTTCTTTGCTTCACTGCGAACATCGGGTTTGAAATTGAATCTGTTTGCGGCCTTATTGGTGCTGATGGGATTCATGGTGGCATTTGTCATCCATAAGCTTTTTGCCGTGCCATTACCTGTGATTCTGGGAACTTATTCCGGTGCGGTAACCAATACGCCCTCGTTGGGGGCAGGCCAGCAGATCCTCAATGAGTTGGGGGCTCAACCCGCTGAAATGGGGGTCATGGGCATGGGGTATGCGGTCGCGTACCCATTCGGGATTTGCGGTATCTTGCTGACCATGTGGCTCGTTCGCGTGATATTCAAGATCAATATAGAGCGCGAGGCTCAGGAGTTCGAACAGCAAAGCGGACACAGCAAACGTAATCTACAAACCATCAATCTGGCGGTTCGCAATCCGAATCTGAATGGTTTGATGTTACAGGAGATCCCCAGCCTGGAAGATGGGCAGGTGATCTGTTCCCGTCTCAAACGGGGGGAAGCCTTGATGGTTCCTCATGCCACCACACGGATCCAGTTGGATGATCTGGTTCATCTGGTGGGTGAGCCTGAGGCGTTGAAACGGGTTCGCTTGGTGATTGGTGAGGAGGTGGATACCTCCTTGTCGACCCAAGGCACTGATTTGCGTGTCGTACGGGTAGTGGTCACCAATGAGCAAGTTCTTAGCAAGACGATCCAGGAGCTGGATCTCAAGCTCAAATATGATGTGGTGGTTTCACGGTTGAATCGGGCGGGGATCGAGCTGGTTCCGGGGAGTCATTCCTCCCTGCAATTCGGTGATATTCTGAACTTGGTCGGGCGAGCTGAGGCTATCGAGGCTGTGGCCAATGTGGTCGGGAATGCACAACAAAAATTGCAACAGGTGCAGATGTTGCCTGTGTTTATCGGGATCGGTCTGGGGGTGGTGCTGGGGTCCATTCCTTTCTACCTGCCGGGGTTCCCGGCGGCACTCAAGCTGGGGTTGGCCGGTGGCCCCTTAGTCGTAGCGCTTATTTTGTCGCGGATTGGCAGTATAGGTCCCTTGTACTGGTTTATGCCGCCTAGCGCCAACTTGGCGCTCCGTGAGTTGGGGATCGTGCTGTTTCTCTCTGTGGTCGGATTGAAAGCGGGTGGCAATTTTGTCGAGACACTGGTGCAAGGGGATGGGTTACTCTGGATGGCATTCGGGGTGGCTATTACTCTGATCCCGCTCTGCTCCGTGGGGATACTGGCCCGCTGGCTGGCGGGTATGAACTACTTAACCCTGTGTGGTGTGCTGGCCGGATCCATGACTGACCCTCCTGCACTGGCGTTTGCCAATAACCTGCACCCGACCAGCGAAGCTTCCTCACTGGCTTATGCCACTATTTATCCATTGGTCATGTTCTTACGTATTTTATCTCCCCAGATCCTGGCCATCTTGCTCTGGGTAGGCGGATAACGAAGATTAGGCGGGTAACCAAGATGCTGTTCAATAACGGGGCCAAGTCGGCCCCGTTTCAATTCAACAGATCGACCTTCAACCACACTTGCTGCTGACGGCTGGTTTGTTGCTGACTGCTCCCCGCTAGACCGTTGAGCTGTTGCTGCGAAGTGACATCACCGCCACCCAGAGAAATCCATTCCCCAATGGGCCCACTGATGGTTGTGCTGAGACTCGCTTGCTCGATCTGGTTGCCCGAGAGTTGTTGTTGGTTGGGGGTGATACTCAGGATCACCTGGTTGCCACTCAGTCTGGGTTGGGCGGTAAACCCGGTTCCGATGTCGACGTATTGTATCGATTCCGTCAGGACTGCCTGGTGCTTCCCCATGACCATCTGATGCATGGGGACGGGGAGGGATTGTCCTAGATAGATCCGTGCCGCACTGCCTTCAACCGTCTGCACCTGTTGGGTGGTCTGGGTATTGCCTGTTTGCTGGCCATCTTGAATGACACCATTCATTTCGACATGAGGTTGCTGGCCCAGTTGTATGCGGCCCTGGTGCAAGAGCCGTTCCCGGGTCTGTGCTCTGGAATCATTCCCCTGGCGTACTGAAATGAGTAGCCGGCGCATGGGTTGATCAATGGCCGCAAGGACTTTTTGTAACTCGATCAGATTTTCCGGCGTGGTCCGGACAAATAGCTGATTGCCAGCACCAACAATGGACCCGCCGTCGCTCACAAGCGGCTCAAGGGTCGGAAGAACCTGCTCCGGTAATTGGTAATGAAGCGGCAGTATGGTGATCTCTTCAGCATGCAGCGTGGTGATATAAAGCAGCAGTAAACATAGCCAGTAGGATCGCATATAGACTCCAGGGCGAGGGGTAAGGAGGAAGGACTATAGTCAGTTTACCATGTCTGGTCTCGACGACCGCAGCCTGCATTCCTGTCTCCTGATCAGGGCTGAATGTCGTGGAAAATGTGATTGATATTCGACGCCATGGCAGTAAATCGGCCTATAGTTAGCCATGAGGCATGGCCTACTGGGGGGAACTCATTATGGATTTAAGCGCATATTTGCGGATGGATGCCACTATTTTGCTGGGGATCATCAACGAGAAATTACGGTTGGAATGCGACAGTCTGGATGAACTGCTCGCTATGTTTAACTTCGATCGACAGCAATTGGCGTTGCGAATGGGGGAGATTGGATATCACTACGATCCGGTTTGCAATCAATTTCGAGCCAATTAGGCAGCTGTTCAAATTCGACCCAGAGCGCTTAGGCGCTCTTTTTTTTGTGATTGAATTTACAGGGAAAATACTGCTGCTGGGGTGTCGAGTGACAGAGTCTGCTGGTCAGCGGTTGGAACCTGTCAGAAATAGCCATCGTAGAGAGGTTACATTGACTTTCAAGTGAAAGCTGAGAACAATCATAGCATTCGGAACGTGTATGTTGAGTCAATGTTCTGTTGAGTGAACGGAGGTGGTTATGGGTGCCAAAGAGGTTGTGCTGGCATTTTGGCAGCGAATGGATATGAATGATTTCTTCGGTGCCACCGAGTGGTTGGGAGATGCGTTCGAGTGTACTTGGCCACAATCTGGAGAGATGGTGCAGGGTGCCTGGAATTACGCGATGATCAATATTCACTATCCCTCTTTTGGTCCCTGGACATTTAAGGTGGAAAACGTGTTGGTTCAGGGGGACCAAGTGGTAACCAATGTCTTTATTTCGGATGGTGTTCAGCAAGCCAGAGCCATTACCTTCAGCACGGTACTTGATGGCAAGATCACCAAGCAATTGGAATATTGGCCAGAAAGCTTTGTTGCGCCACCTTGGCGTAGCCAGTGGATCTATCGCTCCGGGCAGCTGGGTGAGGAAGTTCTACCACCCATTGAACGAGCGCACTGCATCAGCACCGAATCACTTTAGCTCACCCAATTTGTAAACCCGGTACTTGGCGTTGCCGGGTTTAAATTTTATGAATTTTTTAACGTAATATATGGTTAAGCGAAGTTAAAAAATCCGTTGTTGGTAGAGTGAGGAGGGCACTCAAAGCCGCGCCAGCACTGGTTATAGCGCTGGCTCTATACTTTTTTACCACGTCCGCCCATACGGATTTCTCTTGTGTTGTCTTGGCGCGTGCTTCTGCTAGCTTTGAAACTACTTCCGCTGGGTCAAGTCCGCACTCAATTGCTATGTAAATGCCTGCTGTGTCTGTGAATTCTCTTCTACCGTTGTTTATATCGCTTAGATAAGAGCTGCTGATTTTTAGGTCTGCCGCCATTTGTTTCTGTTGTGTGTAGTTTTTGCAGTTCATGTACAGCTCTATCAGCTCTTTTGAGTACATTTTACTTTCTCCTACTGTTCCATTCTTTCTCAATGATAGACCACTCCGTACGTCATTTATCGCATTGACGGCACGTCAACTGACGTGTTTCATGTACGTCAGAACGTCAATTATGGAATTGCCACCATGACACAAGCCGCCGCCCCGCAACAACCCGCACAAGAAACCTACCGCGCTCGCGTCTATCAGGCCGCATCCGGTGAATGGGCGTGGTCAATCGACTTGGCTGGTGAGCCGTTCGCTCGTGGTGCTGGCTTTGAGTCTGGCGAAGATGCCGAGTGCAATCTCTACGAACACCTGCCGCGTCCTTACTCTTTGATTCTCGACCATGACCCCGACTCTGGGGTTCATTATGGCCCGGTTCTGGATGGTGAGGTGTCCAAGTGATTATCCGCACTGAGGGTTTTCTTGGTCAGGCCATGTCATTACCGGCGCCTCCCATGCCTTCCTTTACCGGCGGCGTTTTCCTGTGCCCCAACGGCTACTGGTCGTTTGCCTTAACCCTTCCTAATCATCAGGCTTTTGGTGCTTTCTTCGATTCGGCCTTTGCTGCTGAGGATGAGCTGTTGCGCCAGTACCCTGAGGGCGTCGAACCCTTCTATTTCAGCGATTGCATGCCGTCACCGCGTCTTGCTATTCGGGACATTGTTGTGGCGTTCTTTTGGGGTATTTTCCCGATTCTTTGGCGCTCTGTCGGGCTTCTTGCTTGTTATGTTGCGCTCCAACTTATTCTTCCTTTGTGTTCTATTGATGCCTCTCTTGCTGACGCATTTTTCCTAACTGGTGCTTCTCTTGGTTGCGCTGCCTTCGTTGTTTATGTTTTTGGGCAGGCTATCAAATGATTCCCGCCGCTCAACCTCAAAAGCTGCCAGTTTACTGGCAACATGATGACTGTTTTGGCGTCTCCTACTGTGTCCAGGGCGATGTTGATTTCCGCTGCTCCCTGCCTGATTTGCAGTGCTATCTCGATTTCGAATATGGCACCGGCACCTATGAGCTGGTTGAGATTGTCAGTGAAGAACAATATCTGACGTTGTTAGATTCGGGGGCTTTTTATGTTGAGCCCTTCTAGATGCAAAATCGATTATCTGTCGATTTCCTTTGCGCCCTCTCTGCTGCGTCGGCTCACTGAGCTGGCAAAGATGCGGGCAACCCTCAAATCATCGCTCAAGGCCATAGATTGGCGCGTGGAGGCTCGCCAGCTTGCTGCCTATCTGGAGCCCTTGCTGCAACCGGATGAATTCGTTTTAGACGGCTCTCTGGCCTCTCTGCACGATGCTGGTTTTATCCTGAACTCTCTAACCGACAAACAGGATTTTGATGACCCTGCATTGTCTGCTGAGGAAAACGCCGCACGCCGCCGCGCTTCTACGTTCCATGGCTGTTATGCCGACTGGATTGCATCGTTCGGTGTTCAATGGCTGGACGCGCTTTGCCAAGCCGAAATCGAGTTTTTTTTACATGTTCTCAATGAGCGCGTTTCCCCCCAGTTCCTGCGTTGGACCTTCTCCCCAAAGGCTGGCGGTATGTTCGGGTATAAGAATTCCGGTACTCTGCTTTGTGACGGAATGCCAGCCGGTGTTGTGGCGTGGGGTGCTGCAAACCACGGCTGCCTGATTAGCTTTTCCGGTACCGGCTGCGCGGCTCTGGATTTCAAGAAACTACACAAGATGCTGGCCCCGCTCGGTCAGGATGCTCCTTCATCACTGGCCGGTGGTGATTTCCGCGCCGCGACTTTCGGTGCAAAAATCACCCGCCTGGACATTGCCCTTGATGATTACACCGGTAAGCTTTTCACTCCCTACACCATGCGCGATGCCGCCTGTGATGGCGCTTTCGTCGGCAACGGTAAACCGCCCGTTTACCGCTGGTGTGAAAGCGGCTGCATGTTACCGGCCAAAGATGCCAAAGCCGTTGGTCGCAAGTACACCCTCGAACCGACCAATGGTGTGACCTTCTATGTTGGCTCTCGTGAGTCCGGCAAGCTGTTTCGCTGCTATGAGAAAGGCAAGCAGATGAAAAGCGAAGATAATCCGAATTGGGTTCGTGCTGAGGTGGAATTGCACTCTCATCAGCGGCAAATTAATTTCGATGCCTTGATAAATCCAGACCCTTATTTTGCGGGATGTTATGACATTCTGGCTCAAATAATGGTCGATGTTCCGCCTATTACCATCCCGACATTCAAAAATGACTATAAAATTCTGGCCTCTGTTGCTATTGAAAACGGACGCCGCCAGATTGGTCGTTTGATTAATTTCATGTCCAATTATATGAACATGACCGCTCAAGAGGTTATCGAACAATTAACCTCTGATGTTGATTTTGAGGATATTCCTCATCGGCTTGAAAAGCCTATACCGCAAGATATTTTCGATGATTATCAATTACACACTGAGCCAATAGGTTAAGGGGTTTATATGTCTACACAACTGACCGGTATTTTCTGCCGTGGTGTTTTGCTGGGTTATGCCAAGTTTGTTGAGCAATACCGTGATAAATCAACTCAGCAAATCGTCTCCAAGGATATTCATGCTATTGGTATTGAAAAAACCATTAAGGGTGGTTTTGGCGAAGTTCGTGAAGTCACTCAAAAGCTGATTCTTTCTGACGCCCTGATGAAAGACACCAAATTTCTGTCTGACATTGGTTCGCATATTGGCCAAATGGTCGAAATTCCGCTCTCTGGTTATACGGATTTCCATGACCGGCCCTATGTTTCCAATGATGCCGTTGTTATTCCCTGCGAGGATTAAATAAATGGATTCAATAACACCCGACGATATCAATGCGGTAATTGATTTCCTTGCCGCTTGCCTGCTTATCGGGTGTTTTTGTCTGGGCTGGATAGCTGGGAGCTTTCGCTGATGGTTGCCGCCCATGTATCTGAAATACTCCAAGGGGGCTTTATTGGTTATTGCCTAGGCGCCTTTGGGATTGGCTGGGGAATATCATTCCTCTTTACTGCTGCAAAAAAAGCGAGTGAAAAAATATGACTACTGCAAAGAAGCTGTTGCTCAAAATCACCGGTGCTGGCGTCCTGATGGCCGCTGGCGCTTCCTCCGCGTTCGCGGCTCTGCCTGCTGTTGTGGGTACCACTCTGACCGGCATTCAAGAAGATGGCCTGTCGCTTGCCGACCTCGTATGGCCGGTACTGCTGGCGCTGCTCGGGGCTTCAATCCTGATGAAGCTGTCCAAGCGCTTTGGTAATAAAGTCTAAGGTCTAGCGACCGCCAGCACCCTCCTGGCCCGCAGGGTCAGGGGGGTGGTAAGGGAAGCATCCCCATGAAAAAAATCTCCCTGTTCCTTGTTTTATTCCTCGTTATTAACACCACCGCGAATGCCTTTTTACCGGTCATAGTCTGGGCAGTTGCTCGACAGGCTGCTGTCTATACTGCTGAATCTGTGGCGATAGGTGTTATTGCTAAGGGCTTTGCCGCAAATGACCCTTATGTTCGAACCACAGCGACAATAGGCCGCGCTCGCCTTGCTCAAAATATGGCTACATCTTTGCGTGGTCCTCGCTGGGTGGGGTTGGTTGCGCTAATGGCGGCGTTTGCTGGATTGGGTTGGGCTTATGATGAGGACATCGGTTTATTTCGAGAGGAACAGTCTTTACCGCATGAGGCATTGTGCGCTGTAAATGCTCAAATGATACCGCCCGACCAGTGCGTTTTGGCGGCGTTTGGGAAAGGTAGCAAGATTGGCGTTTGGACTCAGCCTAAAGTTGTCGCATGCGGTAATTTCCCTGGCGCGTGTGCGGCTGCTCAAACCGTATATCAGCAATATTATTGCTATAATGGTTTTTCTCCTGCTGGCTCAGGTTCTTGTGTGGGTAGTCCATCAACTGTTATTCGCTATGTCGATGCTGGCGAGGTTTTAAAAATTCAAATTCCTGCATCTGAAATTGAAGCTAAGGGTTTACCTCAATTAGCAGCCTCTCCGAACACGCTCGGTGATATGTTTGCCGGTGCCAATCCTGACATGCTAAATAAGTTGTTAGATGGCGCAACCGTTCCATATAACGCAACTAATCCCACTCCTGAAATGGCGCAATTGAAATCCGACTATCGAAATGGCCTTTTGCAGTCGCTTGACCCTAACGCCGCTCATTATGTAACACCTGAACAATTGAAGCAGGTTCAAGATTTGGTAGCCGCTGAGGATGCCGCGAATACTGATGACGGCACAATCGATGCGCTCAACGAAAAAATGAAACAGCCGCTTACGCAGGCACAGTATGAGGAAACCAACAAGAAATATTCTGATGCCGTGGATGCTGTTACTAACACTCTGCCGAATAATGACGCTGACTCTGAGTCAATCGATGATTCATTTAATAAACTCGATGGCATTATTACGGATATTCCGAATACGTCGCTTCCTAGTCCTGCGCATATTCAATTACCGCATTACACCGAATGTATGACGCTGAACCTGACAGACGGTAAGGGCCGCGAACTGGTTTTCCCGTCATCGAGTCAGTGTGAAAAAATCAATCAGATGAAAACGTTAATTGGGTATTTTTTGGCTGGCCTCGTAGCAATGGGGCTGATTTGGCAGTTATTAACCAGACCTCACGGGTGATTTATGGGTGCTGCAATCATTGGTTTTATGCGGGTCTTTTTTGGCCCGTTATTGGTCACGTTATTCAAAGTCGTTAAATTTGGTGCATTGCGTAAGGTCGCGGGGTGGGCTGCGCTGACGGCGTTAATTGCTGGCCTGTATGCCGCAGTGAATGCCGTTATTCTCGGCATCTCGTTAGTGATGCCACATTATCTGGTTGTTGGGGCCTCTTGGTTTATACCTGACAACTTCGATGAATGCGTTACCGCCTATTTAGCGGGTACCACGTTAATCACTCTCTATCGCTGGCAGCGCGAAGGGATTTTGTTTGCAGGGGGTCGATAATGCCGTGTTATCTCGTGTGTGGCCGAACGGGGCAGGGCAAAGGTCTTTGCTCTGTTGGTATGATGGCAGAAATGTATATCGCCCAGGGCAAACGAGTGGCGACAAACATGGACCTATTCCCCGAGCGGTTCAAGGACCCGTACAACGACAAAACGCGCATAATTCGATTACCGGACATCCCAACCGCGGATGATTTATACGCCCTAGGCATGGGCAATGATGAGCCTTGGGATGAGGATGCAAACGGCGTTCTGTGTCTCGATGAGGCATCCATTTTTCTGAATAATCGCGCCTGGAACGATAAGAGCCGGGCTCCGTTATTGGCGTATCTGATGCAGCGCCGCAAATTCGGCTGGGATGTGATTTTGCAGGTTCAAGATCAGAACTGTGTCGATAAGCAGGCATTCGACGGCATGATTGATTATGTTGTGTCGGCATCCTATGTGCGCAACATCAATATTCCTGTTCTGTCGGCGTTGATTAAGAACTTTCTCGGCGTTCGCCGCCTGATGTTCCCGAAGTGGATGCGCTGGCACACAGCTCGGATGGTCAATGCGGTTTCCGGACTAACGGAAGATGTTCACCGGTACCGTGGGCACTCTGTGTATCCGTTGTATGACACCACCCAGGTGTTTAGTCGTAACTATCCGCATGGGATGCACTCGTTGTTAACGCCGTGGCATTTGCGGGGTCGCTATATGCCGCCAAAACGAGGTATCCGCTATTGGCTGCGCTTTGGCGCCCGTTTACCGCTGTTGCTGATAATATCGCTGTGCGCGTTGTTTTCGCCGTCTGTGCGTGACTGGCTCCACGACTGCCCTGCTCAATCAAAGCCCTTTATGTGAATTTGTGTATGCTATGCCCTCGGCTTGGAGGGCTTATGCAACGCAAGAAGGATTACATCTATAACCCTAGGGAGTTTCGGCGGAGCTGGCAAAAGCGGTTTCCCGGTGCGGCCCTGTCTCCTAAAGCCAACGATGATTGGGACACTCCAGACCGGCGCTCACCGTCGCGCTGGTTGGTGTTCGCGTTGGGCGTTGTTGTTGGTCTTTTTCTGGCCGGTTATCTGCGATAGCGTTTTCCGTCAAGTGGTAAATCGCCCGCAGGGTGCCAACGGCAGGGGGCCCCATTTATGGGGTTCCGATTTACTACTTGATGGCACACCTTCTTTTCAACCTTGTAACGAGGGCATGGGGAAGGCTCTTTTTCCCCATGTCCTTGATAAACCGCTCTGCTGTTGGCTCTTGAAAAGGGCGCCGGTCAGGGCCACCCGTATAGTAATACGGGGATAAAGTCCCCTCTTGCTATTCCAACCCTTCTCTTCCGGCTCTTGGCTTTTTAGGTTGCCCGGTGCCTTGCCTTGGGAATAAAAAAGGGCCTTGCGGCCCTTCGTTCTATTCTTTTCGCTTGAGCATTTCCCAGTACCAGTTGTAGTTGCGCATGGGACTTCTTGACTTGGCTTCGGCTTGAATTCGCACTACTTCCCATAGTCTTTCAACGCTCATTGATTCGCCGCCGGGTGCAATTAATAGGTTTCCTCTGATTTGCCATCCTTTCCATTCGTTTGATATTGGCTCTAGATTTATCCCGCTCATGACTTGCATGAGTAATTTGCATTCAGGGGGTATTGATTTTCCTGCGTCCCATTTCGTGACCGTGCTCACACTTCTGGAACAAATTTCTGCTGTCTTTTCGATACTCAAACCGCATGTATGCCAGCGAAATATCTTGTTTTTGTGGATTCTCGTCATTGCTTCGTTTAACTCCTCTTTTTGGGAGTTTTGGTTTTACGAGTAATTACTCATCCTTTTAACATAAAGATGGAATGGCGTAGTTTGTTTTTTGATAAAATGCGCCGCTCCGCGGTAGCCCATTGGCTGATGCCGGGGATCAGGAACGTCGTTCAACTGTGCTGATTTCCAATCGTACCAGTGGTGAGCGTACGCCCTGGGGCTGAGGGAGCCAAATCGTGTGGAAGGCGCGGGTTTGCTGACTTCTCAGGTATGTTTCTGGCAATCGATACTCCGCTTGCCAGAAGGTAGCTTCATGTCGGGCTAACAATTTTCCTTGGGGCGAATAGAGGCTGATGTACCCCGAGACCTTGACCACGCTGCCGGTCGCCAGATTGCTGACTTTTACATCCAGCCCCAGTTGATCATCTAGTCGTTGCTGCTGGGAGAGTTCCAGTTTTACACCATCCCCGGCGACGGTGCCGAGCAAGGCCGGGTCTTGAATGGCCTGGGCACTGAGTGCTGGAGTATCTACGGCGACGCTGGCGCTCGGCGCTGTGACCTTGGCCTGTGTTTCGGTGAGTACATAGCTCCAAGTGAAATCATCCTGGATCTGGATCTGCCGTCCATCTTGCAGGCGGGTTTCCATCAAGACCGCCGCTTGCCCGAACTGGGTTGCCAGCAGCGTGAGCAGTAAATATCGTTTTTTCATCGTGGATACCTGATTTAAACCTGATTGTTGCGACATTGCTAGTATATCGATATGGCAATCTACATGCCACGCCACTCGATATCCTGACTCAGCTCGCAGGGGCTATCGGCGGGATGACGTATTCCGTCGGTTCCGACTTGTAATAGTATCCTGGTTCGCGGCATACTCGCCGCCATCTTGTCGGAGTGCCCACTGGGCTGAGACCGTTAATTCGGGATCCGTTGAACCTGATCAGGCTAGAACCTGCGAAGGGAAACAAGGGTATGGCCACACAGGCATGACATTTTCGGATCACAGCATTGGCGCTGTTTCAAGAATGTTCACTCCAGGCCACAACCGCGCTTCAAGCCGGTTGCTATCTGCTCCAAGCAGATTGTTACTCCCACCAACACGACTCCAGACAAGCAAATCACGCCCTCTTGATTCAAGGTGAATTTTGCTATGTCGACCCATTCTACGATCACACCATCTTCAGAAATTGCGGGCTCCGAGCCCTTGTCACGCCGCGCTCGACGCGAGCAGGCTCAAGAGTACATCACGCGGCTGGCTGGACAGACTTTCCCCAATTCGGATCGACTGTATCTGCAAGGCTCGCGTCCGGATATTCAAGTGCCGATGCGACGTATCCATTTGTCACCCTCCCTGATCGGGGGCAACCAGGATGCTCCGCGCTATGAGCCCAATGATCCGGTCCTCATCTATGATACCGCCGGGGCCTATGGTGACCCTGAGCAGGCCATTGATGTCAGCCGCGGTCTATCGGCGGTGCGTGCAGCCTGGATTGCCGAGCGACAGGATACTGAGCTGGTTGCCGAGCCCAATTCGGACTACACCCGGACCCAACAGGATAATCTGGCGCCTCAGGTTCCGCTCATGCAGACCCGGGCCCCCATCCGCAAGGCGCGGTCGGGAGCTTGTGTCACGCAACTGCATTATGCCCGCGCGGGCATCATCACCCCCGAGATGGAATTTATTGCACTGCGGGAAAATCAGCGGGCTTTGATGGCAGGTGAAGCGGGCATCACCGCTGAGTTTGTGCGCCGTGAAGTGGCGGAGGGGCGGGCGATCATTCCGGCTAATATCAATCACCCGGAAGCCGAGCCCATGATCATCGGTCGTCACTTCCTGGTGAAGATCAATGCCAACATCGGCAACTCTTCAGTGAGCTCTTCTATCGAGGAGGAGGTCGAGAAGCTGGTCTGGTCAACCCGCTGGGGGGGCCGATACCGTGATGGATCTGTCGACCGGGCGTCATATTCATCAGACCCGGGAGTGGATACTGCGCAATAGTCCGGTTCCTATTGGGACAGTGCCCATGTACCAGGCACTGGAGAAAGTAAACGGTATTGCCGAAAACCTGAGTTGGGAGGTGATGCGCGATACCCTGATCGAGCAGGCCGAGCAGGGGGTGGATTACTTCACCATTCATGCCGGTTTGCTGCTGGCCTATGTTCCCATGACCGCCAAGCGGGTCACCGGCATCGTCTCTCGTGGGGGCTCCATCATTGCCAAATGGTGTCTGGCCCATCATCAGGAAAACTTCCTGTACCAGCATTTCCGTGACATCTGCGCCATCTGCGCCCAGTACGATGTAGCCCTGTCGCTGGGGGATGGTTTGCGCCCCGGCTCGATAGCCGATGCCAATGATGAGGCCCAGTTCTCCGAGCTGCGGACTCTGGGTGAGTTGACCCGGATTGCCTGGGAATACGATGTCCAGGTGATGATCGAGGGGCCGGGTCATGTACCCATGCACCTGATCCAGGAGAATATGGATGAACAGCTCAAACATTGTCACGGTGCGCCGTTTTATACCCTGGGCCCGCTGACCACCGACATTGCTCCCGGCTATGACCATTTCACCTCCGGGATTGGCGCGGCCATGATCGGTTGGTTCGGCTGCGCCATGCTCTGCTATGTGACCCCCAAGGAGCATCTGGGGTTACCCAACAAGGATGATGTGAAGCAAGGGCTGATTACCTACAAGATTGCGGCCCATGCCGCTGACTTGGCCAAGGGCCATCCTGGTGCGCAGCTTCGTGACAATGCCATGTCCAAGGCCCGCTTCGAATTCCGCTGGGAGGATCAGTTCAATCTGGCGCTGGATCCCGAAACGGCTCGCGCCTATCACGATGCGGATCTGCCTCAGGAGTCGGGCAAGGTGGCGCATTTCTGCTCCATGTGCGGTCCGAAATTCTGCTCGATGAAGATCAGCCAGGAAGTCCGTGACATCGAAGCTGCGAAACTAGCCCAGCAGCAAGCGATGGGGATGGCCGAGCAGTCGACTCGCTTCCGTGACCAGGGTGCCGAACTCTACCATCAGGCCCAGCCTGCGGATCGAGAGGTGGCATCATGAGTCTGACGGCTGATGCCATAAGCGGTTCACGTCCGCCTGTAGTCTGGAGCATTGCGGGCTCGGATTCCGGTGGCGGCGCCGGTATTCAGGCCGATCTGTTGACCTGCCATGATTTGGGCGTCCATGGTTGTACTGTGATCTCAGCCATCACCGCGCAAAATTCCACCCGGGTGTGCGGGGTGGATGCCGTACTGATACAGAGCTTTGTCGCCCAGATGGATGCTCTGGAGGCAGACCTACCCGCCGACGCCATCAAGATTGGGCTGATCCCCAGTCGTCTGCATCTGGAGGTTCTGGCCAGGCACCTGGCGCGCTGGCGCCGAGCCGATGTCGAGGCGAACCCCAGGAATGACGTGGCTCGTGAAGCGGGTTCCATCGCGCCTTGTCGATTGCCATTTGTGATCTATGACCCTGTGGCCATCGCCAGTACCGGTCAGGAGATGGCGGCAGCCGATCTGCTCTCAGGACTGGATACTTTGCTGCCGCAACTGGATCTGCTGACGCCGAATCTGCAGGAGTTGGCACAGCTGACCGGTATCGCCATGACCAGTCCGCAATCTGTCGTGGTTGCCGCCGATCTCCTGCGCTCGCGCGGCCTCAAGGCGGTTCTGGTCAAGGGTGGGCATGCCAGTTGGCAGGGCGAGCTGAGTCTGGATTACTTCTGCGATGGTGAGCTGAGTCTCTGGCTGAGTGCCCCCCGACTTGAGACCCGACATGGTCATGGCACCGGCTGCTGTTATGCTTCGGCGATTGCGGCCCTGGTGGCCCAGAACTATCCGTTGTTGGATGCCATCACCCTGGCGCGAGCCTATGTCCAGCAGGGGCTGGCGGCCGCACGGGGAGTGGGGCAAGGGCCGGGGCCGGTCGCCCATCTGGGCTGGCCGACACAGCGGGAGCATTTTCCGTCCATCATTCTGCCGGCGAGTTCGCAAGCTCGGGCCCTGGGTCTCAGCGGAACATCCGATCTATGCCATGGCGAGAGCCAGAGCCAGAACGACATGCCCGAGGCCGGTTTCGCTCCCTGTGCGCCGGATCTCGGGCTCTATCCGGTGGTGGATTCCATCGGCTGGGTCCAATCTCTGCTGCAATGGGGAGTGAGGACCCTGCAATTGCGGATCAAGGACCCAGAACATCCCGAACTGGAATCCCAGATCCGCGCTGCTATCGCGCTGGGCAAACGCTACAACGCCCGGCTGTTTATCAATGACTACTGGCAATTGGCAATTCGCCATGGCGCTTACGGGGTGCATCTGGGACAGGAGGATCTGCAGCATGCCGATCTGGTCGCCATCCGCAACGCCGGCTTGCGATTGGGGCTGTCGACTCATGGTTATTACGAGATAGCCCGTGCCCTGGCTTTGCGCCCTTCCTACATAGCTCTGGGGCACATATTCCCGACTCGGACCAAACAGATGCCCTCCGCCCCCCAAGGGCTGGAGCGGTTGCGGCGATATGCGCAACTGTTATCGGGGTATCCGACGGTTGCCATCGGCGGCATCAGTCAGGATCGCATCGCGGCCGTACAAGCCAGTGGTGTGGGCTCGGTGGCCTTAGTTACTGCTATCACCGAGGCCGCCGATCCTGAGGCCGTGACGCGCGGCCTGTTGGCACTGGTGGGTGCCGGGGGATGTGACCCCGAGAACTCTCGGCGGGCGACCGAGGTTCCGACCTATGTCTAATCCCGGTGTACCACAGGCCTCCGCCGACAGAGCTTTGTCTGAAGAGGCAGGACTCGATGAGGCGAGCTGGCGTCGCTATGGTCGCCAGATCCAGTTGCCGGAAATTGGCGAGGCCGGACAGCAGAGGTTGGCCAGATCCCGGGTGTTGATCGTCGGGCTGGGAGGGCTGGGATCACCCGCGGCGCTCTATCTGGCGGCCGGTGGGGTCGGCCAGCTCTGGCTCAGTGATGACGATGTGGTGGCGACCAGCAACTTGCAGCGGCAGATCCTCTATAGCTCGGCCGATGTACAGCAACCCAAACGCAAGGCGGCGGACAAGCGCCTGCGACAACTCAATCCGCACCTGCACTGTGAGCCCATGCCTGCGCTGAGCCAGAACAACTGGTCATCGCTGCTCAAGCCCAAGGGCAAGGCCGTGGATCTGGTATTGGATTGCAGCGACAACATGGCGACAAGGCAATTGCTCAACCGCGCCTGTGTCGCATCCCAGATCCCCCTGCTCAGTGCTGCCGCCACGGGATGGCAGGGAGCACTCTTGTTGTTCGATTATCGTCATCTCCAACCAGCACATGGCTGTTACCACTGTCTCTATCCTACAGATACCGAACCTAGCCAGAACTGCCGTACCACGGGCATCCTCGGCCCTGTGGTCGGGCTGATGGGAACTCTGCAAGCCTTGGAGGCAATGAAGTTCTTACTCGGGATACCGAGTCCGGCTCTGGGGGCTTTGCAGCAGTTTGAGGCCCTCAGCGGACGTTGGCGCCGAGTCAGCCTACAGGCGGATCCGACTTGTCCTGTGTGCCAGCGGCCGGCGAGCGATCACCATTTGGCGCGACATGAGTGCTCACCGGACGACAGCCGTTTGCAGACGCTCAAGAGCGAAAATCCATCGGTACAGGAGATACGTCTATGACCTTCATGTTTAACGGCGAGCCCCGCGCTTGGCAGCCAATGTTGACACTGGAAACCCTCTTGCTTCAGGAGGGGTATGCCGCCAGCACCACTGTCTCTGCGGATGATGCGCGCCCTGATGGCTGTGCGGTGCGCGCCGGTGTCGCCGTGGCCATTGCGCAACAGGTTGTCCCGCGCTCCGCCTGGGCGCAGCACCTCATTGCTCCCCAGGATCAGATCGAACTCTTTCAAGCCATAGCCGGAGGTTAACCATGACGTCGGAATTCACTACGACACCACTACAGATTGCCGATCGCCAGTTCACCTCGCGTTTGTTCACCGGCACTGGCAAGTTTGCGTCGGCACAGGTCATGGCGGGAGCCATAGCCACCTCCGGCTCCGGGCTGGTCACCATGGCCCTGCGGCGCGTGCGACTGGATGGGCCGGATGAGCAGATCCTGGCCCCCCTGCAACAGCTGGGTGTCCATCTGCTGCCGAACACCTCGGGGGCTAGAACGGCTCAGGAGGCCGTCTATGCCGCCCATCTGGCCCGCGAGGCTTTGGGTACCAACTGGGTCAAGCTGGAGATCCATCCCGATGCGCGCTATCTGATGCCTGATCCTATCGAGACGCTCAAGGCCGCTGACCAACTGGTGCAAGACGGCTTCGTGGTCTTGCCCTATTGCAGCGCCGATCCGGTGCTGTGCAAACGGCTGGAGGCGGTCGGTTGCGCCGCCGTCATGCCGCTGGGTTCTGCTATTGGCTCCAATCAGGGACTGAGTACCCGCGAGATGCTGAAGATCATCATAGAGCAGGCTCAGGTTCCCGTAGTGGTCGATGCCGGGATCGGCGCGCCTTCCCATGCCGCCGAGGCCATGGAGCTGGGGGCCGATGCTGTGCTGGTCAATACCGCCATTGCCGTGGCCGCTCAGCCCGCGCTGATGGCCAGAGCCTTTCGCCTGGCGGTCGAGGCGGGGCGTCTGGCCTATGAGGCTGGATTGGCCACGCGACATCGTCAGGCCGAAGCATCGAGCCCAATGAGTGGTTTTCTGGCCTCGTTGACCTAAGGAGTTGCCATGAGTTTTTATGAGCAGTGGTTGCAACTGGATTGGCATGAGTTGCAGCGCACGATCCAGACCGCAACAGTGGCGGATGTTGAACGAGCGCTGACGGCAGAGCGCCGCACGATCCTGGATTTTGCCGCCCTCATCTCGGTGGCGGCAGAGCCCTTTCTACCGCAAATGGCGGCACAAGCCGAGCGACTGACCCGTCAGCGTTTTGGTCAGGGGGTCAGCATGTATCTGCCGTTGTATCTGACCAACCTCTGCGCCAATGATTGCAGCTACTGCGGTTTTTCCATGAGCAACAAGCTCAAACGCAAGGTGTTGGATGAGGCAGAGGCTCAGGCCGAATGTGAGGTGATTCGGCAGATGGGCTATGAAAGCCTGCTGCTGGTGACCGGAGAGCACGAGAGCAAGGGAGGGATGGCCTATTTCCGGCGTATGCTACCAGTAGTCAAACCCTATGCCGCCTACCTGATGATGGAAGTACAACCTTTGGCTACCGAGGAGTATCGGGAGCTGATCGGTTTGGGCCTGGATGCCGTCATGGTCTATCAGGAAACCTATCATCAGCCTAGCTACGACCAGCATCATCTCCGCGGCAAGAAGCAGGACATGCGGTGGCGGATGGAAACCCCGGATCGGCTCGGCGCGGCGGGGATCGACAAAATAGGTTTGGGAGCCTTGCTGGGGCTTGCCGACTGGCGGACCGACTCGCTGATGCTGGCGTATCACTTGAGCTATCTGCGCAAACATTACTGGCAGAGTCGCTATTCGATGTCGTTTCCCCGGCTTCGCCCCTGTACTGGTGGCTTCAATCCAGACCATCCGATGAGTGATCGACAGTTGGTTCAACTCATCTGTGCCTGGCGATTGCTAGATCCAGAACTGGAGCTGTCACTTTCTACCCGGGAGTCGGCGGAATTCCGCAATGGCGTGATCCCGCTGGGGATCACTAGCGTGAGTGCAGGCTCCAGCACCCAGCCTGGAGGTTATCTCCGTCCGCAGCAGGAGCTGGAACAGTTTGCCATTCATGATGACAGATCTGCCAGCCGTGTGGCCGATGCAATCCGGGATTCAGGGTTAGAGGTGATCTGGCGCGACGCCAGTTCGCATGCTCGAATCATCTGAGTCATGATCTCGTTTTTGCAAATTGCAGGTCGGCTGTACTCGGTTTGCAATTTGCAGAGCAAAAAGCCTCTTCGGAGGCTTTTTTTTCGGAAACCGCTCCAATGGAGTCTATTTTTGGGTGGCACGACCTTTGCGACAGTAAGGCAGGTAACGGAACCTCCAGTAGCAACTGGTTGGCTGTGCAATCGTGGAGACTCATCATGAAAAACCACCTCTCATTCCTTGGTTCGACGCAAGTATTGTCTCTGGAAGGGGACTTTGACGCTCTGGCCTGTGAGGAGTTAACCCCTATTCTGGAGAGCATGCCAGGCAACGCCGAGGAGGTGCTGGTTGATATGAGCCAAGTTCATTTCATCGACTCATCGGGGATTGGTGCCCTGGTCTTTCTTTACAAACGCTTGCTCAATGCCGGATGTTATTTGCATCTGGTGTGTAAAGCGGGCCAGCCTCGGGAGCTATTACGGCTGTTACACATAGATCGCAGCCTGCCTTGCTATCGGTCGGTGGAGGAATATCAACAGGGGATCACGGATGGCACGATTTGAGTGTGGGAGTCGGGGGCAGGTGATCTGGCAGGGGCAGAGTGCTGCGACTCTTCTGGGCGTTCGCTACTTGCGCCAGGCTCTTGCCTCGGTACTAGCCATTTATTCCATCTCTGTGCTATCGACGAAAAGCATGGACCAATCACTACCGCTTCCAACTTGCAGCCTAAGCCAGCTCCGCTGACTACCCAAACATGATCCCAGTAACACAAGCACAATAAGAGTGGTTGTGGGCTTGTCGTCATCAGTACACTCTGTTAGACCCAATAGAGAAACATATTGACCGGAGCATGCGAGTGACTTCTTCTCGACCCCTGATTTTTCTGGTGGAAGATAGCCTGACACTGGCCTTGCTGTATAAGGATTACCTGCGCAGCGAGCCGTTTGATGTGGTGCATTTTGCCCAAGGGTTACCGGTACTGGAGCAGTTGGAAAAGCAATTGCCGCAGGTGGTATTGCTGGATCTGGAGCTTCCCGATATCTCGGGAATGGAGATCCTGCGTTTCATCAATGAACGCCATATCCCCTGCACCGTGGTCATGGTGACAGCCCATGGCTCCGTCGATATTGCAGTGGATGCTATGCGACAGGGGGCCTTTGATTTTCTGACCAAACCCTTTGATGGTAAACGATTGTGTACGACGGCGCGCAATGCGGCGCGACATCAGCAACTCACCTATCTGGTTGAAACCTATCGCGCCAACTATGACCGCAACGGATTCGGTGGCTTTTTGGGAAGCTCGTTGCCGATGCAGGGGGTTTACCACATGCTGGAGAGTGCTGCACCCAGCAAGGCCACTGTGTTTATCACCGGGGAGAGTGGTACTGGCAAAGAGGTCTGTGCCGAAACGCTCCATAAGCTGAGTCCGCGCCGCGAACAACCGCTGGTAGTTCTGAATTGTGCGGCTATCCCCCGAGATTTGATTGAAAGCGAGATCTTTGGCCATGTGAAAGGTGCATTTACCGGGGCACTGACTGATCGGGTGGGTGCTGCGGCGCGAGCCGATGGCGGAACTCTGTTTCTGGATGAGATCTGCGAGATGGAGCTGGATCTGCAAAGCAAGTTGTTACGCTTTATCCAGACCGGTAGTTTCCAGCGCGTGGGGGGCAGCAAGCTGGAAACCGTGAATGTACGCTTTGTCTGTGCGACGAATCGTGATCCCTTGATCGAAGTCCAGGCCGGACGGTTTCGTGAAGATCTCTATTATCGTCTGCATGTGATTCCCATTGTCCTGCCCCCCTTGCGGGAGCGGGGAGAGGATGTGTTGCAAATCGCCCGCCATTTTTTACGACAATTTTCGGCTGAGGAGGGCAAACACTTCTCCGGTTTCAGTCACGAAGCCGAATCCATACTGCTCGACTATCCCTGGCCGGGCAACATCCGGCAGCTTCAGAACGTGGTTCGCAATATCGTGGTCCTGCATGATGGTGATGTGGTACAACCCGGCATGCTGCCATCGCCCTTGAATCAACTAATACCGAGTGAGCGCTCAATGTCGATATTGGAGCCGGCTCCTTCTGCTATGAATTCGCCGATCCGTCCCATGTGGTTGGTGGAAAAAGAGACCATTGAACAGGCGATTAGCCAATGCGGGGGTAATATTCCCCAGGCTGCCAGCCTACTGGAGTTGAGTCCCTCCACCATCTATCGTAAGCGCCTGGCATGGGAATCCTCGGGGGATTAGCCCCCACGCCCTGGCCGTGGGTTCGACTTACTGTATGCCATCCAGCAACTGTCCCAGTTCATCCGCACTGAATTCCTCCAGCCCTGCGGTTGGGCTGTACCCTTCGCGTACCGCTGGATAGTGGCGGCTGGGAGGCGTGGGCATCGGGTTAGGAACCAGTGGGTTGCCGACAATGGGCAGTAGTTCGCACAGTGCTTGCTGGGTCTGTATCCGGCTTAACAGCGGTTTGAAATTGGGCAGTCCTTCAAAATCGGCGGTAACAATCACGGGCTGATCGCTACGCAGTGCCCATTCCAGCGGCAAAGGGGGGCATCGACAAATTTCAGGCGTATTCCGATAGGGTAATAGTGTCACCTGCCAATGTTGCTGATAGGCAGTTAACTGCTCGACACTTTTTTCACCAAGCCAGAACACATTGCGATGTTGTAACAGCCGGTCCAGTTGATCACTTTGGCGTGGACCTATCAGAACCCAGTACCAATCTGGTCTCCGTCTGGCGCTATATTCCAGCAACTCCCAATTCAATTGATCAGACAGCGGCCCATGAAAACCAATCACTGGGCGTCCATTCGGTAAGTCTCGGGGGCGGGGAGAGTAGATCGCTTGGGGGCTTTGGTTGAGTAATATCGTTTTATACGCCGGAAATGCGGCAGCCTGTTGGGCATTGGGGGCAATTAACAGACTGGCTTGGGCGATCAGGCGGGTTTCTTCCCTTGGTGAGATATTGCTGGATGGATGAGACAGTGAAAGCTCGTCCCGGTAATAAACAATGGTGTCGATATGGAGGTGATCGGCCAGCCGAGCGGCTCGTGGATCGAGAAATAACAATACAGGCGCATGCAGTTGCAAATAGTGTTGGGTATTGCGGATCTGCTTGGCAATCCAGAGATGGCGCAGGCCCTGTAACCAGGTGGCATCCCCCCAGACTGGCGGCTGAATGTTTAAATGGTAGATGGGAGCCGGAGCGGTTTCTGCATGACCCTGAGTGGTTACCCACAACACCTTGCGGTTCTGCGCTAGGCGCAAAAACAGAGTGCGACTGTTTTTTGTGCAACTGGACCAGTCTGAACCGATAATAATTAAATCGCGTTTTTGTTTCATAAAAACCCCCGATGCTACTCACGGGACAAGCAGCCTACAGATAGCTCAGCAAAGATGATGCCAATACTTTACATATTTACAAGTTCATATATTTCAAATGGATATGGAATAAATTGCCGATGTATTTGCAGGTTCTGGCTATCGGCATTGCAAATTGCATTTCGAGCTCGCAAAACGCAGTCGCGCGATATCCTATTCTTGGCCCGAGAGCAGCAAGGGTGCCTAGGATGTGATCCGGTCTGAAAAATGGTGGTATGGGGTGGCACTATCCCTCACTTTGGACGAAACCATGGGTAGCCCTCCCGTCATTCACTCTTGGGGTTAGTCGATTGATGGGGCTTATTTATCACTTACGGAGTTGGTATGCAGCGTGTGTTTGTAGCCGAGGATTCCCTCGTTGCCATAGAGTTCAATCTTCAGACGCTGCTCGCGTTACCCGAGGTGCATGCCGTTTTGGTGATGGTGGCTTCCGGCCACTCCTTCTCTAGCTCAGCACTGGACCCCTTACTTCAGCGCGCCAAGAAACCAGTGTTCGGCGGTATTTTCCCTTCCGTGATGTGGGAGGGACATCAGTTCACCACGGGTGCTGTCCTGCTGGGGTTGCCATGCCAGGTTCAGTTGGCAGTACTCGATGAGCTCACATTGCAAGGGGAGGCTCTGGATGCCGCGTTACAGGATGTGCTCGTCCTGGATGACGGCGAACGAGAAACTCTCTTCACCTTTGTGGATGGTTGCTCAGACCATATCAGTAACTTGGTCACCGCATTATTTAATCAATATGGTCTGGAGCTTAACTATATTGGCGGGGGGTGTGGCTCCGCCTCTTTCGAGCCGATGCCTTGTGTCATTACCCCGACCGGGGTGTTGCAGGGGGCCGCTGTCCTAGTACTGGCTCGTTGTCCGAGTGGGGTTGGCGTCGCTCACGGCTGGAAACCCATTTCCGGCGCGTTGAAAGTCACGGAAGCCGAGGGAAATCGCATTGTCTCGCTGGACTGGGTCCCGGCATTCGAGGTGTATCAGCAGGTGGTCGAGTCCCACTCTGGTGAGCTCTTCGCTGAGCAAGGCTTTCTGCAGCTAGCGAAAGCCTATCCATTCGGAATTGCCACCTTAGGGCAGGAGATGGTAATTCGGGACCCTGTGCAATGCGTGGATAACACCCTGGTTTGTGTGGGTGAGGTTCGCCGAGGAGCCTACGTACACATCATGCACGGGAAGGCTGATGAGCTTATTCAGGCGGCTCGATTGGCGAGTGAACTTGCATTGACATCTTTTGGCCCCGAAAAGCCCAGTACCATGATATTTGTTAACTGCGTTTCCCGGTCTTTGTTCCTCGGTGCGGATTTTTCCCGCGAGATGACGGCCGTTCATCAGCCCGGGTTACCTATGCTGGGGGCGCTGACACTTGGCGAAATTGCCAATAGCGGCGAGGATTATCTGGAGTTGTTTAATAAAACATCGGTTGTGGGGCTGCTCTGACGATGGCGAATACCAGTCTGATCGAACAGGAAGTACTACATGAGATTGCCATGTCGATTGGGGTCAGCCTCAACATGGACGAGATGCTGCGGGAGTGCTTGCCGATTTTTGTGCGGGGTCTAGGTTGTTGTACGGCGGCGGTACTGTTGAAGGATGACGAGTGTGGCTTCTTTACACCCAAGTGTATATTGCCCCACGCGGCCATGCGTAACCGGTATTTGCATCAGGCCATGGCACAGGCCATTGATCAGCATGCACCCGGACAGATGTTTTCTATTCCGCTGCTGGAGTTCAAAGAGCAACATATCTATTACGCCTGGCCACTCAAGGAGAGGGGTATTTTACTCTTGGGCCGCAGTAATGTTTTTGCATATCCCCTGTATATGGAAATTGGTCCTCTGGTCGACAAACTGGCATTTGCCGTTCAGGCCTGTGAGCAATATGACTCGCTACGTATCGCCAAGCAGGTCATGGCCAAGGCACGGGATGATGCCGAGTCAGCCAATAAAGCAAAAAGCTATTTTCTGGCAACTATGAGTCATGAGATCCGAACACCTCTCAACGCGGTGCTCAACCTTTCCGAACTGCTGGCAGAAACGTCATTGGATGAGCATCAGCATCATTTGCTCAGGGGGATCTGCTCGGGGGGGCAAGCCCTGTTGAATCTGGTCAATGACGTGCTCGACTTTTCAAAAATTGAAGCCGGAAAGTTGGAGATTTTACCGACTCCCTTTCATCTGGCGGCTCTGCTGGAGGGGTTGAGGGATTTGTATGGTAAACAGGCGACAGAAAAGGGGCTGCTTTTTGAGTTCAAGCTGGATCCGCTACTTCCCCATGTGATTGAAACGGACCCAGCCCGGTTACGGCAGATCCTGCATAACTTGATTGCTAATGCGATCAAGTTTACCGATCACGGGGGTATTCGGATTGCCGTGGCTCTGGAAGCGGATGGGAAGATCCGTTTCATGGTGGAAGATAGCGGAATTGGTATTGCCGAGGAACACCAGGCCAGTCTGTTTAAGGAGTTTCACCAGCTAGATTCCGGCTTGAATCGTCGGTTTGGTGGTACAGGCCTGGGATTGGCGATCGTGGCTCGTTTGGTGGAGGGCATGAAGGGCGAACTAGGCATGAGCTCCAGTCTGGGCAAGGGGAGTTGCTTCTGGTTTACCTTGCCGGTGGGGCTGGTTCATACGTTACCGCTACCTCCCGCCCCACCTGCAGCTATTCCCTGTGGGGATATCTTGCTGGTGGAAGATAGCCCGACCAATCAGATGGTGGCTTGTGCCTTATTGGAAAAGCTGGGCTGTCATGTCACGGTTGCCGACGCGGGCGCCACCGCGATTGCCATGGTGCAGCAGCGGATGTTTGATCTGGTTTTGATGGATATTTCGATGCCAGGGATGGATGGGATGGAGACCACTCAACGTATCCGACAGCTGGGCGGCGACTACGAGCAATTACCCATAGTTGCTATGACAGCCCATGCTTTGGCGCAGGACAGGGCGAGCTGTCTGGCGGCAGGGATGAATGACTATCTGAGTAAACCCTTACAGCGTGAGCGCCTGAAGGAGGTTGTGGGGCGTTGGTTAGACGCCGCCTTAGCGCCTGCTCCGGCGCCGGTTCCATCGCTCAAGCCTGCTCTCACGACACATGCGATACTGGATCTGTCCGTCCTCGATGCTCTGCAAAAAGAGACGACTCCCGAAGTGTTACACCAGGTCGTCGTCTTGTTCATTCAAGAGCTGGCGGTGCACCAGAGGGTACTGCGCGACGCGATCCGGGCGCAGGATCTGAAAACGGCTGCATCTCCGGCTCATGCCATCAAAAGTAGTGCCGGTGCTTTGGGGGCTATGGCGCTTTATCATGCCGCATCGGCTCTGGAGCAGGCATGTCGCCATTCCCAGACGGAGAGTGCGCTGACGCTGTGGCAACCTATGGAATCCTTGGTCGAGCAGACCGAGAGTCGTCTCCGTTATCATTTCCAACTGGTATCCTGATGGTGAGATGGCCGCTGGAATGGCAAACAATCCATACTCAGCCGACAAACTTGCGTAAATTATCCGTATTTTTATCGATCCATCAGCAGATCCCAGTACAATCCCCGCTTTTTGCGGTCGGGATTTTTACCTGTGCTGCTTGTTAACAGCTGATTAACAACTAGCTTTAGTGCAGGAGTTAAACATATGTTTGATTCACCACTGGGCGATGAAAAGCAGGAGTGCATCGTGGAAAAGTTTTGGCTGAAGCGTTATCCCGCAGGAGTTCCGGCCGAGATCAATCCTGACATCTATCCCTCGTTACTGGAGATGTTCGAGGCGGTTGTTGCCCAATTCGCCGATCAGCCTGCCTACATCAACATGGGGCAAACGCTGACATATCATGCGCTCGAGCAGCAATCCCGTGCTTTTGCGGCTTATCTGCAGCATGAGTTACAGCTCAAAAAGGGCGATCGGGTTGCCCTCATGATGCCAAATCTCCTGCAATACCCGATTGCACTATTCGGTGTGTTGCGAGCCGGACTGATTGCCGTCAACGTGAATCCGCTGTATACCCCCCGCGAATTGGAGCACCAGCTCAAAGACTCAGGTGCCAAAGCGATTGTCATTGTCTCCAACTTCGCCAACACCCTGGAGCGGGTGGTCTTCAAGACCGGCGTCGAGCATGTGATCCTGACCCGGATGGGCGATCACCTTGGTTTTGCCAAGGGCACGCTGGTCAATTTTGTTGTCAAGTACATCAAAAAGCTGGTCCCCAAATACCACTTGCCCAATGCGATCTCGTTTCGTCGTGCCCTGAACAAGGGGCAACATCTTCAATACATCAAGCCTCGGATATTGCCCGGGGATCTGGCGTTTTTACAATACACTGGCGGGACGACCGGGGTGGCGAAGGGGGCCATGCTGACACACCGCAATATGCTTGCCAATGTGGAGCAGTGCTTGGGAGTGTATGGTCCTGTGTTGCATCAGGGACAAGAGTTGGTGGTGACGGCATTGCCCCTGTATCACGTGTTTGCTCTGACCGTGAATGGTCTGTTGTTTATGCGGTTGGGCGGCTGCAATCTTCTGATCACTAATCCACGGGACATTCCCGGCTTCGTCAATGAGCTGAAACACTATGAGCCGAGCTGCATCATAGGGGTGAATACCCTGTTCAATGCGCTGCTGAACAATGAAGAGTTTTGCCAGCATCAGATGCCTAATCTACGTCTGGTCATTGGCGGTGGTATGTCAGTTCAACATGCAGTAGCCGAACGCTGGCAGAGCATTACCGGCGTCAAGTTACTGGAGGGCTACGGTCTGACCGAATGTTCGCCGCTGGTTTCTGTCTGTCCCTACGACCTTGAAGGCTACAACGGCTCTATCGGGTTGCCGGTATGTTCGACTGATGTGCGAATTGTGGATGACGAGGGTCGGGAAATCTTGGCCCTGGAACAATCCGGGGAGTTGCAGGTGCGTGGACCCCAGGTCATGAAGGGGTATTGGCAACGGCCAGAAGCAACGGCCGAGGTGATGAAGGATGGCTGGCTCAGCACCGGTGATGTGGTGGTTTGGCAAGAACAAGGCTTTATGCGGATCGTGGATCGCAAAAAGGATATGATTCTGGTCTCCGGTTTTAATGTCTATCCCAATGAGATCGAAGATGTGGTTGCCATGCACCCCAATGTATTGGAGGTGGCTGCGGTTGGGATACCCAGTGAACAGACTGGCGAGATGGTGAAGATTTATGTGGTCAAACGGAACGAGTCACTGGATGCCACCGCCTTGATTGCCCACTGTCGCAAACATTTGACTGCGTACAAGGTTCCTAAACTGGTAGAATTCCGCACAGAATTGCCTAAATCGAATGTCGGCAAGATATTACGTCGTGTGTTGCGCGATGAGAGTGTCAAACCGACGGCTTCTTGAGGCCGTTTTACTACGGCATCTCTTTGTTTCAAGCCATACGGATTGCTCATGCATTATCAAGTTATTACTCATAGCGAGGCGCTGGCTGCATTTTGCGACACGCTTGGCCCTGTGCCTTTAGCCATTGACACCGAGTTTGTCCGCACCCGCACCTATTACCCGCAACTGGGGTTGGTGCAGTTGTTTGATGGTCAGCAACTGGCCCTGATCGATCCGGTCGCCATCCAGGATTTGTCACCCTTGTGGCACGTGTTGCAACAACCGGAGCGGATCACGGTACTGCATGCGGCCAGTGAAGATCTGGAGTTGATCAATCATGAATCAGGAGCCATGCCGGCTCATATGCATGATACCCAGTTGGCGGCTGCGTTTACCGGCTCAGGTTTATCGATTGGGTTCAACGCCATGACCCAGGAGTTGCTCCAGGTGACGCTGGATAAAGACCAGGCCAGAACCAACTGGCTGGCACGTCCACTGACCGACAAACAACTGCATTATGCCGCTGCAGATGTCTTCTACCTGCTCCCTATCTACGAAAAATTGATGGCGCGCGTCCAGCAACTGGGACGCATGGCCTGGTTTGAAGAGGAGTGTGCGGCTCTGGTTGCACGCAAGCGTCCTCAAGATATGAGCGAGCAGGCCTACAAGGATATTGGTAATGCGTGGCAGTTGGGGCGGAAAGAGTTGGCGGTGTTGCAGCGGCTGGCCATGTGGCGCGAAGGGGAGGCCAAACGTCGGGATCTGGCATTGAATTTTGTGGTCAAAGAGCTGCACCTGTTCAAGTGTGCCGAGCGGATGCCGAAGACCCTGAGCGATCTGGAACAGCTCGGGTTATTGCAACCGGAGATCCGCAATCATGGCAAGACACTGTTGCGTCTGATTGAGGAGTCGCTTAACTCTGATCCCCAGAGTTGGCCGCAACGGGTGCAACGGCTGGTAGATTTTCCTCATTACAAGTCAGAGCTGAAACGTCTACGTGCCAAAGTGGAGGCCGTTGCTAACGCCCATGGCGTACCGGTTGAATTGTTAGCGTCGAAGAAGACTATTCATCAATATCTGAGCTGGTTGTGGAAATGCGCCGATGAGCAAAAGCAGGATGGCAAGCTGCCTCGCCTGTTATCGGGGTGGCGCAAGGAGTTGTTGGGCGATTTGAGCCAATAACGGACACCACAGAGCAGACAAGAAAAAAGCGCGGATCTCCGCGCTTTTTTATCGTTTGAGAGACGTGAATTAATCGTCGTTGTCATCGTCCGACTTGCGATCGCCACCCAGCATGATGTTGAGTTCGAGCACCGACAGATCATCCTTCTTGTCCAGTTGGACGCTGACCTGATCCGGGCTGATCTCGACATACTTACGGATCACATCCAGCAGATCCTGTTTGAGCTGGGGCAGATAATCTGGACCACCCCGGGTACTCCGCTCATGAGCGACGATGATCTGCAGGCGCTCTTTGGCAACCCGGGCTGTGTTCTCTTTGCGCGGACGCAGGAAAAAATCGAGTAATGACATGGCTTAGCTCCCAAACAAGCGAGACAGGAAGCCTTTCTTCTCCTCGACCAGGAAGCGAAAATCACGCTTCTCACCGAGAAGACGAGCTACTGCATCGTCATAGGCCTGACCGGCATCGGACTCGGAGTCCAGAATGACCGGCTCACCCGCGTTAGAAGCACGCAGGACTGAAGGGGATTCAGGGATAACTCCGAGCAAGGGGATTGCCAGAATTTCCTGCACATCCTCCACGCTCAACATATCGCCCCGGTTGACGCGATTTGGCGAGTAACGAGTCAGCAGCAGGTGTTCCTTGATGGGCTCCAGACCCAGTTCGGCACGACGTGACTTGGAGGCCAGAATACCGAGGATACGGTCCGAGTCGCGCACGGAAGAGACTTCCGGGTTGGTGGTCACGACTGCTTCATCGGCAAAATAGAGCGCCATCAGGGCGCCGGTTTCAATACCAGCCGGAGAATCGCAAAGGATATAGTCGAAGCCCATATCTTTGAGCTTGTCGATGACACGCTCGACACCTTCGCGGTTCAGTGCGTCTTTATCACGGGTTTGCGAGGCGGGGAGAATAAATAGATTCTCGACGCGTTTGTCTTTGATCAGAGCCTGATTGAGGTTGGCTTCCTCGTTGATCACATTGACGAAATCATACACAACACGGCGTTCGCACCCCATGATGAGATCCAGATTTCGTAAGCCGACGTCGAAGTCAATGACCACCGTTTTATATCCGCGCTGTGCCAATCCTGTACTGATGGCAGCACTACTGGTGGTCTTACCTACGCCGCCTTTTCCCGAAGTTACGACGATAATACGAGCCATGGATGCTTTCCTTGTAAACCGTTAAGACTGCAATTTTTCGAAGATAAGCTTATCTTGCTCCAAACGGATATGAACGTCTTGTTCAGTCATTTCCGCCGGAAGCGCGTCACTAAGCTGGTAGGTGCCAGCAATGGATACCAATTCGGGATCCAGTCCTTGGCAGTAAATGCGAGCCTGGGTATTGCCTCGGGCACCAGCCAGAGCGCGGCCTCGCAGTGAACCGTAAATATGAATACTGTCATCGGCAATGACTTCTGCGCCATTACCCACTGTGCCTATGATGACCAAAGAGCCACCAGCCGCATAAATCTGTTGTCCCGAACGAACATTCCCATGATGAACACGTGTCGAGGTGACCGGAGGTTCGTCCGCTTTTGGGTTTTCGATGACGGGTTCGGGAGTTGGGGTCGCGACCACCTTACCCGCCGTCATCACGGCCAGGCCTGCCGCCTTAGCTGCAACCTTGGTAGCTTCGTCACGAGCGCCACTGACGCCGACCAGAACAAAATCTTCCCGTTCAATGGTCTCTTTCAAGGCGTCAAAATCGGGTGTCTGTTCCAGGCGTTCAACATTGACAACGAGTGGTGCAAAGTTGAAAAACTGAGGGGCTTGCGCCACCTTGGCTTCCAATAATTCTCTGATTTGCTGTGGATCGGTATCTGTCAAATGCAGGACAGAGAGGGTGAATGTACTACCCTTGAGTTCAATGCCGGTATCGGCCATTTACAGCACTCCGTTGACGAGTAAAACCCTTATAGTTATTGAGCTCCACATGTTATAGTCAGCCACCATTTCAGGCAATAAACCCCGTGAATTTTAACGCGATCCATGATCTGTTCCGTATATAAAAGTCCGAAAAAAGACGCCACCTACCTCTTTGTTGAGCGCCGCGACGATTTTTCACGCATCCCTGACTCCTTGCTGACTGTTTTTGGCAAGCCGCAATTTGTCATGCTGCTTTCTCTCAAACAGACTCGTCCACTGGCCTTCGTTGATCCCGAGCAATTAATGCAGGCTCTGAAAACTCAGGGTTACCTGTTGCAGTTGCCACCACCCGAGGAAAACCTGCTCAAACAGCATCGTCAGCAGTTGGGGTTGGACCGGGTCGGATGAAGAAACTCCTGTTTGTGTGCACGTTAGCCTGGGGTTCGCTACTTCAGGCCACTCCCGCCGTCTCATTCAACGAGTATGTGCAGAGTCTGAAGCAGGAAGCAAAGGCGCAGGGGATAGGGGCGTCAACCGTGGATGCCTCCTTTGTCGATGTTCGCTTCATTGAACGAGCCGTGAAGAATGATCGCAATCAACCCGAGTTCAAGCTGACTCTGGATAGTTATCTGCCCCAGGCGGTACCGGAGTGGAAAGTCCGTCAGGCCCAGCGTCTGTATCGTGAGCATTATGCCTTGTTGCAACGCATCGGCACCGAGTATGGGGTGCAGCCCCGCTTTATCGTGGCGTTGTGGGGCATCGAAACCAACTTTGGCAAGCTGACCGGTAAGTATTCCCTGATCTCGGCACTCAGCACGCTCGCCTATGAAGGGCGCCGCGAAGCCTTTTTCAAGAAAGAGCTGTTTGCCGCCTTGCGCATCATCGAACAGGGTCATGCCACACCGCAAACGCTCAAGGGTTCCTGGGCCGGAGCCATGGGGCAGGTTCAATTCATGCCCAGCTCATTCCTTGCCTATGCGGTGGATCAGGATGGCGATGGCCGCAAAGATTTGTGGCACACCCAGGCCGATGTCTTTGCTTCGGCCGCCTATTACCTGCAGCAACATGGCTGGAAGGAGAACGAGACCTGGGCTCGACGCGTGCGTGCGCCTCGTCAGCTAGACCCGGCACTGGTCGGGCTGGAGACCAGCAAATCGGTTGCCCAATGGCGCGCCCTGGGTGTCGAGAATCTGGATGGCTCTGCCTTACCAGCGGTGGGGCAACAGGCTTCCCTGGTGATGCCCGATGATAAAGAGGGGCGAGCCTATCTGGCTTATGACAATTACAAGGCGTTGATGGGCTGGAATCGCTCCAACTATTTTGTGGTGGCTGTGGGCTATCTGGCCGACCGAATTGTGGGAAAATCATGACGCAAGCAGCAATGAATGAACACTTCTGGGAACACAAGAGCCTGGAGCAGATGAGTCAGGGCGAGTGGGAATCCCTGTGCGATGGCTGTGGTAAGTGCTGTCTGGTGAAGCTCGAAGATGCCGACAGTGGCGAACTCATCTTCACCAATGTGGCCTGTGATCTACTCAATCTGAAAACCTGTCAGTGTGGCGATTATCCCAATCGCTTCAAGAAGATGCCGGACTGTTTGCAACTGACGCTGGACAAGATCCCGGAGTTCCACTGGCTGCCGACCACTTGTGCCTACCGCTTGCTGGCCGAAGGCGACCCGTTACCGGTTTGGCATCCGTTGCTGACCGGCAGTCGCTCAGCCATGCACGCGGCGGGTCACTCCATTCGCAACAAGGTGGTCCACGAACGATTTGCCGGGGAGTGGGAAGATCACATCGTCACCTGGCCATTGGGCTTTTGACCTGGGCTCGTTTGCCATTTTCTCTCCTCGATAACCGGCCGCTGTGCCGGTTTTTTTTGGCACTGTCCCAGTGATGCGTTGCTTGAATCAAAACCCGATACCAGGCTGGTGTTCAGGAGTCAGAACGAACACAGACACGCCGTGAAAACATCCATGTTGGCTCGGTGGCGGCGTCTCTACCGCCAACGGTCTGCTTTTCGTCCAGACTCCATCCCTCTTCATTCCCAACAGGTAACTGGGAGAGCGCCTTTTTATCGCTGCCGTTTGCCCAAATCAGGGGCAGAGCCAGTCGTCTCCCTCTTTGGGTGCACCAAATCCTCCCAGCGTGGCACAGTTCAGTGCAACTCAAAACCCATTCGATTCATCTGGTTATCGTCTTCCCTTGCTGATTTTAAATACCTAATTATCTGAAAATAAACATATATTATTTTAAACCCTACGCTTTTGTCGTTTTGGCATGCGACTTGTAATACCTGCTTGTATACAAGATTGAATGCTGAGTAGGTGCAGGGATGACAACGACAGGATGGACGATTCAGGAGTGGCAGCTGGCGTACCGCCAGCAGGGCGCCCAGGTTGCGGATCTACTGCTGCCCTTGGTTCATGGGATGGGCCAGGGGGATCTTGCCTGGATCTCGGGCATCACGCCGGCCCAGCTGGAACAGCAAATTGCTCAGTTGGTGCAGCGGCTGCAAGCCGTAGGCGGTGATTTGTCGCGACTCCCCCTGTATGGCATCCCGTTCGCGGTCAAAGACAACATAGACGTGGCCGGTATGCCGACGACGGCGGCCTGTCCAGCCTATGCCTATAGCCCGACGCAGGATGCAACCGTGGTCGCTCGTTTGAAGGCTGCCGGTGCCATAGTGCTGGGCAAAACCAATCTGGATCAGTTTGCGACCGGACTGGTGGGTACCCGATCTCCCTACGGCGCTGTGCCGAACACCTTTGATGCCGCTTATATCAGTGGCGGCTCCAGCTCGGGTTCGGCCTCGGTAGTAGCGCGGGGTCTGGTGCCATTTGCCCTGGGTACCGACACCGCCGGCTCGGGACGAGTGCCGGCCGGTTTTAATAATCTGGTGGGCTGGAAGCCAACGCGGGGGGCTTTTAGTACCTCGGGTGTTCTTCCGGCCTGCCGCTCGCTGGATTGTGTCTCCATCTTTGCCTTGACGGTCACCGATGCCGAGCTATTGGCCGGTCTGATGACGGGTTTTGATGGCGCGGATATCTATTCCCGCACGGCGCCTGCCGTGCCTGCTCGCACCGGTTGGGGCGCACACCCTCGTCTGGCAATTCCCAGCGTGATGGAATGGCATGGCGATGATCAGCAGGCTGCGGCTTTTGATCAGGCTTGTGCCCAGCTGCGGGCTCAGGGGGCGGAGATCACCGCCATCGATTTTACCCCCATGTATGCGTTGGCGAGCTTGCTCTACGAAGGGCCCTGGGTGGCCGAGCGCCATGCGGTACTGGAGTCTTTCCTGGCCGAGCATAGCGAACAGATGGACCCTACGGTGGCGGCGATCGTCGCACAGGCGCAAGGCCAGAGTGCTACCGCGGCCCATAGAGCCGAGTATCAGCGCATGGCGCTGCAACGCCAGATTTTAAGCGTGTTCAATGAATTCGATGCCTTGCTGGTACCAACGGCTCCGCTGCTGCCGACGCTGGATCAGGTGGCCGAGTCACCCGTCACCGTGAACTCCTGGCTGGGAACCTATACCAACTTCGTCAATCTGGCTGATTGCTGCGCTCTGGCGCTGCCCGCTGGTTTCCGAGGCGATGGTTTGCCAGCGGGGATCACCCTGATTGCTCCGGCCTGGCAGGAGACGGCACTGGCCGCATTTGGCAAGAGCTGGCAACGGGCGACGCAACTGCCATTGGGGGCCACGGCCCGGGCATTGCCTCCGGTACTGGAAACCGTCGGTACGGCACCGGCTGCCGATTGGTACCCCATCGCCGTGGTTGGGGCGCACCTGTCGGGTATGCCACTCAATCATGAGCTGACTCTTAGGGGCGCTCGCTTGCTGGAGCGCACCCGCAGTGCCAGCCACTACCAGTTGTATGCACTGGCCGGAACCGTACCCCCGAAACCGGCACTGGTTGCCGCCTCAGTCGATGCGCCGACTGCAGCCATCGAACTGGAACTCTGGGCGTTGCCGAAGAGCGGTTGGGCCGATTTTCTGGCCGGTATTCCTGCCCTGCTGGGATTAGGGACGGTACAACTGGCCGATGGTCGCCAGGTCAAGGGATTTATCTGTGAACCTGCGGCGCTGCAAGGCGCACGGGACATCACCGAATTTGGCGGCTGGCGGGCCTTCATCCGTAGCCTGAATGCCACTCGTCATTAAAAGGAATGATCCGATGTTCAACAAAGTCCTGATTGCCAATCGTGGCGAGATCGCTGTTCGCATTATCCGCACCCTGCGCCGTCTGGGTGTGCCGAGTGTTGCCGTCTATTCCGATGCCGACCGTCACTCCTTGGCGGTACAACTGGCCGATGAAGCCGTGGCGCTGGGTGGTAATAGTCCGGCCGAGAGTTATCTGCGCAGCGATCTGATATTGGCGGCCGCCATCGCGACCGGTGCCGAGGCCGTGATCCCCGGCTATGGTTTTCTCTCGGAAAATGCCGGTTTTGCCGAACAGTGTGCCGCTGCGGGCATCGTCTTTGTCGGGCCAACGCCGACCCAGTTGCGTCAGTTTGGTCTCAAGCATGAGGCGCGAGCCCTAGCGCAAGCGGCTCAGGTGCCACTGACCCCAGGCTCAGGGTTGCTGGATTCGGTGGATCACGCCTTGAGTGAAGCCGAACGGGTCGGTTACCCGCTGATGCTCAAGAGCACGGCGGGCGGTGGTGGCATCGGCATGACTCGGTGTGATAGCCCGGCCGAGCTGGAAGCCGCGTTTGCCACGGTCAAGCGATTGGGTGAGCAGTTCTTCAATGATGCCGGTCTGTTCATCGAGCGTTTTGTCGAGGCGGCCCGCCATGTGGAAGTGCAAATTGTCGGCGACGGGCAGGGCACAGTCGTGGCTCTGGGTGAGCGGGATTGCTCCTTGCAGCGTCGCAACCAGAAGGTGGTGGAGGAGACTCCGGCCCCTGGTTTACTCGCAGAAACCCGCGCCCGCATGCTGGCCGCCGCTGTGAGCCTGGGTCAATCGGTGGGCTATCAGTCCGTCGGGACCGTGGAGTTTATCTATGACGGCAAGCGGGATGACTTCTACTTTTTGGAGGTCAACACCCGCCTGCAGGTCGAGCACCCCATCACCGAACGGGTGACGGGTATCGATCTGGTGGAGTGGATGCTGCTGATTGCTGCCGGAACGCCACCGGATATGCAGCAGTTGCCTGAGCCCCAAGGGGCGGCCATCGAAGTGCGCCTGTATGCTGAAGATCCGCTCAAGAACTTCCAACCCTCACCCGGCACTCTGACCGAGGTGATCTTCCCACCGCAAGGGCCAGATCTGCGGGTGGATGGCTGGATAGAGCAGGGCTCCGAGGTCTCGGCCCACTATGATCCCATGCTGGCCAAGCTGATTGTGTACGGGAAAGATCGCGCCGAGGCCATCGAGCGGCTGCAACAGGCGCTGGATCAGACCCGGCTCGGCGGCATCGCCACCAACCTGGATTATTTGCGCCAGATCAGCCGTTGGTCGCGGTTTATCGACGGCGATGTGGCCACTCAGGCCCTCAACAGCTTCACCTTTCTGCCTGCGGCGGTGGAGGTGGTGGTCGCGGGTACCTACACCACGGTGCAGGATTATCCGGGGCGTGTCGGTTACTGGGACATAGGGGTTCCGCCCTCTGGCCCCATGGATGATAGAGCCTTCCGTCTGGGCAACCGTCTGGTGGGAAATACCCCGGATGCGGCGGGTCTGGAGTGCACCATTCTCGGCCCCAGCCTGCGTTTTCATAGCGATACCCTGATTGCCCTGACCGGGGCTCCCTCGGCGGCCACGCTAGATGGCGAGCCAGTGGCCTATCACAGCGCCATTGCCGTCAAGGCCGGGCAACTGCTGGTGCTGGGCAAGGTGAGTCAGGGTTGCCGCAGTTACGTCGCCATCCGGGGAGGGCTGGACTTGCCGGTTTATCTGGGCAGCCGCGCCACCTTTGCCCTCGGTCAGTTCGGCGGCCACGCCGGACGCCCGCTGCGCATTGGCGATGTGTTGCCGCTGGCCGCGCAAGTGGAGCGTGAGGTGCATACCGACGCCCTGCCAATGCGGCTGCAGCCTGGATTTGGTGAATTCCCGCAGGTCAGTGCCGAGGGGCTGGTGTGGGAGATTGGCGTCTTATATGGCCCCCATGGGGCACCGGATTTCTTCACGACCGAGTCGATTGCCCAGTTCTTTGCCACCGAATGGCAAGTGCATTACAACTCCAATCGCCTCGGTGTGCGCCTGGTGGGGCCCAAACCCAGCTGGACCCGCACCGATGGTGGGGAGGCCGGGTTGCACCCTTCCAACATCCATGACTGTGAGTATGCCGTCGGCAGCATCAACTTCACCGGGGATATGCCGGTGATCCTGACTCACGACGGTCCCAGCCTCGGCGGCTTTGTCTGCCCGGTGACCATCGCCAAGGCCGAACTGTGGAAAGTGGGGCAGGTCAAACCCGGTGACAAGATCCGTTTCAAGGCCATGAGCTTTGACGAGGCCCTGGCGCGGGAGCTGGCCTGGGATGGCGCCATCGAGCAGTTGCAAGCCCCTGAGTTGCCGCCTCATGTCCAGCCGAGCCTGCAGCCTGATCACACAGTTTCCGCTTGCGTGATCAACGCCTTGCCCGCCTGTGGCGACCATCCGGGCGTGGCTTATCGTCAGGCCGGGGATAAATACATCTTGCTGGAGTACGGCGATAACGTGCTGGATCTGCGGTTGCGGATGCGCATCCACGCTTTGATGGAGTCCTTGAAGGCGACGCCGGTGGCGGGAATTGCCGAGCTGGCCCCTGGCGTGCGCTCGCTGCAGATCCGCTATGACAGCCGCATCATCCATCAGTCGGATCTCATCGCCGCCCTGCTGGAGCGCGAGAGCCAGTTGCCACCGGTCAGCAGCCTGCAGGTGCCGAGCCGCGTGATCCATCTGCCCATGGCGTTCGAAGATTCCGCCACTCTGGATGCTGTGTCTCGCTATCGCCAATCGGTACGGGATACAGCCCCCTGGTTGCCGAATAACGTCGATTTTATTCAGCGCATTAACGGGTTGGAGAGCCGTGAGCAGGTGCGCGACATACTGTTTGATGCCCGCTACATGGTGTTGGGGCTCGGCGATGTCTATCTGGGCGCACCCTGCGCCGTGCCGGTGGACCCGCGTCACCGGCTCTTGACCTCCAAATACAATCCGGCCCGTACCTATACCGCGGAAGGGACGGTCGGGATCGGTGGCGTTTACATGTGCATCTATGGCATGGACTCGCCCGGCGGCTACCAACTGGTGGGTCGCACCCTGCCGATCTGGAACAAATTCCTCAAGAACCCGCAGTTTGCGGCCGGTGAGCCCTGGCTGTTGCGCTTCTTCGACCAGGTGAAGTTCTACCCGGTCAGCGAGGCCGAGCTGGATGTATTGCGGGAGCAGTTCCGTGAGGGTAAGGCGCAGATCCGTATCGAGGAGGAGATTTTCTCGCTCGGTGCCTATGAGCAGTTCATCGACGACAACCAGCAGAGCATCGCCGAGTTCAAGGCGCGGCAACAGGCCGCTTTTACCGAAGAGGTGGCCCTGTGGCAGCACGAAGAGCAGCAATTGGCCGAGCTGGGTGAGGTGGTCAGTGAGGCCGAGGCCATCCCCGAAGATCACCATGCGGTGGAAGCCGATATCAGCGGCAACATCTGGAAGTTGCTGGTCGAGCCCGGTCAGAGCGTCAAGGCGGGCGAGCCCCTGCTGATCGTTGAGGCGATGAAGATGGAATTTGCCATCTATGCCCCGGTAGATGGTGTGGTGAGCCGCATCAGTTGCAAGGCCGGTCGACCGGTGCAGGCCGGGGATGCCCTGCTGTATATCGAAGCGGGTGAGCCGGAGTTGGTGGCCTGAGTATCGGATGGTAGTGGGCTGGATCGGTTGAGGAGAGCGGTATGGAAGTGCAACACAGCAGCAAGCGACGACTGGGCGAGCCGAAACCCAGGCCGGTGAATCGGGCCGATCGGGTGTATGCCGAACTCAAGGAGCAGATCTTCAATTTTTCCCTGCTGCCCGGCGATCGCTTCAGCGAAAACGAAGTGGCCGAACGGATGGATGTCAGCCGCACGCCGGTACGGGATGCCCTGTACCGGCTGCAACAGGAGGGTTATGTGGAGGTCTATTTCCGCAGTGGCTGGCAGGTGCGGCCCTTCGATTTTAATTACTTCGAAGAGTTGTACGACGTGCGCATCGTGCTGGAGGAAGCGGCCATCCGTCGCCTCTGCGATGGTCTGTTGCAAGGGCCTGAGTTGGAGCAACTCAAGCAGACCTGGCTGGTGGCCGAATCGGAACGCTTGGCCGACGGTCAGTTGGTGTCGCAACTGGATGAGCAGTTCCACTGTCTGCTGGTTGCCGCCTGCGGCAATCGGGAAATGGCCACCCTCCATCGAGGCGTCAGTGAGCGGATACGCATCATCCGGCGTCTGGATTTCACCCAAGGGCCGCGCATCGCCGCTACCTACATAGAACACGGTGCCATTCTGGGGGCCGTGCTCAAACGCCGCAGCGAAGAAGCGTTGCGGTTACTGAAGTCGCACATCGAGGCCAGCAAGGCCGAGGTGCGCAAAATTACCCTGCATATGTTGCATGCCGCTCGCGAGCGGTCCCGGCAACGGCAGGAATCGAGTTCTATCGCTTCACCCCTGATAACTAGTATCCCGACAATAACGAGTGCATGACTAACTAACGCGACATGGTATCGGGCCAGATGTGCATCTGTGCCCACGAACAAGGTAAGCCCCACAAGCGTTTGTGCGGTGACCTTTCATTGAACAAGGAGATGTTTCATGAAAACCACATCATTCAAGCAAGTATCCCGTCTGTCTCTGCTGGCATTGGCCATCGCCTCTGCCGGTGCGTTCGCCGCCGATGACACCATCAAGGTTGGCGTACTGCATTCGCTGTCAGGCACCATGGCGATTTCCGAGACCACGCTCAAGGACACCATGTTGATGCTGATCGATGAGCAGAACAAGAAGGGTGGCGTGCTGGGCAAGAAGCTCGAAGCTGTGGTGGTGGACCCGGCCTCCAACTGGCCGCTGTTTGCCGAAAAGGCCCGTGAGTTGATCCAGAAAGACAAGGTAGCCGCCATCTTCGGCTGCTGGACCTCAGTCTCCCGCAAGTCGGTGCTGCCGGTGGTGGAAGAGCTCAACAGCATACTGTTCTATCCGGTGCAGTATGAAGGTGAAGAGTCCTCCAAGAATGTGTTCTACACAGGTGCGGCGCCAAACCAGCAAGCCATCCCGGCGGTGGATTACCTGATGGCCAATGGCGTCAAGCGTTGGGCGCTGCTCGGGACTGACTATGTCTACCCGCGCACCACCAACAAGATCCTCGAAGCTTATCTGAAGTCCAAGGGCGTGGCAGCGGCTGACATCATGGTCAACTACACCCCCTTCGGGTATGCCGATTGGCAGTCCATCGTCTCCGATGTCAAGAAGTTCGGCTCGGCAGGCAAGAAGACGGCTGTGGTGTCCACCATCAATGGTGACGCCAACGTGCCGTTCTACAAGGAGCTGGGTAATCAGGGGATCTCCGCCAAGGATATTCCGGTGGTGGCCTTCTCCGTCGGTGAAGAAGAACTCTCCGGCATCGACACCAAGCCGCTGGTAGGCCATCTGGCCGCCTGGAACTACTTCCAGAGCGTGGAGTCTGATGCAAACACCGCCTTCATCGATCAGTGGCACAAATTCACCGGCAAAGAGAGCCGCACCACCAATGACCCGATGGAAGCCACCTATATCGGCTTCAACATGTGGTTGAAGGCCGTTGAGAAGGCGGGCACCACAGATCCAGAAAAGGTACAGGATGCGCTGATTGGTGTCGCTGTTCCCAACCTGACCGGTGGTTATGCCGCCATGTTGCCGAATCACCACATCACCAAGCCGGTGCTGATTGGAGAAATCCAGGATGATGGCCAGTTTGAAGTGGTTTCCGAAACCAAGGGTACTGTCGCCGGTGACGAATGGTCCGACTATCTGCCGGGCTCCAAGGATCTGATCGCCGACTGGCGCAAGCCGATGTCCTGCGGCAATTTCAACGTCAAGACGGGCAAGTGTGGCGGTAGCGGTAAGTAACAGACCATGCCGTTAGCAGGGTAACGGGTCCGGGTCAGCGCGTCATGGCTGGCCTGGACCCGCCCGGTTACGAGTCGGGGCGCCCCAGTCGCCCCGGCTCATACGGTCTGCCGTGACCCGAATATCTATCTAGCATTTCATTTTTTATCCATTCAACCCGAGGACGCCAAGATGCAAGCATGGAGCAACAGGCACGCATGGAGTTCCTCCCCTCAGCGGGGGAGCGCGCAATATGGCCGGTCATCTGCGCTATGGCCTGATGGCTCTGTTCGGACTGATCCTTTCCCTGTGGGTTCCATCCCTTCTGGCCGCCACTGAGGGGACCATGAGTCCGGATGAGGCCTTGCAGGTGCTGACAGGGAAGAGCTTCTCCGACAAGGAACAAGCGATTACCGTGCTGGCCAGCAGCGGTAAACCCTATGTGGTGACGCTGTTTGCCGCCTTGGATAGCGGCAACCTCTACTATCGCAAGAGCGATAACCAACTGGTGGTACGCACGAATACGCTCTTTCATGGATTACAAACGGGGGAGCCCCTCGTCGGGAAAAGCCATGAATTCAAACGTGTAGGGCTCAATAATGCCCTACGGCGACAGTTGTCGGCCCTGGCGGACGGTCTGGCATTGAATGATCCGGATGCGGGCAAACGCCTGGCTGCCGTCAAGTCGATGCTCGGCAAGTTATCGACCCAGCAACTGGGCCCTTTGCAGCAACGGTTGACCAAGGAAACTGAGCCAGAGGTCAAGCAGTGGCTGACGGGTGTCATCGCCTTCAGCCAACTGGATGCGCCCAGCGCCGAGGCGCGGCTGGCGGCCATCGAGTTGTTAAAACCTCTGCGCCATCCTCTGGTGCTGGAGCGATTCAAGAGTCTGGCGCAGTCCGACCCGGATGCCAAAGTCCGGCAACAGGCGAACCTGGCCCTCAAGAGCTTGCAACACTCGCAACAATTCTACTCTGGCGTCGAGACCCTCTATTTCGGTATCAGCTTGGGCTCAGTGCTGGTACTGGCGGGAATTGGTCTGGCGATCACCTTCGGCGTCATGGGGGTCATCAACATGGCTCACGGCGAGCTGATGATGCTGGGCGCCTATACCACCTTCGTGTTGCAGCAATGGCTGCCGGATCAGCCGGGCCTGGCGCTGTTGCTGTCGGTTCCCGCGGCATTTCTGGTCTCCGGAGCCGTGGGCATCCTCATCGAGCGTTCGGTGATCCGCTTCCTGTATGGCCGCCCGCTGGAAACTCTGCTGGCTACTTTCGGCATCAGCCTGCTGCTGCAACAGGCGGTGCGCTCCCTCTTCTCGCCCCTGAACCAGACGGTGGTGATGCCGAGCTGGATGAGCGGTACCTGGGTGATCAACGACTTCCTCTCTTTGACCCTGAATCGTCTGGTGATCATAGCGTTCAGTCTGCTGGTGTTTGCCGCTCTGATGTGGCTGCTCAAGCGCAGCCGGTTGGGGCTGGAAGTCCGGGCTGTCTCTCAGAACCGGGCCATGGCTCGCAACATGGGGGTGCGCTCGGCCCGGGTGAATGCGCTGACCTTCGGGCTAGGTTCGGGCATCGCCGGTATTGCCGGAGTGGCGCTGTCACAGCTGACCAATGTGGGGCCAAATCTGGGCCAGAGCTACATCATCGATGCCTTCATGGTGGTGGTGTTCGGCGGGGTCGGCAACCTGTGGGGCACGCTCGTTGCCGGGCTGACCCTCGGGGTCGCCAACAAGCTGCTGGAGCCGGTCGCCGGGGCCATGCTGGCTAAGATCCTGATCCTGATCGCCATCATTCTGTTTATTCAAAAACGTCCGCGCGGCTTGTTTCCGCAGCGCGGTCGTGCCGTGGAGGGTTAACGCATGGCTTTGTCATCTATTGCTTCGTCACGCATGGCGTCGTCACTGTTACAGGATAAACGGGGCATGAGTTTGCTGGCCCTGATCTGGCTGGGGGTGCTGCTGGCGACGGCCGCCCATCTGCTGCTGCCGGAGTCGAGCGCCCTGTATGTGGGCAGCAATACCATCACCCTGCTGGGCAAGTATCTCTGTTATGCCCTGTTGGCCGTTTCGCTGGATCTGGTGTGGGGCTACCTGGGGATCTTGAGTCTGGGGCATGCCGCCTTTTTCGCCTTGGGCGGTTATGTAATGGGTATGTACCTGATGCGTCAGGTCGGTACCCGAGGCGTGTACGGGAATGCTGAACTGCCAGATTTCATGGTGTTCCTGAACTGGAACGAGCTGCCCTGGTTCTGGCAGGGGGTGGAGCACTTCCCGCTGGCGTTGCTGCTGATTGCGCTGGTGCCGGGTGTGCTGGCCCTGGTGTTCGGTTTTCTGGCCTTCCGCTCCCGGGTCACGGGTGTCTATCTCTCCATCATGACCCAAGCGTTGACCTATGCCTTGATGCTGGCGTTTTTCCGCAACGAGATGGGCTTTGGCGGCAATAACGGCCTCACCGATTTCAAGGATCTGCTCGGCATTTCGCTGACGGCACCGGGGACGCGGATCACGCTGTTTATCCTCTCGGCCCTGGCGCTGAGTCTGGGCTACGTGGCCTGTCGGCTGATTGTCAGCTCCAAGCTGGGGCGGGTGGCCGTGGCGATCCGCGATGCCGAGATGCGGACTCGTTTCATCGGCTATCGGGTGGAGTGGTTCAAACTGGCGCTGTTTGTGTTCTCGGCCATGCTGGCGGGGGTCGCCGGAGCTCTGTATGTGCCACAAGTCGGCATCATCAATCCGGGGGAGTTTTCTCCGCTGAACTCCATCGAGCTGGTGATCTGGGTGGCGGTCGGTGGCCGGGCAACCCTGTATGGCGCCGTCCTCGGTGCCCTGCTGGTCAACTATGCCAAGTCGGTGTTTACCGGCGTGTTGCCCGATGAATGGCTCTATGCCCTGGGGGCATTATTCGTACTGGTGACGCTGTTCTTACCCCAGGGCGTCATGGGGTTGTTACACCGCAAGGAGGCGCAAGCATGAACATGTTAGCCAATACCCGTGAGCTATTTACCACCGATTACTGGCGCCACCGTTTCTCGCCACGCCAGCAGCCGGACTTGAACCTGACCCATGGCATGATCCTCTACCTGGAAGATATCAGCGTCAGCTTCGATGGCTTCAAGGCGCTGAATAACCTCAACCTTTACATCAAGGCTGGTGAGTTGCGCTGCATCATAGGTCCGAACGGTGCGGGCAAGAGCACCATGATGGATGTGATTACCGGCAAGACCCGGCCCGATTCCGGCTCGGCCTGGTTCGGGCAAAATATCGACCTGCTGAGTCTGGATGAACCCGCGATTGCTGAAATCGGCATCGGCCGCAAGTTCCAGAAGCCGACGGTCTTCGAACCGCTGACGGTGGCCGAAAACCTGGAGCTGGCGATGGCCGGTAGCAAGCGGGTGTGGCACACCTTCCGTAGCCGGATGCACAGTGAGCAGCGGGACTATCTGGATCAGGTGCTGCTGCTCATCGGGCTGGTTCCCGAGCGCAAACGGTTGGCGGGCGTGCTCTCTCACGGTCAGAAGCAGTGGCTGGAGATCGGCATGCTGTTGATGCAGCGCCCCCAATTGTTGCTGGTGGATGAGCCGGTGGCGGGCATGACCCATCAGGAGATGGAGCGAACCGCCGAGTTGCTGACCGGGCTGGCTGGAGAGCATTCGGTGGTGGTAGTCGAGCACGACATGGATTTTGTGCGCAGCATTGCCCATCAGGTCACAGTGCTGCATCAGGGATCGGTGCTGGCCGAGGGCTCTATGGCCCAGGTGCAGGCCGATCCCAAGGTGATTGAAGTCTATCTGGGGGAGAGTTCATGCTGAAAATTGATGCGGTGAATCAATTCTACGGCCAGTCCCATACCCTGTGGGATCTCAGTCTGGAGTTGGGCCAGGGTGAGTGTCTGTGTCTGATGGGGCGCAACGGGGTCGGTAAGACCACGCTGCTCAATGCACTGATGGGGCAGTTGCCGCTCGCCAGTGGTCAGATCTGGTTTGATGGTCAGGCCATCACCCATTTTGCCGTCGAACGTCGGGCCGAGCTGGGGATCGGCTATGTTCCCCAAGGGCGGCAAATATTCCCCTTGCTGACGGTCGAGGAGAATCTGCGCATCGGTTTGCCTGCGCGGCGTGATAGTCAGCGGCAGATCCCGGAGTTTATCTATGAGCTGTTTCCGGTGCTCAAGGCGATGAAGCAGCGGCGGGGCGGGGATCTCTCCGGCGGACAGCAGCAACAGCTGGCTATCGGCCGCGCTCTGGTGCTGGACCCGAAGTTATTGATTCTGGATGAGCCCACCGAAGGGATCCAACCCAATGTGGTGGCGGAGATCGGCGATATCATCCGGCGGTTGAATCGGGACATTGGTCTGACGGTATTGTTGGTGGAGCAAAAATTGCCCTTTGCCCGCAAAGTGGGTGACAAGTTCTGCCTGCTGGATCGGGGCCGAAACGTGGCAACTGGGGCCATGTCCGAGTTGGATGAGTCGCTGATCCGTAGCTATCTGACGGTCTGAACCCGCTTAATGTCCAAAAAAAAGCCGAAACCAGATCATGGGTTTCGGCTTTTTATGGCGAACGTCTCGTCCGGCCCTTAATGGACCACCTCTTAGTTACAGCTGATAGCTGTTCACCATATTTTCCAGGCTCTGTGCCTCGTGGTGCAGACTCTGGCTGGCCTGACTCAGCTCCCGCACCACATGTTCGGTCTCTTCCACCGCATCGCGGATCACCACCAGACTGTCGGTGACCTGAGAGGAGACATGGCTCTGCTGTTCGGCGGCGGCGGCAATCATGTCACCGCGTTGGGCCAGCTGACCAATTTGGGTGGCGATGGATGCAAACTCGAAGTTGGCTGCCTCGGCATCTTGCATGGCCGATTCGGCGTTGCTGACGCTCACTTCCATCTGCTGGACGGCCTGACGGGTACCCTGCTGCAGACTGCTAATCATCACGTCGATTTCGTGGGTGGCCTGCTGGGTGCGACGGGCCAGTTGACGCACCTCATCGGCGACCACAGCAAAACCACGGCCCTGATCCCCGGCACGAGCCGCTTCGATGGCGGCATTGAGCGCCAGCAGGTTGGTTTGTTCGGAGATGCTGCTGATGGTACTGACCACCGAGCTGATGGCGCTCACCTCGGTCTCGACCTGAGCCACAGAGTCGGAACTGGTCCCCAGATTGGTAAATAGCTGGCGAATGGAGTCGATACCGTGGCCGAGTTGGCTCACGCCACGATGGACCATACGATCGGTTTCATTGCTGTCTTGAGCGCTCTGCTGGGCGTTGAGTGCTACGTCGCGGATGGTGGCGGACATCTCCTCCATGGCGGCGGCCAGAGCATCGAGTCGTTCCCGTTGATCCTGTACTGCGGTGCCCACCTGGTGCATACCGTGGTTGATCTGGGCGGAGGCGGCGGAGAGGGTGACTGAGGTATCGCGTTGGCCGGAGAGCAGCTCACACAGGTTGCGACGGGTATGCTCCAGTTCGCGATTGATATCGGCAAACTCGTCCCGGCCCAGACCGTAGATGGTGTGGCTCAGGTTGCGGTTGGCGATCAGCCGCAGCTCGTTGAGGGATTGACGCACCTGGGAGTTGATAGCACGGCTGATGGTGGCAATCACCAGCACCATGACCAGCAAAGTGACCAGCAGCACCAGCGCACTGTGGATCAGGTACTGGTTGAAGGCGGTATCGGCCGCATCCATATAGACGCCGGAAATCAGCAGATAATCACCGATGGGCGCGACATAGGCAGCTTTAAGGGTCTTGGTGGTGCTCCCCGGTTTGATATAGGGGTAGTGGATGAGGGTAGCCTCATCACCGCGACCAATCCGGGCAAATGCTTGCGTCACGTCTTCATTGGTCTCGATGACTTGTACCGGGTCCAGGAAGTTGCCCTCTTTTGCCGCCTTGGGAGGGTAGATCAGCAGCCGTCCCTGGCGGTCGGCCAGGAAGAAGTAGCCTGATTGCTGCTCACCCCAGCGCAAGCCCGTGAGTAGATTGCGGCTGGTTTGTAAAAATTGGTCTGGCGCCTTGGTTAATTGCTGCTGCAGCAATTGCTGTACGCCGGTGACCTGATTGATGAGGCCTGCATCAATGGACTGCCGGATAGCATCTCGGGTAGTGAAAGCCGCATACAGGTTGCCTAGCAGGGTGCAGACCAGAACCAGAACCAGTAAAAGAGTCATCTTGCCATTAAAACGCAGACGGGTGGTTTGTTTGACCCACCAACCAGGGGCATGCAGGGGCGTTGTCGCCTCCGCTGCATGCTGATACAGAGCTACTGTGTCCATTCAGATAATCCATTAAATTAATTAGTGAGGCCAGGAGCTAACCGGGCGGGCGTTGCGAGCCCGTTTATTTTAAGGCGTTAAATTTTATTCGAGAAGCAGAAGGAACCGCGAGTTAACTATTATTCTTTAGAATAAATGCACTTTATTGATTTGCATCACATTAAGATTTTTACTTTACATAATTTTAACTAAATCAATGTGATATATAATTTATCCATTGCTGACGAAATATTTCAAATGAGTCTTAAGATCGGCGATGGCACTAAGTTGTGAATACCATCACTCATTAGATTAACTAATCCGAAATCACAGAAAAGGTCAATTGTGAGCTCGCCAGGAGACGACTAGACTTTCCACATACAAAGAGAGTGGAGATTCAAAAAATGGCAACTCACATGAGCACCCATGATGTTCAATCCTTAGAGACAGCTAGCCTTCTGATGCGCGGCAAAATGATGTTTATCACCTGGTTTGAACGGGCCCGCAGTCGTCGGGAACTGGCCGAGTTACCGCCGCACTTGCTCAAGGATATTGGCTTGACTGAGTCCGACCGTTTTGTGGAAAGCAACAAACCCTTCTGGCGTGACTAGCGTATGGCTAACAAAAACCGGTTCAGGTGATCCTAGGCCGCTGACAGTTGGGACATATGCCTCTTTGTTAATGGTTCATTCTTCATGCGCAGTCAGAGCGACAGTCTGATTCCAGCCGGTAAAAAGCCCCGAATTCGGGGCTTTTGCATGGAAACGTCGCTGTCCGTTAAACCTAGATATTAGTTCAACCTAGATTCAGCTAAGCGTAGCTATCCGTACGCGGCGCTCCCACTAATGGGTGTTCTTGCAGCCAGCTATCGGCATCCAGAATAATCAGCTCATGCCCGGCACAGGTGCCGTTATCCAGCCAAAGTAAATTGCCACTGGCCCAGGGGGCCTCGCCACTGAGCGGGGTATGTCCCAGACAGACCAGATCAATCCCGGCGATCTGGGGACCTTCCCCTCGGATTTCTTGCCTCGACAGTGGCGCTGGAGCGGATCTCCGGGGCTGTTTGCGTAGTTGATTGAGCCGAGCCCGTTGCCAAAGCAACTGCTCCAGTACCTCAGGGTCCGGGCTGGGTGCGCGCAGACACTCGACCAACTGCTGCCAGTGGTTAAAGACCGGATCGGCATGTACCACACCAACCCGATGGCGTTCCCGCGTGGTAATTTCCATGGCGTAGGGGAGGCGGTTGATGTGCTCATGACACAAGCTCATGATCTCAGCCTGTTCGATCTCTTCCAACCGTTCATACCAACGGCCACCGTTGCAGAACCAGAGTTGTCGGGCTTGCCGACTGCCTCCAAGCAGGGCCGTCAGCATCAGCTGTTCATGATTACCACGTACCGTATGAAACCAGGGCTGGAGCAACAGTCGCAAGCAGGCGAGATTGTCGGCACCCCGATCGGTCAAATCCCCCAAGGCAATCAGGCAATCTCCTCGTTCCGGCGCAAACCCCAACCGGCTCAGACCCGCGAGCAGTTGCTGATAACAGCCGTGTAGATCACCCATGATCAGGGTACGGCCGGTGACGTGCAGATAGCTGAGCACTCATGACTCCAGAGTAGCGTTGGGCTCTCTGTTGAGTGTAATGGAGGGGGATCGGCTTTGTGGTCGCGAGAAGGGACGTTAGCGAACTATTTTTGCTGCCCGATGTCAGTTGAAACCAGCAGAAAACCAGAAGGGCCACGAGTGGCCCTTCTGGGAGTTGAGTGCTTACCGGCGCCGGGGCGCTATCGCAAGGCGATGGCAGCCAGGTGTGTCGACTCAGGCTTCGAGAGTGATCTTGCGCTTACGCAGCGGGGCAAAACCATCTTGAACTGTATCACCGGTCGGTTGCTGCTTGTTCGGACGATTCTTCTCATTGGCCGGACGCGCCTTGCGAACCTGAGCCTTGGGCTTGCCACTGGATTTTGGCTCCTTGGCTGCCAATAAGGGATGCGCTGCCTTGGGGCCGCGACGGGCAGGTGCGAAGACACCCTTGAACTTGCCGGTGAGGCCGGGCAGTTCGCTGAAGGGAATATCCAGTTGCAGCAGATTTTTCACCGCCTGATAACTGGCCCAGTCTTTGGCGCCGACCAGCGAAATCGCCAGCCCCTTGGCTCCGGCCCGGCCGGTACGGCCGATGCGGTGGATAAACTCTTCAGCCGCTTTGGGCATGTCAAAATTGACCACCAGTGACACATTCACCAGATCCAGCCCGCGAGAAGCAATATCCGTGGTGAACAACAGCTTGAAGTGACCACGACTGAAGCCATCCATGATGGTATTGCGGGCATTCTGCTTGAGATCGCCGGACAGAGCGGCGGCACTCAGCCCCTTTTCCTGAAACAGTTGTGCCAGGCGTTCGGTATCGGCACGGGTCGCGGTGAAGATGATGGCCTGCTGATAGGGTTCATTCTTGAGCAGTTGTTCCAACAGTGCTTGCTTGTGATCCAGATGATCACACAACAAGAAGCGCTGCTCGATATCTTCGTGAGGCGCTAACTCCTGACCCACAGTAATGCGGCGCGGAGCATCCAGCAATACGGTCGCCAGCTCCTCAAATTCGGTATGGGCGAGGGTGGCCGAGAACATCAGTGTCTGGCGCAGACGATGGTTAGCGGCTTCGTGGATCTGCTTGAGCTCGTTGGCAAAGCCCAGATCCAGCATCCGATCCGCTTCATCCAGGATCAGTATCTCCAGACCGTCGATAAACAGGCTGCGTTCGCTCAGATGGTTGGCGATCCGACCCGGTGTGCCGACCACAACATGGGGCTGGCGCTGTAACTGCTTGATCTGTTCATTGAAGTTTTCACCGCCCAGGATCAGCGCCCCTTTGTAGTTGGTGCCGGCCAGCAGCAGGCGCAGTTGGCCATAGACCTGTTTCGCCAGCTCCCGGGTCGGTGCCAGGATCAGCGCTCGTGGTCCGCGCTTGCTCAGCACCTTGCTGGTCATCAGCCGTTGTACCATAGGCAACAGGAAGGCGAGAGTCTTGCCTGAGCCGGTCTTGGACGAAGCCGCCAAATCATGGCTGGAGAGGATCTGGGGAATAGCGCGTTGCTGGATCTCAGTGGCTTCGATAAAGCCCAGGTGGTTGATCGCCTGCAACAGGCGCGGATTCAATGACAGCTCGTCAAAACGCAAGGTAACACTCCGATGTGAAAAGGCGCATGGCCTTGAGAAGGGCACATAGGCACCCGCAGGGGGGCAGTGGCCATTCATGAAAAATAGGGGTTCACAAAATACGGGGGCTATTCTACGACATGGGGGATGGAGGCGCGACTTTTCTTGCCAATAGGCGCGAATTCGTCCTTGTCGGACCGCAATAGCGTTGACAGCGGCTCGGCAAAACTTCTAGATTGTCCGTTCGATTGAATTTGTCGCCAGGGAACCGGGCCCGATAGGGACTTCCGGCCGCTGATGACAACGCAGTCTCCGCCCAGTTCATGCTGACTATTGTTCGGCAAGAGAATCGCAGCGTATGCCTGGCATTGTTGTCACCCGCTTGAACCATCCTGTCCCCTTCATGGGCTCTATGCGGCACCAAACTTATAGGAAGTAGTTACATGCAGCATCAAACCGATGACGTCCGTATCAAAGAGATCAAGGAGCTGTTGCCGCCGATTGCGATACTGGAAAAGTATCCGGCCACCGAAACGGCAACCAAAACGGTCTTTGACGCACGGGAATCCATTCACCGTATTCTGACGGGGGCCGATGATCGCCTGCTGGTGGTGATAGGTCCCTGTTCCATTCATGACCCCAAGGCGGGGATCGAGTATGGCCAACGTCTGCAGGCGCTGCGCGATGAGCTCAAGGATCGCCTGGAAATCGTCATGCGCGTCTATTTTGAAAAGCCGCGGACCACAGTAGGCTGGAAAGGGTTGATCAACGACCCCTATATGGATGGCAGCTACCGCATCAATGACGGACTGCGTACCGGTCGTAAACTATTGCTGGATCTCAATGAGTTGGGCATGCCGACGGCCAGCGAGTTCCTCGATATGATCACCCCACAATATATGGCCGATCTGATGAGCTGGGGTGCCATTGGTGCCCGGACTACCGAGTCCCAGGTCCACCGTGAGCTGGCTTCCGGTCTCTCCTGCCCGGTTGGTTTCAAGAATGGTACGGATGGCACCACCAAGGTCGCCATCGATGCGATCAATGCCGCCAGCGCCTCCCACAGCTTCCTGTCGGTGACCAAGTTCGGACATTCCGCCATTGTGCAGACCGCCGGAAACCCGGATTGCCATATCATATTGCGTGGTGGCAAGAGCCCCAATTACAGTGCTGACCATGTGGCCGCCGTAGCCACTGATCTGGCCAAAGCCGGTCTGCCGCAAAAGGTAATGGTCGATTTCAGCCATGCCAATAGCTCGAAGCAGTATCAAAAGCAGATGGAAGTCTGTACCGATGTCTGCAACCAGATTGCCCATGGTAGCCAGGTGGTGTTTGGCGTCATGGTCGAGAGTCATCTGGTCGAGGGGCGTCAGGATCTGGTTGAGGGACAGGCCTGTGATCTGACCTATGGTCAGAGTATTACCGATGCCTGCATCGGCTGGGGTGATACCGAGCAGTTGTTGCTTCAACTGGCGGATGCAGTGACCGCGCGTCGCGGCTAACTCGCCGTTTTACCTCCCAAAACAAGGGCCGCACAGTGCGGCCCTTGTTGTTTCTACAAGTTGGCGCTCTGCTTACAGGTCGACGACCAATTTGCCGAAGTTCTTGCCTTCCAGCAGGCCGATGAAGGCTTGCGGCGCGTTGGCCAGCCCCTGCACATGATCCTCGCGATAGCGAATGTGACCTGCCTGCAACCAGTCACTCATCTGGGCCGCAAATTCCGGGTAACGATGACCGTAATCATCAAAGATGATGAAGCCCTTGAGGCTCACCCGACGGGTGAGCAGGGTGCGCATCAACAGAGGGGAGAAATCCGGCCCTTCGGGCAACTCGGTGCTGTTGTATTGGGCGATTAGCCCACACAGCGGGATGCGGGCACCTGTATTGAGGAGCGGGACTACGGCCTGGAAGACGGCGCCGCCGACATTCTCGAAATAGACATCGATACCATCCGGGCACGCCAGCGCCAGCTGTGCGGGTAGCGTACTGCTTTGGTGATCGACACAGGCATCAAATCCCAGTTCTTCCACCGCATAACGACACTTCTCGGTGCCACCGGCGATACCGACGACGCGGCAGCCCTTGAGTTTGGCAATTTGTCCGACTAGTGAGCCAACCGCACCTGTGGCCGCCGCGACGACGACAGTCTCACCGGCTTTGGGCTGGCCGATATCCAGCAACCCCATGTAGGCGGTAAATCCGGGCATGCCTAACACACCCAGCGCCCAGGAGGGGTGAGACAAGGATGCTGGCAGACGGGTCAAGCCTGCGCCTGAGCTGATGGCATGACTCTGCCAACCGGTATAGGCCAGTACTTTATCCCCGATGGCGTAGTCGGCATGGCGACTGGCGATCACTTCACTGACCACTCCGCCGACCATGACTTCCCCCAACGCTACGGGTGGCGCATAGGACGGGCCTTCGCTCATCCGGCCACGCATATAGGGGTCCAATGACAGGTGCAGGGTCTTGAGCAGCACTTCACCCGCTTGTAACTCCGGTAGTGGCTGTTCTTCCAAGCGGAAATTGTTGATAGTCGGGGCGCCGTGGGGTCGGGAGGCCAGTACGATTCGTTGATTCTGGAGCTGATTCATAATGATTCCTTGAAGTGACAGTCGGTGATGAAAGTCCTGGGTCAATACCGTGGCCTTCCAACACGGTAGGGCACGATGCCGCGGGTTTGGATCGTGGCCATTCAATGGCAACAGGCTTCGGATGTTTGCCGCTGTGCCAATCCCCATTACTAGACTGGTCGTCTAGTGTTGGGTTCTAAAAAAACGACGTTCAACGTCGTTCTGAAATTGCTGTTTGTATCCGCTGTGCTGAATTAGCTGTTGTGGTCTAGCAAACGTTCTGGCCCAGTACCCGCTGGCTGCTGTGTAGTGCCGCATTCAAGGCTGAGTCATCCCGCCGCAATTTGGTCAACAGACTGGCCCCGAGCCAGAGTTGATACAGCTCCTCGGCTATCGCTCGCGGAGTATCGGGCAACTGCAGCTCACCCGCGGTACTGGCACGAGCCAGAATGTCGGCCAACCGTGCCACTATGGCTTGTGTTCCTGCCAGCAGGACTTGGCGCATGGGCTCTGACAGATCGGCGACTTCGGCGCTGAGCTTGACGACCAGACATTGCTCTTCACAGCTTCCCTCCCGGTATAGCTGATGCCAGCGGCTCCAGTAAGTCATCAGCCGCTCGGTGAGCGTCAGATTCTCATCCTGAAACAGCGCTTCGAGGCGGGCCAGATACAGGGTGAAATAGTGCTCCACCAGCTCGATACCAAATTGCTCCTTGGAGCGAAAATAGTGGTAAAAGGAGCCCTTGGGAACGCCTGCGGTCCCCAGTATTTCGGCCAGGCCGACGGCGGAAAACCCCTTGCCCAAGATTAGGCGAGTACCAGTTTCCAGCAGATGTAGCCGTGTATCGGTGAATTCGGTCTTTGTGTTCATGGGGGCACTCTAACTCACAACTAGACCAGTCGTCTAGTAACTTATTTTGTTCTTTATGGTACCGATTGTTTCGTGGTTGGCAAGGTGCTGGGGCTCGGACGCTTCGCGGGTCATCTTTGCCGGGAGCCTCTAACACGGTTAACATGCCAACTCTGGGTGCAGGCTGCACAGCTCATGGATCAATCAGCAGGAGTCGGATGATGAAACAAGCACAGCGGCATCAGGAAATCATCGAGTTGCTCAGCCAATGTGGCTTTGCTTCGACGGAAGAGCTGGTGACGCACTTCGATGTCAGTCCACAGACGATTCGTCGTGATCTGAATGAGCTGGCGGAGCAGAACAAGATCCAGCGGCATCATGGTGGTGCCTCACTCTCGACGGCCAGCTCGGGCCTCTACACCGCGCATCAGGTACCTCAGTTGGCAGAAAAAGAGCGTATCGCCCACGTTGTGGCGGCGCGGATACCGGACGGTGCCTCGCTGTTTATCGATATCGGCTCAAGTTGTGAGGCGGTTGCCCGTGCGCTGCTGGACCACAGAGATCTGCGCATTGTCACCAACAACCTGAATGTGGCGAGCATCCTGACTGCTCGTGACGATTTCACTGTCATCATCGCCGGCGGCGAAATCCGCAGTCGGGATGGCGGTATTGTCGGCGAAACAACGCGGGATTTTATCAGCCAGTTCCGGATGGATTACGGGGTGATGGGAATTGCGGCAATTGATGCCAGCGGTGATCTGCTCAGTCACCATTATCAGGAAGTTCGGGTTACTCAGGCCATCATGGAGCATTCGCGTACCCTGTTTTTGCTGGCCGATCACTCCAAATTCGGGCGGCAGGCCATGGTCAATCTTGGCTCCATCTCCTTGGTGGATGTGCTGTTTACCGATGCTGAGCCCCCCCAGACGTTGTGTCAGTTGATGCACAGCCAGAAAGTGGTCTGGTGCGTCTGTTAGCGCTCTGTGATGAGGACACATCAGTGATAACTGTAATTTGTTTACAGTTATTTGTGTCTGAGCTTTGCGCCTTGATGAATGAATATGGTCAAGCCAAATGGCGATCCGAGAATTTTTTGCTTGTCAAAATACCGCTAATGATGTCTAAACTAGGGACGAACTTCCTGATACAACAGCGCTATTTCATCTGGTGAGTCCGATATTCGCCTTCCCGCAACGAGATGGTCGAGTGTTCGGCGGCTGACATTCTAGTTGTCATGAAAGAACCAGTGTGGAGTTAAACTGTTGTAAATTTACCAAAAGACGTCCTTGAGGCGCCTGACCATCAGAAACGCAGCTGAGGAACAGAGATGACCCGCTATTCACTGGATAAGTCCAAGATCAAGGTGCTATTGCTCGAAGGTGTCGACCCGAGCGCCGTCGAATTGTTTCATCAGGCCGGTTACAGCCAGGTGGAATATCTCAAGGGCGCGCTGGATGATGCCGAGTTGCTGGAAAAGATCCGCGATGTTCATTTTTTGGGAATTCGTTCCCGGACTCATCTGACCGAGTCGGTTCTGGCTCAGGCGGAAAAACTGGTTGCTGTGGGCTGTTTCTGCATTGGTACCAATCAAGTGGATCTGACAGCAGCCGAAGCGCGCGGCATCCCGGTTTTCAATGCTCCCTACTCCAATACCCGTAGCGTGGCCGAACTGGTAACCGGTGAATATCTGTTGCTGTTGCGTGGCATTCCGGCAAAAAACACTCGGGCCCATCGCGGTGAATGGGACAAGAGTGCCGCCAATTCGGTGGAGGCTCGAGGTAAGACGTTGGGTATTGTGGGTTATGGTCATATCGGAACCCAGGTTGGCATCATTGCCGAAAGCTTGGGGATGCAGGTCTGCTATTACGATATTGAAAACAAGCTCTCCTTAGGGAATGCGCGCCAGATTGCCACGTTGGAAGAGCTGCTGGCCAAGTCTGATGTGATCAGCATGCATGTGCCAGAAACGCCGGAAACTCGGGACATGATGGGATCAGCCCAGTTTGCGGCCATGAAGTCGGGAGCCATCTTCCTCAATGCCTCGCGCGGGACTGTCGTCGATATCGACGCTTTGGTGACGGCACTGGACAGCGGGCATCTGGCCGGTGCCGCTATCGATGTGTTCCCTGTGGAGCCAGCCACCAACAAGGATCCATTCAGTTCGCCGTTGCAGCGGTTTGATAACGTATTGCTGACCCCGCATATCGGTGCCTCCACCTTTGAGGCCCAACAAAATATCGGCTCGGAAGTGGCGAACAAGTTGATCCGTTATTCCGACAATGGCTCGACTTTGACGGCGGTGAATTTCCCGGAAGTCTCCTTGCCGGTGCAGGGCGAGGTGAGTCGTTTGCTGCATATTCACCGTAACCAACCTGGTGTGCTCAATGGCATCAACCAGGCATTTGCCGGTGAGGGGATCAATATCGCGGCTCAGTACCTGCAAACGCGCGGCAATATCGGCTATGTGGTGATCGACATCGAATCGGAACGTAGTGAAGAAGCGCTGGCGATGCTCAAGGGGATCGACGGCACGCTCAAGGCCCGTATCCTATTGTAATCAGACGCTTTGGGTTATCAGGCTGCCTTCGGGCGGCCTTTTTTATCGTTAGCGATGGGCGCAATTTTCACTGCGAGCCGGGGCCGATCAATACATAGTGCGGGTTGGCAATGGGCTGCAGGCATGCACAGGGGAGGCGGTGCAGAACGGCTGCGGGTTAGATGAGCGGCCCGAACAGCTGCAATTGCGTGAGATACAGGCGCAGGTCAAATTCCAGCTGATGGTAGTCGGGCGCCATGTGCTCGCAGAGTTGATAGAAGGCCTTGTTGTGCTCTTTCTCGCGCAGATGGGCCAGCTCGTGGACCACTATCATCTTCAAAAATGGGGCAGGAGCCTCCTTGAACAGCGCTGCGATCTGGATCTCCGCCTTGGTCTTGAGTTTACCGCCCTGCACGCGGGATACGGTCGTATGCAAGCCAAGCGCATGCTGGATGACGTTGATCTTGCTATCAAAGACAACTTTAGAGATCGGCGCCGAGCTACGCAGATACTGGTTTTTGAGATCCATGCTGTATTGGTACAGCGCCTTGTCACTCTTCACGGTATGGGGCTGATCGGCATAGCGTTGTTTCAGCCAGTCGCTGAGTTTTCCGGCGCTGATCAAGGATTTGACCTGAGCTTGGATCGATTCGGGATATCCGATCAGGAACTTCAATTCGCTCATCTGTATTCCCCTATAGCGCGGCCCGTAGGTTGCGAATTATAGGGCGCTATAAAGGTGAGGCAAGCAAAGGCTGATCGGGCGCGCTATTTTTACGGTTCAACATGCGCCCTATTGCGTATCAAAATGTAACGGTGCGCAAGGCTGTGGTAACCAGGCACCGATCGCAGCTCCATTTTTGCTATGGTGAAGACGTATCGTAGCGGATCGCCTGGGCAGAAGGTTGTTTCCGCAAAAAAACTTAGTAGAGTAAGGGACATTCTGGCTCAAGGTGTTACCTTCCTGAGTATTGAAAAGCTTTCCAATCGTCAGGGTGCGCACCGTTCGCGGCATCCATAATCGTTCATGGGGTCACTATGGAACATGTAAATAAAACAACTTTCACCGATGTACTGGAATATGTGCGTATGTCTCGTCGTAAGAACAAACTGAAGCGCGAAATCGTCGATAACGAAAAGAAGATCCGTGATAACCAGAAGCGGGTATTGCTGCTGGAAAACCTCTCGGACTATATCAAGCCAGGAATGAGTGTCGAAGAGATCCAGGCCATCATCGCCAGCATGAAGAGTGATTATGAGGATCGGGTTGATGAATACGTCATCGTCAATGCCGAGCTCTCCAAAGAGCGTCGCGAGTTGAGCCATAAGCTGGTCGAGCTAGGCAAAGAGAAGCCCCAAGCCTGAGACACAGCGAGCTGTCGATGAACAAAAAGCCCGAAGCATTGCTTCGGGCTTTTTCATGGCACTGTTTCAGGCGGCGTTGGGCACGTTACAACTGTTGTAAATAGCGCGCCAGTGCTTTGAGAATGCCCATCTTGCGCGGGTCATGGGCATGTTGTTCCAGCAGCAGCTCCAGTTTGAATAAGAAATTATCCGCATGCTGGTTCAGATAATCAGCACAGTGGCGTTGCCAGACCAGGAGCTCACTGTCCGCCAGCGTGCCGGGATAATTCCGGGCGCGATAGCGAAACAGCATGCTTTGCAGTCGTGGATCATTGAAGACAAAACTGCGGGAGCTGAGTTGCTCAGGCGGCGTGGTGCGCACCAACTCCATGCTTGCCTTGTCACCATCCTGGAAGAAACCAGCATACAACTCCAGCTCGGCCTCTCGCGTCTCATCGGTATTCGTCCGTGTCGTGGGTTGGAAGACTTCCAGCAGTTTTTCGCGGATCTCGGGGTGTTGGCGTAACAGATTGAGACTGTGTCGGCACTGTTGACGGTCCAGTCCCAGTTCATCGGCGCGCTGTTCACTCAAGGTTGCGGCCGGGGCCAACACCGGACACTTGTTGATATGCACCAGCTTGACGCCAATCGGTAGATCATCCCCCAGCTCGTCCCGCTTGGTATAGAGCCGCTCGCGGATTTGCTCGGCACTTAACTCCACCAGCGGTGTCACATCTTTGTTTAGGTCCACCACTATCACCGCATTGGCATTGGTCGGGTGCCAGGCTATCGGTGATATCCAGCTGACACAGCCCTGGAAGGGGGAGAACATCCCAGAAACATGAACCAGGGGTTTCATGGCAATCACGTCGATCAGGCTCTTGAGCTTGTTCTTCTGACGCATGCCATACAAATAATTGAACAATTTGGGCTGTTTATCGCGTAACAACTTGGCGATGCTGATGGTGGCATACACATCGGAGAGTGCATCGTGAGCCTGTTCATGGCCAATCCCATTGGCTTTGGTCAATAACTCCAGGCGAAAGCTGGGTTTGCCCTCGTCATCAAATACCCAGTTGATTCCTTCCGGACGCAGGGCGTAACAGGCCCGTACCACATCCAGCAGATCCCAGCGGGAGTTACCCTGCTGCCAGCTGTAACCATAGGGATCAAAATAATTGCGGTACAGGCCATAGCGGGTGAATTCATCATCAAAGCGGATATTGTTGTAGCCGAGAATGCAGGTTTCCGGCTGGGCAAATTCACCGTGAATGCGCGCCATGAACTCGGCTTCTGGCAGTCCCTGTTGATTAACGACTTGCGGTGTGATCCCGGTGATGAGGCAAGCCTCCGGGTCCGGCAAGTAATCCACTGGCATCTGGCAGTAGATCATCAGGGGTTCACCTACCGGATTCAGTTCGGCATCAGTACGGATACCGGCAAACTGGGCTGGGCGATCTCGACCTGGGTGGGTGCCAAATGTCTCATAATCATGAAAGTAGAATGTGGGCTGCGTGCTGTTCTTCAAGGCAATGGCTCATATGCGGGTTAAGGGGTCTGACAGGATGGCGCTATATCATCGAATATCAGAAGCCAACAGACGTCTGGTGAGATTCTAGCATGACACTCTTCATCTGCCGACCGTAGGCGATGAGGTTGTGATGGGGGGCATTTGTAGGTAAAAAAATGAAGAGGCGATGCCTCTTCATGAAAACGATGAAATAAAAATTAAACGCGGATCAGCTCATGAACCCTGTTGTGACTGGCGAGTCCCACCCGTGGTATTCACTGATCGCCAGCGAAACCATCTCTTCTTCGCGTAAACCAAAGGGCAGCTTGTTGTCTATGCACAGCGTTCTAGCCTCTTGAAAGGGCGAACCACAATTGTCCAGCACGTCAAACACTTGGTCTTTCAGGCGTGGGTAGTCAATTCGTTGCATCGGTTATCCCCCTTTTAGATTGATTCGTACCTTTATTGTACAAAGTTGCCATCCTGTCAAAGTCTCGGCTCCCTGGATTGCGGCTTTTGCGACCTGGATCGATCAATTGGTCAAAAAACAACCTGAACCATAGGATCATCCGGATCAGGTGGCGCTGATCTTACCAGATCAGGATGACAATGTTGTGACTTAGTGGGATGGGAGATTTTTCAACCAATTTTCGATGCCATGGGCTGCCCGCAGGCCGGTAGAAAAACAGCCGGTGAGCAAGTAGCCGCCAGTGGGAGCTTCCCAATCCAGCATTTCACCGGCACAAAAAATCCCGGGGTGATCGATCAGCATCAGATCCGTGGTCAGGGCATTTCGCTCGATACCGCCAGCACTGCTGATGGCTTCTTCAATCGGGCGCATGGCCACGACCCGGATAGGTAATGCCTTGATGCTGGCCGCTAGTAATCCGGGATCAGAGAATTGCTCGGCATTGAGGCACTCACGCAGTAGACCGGCTTTGACTCCCTCAAGCCCAAGGCGGCTGCGTAGATGGTTGGCCATGGATTTCGAACCCCGGGGTTGCCGTAACTCCTGCTCGACCCGGGCCAGGGAGCGACCCGGCAGCAGGTCCAGATAGAAACAGGCAGCGCCCTGACGCTCCAGTTCGCCCCGTAAGGCGGGTGTGAAAGGATAGAGCAAGCTGCCTTCCATGCCATGTTGCGTGATCACGCATTCACCTTGTCGGGTGATTAGCTCCCCGCTAGCATTCGTGTGGCTGAGCACGACGCTTTTGAGGGGCATACCCGCAAACCGCTCGCGGAAATGGGCACTCCAATTCATCTCAAAACCACAATTACTGGGCTTGAGAGGGACAACGGGGATGCCCGCCTCTACAAAGGGTGCAACCCAGGCACCCGTTGATCCCAGGCGTGGCCAGCTGGCGCCGCCTAACGCAAATAGCAGTACCTGAGCTTGGTAGCTCTGGATACCCTCCGGGGTGAGAAAATGTAATTGGTTCTGGTCAGGATGACTCTGCCACTGATGGCGGACATGAAAGTGCACTCCCTGCTCGCGTAAGCGTTGTAGCCAGGCGCGCAGCAATGGTGCCGCTTTCATATCGGTAGGAAATACCCGTCCTGAAGAGCCGATGAAGGTTTCAAAACCCAGGTCCTGGGCCCACTGCCGTAATTGATCGGCACCGAACTCTGCAAGCAGAGGGTGAAACCACGCTGCGGCTTCGCCGTAGCGTTGCACAAATTCGGGGAAGGGCTCGGAATGGGTGAGGTTCATACCGCCCTTGCCAGCTTGCAAAAATTTACGCCCTACCGATGGCATGGCATCGAACAGATCGACTCTATGGCCCCGACGACTCAGGTAGTCGGCGGCGATCAGACCGGCAGGACCACCACCTATGATGGCGATCTCCAGTGACGTTAACATGTGGTTCTGTGGCATATCGGATAACGGAGTCACGGGCATAAAAACCTTGCTGGCTGACGGCGGGGCCTGGAAATGGCGCGCGCAGTGTATCGACTGGGAGTCACGGGCTCAAGTCCTGTCCACTATGGTTGCTTGCGCGGGAAAACCACATCGCAGCAGCCACTTTATCGCTTCAATCAGCAGGTAATAGCTGAAAGCCATCAATAGAATTGCGCCCCAGAGTGACCAGACCAGCGGCGTAGTGCCAAACAGACGATTCATCCAGGGGCTATAGGTTTGTAGTACCTGCAGGATCAGCAAGGCCGCAATGGCCCACCAGACAATCGGGTTGCTGAACCAGGTTTCCCAACGAAGCGTATGCTGGTGCAACTGGCGACAATTGATAAGGAACAGCATTTCGGCGGCGATCAGACTATTGATCGCCAGAGTCCGGCACGTGAGGAGATCCATCCCTTGTGATTGCCCCCAGTAGTAGATGCCGAGGGTAAGCCCACTCATCAGGCAGGCACTGATGCAGATCAGCAACCAGAGTTGTCGCGACACTATCGGTTCATCCGGTTGCCTCGGGGGCTGGGTCATTAATGCCGGTTGCGGGAGCTCGAAAGCCAGCGGTAATGAGAGGGTGATGGCGCTGACCATGTTGATCCACAGGATCTGAACGGGAGTGATGGGCAGGGCAATCCCCAGCAGGATGGCGCATAACAAGACCAACGCCTGGGCCCCATTGGTGGGAAGCAAGAACACCAGCGTTTTACGCAGATTATCGTAGATTGTGCGTCCCTCGCGGACGGCATCGCGCAGGGTAGCAAAATTATCATCCGCCAGTACCATGCTGGCGGCTTCCTTGGCGGCCTCAGTCCCATGCAGCCCCATGGCGACGCCTATATCCGCCCGCTTGAGGGCCGGGGCATCATTGACACCATCGCCGGTCATAGCGGTCACATGGCCGGCCGCTTGTAGCGCGGTAATCAAACGCAGTTTATGGCTGGGCGTTGCTCTGGCGATGATGTTGACCTGCGCAAGCTGCGTTGCCAACTGGTCATCGGAGAGTTGATCCAGCTCAGTGCCAGTGATGACCCGTGGTTCATCTGCCAGCCCCAGTTGCTGACCAATGGCGCGTGCCGTGGCGGCATGGTCGCCAGTTATCATCAGGATACGAATACCCGCCTGACGACACTCGGCTACTGCAGCCCGTGCTTCTTCGCGCGCAGGATCTTCCATGCCGACCAGACCCAGTAAACGCCAATGTTGTGGTGGAAGTTGCTCCGAAGTGAGCTGATGATCCCGATGAACCGATGGTTCCTGCTGATCGTATGAGGCCAATGCCAGTACCCGCAGCCCGTTACCGGCCATCTGTTCGGCTCTGTGCTGCCAGTTGTCGGCATCCAGAGAAGTTTTTCCGGCGGCATAGGTATGGTCACACAGCGGCAATATCCGTTCCGGCGCACCCTTGATAAACCAGTGGGCTTTGTCCAGTTGCTGGTGGAGGCTGACCATGTAGCCTTGTGAGGATTCAAAAGGCAACTCAGCGCGTCTAGGGTTGGCATCCCGCAGCGATGGACTCTCCATCCCCGCCTTGGTGGCTAGCACCAATAGCGCACCCTCTGTCGGGTCACCGTGTAAAGTGGGTTGCGCTTTGCGCGCAGAAACGGATTCCTCAAAATGAGCATCGTTGCATAATACGGCGGCTTCTAGTAACGACCAGAGTGGGTCGGTTTCCCCGGTTTTTGATGGTGGGATTGCGCGACGGCTTGGCTGAACGTGGGCCGATCTTTCGTGGCCGAAAGAGTGCAGCTCGCCCTGTGACGAATAGCCCACCCCAGTCACTTGCAGTTGTTCGTCGGGCAGGACTATCTGCTGCACTGTCATCTCGTTCCGGGTGAGGGTGCCGGTTTTATCGCTGCAGATGATGGTGACGGCACCTAGGGTTTCGACCGCCGGAAGCCGACGAACAATGGCATTCCGGCCGGCCATGCGTTGCACCCCGATGGCCAGGGTAATAGTGATCACGGCGGGGAGTCCTTCCGGAATGGCGGCGACAGCGAAGCCGACCGCCGCCATGAAGAGTTGATCAAGCCCGTAATCCCGCCATAACCAGCCAAAGGCAAAGGTGGCAATTGCCAGCCCGAGTATCCAAATCGTCAGTTGACGTCCCAGCTGGTTCAGTTGCAGCAACAGTGGGGTCGTCATAGGTTCGACCTGTTGCAGTAGCCGACCGATCTTTCCCAGTTCGGTCAGGTCGCCGGTGGCAACTACGAGGGCTCGGGCTCGTCCTTTCGCGATAAGCGTTCCGGCATACAACATGTTTGTGCGCTCGGCCAGTGGTGTATCGTCCGGTAAGGGGAGGGGCTGTTTGCTGATCGTGACGGACTCTCCGGTCAGTGCGCTTTCTTGAACCATCAGGTTAATACCCTGCAGCAGCCGTAGATCGGCGGGAACCTTGTCACCGGATTCCAGTAGCACCACGTCACCAGGAACCAAGCCTTCCGCATCGAGTCGACGGAGTTCATGATCGCGGAGGGTCTGGCAGCGAATGGTCAATAACTGACAGATGGCGGCGAGGGCCTTTTCCGCCTTACCTTCTTGCAGCAGACCAAAGATGGCATTGATGACCACGACACCCAGGATAACCACGCCGTCGGTCCAATGATTGGAAATCCAGCTCAGAGCCGCCGCCAGTAGCAGGACATAGATCAGTAGATTATGAAACTGACGTCCGAAGCGTCGCCACCAGGGATCACCGGGCACGGGTGTCAAGCGATTGGGACCATAGAGTTCGGACCTCTGTCGGGCCTCCGTATGGGTCAGGCCATCGGGATTGCTGTTCAATGCCAGCAAGGCTTCTTGGACATTCTGACTATGCCAGGGGCGCGGAGTGGGTTTCATCAGTGCTTCCTCGTTGGCTCTTGACTGAGTATGAGCGCTATTCACCACGTCATCTAATGCCGCCATGGTCATAGCAGGCAATAGGCGCGCTAATTTCCCGAATGTCTGGATTCTGCTTCGTCAGCCATAGACTGTGGTGTGCCTTGTCGAAAGGAGGAAAACAATGAGGTGGGTCACATATTTCTCGTCACCAGCCAACAAAAAGAGTAAGCTTGCGCGCGCACTGGGTATGCCAACTGATACAGCGCTCTGTTGATTTGTTGAGGTTCGGCGGTCCATCAAGCCCTCCCTTATGTGCTTATTGAAGTCTTCTCTTCCTCCCGGATTTATTCCGCAGAAAGGGCCGGACTTCCTTTATTGTCCGGCATCATCCGTCTTCAGGGCGGAGCTGCCTTATTACTCTCAAGTAGGTTGTTATGAGTTTTTCCTCACTCGGACTCTCCGAATCCTTGCTGCGCGCCGTTGCCGAGCAGGGTTATGAAACCCCGTCTCCCATCCAACTGCAGGCGATCCCCGCAGTCTTAGCCGGACGTGACCTGATGGCTGCGGCCCAGACCGGAACCGGTAAAACAGCAGGCTTTACCTTGCCCATGCTGCAGCGATTGATGGGGGCCCCCGACCAACCTCGTAAAAAGGTATCTCCAAACAAAATTCGTGCCCTGGTGTTGACGCCAACTCGCGAACTGGCTGCACAGGTTGGTGAAAGTGTGGCCACTTATGGCAAGCATCTGCCTCTGCGTCATAGCGTGGTGTTTGGCGGTGTCGGGATCAATCCGCAAATGATGGCTTTGCGCAAAGGCCTGGATGTGCTGGTTGCCTGTCCGGGTCGTTTGCTGGATCTCTACTCCCAGAATGCAGTGCGCTTCGATGAGCTGGAAATTCTGGTCCTGGATGAAGCAGATCGTATGCTGGATATGGGGTTCATCCACGATATTCGCCGCATTTTAAAATTGCTGCCCCAGAAGCGCCAAAACCTGATGTTCTCGGCAACCTTTGCCGAAGAGATCCGTGAGCTGGCGACTGGCATGCTGAATAACCCGCTGTCGGTGGAAGTCGCGCCGCGTAATAGCACCGCAGAGCGGATTGAACAACTGGTCCATCCGGTCGATAAGGCGAATAAGCCGGCATTGTTGTCTCATCTGGTTACCGCGCACAATTGGGAACAGGTACTGGTATTCACCCGGACCAAGCACATTGCCAATCGTCTGGCGGAGCGGCTGGAGCGTGATGGTATCAGTGCTGCGGCTATCCATGGCAATAAGAGCCAGGGCGCTCGTACCAAGGCGCTGGCTGGTTTCAAGAGCGGTGATGTGCGAGTCCTGGTTGCCACGGACATTGCAGCCCGGGGTCTGGACATCGACAAACTGCCTCAGGTGGTCAATTTCGAACTACCCAACGTGGCGGAAGATTACGTCCACCGTATTGGTCGGACGGGGCGTGCCGGTGCCGCGGGGCACGCTATTTCTCTGGTGAGTGCCGATGAAGGCAAATTGTTGCGTGGCATCGAACGTCTGACCAAGCAGGAATTACCCCGCGAAGTTATCGCCGGTTTTGAACCGGATGCACAAACGCTGCGCGCCATTGAACAGGGTACCGGTCAACCGGTGCGCAAGGGGCAAGAACAGGATGGGCGTCCGCCTCGTTCCGGTGCTGGCCGTCCGGGACAGCCGCGCCAGAACAGTCGTCAGGGTCAGGGCGAAGGTCAAAAGCGCTCAGGTCCAGGAGCCAGTAATGGTGGTGCTCGCAGCAGCAAACCAGCGACTGACAGTGGGCGCCGGGCTCCGCAACGTGCTCCAGATCGCCATGCCAACCAAGCGGTTAAACCCCACGGCAACAAGTAAGCACCGGAGCGATCCGAGCTTAAAAACGCCCGTCTTGATGACGGGCGTTTTTATTGGCGTGTTGCAATGATGTGTTGTGGTGTATGTCGGCGGTGCTGTGGACGAAAAATCGGCCCTTGACGGCCGGCTAGCGCTGTCACGCGAATCCTTGCGCTTCACTCATTGCGCCTTGAACTGATTTTGAGCGGCGACGTAGTGGAATTCCGCTGCTGCTAAATAGGTGATCAGCGCTTCAGCCGAAATATCGTGATAGCTCACCAGCTCCTCCAGCGAAGGGAAGTGATCCCGCAATTGGGTGTTGACCAGACTGACCAGCATGGGCGCGGGCAAGGCTGAAAATCGACTCAAAGAAAACATCTTGTACCTCCGGTGTCATCCGATTGTGGTGGTGTGCTAGGTGCGGGGAAATGACTCATCATTGGCGGATGCGGGCAACTGATTTCGGGTGCGTAATTGTGCTGGTATTTGCAGTAACAAACTCCAGCAACAGAATGCTTCCACCACAAACAGCACTAAAAATAAGGGGCTCCACCAAGAGAGCAGACTGCCGGAAGCCATGTCCGCACGCAGCAGCCAACCGCTGATAACGGCGGCAACCAGGGCCACACTGGCAATCAGTACTATCTGTTTACGACGCCAACCTTGCGTGTGGAAATTGACCAATCGACGGGGGAACAGACTGATCAATAGTCCGTTCAATGCCAGCAGCATGGTGCTGATCGTCAGCATGAAATGAGTGGGCGAACTGACGGGGTAGAGGCGGAAATAGCCGATCAATATCGGGTAAAAACTGGCAAAACTCAGCAGTGTCATGGCGAACAGCGCCCCGCGATTGAGACGGACACTTCGGCATGTCGGGGCTGCATGGGCGTGAAAGTAGGCAGAAAAGACGGCAATAGTGAAGACGATCAGGGCTAATAACAGGTACCAGAGCATGGATAACTCCTGGGAAGAGGCATTATAGGGCTGCACTCATATGTATGGATGTGAGCAGTCAGCAACAGTCGACAGAGTAACAAGGGCGGGGTCGGGTGCATAGAGGGGTGTTGTCATGAAACAGATGGAAAACATGGGGTTGGCGTAACGACTGAGCGTCGTTACGCCATGCTAAAGGTTATACCCAGTATTTTTCTAAGTTCGATTCTCTAGAACTCGACCTGAATGGCGGCGGCCACGGCTATGGCTTGTGCAACGGCGGTGTCGGTATCATCAGCGCGAACCAGTGCAACCCCCAGACGGCGGCGACCATGGATTTCCGGCTTGCCAAATAATCGTAATTGGGCACCAGGAACCAGTCGTAAAGCATCGGCAGCACCTGCGTAACGAATATCGCTGGAGTCACCCTCCCGCAATACAACCGCGGAGGCAGAGGGCCCCTGTTGCTGAATACGACCAATCGGCAAGCCCAGGATGGCTCGCGCATGCAAGGCGAACTCGGAGAGATCCTGAGAAATCAGCGTCACCATACCGGTATCGTGGGGACGGGGAGATACTTCGCTGAAATAGACTTCATCGCCACGGATAAACAATTCGACGCCGAACAGACCATAGCCGCCCAGAGCAGTTACCACCTCACGGGCGATATGTTGAGATTTTTCCAACACCACCGCCGACATGATTTGTGGCTGCCAGGATTCCCGGTAATCTCCATCTTCTTGCCGGTGACCAATGGGTGCACAGAAGTGAATGCCATCGCTGGCACTGACGGTGAGCAAGGTGATCTCGTAATCGAAGGGAACAAAGCCTTCGACAATGACTTTGCCACGCCCTGCGCGGCCACCTTCTTGAGCATATTGCCAGGCGGCTCCCACTTGGTCGAGATGACGGATCACGCTCTGTCCCTTGCCGGAAGAGCTCATGACGGGTTTGACGACGCACGGCAGACCGACATATTCGATGGCCGCATGATAATCGGCTTCAGTCTCGGCAAATCGATAAGGAGAAGTCGCCAGTCCCAGCGTCTCGGCGGCCAAACGGCGAATGCCTTCCCGATCCATGGTCAGGCGGGTCGCCCGGGCAGTTGGTACCACATTGAAACCTTCAGTTTCCAGGGCCTGGAGTGTTTCCGTGGCAATGGCCTCGATCTCCGGAATGATGTAGTGGGGTTGTTCCTGCTCGATGACGGCGCGCAGTGCCATACCATCCAGCATGTTGATGACATGACTGCGATGAGCGACCTGCATTGCAGGTGCATATGGATAACGATCAACGGCAATGACCTCTACCCCCAGGCGTTGTAATTCGATGGCCACCTCTTTACCCAACTCACCAGAGCCAAGTAGGAGGGCGCGAGTTGCAGAGGGGCTATACGGGGTACCAAACATGAATGACTCCTTGGTCGTGTCGCCGGTAGGGCGTGATGATCGGCGCATCATACCCAGTTCATAAAAATGCGCCAAGGGTTTCCATGCCGACGAGCAATCGTTTGCCTGAGTGGATGGCGCTGCTTTTTTATGGTGCAATATTTTCTGCCGCTAGCAGGTGGTGTTTTTAAACGCGCGTCATCACCGACGTAATCCTGTTTTTTAATGTGGCAGTTTGCGTTTATTTGACCGAGTTGGATATATAGTAGCTGCCTGATTAGGATACGATGTATCCATATGAGCTCACTTCGGTCGAAGAGCCGTCAATTCCAGCGAAATTTCGACGCAATAGAATGAATAAAGAGAGTAGGAATGCATCCTAGACACACGGTAATTCTGGAACAGGTCAATGAGAAAGGGCGCGTGACGGTCGCCGAACTGGCCGAACAGGTTAACGTTTCAGAAGTGACGGTTCGACAAGATTTGAATTATCTTGAAGAGCAGGGATTTCTCAAGCGTATTCATGGTGCCGCAACGGTACTGGATAGTGACGATCCAGATCACCGGATCTGGGCTCGTAGCAAGATCAAACTGCATCTGGCCGAGGCTGCCGCCAATCTGGTCGCGCCCGGCGAGAGCGTGTTGATTGAAGGCGGCAGCGCCAATGTCATGTTGGCCAAGTTGCTAGGTGAGCGCGGAGATGTAGCCATCATCACTTCAAGTTCTTACATTGCTCATCAACTTCGACAATCCCGAAATGAAGTGATCTTGCTTGGTGGACAATATCAAGCATCCAGCGAAAGCCTGGTTGGCCCCTTAACCCGTCTGTGTATCGAACATGTGCATTTCAGCAAGGCCTTCATCGGCGTCGATGGTTTTCACGTAGATACCGGATTTACCAATCGCAATATGATGCGAGCGGATGTGGCCAACTCCATCATTGCCAAGGGGCAACCCTGCATCATTCTGACCGACTCCAGCAAGTTTGGGCGAGTTCACCCCGGAGCCATAGGCCCCACCCGACGGATCAGCCGGGTTATTACCGACAGCAAAATTCCGGCGGCTGATGAGGCGTGGTTGAGTCAGCAAGGCGTGGCATTAACCAAGATTGCACAATAAAAAAATACCAGGTACTAGATCCATGTACCTGGCTCAGGGGAATGGGCTCGTGATGAGCCCGAACTTCATGAATCACACAAAACGTAAACGCTCTCGCCTTTTAAAAGTAGCCGCTATGTATATATTTACCAGCCCGATTCAGTATCGGGCTTGTCTCGGCTATGGCCTCAGTTTAAGGTAGCCTCGTTTTCTTGAGGAGTTCGGCATGTCAAAAGCTGCGTTTTATGATTCCCTGTTGCTGCAACTGCATGGTTTGATCGAAGGGGAAACGGATCTGATCGCCAATCTTTCCAATGTCAGTGCATTGCTTAATCTCTCACTGCATGATTTGAATTGGGTCGGTTTTTACCTGTTAAAGTCGCCGGAAGAGTTAGTTTTAGGCCCTTTTCAGGGGAAACCTGCCTGCATTCGTATTCCGGTCGGCAAGGGGGTGTGCGGTACCGCGGTGGCAAGCTGCTGCACGCAACGGGTTTCCGATGTCCATGCCTTTGCCGGACATATCGCCTGTGACGGTGCCAGCAATTCAGAAATTGTGTTGCCAATTTTCCAGCAAGGAAAGGTTGTGGCTGTGCTTGATGTTGACAGTCCGTCCTTTGATCGATTTGATGCAGAAGACCAGATTGGTCTGGAGCGAGTTGCGACAGCGCTGGAAAAATTGCGCTGGAATGAGTAACGTGCTCGTAATTGAGTTCGGCACCTTTATAATAGGTGGTTGATTTGACTTGGGGCTTAGCCCTTTTTTATCCAAGGTTTTACATGGAAAACAACGAAAAACTCAAAAACAGCAAAGAGCTGATTGCATACCTCTGTGAACTTTTTCCGGTCTGTTTTGTATCGGATGGTGAAGCCAGACCCCTCAAAATTGGTATTTTTCAGGACCTTGCAACTCGCTTGGCTGATGACACCAAGATTTCCAAGACTCTGCTTCGCTCTGCATTACGTCAATACACCTCCAGTTGGCGTTACTTGCATGGTGTGAAAGCCGGAGCTATCCGTGTCGATTTGGATGGTAATGACTGTGGTGTTCTCACCGAAGAACATGTGACTCACGCCAAACAGGCTCTGAAAGAAAGCAAAGACAAAGTGTTTGCATCCCGCCGTCGTCCTGATGGTGAAAAACCAACCAAGCCACGTCGACCACCGGCCAAGCCGAAACTTGATCCAAGCCAATTGAGTGCGGGTCAGGCGGTGAAGGTTGTTGTTGGTAAATCCCCCGTGCCTGCCACGATCCGTGAAGTAGTCAAAGATGACATTCAGGTTCAGTTGGCTACTGGCATGGTCGTGCGCGTTAAAGTTGACCGCATCGTTCTCTAGGAGAGGCGCATTTGAGAAACCATTTGATTCGTGCATCTCTGCTCAGCGTGGCATTGGCCCACGCGGGCTTGGTTCTGGCGGTTGAACCGACGATAAAGTCGACGGAATTGCCAAAACTGGCGCAAGAAGAACAACACGCGATTGCCAGTAAGCGCATAGCGGCCTTTTTCACGCACAGTCATTACAAACAGATCCAGTTGGATGATGCTTTTTCAAAAAAAGTATTTGATCTCTATCTGGAGAGTTTGGATTACAGCCGGAACCTGTTTTTGCAGAGTGACATCGATGGTTTTGAAACTTATCGCAAGACATTACTGAATGGTCTGGATAAGGGTGAACTCTCTGCTGTCTACTACATCTATAACCAGAGTATCCAGCGACGCTATGAGCGACTGACTTATGCGTTGCGTCTGCTGGATACGCCGTTTGATTTTACCCAACAGGACAGTTACCAATTTGACCGTAAGTCAGCTCCTTGGCCTAAAACCACGGCTGAGCTGGATGAGCTCTGGCGGCAACGCGTCAAGTCGGACGCTTTGAGCCTGAAGCTTGCGGGTAAGAACGACGGTGAAATCAAGACGTTGCTTAGCAAGCGCTATCAGAGTGCGATCAAGCGGCTGGCACAGAGCGAAAGTGAAGACGCCTTCATGACGTTCGAGAACGCTTTTGCGCGTTCCATCGATCCACATACTAGTTACTTGTCACCACGTGAGGCCGAGCGTTTCAACAGTGAGATGAACCTGTCGCTGGAAGGAATCGGTGCTGTTTTACAGGCGGATGATGATTTTACCGTGGTGCGCTCCCTGGTCCCTGGCGGGCCGGCAGACAAATCCAAGCAGCTCAAACCGGAAGACAAGATCACCGGCGTGGCTCAGGATGCGGGCAAGATGCAGGATATTATCGGCTGGCGTCTGGATGAAGTGGTGGATCTGATTAAGGGGCCGAAAGGATCCAAGGTTCGCCTCGAGATCCAGCGTGGTGATGGTACGGCGCGTCAATCCCAAGTTGTCGAACTGCAACGGGATGAGGTGCGGTTGGAAGATCGTGCCGCCAAGTCTTCGGTGATTGAGGCAGAAGGCAAGAAGATCGGCGTGATCAATATCCGCAGCTTCTATAACAACCTGCATCAGGATGTCATTCAGGAGCTGGCAAAACTCAAGAAGCAGAAGGTGGATGGTATTCTCATCGATCTGCGGGATAACGGGGGTGGGGCCCTGCCTGAGGCGACCGATCTGACGGGGTTGTTTATCAAGAGTGGCCCCGTTGTTCAGGTTCGCGACAGCATAGGGCGTATTGAGCTGGAGGAGGATAATGACGGCAAGAGTTATTATTCCGGCCCGCTAACGATTCTGATCAACCGTTACAGTGCGTCTGCTTCCGAGATTTTTGCCGCCGCCTTGAGTGACTATGGCCGTGCTCTGGTCATTGGTGATACCAGCTTTGGTAAGGGGACTGTGCAGCGGAACCTTCCGCTGAAGAAAGATTTCGATGACCTGCTCCATTTTTACGATAAGGAGTTGGGCAATATCCAGTACACTATTGCCAAGTTTTATCGCATCAACGGTGGCAGCACCCAACACAAGGGTGTCGAACCCGATATCCATTTCCCGGCTTTAGTTGATACCAGTGAGGCGGGAGAAAGTGTCGAGCCCAATGCTCTGCCGTGGGACAAAATCCAACCTACGAACTATCAGGTAGTTGGGCAGTTCAGTACGCTACTTCCGGATCTGGAGAAACGACATCTGGCTCGAGTGGCTCAGGAGCCAGAATTCCGTTACGTGATGGAGGATATTGCCTGGTACCAACAGGAAAAATCCAAAAAGACCGTCTCGTTGAACGAGGCTGAACGGATCCGTGAGCGAGATGCCCTGGATGCCAAGGCGCTACAGCGCACCAACGAACGACTGGTGCGGATGGGGAAAGCCAAGATCAGCAAGCTTTCAGATCTGCCAGCCGACATTGAGTTTCCAGATGGCTATTTGCAGGAAGCGGCCAATGTGACCGCCGATCTGTCGAATGATTTGAAAGGCTGAGATTGCAACACATTGAAGTATAAAAAGCGGCCATGAGCCGCTTTTTTGTTTCTTTAAACCAGCGTTGCTGCATTTTTTGGTTGTCTATTATCGAGTATCACCAGAAAATCAATTCAGATGAGATACGTTCTCCCGTCGCTTCTCGCGCTTACAGGATAAGACCATGAATCAAGTCGCCATGACCCAGGAAAAATACCGTCTCGATTACCAGGCTCCCCACTACTGGATCGACAGTATCGATCTGGATGTACAACTCGATGATCACCAGACCCGGGTGGTCGCTATCAGTCGCGTGCGCCGCAATGGTCAGCATAATGAACCTCTGGTGCTGGATGGTGAAACGCTGACCCTGACGGCCCTGGCTATTGATGGCATCCCTAGTTCCCGTTATGTGCAATCCAGCAATCAACTGGTCATTGCCGATCTGCCGGCCGAATTTGTATTGACTATAGAGACTGTGATTGATCCGGCGGGCAATACAGCGCTGGAGGGGCTCTATAAATCCGGTTCGGCATTCTGCACCCAATGTGAGGCAGAAGGTTTTCGACGCATCACCTACTACCTGGATCGCCCCGATGTGCTGGCCCGGTTCACCACACGCATTACGGCGGACAAGGCGCGTTATCCCTATTTATTGTCCAATGGAAACCGTGTCGCCAGTGGTGACTTGCCAGGAGGCCTGCACTGGGTGAGTTGGCAGGATCCGTTTCCCAAGCCCTGTTATCTGTTTGCCCTGGTGGCGGGTGATTTTGATGTATTACGGGATGAGTTTGTAACCGTTAGCCAACGACGGATCGCCTTGGAGCTGTTTGTCGATAAGGGCAATCTGGATCGTGCCGATCATGCGATGCAAAGCTTGAAACGAGCCATGACCTGGGATGAACAGCGCTTTGGTCTTGAATATGATCTGGATATTTACATGGTCGTGGCGGTTGATTTCTTCAATATGGGCGCCATGGAAAACAAGGGGTTGAATGTCTTTAACTCCAAGTTTGTGCTTGCTAATCCAGCCTCTGCCACCGATAGCGATTACTTCGATATCGAGCGGGTGATTGGGCATGAGTATTTCCATAACTGGACGGGAAATCGCATCACTTGTCGGGACTGGTTCCAACTCAGCCTGAAGGAAGGACTCACTGTATTTCGCGACCAGGAGTTTTCATCGGATTTGGGCTCCCGTGCGGTGAACCGCATTCATAATGTACGCATCATTCGTGGTCCTCAGTTTGCTGAGGATGCCGGTCCCATGTCCCATCCGATCCGCCCGGATGTGGTGATCGAGATGAATAACTTCTATACCGTCACCGTGTATGAAAAGGGCTCAGAAGTGATCCGCATGCTACACACCTTGCTGGGTGAGGCGGCGTTTCAGGAGGGGATGCGGATCTATGTTGCTCGCCATGATGGTCAGGCGGCAACCTGCGAGCAGTTTATCCAGGCCATGGAGAGCGCATCGGGCAGGGACTTGCAGCAGTTCCGTCGTTGGTATTCTCAAGCTGGTACGCCGGAGTTGACCGTTCGCGATGAATTTGATGCCGCAGGGCAGCGCTACTCCTTGCATATCAGACAGCACACGGCTCCGACCGCGCAACAAAGCGAGAAGCTGCCCCTACACATTCCACTCAGCATGGCTCTGTATGGTCAGGATGGACAGGAATTGCCACTCCGAGTGGCAGGTGAGGTTCACAGTGGCCTGCTGGAGCTAACCCAGACGGAGCAGACTTTTGTGTTTGAAAAGGTTTCTGCTCGCCCGATTGTGGCTTTGCTGCAAAATTTCTCTGCACCGGTGAAACTGGATTATCCCTATACCGATGCCGAATTAAGCTTCTTGTTGGCCCATGCGCGCAATGAGTTCTGTCGCTGGGATGCCTGTCAGATGCTGGTGAATAACTATGTCATCGCCGGTGTGAAAGCCGTTGTGGAGGGAGCGGCATTAGCGGCACCCGTCGCACTGCTGGACTCTTTCCGCCGCGTCTTGCAAGACCCGACCCTGGACCCGGCATTTGCCGCAGAAATACTGACCCTCCCGGGGGAGACCTCTCTGGCCGAGTTGTTTAGTGAGGTGAACATCGATGCCATTCATCAGGTCCGGGAACATCTGTTAGTCCAGATTGCGAGTGGGTTGGCGACTGAATGGCAACAGTTGTATGCCCGCCATTATACCCGTCAGGAGTACAGCATCGAGGCCTCTGCCATGGCGAAGCGTGCGCTAGCCAATCTGGCGCTGAGTTATCTGGCGCGCGCCGATAGGGCTCATGGCAACGAACTGGTCTGCCAGCACTATCAGCATGCGACCAATATGACCGATGTGCTGGCCGCCATGCAGGCTGCGGGTGGTGCTGAATTGCCGAGCTGGGCCAATCTGTTACAAGATTTTGAGAGTAAATGGCAGCATGACGGACTGGTTATGGATAACTGGTTCCGCTTGCAAGCCGTTCGGACGGAGGGGGAGACCCTGAGTCAGGTTCGTCGCTTGATGACGCACCCGGCCTTCAGTTTGCAAAACCCCAATCGGGTACGCGCCCTGATTGGTACCTTCTGTGCGGCGAATCCGTCAAAATTCCATGCCATCGATGGTTCCGGTTATCGCTTTCTGGTCGAGATCCTGTTGGCATTGAACAGCATCAATCCCCAGGTGGCCGCGCGGCTCATTGTGCCTTTGATTCAGTTCAAGCGGCTGGATGAAGAACGCAAGGTGCTGATCCGTACTGAATTACAAAAACTGGCGGCTCGACCCGATTTGGCGCGGGATCTGTATGAGAAGGTCAGTCGCGCTTTGGAACAATAACTATGGGAGCGGGGGAGCTGAATCGCTCCCCCGTGGACAAGGATGCCGAGTTATACCTTTCGTTTGAATTTAACCACCGAACAATTGCTGGCTTTGTACCGGGGCGAGGTGCAACGTCTATCCGTGCTGAGTGAGCAGGGGCTGCGAATTGAACTGTCGGCCCAGTATCTGCGGCGCTTCATCGGCCACAGCGGCATACAAGGGCGCTTCCGGCTAAAGACCGATGAAATGCACCGCTTTATTGATCTGGAGCGGCTCGGTTGATCCCGTTGAAGATGCATTGAATCGTCAGAACGTTTAACATGAGCGCCGTTTTTCATCGCCAGTCTGACCCGCTAGGATGTGAGCGGCTTGCTGATGAGAACATGGCCGTTGGAGCAATTGCCACTATTATCCCCCCTAAGGAGCCTCTATGTTTTATCAACTCGCCCGCTATTTTTTGTTCAAACTTGATCCTGAAGTAGCTCACGAATTAAGCATTAAACAGCTCGCTTTATTAGGTGGGACTCCCCTGGATATATTTTTTCGACAAAAATTGCCATCCCGCCCCGTTGAAGTGATGGGATTACAATTTGATAATCCCGTCGGGCTGGCGGCCGGATTGGATAAAGATGGCGATGCAATTGATGCTTTTGGCGCCATGGGTTTTGGGTTTATCGAAGTCGGAACCGTGACGCCTCGTCCGCAACCCGGAAATGACAAGCCACGCTTATTCCGAGTGATCCCGGCTGAAGGCATCATTAACCGGATGGGTTTTAATAACCAAGGTGTTGACCATTTGATCGAGAAGGTCAAAAAAAGTAATTATAAAGGCATCCTCGGGATCAATATCGGTAAGAATAAAGATACCCCATTGGAAAATGGCAAAGATGATTATCTGATCTGTATGGACAAGGTGTATCCCTATGCCGGATATATTGCGGTGAATATTTCATCACCCAATACCCCCGGATTGCGTCAGTTGCAATATGGTGCCGCACTGGATGAACTGCTCTGTGCATTGAAGCAGCGCCAGTTGGAATTGGCAGAGAAGCATGGCAAATATGTTCCTCTTGCCGTCAAAATTGCGCCGGATTTGAGTGCGGAAGAATTAGAGCAAGTAGCCCAATCTTTATTGAATAATAAAATTGATGGCGTCATTGCCACCAACACCACCCTGGATCGCGAGATGATTTTTGATATGCCCCATGCGGCAGAGGCGGGTGGTCTGAGCGGTCGCCCCTTGCAGGCCAAGAGCACGGCGTTGATCCGTGAGCTGGCCGGGCATCTCAAAGGGGCGATTCCTATTATCGGGGTTGGTGGTATTGACTCGGCATTGGCAGCTCGTGAAAAAATCGAAGCCGGGGCCAGTCTGGTCCAAATCTATTCCGGATTTATTTATAAGGGGCCGGCATTAATTCGCGACATTGTCGAAAATATTAAATAAAAGAGAGCCAATTTTCGGACTAAAGTTTGTAATATGTGCGCAGATAGAATATAAATTCTCCTGCGCACATATTCACCATAAGAGCTTGGCCATGATTTTGGTACCGAATGATAACTGGCAATGGAACTACGATGAAAAAAACGACAGCCTCATTTTGGATCTGTCGGATCGTATGCAGTTCACGACCGCCTTTCGGGCCAAACAGTTAACCCCGCAAGCCAAGTTGTCCTCGCAATTTACCCTCGATGATGCCTCTCACTACTATCACTTGCTGGAGTGTATTGGTGAACTGCCATTCTCCGAAGCCGAACGAGTACAAATTGTCCTCAATGCGGTTGCTGTCATTCGTTTTGCCAAACCGCAAATGCCGCAAAGCTGGTTTTTCCGTGAATTTAATCTGATGCGAGAAGCCCCTTTATTTGGTGAAGTGGTCACTTTGGTTTGCGACAGCGGGCATCGGGACTTTTTGGTGATTGAACCTGGCGATAATGCTTCCATCTGCTTGTTGCTCGATGGCACCCTGCAGTTGGCAGACGATAAAGTTCTGACGGCGCATAGTTTCATCAAAGTAATGAATAATCGAATTATTCCGTTTCACGCGGTTTGCAATGAGTTATTGCGTCTAGCCTGAGGCGCGCACTGAGATTTTAATCCGTTTCTCTTTTTGTCGATCTGTTCGTCGAATCAAACAAGCCGAAACACTTTGTTCCGTGGGTCTGGTATTCAAGGTGCTTCGAATTGGCAATGCAACAGCAAAAAGGCCGTACATTTTCATGTGCGGCCTTTTTTCATCTGGTTGCGGGGGCAGGATTTGAACCTACGACCTTCGGGTTATGAGCCCGACGAGCTACCATGCTGCTCCACCCCGCGTCTGTGTGGAGCGCATACTAGTGAGTTGTGGTGCGGGGTGCAAGCTTTATCTCACGGCTATCGCCATAAACCTTTATCGTCCTAACCTCCTTTTTCACTCGGGGGGGAGGGAACCATCTGCGCAGTTGCGCTATAATGTCCGACCTTTATTGCCGGTGTCTGAAAGTTATCCATGACTGATTTTTTTGCAACATGTCCCAAAGGACTCGAATCCCTACTGGCCGCAGAACTCATACAGCTGGGTGCGGACAGTGTTAAAGAGACAGTAGCGGGGGTCTCCTTCAGTGGCTCGCTGGAAACCGCGTACCGCGCCTGTTTATGGAGTCGCCTTGCTTCCCGTGTCATGTTGTCTCTGGTCAGTTTTGGCGTGCGGGATGATATGGACTTGTATCTAGGGATCAGCAATATTCCCTGGGAAGAGTACTTTTCGCCTCACCAGACCCTGGCAGTCGACTTTTCTGGCACGTCAGATTCGATCCGAAATACCCAGTATGGTGCTCTGAAGGTGAAGGATGCCATCGTGGATCGCTTTACCAAGCGGGCGGGTGTGCGACCCAATATTGATAAGCGCGAACCCGATGTGCGTATTCAGGTGCATCTGAAACGAGAAGAGGCCAGTGTTGCCCTTGACTTGTCCGGTCCGGCACTGCATCAGCGTGGCTATCGCGCTGGTACCGGTGATGCACCACTCAAGGAAAATCTGGCGGCTGCCATGTTACTGCGTGCTGGTTGGCAGCGGGAGCCGCTGCTGGACCCCATGTGTGGTTCCGGTACTTTGCTTATTGAAGCGGCCATGATGGCCACCGATATGGCGCCGGGCTTGCTGCGTGAGCGCTTTGGTCTGACCGAACTCAAACAGCATGATGAAACCTTGTGGCAGTCCGTGTTGGCCGAGGCGCGGGTGCGGGCCAAGCGGGGACTGAACAACGGGACGGCGCTCAAGTTCCTCGGTCGGGACAGTGATTATCGGGTCTTGAATCGGGCCCGTGATAACGCTCGTGCTGCTGGCCTTGCGGATCTTATCCGTTTTGAAGAACAGGATGTGGCACAGATGCAGAACCCCTGGCCGGGGGAGCGAGGCTTTGTGGTGACCAACCCGCCTTATGGTGAGCGGTTGGGTGAATTTCCGGAGCTACTCAAGCTCTATCAGGAACTGGGGCAATCACTGCGCCAAGGCTTTCAGGGCTGGCGCGCCTCTGTGCTCTGCTCGTCTCCCGATCTACTAAGTTGTCTGCGTCTGCGCGCCGAGAAGCAATACCGCCTGTTCAATGGCGCCTTGGAGTGTCAGCTGCGAAATTACCAGATCGCCGAAGATTCAGTAGCCTCCACTAAGATGGTGGCCGAAGATTTTGCCAATCGGCTGCGCAAAAATATCAAGCTACTGGACAAATGGGCCAAACAAGAGGGACTGGATGCCTATCGCCTCTACGATGCGGATCTGCCGGATTATAATGCCGCCATCGATCGCTACGGCGACTATCTGGTGGTTCAGGAGTATGCGGCACCCAAGACTATTCCCGAGGCTGTCGCCCGCCAGCGATTGCTGGATATGGTGCAAGCCACCATCGCCGTGACCGGTATTCCGGGTGCGAATCTGATCCTGAAGGTGCGTGAGCGGCAAAAAGGCGAGCAGCAGTACCAGAAGCTGGCCGAACAAGGCGAGATGCTCGAAGTACATGAGTATGGCGCCAAGTTGTTGGTCAATTTGCAGGATTATCTGGATACCGGCCTGTTTCTGGACCATCGTCTGACGCGACGCATGCTAGGTGAAATGGCCAAGAACAAGCGCTTCTTGAACCTGTTTGCCTATACGGGCTCCGCGACTGTGCATGCGGCGCTGGGGGGGGCTCGTTTCACCACTACGGTGGATATGTCGCGTACCTATCTGAACTGGGCCAGGGACAATCTGAATCACAACGGCTTGCTCAACTCCCGCCATCATTTCGAACAGGCTGACTGTTTGAAGTGGCTTGCCGAATGTGATGAAGAGTTCGACCTGATCTTTATCGATCCGCCGACCTTCTCCAACTCCAAGCGTATGGACGAGAGTTTTGATGTGCAACGTGACCACCTGCGGTTGATGGCGGATCTAAAACGTCTGCTGGCACCCGGTGGCACTCTGGTGTTTTCCAATAACAAACGCCACTTCAAGATGGATTTGACTGGGCTTGCCGAGCTGGGACTGACTGCGATCAATATCAGCGAGCAAACCCGTCCCAAGGATTTTGCCCGCAATGTTCATATCCACAACTGTTGGTTGATTCAACATAGCGAAACCCCAACGATGTGACCTGTACGCTGCTGCGGTCAGCTTGTTTAATCAGCCTTATGGTTGGCCGCAGTCTAGGTCCCGGCATGAAAATACTGGCCGGATCTGTGCTCCACGCAATCTAGCAATTATTCGTAACGAGATGTAAACATGGCGATTTTTTCCCTGCATCAGGCTTATCTTTCCTACAGTGATGCACCGCTACTCGACCATATTGATCTGCAGATTGAGCCCGGTGAGCGCTTATGCTTGGTCGGACGCAATGGCGCTGGCAAATCAACGCTGCTGAAGGTGATTGCTGGCGATCTGCCGCTGGATGATGGTCGCCGCTCCCACCTGCAGGATCTGAAAATTGCGCGGTTGGAACAAGACCCACCGCAGAGCAGCCAGGAGAGTGTTTTTGATTATGTTGCCAATGGCTTGAGTGGTATTGGTAACCTGTTACGCCGCTACCACCTGCAATCCATCACAGTCGCTCATGATGCCAGCGAGCAGAACATCCAGACCCTCAGTCGCCTGCAAGAAGAGCTCGATCACCACAACGGCTGGCAGTTTGATATTCGAATCCGCCAAGTCTTGAGCATGCTCAAGCTGGACCCGGAAGCCTCCTTGCAACAGCTCTCCGGTGGTTGGTTGCGGAAAGTGGCCTTCGCACGAGCCTTGGCCGGAGATCCGGATCTTCTGCTGTTGGATGAACCAACCAACCATTTGGATATTGAGGCGATTGACTGGCTGGAGTCCTTTCTTAAGGAGTTCAAAGGCGCCATTGTCTTCATCAGTCATGATCGGGAATTTATCCATGCCCTGGCTACCCGTATTGTCGATCTGGATCGGGGGCAAGTGAGCTCCTGGCCAGGTAATTACGATCAATATCTAGAAGGCAAAGAGGAAGCTCTGCGGGTTGAGAGCCTGCAGCAGGCGGAATTTGATAAGAAGCTGGCTCAGGAGGAAACCTGGATCCGGCAAGGGATCAAGGCTCGTCGGACCCGGAACGAGGGACGCGTTCGAGCGCTCAAGGCGTTACGATCAGAACGGCAAGCCCGCCGCGAGGTTCAGGGCACAGCTCGTTTGCAAGTGGACGAAGCGCAGCGTTCGGGCAAGCTGGTATTCGAGGCCGAACATCTAGGTTATGACATTGAAGGCCGCAGCCTGATCACGGATTTCACGTTTCAGGTGCAGCGGGGTGACAAGATCGCCCTGATTGGCCCGAATGGCTGTGGCAAGACCACGCTGATCAAACTGTTGCTGGGTGATTTGGTCGCTCAGCGCGGGACTCTTCGTTGTGGCACCAAGTTGGATGTTGCCTATTTTGATCAGTACCGCCAACAGCTTGACCCGGATAAAACAGTCGTCGATAACCTTGCCGAAGGTCAGACCGAGATTGAGGTCGCGGGGCGGCGTCGCCATGTGCTTGGATATCTACAAGATTTTCTGTTTGAGCCTAAACGGGCACTCACGCCGGTACGCGCGTTGTCCGGCGGGGAGAAAAATCGATTACTGCTTGCGCGGTTGTTCCTTAAACCCTGTAATTTATTGATTCTCGATGAACCAACCAATGATTTGGATATCGAAACATTGGAGTTGCTGGAAGATCTATTGGCCGAGTATCAAGCGACTCTGCTGTTAGTCAGCCATGACCGGCGCTTTATCGACAACACGGTAACCCATTCCTGGTACTTCGAAGGGGATGGACGGATAACTGAGTATGTGGGAGGCTACGCCGATTTGATGGCGCTACGGCAACAAATGAAGCCTGTAGTCATGACAGCGAAAGCCGCGAAGCCCTCCGACACGACAAAAGGTGCCGAACCACAGAAAAAGAGCCGCAAACTTTCTTACAAAGTGCAACTGGAGTTGGAAGCCTTACCAGGGAAGTTGGAGCTATTGGAACAACAACTGAGCCACTATCAGGAACAGGTGAATTCTCCGGAATTTTTTGCCCAGAGCAGTGAGCAGACACAAAAAGTGCTGGCTGAACTACAAGCCTGTGAAGATGAATTAGAAACAGCCTTCTTGCGTTGGGAAGAGCTGGAAGCGATGAAACAAGAGGATTGAGGCATCACATGAAAATCAAGCTGACCCTGCTGGCAACACTCTCTATTTTGTCTTGTGCCTCACATGCGGCAGAGACCCCGTTTTACCAAATTACCGAGGTTTCAGGTAACAAGGCTGGTAACTATGGTCCTTGGCCAACGACCATGGCCGCTGACAAGACAGTCGCCATGTCTGCCGTTGTCAACGATTGGTCGCAGTACTACAACATGGCCCCAATGGGCATGGATCTGGCAAATCGGTATCGGTTTGATGTGGACTGTGATTATCTGATGGCCTCCGACATCTGTGATGGCTTCTGGAGCGGTGGTGTGAACCGTGCAAAAGCTTGGCGTCAAAGCGTGGTTAGTTATGTTCCACAAGATGAGTCGATTTTGAATGGTACCAGCCGCACCGAGCAGGATGGCATTATCAAGTATCTTGGCGAAGATGCAGAGCATTATGTCGGGTACAAGATAGCCGATACGGCTGCTAATGGTTTTTACCATGAGCGCAAAGCCTTTGCGCATCTTGGCTTGAATGATATCGAGTTGTCCGCTCCCTCATCATTTGATGGCGTAGGCGGTTTCACGACAGCCAGCACCTTGCTTGCTCTTTCTGATGGCAGCTACCTCGTTGGGGGGGGAGCCAATACCTCCGTTGCGGGACCAAACTCGGCATTGAGCAGTTGCTATAAGGGTGATACAGATAAAAATTCGGATCTTGGGTACTGTCCCGGTTTTAACACTCAAGCCGCCTTGTGGTTAATCAACCCGGATCAGACGAGCACTGCAGTCGCTTTAGCCCCCGCCTACTATCGTCATGATTCCGGATTGCTGGAGACAGCATCTGTGACTGGACTGGTTGACCTGGGAAATGATTCATATCTGGCCGTTGGCTATTCATCCACGGATAAACTCGGGAGCTCCTATTTGTCGGGGCGTAATGTAGCTGTCACTTGGCCTGTGACGTTCACCAATGGCAAACCAACCTTCGGTGCTCTGAGTTTGATTCCGTTACCCTGGAAGGCAGCAGGGGAAGATAAAAAGTATCTGAGTGATACATGGGCAACTGCAGCGAATGTGCAGGGATACGTCATCGGCAATCAAAAATATTCAGAGGTGAAGTCGCGGAATAAGCCAATAGAAATGTTTGTTTATGACAGTAAAAATGGTACGACCGTTATTCCTTTTGAAGATAAACCAGCTAAAGGCCAGAATTCTGAAGCTGCCGCTATCAATGCGGTTGGTCAGGTCGTCGGGTGGCAAGATGAACGTAACGAAACCCAGCCGGTTTATAATGGCAGTCCACGTCTGCAGGAGGCTTTTCTTTACAACATAGCGACCAAGAATAGCTGGCGTTTCAATGATCTGATTTGCTCATCAGTGGGGACTACGTCTTGCAGTCAGAACGGTAAATATTACTACATTGTTTATGCTTCGGCGGTCAGTGATGATGGCACAGTAGCAGCAACATCCTACCGTTATGACTCCTATGATGATTGGGCCAAGCGTCAAAATGCCACTGTCGTTCCTGTCATCTTGACGCCTAATACGACATTTACTGCCGACAGTGATGTACCTGCTGACTATGTGGTCACTAATGCTCTACCGGTCAATGATTTGGGACAGAATAATGGCAGTGGAGCCATACCACTCTGGTTGCTGGTCGTTTTCCCGTTCCTGAGTTGGTTTCGCAAGCGGAAACTCATCAACAAAATGTCATGATTAATTAATCAATTAGCAATATGAGGCTGTGTGATGTCGCATTTTAGCCCCATTAGTGATTGATCTCTTTGGCTACTTGGCTAACGATAAGGACGACAGGGTTCGAGACTGTCGTCTTTTTTCAAGTGGAAAAGAGGATTTAGCATGATGAAAAGACAGAAACGAGATCGTTTGGATAGAGCGCGTGCTAAGGGCTATCAGGCTGGTATCGCAGGGCGTTCCAAAGAAGGTTGCCCTTACCAGTGTATCGACGCCAGAGGATACTGGCTGGGCGGTTGGCGCGACGCGATGGACGATCGCGGCGTAAGTGTGATGTCTGCTAAATAATACTAAATTCAATGAAAAAGGCCCGGGAGGGCCTTTTTCGTATTCGTCTTAGAAATTTTAGAACGAGGAGGTATCGGTAAACAGCCCCACCTTCAGATCGCTGGCACTGTAGATTGGGCGGCCATCGACTTCCACCACACCATCTGCGATGCCCATGATCAACTTGCGCCAAATCAAGCGTTTCATCTGGATTTTATAGGTGACTGTTTTGGCGGTAGGCAGAATTTGGCCAGTGAATTTCACTTCACCCACACCCAGCGCCCGACCTTTCCCTGGGCCACCCTTCCAGCCCAGAAAGAAACCGACCAATTGCCACATGGCATCAAGGCCAAGGCAACCCGGCATCACAGGATCTCCAGGGAAGTGACAGTCAAAGAACCAGAGATCTGGCGTGATATCCAGCTCGGCAATGATTTCACCCTTATCAAACAAACCACCTACGGCACTGATCTTGGGGATGCGATCCATCATCAGCATATTGGGGGCGGGTAACTGACTATTGCCCGGACCAAAAAGTTCACCACGGCTACATGCCAGCAGTTCGTCACGGGAAAACGCATTTTTACCTTGCTCGCACAATGAGGGCGGCAGTTCAATTACGGATTTGCTATCCAACACACTGTATATCCTATGTGATTAACACTGACACTAATTTAGCGAACAGGTGTGCGCTAAACAACTCCGATCACTTGAGCAAAGCGGCGAAACAAGGCATGCAGCACACCCCGATGCCGTTGCGAGCCATTAAGCTCATCCAGACGAGTCCTTATGCGGCCGTATAAAGTTTCTTCATCATCGATGTCACCCGCTTCGCAACCGGTCAGTAGCTGAATTGCCTCATCAACATGGCTGACCGGATAGATATGAAATTCACCCTTCTCGACGGCTTCAATGACCTCATTCGAGAGCACTAACTGCAATTGATTGGTCGCCGGGATGATGACACCCTGTCGACCATTCATGCCATGGATCCGGCAGACCCGGAAAAACCCTTCAATTTTTTCATTCAACCCGCCCACAGGCTGCACATTGCCGAACTGATCGACAGCCCCAGTGACGGCCAGATGTTGAAAGATGGGTTGTTGTGCCAGTGCCGAGAGTAGGGCACAGAGCCCGGTCAAGGAGGCACTATCACCATCAATTTCATTGTAGGACTGTTCAAATACCAGATTGGCTGAAAGCGGGGATGGATTTTCGGCCCCGAACTGGGTGGCGATGTAACCGTGAATGATCATCATCGCCTTGGCGTGAATATGTCCGGCCAGCTCGGCCTTGCGCTCGATATCGACGACATCACCATCCCCCAGATGTACGGTCGCCGTTAAGCGAACCGGCTCCCCAAAATCGTAAGGGTGGCCCATGATCTCGATCACGGAGAGACCGTTGATCTGGCCGATGACTTCGCCTTCGGTCTGCAACAGGATCTGGCCATCGACTACGCCTTGATCCGATTGCTCAACAATATAGTTCAGGCGATATTCTTGTTCGGCCAAGGCCGCCTGAATATGGCTCAAAGTAACCAGACTACTTTGCTCTTCACGCGCCACGCTATCAGCAAGGCGCATTAAGGCGCCTATCTGCGTCTCGGCTATGGAAAGGATTTGTTGGTGTTCACACAGTCGACAGGCAAAGCTGCTCAGTGCCTCGATGGCTGGGGCCTCGAAGTCCAACAGTTCATTACTTTGCTGAATGCCGCTGAGCAGACCCAGGAACAACTCATATCCCTCTTCAAGGGGGAGTTCGGAGATCAGATCCGTACGCAAGAAAATCCGTTCGGAAATCTCCCGATCCAGCAGGTTAAATTCTGCTGAGGTGAGTCGGTCACCGACCAGGATCAATTTGACATTCAGGGGCGAGGGTTCAGGAATAAAGAATGGCGTTGCAGGGGCAATATCGGTCTGCGAACTCCAATCCAGAAAACCCGTCTCCAGTGCGTTACGCAACTTGAACCACAACTCGGGCTGGTCCATCAACTCTTCCAGCGGCAGGATGAGAAATCCACCATTGGCTTCGCGCAACAGGCCAGACTCCAGCAGATGGTGATGACTGTAAATGGTGCCCTGTTCCGTTTGATAGTTGATTGCGCCGAATAGACTGGCCCAGCTCAGGTCTCGTCCATAGATCACCGGAGGTGTCTCGGTTTCATGATGGATCAGCAAATTGATCAGGACTGGGTGGGTGAAGGTTCCCCCCTGGGTGACATGAGCTGCCAGATCGCCCAGATAGTTGGCAATTTTTTCATCCTGATCCTGCTTGCGTAAAATTCGGGTGACTACGGCCTCTGCGTCCAGATGCAGGCTAAGCAGGCGTAGCAATTCCCCTATCAGTTCGCAAAACTCGATTCCGCTGCCCGGTTTGAGTTTCAACCACAAGGGGCGGTAGGGATTTTGTAAATTTTCGGCATAACAGAGATCAAAAAGTTGTGTGTTGTCGGGTGAGCAATCATCAATCAGATCCATCACCGTCTGTTCGTAATCGACTCCGGGGAAACCACTGAGCAACAGCGTTTGGCAGCCCTGGCGCATGCTAATGAGGCGGTTGATGGCGGAAGCTGCCCGCGGCTGCGCTTCGGCAAAACGGAGTGGCTCAATCTGAGACAAACGTTCGCATTGCAGCGCCGGAAAATGGGGAAGCATGCTTTCTGATTTTAATTCAATCACTTATTTGGTCTACGCCGATAAATATTCATAAGGAATTATAACTCAAGGGGGCAAGGGAGGGCAGAGGCTAAGCGCGAGATTCGATTCTTTATTCATGACTAGGTTGCAGTGTGCGGGAAATGTTGTATTTTTCCCAATCTGTAATTGAAATACGGTTTCATGGGTTCACATCAACCTGAAGGGGTTCGACAGAGGCTCATTAGGTGTATATTGGTAAATAAATAACGAAATAAACAACAAAATGACTAGACAAAAGTGTGACCGCGATCAACAATTGTCTCACTTGCTGAATGACACATGCGAGCTTGAGTCGACACGGAATGTGTATTCCGAACTGGATTCGGAATGTAGATAGAGAGGAGATCATCATGCGCATACACGATTTGAAAATGACCGTTCTACAGCAAAGAGAATTGGATAAAGCACGCCGGGTAGTCCAGCGAGCATTTGGTGTTCGTAGAGCTTCATATCACTACGAATATCTTGATTGAAACAGGTTTCCTTATGTTGTTGTTTTCCTGAGACAGATCATCTCCACCCCTGAGTTGATCCCGTCAAAGGGTCTTGTTTGACTGATACGTGTATCAGCGATTTTCGGGCAACCAATCTGGTTGCCCTTTTTTATTTCCGCTTCTCCCACTCCAGGCTTGTCACAACCTGACCCGGCAGTAGAATGCCAGTCTCTACGTAGAAACCTGGGCTCCTCGACGGAGCGTACAGACTCTAGGCTTCTATCCGGAAAAACCAGACTGGCTACGGCGAGTTTGGGCCCGCTATTCCAACAAAGGATTGGGTATGGAATTTGAACTCAGCACCCTGCTACTGTTAGCTTTGAGTGGATTATGTGCAGGATTCATCGATTCGATTGCCGGCGGTGGTGGATTGATTACGCTGCCGGCTCTGCTGGCCGCTGGTTTGCCACCCGCTCAGGCATTGGGAACCAACAAGCTACAGAGTAGCTTTGGCAGTTTCTCTGCCACTTGGTACTTCGCGCGTCGCGGTTATATCGATTTTTCAACCATCAAGTTGACTGTGGTACTGACTTTCATCGGTAGCGCTCTGGGCACTATTTTGGTCCAGCAAATCGATGCCAGTGCCTTGGGTCGGGTACTACCATTCCTGCTCATGGGATTTGCGCTCTATTTTCTGCTTTCGCCCCGAGTGGGCGAGAAAGACTCCCATCGTCGATTGAGTGTCCGCAGTTTTGCAGCCACCATAGGTTTGGGGGTCGGATTTTATGATGGTTTTTTTGGCCCGGGAACCGGTTCATTTTTTGCTATCGCGTTTGTGGCTCTGGCTGGATTTAATATTGCCAAGGCCACCGCCCATAGCAAATTACTGAATTTCACCTCCAATCTGGCGGCATTACTGTTCTTTGCCTTGGGTGGAAAATTAGTCTGGAGTGTCGGTTTGAGCATGGCGCTTGGACAATTTATTGGTGCCCGGCTGGGATCGAAAATGGTGGTCAAGCAGGGGGGGAAAATCATCCGCCCGCTGATCGTCATCATGTCATTGGCAATATCGACCAAGTTGCTGGGTCAGCAATATGGCTGGTGGTGAACAAGGCACGCCTGAAGAACTCTGAGCTGCGGCCCGGGAATCTTGAGCTATAGCTCATCGGGTGAGTCGTACTCTGCCACCACATCGATGATCCCCTCGAAGAGTACCTCCTGATCCTGAGCCTTGATGCCATCGCTGCCGGTCCAGTATTCGAAGGCGCGGGCCCGAATATCGTTGTGGCGATAAGTATCGGCCAGCAGGTGGCGCTGATCGGCTATATACAAGGAGCCGGTCAGGTTCAGCTTCAGCAGTTTCTGATTGCCCGGGTTCAGTGTCTTCCACCAGAAATCGACGGCATCCCGGGTACAGACCCAGATGCAGGTCTTGCGGGACGGTAGGTGCGGAAAGTAGTTGCCGCGCACTTCCTCGAATATTTCTTCACGGATGAAGATGGATTGGCTCTTGGTCGCCTCTCGGGCTGCCTTGAGTAGACTCAGTGCCTCCAGGCGCTGGTAGTCGATACTGCTGGCAAAAAACTTGTCAAGAGCCTGACAAAACGGCAAATCTTCGATGCCGTCATCATAAAACAGCCCCTGCTCATTGAAATGGTCATAAAACAGATTGTTCCGCTTCTGCACCCAGTTGATGCGGCGGCCAACCTGCCACATCGGTGTATATTGGCCTAGCCGGTGAATGTGAAAATATTCTGCATTTTTGGCTTCCATACGCGGGTGAGCTTCCTTGGCGCGGGCGATGTGACGGCATAGGCCCATCCCCGGTTCGTGTCGGAGTGGTAGTGATATGCCTGAAAAATCAATTAGTAGCTGCTGCTAACGAGTATTGTCGAGGATACGTGGTTGCGTACTTTTTTCACACGGAAGGGCTCAAGAATGCCGAATGCCTCACAACCGAAACTGTAGAAGCGTTAGCTCGGTAGCGATTTGAGTGAATATCATGCAGGTGACGAGCGGGCCCGCTGCCGAGCCCGCGAGGATCAGAAGAGAATTAGCGCCCGTAGTAGGCGGTGAAGTGTGTGCTGGCCAACTCGTTGGCGTGGATCATAAAACCCACCAAAGCGGGCATGCTGCTGGCTGGCAAATCGAGTTTTGGCACCTTGAGCGCATGCAGGGTGAACTGATAACGGTGTGGCTTGTCGCCTTGAGGTGGGCAGGCACCCCCAAAACCGGGCTGGCCGAAGTCGGTTTGGCTTTGCACCACACCGGCGGGCAACCCCTTGCCATCCAATGGGATATGCCCGGGTAGGCCCGAGGCAGTTGCCGGGATATTGAACACCACCCAGTGCCACCAGCCACTACCGGTCGGCGCATCCGGATCATAGACGGTCAGCGCATAGCTTTGCGTTCCCTCGGGGGCATGTTGCCAATTCAGTGCTGGCGAGATGTTCTTGCCGCTACAACCAAAACCATTGAACACCTGGTGTTCGCTCAGGGTTCCATTGGGCTGAATATCGGGGCTGCTCAGGGTAAACGTCGACTGGGGAGCCGCTTGCAATGCCGTCACCAGTAAGGTGCTACAGAAAAGGGTCTGAAGTCGGGTGCGGCGAACGTTCTGAGTCATGGTCGATCTCCTGGGGGTCAGAGTGGGTGGAAATTGTCGAGCCTCAGTATCGGACACATTTGCCACCGGATCTGTCCGCAGACGGTCAACGACTATACCCAATCAGTCAAGATACAGGGCTGAGGTACTGCATCAGGAGTGCGCGGTTTCCTGCAATACAGGCCACGGCGTTTCAACCTCTTGGGGTTTGCTGGGCGGCTTATCCCCGCGGCCTTGGCGCAGCGCACTGGGGCTCATGCCGTAGCGTTGCCGAAAGTTTTGACTGAAGCGGGAGGGGGATTGAAACCCGCAATCCAGAGCGATTTGCAATAAGGGTTGGTTGCTGGTCATCACTCGGGTGAAGGCTTCGTTCATCCGCAACTCGCTTAACAGCTCACTGAAACAGGTATTCTCTTGCCGTAAGCCCCGCCGCAGGGTGGATTCGCTGATCCCCAGACGCAACGCCAGATCGCTGACCCGCCAGGGCCGTGCCAGATCCAGCCGTAACAGCGTCTGGAGGCGTTGTCGCAGATCCAGTGGCTGCAGGTTAAACAGGGGGGCGGCCAATCCCCTGGACGCTAACTCCAGCAGCACACCATGCCAGGCATGTTCGCTTCGTGCTTGATGGAATGGATCACTACCGCTCTGACAGACCATCAGATGGTTCAGGCTCTGCGCTAACCGGCTGTCACATGGGAAATGGGGGGCTGAGTGCCAGATCGGCGGCAAGGCCGCGCCATACTGCTGCAAGAAATGCTCGGTCCAGTGACGGGGTGGCACAAAAATATCGGCCCGATAACGGGCTCCTTGCTGCGGCAGGTTTTCCATCTCGAAGGCTTCACAGGCGGGAAGACAGAGACATTCTCCTGCCTCGCAGCGTAATGGCGAGCCATGAGTCTGCATTTGTTTGATGCCTTCACGCACCCAAATCAGCGTGGGTGCCATGAAGGTGACACGATGCAGGCGCTGGTACTGGCAGGCCTCGAAGCGAAAATGGATGTGGGTAGACATCAAGCGCCTTTTTTCATCGTTAACTCGGGGCACGGGCATGAGCGGCGGCACGGGCAAATAGCTCAGGGTCCGGGCGAATACCGGTGTAGAGCACAAATTGCTCGACGGCCTGCAGCGCGAAGACCTCCACGCCGCGGATCACTGTCTTGCCCGCCGCCTGGGCGGTATGGATGAGTGGGGTCCCGGCGACGGCCGCTACCATGTCAAACACCACACTTGCCGCGGCAATTTGCTCTGTCGTAAAGGCCAATGCGGTTTCATCCGGACTCCCCGGCATCCCGATCGGGGTCGTATTCAGCAGTAAGTCCGCCTCTAATCCTATTGTCTCAGCCTGCCAGGCAAAGCCATAAAGCTCGGCCAACTGGCGTCCGGTTTGTTCGTTGCGAGCAACGATGGTTCCTCGTTTAAATCCGGCATCCCGTAACGCACAGGCCGTCGCCTTGGCCATACCGCCACTGCCGCGTAACGCAAACGAGAGTTCAGTGGGTACCTTATAATCGCGGAGCAATTGGGCAATGGCGCTGTAGTCGGTGTTATAGGCTTTGAGATGACCGTTGGTATTGACGATGGTATTAATGGAATCTATGGCCTTGGCGGAGGGTGCCAGCTCATCGACCAAGGGAATACAGGCTTCTTTGAACGGCATGGAGATGGCACAGCCACGAATATTCAGGGCGCGGACTCCGGCGATAGCGCCGGCAATATCCTGGGTGCTGAAGGCCTTATAGAGGTAATCCAGGCCGAGCTGTTCATAAAGGTAGTTGTGGAAGCGGGTACCGAAGTTACTGGGGCGGGCGCTGAGCGACATGCACATGACGGTATCTTTATTGATGAGCGGACGCATTAAAGACTCCTGAAAAGGGGTTCCGGACACCCGACGTTAGCAGTTGAACATTGGCAATGCCAGCCTAGCGGATGCCTCGGAAATGAAACGCGGAGCCACAAGGGCTCCGCTATATAGGTTTCATTGAGGGGATAGGCCGACTGCATTCAGCGGTGTGGTTCGGTATGGGCCCTATGCCAGATTATTTACGCAGCTTGGAGAGTAGACGCAGCATCTCCAGATACAACCAGACCAGAGTCACCAGCAGACCAAAGGCACCATACCACTCCATATATTTGGGGCTGCCGGCGGCAATACCTTGTTCGATGAAAGCAAAATCCAGCACCAGATTCAGGGCCGCTACCGTGACGACCACCAGGCTGAACAGGATACCCACGGTACCACCGTCGTGGATAAAGCCCATTGAATGGCCGAACAGGGCCATCACCATATTGACCACATAGAGCAGGGCAATGGCGCCGGTTGCAGCGACAACGCCCAGTCGGAATTTTTCCGTGGCCTTGATCAGTCCGGTCCGGTAGGCCACCAGCAAGCAGGCCAGTGTCCCGAAGGTCAAACCAACCCCTTGAATGACCACGCCTGGATAGCGGGTTTCATAAAAGGCAGAAATCCCTCCCAGTGCCAGGCCTTCGAGCAGGGCATAACCCGGCGCCGTATAGGGGGCCGCCTTTTTAGCAAAGGTGGTGATCAGGGCCAGCACCAGACCGCCGATGATGCCAATCCACATCAGCGGCATGATGGCCGCCGGATCTTGTAACTCATAGTATTTGTTCCAGACCCAGAGGGCTGAAATCAGGGTCAAGGCCAACAGGATGGCGGTCTTGTTGACGGTGCCCGTCAGGGTCATTCGGGCTTCGCCCTGCTCAACGAGGTCAAAGCTCTTGTCGCCAAGAAATGGATTACCGGAACGCATGGGAACTCCTTTGCATGAGGGATGTGGCCAGCAGACGGTTACACCGGCGCGAGCCATGGGTGATCCAGTATGCACTGGCCTCTGATGGAACTTTAAGCTTTTTTGTCACTTCGGGTGCTGCAGCTGCCATTGCTCGGCAATTTTGTGCCTTGGTTAACAGCCAGTTAGCACAAATACTCCTATTCTGCCTCCTCTTGGCCCCGGTTGCGGGCCGCTTTTTTTTCCGCAGGAGGCGTCATGCAAAATTCATTTGATCACTCATTACCCGATGCCCAAGGGTACTTTGGCGAGTATGGTGGCAGTTTTGTGCCATCCGAGCTGCAACTGATCATTGACGAGATCACGAGTGCCTATCAAACGATTCGTCAGGACCCGGCGTTTCTGGCCGAATTGACGCGCCTGTATCAACACTTTGTTGGACGTCCCAGCCCCATTTTTCATGCCCAGAATCTGTCAGCCCGCTACGGGGCTCCCATCTATCTCAAGCGGGAGGATCTCAACCATACCGGGGCGCACAAGATCAATCACTGCCTGGGCGAAGCCCTGTTAGCCAAGAAGATGGGCAAGAAAAAGGTGATCGCGGAAACCGGGGCCGGACAACATGGGGTGGCACTGGCAACAGCGGCGGCCCTGGTCGGGCTGGAATGTGACATCTACATGGGCGAGGTCGATATCGCCAAGGAACATCCGAATGTGGTGCGGATGCGGATCTTGGGCGCCAATGTGATACCCGTGACTCACGGCCGCAAGACGCTTAAAGAGGCCGTGGATGGCGCTTTCCAGGCTTATCTGGCAGATCCGGTCACCCAGTTGTATGCCATTGGATCGGTCGTGGGACCTCATCCCTTTCCGATGATGGTCCGGGATTTCCAGTCCATCATAGGTAATGAAGCACGAGTCCAGTTTCAACAGATGACAGGGCAACTGCCCGATAATCTGGTGGCCTGTGTTGGCGGCGGCTCTAACGCCATGGGCTTGTTTACGGCCTTCCTCGAGGATGAGTCAGTGCGGATGCACGGGGTCGAGCCTGCCGGACGCGGTGTCGAGATCCCGGGGGAACATGCCGCCAGTCTGAGTAAGGGCGAGCCGGGCATCATGCACGGCTTCAAGTCCTACATGCTCAAAGATGAGCAAGGGGAGCCTCAAGAGGTCTATTCGGTTGCCAGTGGTCTGGACTACCCATCGGTGGGGCCCCAGCACAGTTATCTCAAGGATGCAGGCCGGGTTAACTATGGTGTGATCGATGATCGCGAGGCGATCGATGCTTTCTTTACCCTGTCACGGCTCGAAGGGATCATACCGGCGATTGAATCGGCCCATGCGGTGGCCTACGCGCTGAAGCTGGCTGAGCAGGGAGAGCGCGGCAGTATTCTGATCAATCTATCCGGGCGAGGGGATAAGGATATTGATTTTGTGATCCAGAACTACGGTGCGCACTACGGGCTCCAGCAGCTGATCTAGTCGTGCCCGATACGCCACTGACCATGGATGGACAAGGGGGGAGCTGATGCTCCCCCTTCGTTTATCAGGAGAAGCGTTTGGACAGTCCGATGCCGTTCGTGCATTGTAGGTTCATTTCCAGCAAAAATTGATTTTAGTCAACTATATTCAGGGGGATGTTCATCGCAATTACAGTCCCCCCGCTGTCATCTGACGCAACAACGTGAAGAGGTGTTCATGAGCGATCGACCTTGGCATGAGCCCGGCGAGCAGGAAGTGACGCCGGAGGAGCTGTTTTTCGCCCGTCGTCGCGTCTTGAAGGCGCTGGGTATTTCTGCGGCGGCCCTGAGTGTGCCCACAGCCGCCCAGGCCACACTCTGGGATCTGTTTTCCAAGTCGGAGCAACCCCAGGCCAGACGAGAGCCCTTAACCTTCCAGAAACCGTCGGCTTATCGTCCCGATCTGCCCTGGACGCCGGAAAATAAAGTGATCGGTTATAACAATTACTACGAATTTGGTCTGGATAAGGCGTCGCCGAAAGCCAATTCGCAGCACCTGCGGACCTCGCCCTGGCAAATTGTCATCGATGGCGAAGTGGCAAAACCCGTCACCCTGGATGTGGATGACCTCATCAAGCGCTTTGCCCTGGAGGAGCGGATCTACCGCTTTCGCTGTGTGGAGGCCTGGTCCATGGTGATCCCCTGGGTTGGCTTTGAACTCGGAGCCCTGCTGCGCTGGGTGCAACCAACATCACGGGCGCGCTATGTGGCCTTTCAGACGCTGGATGATCCGAAACAGATGCCCGGTCAAGCCGATGATGGACTGGGCAGTGGCATTCAATTTCCCTATGTCGAAGGGCTGCGGCTGGATGAGGCCATGCACCCCTTGAGCCTGCTGGCCGTTGGTGTCTATGGCAAAACCTTGCCCCCGCAAAATGGTGCGCCACTGCGTCTGGTGGTGCCCTGGAAATATGGTTTCAAGAGCATCAAGGCGATTGTCCGGATACGTTTGCTCGAGAAGCAACCGCCGACCACTTGGAGTCTTTCGGCACCTGATGAATATGGCTTCTATGCCAATGTCAATCCGCTGGTGGACCATCCGCGCTGGTCACAGGCCAGTGAACGGGTGATAGGTTCAGGTGGCTTGCTGGATGTGAAGCGGCAGCCCACCTTGCCATTCAATGGTTATGCCTCCGAGGTCGCGGGACTCTATCTGGGCATGGACTTACGGAGATCCTTCTGATGACACCTGGACCCAAACAGATGTTGTGGCTCAAAGCCGGATTCCACCTACTGGGACTACTCCCTCTGGGCTGGTTGTTCTTTGCCCTGCAGCACGACTATTTTGGTGCGGATGCCGCCAAGGAGTTGATCAAATACTGTGGCCGTACGGCGCTGGAACTGCTGTTTGTTACTCTGCTGATCTCCCCGTTGGCGAAGTGGACGGCAACCCCGGCGCTGATCCGGGTGCGCAGATTGGTGGGGCTCTGGTGTTATTTTTGGGCCTGTCTGCATCTGCTGGCCTTTGCCGCGCTGGAGCTGGGCTGGGATCTGAGTCTGTTGCTGGGCGAGATGGTGAAGCGCCCCTATATGTTGCTGGGCTCTCTGAGCTGGTTGCTGCTCCTGGCTCTGGCCATCACCTCCAATCGCTGGTCGCAACAGCGGCTCGGCCGGGGTTGGGCCAAATTGCATCGGCTTGTCTATGTCGTCGCCGTGTTGGCGCCTATTCACTATATCTGGTCGGTCAAGTCGATTACTCCGAAGCCGGTGATCTACCTGTTCATCGCCATGTTGTTATTGCTCTGGCGCCTGTATCGGCGGTTCAGTGTGGCGGCAAAGAAAACCTAGCTTCTTCTGAAAACGCGTTCGAACCCTAAGTCGGCGCCCTTGCGCTGACTTTTTTATGACTCGGCGCAGGCTGCCCGCCGCCAACGGCCGGTTTTTCATCCAGACTGCATCCCGCTTCATGCGCAACCGGTAACTGGGACAGAGCCTTTTTTATCTGGAGCCTGGAGGATAAGTTCCCCCTGAAAGTGGCGAGCCGGGTGTTCACTGACCAGACTCAGAGGGCAGGTACCTTTCATGGGTTGGTGTTTAGCCGCAATCCTGTGTGGCAACGTCAGGAACAGCCAAAAACTCGGAGGTTATATGAACAAGGTCCTAGTGTTTACGCTGTGTCTGTATGCAACCACTGTGCAGGCAAATGACAGTTTGAATAGCGAGCTGAGCCATGTGGCGGGTGGCGCGGCTATGGGGGCTGGTTTTACCTATCTAGCTGATTATTATGGTGAGAAAGAGAACAGAGCGTGGATTGGCTTTGGAACCGCCGCCGGAATTGGTGTGCTGGGGGAGGCCATCGAACTGGCATCGGGAAACGGTGATTTTTCAGTGCTGGATGCCGGGTCGAATGCCTTGGGGGCGGCCATCGGAGCCTTTGTCACCGATCAATGGGTGCTGATGCCCGTGGTAAACAGCCGCGATCACTATGTTGGTCTCTACGGCCGCATCCCACTTTCAATGTGACTCCGTATGACAAGAGCCACGTCGACAGCCGTCGACGTGGCTCTTTGCTTTGTGTGGCTTAACTCAATAACTGCTGCGCCTGCCTCAAGACCTCTTCTTCGGTAAACCCGAACAGTTTGAACAGCTGGTCGGCGGGTGCAGATTCCCCAAAACCCGTCATCCCGATCACGGCACCATCCAGCCCCGTATAGCGTTGCCAGTAATCGGCAATACTGGCTTCGATGGCCAGCCGGGCCCGGACCGCTTCCGGCAATACCTGCTCCCGATACTCCGGCGCTTGCTTGTCAAAACGCTCGGTACAAGGCAGGGAGACCACCCGAACCCGTTGGCCCTTGGCCTGCAGTATCCGGGTCGCACGAATAGCGAGATCCACCTCCGAGCCTGTCGCCAGAATGATTAGATCCGGTGTCCCCTCACAGTCGAGCAGCGTGTAGCCACCGCGTTCAATATCACTCACTTGCCGGGGTGTTCTGGATTGTTGTGTCAGTGCCTGTCGGGAGAAGATCAGGGCACTCGGACCATCTGCCCGCTCAATGGCCGCCTTCCATGCCACGGCACTTTCGACCTGATCACAAGGGCGCCAGGTCTCCATGTTCGGCGTGAGGCGAAGGCTGGCCAGCTGTTCAACCGGCTGATGGGTCGGACCATCTTCGCCCAAGCCAATCGAGTCATGGGTATAGACGAAGATGGTGCGTTGCTTCATGAGCGCCGCCATTCGCACTGCGTTGCGGGCGTACTCCATAAACATCAGGAAGGTGCCACCATAGGGAATAAACCCGCCGTGCAGGCTAATACCGTTCATGATGGCGGACATCCCAAATTCGCGGACGCCGTAGTGCAGGTAATTGCCTTGTGGGCTACTCGGCGAGACATCCAGGGCGTGGCGATGCCGGGTCAGGTTGGATGGGGCCAAATCGGCCGAGCCACCCAGCAGCTCTGGCAAGAGGGCCGCGTAGGCATTCAGTGCATTCAGGCTGGCTTGGCGGGAGGCAATATGGGCCGGTTTGGCTTGTAGATCCGCAATATAGGCTGTCGATTGAGCCGCCCAATCGGCCGTCAAGGCACCGCTGCTGCGGCGTAATAACTCAGTCGCCTCTTGCGGAAACAGCTCCTGATAGGCGGCGAACTGCTGGTTCCACAGTGTTTGACACGCTGCGCCCTGTGTTTTGGCATCCCACGCCTGATAGATTGCCGCCGGGATCTCGAACGGGGCATAAGGCCAATTCAGCCGCTCCCGCACCTGGGCTACTTCCTCTTTGCCCAGTGGCGAGCCATGGCAGTCGTGACTGCCGGCTTTGTTCGGGGAGCCGAAGCCGATAATGGTCTTGCAGCAAATCAGGGTGGGTCGTTGCAGGTCGGTTTTGGCTTCCCGGATGGCGGCATCAATTGCCTGGGCATCATGGCCATCCACGGCATCGATCACCTGCCAGCCGTAAGCCCGGAAGCGGGCGGGGGTATCATCGGTAAACCAGCCTTCCACATGACCATCAATCGAGATGCCATTGTCATCCCAGAAGGCGATCAGCTTGCCCAGCGCCAGCGTGCCGGCGAGAGAGCAAACCTCATGGGAGATCCCCTCCATCAAGCAGCCGTCCCCCAGAAAGGCATAGGTATAGTGGTCTATGATGGGGTGGCCCGGCTGGTTGAACTGAGCGGCCAGGGTCTTCTCGGCCAGCGCCATCCCCACGGCATTGGCAATCCCTTGTCCTAACGGGCCCGTGGTTGTCTCCACTCCCGGCGCATAGCCATATTCGGGATGACCCGGAGTCTTGGCATGTAATTGGCGAAATTGCTTTAGTTCCGACAGCGGCAAGTCATAGCCGGTGAGGTGCAGTAAAGAGTAGAGCAGCATGGAGCCATGGCCGTTGGAGAGTACAAAACGGTCGCGGTTGATCCAGGCCGGATCGGCCGGATTATGTTTCAGATGATGACGCCACAGCACTTCGGCAATATCGGCCATCCCCATGGGGGCGCCGGGGTGGCCGGAGTTGGCTTGTTGTACGGCATCAACACTCAGCATGCGCACTGCATTGGCTAATATTTGAGCTTCTACACCCATCACAAAGACTCCCTTTTAATCGACAAAATTTGACAATACCTGGTCTTGGCGCGCCCAAAAGGCAGAGCCTGTTTCCATGGCACCAACCATTGGCGGCAAGGATGCCGCCATCGAGCCCCCAGGGATGGGTTCATGGCGTGTTGGCGACAGGAAATGGCTCGGCTTCGGGATCCACTCCCATCACAGGGCTATTGGACTCACGCCAGCCGGCTGGCCAGTAACTGCTCGAGTTTCAGCTGATCGAGGGCGAACGTCCGAATACCCTCCGCCAGTTTTTCAGTCGCCATGGCGTCTTCATTGTGCTGCCAGCGGAAGTCGGCTTCGCTCAGCGGGGCGGGTTTGGCCACCCGCTGTCCGTCATCGCCCAAGTGGCGTACTAGCTCACCACTGTGGGCTTCCAGCTCCTGCAGCAGTGCCGGGCTTATGGTCAGTCGGTCGCAACCGGCCAGGGCCAATACTTCATCGATGTTGCGGAAGCTTGCACCCATCACGACGGTCGGGTAACCGTGCTGTTTGTAATAGTGGTAAATGGCCTGCACCGATAACACACCTGGGTCCGTCTGTGCGGTATAGCTGAGTGCCGTCTTGGCCTTGTACCAGTCGAGTATCCGGCCGACGAAGGGGGAGATCAGGAAGGCTCCGGCTTCGGCGCAGGCACGGGCCTGGGCGAAACTGAACAGCAAGGTGAGGTTGCAGTTGATGCCTTCTTGTTCCAGCAACTCAGAGGCGCGTATCCCTTCCCAGGTCGCCGCGATTTTGATCAGCACCCGGGAGCGGGGAATCCCCTGCTGTTCATACAGGTCGATTAATTTGCGCGCCTTTTCGATGGTGGCGGCGCTGTCGAATGACAATCGGGCATCGACTTCGGTGGAGACTCGGCCCGGGACATGTTTCAAAATTTCACAACCAATGGCGACAATCAGCCGGTCGGCGGCTTCGGTTACCTGGCCGTCGAGATCCGCAGCGAGCGGCTTGGCCTCGGCAAGGACGCTCTCCAGTAACGGCGCATATTCTGCACTGGCGACGGCTTTTAAAATCAGCGAAGGGTTCGTCGTGGCATCTTCCGGGGAGTAGAGCTTAATGGCCGGTAACTCGCCAGTATCGGCGACGACCGTGGTGATGGCACGGAGTTGGGTTAGCAAACTGGGCATGAGGGCTCCTGGCCGCGCGAAACAGGCAGCGGCAATGAGGGGATCAAAAGGGGAAATGCCCCCGTGGTGACACGGGGGCTTCGACGTTATTTACAAAGCTTGTAATAGACTTCGTTCCAGAGAATTTCTTTCTTCAATTCCGGAATTGTGGTGTTTTCATCGATCAGCAGGAACTCAATACCTGCCATCTCGGCGTAGATCCGCAGATACTCGGCATCCACCGCCTGGCTGAACACCGAGTGGTGGGCGGCACCGGCCAGTATCCAGGCTTCGGCGCCCACTTCCAGATTCGGCTTGGGCTCCCACAGGGCGCAGGCCACCGGCAGTTTCGGCAGGGCGGCGGGCAGGTCCACCACATCCAGATTGTTGACCACCAGACGGAAGCGGTTGCCCATGTCGATGAGACTGGCGTTTACCGCTTTGCCAGCCGGGGCGGAGAACAGCAGACGGGCGGGCGGGGCCTTCTTGCCGATCCCCAGATGTTGCACATCGAGCACCGGTTTATTGCCGGCGATGGAGGGGCAAATTTCCAGCATGTGGGCGCCCAGCACCAGATTGTTGCCCTCGGCCAGATGGTAGGTGTAGTCCTCCATGAAGGAGGCACCGCCGGGCAGGCCATGGCCCATCACCTTCAAGGTTCTGAGCAGAGCGGCGGTTTTCCAGTCCCCTTCGCCACCGAAGCCGTAGCCTTGCTGCATCAGGCGTTGGCACGCCAGACCCGGCAACTGATGAATCCCATACAGATCTTCAAAGGTGGTGGTGAAGGCGCCGAAGTTGCCCTGCTGCAGGAACTTCTTCAGGCCCAGCTCCTGGCGCGCCGCTTCATACAGGGATTCGCGGTAGCTGCCACCCACTTTGACCGCATCCGTCAGGGTATAGAGGGTTTCGTATTCGTCCAGCAGGGCGCTGATATCCCCAGCGGCCACCTCGTTGATCACCTTCACCAGATCGCCGACCGGATGGTAATTCACCTGATAACCAAACTGGATCTGGGCTTCGACCTTGTCACCCTCGGTCACAGCAACATTGCGCATGTTGTCGCCGAAACGGGCAACTTTCATCTGCTTGCTGTCATATACAGCGGCGCAGATGCGCATCCAGCGGGCAATTTTCGCGTGGGCGGCCTGGTCTTCCCAATACCCCACCACCACGGTCCGTGGCAGGCGCAGACGGGCGCCCATGAAACCGAACTCCCGACCACCGTGGGCGGTCTGGTTCAGGTTCATAAAGTCCATGTCGATCTCGCCCCAGGGCAGATCGCGATTGAACTGGGTATGGAATTGCAGCAGCGGTTTGTTGAGTTGGGTCAGCGCCGGTATCCACATCTTGGCGGGCGAGAAGGTGTGCATCCACACCATGACGCCGACGCACTGCTGGCTGTGATTGGCATCGCGGGCGATGGCCGAGATCTCGTCCAGGGTGGTCCCTGTGGGCTTGAGTACAATTTTCAGCGGCAGACCGGCATGCTCATTCAACTGCTGGGTCATGGTGTGGGCGTGATCCGCCACCTGCTTCAGGGTTTCCGGGCCATACAAGTGCTGACTGCCGACGACAAACCAGACTTCTAACTGCTTTAAAAATTCCATGCTTCATTCCTCGTTTATGATTTCGCGGTGGATTGACCGTAATAGGCATCTTGACCGTGTTTGCGCTGGTAATGTTTTTCCAGCATGTAATCGGGCAGGGCCGTGGCCTGCGGATTGAGCTGATGAGTGATCCAGGCCATGCGTGCAACTTCTTCCAGCACTACGGCGTTGTGAACCGCATCCTGGGCATCCTTGCCCCAGCTGAAGGGGCCATGATTGGCCACCAGAATACCGGGCATGGTTAAGGGGGGCGTCTGCTGCAGCGTCTCCACAATCAGATGTCCGGTCAGCCCTTCGTAGTCTTGCTGTACTTCGGACTCGGATAACAGCCGGGTACAGGGCACATCGCCGTGGAAATAATCGGCCTGGGTGGTGCCCTGGATCGGGATGCCACGGCGGGCTTGTGCCCAGGCGGTGGCGTGGGTGGAATGGGTATGCACCACGCCACCCAACTCGGGATAACGGCGGTACAGCACCAGATGCGTTGCGGTATCCGACGAGGGACGCAGATCGCCTTCGACCCGATTGCCCGCCAGATCCAGCACCACCAGATCGCTCAGGGTCATGTGGTCATAACTGACCCCGCTGGGCTTGATAACCACGAGCCCCAGTTCCCGATCAATGCCGCTGACATTGCCCCAGGTAAAGGTCACCAATTTGTAGTGCGGCAGGTCGAGATTGGCCTCCAGAACCTGCTGTTTGAGTTGTTTCAGGCTCATGCGGATTTTCCTTCGTGGTAGAGGGGCTCGGCGGCCGCGCCCCATTTCAGATACTGCTGGTAGAGGCGCTCGTAGGCGGCGACCTTGTCGGCCTGGGGCTGGTGGCTGCGCTCGATGGGGCTGGCCATCTGCGCTTGGGCGGCGGCGATGGAGGGGTAGATATCGGCGGCCACGGCGGCAAAAATGGCGGCCCCCAAGGCACAGCACTGATCGGATGCCACCACCTGGATGGGACGATTCATCACATCGGCACACACCTGCATCACCACAGGAGACTTGCGGGCAATACCGCCCAACGCCATCACCTGTTCCACCGGAACCTGTTGGCTGGTCATACATTCCATGATGCTGCGCGCGCCAAAGGCGGTGGAGGCAATCAGGGCACCAAACAGATCGGGCGCATCGCTGCCCAGATTCAGACCGCTAATGGTGCCTTTCAACCGCTGGTTGGCATTGGGGGTGCGACGACCATTGAACCAGTCCAGCACCACGGGCAGATGGTCCAGATCGACTTGCTTGTCCCAGGATTGGGTCAGGGCCCCCAGCATCTGCTGCTTGTGGTTTTCGACGGCGGTTTTCAGCTCGGGATAGGTTTTGGTGAGTTGATCCAGCGGCCAGCTCAGCAGTCGCTGATACCAGGCGTAGATGTCACCGAACGCCGATTGTCCGGCCTCCAGACCGATGAGGCCCGGCACGACGCTGCCATCCACCTGACCACAGATCCCGGCAATGGCGCGGCGACCTATGGTGGCGTGTTCCGCCATCAGGATGTCACAGGTGGAGGTGCCGATGACCTTCACCAGCGTATTCAGGCTAGCGCCAGCACCGACTGCACCCATGTGACAGTCAAAGGCGCCACCGGCGATCATCACCTCGGTGGGCACGCCGAGGCGTTCCGCCCATTCGGCGGTGATACGCCCCACCGGAATGTCGGCGGTCCAGGTCTCGGTAAACAGCGGATAGTCCAGATCCCGGGTCAGCAAGGGGTCCAGGGCATTCAGGAAGTCGGCGCCGGGGAGGCCACCCCATTCCGGGTTCCACAAGGATTTGTGACCGGCGGAGCAACGACCGCGGCGGAGGGTCGCGGGTGCCTGGGTGCCACTCAACAGGGCGGGAATCCAGTCACACAACTCGATCCAGTTACAGGCCGCCTGGCGCACGGCCTCGTCGGCGCGGGAGATGTGCAGAATTTTTGCCCAGAACCACTCCGAGGAGTAGATGCCACCGATATAGCGACTGTAATCGGTGAACTGGCCGCTGTGGCACAGGGTGGTAATGGCTTCGGCTTCGGCTATCGCTGTGTGGTCCTTCCATAACACGAACATGGCATTCGGATTTTTTGCAAACTCATCCCTCAGCGCCAGCACATTGCCTTCGGCATCAATGGGCGCCGGGGTTGAACCCGTGGTGTCGACACCGATCCCGCGAATGGCAGCCCGCTGGGCCGATGTCAGCAGGGCGACCACTTGTTGAACGGCCTGCTCCATGGATTCGATGTAGTCCAGTGGATGATGACGGAACTGATTCCGGATGGCGTCGCAGAACTTGCCTTCGCTCCAGCGCGGGTAATAGACCACATGGGTAGCTAACTCGGCGCCATCCCGACAGCGCACGGCTAATGCCCGCACCGAGTCGCTGCCGAAGTCTAGACCGATGACAATTTGCTCGGACATGGTGTTCTCCTGGGAAAAGAAAAAATGAAATTCCGGTGCAGGAAACCATAAGAGATGTGACGGCGGGCGAGTTAGCCATTGGCTGCTGAAAATATGGATATATTGGCTTTTTAATAAATTGCTCGGAAAGGGATTTGATTGGGATATGTAGCAAAATTGCTAAAGATATAGACGAAATCGCTACAATTTTTCTGCGTGATCCAGCTCGCTAATTTTCGCCAAGAAAACGGTTACAACTTATCCCGCTCAAACGTCAATTCTTATAAATACCTGTTTTAACACGTCGTTTATAAAGAAGTGCCCACGGACAGAAATCAGAATTCAAAGAATAGAAATTAACGAAACAACAACTGGAGAGATTGCCATGAATAAAATGGTTAAAAATCTAATTACCGCAGGCTTGATGATCGGTATGGCTAATACTGCTTTTGCTGCCGAGAAGTTGAAGTTGGGATACCTGGTCAAACAACCGGAAGAACCCTGGTTTCAGACCGAATGGGCATTTGCGGATAAGGCGGGCCAGGACCTGAATTTCGAGGTGATCAAGATTGCGGTTCCGGATGGGGAAAAGACGCTGAATGCGATTGATAGCCTGGCGGCCAACGGCGCCAAAGGCTTCGTCATCTGCACGCCCGATCCCAAGCTGGGACCGGCCATCATGGCTAAAGCCAAGAGCATGGATCTGAAAGTCATCACAGTGGATGACCAGTTCGTCAATGCCAAGGGCAAGCCGATGACCGATGTGCCCTTGGTGATGATGGCGGCGACCAAAATTGGTGAACGCCAGGGTCAGGAGCTCTACAAGGAGATGACGGCGCGGAAATGGGATGTGAAAGACACCGGGGTTCTGGCGATCACCGCCAACGAGCTGGATACCGCCGTCGCCGGGTGGAAGGTGCTATCAGTGCCCTGAAGGCATCCGGTTTCCCGAGGCACAGATGTATAGCGTGCCCACGAAAGCCAATGACATTCCCGGTGCCCTGGATGCGGCCAACTCCATGCTGGTTCAACATCCCGACGTGAAGAACTGGCTGATTGTCGGCATGAATGACAACACAGTGCTGGGTGGGGTGCGCGCCACCGAAGGCCAGGGCTTCAAGGCCGAAAATGTGATTGGTATCGGCATCAATGGCGTGGATGCGGTGACCGAGCTGTCGAAGTCCAAGGCCACCGGTTTCTTCGGTTCGCTGCTGCCTAGCCCGGATGTGCACGGCTACAAGAGTATCCAGATGCTCAATGACTGGGTCGTGAATGGGACCGCGCCTGAAATGTTCACGGAAGTAACCGACGTGGTGCTGATCACTCGCGACAACTTCAAGGTCGAACTGCAGAAAAAAGGTCTTTAGTCGGAATCAACAGGTGCCGGCATGGGGGAGACTCCATGCCGGCCATGGGGTAAAAACATGAATCAGTCAGTCCCTTATCTGGAATTTTGTGGCATCAGCAAGGAGTTCCCCGGCGTCAAGGCATTGCAGAATGTCTCCTTCTCCTGTGAGGAGGGAACCGTCCATGCCCTGATGGGCGAGAACGGCGCCGGTAAATCCACCTTGTTGAAAATACTCAGCGGTTTCCAGGCACCGACGAATGGCGTGATCAAGCTGGATGGCAGCGAAGTGACATTCCACTCGACGGTCGACGCACTGGAAAGCGGTATTGCCATCATCTATCAAGAGCTGCATCTGGTACCGGAAATGACTATTGCCGAGAATATCTATCTCGGCCAGTTACCGACGAAACATGGTTTGATCGATAAAGAAAAACTGTACCAGGATGCGGCGCGCCAACTTGCCCGCCTGGGCATGGATGTTGCCCCGGAAACCCCCTTGAAGTACCTCTCTCTCGGGCAGTGGCAGATGGTTGAAATTGCCAAGGCGCTGACTCGTGATGCGCAGGTCATTGCCTTCGATGAACCCACCAGTAGCCTGTCGTCCCGGGAAATAGAACAACTATTTCGGGTGATCCGCCAGTTGCGGGATGAGGGCAAAGTCATCCTGTACGTTTCCCATCGGATGGATGAAATCTTCGAGTTGTGTGATGCCATCACCGTCTTCAAGGATGGGCAGTTCGTGCGGACGTTCGACTCCATGGCCGAGGTGGATCGGGACCTGTTGGTGAAGACCATGGTGGGTCGGGATCTGACGGATATCTATGGTTATGAGCCGCGACCCCATGGCGCGGTCGGACTCGAGGTCAAGAACCTGCAGGGGCCCGGGCTCAAAGAGCCGGTTTCGTTCCATGTCCAGCGCGGGGAAATTCTGGGCATCTTCGGCCTGGTGGGTGCCGGGCGTAGCGAGATGCTGAAACTCATCTTTGGTGCCGAAAAAATGGTCTCGGGCGAAATTGCCGTATTTGGTAAATCGGTGCCGATCCGGAATCCCATCGATGCCATTCACAGCGGCATCATGCTCTGTACCGAGGATCGTAAGGCGCTTGGGATCATCCCCATCCACTCGGTCCAGGAAAATATCAACATCAGTGCCCGTCGCCACAAGGCACGCGCCGGTTTCTTCATCAATCAGCAATGGGAAGATGAAAACGCCCGGCTGCGGATCGGCGATATGCGGGTCAAAACCCCGTCTCCCCATCAGGCCATCATGCATCTGTCTGGCGGCAATCAGCAAAAAGCCATTCTGGGTCGTTGGTTGTCGGAAGACATGAAGGTGATCCTGCTCGACGAGCCCACTCGTGGCATCGACGTCGGTGCCAAAAATGAAATCTATAACGTGATCTACGACCTGGCTAAATCCGGGATCGCCGTGGTGGTGGTGTCCAGTGAGTTGCCCGAGGTCCTTGGCGTGTCGGACCGCATCCTGGTGATGCGCGAAGGGCGGCTATCCGGCGAATTGCTGCATACCGATGCCAATGAAGTCAAAGCCCTGAATCTGGCGATGCCAGCCCGTTAATACCCGGTTTCGGATTTGAGAATTTAAAGGAGTTTTATCATGGCAACATCTATGGCTGCGGCACAATCAACCGCGGAAAAACCGACCCACCAGCCGATGCTGCAGTTGGCCCGCATCTGGGATCAATATGGCATGCTGGTGATCTTCGCCATCCTGTTCCTGGCCGCCAGTTTGCTGATCCCGAACTTCGCCAGTCTGATCAACATGAAGGGGCTGGGGCTGGCGGTTTCCATGTCCGGCATGGTCGCCTGCGGCATGTTGTTTTGTCTGGCCTCCGGTGAGTTTGACATGTCGGTCGGCTCCATTGTCGCCTGCTCCGGTGTCACCTGTGCCGTGGCCATCAATGCCACCGAAAGCATCACCATGGGGGTATTGGCCGGTTTAAGTGTCGGTGTGCTGTTTGGTCTCATCAATGGTTTTGTGGTCGCCAAATTCAAGATCAACGCCCTCATCACCACGCTGGCCACCATGCAGATGGCGCGTGGCATGGGCTACATCATCTCGGATGGCAAGGCGGTCGGGATCGTTGAAGAGCGTTTCTTCGACATCGGCAACTCAGCGCTGTTCGGGGTTCCGACACCGGTCTGGATCACCATCGCCTGCTTCGTGCTATTTGGTCTGCTGTTGAACAAGACCACCTTTGGCCGTAACACCCTGGCGATGGGGGGGAACGAAGAGGCCTCGCGCCTGGCCGGTGTCAATGTGGTGCGCACCAAGATCATCATCTTCACCATGACCGGTCTGATTTCGGCGCTGGCCGGTATCATACTGGCATCCCGCATGACCTCGGGCCAGCCCATGACCTCCATAGGTTTCGAGCTCATCGTCATCTCCTCCTGCGTGCTGGGTGGTGTCTCCATGAAGGGCGGGATCGGCAAGATCTCCTATGTCATCGCCGGGGTCTTGATCCTGGGGCTGATGGAGAATGCCATGAACCTGCTGAATATCTCGCCGTTTGCCCAATATGTGGTGCGGGGCCTCATCCTGCTGGCGGCGGTATTGTTTGACCGTTACAAGCAAGTTCGCAAAGCCAGCGTCTAATTCCGTTCAAGAGCTTATCGGGCAGCCAGCGGCAACGCTGGCTGTATTTACAAGACGCCTGACTGAACCTGGTTCCTAGTGTTAGTGCCCAGCAGAGAGGATAGGGCTTGCGGTTTGATAACGATTTCATGATGACGATCGGTAAATGTGATGAAACTCAATTAGTGGATGGAATTATCCCCGTTAGTAGCGGCAGATGGATGGTGGCTGAATACAATGCATAAAGCTGATTTTTTTACCGAGAAATTCTTCACTGCGATGGCCACGATGCAAAAAGACAAGCCCAAACAGCTCAATCCGTTGTTGCCGGATTATCTATTCGATGTGTTTCTGGTCTCCGGGCTGACACCTATCGAAAAAGGCAGTGCGCTGGATTTCATCATCGATCGCCAACATGGCATGAAGGGTTACATCATCAATCTGACGGTCAAAGGCAAGGGCCAGATATTCTCCGGCGAGCATGAGTTTTTCGTGGAGCCTGGCGACTTGCTGCTCTTTCCTCCCGAGGCGGTTCACTACTATTGCCGCGCGGAAGAGAGTGAGGCGTGGCATCATCGCTGGGTGTATTTCCGTCCAAGAGCCTACTGGGCGGATTGGCTGAAATGGCCCCACGAAGTCGAGCGGGTCGGGCGAATTACGCTGGCAGATCCGAAATTGCATGATGAATTTGATGCCCTATTTCTGGATATCGAAGAAAGCCATAAAGAATTCCGTCCCATGTCGGAACCTCTGGCAATGAATCTATTGGAGCGGTTGTTGATTCGTTGCTACGAGATTTCGTCACAGGCCGATCTGACGCCGATGGATTATCGGGTCTTGGAAGCCTGCCAGATTTTGAATGCGTCACTCTCGGCGGAAATTACCATTGAATCACTGGCCGAGCAGGTGTTTTTATCACCATCCCGGTTAGCGCATTTATTCCGGGAACAAGTGGGGGTGAGTATTGTCCGTTGGCGGGAAGATCAGCGGATCATGCGCGCCAAACTCTTATTGCAGACGACGCCTATGCCCGTTGCCGTGATTGGTCAACAGGTGGGTTATGATGATCAACTCTATTTTTCTCGGGTATTTAAAAAACGGGTCGGGGTTAGTCCCACCGACTATCGCAAGAGTGCCAGTCCACTATAAGTGGCTGGCAAATATAAAAGGTTATTCAGTTTTTATAGTGGTAGTTTATAAATTATTCCGCCATGTGCCAGGCCTGGCGCTGGCATATCGATAATGTCGGTTATCAGTTAACCCTGCGCCATTATTTTCACTGATACGGTATTTTTACGGATGCATTATTTTTACTGATATATAGGCCTGGATTCAATTGCGGTATCCGTTTACTTTGCAAGGATATTGTCTTTCGCTGGTGATATGGAATATACCGCTATTTATATGAAGCATCATGCTAGCAGAACCCTTTTGTGATGCGTGCACGATAATGTTTTTGGCGGCAGTCTATTTTAATTGGGTATTAAAAAACTAATGCATGAGCCTATTTGCATTTGAAACTATTGTTGATCATGAGGATAACGATATGCTTAATAAAGTCAGATTAGCCAGTTTGATTAGTGCCATTTTGATTTCAGGTAGTGTTTATTCTGCTCCACTGACCGTCGGTTTTTCGCAAATAGGTTCTGAGTCCGGTTGGCGCGCGGCTGAAACATCGGTGGCGAAAACCGAGGCGGCCAAGCGCGGGATCACGCTGAAAATTGCTGATGCCCAACAAAAGCAAGAAAACCAAATCAAAGCCGTGCGCTCGTTTATCGCCCAAGGCGTTGATGCTATCTTTATTGCACCTGTGGTGCAGACGGGGTGGGAGCCCGTTTTGGAAGAGGCAAAAGAAGCTGAAATACCCGTATTTTTGCTGGATCGTGGCATTTCGGTGAAAGATGATTCCCTGTATATGACAGGCGTGGCTGCAGACAGCGTTCATGAAGGCGCTGTGGCCGCCGACTGGCTGATCAAAAATGTGAATGGCAAAGCCTGTAATATCGTTGAATTACAAGGGACCGTTGGTGCCAGTGTGGCGCTGGATCGTAAACAAGGGTTTCAAGACGCAATAGCCAAAGTGCCGACTCTTAAAATAATCCGCACCCAGTCCGGGGACTTCACCCGGAGTAAAGGCAAAGAAGTGATGGAAAGTTTTATCAAGGCCGAAGATAACGGCAAGAATATTTGCGCTGTCTATGCCCATAATGATGATATGGCCATCGGGGCTATTCAGGCCATTAAAGAAGCTGGGTTAAAGCCAGGTTCCGATATCAAGGTTATTTCCATTGATGGTGTGCCAGATATTTTCAAAGCCATGATGGCGGGTGAGTCCAACGCTTCGGTGGAGTTGACGCCCAATATGTCTGGCCCAGCATTCGATGCCTTCATGAGTTATAAAGAAAAAGGTGTAGTACCACCGAAGCATATCCAGACCGAATCCAAATTGTTCCAGCCGGATAATGCAAAAGCTCAGCTCGAATTGAAAAAGAACATGGGCTACTAAGCGATGTATGGAGTCCTGATCTAGCTTGATTCAACACCATATAAGCGGGGTTGCTTATATGGTGTTCCATTTTTTGGAGCTTGTATGTTGGCATTACATAAAGATCAAGATCTGCTTTTGGAGGCAACGGGGATCTGTAAATCATTTCCCGGGGTCAGAGCGCTGCATCATGTAAATTTCTCGTTGCGGAAAGGCGAAATCATGGCCCTGCTTGGGGAGAATGGTGCCGGCAAATCCACACTGGTGAAGGCTCTGACCGGTGTGTATCAACGTGATGCCGGAGATATTGTCCTCGATGGAGTCAGCATCAGCCCGAAAGATACGGCACATGCCCAGCAACTTGGCATTGGCACCGTCTATCAAGAGGTGAATTTGTTACCCAATATGTCGGTGGCCGATAATCTGTTTATTGGTCGGGAGTTACGTCGGTTCGGATTTCTCGATCGAAAAAGCATGAATCGCCGGGCGCAAGAGATCATGCGCAGCTACGGGTTTGAGTTGGATGTATGCCTGCCGCTGAGTGCTTATTCCGTGGCCATGCAACAGATCATCGCCATTGCCCGGGCGGTTTCTCTCTCCGCAAAAATATTAATCCTCGATGAACCGACGGCAAGTCTGGATACCAGCGAAGTGCATATGTTGTTTTCCATCATGCGGAATTTGCGAGAGCAAGGTATCAGTCTTATTTTCATTACCCATTTTCTCGACCAAGTTTATGAAATATCCGACCGTATTACGGTGTTACGCAATGGTGAGCTGGTCGGTACCCGGGTCACCGCAGAATTAAACCAGATCGATCTGGTTAAAATGATGTTGGGACGTGAACTTGACGATAATGCGTTAAAACGCGCGGGCCGTACCCTGCGCAGTCATAATCCGGTGGTGTCGTTTCGTCAGTACGGAAAAAAGGGGGTTGTCGAACCGTTCAATCTGGATGTTATGCCGGGAGAAATCGTTGGCCTGGCGGGGCTGCTGGGTTCGGGACGCACCGAAACCGCCCAGGTTATTTTCGGCATTGAACCGGCTGACACGGGTGAATGTCGGGTCAAAAATAACATCACCTCGATTCGTTCGGCACGGAGTGCCGCCGCCCATGGTTTTGGTTTTTGCCCGGAAGACCGCAAAACCGACGGTATTATTGCCTCTGCATCGGTCCGTGAAAATATTATTCTGGCCTTACAGGCGCAGCGAGGCTGGCTTAAACCCATATCCAGAAAGGAGCAGGATGATATAGCTGCTCGCTTCATCAGGCAGCTGGGCATTAAAACGCCATCTCCGGAACAACCCATTCAATTTCTATCGGGGGGCAACCAGCAAAAAGCTCTGCTCGCCCGATGGCTACTGACTAAACCGCAGTTTTTGATCCTGGATGAACCGACGCGGGGCATTGATGTGGGTGCTCATGCCGAAATTATTCGTTTGATTGAGACCCTGTGTAGTGATGGCCTTGCCTTGCTGGTGATCTCTTCCGAGCTGGAGGAATTAGTGGGCTATGCGGATCGCATCATAGTGCTACGTGATCGACGGCAGGTGGCTGAATTACCGACAGAAGCCTTGTCTGTTCCCGCCATTATGAAAGCCATTGCCATGTAAGGGGTGAAGCATGAACGCCGCCATTTTATATTTCACAGAGATGTGTTCATTAAGAAAAATAAACTTAGGGAAAGGGAGTGCACAACTCACGGCTTTGATCTGTGTGTTGCTGATTAATAGTCTGGTCGCCGACAACTTTTTTTCGATGCACATTCAGGAGGGGCGGTTATTCGGCAGTGTGATTGATATTCTGAATCGCTGTGCCCCGGTGGCTTTACTCTCCCTGGGGATGACGCTGGTCATCGCAACCGGGGGTATCGATTTATCCGTGGGGGCTGTTATGGCCATCAGCGGTGCCACCATGGCCAGTATGGCGACTCACAACGACCCAGTTCCGGTGATTATTGTGACGGTGCTGGGTGTTGGTGCGCTGTGTGGCCTGTGGAATGGTTTTCTCGTGGCGGTATTTAAAATTCAACCGATAGTGGCCACGCTGATCCTGATGGTTGCCGGACGCGGCATTGCGCAACTGATAACGGAAGGGCAGATCATTACCTTTAATAACGACACGCTGGCCTGGTTGGGTAATGGTTCCTTTCTGTTATTACCAACCCCGGTCATCATTACCCTCATAGCCGCGCTGTGTATTTGGCTGCTCACCAAAAAAAACGGCGCTGGGTCTGTTTATCGAAGCGGTCGGTATTAATATTCGTGCGGCAAAGAACTCCGGGGTCAATACCCCTATGGTGGTTATTTCCACCTACATCGTCAGCGGTGTCTTTTCGGCGGTTGCCGGCATCATAGTGGCTGCCGATATTCGTGGTGCGGATGCCAATAATGCAGGGCTCTGGTTAGAAATGGATGCCATTCTGGCTGTTGTGATTGGCGGGACCTCCTTGATGGGGGGGCGTTTTAATATTCTGCTGTCGCTGACCGGTGCGCTGATTATTCAAGGCGTGAATACCGGGATCTTGTTATCCGGCTATCAGCCCCAGTGGAATCAGATTGTAAAAGCATTTGTGGTCTTGGCGGTGCTGATCCTTCAGTCCCCATCCGTGGTTCGTCTAATAAAAGGAGAGCGCAGCCATGTTTAAGCGAAATTTGCCGCTGGTGATTACCATCGCCGTATTTGTGCTGGGTTATCTATTTTGTCTGCTCTCGTTTCCGACATTTTTATCGACCCGGGTCATCTGCAATATTCTGACGGATAACGCCTTTTTAGGGGTCGTTACCGTGGGCATGACATTCGTCATTCTGTCGGGAGGGATCGATCTATCAGTCGGTGCTGTGATTGCTTTCACCGGAGTATTGCTGGCTAAAATGGTCGGGGATTGGGGATTTTCACCCTATATGGCGATCCCTCTGGTGTTGCTGATGGCACTTTGTTTCGGGGGCCTGATGGGGTGGTTGATCGATACGCTCAAGATCCCGGCCTTTATCATTACGCTGGCGGGGATGTTTTTTTTGCGGGGTGCCAGTTTTCTGATATCCGAACAAGCATTACCGATCGACCATCCGTTATTTCGTGAATTATCGCGCATGTCCTGGAAAATTATCGGAGGCGGGCGTTTGAGCCTATTGGCCATCATCATGCTGGTTGTGGTCGCTGTGGGTATCGTCATCGCCAGTCGTACCCGGTTTGGCAATAATGTCTATGCCATTGGCGGCAATGCGGCATCCGCCACCCTGATGGGTATATCCGTTCGCCGCACCACCATCGGCATCTATATGCTATCGACTACATTGGCGGCGCTTGCGGGTATTGTCTTTGCCATTTATACCTCGGCTGGTTATCCATTGGCGGCGGTGGGGGTGGAATTGGATGCCATTGCCGCGGTCGTGATCGGGGGGACACTGTTAACCGGCGGGGTAGGAACCGTATTTGGCTCTCTGTTTGGCGTGCTGATCCAGGGGTTAATTCAGACCTATATTAATTTTGACGGCACCCTCAGCTCCTGGTGGACCAAAATCATCATTGGCATCTTGCTGTTCAGCTTTATTGGTCTGCAAAAATTACTCATCGTCTGGTCTGAAAAAAATAAAGCCAGTAAACCCGGCTCTGTGATCTCGAGTTTGCAGACTTCAACCTGAATGATTTAAGCGTGCCATACATTAAACGGCCTGATGTCTCACGACATCAGGCCGTTTAGGTGGCGAAATTCCGCTCTTGCCAAGGGTTCTGCAGTTCTGTGTATTGAAGCTCTTAGCCATTGCTCTCGTTGCTACTGGCCCGGATCTCCTGGCAATCGATGCCGCCCATATCAAAGTCCCGGCAGATCTGCGGGCGCACCTCATAGATGGTGCAGCGTAAGGTGTTTCGATCCAGTGCCACGCACCAGCCATCTTCGCCCTGCGCCATAAAGGTCATGCCGCTGTCATCCTCTTGGGTGAAACGCTGCGGGACAGCCGGATCGCAAATCACCAGCACGGGCATGCGGCAGCAACAAGCGGCGCAGTGACTGCAGTCAATATCCGGGTCTTGATCGAGCAATGCGACCGGAATGGTCGCTGGGGGCGTAATTGTCATGGTTCCTCAAGGGGTGTTGATACCCGGCACCACGAGAGAGTCGGAGTGCCGGGCTCGGCGAGCGGCCTAACCATACGCCGATCTGTCCGACACGGCTAATCTTCTTGGCATATCAACAGCCGCAGTTGCTGTGATGGATTGAGCGGATCAAACCGGAGTGAGGGCGAACACGGACCCGCCGTGAATACCTCCCTGTAGGCTCAGCGGCGGCATCCCTGCCGCCAACGGTCTGCTTTTCGTCCTCACCCCGGCATGATGGATTTACGCCGTCCCCTTGGGGGTATCGCCTATGAAAAAGGCGTCTTATCGCCGCCGGCTTTCGCAGGGGTGAGGCTACCCGCTACTCGCTGCCGAGGGCGCGCGCCAACAGTTGTTGCTGTTGGGGCGTGAAGGGCAGCGCCAATGCAGCCTGATGACCGGCATCGGACATCTTGCGCCAGGTCTTCTGTACTATATCGATGATCTTCTCGTCACTGTGTTGCGCCGCAAAATCGGTAAAGTTGTAGCGCAAGAACACCAAGCAGGCGACGTCTTCGAGGGTCTGACTTTCGCTATCGCGCTTGAGTTGCTCTTTTTTCAGCAGGCTGGCGACGCGGGCTATGGTGCTCTCCTCGTAGCCCTGGGCCTGCATGATGGCGCTGGCCCGTTCGGCATGGAACTGTTTGAGCGCATTGCGCCAGCTCAGATAGCCGGCTCGATCCATGGGGTAGCTGGTGCGCGGGATCTGCCAACGCTCCAGATGCTGGCTGCGTGCCGCCAGTTGCAGCGTTTCGCTGGCCTGGGGTTGAAATTGAAGCAGGGTTTCACTCATGCGCTGTCCATAGAGCAGCTCGCTGGGGTGCAGGGCACCGGTTTCATCGGCCAGTTGTCGGGGGTCTTGGCTGTTGGCTGCGTCAAACGCGGCCAGTGTCTGGATAAAACGGGTCGAATGGCTCATGGCGTCCTTCAGTCGGGTCATGCGAGTTTTGCTGACTATCAGCAAACTGTTCCACCAAGTCAATGGCTGGGCGTCAACGGCATTGGGAGTCAGGGCTCAGTAGGCTATCATGGCCGGGTTCTGGCAGATCGGCTGCCAGCTTCATGACCCATAGAAGGAATTTTACCGTGCTGCACCCTCTTCGTAGCTGGCAAACCGCCTATCTCTCGATCTTCTCCCGTGCCGTGTATCAGGATGTTGGCCGGCGGTGGCAAGGCAGCGGTCTTGGTTATCTGTTTCTGTTGTTGTGTGTGACGACCATACCGTTGACCTTTCAAGTTGCCAGACTGATTGACGAGGTGAAGGAGACTTATGTCCGGCATGTGGTCGAGAAACTACCGGCACTGCGCATTGAGCACGGCATCCTCAAGGCTGATGTGGTGCAGCCGTTTGTCATTACCCTGCCGGGACAAGAGGCCCCATTTCTGGTGATTGATACCCGGCAAAGCCCCGCCAGTGAAGCCGAATTTGAAGCTCCTGTGGTGTTGCAGGCGGATCGGATGATCGTGGATAACCAGGGGGAGGTGCGCAGCTATCCCTTTGCGACCATAGAGGCGTTTGAGCTGGACAAGGCGCAGCTGTATGCCTGGGTCGATAAGGTGATCGCCATCGTCAAGCCGGTGGCTTATCTGCCGTTACTGGCGGGGGAGTTTATCTATCGCGCCTTGCAGGCGGTTATCTATGCGGTGGGGGGCATGGTGTTTGCGGCCTGGCTCAAGGTGCGTTTACCCTATGGTGTCCTGCTGCGTTTGAGCTGTGTGGCCCTGACGCCGGGAATTTTGCTGGGAACCTTGTTCGCTTGGCTGGGCATCAGCTTTGGTTTGCTGGGGATGCTGTTGTTCCTGATCACCCAGGGCTATCTGTTCTTTGCCATCCAGAGTCTGGCGCAGGATCAGGAGGGCACCCCGCCGGACGATATTCTGGAAGTCTGACCAAGCCTGGTTTTATGCCTGATGGGAGAGAAAAGCCCCATCAGGCGCTCACCTTCCGGTGCAGACCATCATCGATCGCAATGCGTGCCATGGTTCGCATATTTTCGTCCATCAACAGAGCTGATGAGCGTTTACGAGCGAAATGCTCTTTTTTTATTTCCATCTGGGCGAAGTCGAGCATTGGGAGTATTCTGTGGGTCGGATCACGGTCACCGTGACATCTTCGTAAAATCTGCCCGAGGGCTCCATGCATACCTTATCTCAACGCCATCTGCTTAAATTCAGCAGCGCGCTGCGCGATGCCTGTCTGACTGAACCTTATACCCTGTCTCGTCTCACCCGTGATCTGCTTGCGGGCCTGACGGTCGGCATCATCGCCATACCTCTGGCCATGGCTCTGGCCATCGCCAGCGGCGTACCGCCGCAATATGGTCTCTATACCGCGATTGTTGCCGGTATCTCGATTGCCCTGACGGGGGGCTCCCGCTACAGCGTCTCCGGCCCCACCGCGGCCTTCGTGGTGATCCTCTATCCTGTCTCCCAGCAGTTCGGTGTGGCGGGGCTTTTGGTGGCGACCCTGCTCTGCGGCCTGATGTTGATCGGCATGGCAGTTGGCCGTCTCGGGCGGCTGATTGGCTATATTCCGCTGCAGGTGACGTTGGGTTTTACCATGGGGATCGGGATCGTCATCGCCACCTTGCAGCTCAAAGATTTCTTTGGCCTGACCGTGGTCGAGATGCCTGAGAAATACCACCAGAAAGTCGCGGCCCTGTGGCATGCCCTGCCGAGTTGGCAATGGGGGGATACCCTGGTCGGCGTGGTGACGCTGGCGACCTTGATCCTCTGGCCACGGTTGCGGTTGCGGATACCTGGGCATCTGCCCGCCGTGCTGCTTGGCATGCTGGTCGCCTGGCTGGTGGGCTTCGACGGACAGGAGGTGGCGACCATTGGCAGCCGCTTCAGCTATCTGTTGCCCAGCGGTGAGATGGGGCATGGGATACCGCCCTTTGCGCCCTCATTTGTGCTGCCGTGGGAATTACCAGGCCCTCAGGGCAATCCGTTGAGCTGGGATCTGGCCACCATCGAGAAATTACTGATCGCCGCCTTCACGATGGCGCTGCTCGGATCGATCGAATCGCTTCTGTGTGCCGTGGTGCTGGATGGCATGACGGGCAAGAAGCACCACTCCAACGGCGAGCTGCTGGGGCAGGGAATTGGTAATCTGCTGGCGCCCTTTTTTGGCGGCATTACTGCCACCGCGGCCAT
>CAXXIF010000007.1:0-26808 GCA_963677375.2 Aeromonadaceae bacterium
GGCGGATCAGCTCAATGAGATGTTGGGCTTCTACAAGGCGGGGTGTTTTGAGCCGGAGCGGCTGAAGCAGCAAGTGGCCCAAGCCACTGAGCCTGCTCGCGCCAAGGCAGCTCTGCAACTGCTGCGTCCGCTGTTTGATGCCTATCAGGCCGAGTTACGGCGCCAGCACGCCCTGGATTTTGACGACATGATTGGGCGGGCCATCGACCATGTGTCCAGCGGGCGATTTGTGCCGCCCTGGCGGCATATTCTGGTGGATGAATATCAGGATATCTCCGAACCCAGAGCCCGGTTGCTGCGGCTGTTACGGGATCGGCACCCGGCAGAGGCTTCGCTGTTTTGTGTCGGCGATGACTGGCAAGCCATCTATCGTTTTACCGGGGCGGATCTGCGCTTGACCACGGGTTTTAGCGACTACTTCGGACCCGCGGCCATCACGGCACTGGATAAGACCTTCCGCTTCAACAGCGGGATTGCCGAGGTCGCCAACCGCTTTGTCCAGGCTAATCCGGCCCAGTTGCTCAAGTCGTTGCAGAGTCATCAGCAGGTCACCGGACCTCGGGTGGCTTTGCACTGGTTCGAGACGACTCCGGCTCGCGGAGCATCCCAGCGTCGCCGCGCGCAAGCCGCCGAACCTCTGGCAACCCTGGAGCGTCTGCTGGCGGAGATAGACAGAACCGTGCCCGCCGGGGAGAGGCGTAGCGTCTATTTGCTGGCCCGGTTCCGGTTTGCCCTGCCGGATGCCCCGCAACTGGATCTGTGGCGTCACCAATTTCCGCAACTGTCACTGGAGGCCATGACACTGCACGGGGCCAAGGGCAAGGAGGCGGATCAGGTGATCCTCTGCGGGCTGGAGCGCGGACGTCATGGTTTGCCCTCTGAAAAGGAGACCCATCCACTGACGGCGGCCCTGTTGCCGGCGGTAGAGGCCTTTCCCCACGCTGAAGAGCGGCGCTTGTTCTACGTCGGGCTGACCCGGGCACGGCAGCAGGTCTATCTGCTCGCCAACCGGGCACGACCCTCCCACTTTATCGAGGAGTTACTGGCCGAAGGTTATCTGCTGAATTCGTGACCGGAGTGGTGGGCTGTAACCCGCGACGCAAAGAGCCCGCGCCAGGGCTGGCGCGGGAGAACAAGGACCTGAAGGGGCAGAGGCTCTTAGTCAAAAGAGAGGGACTGGCAGCCGGGGGCTACCATATCAAAGAGCATGGGGGCCTGCTCTTGTGCTGTGGAGGTGACGGTAAGCGGGTGAGCACAGTGCTGGCTAACCAACTGGGTAAAGTGGGCGGCATGGGGCTCGGTACGCAGGCTGATGACCATGAGCAGCGTCAACCCCAGCAGCAAGGGCACCCAGGTCAGGGCGCTTCCTTTGGCGGGCTTGGACTCATGAACTCTGTGTCCGCTCTGCTGCGGACTATTTGGTTTCCACATCGGCAACTCCTGGGGTTTGAGTGCGGCTCAATGGGGTTACGTTAGTCCCGGAATATGAAACAAAAATGACATGGGGCCAGTTGGGCTCATGAGAAGAGACTGCGGGTTCATAAAGAGGGGGACTTGGCTTCGTAGTTCGAACCTCTGTTCGCGGCTATTCGCCGCGCAGGGCCACCACAGGGTCCTGGCGCATGGCGCGCAGGGCCGGAGCGATCCCGGCGCTGAGCCCGACCAGCGCCGAGCAGAGCAGGGCCAGGATCAGATAGAGCGGGTGCAGGGTCAGCGGCAATGCGGGTAGCAGCAGGGCCAGCAGTTTCTGGATGGACAGCAACAGCGCTATCCCGAAGGCACCGCCCAGCAGCGCCAGCGCCATGGCCTCGCACAAAAACAGCAGCAGGATCTGCGATCGCTGACAGCCCAGTGCCTGAAGCAGACCAATCTCCGGGATGCGCTCCTGCTGGGCAATGCTCATGATGCTGAAGATGCCGACCGCACCGATCAACAAGGAGACTATGCCCAGTCCGCCAATGGCCGCTTTGACTATGGTCAGTATCTTGTCGAGGCTGGTCAGCATGTCCTGTTGCGAAAACAGGGTAAAGTCTTCGGCGCCATGCCGGGCGATCAGCAGGTGTTTGATGCTGGCGCTGATGTGGGCCTCGCTATAGCTGGCCTGATAGATGAGATCGATCTCCTGCAATCCCTCTTGGTTGAACAGCGCCTGGGCATGGGCCGCCGGAATATAGACCATATCATCCAGATCGAAGCCCAGAAATTGCCCCTTGGGCTCCATGACGCCGGTGACCAGAAACCGGCGATCACCCACCCGTATCCGTGATCCAGGGCCATCGCCCGCCGGGAACAGTTCATGGGCTACGGTGGCGCCGAGGACCGCATAGGCCCGCGGCATGCTGGAGTCATCATTCGGCAGGAAACGACCCTGGGCTAGCGTGAAGCGCCAGCCCTGGGCGGCCTGATGATTGGTGCCGAGAATGGCCGTGCTGCGGGTTAGACCACCGGCTCTGACTTCGCCCTGGCCCTGGATCACCGGCACGGCGGCCTCGATGCCGGGCAGACGGCGGAGCGTATCGGCATCCAGCAGCAGCAGCGGACGGCTGCTGGAGAGCAGCCCTTGAGGACCACCGGAGGTTTCACTCTTGCCGGGAGAGACGGCAATCAACCGCGAGCCAAACTGGGAAAAGCTGTCGAGCAGATAGAGACGCAGCCCCTCACCGATCCCGGTCAGTGTGGTGACTGAGGCGATGCCGATCGCGATCCCCAGCGCCGAGAGCAGACTCCGGGTTCGGCCCGCCAGCAGGGCACACCAGAGCCAGTAGAGCAGATCCGCGATCCTCATCGCATAGACCTCCCTGTCTGCGCACGGTAGGGAGTAGGCGTGAATTGGCTCATAGTTGCCCTCCGCGCAGGCTGGCGACCGCATCCTTATTCGCCGCCTGCCGCGCTGGGAGCCAGCTGAACAGCAGACCTGTCCCCAGCGCCGCCAGCGTCGCGGCTAGGCTGGCCAGCAGCGGCACCTCGATGGGGAAGCTGGGCCAGATCAGGGCCGCAGCCCAGACGCAGAGGTAGCCGATGAGAAGGCCGAACAGGGCGCCACAACCGGAAAGCAGCAGCGCCTCACTGAGAAACAGGGCGCGGATGAGCCGGGCATTGGCTCCCAATGCTTTGAGCAGGCCGATCTCGCCGGTGCGTTGATGGGTACTGACCAGCGCCAGATTCATCATCATGATGCCGGAAACCAGCAGGCTGATGGCGCCTATCCCGGCCACGGCAAGAGTCAGGGTAAACAGGATGGCGTTGAAGGTCTGCAACATGGCATCCCGGCGCAGAACCGTGACATCGAGAATACCCTGATGGCGCTCCTGCATATGTTGCTCCAGTTTGTGGATCAGCGCTGGAACCGCTTGTGGCGTTAACGGCTGGATAATCAATCGGAACAGCCCTTGGGTGTTAAACAGGGATTGCGCAGCACCCACGGGGATCAGTGCGGCTTCGCTGAAATCCATTCCCAGATTGCTGCTGTGGCTGCTGTAAATGCCGACCACCCGGAAGCGGCGATTGTCAAACCGGACCCAGTGCCCCACGACTTCACCATCACCGAACAGCTCACGGGCCACAGTGGTGCCCAACAGGCAGACCGAGACATCATTGGCCGGATCACCCGGTAGCCACTGGCCCTGGACCAACTGCAACTGGTGGGTAAATTGCATCTGGTTGCTGGTGCCCAGCAGCATGGTCTGGCGCAGATGGGCACCCTGTTTGGCCTCACTGAACCCCATGATCAAGGGGACGAACCGCAGATCGGGCAGCCGTTGTTCCAGATAGTACATGTCGTCCAGAGTGATCTCCCGCAGACTGTTGCCGGTGACCGGCGGCATGCCCCCCGTGGTTTCCTTGCGACCGGGAAACATCACCAGCAGATCCTTGCCCAGACCGCTGAATTCAGCGCTGACAAAATTGCGCGCGCCTTGTCCCAGGGCCGTCATGACCAGTACCGAGGCGACGCTCAGACTGATGGCCAGAACCAGCAGAATGGCTCGGCCGCGATGACGACTCAACGCATACCAGGCAAAACGGAAGCGGTCTGGCCAGAGCATCATGTCGGCGCAGTGTGCTGCAGCGTGAGGGCGGGTGCCGGCTCGAGCGTCTGGGGCTGACTGTCCGATTCAATGCAACCATCCGCCATGCGGACCTGGCGGAGCGCCCGGGAGCCGAGGCGGGGATCATGGGTCACCACCACTAGGGTGATGCCCTGTTCCTGGTTCAGGCGTTCCAGCAGTTTGATCACCTCCTCGCCGGAGTGACTGTCCAGATTTCCGGTTGGCTCATCGGCCAGCAGCAGGCGCGGTGACATGGCGATGGCGCGTCCAATGGCGACCCGCTGCCGCTGGCCCCCCGACAGCTCTGCCGGCTTGTGCTCGGCGCGATTGCCAAGCCCGAGTTGAGCGAGCAACTCATCCACCCGGGTGCGACGCAGGGCCGGAGCCATGCCCGCCAACGTCAGAGGGAGTTCAATGTTTTCACGGGCACTGAGTCGTGGAATCAAATGAAACGACTGAAAGACAAAGCCGATGCTGCGACTGCGCAGTTCGGCCAATTGGGGTTCACCGAGCCCGGCGGTGTCGACGCCATTCAGCAGATAATGGCCGGCATCGGGCCTGTCCAGCAGGCCGAGCACATTCAACAGGGTGGATTTACCCGAGCCGGACGGTCCCATGACGGCGACATAATCCCCGGCATTCAGGTGCAAATTCACCTGGGCGAGGGCATGAACCGACTGTTCACCGAGCATGAAGTGGCGTTCAATCCCTTGTAACCGGATCATGGCTTGGCTTCCTGCTCGGCCTGGATTTCTTCGGCCGTTTTGGCCCGCACCGCTTGTTTCGGATCAAACTTCAGCTGGCTGGCTTGCCGCACCAGTTGATCCTCGGCCGTCAGACCCGATTTCACCTCCAGCCAGTTCCAGTTTTCCAGCCCGAAGACAGGTTGCACCGCTTCCAGATGCCCGGCTTTGAGTCGTAGCACAGAGCCATCTTCACGGCGGGCTTCGGCGGGGATGCGCAGAACCTGGTCCCGACGGGCAACCTCGACCTCCACATCGGCGCTATAGCCGATGAGTAGCGGAACATCCTGAGGGCGAGGGGTAAATTCGGCTTCGATTTCGACGGTGCGCGCCTGTTTCTCCACCTCTTTGACATAGGGGGCGATGCGGCGAAGTTTGGCCGGGTAGCGTTTGCCCGGCAGGGCATCCAGCAAGATCACGGCGCTTTGTCCGACTCGAAGCCGAGCCGCATCGATCTCATCGATGGGGGCTGAGATATAGAGGCACTGATCATCGATGAGATCGATCACCGGCGGCATGGTGACGCCTGGCGGCGAGGGGGTCATATATTCACCCAGCTTGCTGTTGACCTCGGCGATGACGCCCGCAAAGGGCGCGCGGAGTTGACTCTCCTCCAGCCGGGCCTGAGCGGCAGCAATCTGGGCGTCGTCAACTTTGGCCTGCTTGTCGGCGGCTAGACAGGCCAGGTGGCTGGTGGCGGCCAAGGATTCTGCTTGCTCACTCAGGGTCTTGGAGGTCAGATCCTTGGCTCGCAGGGTGAGCAGCCGGGTGGCTTGGCGTTGGTTAAATTCAGCCTGCACACAACTTTGCTCCCGCAGTACCCGGTTGAGCGCTGCCGTGGCTTGGGCGCGCTGCAATTCGGCTTGCAGATCGGCATGCCATAGCGTCAGCAGCGGCTGGCCCTGGATGACGCGATCCCCGGCCTGAACCAGTATGTTCTCGACCACACCGCCCATGGGCAGACTCAGCCCGGCGCGCTGGCAGGATTTGATGGTTCCGGCCCGGGTGTTGACCACACTGCTGATGAGATCGCCGCGACTAGGCTGGATCAGGGTAACCGCCAACGGCGCAGGCCGCATCCACCAGTAGCCGAGGGCCATGCTGGCGGCCACAACGACCACCACTCCCAACCCGCGTTGTTTGCTATTCATCCTGTGCCTCATCTCTCAGGGGAAACCGCATGTTGCCATACCGAACCGTGCAACCGGAGTCTATTGTGCCGCGAATGGGGTCCGTTTGCCTTGACGGAGCCCGCAGTTAGCCAGGCTGTTGCGGCATCCGGCGCTTGGCTTCCACCAGCCAGCGATCCAGAGAATTGGCAAATTGTTGTTTATCCGCCTGGTTCATGGTCGCCGGACCACCACTCTGGATGCCGGAGCCGCGCAAGGTATCGAGAAAATCACGAATGGCCAGACGTTCGCCGATATTAGCTTCGGTCATCGGTTGGCCGCGGGGCGTGATGACTTCTACGCCTTTGGCCAGCAGGCGGGCGGCGAGGGGAATGTCGGCTGTGATTGCCAGATCACCGGGCAGAGCCTCGTCCACCAGATAATCATCGGCTTCATCAAAGCCGCTGGCCACCTGCACACTGCGGATCACTGCCGAGGGTGGGGTCCGCAGAAACTGGTTGGCAACCAACACCAACGGAATACGAGTCCGCTCGGCAGCACGATACAACATCTCTTTGATGACGACCGGACACGCATCGGCATCCACCCAAATGGTCATAGGCATTCTCCTTGAAAAGAAGATGATGCTATCACGACCGCTCGTCTGGTGTGGCAATCGCCCGGCTCTGGTGCGCATTTATTGCCTCGCGAGCGGCCGATTCGTTACAATCGCCGTCTCTTGTGTCGTTGGTCGGATCTTTCATGCCCCTGCTGGTTTCCTGCTGTTCCACCCTGCGCCGCGTTCCCTTGCTGGGGCGAGCCATTCCGACACACTGGCGGCAGTTTCGATTCAAACACCTGCTCTGGGGGCTTTTGTCGCTCTATCTGGGCTGGAATCTGTGGATACTCGGCTACATCATCAGCCTCAACTGGATGAATCCAGATATGACCAGTTTCATGAGCGAACAACTGGAGCGACTGCAGGACGATGATCCCAACGCCGGGCTTCGCTATCAGTGGGTGCCTTACGAGAAGATCTCGCGGCATATCAAACGCGCACTGCTGGTGGCCGAAGATGCCAAGTTTTCCGAACACGATGGTTTCGATTGGGCGGGTATGCAGTACGCCTGGGAGAAGAATTTGAAGAAGGGAAAAATTGTGGCCGGGGGTTCGACCATCAGCCAGCAGCTGGCTAAAAATCTGTTTCTCTCTTCCGCTCGAACACCTTGGCGTAAGGCCGAGGAGGCTCTGATCACCGTCATGCTGGAAACTTTTCTGGATAAACAGCGGATCTTCGAGCTCTATCTGAATGTCATCGAGTGGGGCAATGGCCTGTTCGGCGTCGAGGCGGCAGCGCGCAAATATTATCATGTGCATGCCAGCCAACTGGGGCCAGCTCAGGCGGCGCAACTGGCGGCCATGGTCACCAATCCCCGCTACTACCAGACCCATAGATCCGACCGCCGTTTACTCCGCAAAACCAGCATCATATTGCAGCGCATGCGCCAGGCGGATCTACCACAGCCCGGTCAGTAAGGTAGGCGGTTTGTTGCCGCCTACGTTCAGCGAATCGACATGCTTCGCGCCTTTTGTGCGGCTATTTGAGTGACAAAAAAGCCTGCTGGGTGAGCAGGCAAATTCCCGATCCGCACAGCGCTGTCACTGTCGTCACAGGTCAACAACATGGATGAATATCTCTGTGCTCTGATTTATTCGTCGGTGTCGGCCTCATCTGCCGGACGATCCGGGGGCGGTGGCATGTGGTCCGGACGGCAGGCGAGTGCGTCGGCATTCTGCTCTGTCTTGGCCGTGATACAGGTCCCATCCAGCACATCACCATCCGGCATCGTCATGGTGCAGGCGTCCGCGGCGATCAGATTGGCACAGGCCTCGAACGCTTCCTTTGGCGGGCGTGGAGGGTGACCCGGACCTTGAGTTTCCGAGCTGGCTGCCCAGGCGTAGTGGCTCAGGCTAAACAGGAGTGCCAGTAGCACTGTTGTGGGGCGGGTGTAGCGTGTTGAACGGTGCATGATTCCTTCCGGGGCGTTTCAGATGCGAGAGACCCAGAGTAACCTGCTGCCGCAGGAGACAAGTCCGGTTTTGCACAGTTTTACCTCCAGCTTACGTGGCGATAGATTTCCGGTTGAATCTTTACGCGCGATCCTAGGTCTGGAGCCGTCTGTCGGAAATAATACGGGAGGCTAGTGCCTCCCGTAGATAGGTGTTCGGGTGAGACCTAGTGGTTACACCTTGAAGTGATTGACCAAGTCTTGTTGCTGATCGGCCAGGGCGTGCAGACTTTCCAACATTTGGCTGGACTCTTCTGCGGCTAGGGTGACGGTCTCGCTGGCCTTGCGAATATTGTTGACGTTCTCGCTGATCTCGCCGCTGACCTTTCCCTGCTCCTTGATGGCCAGCTCGATCTGGTTGCTCATCTCCTGAATGGTCGAGATGGAGCGGGTCACCTGCTCGATCATCACCACGGCCTGCTGGGAACGTTGCTGGGTCACATTGGCCTGTTCATGGCTGGAGAGGATGGCGTTGACCACCTGACCGGTTCCGGATTGCAGATTGGCGATCACCTGACGGATTTCGACGACGGAATCCTGAGTCCGGCGCGCCAGGTTGCGCACCTCGTCAGCCACCACGGCAAATCCGCGACCCTGTTCACCGGCGCGAGCCGCTTCGATTGCGGCGTTCAGGGCCAGCAGGTTGGTCTGTTCGGCGATGGCGGTAATCACCTCCAGGATCTGACTGATGTTCTCGCTATTGCGGGACAGATCCTCGACCTGGGGTTTGGCGGCACTGATGTAGCGCATCAGCTCTTCCATGGCCAGCCGGGTTTCCTCGACCACGGCTTTACCCTGTTGCGCCGACATTTCGGCACTGTCAGCGGCGGCAACGACGCGATTGGCGCTTTGAGCGACTTCAGCCGAGGTCTGGTGCATCTCTTCAAATGCCGAGGCAACCAGGTCGATCTCGTTGAATTGGGCGCGCAGTGCCTCACGACTACCACTGGAGAGCTGACTGGCCTGCTCTGTGTTGTGACGACTCTGGTGGACAGCCTCGACAATATCCCGAACCGTGCCGTGGATCTTGTCGAGGAAGGCATTGAACCAGCTAGCCAGCTCACCGAGCTCATCGTCCCGGCGCAGGGTAATCCGTTGGGTCAGGTCCCCTTCACCCTGGGCTATATCGCGTAACCGATCGGCGACGTGACGCAGCGGAGTGGAGATCTGGCGAGCAACAAACCAGAAAATCAAGAGTCCAAGTCCACCAATGACCAGGGCTGAGGCAATCAGTTGCAAGGTGGTGTTATTCAACTGGCCTGCCAATTTCTCCGAGAGCAGCGTGGCATGTTGCAGCACGGTTGCGGCAGGCATGGTGATGAGCAAGGCCCAGCGGTTTTGGCTGCCCTGCATCTGGATCGGCATAAATACCCGCAGGCTTCCGGCTTCCCAACTGGTTTGCCGTTTGTCGTTTTTCAACAGGGTTTGCAAGGAGGCTTGGAGCGCTGGGTCCTGTTTTTGCAAGCCAAGGCCCAGCTTGTATTTGCTCTGGGTCGCCCCGGCGACGATACCGTGTTGGCTGATCAGCAAGACCTCTCCGGCACCGTTAAACATCCGCTGGTCCATGGTTTTCACTAAATCTTGCAGATGGCCCAACTCGATATCCAGTCCGGCTATGCCCTTGAGGGTTTCCCCTTCGAGGATTGGAAAAGTCACCGACGTCATGAGCTGGGGCGGTGTTGTGGTTTCATCCACATAGGGATCGAGCAGGCAACTCTGTTTTTTTCGTTGACTACATTGGAACCACTCGGTCTTGGCAATACCGTTGGCATCGAGGTGGGTATCTTTGAGCTCTTGCTCGGCAATCGTCTCCAGAGCCAGTTCGCCCTTGGCATTGCGTGACCAGTATAGGGCGGCACGACCACTGTCGTTGGCGCCGAGATTGGTGGAGCCTACATAGTTGGCATCCTCCGCATCCAGAGCATCCGGCAGGTAGACCGCATAGCCCGCCAGAATATGGTCAGCATGTTCTACTGCAGAGCGCATGGTCTGGTTGATCGCCCCGCGCAAGACTTCACTGCTCAGCAGATTGTCTTCGGCAAAGGATTTTTGAAACTGCAGCGCCTGAACCACCATCTGGCCGCGGATCATCGCATCATTCAGATAATTGACGACGCGGGATGATTCGGTTTCGGCCTGTTGGGCTAGATTCTGCTCGGCGTTAAGCTTGAGTTCGTCCGTGGCTTCAGAGACCACCATCTGATTGGTGTGGTGCGCAGCGTAGACGGCGATACCGGTCAAGGCGGCGGTGGATATCAGCAGACAGGCGCCTGCCAACAGAGAAATCTTCCATTGTATGGAGATTGCACGCATAAAAATTCCCTAAACGCGGATTCCGATAGCGCTTAATAATATATGCGTCAGCTCACTATTGGGTAGAGGAAAAAACAATTATTTCTCTATAACTCATTGAGAAATATTATTTATATTCCAAATCATGCACCATTTTGGTTACAGAGTGCTAGCATGGGGATACACGATGGCACACTTGATTCTCATGGGTCCCGAACCAAATGGTTGCCGTGTACCAGCGGCGGCAGAACCGATCCCTGCTGGGGTCCTCCGATGAGTAACAATGTTGGATGTGTGCGCCAGATCACAGGGTTCCCAGCTGAAAAGCATACCAGATTTGCAGTTTTAGCCTCGAGACGGGAAAACACCCACGAACATTCCGGTTGCCATACCCACTATGGCCAGAGAGAGATATGGATACTATCAAGTCACCGTTACAGGTCTGGGTTCATCTGAGCGCCGATCTGACTCGCAATATCCTGCAGTTACCTGCCACTCCCGAACAGTTTCAATCCCTTCAGCAAAAATTACGTCGAGCCCGACAGGCCGGGGTGGATGGCATCATAGTGCCGGTGAGTTGGCGTCATATTGCCCCCTTCATGCCGGAGCAGGTCGAGGAGGCTTCTGCCTGGCAGCCCTATCATCAACTATTTGCCATGATCCGGGCGGAGGGATTGCAGATCATCCCTGACTTGTCGCTGGTGGCGCGGGGCATGAGCGATGTTCGCTACATGAGTCTGCTGCCGGACTGGTTGTGGGGACGGTTGCAGCAAGCCCTGCCTGCGGATATGCCATTGGATAGCCTCAAATATCTGGACCAGCATGGCCGTGACAGCATCATGGCCACCTCACTGTGGGCCTCTGAGGTGACGATCCCCTATTTCCGGCAGTTTATGGTGGGTTTTGCGACCCATCTGGCTGAGTTTTCCGGTTCGGTGCGCCATATCCAGTTGGGTATTGGGCCCGAGGGGGAGTGGCGTTATCCCTTCCTCGGTCACTATGCCGAAGAGGGCTTGTCGGCCTATTTCCCTTGTTACAGCCAGCGGGCGCTGCAGTTGTTTGCCCGCAACATGCTGCAACGCTACGAGACGCTGGCGGGGTGGCAGCAGGCCTGGCAGATCAGCGGCTTGGACCTGTCTCAACCTGCGGTCCTCAAGAAACAGGTGATCGGCATTACCGAACGTTTGCTGGACCCGGTCGTCGGGGTTCCCGAGCAGGATTTTTGTCGCTGGTATCACGACTGCCTGGTGGCCTATGGCCGGGAATTACTGGAGCTGGCCGCAGAGGTCTTTGATCAGGGCTGGAAAAACGCGACACTGGGGCTACGACTCGCGGGGCGCTTGCCACGTCTGGTGCAGGGGAACACCGCATTGGCGGAGATGGTGGCTGGCTTTATGAACGAGCCCAAGTCGGTACTGTCCCGAGTCGAGATCTATACCCAGACTCTGGACCAACTGATTCCCGTGCAACTGCGATCGCGCTGTCGTTTGTTATTGACGGGGGCAGGGGTTGCCCATGGCGAGATCGAGCCCATACTCATAGGCGACTGGTTGCTGGCGGCCAAACAACTGGCGATCCCGGTGCTGGCCGAAAACAGCCAGCGTCTGAGTCTGGATGATCATCCGCAGTGGGATCATCTGGTGGGCTCGGTCCTCAACCATGTCACTTACTGTGGCTGGGTGATCCGCGATCTGGATGTGTTGCTCACACCGGGTGTCGGGGAGGCGCGGCTCCGGCAACTGACGCGGCTGCGCCATGGTCAAGGCCAGGTGTCGCGGTTGAGCCATAAGGCATTCCGGGTCATGGGCCCCCTGCATCTGAAGGTTGCCAATCAACGACAACTACTCTCCGAGGCCGAGTGGCAGAAGTTTGCCAACGAGGTGCGCACGCTGCGTCGCATGGGGGTCACAGCCATCTCCACCGATCTGTGGTGGGGTCTGATTGAGGGACGACAGGCTGGGCAGTTTGACTGGAGCTATTACGATCGCGTCGTTGCCTTGCTGGCACAACACGACATGCAGTGGGTGCCGATCCTGTCATTCCATCAGGCCGGGGGCAACGTCAATGATGACTTCATGCAGACGATCCCTCTCTGGCTATGGGGCAAGCTGTTGGAGAGTCACCCCGAACTGGGTTCGGTGCGGGATCTGCAATATGTCAGTGAAACCGGAGATGCCTCCATGGAGTATGTCTCCTTGTGGGCCGATGCCTATGTCATGCCCTACTACCAGAGCTTCATTGCGGCGTTTCGTGACCACTATGCGCCCCGCGCAGGGATGATCGCCGAGATCAACATCAGCCTGGGGCCAGCAGGGGAGCTGCGTTACCCGAGTTATAACTCCCATGATTGGGGTAATTATCCTAATCGTGGCACTCTGCAGTGCTACAGCCCGTTGGCGGAGCAGGATTGGCGCGAATACCTCAAGTCACGATTTGCCTCTATCCAGGCGCTGAATTATGCCTTTGGGACTCGTCACACCCAGTTCGACGCTATTACCATGCCGGTTGCGGATCACCTGTTCGAGAACAAGGAGTATGTCTATTCTGCCTGGGCGCGGGAATTCCTGTGCTGGTACCACGGTGCCTTGGTGACCCACGGGCGGCGGATTGTCGAGATGTCGGTCGGGCTGTTTAGTGATGCGTGCTGGCGCGAGGTTCCCATCGGCATCAAGGTGCCGGGCATTCATTGGGAGATCAGTGATCCCCACTCACCACGGGTTGCCGAGATCACCGCTGGCCTGATCCGACCACACCCGACGCTAGGCCCTCACAATCAGCGGGAATATGTGCAACTGCTGGATCAGCTGGTACCTGTGGAGTGTCGTCCACGGATTGTTCTGCACTTTACCTGTCTGGAGATGATCAACAAAGACTATGAAGGTTACTCGCGGGCCGCCGATCTGGTGGGCTGGTTTGCCGACGCCGCCCACGAAGTGGGGATTGCCTTAATGGGCGAGAATGCCTTGGCGGGTGAGCTGTATGGCGAGCAGGGCTGGAGACAGATTGCCTCTGCCTTACATCGCACCCCGGGGTTTGGTGGCATCACCTTCCTGCGCATGCAGAACTTCTTTGATGAAGACAACACGCCGCGCGAGCGTTTGCAGTGGTTGATCAATCAGTTCCAGTAAAATCAATCCGCGTGGTTATATCAACGGTCGCCTTGGCGGCCGTTTTTTTTAGTAATTTTTTATTCGCCATCGCGGATATTCTGTTAAATGACGGACCAAACTCGGGCGTGTCACTGATCGGAATTTGCTGTCGCAGATAAACATGGCGGCCAAGTTATACCTTGACCCCCATAGTTGTGGGCCGCTCTTAAATACCGCGATACTCGAATTGGCTAATGCCATAGGCATCGAGCAGGGTGAGGGTGGCAGCCTGATGGCTAATTTGTCCATCGCGGCTTTCAATCAGACTAACGGCTTCTACATCATCAGGCGCGAACCCGGCCATGCGCAGCAAGATCAACGCAGATTGCAAAGGGGGTAGACTCGGGTTGAAGGCGGCATTTTCTGCGTAGCGGCCGCAAAAAATCTCACCCGAATGAGTCTGCAGCGCCACCCCGGCATAGCTTTGGCTATAGGGGGCATAACTTTGACACGCAGCCTGCCAGGCGGCATGCAGCAACGGCGTATCTTGGACTTCCGCGAGGGCATGCTGTTGGCGCGAAAACAATGGCTCCGTAATACCCAGATCCATGGGACCAAAGGCGGCAGGTAGCAATTGCTGCAGGGAGTGCTTACCGGCTGGAAGATGAATGGTCAGCTCCGGAGCCGAGATAGTCTCATTCATGAATTGTCGGCAGTGGCCACAGGGGGAGGCATTGATGGTGATGCCGAGGAGGCCGGTTTCTCCACTGAGCCAGGCATGGTTAATAGCACATTGCTCGGCATGGATGGTCTGGCTCAAACTTTGTCTTGCAAACTCCATATTGGCACCCAGATAGAAATGACCCGACGCTCCCCAGACTATGGCACCGACGTGGAAGTGGGAGATGGCGGCAAGCGAATAGGCGGCGGCAATCGGCAACAGCGCTAGGGTGGCGCCACGGCAGTCCAGCCCGCTGACGCTCATCAGCTGCTGCATCATCTCCGGAGTGAAACGCGCCAGAGAATGCTGCGCTAGCCAGCATTTCAGTAACGGCTGCATGCTTGATGGCAGTTGGTCGATGGCCCGCTGGATGGCGGGAACGAGAGGATCAGTAGGTAGCAGCATAGTGGGCTCCGGCAGTATGGGTGCTCATTCTAGGAACTGACCCTTCCATGTTTTTGCAATCCAGCGCACAGTTTTCATGGCGACAAAAATACAAACGTTTCGCGATCCCAACTCTGTGCCGGGTGTCACATCGCGGCTGACAGCCAGTGATACAGCGCAAACATCAGGGGGGCCAGAATTGCGGTCAACAGACCACAAGCCACCATAGCCAGGGACGAAAAAGCGCCTTCGCTGGTGCCTTTTTCGGCCGCCGCTGCGGTGCCAACGGCATGAGAACAGGCTCCCATGGCCAAGCCCTGGGCCTGGGGATCGGTGACACCAAACAATTTGAGCAGCGGGAATCCCAGCACGGCACCGAGAATACCCACCAGCACCACGATGGCGGCGGCAATGGCGGCAATGCCACCCAGGCTGGTACTGACACTCATGGCCAGCGGTGTGGTGATGGACCGGGTGGCGATGGAACTCATGATTTCCGGCGGAACTGGCAACAGAGTGCAGGTGATAAAGGTAACACCTACGCTGATCACCACGGCGATAGAACAGCAGATCAATATGGGTTTGAGGCGTGCCTTGATTTGTCCGGCTTGCTGATACAAGGGAATTGCCAAAGCGACCACGGCAGGCTCCAACAACAGATGGATGGGGTGCGCCCCCGCTTCATAATCAGCCAACGACCAGCCGAAGTAGCTGATCAGACCCATGATGATCAGCATGGGGATCAACACCGGGTTGATAAATGGCAGCGGCTTGAGCCGATATAGGTGACGAGTCAAAAAATACAAGAATAAAGTCAATGGGATAGCAAAGTAAAAGATCATCGATTCATCCTTTGATACAGACGGCCCACCACAAGCAGAATCAAACTGATCCCCAATAATACATTCAGGATGATCACCCCAATAGAGGCCATGACCGTATCCAGATAGGCCAGTAACCCCACGGCTACCGGAATGAAGAGCAACGCCATATGGCGCAGTAAAAGGGAGGCGGAGGGTTCAATCCAGTGCATGCGGACGAGTTGAAAATTGAGTAACAGGAACAGGATCAGCATGCCGATAATGCTGCCAGGAAATGCAAAAGGCAGAAGGGCAGAAATTCCTTTTCCAAGAGCAAGACAAGCCAGAATAATCAGAAAACTACCGAGATATCCGGTGAGTTGCTGCAGGGTTTGGCGTTTTGACATGAGCTGTACACAACTAAAAAACACGAATGGATCACACTTTACCATGTTCTGGAGGGGGTGGCAGGGGGAATCTTGGGTCTAAGGCTTCGTGTTCAGTCTATGTTTATCTACAGCGGTTCGAATGTAGATCAGAACGCAGGAAGTGAACCACATCATAAATGAATAAGGGCGAGTCGGTGTTCTGACTCGCCCTTACTTTTGCTCGCTGCCCTTGAGGCAGTGTGTTACATGGTACATGAATTAACTCTACTTGCGTCGACCCCCAGTATAGCGGTCGTTTTCTGCTACCTAATGTGTGGTCCGAATCTAAGTAGCAACTTAACTATAGTTCAGTTTTTTCTGTGTAAAGGTCTAAATTAAAAAAATGTTTTTGCTGGTTGCTAACCGTTTGGATCAACACTCTTTTGAGGATGAATAACATCTTATGAATTTAGCGAACTCTTGGTTCGAAGCGCTGGCAGGGTATCAACCCGGCGCAGGGCTTCTCGCTACACCGGCACGCCAGGGCCGGGAGTGGTCGGTGCGCCTGGATAACATTGCGGCTCGTCCCATGCCGCTGGCTCACTGGTTGCTGTTCGATGGCGCTGTGGCCGAGCCGTCGACGCCCATCTACGGGGAGGGATTCCAGATGTTGGCACAGACCGATGGCGCATGGGGAGCCCCGCAAGCCATTGGCCGCTGCCCGGATGCCAGCGTGTATCGTATTACTCCAGATGTGGGATACCACACGGTTCATAATGTGCTGCTTTACCGACAGGGTGGTTCATGGCTGCTGCTGGGCTTTGCCAGCTGCCAGCGTTTCGGTGGTGAGTTCCGACTCTATCCGGATGGCCGGCTGCAGATTGTGATGAATAGTGAAGGTCTCGTTTTGGCCCCCGGTGCTCACTGGCAGAGTGAATCTCTGGTGGTGCTGCAAGGCGAGGATAAACAGCAGTTGCTGGGCGATTTCTCCCGCTATATTTGTCACCATCATGCCCCGCTCAGCCGCCAGCGACGAGCCACCGGTTGGTGTTCCTGGTATCACTACTACGCCGAAGTCACGAGTGACGATATTCAGGAAAATTTGCAGCAACTGCAAAGCCGCTTTCCTGCATTGGAATATGTGCAGATTGATGATGGTTATCAGCATGCCATGGGGGACTGGTTAATCCCTTCCAGCCGGTTTGAAGGGGGACTAACGCCGTTGTTGGAAGCCATTCATGCCGCTGGCAGAGAGCCCGCACTCTGGGTTGCCCCCTTCATTGCCGAATCGGGTTCGCAGCTTTTCCAGCAGCACCCGGAGTGGTTTATTCAGGATGATCAAGGTAAACCGCTGCCAGCAGAGAAGGTGACCTATGGTGGCTGGCGTTGTACGCCCTGGTATGTGCTGGATGGTACCAAGCCTGAGGTGCAGGAACATCTTCAAACATTATTCCGAACCCTGCGCCAGGAGCATGGTATTCGCTATTTCAAGCTGGACGCCAATTTTTGGGGGGCTATGCACGGCGGACGTCTGAGTGATCGACACGCCACGCGTATAGAGGCCTACCGACGGGGCATGGCCGCTATTCTGGCCGGGGTTGGTGATGATGCCTTCCTGCTAGGTTGCAATGCGCCATTATGGCCTTCCCTGGGGTTGGTCCATGGGATGCGGGTTGCCGATGATGTTGAACGCCAAGGCCATCGCATCCGGCAAATTGCCAAAGAGATATTTTCTCGCAACTGGCAGGCGGACTGTTTATGGCAACTGGACCCGGACTGTTTATGTGTGCTGAACATTCCGGGTCAGAGTGCAACTCCCGAGGAGTACAGCTTCCACGCTGCTGTCATGGCGGCTTGCGGGGGCATGTTATTACTGGGTGATCGACTTATTGATCTGGGTCCGCAGCACGAGTTGATCGTTGCCGGATTGCAGCGGTTGGCGGAGGTCAATGCCCCCGCGGCCCAGTTTGACGATGATCAATATCGCCAGGGGGTGATTCCTTGGCAACAAGGGCTGTTGTGCTGTTATTTCAACTGGCAGCCGAGTGACAGGACAATCGAGTTACCGGTTGGCAGCCGTGATTTTTGGAGCAATGAGGCATTAATCCCGGGGCCTCAAATCCTGAGCGGGCATGCCGGTCTGGTGATCTGGCATCCGGTGACCCGCTAGCGGAAAAAACAAAGGCCTGCAATTGCAGGCCTTTGGCTATGTCCAACTCAGGAACCGATTAGTCGTTGCTCAGCGCTTCGTTGTGAACGCCCATCACGGCACGGCCAGATGGATCGGCCATCAGTTTGAACTGTTCGTCCCATTCCAACGCCTTGGGCGTTGAGCAGGCTACCGACTTGCCATAGGGAACACACAGAGCCGCCGATTCGAGAGGGAAGTGCTCCTCGAAAATGGCGCGGTAGAAGTAGGCTTCCTTGGTCAACGGGGTGTTGATCGGAAAACGGAACGCGGCCGCTTCGAACTGCTGATCGCTTACTTCGTTGTCGACATGAACCTTCAGGCTGTCGATCCAGGAGTAGCCTACGCCATCAGAGAACTGTTCTTTCTGACGCCATGCCACTTCTTTCGGCAGATAGTGTTCGAAGGCCTCACGCAGCAAGTGCTTTTCAATCTTGCCATTGCCACACATTTTGTCTTTCGGGTTGACGCGCATGGCAACATCCATGAACTCCTTGTCGAGGAAGGGAACTCGCCCCTCAACACCCCAAGCCGCCATGGATTTATTGGCGCGCAGGCAGTCATACATGTGCAGTTGCGAGAGTTTGCGAACGGTTTCCTCGTGGAATTCCTTGGCATCGGGTGCCTTATGAAAATAGAGGTAACCGCCAAACAACTCATCAGAGCCTTCGCCGGAAAGCACCATCTTGATCCCCATGGCCTTGATATAACGCGCCATCAGATACATGGGGGTCGATGCACGAATGGTCGTCACATCGTAGGTTTCCAGGTGATAAATCACATCACGCAGCGCATCCAGCCCTTCTTGTACGGTGAAGGTGATCTGGTGATGGATAGTCCCCAGATGGTCGGCGACCTTTTGCGCGGCCGCCAGATCCGGCGACCCCTTGAGACCCACGGCAAAGGAGTGCAGTTGAGGCCACCAGGCTTCAGACTTGCCATCATCCTCAACGCGACGAGCCGCATACTGCTTGGTCACCGCGGAGATGATGGACGAATCCAGACCACCCGACAGCAAGACACCATAAGGGACATCACACATCAGTTGACGTTTGACTGCGTCTTCCAGTGCGTCACGCAACGCCAACTTGTCGGTGACATTGTCTTTGACGTTGTCGTAGTCCATCCAGTCGCGCTGGTAGTAGCGAGTCAGCTCACCATCCTTGCTCCACAGGTAATGTCCTGGCGGGAATTCCTGTACGCTCTTGCAGACCGGAGTCAGAGCCTTCATCTCGGAGGCGACAAAGAAGTTGCCGTTTTCGTCGTAACCCATGTACATGGGGATGATCCCCATGTGGTCACGACCGATCAGGTAAGCATCTTGTTCCGCATCGTAGAGGATGAAGGCAAAAATACCGTTAATCTCGTCCAGAAAGGCTGGGCCTTTCTCTTTGTATTTGGCCAGAATAATTTCGCAATCCGAGCCAGTCTGGAATTGAAAATCGACGCTGAGCGCCTTTTCCAGTTCTTTGTGATTATAGATTTCGCCGTTAACGGCCAGGATGTGAGTTCGTTCAGGGTTATAGAGCGGTTGCGCACCATTACCTGGGTCCACGATAGACAGACGTTCATGAACCAAAATGGCCTTGTCAGTACTGTAAATGCCGGACCAATCAGGGCCACGGTGACGCAGACGCTTGGACATCTCCAGCGCGGTCTTGCGCAAAGCGACGGCGTCAGATTTGATGTCCAGAATACCAAAGATAGAACACATGCTTCCTTTATCCTCGAATAGTAGGGCCCCACGTTGGCCCACTTGTCCTTTTCATTCCTCACCCGCCAATCTGCCAGAGGGCGTCGACCCTCTGCAAGCAGAAATGTCAGTTTCGGGGCATTCAACACCGAGATTGGTGCAACTGCGCGGAAAATAGCCGTTTAAATCAGATCAATGTCAGCGACGGACTCGAAGATATGATTCGGGCGATAGGGCACCTTATCGATATCGCTCATGGAGCTCACCCCGGAAAGCACCAGCACTGTCTCGAGCCCGGCCTGAAAGCCAGCAAGAATATCGGTGCGCAGGTTATCCCCGATGATCAACGTATTTTCCGAGTGAGCCTGCATCTTATTGAGCGCCGCCCGGATGATCCAGGCACTGGGTTTGCCGACATAAAAAGGTTGCTTGCCGGTCATGCGCTCGATGGGGGCACACAGGGCACCGCAGGCTGGATACATATGCGGACCGTGAGTATCCGGGTTGGTAGCAATGAAGCGTGCGCCACGATCCACAAATTGTGCCGCTTGCTGGATCATATTCCAGTTGTAATTACGGGTTTCACCGACCACAACAAAGTCCGGATCTATATCCGTAATACTGAACCCTGCCATATAGAGCTCATGGGTGAGGGCGCCTTCGCCCACCACATAAACCTTGCGCCCCTCCTGACGAGTGAGAAAGGCGGCTGTGGCCATGGCGGTGGTATAAAAACAATTTTCCGGAACATTTACGCCTGCTGCCTGGAAGCGATTTTGCAAGTCCTTCGGGGTTTGGCCCGGATAATTAGTAACAAAGAGCAGGGGTGTTTTCTGTTCTATCAGTCGATGGACGAAGGTATCGGCTCCCGGAATAAGCTGATTATTATGGAGAATTACGCCGTCGATATCACAGATGACACTTTGTTTATTGTTCAAATGGTTCTCCTTGGTCCCATACCGCACCTGGCTCTGGTTGTATCTGGCTGGGGATGTTTTTGCAATATGAGCGCCAGGCTATTGCGCTTCAATGGTCAATCAGGACTGTAAAATGCCGAATTAAATCGTGACGACGAAATCGAGTTTAAAATGATGTTTGAACCGATTAAGCTGCACCAAGTGAGATGTTGAACCCTCTATCCAGCGGTTGGGAGTATAAAGCAATGAACAGATTTGTCGCCGGGTTACCCAAGGTGGAGTTGCACCTGCATATTGAAGGGACTCTGGAGCCAGAACTGCTCTTCGCATTGGCTAAACGCAATAATATCCAGCTGGCATATCCAGATGTCGAGAGTTTGCAAGCTGCCTATCAGTTCACCAACCTGCAGTCGTTTCTGGATTTGTACTACCAGGGCGCCGCCGTACTGCAAACTCGGCAGGATTTTTTTGATTTAACCTGGTCCTATTTGCAGCGCTGCCGGGATGAGAATGTGGTGCACACCGAAATTTTCTTTGATCCTCAGACCCACACTGCGCGGGGTATCCCGTTTGATACGGTGATCTCGGGGATACAGGCTGCGCTGGTGCAAGCGGCGGAACAGTTTTCTATGAGTAGTCGATTGATACTCTGTTTCTTGCGCCATCTGAGCGAGGAGGATGCCTTTGCTACGTTGGAGCAGGCGCTACCCTATAAGCCGCTGATCCATGGCATTGGACTCGACTCTGCGGAGGTTGGGAATCCACCGGAAAAGTTTGCCCGCGTTTTTGCACGAGCCAAAGCGGAGGGCTGGCGTTTAGTGGCTCACGCCGGAGAGGAGGGGCCTGCGTCCTATATTTGGGATGCGCTGGATCTGTTGCATGTGGATCGCATTGATCATGGCGTTCGAGCCATTGATGATCCCCTGCTGCTGGCCCGTCTGGCCGCAGAACGAATCCCGCTGACGGTATGTCCATTATCCAATACCCGGCTGCGCGTTTTTCCAACCATGGCTGATCACACCATTTTTGATCTTCTGGATAAGGGGCTGTGCGTTACGGTCAATTCCGATGATCCGGCCTATTTTGGTGGTTACATGGGGGCTAACTATCAAGCTCTGGTCGATCATCTGCAGGCATCCAAAGAGCAATTGCGACAGTTGGCATTGAACTCAGTGGAAGCCTGCTGGCTGGAGCCCCACCAAAAACGGGCGCTGCAGCAACGTATCCTGGCTTACGTCTAATTTGGGTGAGCGGCATGCAAGAGAATAGAGCCCCACGAGATGATCTCGGTGGGGCTTTTCTTTATCATGACGTGATTTTGTTTTTTGAACGAGTAGGTTTGCATGTCAACACCCCGCGATCCAGTTTTTGATGCCAGCTTTAAACGCGCTTTTTTACATCCTCGTTATTGGCCAACCTGGTTGGCTCTGTTGTTGTTGTTGATGCTTGCCTGGTGTCCGGTTAGGCTCCGGGATCGTTTTGCGCGCAGCTTTGCTGTGTTAGTTATCCGCTTTTCCAAACGGCCATGCGATACCGCGCGGACCAATTTAGGTCTCTGCTTTCCCGAATTGGATGAGGCGGGGCGCGAAGCCTTGCTCAAGCAGAGTGTCGAGATCGGTTTGCAGACTTTTTTGGCGTTTGCCGAAGCTACTGCGTTACCCAAAACATGGTTCATGGATCGGTTCAAGATTGATGGATGGCCGCACGTTGAGCAGGCCTTGGCCAAGGGGAAACCCATCATTTTCATGATTCCGCATTCTTGGGCAATTGACCTGGCGGGTCTCTATATGACGGCCCTTGGATTACCCATGTGCACCATGATGCACAGCGCAAAAAACCCTGTGTACGACTGGTTCATCAATCGGCAACGCGCTCGCTTTGGCGGTAAGGTGTATGAGCGCAGTGTCGGTATTAAACCCGCCATCAAATCGATGCGCGAAGGCTTCCATTTCTTTTATTTGCCCGACCAGGACCATGGTGCCGAGTTGAGTGTTTTTGTGCCCTTCTTCGGGCAACTGAAGGCAACTCTGCCTGCCTTGCCCAAGCTAGTGAAGTTGACGGGGGCCACAGTGATCCCCATGTTCAGTGCCTATGACTCGGCATCGGCCCGCTATGAGCTGATCTTTCGTCCGGCTCTGGACCCTTATCCCACGGCGGATCTGCTGACTGACACCCGGCAGATGAATGCCGAGATCGAGCAGATGCTGGACCCCCGGCGCGAGCAATATATGTGGTTTTTGAAATATTTCCGTTCGCGCCCGCAAGGGGATGACACGCGCATTTATAAATAAGGTTAACCGGTTGTAACAACCCCGAAGGATGAAAGGGTGAACTACGAGGAATTGGCCGATCCGGCAACACGGACGTTAGCGGATGCCCTGCTGGCCCAGAGCCAGATCCTGGCGCGTAAGCGTTGGGCTCTGCTGCAACTGACCCTATGGCAGGAGCGGGGCTGGGTCGAAGCATTGCCCGGAGCGGGTGAGTATCGTCTGACGCCGCATGGGCGCCAACAACTGCAACATGCGCTGCTGGAGCTGACGCTGTGTGCCATGCCTGATGCCGATCGGAATTTACAGCACTTGGATCTGCAGCTTCCGTCTCAGGTTCATCGGCATGTGCTGGCTTCTCTGCTTCATGGCAGCCGGAGTTATCGTTGGCGTGATGAGGAGCTGACAACACTGGCTGCTGAGGGGGTGCTGGCGACTCAGGATGGATTGCTACGGATTCGGGGTCAGGTGCCGTTTAATTTGTTCTTTACCCAGGGTGGCCTTCTGGATGCCACACCACAACTCGCACTTCTGGGTGAGGTGATATTGCCGCAGGCAGCCATCGAGCAATTGCATAAGGTGCTCTGGTCCGGGGCTCCCCCTCAGCAAATTATCACTGTAGAAAGCCGGGCTGCCTTCGTCACTCTGCAACCAACAGCCGGGCAATTGCTCCTGCTGACCCCCCCGGAACATACCGGGCTGACGGAAAAATTCCTTGCCACCTTGACGCCTAACTTTGTCTGGGGTCACTTAGGTGATTTGCACCCTCAGGCCCTGCTGCGTCAGCAAGCATTGGCAACCAGACTGGAGCGGCCGCTACGTTTGCTGCTGCCTGCAGCCCTCCCTGAATTAGTGATACGTTTTGGACAATTATTATCCGAAAGCACACCTTGGTTGATGGCGAATATGCCATCGGATCTGCAATTGGCCCTGGCTCCATTAATTAATCAACAGCGCTGGCTGGAACATGAGGCGATGGCGCTGTTTGTTCGGGATCAGCTTTCTGGTGTCCCACTGTGATGATCTTCAGAAAAACCATTTTTTACCGTTCGGCAGAGTGATATAAATGGCACTCGCGCCCGTCCGGTGCCCCGAGAGGGGTCGTGAGCGGGAGCAGGTCAGCTGCCATCGACAACCAAACAAAGACAGGGATTAACATGTTTGAACAGGTAACCGCCGCACCCGCTGATCCGATTCTGGGTCTGACCGATGAGTTCCGTAATGATGCCCGTAGCCACAAGATCAACTTGGGGGTTGGAATTTACAAGAATGACGCTGGAGATACCCCCATTCTTTCTTGCGTCAAGAAAGCAGAACAAATCCTGCTGGACACGGAAAAGACCAAAAACTATCTGAGTATTGAAGGCAATGCTGAGTATGGGCAGTTGGTGCAGCAGCTGCTTTTTGGGGCGGACCATGAAATTGTCACCAGCAAGCGAGCGCGTACTGCACAGGCTCCTGGTGGTACCGGAGCTCTGCGAATTGGCGCCGAATTTCTCTCTCGCCAGAAACTGAGCCGCAAGGTATGGATCTCCAATCCAACATGGGTGAACCACTTCCAGGTCTTTGGCGCGGCCGGGTTAGAAACCGGTGAATACACTTACTACAACCCGACAACTCGTGGACTCGACTTTGATGGCATGCTGAGTTCGCTGGCAGACGCGCAAACGGGTGATGTGGTGTTGCTGCATGGTTGCTGCCACAATCCGACGGGTATTGACCCGACTCTGGAACAGTGGGAAGCCCTCGCCAAGTTTTGCGCCGAACGTCAACTGCTGCCGTTCTTTGACTTTGCTTACCAGGGTTTCTCCCGGGGCGTAGACGAAGACGCCGCTGGCCTGCGTCTGTTTGCCCGTTATAACCGGGAACTGTTGGTTGCCAACTCTTTCTCGAAAAATTTTGGTCTGTATAACGAACGGGTCGGTGCTATTACGTTGGTGACCGAAGCGGCAGAGGTTGCCAATGTGGCGTTCAGTCAGGTCAAGGCCGCCATCCGGGCCAACTATTCAAATCCGCCGGCACATGGTGCTGCCGTGGTAACCACGGTGCTCAAAGATGCCGCCCTCAAGCAGGAATGGATTGCCGAAGTGGCTCAGATGCGTGAGCGGATCTGGCAGATGCGGGAACTGTTTGTCGCCAAACTCAAGGCCCAGGGTGTGCAGCAAGATTTCAGCTTCATGACGGAGCAAAACGGCATGTTCTCCTTTTCCGGATTGAATAAGGATCAGGTTGCCCGGTTGAAGAATGAGTTCGCCGTGTACATCGTTGGCTCAGGTCGTATCAGTGTCGCCGGGATCACGAGCGGCAATATTGATGCTCTGTGTCAGGCGATTGCCAAGGTACTGTAACTGTTTCATAGGAAGTCGATGCAGGCAGGCTCCATGTTCGTCATCCAACGAGTCTGGAGCCAAATAAAAAAACCGAAGTCATGAAAATGGCTTCGGTTTTTTTCATTCTCGTTTCTGCGACCGACTGCAGGACCAGAGGATGGAGTGCCCGGTGCTGTGATCAGTTTGCGGGAATGATTTGCCCCAACAACATGGTGAGATGCTGCTGCAAATATTGATGAAACTCAGCGCGAAAGGGGGCCAGTTGTTCGTTTTGCAAGGCCTGGGTCATCATTGGGCTGGGATGGCTAATCTTCCAGCAGCCCACGATAGCCGAGAAAATATGCAATAACAGACCAATGACCTGCTCCAGACTCATTCCAAACTGTTGATTGAGTTGAATGCCGAGTGGTTCAAAAACTTGCAAGATGTAACTCTTGAAGGTGACGGCTTCTTCTTCGGTGAGCGGCTTTTCCAATACATCAGCCAGTACCGCCGTGAGTTTACAGAACAGCGGTCTGGCGACTAGCGCAGCGGCTAATTTTTCAACACTGGGTGTAAGGAATACTTGCTGCAGCGCAGGCGCGAGAAGTGCCAGCTCCCGGCGATAGATTTCGAGGAATATGAGCTCTTTGACCCGGAAGTAGCGATATAGAGCGGCCTTGGTGATGCCAACCTCACCAGCTATTGTGCTGAGGTTGCATTCATCGAGAGTATTATCCGCTAGTAAGCTCGCCGCAGAAGCGAGAATGGCCTCTACCCGATCAGTTTTTTCTTCTTCTCTTCGTGCTCGCCTGTACGGTCGCATTACCATTTCACTCCATGTATCCGAACCGGTCCTATAACGTATTCATTATCATAAGATAAACTGAATATTGCTACCTAATTAGCTAAAACTTACGCCGGTTATTTATGCGATATTTTACCACTCACCTGATAGAACTGACAGGTTAAATGACGTGCATCAGCCTTTCTCTGGATTATAAGAATGAATGGCGGCCGCTAAACGCTCCCTAAAGAGGGGGATAAGTTCACTGACCATTCTCGAGGTCAATCCAGATTAACAATGGTGACATATAAACGTTCACGACTTTGACTACCCCAGTGGCTGCCCCCTTGATATCCAACCCAAGTTCGAGCAGGAGGACATCAGGGTCCTGCGTCCAGTGACAACAAACTCCCTGATAAATGGGGCGGCCGAGGCCAAGATCACGAGGGGATTGGATACGGCCATCTAGAACGCGTCTGAGTCCATTCTCGGGTGTTATTGCTCAATACGCTCAGGAGCTCACTCGGCAATTCAGCTCTCGTGTTTGCGGCGACACGATAAAGAACCGCATCATTCAGACCAGACGCCGCAAACGATGTCGCGTCATCAGGTATTTGCAAGACAGCCGACGAATGATAAAAATAGAATTTGAAATTTTCAAAAATCAGATAAGCACACTAGCATCATAGTGCCATTCTAAAGATAGAACATATAAGATGAGGTAATAATGCATCTTATTTTTCACCATGGTTTCCATTCATGCTTAACTTATGGTTGCTATTTTTAGTGGTAAGCACAGGGTGGTTTTAAATATAAGTTAAAATTGAGTGGTCAAGAATAATTCATTGTCCTAGAGCCAGGAGGAATACATGAAGGAACATTTGTCTACGACGCTGGTAGTCGCTGCATTTAGCATGGTGCTATTAGTCGGATGTAATGACTACTCCAGAGATACTGAACCCGGCGTTCTCAGCGATACAAAAATAAATTTAATTTTTGTTGTGAGCCCGGATTTAGAGCATCAAA
>CAXXIF010000008.1:0-9388 GCA_963677375.2 Aeromonadaceae bacterium
TCCCTGGAACCGCAATACTGTTGTTCCCCTTTTAACCGTGGATTCTTCTTTAGACGCCTGTGACAATGATGACAAGTAAAGGTTTCTGTGGACATACATCCCTGGTTTTTAGATGCATGTACTCCCCAAAAACTAATTTGGTTTGGGTTTACCCCAAGGGAACTAAAAAAACTGGCGGTAAACTACTGGTATCACTTCTTACCGATCAATGGTATCGTTTCAAACCGACGCCGAAATTTAACAAAGAATAACCAGCCTGCATTTCCGGAACCAAAAGTTTGCACGCTCAGATTTATGCTTTGCAGGCTGAGATTATTGTTTTGCTCCCCGGACTAATGAACGTAAATAATTTTATCGTCATCCTATTTGACTTTAAGGCAGATTTGCGTAAATTGTAGGGACAAAAACTAAATCATTAACTTATGTTAAATCATTGCTGTTCGAAGAGGTTTCGGACCTGAAGAGGGTAAGAGATTTAAATTTTACCCATATAAGTATCAAGGCTTACAAAACATCACAGAGCTGTTTAATCATCTGAATTTATGAGGGAAAAAAGCTGTGCATAAAAACAGGAAATAGCAAATTGTAAGATAGCTCTGGCTGACAGACAACAGAATCGCTGCAAGGTTAAAAAAAGCAAAACACAATGAGGATAGTAATAATTTTGATTGTAATCCTATTTGTTTTAAACCTCAATCTGAGTGGACAAACCAGAACTATTCAAGGACAGATTATTTCTGAGGATTTTGAGGAACTGCCAAAAGTTAGAATTCAAAATATTGACACTTTGTTGCTAGGAAAAACTGAATTGAACGTTCATTTTAAAATTGAAATCTCTGAAAAAAGAAACAAGTTGCTTTTGAGTTTTATCGGCATGGAATGGACAACTATTAACCGCATAAAGGTGCTTTGTAAAGGGCCACGTGATAAACGCATAGATTGTGTATAACAAGAGCAGAATGAGCTGAGACGCTCAAGTCTGGTTTTGGGAGAGGCCAGTGGGGAAGTTCCTCCGGTTTACTCGACTGCCAGACATTATGAGCAATATTATCGAGAAAACTTAACAAAAAAGCACGATTTGATAAAGTTGAAAATTAATATTTCTAAAATTATATGAAATTAACAGTCTGGTTAAAAAGGACTAACCATCCATCATGACAGAAAAGTTGGGTCTGAAACCAACTAAAAAAACAGGGCGTTATTCCGAAAAGCCAAAAGAGTAGGAAAGAATTTTAAAATTAACTATTATGGCGTATCCCGTTGTCAAAATTTTCAATTCGACTAATTACATTGCATCAGGCACGGTAGAGTACATGAGTGCATTTTGTTCAAACGACAAATATGATGTAACTCCGAACACACAATGGAAAGCTAGTAGTCGTGGCGTGTGCTTACTGACTAAGATAACAGCTACACTTAAAACGCCAAGTGGAGATATTGTAGCTACTCCTTATGAATCGTCTGGTACCTCTTATAGTGATTTTTCCGTTATAGCAGGTCCAGGAAACACATTTAGAGTAACTAGAAATGTAAGCATGACACACGAGTCAATACCTGAGGACTATGTAGAACCAACTGAAAAGCAGAAATAATCTGCTCATAACAAATTAGGAATTAAGGCACAGTGGGGCCAAAAAAGAAGAGGCGGTACGATTGAGGCTTACTGCCTCTTTTCTGTTGCCGGTTTTTAAGTGGTTTTACGCCCCGTTTGATTTAATTCATGTTGATACAATCCGTTGATTATTTGATTTTATGCATAGGGATTAAATGTTTTTTTCAATCCTTTTTGTATCCGGTGCCGGTTTTGTGCTGTTTTTCCCGCAGATAAAGAAAAACGGCCAGGCTATTTGTTCGTTTCCATCCAGGCGGGCATAGTTTTCCCGTTCGGCAAGAACGGGGCTTTTTTGCCGGCAACAAGGAAAGGCCAATTGTCAAAAAAAAGGTTTTACACCGATCATTAGGGGTCCAGTGGAGCATCATGCGCCATCCCGGCAAAATGCATCCTGCCTTTTTTACATACCGGGCAGTTTGGTTTATGGTTGTTTTTTATTGCTTCCAGAATTTCATTCCAAACCGTATCCAGCTTTTCCCAGGCCCTGGCTCCGTCTTCCAATGCTTCCTGTTTCTCATTTCGGGCTTCTTCACCCAGCAGGTCCCGGGCCTTTTCTATATTTTTTTTCCGGTCCCGGACGGAAAAAATGCCGTAGTACCCCCCCTGCTGCCGCGCGATGCAATCTATTTCTTTATCTTGCTGTTTGCCGCTCAGGACATCATAACCAAGCGACTTCAAATGGAGATAAACTACATTCTCAATGATCTGCCCCAAATCAAACGGAGAAAATCCGGCAATCGAATTCCTCAGTCCAATATCATTGAAATAATATTTTTCTTCTACTTCAAAAACCTTTTTACCATGAATATCCGATCGCTGAACACCGGCAATCAGCATCGCGGTTGTCAGATAATTCAAGTAATTCAGGATGGCGGTGACCGAAATTGAAACATTCTGGGATTTCAGGAAATTACCAATCCCCCTGGCTGAAACCAAATTGCCGGTTTCATCGGCCAGGTACCTGATCGGCCTGTTCAGAAAGTCTACATTACGGATCTCAAAACGCGAGACGATATCCATGTAAAGAATAGACCGGCTAATGTTTTTCAAATAATCAAAGACGGTTTCATCATTAAAGTTCCAGGTGAATCAGGTAAAGTAGTCCACCGTATTTAAGGTACACGTTAAGACTGTCTGCCGTATTTCCAAGTTGGTGGAAGTTTAAAAATTCAGGGTAATTTATTTTATCCATTATTTTTAAACACTCTTCTCTACGGCTATAATGTCAATTATTATTTTTAATTTTAACAATAATTTATCTGAACAATAGATAAAATATCAGAATGTTGTGCTTCATGCTAAGACAGCGATATGCCGAGCAAAAACGATTTGAAACAATAGATGGACAACACAAAGAAAAAAATATCACCTCAAGCGATTATGGCTCTAAAAGAAGCCCTTTCAGTTATCTTTTGGAAGAAAGATGACTTAAGGGATTTCCTTAAGCTGACATTAGTAAGAAAAACTCTAATTACGACAATAAATTGGGATGGACTTAAACGAGAAAGTGTAAAAGAATTAATTGAACGAATGACTTCTCGTCTTGATTTGTTTGAGGAGGATTTAATGACTTTACTCATTGCGGTTACCGACATGACTGATTTTCCTCAATTAGTTTATTGGGATGAAGATGGCAGTAAAAGAAAAAAAGCCGAACAAGCTGTGGAGAACTTACGAAAACACACCATTGGATATATTCAATTAACAAAGGAGCAAGACGCCGCTAATAAAAGAAGACAAGAAGCAGAGAAAAGAATTGCAAAAAACAAATCACTTGATGATGAATTAAAAGAACTTAAAAATCTATTTAATAAACTTGCTACTAATAATAATTTTCAACAGCGTGGATTTCAATTTGAAAAGTTCCTAAATGACTTGTTTCTACTTTACGAATTAGACCCAAAAGGTTCTTTTAAGAATCAAGGAGAACAAATTGATGGAGCATTCACATATGATGGCACGGATTATCTTCTTGAAGCAAAGTGGAAACAACAAGTAAATAGAACTGATTTAGCATCTTTTACATTCAAAGTTGAAGGAAAACTAAAAATTGCAATGGGTTTACTAATTACAGTTGATGGATTAACACCAGAAGCAATTTCACCAGAATTCAAATCGATAATAATTATGGATGGATCTGATTTAATTGCACTTTTAGACGGAAGAGTAAGTCTTCCAGATTTATTATACAAGAAAAGGCGTAAAGCGAATGAAACTGGAAATATCTTTGTAACTTATGATAAGTTATAAAAAGCAGAAAAACACAACACTCGGTATGGCCAATATTAAATTATCATACATTAATATTTGAAAAATTATGAAACTCAATATCATGCAGTGTTTGTACAAACTGATGTTTTATAATTTACAAATTGACTGTTTTTCGAAAGGTGTCCAAAGACCCTTAAAATATATTAACGAATGTAGCGATAAGTAACTCATGATACAGAATAAGCAGATTGCGGTCATTATTCGAATTACTGAAACATGCAATTTACGTTGTAGATATTGCTTTGTTAAAGCAAGTTCTTTTAATACGCATCTTTCACTTGAGTATTTTACCGTATTGCTTCAAGATTTAATTGAGGCAGGTTATCAACATTTTGATTTATTCTGGGAAGGCGGAGAACCTCTTCTGGTAGGAATACCATTCTTTCGTCAGATTGTAACCATCCAACAAGATATAAAGACTCGGTATAATATTTCAATATCTAACAAACTACAGACTAATGCAACTCTTATTACACAACAGTGGATAGAATTTTTTCAAGATCAGCATTTTCAGGTTGGCATTAGCCTTGATGGGGATAGTTTTATCAACGATAAGAACAGGATTTTTTCAAATGGACATAGTTCTTTTGATAGAGTCATCAACTCTATTAATCTTATGCAATCAAAAGGCATACATGTAGGAATTTTGTCAGTACTTACACTCGAAAATATCAATTATATTCCCGAATACTATTCATTTATAAAGAGTATTGGGGTTAGTAGTTTTAAAATTAATCCTTGCTTTATTAATAAGGATTTGAATAAGGGCATGCAGATTCGTCCCGAAGAGTGGGGTGAGGCGATGATTCAACTTTTCAATCTATGGTTTGATGATAATAATCCTCCATGGAATGCAGATTTCTCAGGCTATATTAAAAGTTTATTTTTAGGTCATAGCACCTTTTGTATGTTTAATCAGAAATGTTTAACGGGTTTCCTTTGCTTGGCTCCTAACGGTGATATGTTTCCTTGCTCACGTTTAGCCAATGAGCATTCGGATTTCTATCTTGGTAATATTAGTAATGGTTTACCGGCAATTCTTTCCAAATGGAAGTCACTTAAAAGAAACTTCGAAAAAATCGGATGTAATGACTGCAAATGGCTTGATATCTGTCATGGTGGTTGCACAGCCTATACTTATTGGATGCATCATACCATTAATTCGAAGGATTACTTATGCGAAGGCTATAAAAAATTATTTCAACATATAAGCAATGTCGTTCAGATTATGGATACAAAAAAAACAGAAAGGAAACAAAACTATGACTGGAAATAAGGAATCAAAAGGAAAACTGGATTATAACATTCTTTTGAAACATAAAGAACATCCCATTTTAGGGAAGGTATTCAATGAACTTGTGAAAGAGACTGATATGAAACAGTCGGCACCATTTGGCTGGACACAATCTGATTGGGCTGGCAACTGGACGCAATCCGATTGGGCTGGCAATTGGACACAATCTGATTGGGCTGGCAATTGGACACAATCTGATTGGGCTGGCAATTCATCATTATGAGCATCTCCAATAATATACTCCTTAGCTGATAACCGGAATTATTTTTATATATAAAGATTCAAGCAATATTGATAGGAGAGTATAGGAGGCGGGGGATCAAGTTGAAATGGTTTTTACATTTTTCTAAAAAGGCTCAACGCATAATCGAGTAGACTGCCCCGCCAGTAAGCGCTGACAGGGAGAGGCTCTCACACCACTGTAGAGCGACAGGAAGTCGCTTACCATAACTGTTTAACGTTCATTGAATAATTAAACCTTGTGTTCCATCACAAGTAGCCTACAGACACGTGCATACCGGGTAACTGGTTTGTGCGAAGCTGTCCGGACAATAAGCAGAAAGCTTCTATTTTCCGATATGGGAGCCTTAGAAAGTGCCGGAACAGTAACGAAAACTACACACACATAGCTTGCCTGGATTTTCGGAATAGAATTTTTTAAGGCGTAAGCTATACCGTTGTGAAATCTAAACAACAAACGAAATGAACCGACAAATTGTAAAGTCATATATTGAAGAGTACAAAAGAAACTTTGACCAAGTTCACGACCAGGAAATTTACAAATGGAAAGCGATTAAGCAATTCCAAGACAATTTCGACATTAACTCGGCAAATTTCTATAACAACCTTGATATTTCTTTAAGTAAAACAGAAAACTTACTCGACTCAGGACAGTATTTCCCTAAAAGAATGCTTCTAAAAAATGCGAAACAGTCTCCGGAACGAATAAGAGATATATTCAAAACCCTCTATGATGAAAATTTCGATATTTTGGAACGAGTAAAAAATTTCCGTACTGACTTTAAAAATCTGAATACAGCTAACTTTAATGACCTTAATGATTATCAATATCATAGGGCTGTTTTGGTTTATTTGACTCTTAACTACCCAGAAAGATATTCCTTTTACAAATACCAAATGTTAAGACTTTGTGGAAAAAGTAGAATTCATCTACCGACCAATTAGCGGACGAATTGAAAATATTGGACAATTTCATAACCTTTGTGAGTTAGTATTATTAAAGAGAGTGGAGAAAGGATTAAACATTGTAATAACCATTATGGTGATGTCTACACCAATGTTTCAGGGGATAATCTCCTCATTGATGACATGGATTTTGATGAAAACTGAGTGGTATAAAGCAAAAAACAGTAGCCTTATTGACGAAAAATTAAAATATTGGTAATTTTCGTCAATAAGAACTATCTTTGCAATAAAAAATTATGATACAGAGAGAAACATATTTAAGCAAATTAAGGCAACTTAAAGACCAAAATTTAATAAAAGTCATTACCGGCATTCGCCGTTGCGGAAAATCAACTCTCCTTGAAGCCTTCAAAGATGAACTATTATCAAATGGTATTTCTGCTGAAAATATTGTATTCCTCAATTTTGAAGAAAGAGAGAATCTAAACTTTACGGATTGGACTGCCCTATACGATGAAATAATAAAAAATGTAAGCAGTGACGAAAAATATTACATTTTCCTGGATGAAGTTCAATTAATCGATGATTTTGAAAAGCTAATAAACAGTCTATATACAAAGAAAAATATTGATTTATACATAACAGGCTCAAATGCTTATTTACTTTCAAGTGAATTAGCGACACTTTTGACCGGCAGATATATTGCAATAAATATTCAGCCGTATTCATTCAAAGAATACGTTTTAGCAAACAACGATGAGAAAAATACAGACAGATTATTTCGCAAATATATCAACGACAGCAGTTTTCCTGGAGCAGTTACTCTTTCTAAAAACAATAAAGATTTAGTAAATAATTACCTCCAATCTATTTACAACACTGTCATCATAAAAGATATTGCACAAAGAAATAAATTGAGAAATATCCATAATTTACAGCGAGTAATTAGCTTCTTATTTGATTCTGTTGGTTCTTATGTCTCACCGACTAACATTGCAGCAGAACTCAATAAAAATTCGACGAAAAGCATATCACACAACACAATTATTAAACATTTGGATTTTCTGACTCAATCCTATATTCTGTACGCAGCACCTCGATACGATATAAAAGGCAAAGAGTTGCTCTCTACAAATGAAAAGTATTATGTTGTTGATTTAGGTTTAAGAAATATAACAGCAACGAATAAATACGATGCAGATTTAGGTCACAAACTTGAAAATGTTGTTTATTTCGAGCTATTCAGACGTGGAGGAAAAGTCTATGCAGGAAAACACAATGACAAAGAAATTGATTTTGTAGTGCAAAAACCGAATAACGAAAGAGAATATTACCAAGTTGCCTATACTATTAATGACGAAAAAACGTTTAAACGTGAAATTTCGGCATTTAAGAATATCAAAGATAATTATCCAAAATATTTATTGACACTTGATTTTGATAATACAAGTATAGATGGTATCCAAAAATTAAATGTAATTGATTGGTTATTAAAATAAAATGAAAAGAAAAACTAATGCCAGTATATAATAAATTAGGAATATGAACGGCGCGCAGCGCCCAGCGATTATTCCCGGTTGAACTACAACCGTGGGGGTGTACCGGCTATGCACTTACAGAAGGTTTTTATTGGATTTTGCAGGAAAAATGGGCTTGGCACCATGTGTATAGAATGTTGTTGTGAGTGACGCAACAGCATTATTGTGGCGTTCACAAAAATTGAGGGAGAAGTTTCACTGAACAATAAATTTTCAAAAGTTACACGGGTAATACGATTGCATTATACGTGAAATGCAACTGGATTACACTGTAATCCGTCAAGACTCCACCGCAAATGCAGAACGGAGCGGTGCGGTGCGCTGGCCGTCAAAACGCCCGGCAGAGGGTTCGTTTTGACAAGATTTTTGCTTCCTTTTCATCGACTGCAAAAGGAAGAGCCTGTCCGGCTCAAGGACAGAAATTGCAAAAAACGTTGTTGTTTGTGCTTAAAAGAATCCGGATCCGGGAAGCGGTGGACCTGATTGCAAAAATTAGAAACGACGTCGGAATTCTGATTGAACGGGTATTTTGCCCGGCAGGCAACGATAAATTTATCTTTTTCTCCACCTGCTTTTTCAATTGATCTGAAATGAAAAAACGGGCTGGAGAAAATCTGGAAAGCCTACAACAAATGGTTCCGTTTCAACACTTCACTAATCTTGTCATTCTCCCATCCCGTAACAGCCTGGATTTGTTCGAGAGTTAAGCCATTCTTCGAACCGTTTATAATAACCGTTTCCATAGCCAATTCATGACCTTCGGCTTTCCCTTTTATCTCACCTTCAGCAAGTCCTTCAGCTTTTCCTTTTATCTCCCCCTTTGCTTCTCCTTCGGCCAAACCTTCAGCCCTGCCCTGTGACTTCGCATAGGCCAGGATATTCGCTTTATCCCATTTCCGTTTTAGTTCCACATCGTACATCTCTTTTTCCTCCTTGCTCAAATTACTGTATTCCGAAATATTAAACAACTTTTCGCTTCGCGCATTTTGCTCACGCTCGGCATACTCTAAGCAAGCTTAGCCTCTGCGCTCGCTTAATCGCAAAATTCAAATATCGGTTTCCTCAGAAATAACGGGATCTTGTCCATCCTGCTCATGTTCTTCAAAACATATAACCACCCGTCAAGTTCACTCTCCAGCTCGGATTCAGTCTTCACAAAGTTAAGCAATTCATCTGCGATAGTCGTTTCTCACGCTCGGCAAAGCCTTAAGCAAGCTTAGCTTTGCTCTCACTGACCCGAAACGTTCCATACTTTCCGTTTTCCTTTCGGGGCCATGTCCGAGATTAACCTACTGGCATAATACAGCATGCGTTGTTTCAGGTTTCCCTGCACACTGCGCTGTACCTCGATCAGGAAGGTTTCCCCGTCCGGACCGACACAGGTCAGGTCGAAGATCGCCCCGCCAATGCTGTCATTATCGCCGGGATATTCGTTTTTGTTGTAGACCAGGTTCGTGATCTGTTTACGGCCCCGCAAGATTTCATTCAGAAGGGCGATCAGCAGGTCTTTGTTAGGTTTTGAACCAA
>CAXXIF010000009.1:2500-102500 GCA_963677375.2 Aeromonadaceae bacterium
GGCAGGTTGAAGGTGAGGTAACACTTACTGGAGGACCGAACCCACTAACGTTGCAAAGTTAGGGGATGACTTGTGGCTAGGGGTGAAAGGCCAATCAAACTCGGTGATAGCTGGTTCTCCCCGAAAGCTATTTAGGTAGCGCCTCATGTCTCACTACTGGGGGTAGAGCACTGTTTCGGCTAGGGGGTCATCCCGACTTACCAACCCGATGCAAACTCCGAATACCAGTAAGTGCAATCATGGGAGACACACGGCGGGTGCTAACGTCCGTCGTGAAGAGGGAAACAACCCAGACCGCCGGCTAAGGTCCCAAAGTTCTGATTAAGTGGGAAACGATGTGGGAAGGCTCAGACAGCCAGGATGTTGGCTTAGAAGCAGCCATCATTTAAAGAAAGCGTAATAGCTCACTGGTCGAGTCGGCCTGCGCGGAAGATGTAACGGGGCTCAAATCAGGCACCGAAGCCGCGGATTCAATCAATAGATTGAGTGGTAGGGGAGCGTTCTGTAAGTCTGTGAAGGTGTGTCGTGAGGCATGCTGGAGATATCAGAAGTGCGAATGCTGACGTAAGTAACGATAAAGGGGGTGAAAAACCTCCTCGCCGGAAGACCAAGGGTTCCTGTCCAACGTTAATCGGGGCAGGGTGAGTCGGCCCCTAAGGCGAGGCTGAAAAGCGTAGTCGATGGGAAGCGGGTTAATATTCCCGCACTGACGGTAATTGCGATGAGGGGACGGAGAAGGCTAAGTGGGCCAGGCGTTGGTAGTCCTGGTGAAAGGAAGTAGGTGGTCGCGGTAGGCAAATCCGCTGCGGCATTAACACTGAGACCCGAGACGAAGTATCTACGGATGCGAAGTCACTGATGCCATGCTTCCAGGAAAAGCCTCTAAGCTTCAGATTACCGCCAACCGTACCCCAAACCGACACAGGTGGTCGGGTAGAGAATACCAAGGCGCTTGAGAGAACTCGGGTGAAGGAACTAGGCAAAATAGTACCGTAACTTCGGGAGAAGGTACGCTGATGGTGGTGAAGGATGCACATCCGGAGCTATTGTCAGCCGCAGTGACCAGGTGGCTGGGACTGTTTATCAAAAACACAGCACTCTGCAAACACGAAAGTGGACGTATAGGGTGTGACACCTGCCCGGTGCCGGAAGGTTAATTGATGGGGTTAGCGCAAGCGAAGCTCTTGATCGAAGCCCCGGTAAACGGCGGCCGTAACTATAACGGTCCTAAGGTAGCGAAATTCCTTGTCGGGTAAGTTCCGACCTGCACGAATGGTGTAACCATGGCCACGCTGTCTCCACCCGAGACTCAGTGAAATCGAAATTGCGGTGAAGATGCCGTATACCCGCGGCTAGACGGAAAGACCCCGTGAACCTTTACTACAGCTTGACACTGAACATTGAACCTACTTGTGTAGGATAGGTGGGAGGCTTGGAAGTGACGACGCTAGTTGTCATGGAGCCGACCTTGAAATACCACCCTGGTATGTTTGATGTTCTAACCTCAGCCCGTTATCCGGGCCAGGGACAGTGTCTGGTGGGTAGTTTGACTGGGGCGGTCTCCTCCCAAAGAGTAACGGAGGAGCACGAAGGTTAGCTAATCACGGTCGGACATCGTGAGGTTAGTGCAATGGCATAAGCTAGCTTAACTGCGAGACGGACAGGTCGAGCAGGTACGAAAGTAGGTCATAGTGATCCGGTGGTTCTGAATGGAAGGGCCATCGCTCAACGGATAAAAGGTACTCCGGGGATAACAGGCTGATACCGCCCAAGAGTTCATATCGACGGCGGTGTTTGGCACCTCGATGTCGGCTCATCACATCCTGGGGCTGAAGTTGGTCCCAAGGGTATGGCTGTTCGCCATTTAAAGTGGTACGCGAGCTGGGTTCAGAACGTCGTGAGACAGTTCGGTCCCTATCTGCCGTGGGCGCTGGATGATTGAAGGGAGTTGCTCCTAGTACGAGAGGACCGGAGTGAACGAACCTCTGGTGTTCGGGTTGTCATGCCAATGGCACTGCCCGGTAGCTAAGTTCGGAATCGATAACCGCTGAAAGCATCTAAGCGGGAAGCGAGCCCTGAGATGAGTCATCCCTGACACTTTAAGTGTCCTAAAGGGCCGTTGAAGACTACAACGTTGATAGGTGGGGTGTGTAAGCGCGGTGACGTGTTGAGCTAACCCATACTAATTACCCGTGAGGCTTAACCATACAACACCCAAGAAGTTTTAAATGCTTGTGACGGTAGACAGAACGAGTCAGCTTCTTCCCAGATTGAAGATTTATGCCTGGCGGCAATAGCGCAGTGGAACCACCTGTACCCATGCCGAACACAGAAGTGAAACGCTGTAGCGCCGATGGTAGTGTGGCATTCGCCATGCGAGAGTAGGACACTGCCAGGCACCCAATTCAGATATACGGTCAGACCGGATATCGCACGAGATACGTGCTGATATGGCTCAGTTGGTAGAGCGCACCCTTGGTAAGGGTGAGGTCCCCAGTTCGACTCTGGGTATCAGCACCAGATTTAAAAGTTTTGTTTGACGGTCATAGCGCAATGGTACCACCTGTTCCCATGCCGAACACAGAAGTGAAACGTTGTAGCGCCGATGGTAGTGTGGCATTCGCCATGCGAGAGTAGGACACTGTCAAACACCTATTACAAAGCCCCGCTCGATGAGCGGGGCTTTTTGCGTATGGTTTTGCTGTGTGAGTGTGACAGCAAGATGGATGGCAGCACCGACTTTATTGCTCTGGAGCCGATATGGCACTGCAAACATCTCTTCGTTGGCCTTGGCTTGATGTGGCCCGAGCCTTCGCTATTTTGATGATGATCGTCTTCCATTTTTGTTTTGATCTCATGTACTGGCACTTAGCTGATTTTCAGCTGTTAACCGACTGGCGTTGGATTGCTTGGCGCAATTGTATCGTGGGTTGTTTTTTAATGATCATGGGGATTAGTTTGGTCTTGGCTGTGAAGCAAACGACGAAGCGCTTCTGGCGGCGCCTGATGTTGATTGCCTGCTGTGCCGGGCTTATCTCTGTAGTCAGCTGGGCCATGTTTGCAGAGCGATTCATTTATTTTGGCATTCTGCACTTCGTTGTCCTGGCGAGTATGGTTGGTAACCTCTTGCTACGACTGGACTATTTGAATAAACGCTGGCTCTGGTTACTGCTCGCACTGATATGTCTTGCGACGGCATGCCTACCAGGAAGTGATTCGCTTGACCCTCGAAGTCTGAATTGGCTGGGCATGGCGGCTCACAAACCGCAAACTGAAGACTATGTTCCGATGTTGCCCTGGTTCGGAATTGTCTTGCTGGGCATGGTGTTTGCCCGGAGTCTGTGTCCTAGTTCCTGTCGGGGCCCCCAGGCTGATTTACCGGTTGTCTGCAGGCCGCTAGCGGTTCTTGGGCGCCATAGTTTATCCATTTATATGTTGCACCAGCCTCTTTTGATGGGGCTGTTCTGGTGTTATTCCACACTATAAAAAAACAGGACAGCATCATTACTCTAGCCTTATTTACGAGCGCTCCTTTAATTTACAAGTCCTTTTCTAGAGATGAAACTCACCGCGCTTGGTATCCAGCGTAGAGTTCGGCTGGTATGTGTTTGTCATGGCATAGTGATTTTGGCCAGCTGACTCAAGGTGTTGGTCATCCTATCGAGATCTTTTTCTACACCCTTGCGAATGCTTTGCGATTGGATCGGTAGTTCCTGCTCTATCAGGTGCTTTTCCAGGATGCTGCCCAGCAATGTCAGATTGAGCCTACCGGTTACGAGTGCGGAAATTAGAACGGAGAGACAAACTTCGAGCAGGAGCTTCTGTTTGAGGGTCAATCTCGTTAGCATAGGTCCCTCAATGAGTTAGGTGGGACGATCGTGAGTGTGACGGCCGACAAAATGGCAAAGCAAAGACTATTCTGCTTTTTCGGAATGGCATACGTTTGCGCGCTCCTTTTATGCGCTCCCCAACTGCAAGCGGCTGTTCCCCGAGGTGCCGAACGACCGAAGATTGCTCTGGTTCTCAGTGGCGGTGGTGCCAAAGGCGCGGCCCACCTTGGGGTGCTTAAAGTGCTCGAGCAGATGCGGATACCCGTCGATATAGTGCTGGGTACCAGCATGGGGTCCTATGTGGCAGGCATGTATGCCATGGGGTTTTCGGCTGACGAGGTAACCAACAAAACACTCTCTCTGGATTGGAACAAGGGCTATAAGGATAAAGTCACCCGAGAAGACCTTTCGCTGCGCAAGAAGGAGCAGGCGGATAAGTTCCAATTACAGACCAACATTGGTTTGAGTAATGGCAAAGTGAAACTTCCCGAAGGGGTATATCAGGGGCAGGGCATGTCGGCTCTGCTTCGGGAGGCAACTTCTAACTTGCCAGCATTGCAAAGTTTCGATGAGTTACCGATCCCCTATCGGGCTATTGCCACGGATATGGAAACGGTCGCGCCTGTGGTATTGAGCCGCGGTAACCTCGCTATGGTGATGCAGGCATCCATGTCTATTCCTGGTGCCTTGAAACCGATTGAGATCGATAACAGGCTGCTCGCGGATGGAGGCATTGTAAACAACTTGCCGGTGGATATTGCCATTCAGATGGGCGCGCAGGTCATCATAGCGGTCGATATATCGGACAAACTGAAGCCAAAAAGTGAATTAAATTCAGCCTTCGGCCTGCTGGACCAATTAACGACCTACATGACTCGGTCTGGTACTGAACGCCAGTTGGCGCTCTTGCGGGAGCAGGATCTGCTATTGATGCCAGATGTTGCTAGTTATTCTGTTTCCGATTTTGATCGAATGCCTGAAATCGTCCAACGTGGTGTGTCAACAGCAGAAGGCATGCGATCTCGTTTGAGTTCATTGTCTGTTAGTAAGGAAGAATACGCTGATTATCAGGCGGCCAAATTGGATCGTCGAGCCCAACTGACTGGGCAGCCTGCTTACTATCTGGATCGCATTGTCATCCACAATGATTCCCGGCTCAGTGATGCTGTGATTAAAGGGATGTTGCAGGTCGATACTGGCAAGGTCCAGACCAACGAGAATCTGGAGGCGGGTATTGAACGCATTAATGCTCTCGGGACATTCGAACGAGTCAGCTATGAAATTGAGGAGCAGCAAGGCCAAAATATTCTCGTGGTGAATGCGACCGAAAAGGGATGGGGGCCTGATTATCTGGATTTTAATCTGGCGTTTGAAGATGACTTCAGTTCCCGCTCTAACTATACCTATGGCGTGGCTTATACCCTGACAAACATCAATTCACTGGGTGGTGAATTGCGAAACGAGTTGAGCCTGGGGAGCTGGAAGCACCTGCGTAGCGAGTACTACACGCCGTTCGATACCAGCCAGCAGTTTTACTGGCAGTTAGGCGGCGGATATGACAATCAAACTCGTGCCATCTATAGGAGCCAGGCTGAGGCCTTGTGGGCGAATGAAGATCTGGGCACTTCGAGTTTTGTGAATGTGGAAAGTGGTACCTGGGGGCTCGACAGCGAAGTCGGTTGGAATCCACAGCCCTGGAATCAAGTGGCGATTGGGCTTCGAGGGGCACGAACAAGCCTGGATGTGCAGGGGGTGACCGCCGATACCAACGTCTATGATTGGGGCCCCTATGTCCACTATCGCTATGATGCATTGGATAGCCGATTTTTCCCGACCCGAGGCCATTACCTATCGGGCGGATTGTCGTATGTGCATGGTCAGGGTGAAGATGACTCACCTTCTGCCCACTCCTGGGGATTGGTATCGGAAGTGGACTATCTGCACCCCTTCAACCTGTCGGAACGACATATTCTAAACCTGCGACTCTCGGGTGGCGGCTCGGCAGTGAGTGAGCTGCAGCCTATGTATTTGCAGGATTTGGGTGGTTTGTTCAATCTCTCGGGCTATCAACGTTATCAGCTCAACGGCCGCTATAAGTTATTCGGGGCCCTGGTCTACGGTTATCGACTTCTCGATAACAATTTTGGTGCTTTCAAATCACCCGTCTATCTGGGGTTCTCGATTGAACGCGGAAATGTCTGGAATAATAAGTCAGATATCAATTGGGCTGATATGCGTTCTGCGGGCAGCATCTATATTGGTTCAGATACCTTTTTAGGGCCTGTTTATCTGGCCTACGGCCAAACGGATAGTGATGATGACTCTTTTTACTTGATGTTTGGGAATACATTCGGTCTTTAGGTTCACGGTACTCTGTGACTTTATAGCGGTTATATTTTTCATTAAACCAGCAAATCTATATAGTTATAGCCACGTTACCGGGCCCTACAGGCCGTTTCATGGATGATTGTCCCCGCCCTTTATCCTGACCACTAGGTCACGATAGACAGCGTCGGACAACTCGAACTGTTAAGAGGAATTCACCGTGCTAGAGAGCTATCGCCAACATGTTGTCGAGCGTGCCGCCGAAGGCGTTGCACCCAAGCCCCTGAATGCCGAGCAGGTTGCTGCTCTGGTTGATCTGCTGAAGAACCCGCCTGCGGGTGAAGAGGCATTATTACTGGAGTTGCTGGCCAATCGCATTCCGCCTGGTGTCGATGAGGCTGCCTATGTAAAAGCTGGTTTTTTGGCTGCCGTCGCCAAAGGGGAGACCCGTTCCCCTATTTTAAATTCCGAACGTGCGGTGGAGCTGCTGGGAACCATGCAAGGTGGATACAATATTCAGGCGTTGGTCGACTTGCTGGATGATGCCACCTTGGCACCGGTAGCTGCCAAGGCGCTGTCGTATACGCTGCTGATGTTTGATTCTTTTCACGATGTCCAGAGCAAGCTGGAATCCGGAAATAGTTACGCTCGGCAAGTGATGGAATCGTGGGCGAATGCGGAGTGGTTCCTGTCTCGTCCCCAGTTGGCCGAGAAGATCACACTGACGGTCTTCAAGGTAAGCGGGGAAACCAATACCGATGATCTCTCACCGGCTCAAGACGCTTGGTCTCGCCCGGATATCCCACTTCACGCTTTAGCGATGTTGAAAAACAGTCGTCCTGGTATTCAGGCTGATCAGGAAGGTGTTGTAGGACCGATCCAGACCCTGGATACGCTCAAGGCTAAAGGTTTCCCCTTGGTCTACGTGGGTGACGTGGTCGGTACCGGCTCATCCCGCAAGTCGGCCACCAACTCGGTGCTCTGGTTTATGGGGGATGATATTCCCTATGTACCGAACAAGCGTGCCGGTGGCTTCGTGCTGGGTGGCAAGATAGCGCCTATTTTCTTCAACACCATGGAGGATGCCGGTGCATTGCCCATCGAGCTGGACGTCAGCAAGATGGATACCGGTGATGTCATCGATATTCATGTATACGCTGGCAAGGTGACCCGTCATGACAGCGATGAAGTGATTGCCACTTTTGCTCTCAAGACCGAAGTGCTACTGGATGAAGTTCGGGCTGGTGGCCGGATCCCGCTCATCGTCGGCCGTGGGTTGACTGACAAGGCTCGCGACGTGCTGGGTCTGCCTTTCTCCGAGGTATTTAACCGCCCACAACCGGTCGCTGATACCGGTAAGGGCTACACACTGGCCCAGAAGATGGTGGGCAAGGCATGTGGCGTGTCCGGCATTCGTCCGGGGACCTATTGTGAACCCAGAATGACGACTGTGGGGTCTCAGGATACGACAGGCCCCATGACCCGCGATGAGCTGAAGGATTTGGCTTGTCTTGGTTTCTCTGCCGATCTGGTGATGCAATCCTTCTGTCATACCGCCGCGTATCCCAAACCCGTTGATGTGCAGACGCACCATACCCTGCCAGATTTCATCATGAACCGCGGTGGCGTCTCGCTACGTCCCGGTGATGGTGTTATCCACAGTTGGCTGAATCGCATGCTGTTGCCGGATACCGTTGGTACTGGCGGTGACTCCCACACCCGTTTCCCGATCGGGGTCTCCTTTCCTGCCGGTTCTGGTTTGGTGGCATTTGCGGCCGCGACCGGAGTCATGCCGCTGGATATGCCAGAATCTGTCTTGGTCCGCTTCAAGGGGACCATGCAGCCGGGTATTACTCTGCGGGATCTGGTGCATGCCATTCCGTATCAGGCCATCCAGATGGGATTGTTGACCGTCGAAAAAGCGGGCAAAAAGAACATCTTCTCCGGTCGGGTTCTGGAAATTGAAGGGCTACCAGAACTGAAAGTTGAACAGGCATTCGAGTTGGCCGATGCCAGCGCCGAACGTTCGGCTGCCGGTTGTACTATCAAGCTGGATGAGGCCCCGATTGCCGAGTATCTGAATTCCAATATTGTCATGCTCAAGTGGATGTTGGCCGAAGGCTACGGCGATGTTCGCACGATCACGCGGCGCATCAAGGCGATGGAGGCCTGGCTTGCCAAGCCAGAGCTGATGAGCGCCGACGCCGATGCGGAGTATGCGGCCGTGATTGAAATTGATCTGGATACCATCAAGGAGCCGATCCTTTGTGCTCCGAACGATCCAGATGATGCTCGTCTGCTCTCCAGCGTGGCAGGTGACACCATCGATGAAGTTTTCATCGGCTCTTGCATGACGAATATTGGTCATTTCCGTGCCGCCGGTAAACTGTTGAACCAGTTCAAGGGGCAGCTGACGACTCGTTTGTGGATAGCGCCACCGACTAAAATGGACCGGGATCAGCTGACTGAAGAGGGTTATTACGGCATTTTTGGCCGCGTTGGGGCTCGAATCGAAATACCGGGTTGTTCTCTGTGCATGGGGAACCAGGCACGAGTCGCGGATGGTGCCAGCGTTGTCTCCACCTCGACCCGTAACTTCCCAAATCGCCTGGGGCAGGGTGCCAATGTCTATCTGGCCTCGGCAGAACTGGCGGCGGTCACGGCCATTCTGGGGCGTATTCCGAGCGTCGAGGAGTATCAGGGCTATGCTCGAGAGCTGGATACGCTGGCCAGCGATGTGTATCGCTATCTGAATTTCAATCAGATTACCAGCTACACCGAGAAGGCAGCTCAAGTGATTTTGCAAGTTCCAGCCTGATGTGATTGCGACATCACCTCACGGGGCGCATTATGCGCCCCGTTTTTTATGTGGCAGACTTCAAGCACTAGAATGAAGAAGGGCACACCAAGGGGCAATACAATGGATTACGAATTTACCAAGCAGGTGGACGGACATCTGCGCGCCAAATTGGGCATGGGACATGAAGCGTTTGCGCACTGGCTGAATGACGAAATCGCGACAAATCCAGCCTTGCTGGATGACATCTTGAGTGATATCGAACGTGTTCAGCTCGGAGAGGTAGAAATGCTGACTCTGCACAGCGGGGGATATACGTTGCAGTTGGGCGATGGCGAGGCCGAAATTTCGGCCAATGTGGTGCAATTTGAATTTGGTGATGAACTGGAGCCGGATATGGCTTACTACGATGAGGAGCAAATTGCAGGCTGCGGATTGGAAGATTTTCAACGCTTGTTATTGGCGTGGCAGGAGTTTGTGAAAGCGGAGTCCTGAGGGATAAGAAAATAGACGCCACTCGAAAATTGCACCAAATTGACGCCCCGTTTGGTGACATATAAAACTCGTCTGCACCAATTATAGGGGGCGCATGATTCTAAAAATTACAAAGCAGCTCTATTGCATTGATTAATAAGGGTTTTACTAATGTGGCACAGACATTGAATTAGTTTGTTAAACCCAATATCAACCAGGGAGTGGGAGACAAGGTATGAAACTGATCAGTGCAATTATTAAACCATTTAAGCTGGATGACGTGCGTGAGGCGGTAGCGGCTCTGGGCGTTGACGGCATGACGGTATCCGAAGTGAAAGGTTTTGGCCGTCAAAAGGGTCACACCGAACTTTATCGTGGTGCCGAGTATCAAGTTGATTTTCTGCCGAAGGTGAAGCTGGAAATTGCCAGCGTCAGTGAGAATGTAGAGAGCATCATTGAGGCAATCTGCAAGGCCGCTTACACCGGTAAAATCGGTGACGGTAAGATATTCGTGTATGACTTGGCTCATGTGGTACGTATCCGTACCGGTGAAGTCGACGACGAAGCCATCTAGTTTCATGAAACTACTGCGATTCTGAGCCACGTCTGGCGAATAGGATTGATGGTATTGAAGAGACCCTTGGGTCTCTTTTTTTTGGTTCAAGAACCAGTTCTGAGCTTGAGTTCTATGGCAGCCACGGAGCTGGATGCTATGGTGCTAGCACTCGCAGTGAGCCCGGATTTTATGCTTAATACCGCGATCGGGCGAACACACTGTCTGTTTGATCCACATATAGTGGATGGATGATTCGCAAAGGAGATCCCGTTATGCCCTTTTCCCAACTTGCTACCCTGGCTCAGAGAGGTGTCTGTGCCGAACCCAATGCTCATGGCTATTACCTGATGTTTGATATTCAGGCTGGTGCGGAGTCCGAGGTCCGGTTGGCGTTGGCACACTTTCCTGAACTCTGTGACGAGTTGGCAACCAGCTATCCCGATGCGGGTTTCAGTGGGTTAGTCGGTATCGGCTCTGCCGCCTGGGATCGTCTATACACCCAACGTCCGCCATTATTGGCTCAATTTCCGGCCATGGCGGCAGCTGATCGGATTGCCCCGGAAACCCCGTTTGATCTGTTTTTCCAACTCCGTGGGGAACGGGTGGATATGTTGCATCTCGCAGGGCAGCGTTTGATGGCACGTCTGGCTGGGAAAGTAGTGTTACGAGAAGAGATGAGAGGGTTCCGTTTTCTAGACTGTCGGGATCTGACTGGCTTTGTTGATGGTACCGAAAATCCCCAGGCTGAACACAGAGCCGAAGTCGCTCTCGTAGCGGAGGGAGCGTTTATGGGGGGCAGTTACCTACATGTACAGCGTTTCGTTCACAACATGGCGCAGTGGCAAAGCTTAGTGTTGAAGGATCAGGAAGACACCATAGGCCGCACCAAACAGGACAATATTGAGTATGCCTCTGCCGATAAACCGCTGACGTGTCACATCAAGCGAGTGAATTTGAAGAACAGCGCTGGCAAGAGTAAAGAGATCCTGCGCCAGTCGATGCCGTGGGGGGGGCTGGAAGAGCAGGGCCTGTATTTCATTAGTTGCTGTCATACCCCGGAACATTTCAGCGATATGCTGCACAGCATGATTGATGGGGATGGTGCCGGTCATTTTGATCATCTGCTGCGGTTTACCCGGGCTGTGACCGGCGCCGCATTTTTCGCCCCGTCGCAGATGTTTTTACGGCAAGGTGGCATTACAGAGAACGCTTAACGCGGATGTCAGGTAACAAAAAACCGGCTGCCATCGCCGGTTTTTTTATGCGTTGAATTTGTTGGTCAGCCTGCGTGTTCGAAGAGCTCGAGTACTGAGTCATACAGTTCATCCATATCGGTTTCGGCTGTCGGTGTGATGAAAATCGTATCGTCACCGGCAATCGTACCGAGAATGCCCTCAGCCTTGCCCAGCGAGTCCAACAGGCGAGCAATCAATTGCGCCGCACCTGGACTGGTATGAATGACCAGTAGAAAACCATTGTGATCAACATCCAGCACCAGATTTTTCAACGGGCTGTTGATGGTTGGGACCCCCAACTCAACCGGTAGGCAGTACACCATTTCCATCTTGGCGTTACGGGTGCGTACTGCGCCAAAACGACTCAACATGCGTGAGACTTTGGATTGATTGATATTTTCGTAGCCCATTTCGTGCAATGCAGTGACGATTTCCGCCTGCGAGCCGAAACGTTCTTCTCTCAATAAGGCTTTGAATGCCTTGATCAGTTGTTCCTGTTTTTCACCGGGCTTCATAGCCAACTAATATGTTGTATGGACGAACCGTAATTTTGCATCCATATGCCATTCTTTTCAAGAAATAGCCGATAATTCTGCATAAGGATGCACAAAATTCTTGCATTGACTTCCTCGGAGACTAGAATCGGCGCAAAGTATGGATAAGGGTTGTCACTCATCATGAGTATTGAACTCAAAGGAATCTCAAAATCCTGGCATCAACAGCAGATCCTGCGACAGGTTTCATTTCGTTGCGAGGCAGGTGAAACCTTGGTCTTGCTGGGGCCTAGCGGGGCTGGCAAGAGTTCTTTGTTGCGATTGATGAACCTGCTGGATACCCCGGATGAAGGCGAGTTATTGATTGCCGGTGAACGGTTTGCGTTTCCTGCGGTTGCACTACAACAAGACTACGCCAGGCGGACCCAAATCTTGCGTGGCAAGGTGGGGATGGTCTTTCAACAGTATCATTTGTGGCCTCATTTGAGTGTTGAACAAAACCTGCTGGAAGCGCCGATGAAAGTTTTGGGTATGAATAAACTTGAGGCACAGGACAAAGCCGGTTATCTACTGAACCAGTTGAAGTTATCCGAGAAACGCCATGTCTGGCCAGCCAGTCTGTCAGGGGGACAGCAACAGCGTGTAGCTATTGCTCGTGCCTTGATGATGGATCCGGCGATCCTGTTATTTGACGAACCGACTGCGGCGTTGGATCCCGAGATCACCAAGGAAGTGGCAGAGATCATTCGTAAACTGGGGGATACCGGTATTACGCAAGTCGTGGTAACCCATGAAGTGGAGTTTGCGCGCCGGATTGCCACACAAGTGATCTATCTCGAGCAGGGGCAGATTGTCGAAATCGGTAATGCGCAACGTTTTAACGACCCCCAGACCACTCGTTTCGCCGAGTTTTTACAACACTAGATCAATCCAGGAAGGTAAACCATGAAGAACGTATTCTCAGCACTTGTTGCTCTGACGCTGTTATCTGCCAATGCCATGGCGACTGAAGTCAAATTTGCCACCGAAGCAACTTACCCACCGTTTGAGTTTATGACGGACAAAAACGAGTTCGCCGGTTTTGATGTCGAACTCGCTCAAGCTATCTGTGCCGAGGCCAAATTGACCTGCACTTTCAGCAACCAGGCGTTCGATAGCCTGATCCCCAGCTTGAAGTTCCGCCGCTTTGATGCAGCCATCGCGGCTATGGATGTGACCGAGGAACGCGCCAAACAGGTTGATTTTTCCAACATCTACTATGAAAACTCAGCTGTGTTCGTGGCGGCAAACGGTAAGTTCACCGACGTGGCGCAACTGTCGACCAAGAATGTTGGCGTGCAGAATGGCACCTCGCATCAGTCTTATCTGCTGGAGCAGTTGAAAGATCAGCAAGTGAAGGCAGTGCCCTACGCCAGTTACCAGAATGCACTGATGGATCTGACCAGTGGTCGGGTTGATGCTGTGTTTGCCGATACTGCGGTAGCGGCTGAGTGGTTGAAAAGCCATACCGGATACCAGATGGTGGGTAAGCCAGTTACGGATGCCAAGTATTTTGGCGCCGGTTTTGCGATTGCCGTAAACAAGGGCAACAAGGCATTGCGCGATAGCCTGAATCAGGGGTTGGCGGGTATCAAGGCGAATGGTACTTATCAAAAAATCTACGATAAGTACTTCACCAAATAATGATCAGCCTGTTACTGGATGCCGCCCTGATGACGCTAGGGCTGGCGGTAGTGTCATTGGCTGCCGGTCTGTTGTTGGCTCTGCTGCTGAGTGCAGCAGAGCTATCACGGCACATCTGGTTACGCTGGCCCGTGGCAACACTGACGACTCTGATCCGTGGCCTGCCTGAAATTCTGGTGGTGCTGTTCATCTATTTTGGTTCTTCCCAACTGTTGTTATTGCTGGCTGACGTCATCAATCAAGGCTGCGCCACATTGTTGCCTGATCAGGGCTGGTGCCGTGCGCCTTGGGACTATGTAGAAATGAGTCCTTTTGGGTGTGGTGTTCTGGCTCTGGCCTTGTTGTTTGCTTCCTATGCCACGCAAACCCTGCGTGCGGCGTTGAAGGCTGTGCCCAAAGGACAGCGTCAGGCTGCCCAGGCCTTGGGTTTACCCGCCAGCCATGTGTTCTTGCGCATCGTCTTGCCGCAAGCCTGGCGACATGCCTTGCCAGGCTTGGGTAATCAATGGCTAGTGTTGCTCAAGGACACGGCGCTGGTCTCGTTGATTGGGGTCAATGATCTGATGCGGCAGTCACAGTTGGCGGTTGCCAGCCCGAGTAGCGAACATGGTCCCTTTACTTGGTATGCGGTAGCGGCCGCTATTTATCTGGTGATCACACTGGTCAGCGGTCGTCTTCTTACGCATCTACGGCAGCGCAGTTTCCGGTATGGTGGCTAACGATGACATATCTTTCCGAGTTGTTGACGGGCTTGGCGACCACCCTAGAACTGACGGTGATGAGTCTACTGCTGGGCGGGCTGCTGGCGCTGATCCTGACCTGGATACTGGATCGTCGAGTTCCTGTGGCTCGTCATCTGGTCGAGCTGTTTCTGGTCATGTTTACCGGAACACCGTTGTTGGTGCAGATTTTTCTCATCTACTACGGTCCGGCCCAATTTGACTGGGTCAAGCAAAGCCTGTTCTGGGATCTGCTCAAGGAGCCCTGGTTCTGTGCCGTTCTGGCGTTGGGTCTGAATACTGCCGCCTACTCCACCCGTCTGTTCAAGGGGGCCTTGGATGCTGTTCCCTATGGTGAAGTCTTGGCGTGTCGCGCTCTGGGTATGACCAAAGGCCAGACATTGAATATCAAGTTGCGACATGCCATGCGGCGTGTGGTTCCTGGCTATTCGAATGAGGTAATTTTGGTTCTCAAGGGCAGTTCTTTAGCCAGCACCATCACCATCATGGATATGATGGGGATTGCTCAGCGTTTGAATGCTCAGACTTACGACACTCTGGGCGTATTCGGTGTCGCCGGAGCCATCTATTTAACAATGAATGGAACCCTGACACTGCTCTTTCGTTGGCTCGAGCAACGAGCACTGGCATTCGCGCCCCATGAGTGACCTGTGCACGATCTGACGATGAAAGGGGCTTGCCGCCCCTTTTATTTTGTTGCGTAAATGTAATTCCCCTGTGGTCTCCCTGTGGTCTCCCTGTGGTCCCCCTGTTGTCTCTGTCGGCTCACAGTTCCTGCATTCGGCTTTGTCCCTTCTAGCGCTTTTATCCTATGGTGAAAATGAGCTGTAGCAATTTATTCACCCTACTCAATCACTAGCGCTCGGAGCTCACTATGAAAGTTGCCGTTCTAGGGGCGGCCGGAGGTATCGGCCAGTCACTGTCGTTATTACTTAAACTCCAGTTGCCGCCCGGCTTCGAGCTGGCTTTATACGATTTGGCTCCGGTGACTCCGGGGGTCGCGGTTGATTTGAGCCATATCCCCACGGATGTCTCTGTCCATGGTTATGCCGGCGAGGATCCTTCTCCGGCTCTGCAGGGGGCGGATATTGTTATTATTCCTGCCGGCGTTGCGCGTAAGCCAGGCATGGATCGCTCCGATCTCTTTAAATTCAATGCTGGCGTCATCAAGAATCTGGTACAGCACTGTGCTCGTGAATGCCCCAACGCGCTATTGGCGATCATTACCAACCCGGTCAACAGCATCATACCGATTGCCGCCGAGGTTCTGCGGCAGGCCGGTGTCTATGATCGACGCAAGTTATTTGGTGTGACGACCCTGGATGTCATTCGGGCCGAAACTTTTGTAGCCAATGCCATGAAGTGCAAGAGAGGTTCCCTGACCGTCCCGGTGATTGGTGGCCATAGTGGCACCACCATATTGCCGTTGTTTTCCCAAGTGGTTGGTCAGCACTTTACTCATGAACAGCTCGATGAGATGACTCGTCATGTGCAAAATGCCGGCACTGATGTGGTCAATGCCAAGGCGGGAGCGGGTTCGGCAACCTTGGCGATGGCGCAGGCGGGTCTTCGTTTTTGTTTGTCACTGGTTCATGCCCGGCAAGGGGAACCGGGCGTCGTCGAATACGCTTATGTCGAGGGCGATAGTCCTCATGCCCGTTTCTTTGCTCAAGCGGTGCGAATTGGTGCCGAAGGGATTGAGGAAGTGATGGACTACGGTTCTTTGAGTGCCCTGGAAGCGGCGGAACTGGAGGGCATGCTACAGACCTTGCGTGCAGAAATTGAGTTAGGGATCGATTATGCTCGGCAGTAAGCACTATGAGTCACACAAGAAAGGGCCGGATGGCCCTTTGTTTTTGCTCAAGTATCCCGCCCGTTAGCCGATAGCCATGCAGGAGGCGCCTATGAACCGAAAGCTGTTAGTCATATTGATGTTGGGTGCCGTTTCCGGTGTATGGGCCGAGGAGCAGGCGCTGAAGCCAACCACAGATATTTTTGCGGGGATGAATATGCCTGCCGCACAAATAACCGGTGAGGATACTGTGGTGCCGGCACCTAAAAAGTTGTCGCCCGAACAATTGGCCGAGATTGAACGCCATAAGCAGGCAGCGTTGGCAGCAAGTGCGGCGGCCTCTACCTTGTATACGGAACAGACGGTAACCACGATTCCTGCGGCCGCAATATCGACCTTGCAGTTATACGGCCAGGATGAATTGATTACCTGGATTGGCCAACATAAACACCTGCAGCGGGTGAAGGATGATCAGTGCCAATTAACTCCAGATATCGAGGCTCGAGCCAAGGTTTTGATGTTGCCGTCATACCAGTATTTGTGGGCTGACATGTTGCTGACCGGTACCTGCGTGGACAAAGATGCGGCGGTTGGCGTTGGTTTTATGTGGGGGGCGGCGGAGCAGGGATTTCCGGCCGCATTGGTTCGACTGGCTTATTACTACGAAAAAGGGCGTTATGTTCAAGTCGATAAGCAACAGGCCGTGGTCCTGATGCATGAAGCGGCGGCGTTAGGTTATCTTGAGGCCCAGATGGATTGGGTCGATATGCTGCTGCGGGGCTTGGGAAGCCCGCTCGACTATGAGGAGGCCTATAGCTGGTTGCATCACACCATCATCACTGACGAGAAACAACATGCGAAGGCCAAGCATCTGCTCAAGCAGTTAGCAGCGCGGATGCCGGCTAATATTGTGACGCGAGCCAAGACTTATCGCCTCAATTAGGCGGACTTGGTGGCGTCACTCTTGCCAGTTTGACCATGTTATTTTCAACGGAGAATATCTCGATCTGATACTGGGATATGAGCATTTGGCTCCCCGTCTGCGGCAGATCTTCAAGGTATTCCAGGATCAGACCATTCAGGGTTCTCGGGCCATCCGTGGGGAAGTTCCACTCCAGTTCTTTATTGATATCTCGTAGATTCGCCGCCCCCTCGATCAGATAGCTGCCATCCTCCTGGACATGGATCTCTTCATTGGCGCTGGGGGCCAGACTGGTGGTGAAGTCACCCACAATCTCTTCCAGAATGTCGTCCAGAGTGGTGAGACCGCGAATATCGCCATACTCATCGACAACTAGACCAATCCGCTCTTTATTTCGTCGAAACTTGATCAGTTGCGTCAGTAATGGCGTGCCACTGGGGATGAAATAGACCTCATGTACGGTGCGGAGCAGTGATTCCTTGTTAAATTGCTCGCGGGTCAGCAGGCGCAGCGCATCGCGGACATGGATGAAGCCGACCGCATCGTCGAGCGTATCCCGATACAACAACACCTTGGTATGCGGGGTGTTGGTCAGCTGACGCTGAATGGTTTTCCAGTCATCATTAATATTGATGGCATAGATCTCGGCGCGTGGCACCATGATCTCTTCGATTGCCAGATGCTCCAGTTCCAAGACTCCCATCAACATCTCCTGATGGTTACGGGGAATCAGACTGTTTGACTCATTCAGTACCGTTCTCAGTTCTTCACTGTTCAATGACTCATCTTTTTTGCGCAGCTTGATCCCAAATAACTCCAGCAACCCATTGGCAATGGCGTTTATTAACCAGACCAGGGGGTAGAGGGGGACCATCAAAATCCGCAGCACTATGGCAGCTGGATAGGCAATCCGTTCCGGATTCATTGCGGCCAGAGTCTTGGGGGTCACTTCGGAAAAAATAAGAATGGCAAAGGTCAGCACCGTTGTTGCAACCGCAATACCGTAATCGCCAAATACTCGAATCGCCAGCAGAGTCGCAATCGACGAGGCAAGAATATTAACCAGATTATTGCCAATCAGAATCAGACCGAGCAGACGGTCCGGTCGTTGCAACAGTCGCTCGACCCGCATGGCTCCTCGATGCTTGCTTTTCACCAGATGGCGTAATTTGTAGCGATTGAGTGACATCATGCCGGTCTCTGCTGCAGAGAAGAATGCAGAAACCAGCAGCATCAACAACAGTACCAACAAGAGGGAATGGGTCGAAATAGTATCCAAACAGGGTTCCTCAACGGGTCCAGAAATGGCGAACAGGGCGCGAGCGCTATGAGTTGAGCAGTACTTCCTTCAGGAATCGACTGCCGAAATAGGCAAGCAACAACAGAACACTGCCCAATAAACTTAAGCTAATCAGCGTCTTCCCTCTCCAACCATGGCGGTAATGCCCCCAAAGTAAGCTGGTATACACACACCAAGCCAGTAGGGTCAAAATGGCCTTGTGTCTCTGGTCGGGAGCAAACATTTCATCCAGGAACAGGGCTCCGGAGATAATCGAAAGGGTCAAGAGTACAACCCCGAGCAGAATCAGTTGATAGACCCGTGTTTCCACGGTCATTAGAGGAGGAAGGTGCGGTAATCCAAGCCGCTTACGGGCCTTGAGGTGGTAATTCAGATAGGCCAGCAGCAGGGTAAACAGGGTGGCGATCATCAACACCGAGAAGGCTAGCAAAGCCAGCGCTATATGCAGCAAAAGTTCGGGCCTTTGTTCCAGATGCAACACATATTGACCAGGGATCAGCGTACTGACGATTTGTAACAGCGCGGCAAAACCGTATGCCACGGGCAACAGTATCCAGCCATTGAAGCGTTTTGCAATCAGACTCATGACTAGGCTGATGAGCAAGGCCACTGCCGATGCTACATTTAACAGGCTCAGATTTTGGCCCAGCCCACTTTCAATGACTTCCTGCCCAAGCCCCGCGGCATGTAACGCCATGGCAATCCAGGCGCTGCTTAGCAGTGGCCAACGGGCACTGTGGCTATTCAACAGACGATGCAAAGCAGCCAGGCTAGCCAGCAGATAAAAACCAAGACAGAGCAGTGATGGGATGACCATAGGGTAATTTGTTGAATTGCCGGTCATTAATGGACTGAATGGCGAGTATATCGCTGTCGACGGTTTGCTGCCAGCAAGGCTTAAGATCTTGGGGCAAGTTGCGGTATACTCGTGCGCAATTACGCCAATCGTTGGGATGCGTCATGTTTGAAAATCTTACCGAGCGTCTGTCGAAGTCGCTGCGCAACATCAGTGGTCGGGGTCGCCTGACCGAAGACAATATTAAAGACACCCTGCGTGAAGTTCGCATGGCATTGTTAGAAGCCGACGTCGCGTTACCTGTGGTCAAGGAGTTTGTCGGTCGAGTCAAAGAGCGAGCCGTTGGCCAGGAGGTCAATAAGAGCCTGAGCCCGGGCCAGGCCTTTATCAAGATTGTGCAGGGCGAATTGGTTTCCGTCATGGGCGACGCCAACGAGTCACTGGATCTGGCGACTCAGCCGCCAGCCGTATTATTGATGGCGGGTCTGCAAGGGGCGGGGAAGACCACTTCGGTCGCCAAGTTGGCCAAGTTTCTCAAAGAACGGATGAAGAAAAAGGTGCTGGTTGTCAGTGTCGACGTCTATCGTCCCGCAGCGATTAAGCAGCTGGAGACCTTGGCGCTGGATATCGGTGTCGAGTTTTTCCCGAGCGATACCACGCAGACGCCCATCGCGATTGCCGATGCGGCGATGGATCATGCTCGCAAGCAGTTTTTTGATGTTCTGATCGTCGATACCGCCGGCCGTTTGCATGTCGACAGTGAAATGATGGATGAGATCAAGGCGCTCCATCAATTCGTCAAGCCCATCGAAACTCTGTTCGTAGTCGACGCTATGACCGGTCAGGATGCGGCCAATACAGCCAAGGCGTTCAGTGAGGCATTGCCCTTGACCGGCGTTATTCTGACCAAAGCCGATGGTGATGCTCGTGGTGGTGCGGCGTTGTCGGTGCGCCACATCACAGGTAAACCGATCAAGTTTATCGGTATGGGTGAAAAGATCGATGCCCTGGAACCCTTTCATCCGGATCGGATTGCCTCCCGCATCCTGGGGATGGGGGATGTCCTGTCGCTTATCGAAGACATGGAACGTAGTGTCGACAAGGATAAAGCGGCCAAGCTTGCCCAGAAGATGCAAAAGGGGAAAGGCTTTGATCTGGAAGATTTCCGGGAACAGCTAGCCCAGATGCGCAATATGGGTGGCATGATGGGCATGCTCGATAAGTTGCCTGGAGTTTCCGGTCTTCCGGATGATGTCAAAGGCAAGCTGGATGACAAGATGACGCACCGGATGGAGGCGATTATCAGCTCCATGACGCCGGCGGAACGTCGAAACCCGGATATCATCAAGGGTTCTCGCAAGCGTCGTATTGCAGCGGGCTCCGGAATGCAGATCCAGGATGTGAACCGTCTGCTCAAGCAGTTTGACCAGATGCAGCGCATGATGAAGAAAATTTCGGGTAAGGGCGGCATGCGTAAGCTGATGAGCGGTATGAAAAATATGCTGCCACCCGGTGGTTTTGGCCGCGGCCCCTTCTAATTCTTTTCTTTAGGGTTTGCCAACCAGGACGAACCCGACATCTACCAGAACCTGCCGCTGGTGCCTTAAAAAGCGGCGGGTTTGGTTGCATTTACCGCGGATGTAAGTAAAATTACGCGGCTTATTTTAAGCTGGGGTTCGTGTTTCTCACGGGCCTTGTTCATTCAAAGTTAATGAGGACGATATGGTAACCATTCGTTTGCAACGTGGTGGCGCTAAGAAGCGTCCGTTTTACCAAGTAGTTGTGGCTGATGGCCGTTTCGCTCGTGATGGTCGTTTCATCGAGCGCGTTGGCTTCTTCAACCCGATGGCTTCTGGCCAAGCCGAAAAGATCAATTTGGACCTGGTCCGCATCCAACACTGGATCGGTCAAGGCGCCAACATGTCTGATCGTGTTGCCAAGCTGGTTAAAGACGCTTCCAAAGCGGCTTAATGTTCGAATTTCGGTAAGGAAGCAAGGTGGATAAACCTGTAGTTATTGGTCGCCTGGGCGCCGTTTACGGCATCAAAGGTTGGCTGAAGGTACATTCCTTCACCGATGATGCCGAGAGCATATTCGAATATTCCCCCTGGCTAATACAGCAACATGGGGAGTGGCGTGAGCTTCGGATTTCCGGATGGAAACGTCACAACAATGGGTTAGTCTGCAAGCTGGAAGGTATCGACCTGCGAGAAGACGCCCAAGCCATGGCCGGTGTTGACATCGCCGTGCAGCCACAATCATTTCCTGACTTATCAGCCGGGGAGTACTACTGGAGTGACCTGATAGGTTGCCAGGTAGTGAACCTGAATGGTTATCAGATGGGTGAAGTGACTGAACTGATGGAAACAGGCTCCAACGATGTGTTGGTAGTCAAAGCCAAATTGAATGATGCCTATGGAATGAAAGAGCGGTTGATTCCGTTTCTGGACGGGCAGGTCATCAAAAAGATTGATCTGGCTAGTAGTTCCATAGAGGTAGATTGGGATCCGGATTTTTAATCGTACCCGTTGTCGGCATACGTCGGAGGTTTCTATGTGGATTGGGGTGATTAGCCTCTTCCCGGATATGTTCCGAGCCATTACTGACTACGGTGTAACGGGCCGGGCCTCAAGGCAAGGCTTGCTGCATATTAGATGCTGGAATCCTAGGGATTTCACCCGCGATAAACATCACACGGTCGATGATAGACCCTATGGTGGCGGGCCTGGAATGCTGATGATGGTTCAGCCGTTGCGTGATGCGATTCATGCAGCGCGAGAAGCAGCAGGTGAGGGAGTTAAAGTCATCTATCTCTCACCGCAAGGTCGAAAGCTCACCCAAACCGGTGTTGCTGAGCTCGCCAAACATCAGAAGGTAATTCTGGTGGCAGGCCGATACGAAGGTATTGATGAGCGCGTCATACAGGCTGATATCGATGAAGAGTGGTCTGTAGGCGACTATGTGTTAAGTGGCGGCGAATTACCTGCCATGATCCTGATCGATGCGGTATCTCGTTTGGTACCGGGGGTGTTAGGGGATATGGCGAGTGCCGAACAGGATTCCTTCACCGAAGGTTTGCTGGATCATCCACACTACACACGGCCGGAAGTGATGGAAGGATTGACGGTTCCCGAGGTGTTACTGAGCGGTAACCATGAAAGTGTTCGCACATGGCGCCTTCAACAGGCCTTGGGTCGGACCTGGTTACGTAGACCGGAACTATTAAATAACCTAGCTCTGACTGACGAGCAAGAGAGACTTCTTGCCCAGTTTGTTCGTGAACAAGGTGACGAACAGCAGTAGAGTTTTCAGTTTATCCTAGGTAGGAAGAGATAATGAGCAAGATTATTCAGCAACTCGAGCAAGAACAACTGCGTTCTGACATCCCGGCTTTTGCCCCGGGTGATACTGTGCGTGTTCACGTACGTGTCAAGGAAGGCGGCAAAGAGCGTCTGCAGGCTTTCGAAGGCGTTGTTATCGCCAAGCGTAACCGCGGTCTGCATTCTGCATTCACCGTTCGCAAGATCTCCAATGGTGAAGGCGTTGAGCGTGTATTCCAGACTCATAGCCCGCTGATCGCCAGCGTTGAGCTGAAGCGTCGTGGTGTGGTACGTCGTGCTAAGCTGTACTACCTGCGCAACCTGACCGGTAAGAAAGCGCGTATCCGTGAAAAGCTCAACTAATTCGTTAGTTGCTGTAAAGAAAAAGGCTCGCCAATGGCGGGCCTTTTTTGTGAGTGCAAACCGATGGAATGAGAGTTATTGCATCACCAAAACCAGCGAATTTTCACCACCAAATGGGTTGGTGCAGTAGGCTTCTGCGTCCCAGTCATTATCAAATGACTCGGCGCCGTCCGCTGAAACCAGACGGAAACGGTACTGATAACTCTCTTTTTCATTGGTGGGCAGGTTCAGGGTGGTTTTGAAAATACCACTCTTGAGTTTTTTCAACTCAATTGGTTCCCATCCAGCAAATTCGCCCAGCAAAAAAACCTGCTCGGCCTCGTTGGCGGCCTCTTTGGTCACCTCAAAGGTGACCTGCACTTCAGGCTTGGTCTTGAGGAATTTTTTAGTGACAGGCATGTGATCTCCTTGAAAGGTTAAATCCAGTGTCATGATCATGGGGATCTTGGCTTCCCATGGGTATCATAAAACAAAAAATAGACGATGTGCCCACAAGAAGTCAGTGGAATGGTCAAAAAATAGGTATCAGGATCAGGATTACTCTGAAAAAAAAGCGCTTTGAAGCAGATGCTGGGTAAAACTGCTGCGCAGATAAAAGCCGCGAGGACGTGTCTGAACCAATTGGCCCTGTTGACCAATGGCGGCTGTCAACGCTTGGCCATTGGCGGCTTTAGGTCTGAGTTGCAGTACTTCGCCATGATGGGCGGTAATGGATTCAATCTGTCCTAAGGCAATCAACTCCATCAGCTCCTCCCAATCCTGACGCAGTAGGGCCTCCTCTTCGGGGGATGGACTCCAGATAAATGGTGTCGCCACGCGTCGCTCAGCTAGCGGGATATGCCGGCTGCCTTCTACCGGTATCCACCAGAACCCGGGATAGCTTATTGCGCACATTACTCGATTCCCACTGTAAACCTGTGATGCCGATGAGGGGAGTGACGCAGACAAACGTACTCTCCAGCGGTTTGCCATGGGCATCGATAGGGAGAGTCTTCAACTCAATACCCAGTTCAGGAAAATCCTGCTCGGGTTTACTGCCCGCCATGGCACCAAGTTGCCATTCGATGAGTTGTCCAACCCAGCCCTTTGCCCGCCGTAGGTCATGCGGCATTGGCATCTGGGCTGCCGCACTGAGATTGGCAAGTGAGTGGCCAGCCAAGGCATTGGCTCGCTGCAGCAACTCTTGTTCGCTCCGAGGGGCCGTGCGTTGGGGTATGGTTGCCATAAAAACTCCGCAGTTGGTTGGAAATTGCTCGATTTAGCATGAAGGGCGGTGAATAAACAATAGTATTATTTTATCTGTATAGGTATTTGATTCTGCTTATTTTTTTCAAACCATTACTCTTTTTTCCCTAAGTTATCCCCGCAACCTAAGGTTATCCCGCGCAATCACTCCCACGCTGCACAATCTTATCCACAAAAAACCTGAATAACTTCCTTCCTGCCTGAAATTATTGGGGCGGAAGTGGGTTGGATGTGAGTTTAAACCAGAAATATCGGCAGATAAATGGTGAGATCTTGGACGGTTTTTGTGGATAACAATCATTTGATTGAAAATCAAGCGATCTGTTTTTCTGCACATGGAGCCTGGGGATCATCTTCTGGATCTTTGATCTTCTATTTTGGCTTACGTATGACATATCGCATTGATATATAACAATATTAATTGGCGTGCCTCTGTGGGTGCTTTTGTGCAAATGAGTGAGGATACAAATTTTACAGCGGTATATACAGAGTTATGCAGAATGATATCCACAGAAATCGTGGGCAAGAGATCGGAGTCCTTGGTGGTTTTTGTTCATAAGTTTACTGCCTTGAGAAAGTTATCCAGATGTTAGCAAGAATGCGTTGTTTGCTGACGGGCTGGGAATGTGAAAAAATCGCTATCAGATAAAGATTGGAACTCGCAGGTGATCGCGTGATTGATGGTGACGGTTTTCGTCCCAATGTAGGAATCGTGATCTGCAATCGTAATGGACAGGTTTTATGGGCCAGACGCTTCGGTCAACACTCCTGGCAATTTCCGCAAGGCGGCGTGGATGACGGTGAAACACCGGAGCAAGCCATGTTTCGGGAGTTGTATGAAGAGATTGGACTCAAGGCTGAGGATGTCACCATATTGGCGACCAGTCGTAACTGGTTGAAATACCGCTTACCCAAGCGCCTGATCCGTTGGGATAGTTCGCCTGTTTGTATCGGGCAGAAGCAGAAGTGGTTTTTACTGCGGTTGGATGAATGCAGAGAGTCTGCTATCCAGTTCGGTTGTCATGGACAGCCGGAATTTGATGATTGGCGCTGGGTCAGCTATTGGTACCCGGTGCGTCAAGTCGTTTCCTTTAAACGGGAAGTGTACCGGCGGGTCATGAAAGAGTTTGCACCCATAGCCATGCCCTTTCTTCCCAAGAAAGAGAATCGGCGTAATACCAAAGGACGATAGGAGGGGCGCCGGTGCTCACAACACTGCGGCAAATTGTTGAGGGAGTCACCCAGGCACCATCATTACATGATGCGATGAGTGTCCTGGTGCGTCAGACTCGCTCTGCCATGCAAGTGGATTGTTGCACCGTTTATCTGGCTGAATCCCAGCGCCGCCGCTATCGCTTGGTCGCCACCGATGGTCTTGCTCTGGAGGCCGTCGGCAAAGTGACCTTGCCTTATGACGAGGGGCTGGTCGGTTTGGTGGGGCGCCGTGAAGAACTGATCAATCTGGCCGATGCGTCGTCGCACCCCAATTTCAAATACCTTCCGGAAGTTGCCGAGGATGATTTCAACTCATTCCTCGGTGTTCCCATCATGCAGCAGCGCCAGGTCTTGGGCGTGCTGGTGGTTCAACAAGCTGATTCGCGGCAGTTCGATGAAGGGGACGAATCTTTTCTGGTGACGCTAGCCGCCCAGTTGGCTGCTCGTATTCTGCACGCTGAAATGAAAGGCATGCTGCATGCGGATCAACAGTGGCGACGGAGTCTCAAAGGCGTCGCGGCATCGTCTGGCGTGGCGATCGCACGGGCTTGGGTCTGGCGTCCCAAGATGGAGCTGGATCATGTTGCACTCAAGCAGAGTGAAGATCCAGAACTGCAACTGGAACTCTTTAACCAAGCGGTGTTGCAGGTTCAGCTCGATCTGGATGCTACGGCATTGCGTTTTCGGGAATCCGTCAGCCAGGATTCCATGGCCATCTTTGAGATCTATCAGCACCTGCTCACCGATCCAGCCTTCATTCAACAAATTGAAGCCGAAATCATCCGGGAAAACTGGAGCGCTGCCTCGGCTGTTCGTCGCGTCAGTGAACGTTTTATCCATCAATTCCAGGGCATGGCCGACAGTTATTTGCGGGAACGTGCGGTCGATGTGCGGGATGTCGCTCAGCGTCTGCTCAGTCGCTTGGCTCATAGCCAGATCGATGAGTTCGATTTTGATGAGCCTGTCGTGTTATTGGCCGAGGAGGTTACCGCCTCTTTATTGGCCGAAGTGCCCCGTGAGCGCCTAGCGGCTATGGTCTCCTTGCGAGGGGCCGTCAACTCCCATGCGGCGATCCTGGCCCGGGCCATGGGCATTCCGGCGGTGATGGGACTCGAATTACCATTGTCCGGTCTGGAACAACGGCTGCTGGTGGTGGACGGCAATCGGGGGGAACTGCTGGTCGAACCGACACAGTCGGTTCTGGATGAGTATCGACAATTGATCCGTCAGGCCAAGGAGATGGATGATCGACTGGGCGCCGAGAGCCATCTGCCCTCTGAAACCCAGGATGGCGTTCGTATTTCGGTCTTGCTTAATGCGGGATTGAACCTGGAATCGGAACGAGCGATGCGCGACATGGCGGATGGCATTGGTCTGTATCGCACTGAAATACCGTTTATGCTGCACGATAGCTTCCCCTCGGAGCAGGAGCAGACTCTGCGTTATCGCGAAGTGCTTGCCAATTTCTCCGGGCGTTCGGTCTGTATGCGCACTCTGGATATCGGCGGTGATAAGCCGCTGCCCTACTTTCCTATTGTGGAAGATAACCCGTTTCTGGGGTGGCGCGGTATTCGCCTGACGCTGGATCACCCGGAGTTGTTCCTGGCACAACTCAAGGCCATGCTCCGCGCGAGCGAGTCTCACGATAATCTCTCCATCATGCTGCCCATGGTCGGCTCCTTGTCGGAGGTACAGGCGGCTCGTCGTCTGCTGGATCAAGCCTGGCTGGAGATTTCCGAGGAGCTGGGTCGTAAGGGCAGCAGCGTTCGCTATCCGATGCTTGGCGCCATGATTGAGGTGCCGTCTATTCTCTACATCTTGCCGGAGCTGGCACCCTACGTCGATTTCTGGTCGGTGGGTACCAATGATTTGACCCAGTATCTACTGGCGGTGGATCGCAACAACAGTCGGGTCGCCGGTTTGTATGATGCTTTTCATCCGGCCGTGATGCGGGTGTTACAGCAGATCGTCGAGACGGCGAATGGACACGGCAAGAGCGTCTCCATCTGTGGTGAGCTGGCCGGCGATCCTTTGGGCGTGCTGATCCTGATGGCCATGGGCTATCGCAACTTCAGCATGAATCTCAACAGTATTGCTCGGGTGAAATACCTGATCCGTCGGGTGGATCTGGCCGATTTGATCCCCTTGCTGGAGATGGGGCTCCGTCAAGGCAGCTCGGCGGCCCTGAAAGGATTGTTCGCCGGTCATCTGGAGCAGTTGGGTCTGCAAGACCTGCTCCCGCCGCTATGATACTTACCTGCCCACGGTGCGGCACTTTACGCTAGAATGCGCCATCCTGAGCCTTGGCGCTTTCTGCCGGGGCATCATTACCTTGTGGTCTGATCGATCCTGAGTCGTGGCCCAATAGAACGGATTGGGAGAATCCATCATGAAAAATTATCTGGCATTGATGCAGCAGATCCTGGAACAGGGCACACCCAAGGGCGATCGCACCGGAACCGGTACTCTGTCGCTTTTCGGCCATCAGATGCGTTTCAACCTGCAGGAGGGATTCCCTCTGGTGACCACCAAGAAATGCCACCTCAAATCGATTATCCATGAGCTGTTGTGGTTCCTGCAGGGGGAGACCAATACGCGCTATCTCAAAGAAAATGGCGTCTCCATCTGGGATGAGTGGGCGGATGAGCAGGGGGAGCTGGGCCCCGTCTATGGACATCAATGGCGCTCCTGGCCGAAGGCGGATGGTGGACACATTGATCAGATCCAGCGCGTAGTCGAAGACCTTAAACATAATCCGAACTCACGCCGTATTATTGTTTCGGCCTGGAATGTGGCCGAACTGGATCAGATGGCGTTGGCTCCATGCCATGCTTTTTTCCAGTTTTACGTCGCTGATGGCAAGCTCTCTTGCCAGCTGTACCAACGCAGCTGTGATGTCTTCCTGGGTCTGCCGTTCAACATCGCCAGTTATGCCTTGTTGACCCATATGTTGGCTCAGCAATGTGATCTGCAAGTCGGGGATTTCGTCTGGACCGGTGGTGATGTGCATCTGTACAACAATCATCTGGAACAGGCCCATCTGCAGCTGAGTCGTGAGCCTCGCTCTTTGCCGCAGTTACAGATCAAGCGGAAACCAGCTTCGATTTTTGATTATGCCTTCGATGACTTTGAGGTCGTGAACTACGACCCCCATCCCGGGATCCGGGCTCCGGTTGCTATCTAGGAAATGGGCTGCATCTGCGGCCCATTTTTTTTCGTCCCTGCTGTCATCTGATGCGGTACTGTGTCGTGGTACTGTCTACTCGGTCAGGAGTATAAAAAAACCACCTTGCTAATGAGTTGCGGTGTTGGTTGCTATTTATAAGATGTTTTTTTCATTAACCGGATTAATATATCGGTAATGCCGAGCAATTTAGCCGTGATAAGTGATTTTTCGATATGTGAAATCCGTCATAGACTGGTGGCGTCCCATTTTTCTTTTCTGGGTTAATGAGTTTGAAATTATGACGAATACCATCAAGAAATTTCTGCATCTGGAGTCCGCTAGCGGGATCATTCTGATCGTGGCGGCGGCCCTGGCCCTCGTATTGGCCAATTCCCCTTTGGCGCATTATTACCAGGCGTTTCTGGATATTGATATTCAGGTCCGCATTGGGGCGCTGGATCTGCACAAGCCACTCTTTCTCTGGATCAACGATGGCTTGATGGCCATTTTTTTCCTGCTGATTGGTTTGGAAGTTAAACGGGAGATGATTGACGGTGCTCTGTCGAGCCGCGAGCAAGCCATCTTCCCGGCAATTGCCGCTCTGGGTGGCATGTTGGCTCCAGCCCTGATTTATCTGCTGTTTAATCATACTGATCCTGCTACCCGGAATGGCTGGGCGATCCCGGCGGCGACAGATATTGCATTTGCATTGGGGGTCATGGCGCTGCTGGGTAAGCGGGTGCCGACCAGCCTGAAAGTGTTCCTGCTGGCCCTGGCGATCATCGATGACTTGGGAGTCATCCTAATCATTGCTCTGTTCTACACCTCGGAATTAAGTCTGTCGGCGTTGGCTGTTGCCGCGGCTGCGATTGGTCTGCTGTTCTGGATGAATCGTCGTGGTGTCGATCGGTTGTCGCTCTATCTGCTGGTCGGGACCGTACTCTGGGTGGCGGTCCTCAAGTCCGGAGTCCATGCCACACTGGCTGGTGTCATCGTGGGCTTCATGATCCCCAACCGCGGGCGTTGCTATGTCTCCCCGCTCAAACATCTCGAACATAAGCTACACCCCTGGTCGTCCTATCTGATCCTGCCGCTGTTTGCCTTTGCCAACGCCGGGGTGTCGCTCGGCGGGGTGAGTCTCGCCAGTCTGGCAGGCCCAGTACCACTGGGCATCATGTTGGGATTGTTTATTGGCAAACCCTTGGGGATCTCGCTTATTAGCTGGATTGCGGTCCGGACTGGCATTGCTTGCCTGCCGCCGGGTATCCGTATGCGCCATATTATGGCCGTGAGTGTGCTGTGCGGTATCGGCTTTACCATGTCTATGTTTATCTCTTCACTGGCATTTCAGACTGGGGGCGTCGATTACTCGACCTTCTCCCGGCTCGGGATACTCGGCGGCTCGACAATTGCGGCTGTTCTGGGCTTCGTTTGCCTGCGTATTTCCCTCTCTTCCCATGGTTTAGGTAAGGTTCAGGCAGCCAAACGGTGAACTGTAGTAGGCTGGCTTCCCTCGAAGCCAGCCGCTGTGTCGCAACCGGAGCGTGGAATTGCAGCACGGACAGTGGCTTTGGCCTCTCGTTTTTTATCCCCGGGAAGGCAGCTTATGTCCCATCTGAATTACAACCATCTTTATTACTTCTGGATGACGCAAAAGAAAGGTTCGGTTACGGCCGCTGCCGAGGCGCTGTTTCTGACTCCGCAGACGGTGACCGGACAGATACGCCTGCTGGAACAACGGCTGGGAGGGCGTCTCTTCAAGCGCAAGGGGCGCCAGTTGGAAGCCAGTGAGCTGGGCCAGCTTATTTTTCAGTATGCAGACAAGATGTTTTCTCTCTCATACGAGATGCTGGATATTGTCAATTATCGCAAGGAAAACCAGTTGCTGTTCGATGTCGGCATCGCCGATGCGCTCTCGAAACGACTGGCCAGCCGCGTGCTGTTATCCGCCATTCCGACCGATGGCTCTATTCATCTGCGCTGTTTCGAGTCGACCCATGAGCTGTTGCTTGAGCAGTTGAGCGAGCACAAGCTGGATATGATTTTATCCGACTGCCCGGTGGACTCGGCGCAGCAGGGGGGCTTGCTATCGAAGAAGCTGGGGGAGTGCGGGGTTAGCTTTTTTTGCAAGGCTCCCATGCCAACCTCCCCATTTCCGACATGTTTGAATGAGCGCAAGTTATTGATCCCTGGCCGCCGTACCGCCATGGGGCGTCAGCTGACCCGCTGGTTTGAAGAGAAGGGGTTGTCGCCTCAGATCCTGGGCGAGTTTGATGACGCCGCTATGATGAAAGCCTTCGGTTTCTTCAATCAGGGTATCTTTGTGGCGCCCTCCATCTATCAAAGCGAGATCCTGGAAGGGGAAGAGGTAGAGCTGGTTGCCCAGACGCAGGATTTGAAAGAGGAATATTATGTGATCTTTGCCGAGCGGATGATCCAGCATCCGGCTGTGAAGATGATTTGTGAAAGTGACTACTCCTCCCTGTTCAGCGGCAAAGAGGATATCTCCCGCTTTAACCCTGCACCCTTGTCTATCTAGCTGCTATAGTGCCGGGTAAGTGGGTCCACGCAGGATGGATGAATGGATATTGAACTCATGCAAACCCAGGCCGGTCAGGCGGTGGGATTGTTAAAGGCGCTGGCTAACGAGAACCGGCTGTTGATCTTGTGTCATCTGCAGGAGCGGGAGTTGTCGGTCGGTGAAATCAATGATTGTCTGGGTTTGAGTCAATCGGCACTCTCCCAGCATTTGGCGATCCTGCGGCGGGATGGCCTAGTTTCAACGCGCAAGGCGGCACAAACGGTATTTTATTCGTTGAAGAGCGAGGAAGTGCGAGCCGTGATTGGCGTACTGCATGGCTTGTATTGTCGTTAAAGCGTTTGGGTCGAGATAACTAGCAGCGAATGAGTGGCTGAATGGAAAGATAAAAAAAAACCGGCATAAGCCGGTTTCTTTTTTCATCGTAGAGCAACGTCTTACAGGGCCTTGATTTGGGCAGTCAGACGAGACTTATGACGAGCAGCCTTATTCTTGCTGATCAGGCCTTTGGTGGCCATGCGATCAAGAATAGGCTGAGCAGCTTCGAAAGCGGCTTGGGCAGTAGCCTTGTCACCGGCAGCGATGGCAGCAACTACTTTTTTAACGTAGGTGCGGGTCATAGAACGACGGCTGGCATTGTGCTTGCGGGCTTTTTCTGCCTGAATCGCGCGCTTCTTAGCAGATTTGATGTTAGCCAAGGTAAAACTCCTAAAACTGTCTTAGCGAGTGTGCTGAAAAGGGTCAGAAATATGCCTTCTCAACCTGAGAATGTCAAATGGTTTGTGCAAATAACCACCGCGACCCTGTGCCTGTGGCGTGCGGGGAGGCAGGTCGTTAAACTGTCGGCCGATTTTAGCAGCTTTCACAGCGCAGTCACGGTTTTTGAGGAGTTATAGTGAGCAAGAAGCTGATCCGCTCTGGATTGTTGGTCTCAAGTGCAACCCTTGCCTCCCGGATACTCGGTTTGGTGCGGGATATTGTCATCGCCCATCTGCTGGGTGCCGGTGCGGCGGCGGATGTGTTTTTCTTTGCCAACCGGATTCCGAATTATCTGCGCCGTCTATTTGCCGATGGCGCCTTCAATCAGGCCTTCGTCCCTGTGATGACCGAATACAAGGCCAAGGGTGATAAGGAAGCCGTCCGTGAACTGCTCGCTGCTACTATGGGCACCTTGGGTGCCATCATTTCGGTGGTGACTGTGCTCGGCGTGCTGGGGTCGACTGTGTTGTCGGCGCTGTTTGGCTGGGGCTGGTTCATGGATTGGTGGCATGGGGGGCCGAACGCCGAGAAATTCGAGCTGGCCAGTCTGCTGCTGAAGATTACCTTTCCTTATCTCTGGTTTGTCACCTTCACTGCCATGTCGGGGGCCGTGCTCAACACCTTTGGCCGCTTCGGGGTCTCCTCCTTTACGCCGACCTTCTTGAATGTTGTGCTGATCATAGTCGCGCTCTGGGTGGCGCCACAGATGAAAGAGCCGGAAGTTGGTCTGGCGATCGGTATCTTTATCGGTGGTTTGGTGCAGTTGTTGTATCAGATCCCCTACCTGATGCAGATGGGCATGCTGGTCTGGCCGAAGTGGGGCTGGCACCATCCCGGTGTCGTCAAGATCCGGACCCTGATGATTCCGGCGCTGTTCGGGGTATCGGTTAGCCAGATCAATCTGATGATCAATACCATGCTGGCATCGTTTCTGGCCACCGGGGCCATCAGTTATCTCTACTATTCGGATCGTCTGCTGGAGTTCCCGCTGGGAATGTTTGCTGTCGCCATCAGCACCGTCATTCTGCCGGCTCTCTCCAAGGGACATGTGGATCAAGACCCGCAACGCTTCTCCGATACCATGGATTGGGGAGTGCGCATGGTGCTGTTTCTCGGGCTGCCTGCCATGGGCGGTATCATGGTGCTGCGTGAGCCCATTCTGCGGGTGCTGTTTATGCGCGGCGAGTTCGGTCCTCACGAAGTCGCGATGTCGGGAGCCAGCTTGTTGGCTTCAACCACCGGTTTGCTCTCCTTGATGTTGGCGCGCGTGCTGGCGCCGGGCTTTCATGCCCGTCAGGACACCAAGACCCCGGTGCGCTATGGCATCCACTCCATGGTGGCCAATATGATCTTTAACTTCATTTTCATCTTTCTGACACCACTGGGCTACGTGGGACTGGCGTTGTCGACGGCGCTCTCGGGGACCGTGAATGCCGTCTCGCTGTTTCAGGGCCTCTACCGGCGTCATGTGTATCGTCCGGGCCGAAGTACCCTGTTTTTCATGCTGCGGCTGACCGGAGCCACTATCGCCATGTATCTGCTGCTCTGGTGGTTGAGTCCGTCTCTCGAAGTCTGGGTCAAGTGGTCCATGTGGCGCTCTGGGCTGGAGCTGGTGAAGCTGGTTTGTGTTGGTGGCGTCTGCTATCTGGGCTGTGCGGCTCTGTTGGGGATACGGCCTCGGGATCTGAAAACGGTCAACGAGGGCTGAAAGCCCGGGCGCTTCGTTATATAATCCGGCGATTTCACCGGCAAGGACAGGACATCAGGCCGCTATGCAGTTGATCCGCGGTATCCATAATTTGCGCCCCGAACATCAGGGGTGTGTGCTGACGATTGGCAATTTTGATGGCGTACATCTGGGCCATCAGGCGGTATTGCGTCAGCTGCAAGCCAAGGCGCAGGCCATGGGGTTACCGGCCTGCGTCATGCTGTTCGAGCCACAACCCATGGAGTTGTTCGCCCGGGACGGCGCACCCGCCCGCTTGACGCGCTTGCGTGACAAGTACATGGCGCTCAAGGATCTCGGCCTGACCCGTCTGCTGTGCATCCGTTTTGGTCTCGAATTTGCCAATCTGGAGCCCGAGCTGTTCATCGAAGAGATACTGGTGCGTCGTCTCGGGGTCAAGTATCTGGTCATCGGGGATGATTTCTGCTTTGGCCGCGGACGCCGGGGTGACTTTGCCATGCTGCAGCAGGCGGGAGCGCGCTATGGTTTCGAAGTGGTCAGCACCCAGAGCTTTTGCGTCGCCGAACAACGGGTCAGCAGTACCCGGGTGCGGGAGGCATTGCGGGATGACCAGCTAGCCGAGGTGCATGCCATGCTGGGTGAACCTTATACCGTCAGTGGTCGTGTCGCCCATGGTGACAAGCTGGGGCGCACCATAGGTTTTCCCACCGCCAACCTGCATCTCAAGCGGCAGGTCGCGCCGGTCAGTGGCGTGTTTGCGTAGAAGTGTTATTTTCCGGCCACACCCATTATGGCGTGGCCAACGTGGGCACCCGTCCCACGGTAAACGGCCAACGGCCACAACTTGAAGTACATATTTTCGATTTTTCGGGCGATCTCTATGGCCGACACCTGCGTGTCAGACTGTGCCATAAGCTTCGTGACGAGAAGAAGTTTGACTCTTTTGCCGCCCTGCATGCGCAGATCCGCGAGGATGCTGCCACGGCCCGCCGTTATTTCGGCCTCGCGGCAACCCCTATTGAATCATGATGGAACCCAGGACTGATGAGCGACTATAAACATACCCTGAATTTGCCGGAAACCCCGTTTCCGATGCGTGGCGATCTGGCCAAACGTGAGCCGGAAATGCTGAAAGCGTGGTATGAGCAGGATCTGTACGGCGTGATCCGTACGGCCAAGAAGGGCAAGAAGTCTTTCATTCTGCACGATGGCCCGCCCTACGCGAATGGCAACATTCACATCGGTCACTCGGTCAACAAGATCCTCAAGGACATCATCATCAAGTCCAAGGGCATGGCGGGTTTCGACTCCCCCTATGTGCCGGGTTGGGATTGCCACGGCCTGCCTATCGAACTGAAGGTTGAAGGCTTGGTGGGGAAGCCGGGCGAGAAGGTCTCGGCCGCCGAGTTCCGCGCCGAGTGTCGCACCTATGCCAAGAGCCAGGTCGAAGCCCAGAAAGCTGACTTCGTGCGGCTGGGAGTCTTGGGTGATTGGGATCACCCCTACCTGACCATGGACTTCAATACCGAAGCGAACATCATACGTTCGCTAGGCACCATCATTCAGAACGGTCACCTGCACAAGGGCTCCAAGCCGGTGCACTGGTGTACCGATTGCGGTTCGGCACTGGCCGAAGCCGAAGTCGAATATTACGACAAGAGCTCGCCCTCCATCGATGTCCGTTTCAAGGCGGTGAATGAGGAGCAGGTTGCTGCGGCTTTTGATTGTGCGGATGGGCATCCGGGTCAAGGGCCACTGTCGGTGGTGATCTGGACCACAACGCCGTGGACGCTACCGGCCAACCGTGCCGTGGCACTGCATGCCGAACTGGACTACGCCCTGGTGCAGGTGGAAGGCGAACAAGCCGAGCGTCTGATCCTGGCAGAAGCCTTGGTCAAGGATGTGATGGATCGGGCCGGGATCAACCAGTATCACAATCTGGGCTATTGCAAGGGCGCCGACCTGGAGCTGTTGCGCTTCCAGCATCCCTTCTACAGCTTTGATGTTCCCGTGGTCCTCGGCGAGCATGTGACCATAGAGTCTGGTACCGGCGCCGTGCATACCGCGCCGGGCCATGGTCAGGAAGACTTTGTGGTCGGTCAGAAATATGGCCTCGAAGTGGCCAATCCGGTGGGAGGTAATGGTGTCTATCTGCCGGATACCGAACGCTTTGCCGGTCAGCATGTGTTCAAGGCCAACGCCTCCGTGGTCGAAGTGCTCAAGGAAACTGGCGCTCTGCTGCATCATCAGGCGATCCAGCACTCCTATCCCCATTGCTGGCGCCACAAGACCCCCATCATCTTCCGTGCTACCCCCCAGTGGTTTATCAGCATGGAACAGGCGGGTCTGCGTCAGAAGGCACTGTCGGAAATCAAGGGCGTGAAGTGGATACCTGAGTGGGGTCAGAACCGCATTGAAGCCATGGTTGAGAACCGCCCTGACTGGTGTATCTCCCGGCAACGGACCTGGGGCGTACCCATTGCCCTGTTCGTGCACAAGGAGACCCAGGCGCTGCATCCTCGTTCCGTCGAACTGATGGAAGAGGTGGCCAAGCGCGTCGAGGTCTCCGGCATCCAGGCCTGGTGGGATCTGCAACCGGCCGAGCTGCTGGGGGACGAAGCGGCCCAGTATGACAAGGTGCCGGATACCCTGGACGTCTGGTTTGACTCCGGCTCGACTCACTCCTCGGTGGTGGGGGTACGCCCGGAATTCAACGGCCATGGCGCCGACATGTATCTGGAAGGGTCGGATCAACACCGTGGCTGGTTCATGTCCTCGCTGATGATCGGCGTGGCGATGAAGCATCAGGCTCCCTATAACCAGGTACTGACTCACGGCTTCACCGTGGATGGTCAGGGCCGCAAGATGTCCAAGTCGCTGGGCAACGTGGTCAGCCCGCAAGAGGTGATGAACAAGCTGGGTGCCGACATCCTGCGGCTGTGGGTGGCCTCCACCGATTACACCGGCGAAATGACGGTCTCCGACGAGATCCTTAAGCGCTCCGCCGATGCCTATCGCCGTATCCGCAACACCGCCCGTTTCCTGCTGGCCAACCTCAATGGCTTCGATCCGCAGCAGCACATGGTGGCGGCTGACGATATGGTGGTGTTGGATCGCTGGGCCGTGGGCTGTGCCCTCAAGGCTCAGGAAGAGATCATCCAGGCCTATGCCGATTATGATTTCCATCTGGTGACCCAGAAGCTGATGCAATTCTGCTCGGTGGAGATGGGCTCCTTCTACCTGGATATCATCAAGGATCGTCAATACACCGCCAAGGCGGACAGTCTGGCCCGTCGCTCCTGCCAGAGCGCCTTGTATCTAATTTCCGAAGCCATGGTGCGCTGGATGGCGCCGATCATGAGCTTCACCGCGGATGAAATCTGGAAGCTGTTGCCGGGTGAGCGTAGCCAGTTCGTGTTCACCGAAGAGTGGTTCGAGGGCCTGTTTGGTCTCAACGACGGTGAAGCCATGGATGATGCCTACTGGGCGGATCTGCTGGCGGTACGCAGCGAAGTGAATAAGGCTCTGGAAGCCGCCCGTGCCGACAAGCGCATTGGCAGCTCTTTGCAGGCGGAGGTGACTCTGTATGCCGAACCAGCACTGGCCGAGAAACTGGTGCGCCTGGGTAACGAATTACGCTTCGTGCTGATCACCTCGCAAGCCGCGGTAGAAACCGTCACTGCGGCACCGGCCGGTGCTCAGGCCACCGAGCTGGCAGGCCTGTGGCTGCAGGTCTCCGCCTCTGAAGCGGCCAAGTGCGAGCGTTGCTGGCACCATGTCGCCGATGTCGGCACAGTGGCGGGTCATGAGGCCATCTGTGGCCGCTGCGTGACCAATGTTGATGGTGATGGCGAAACGCGAGCGTTTGCATGATGTGGCCAAACTGGAAACAAAGTGGCCTGCGTTGGCTGTGGCTGGCGCTGGTGGTCATACTGCTGGACCAGCTGAGCAAACTGGCGATCCTTCATGGGCTGCCTTACGGCGGCCCCGGGATCAAGGTATTGCCCTTCTTCAATATCGTCCACGTCTATAACACAGGGGCGGCATTCAGCTTCCTGGCGGATCAACCGGGTTGGCAGCGCTGGTTCTTCGCGCTGTTTGCCATCGGCGTCTCCGGTGCCATGACAGTCGCCCTGCGTCGTCAGGCGGCGAGCCAACTCTGGCTCAACCTGGCCTTCGTGCTGGTGATCGGCGGGGCGCTCGGCAATCTCATCGACCGCCTGGCGTATGGCCATGTGGTCGACTTCCTGCTGTTCTACGGTTACGGCTATTTCTTTCCGGCGTTCAATCTGGCGGACTGTGCCATCACGGTGGGCGCGGCCATGATAGTGCTGGATGGCTTGCGCAAGAAACCGGCGGCGCCGACCGAGCAGAAGGCGGGATAAGATGAAGATCCTGCTTGCCAACCCCAGAGGTTTTTGTGCCGGTGTCGATCGCGCCATCAGCATCGTCGAGAATGCGCTGCAGAAGTTTGGTGCGCCCATCTATGTCCGCCACGAGGTGGTTCATAACCGCTATGTGGTGGAATCACTCAAGCAAGCCGGTGCCATCTTCGTCGAAGAGCTCTCCGAGGTGCCCGATGATCAGATCGTGATCTTCTCCGCCCATGGTGTCTCTAAGGCGGTGCGCGAAGAAGCCAGGCAGCGCGGTCTGCGGGTATTTGATGCCACCTGTCCTCTGGTGACCAAGGTGCATATGGAAGTTCACCGTGCCAGCCGCAAGGAGCAGGAGGTGATCATGATTGGTCACGCCGGTCACCCGGAGGTGGAGGGCACCATAGGACAGTACGAGAGCCAACAGGCGGGCATGTATCTGGTAGAGGATGCCGCGGATGTGGCGGGTCTTCAGGTCAAGGATGCCAGCCAACTGCACTTTGTCACCCAGACCACCCTGAGTGTGGATGAGACCAAAGAGGTGATCGCCGCCCTGCAGAGCCAGTTCCCGGCGATCCAGGGGCCGCGAAAGGATGATATCTGCTACGCCACCCAGAATCGTCAGGATGCAGTGCGTGAATTGGCCTCCCAGGTGGATCTGTTCATCGTGGTTGGTTCGCGCAACTCCTCTAACTCCAACCGCTTACGGGAATTGGCCGAGCGCTTGGGGACGACCGCCTATCTGGTGGATGAAGCCTCGCAGCTGGACCCTGCCTGGTTGACCCAGGTGACATCTGTGGGTGTGACGGCCGGAGCTTCGGCTCCCGAGGTGCTGGTGCAGCAGGTCGTTTCCCGCTTGCAAGAGATGGCGGGTGGCGAGATCCAGGAGTTCAGTGGCAAGGAAGAGGATGTGATTTTCGAAGTTCCTCTCGAACTGCGACTGGATTGAGATGCGAGCATCTCGGAGACCCCCGCCTTGGCGGGGGTTTTGTTTTTGGGCCGCTGGCTGCGGTGAGCTTTGCTGCATTTCACATCTCTGGAATGAAAAATCAGGTATAAATGGTGTCGAAAGGAGCTAGTGCTTCGATGGCCAGGGAATTGACCGTATATCGCAGGAGGTGAGGTAAACATGGGTGAATTTATTGCAGTCAACGAGTTGGATGACATGACCGATGCGGAGCCGTGGCAAGAGCCGCGGCGGGTACGGGTGGGGCGGGGCTGGGGCTGGATCTACGGTGCCTTTGGCTTGTTCAACCGGGGTATGGGGGTGAGTGTCGGTATCTGTCTGTTCAGCATAGTGCTCTCCATTGCCTCGAGTATCATTCCCGGTGGGGGCTTATTGTACCAGCTGTTCAATATGGTGTTTGTTGCGGGGTTGATGGCGGTGGCGCATCGCGCCCATACCATGGGCTATATCTCGTTCAATGACTACTTTGAGGGCTTCCGGCGGCAGATGGGACAACTGGTGCTCACCTCGGTGATCTATATGGCCCTGCTGTTTGGTCTGGTGTTCCTGGTGGTGTTGGCTGCCTGCTTCTCCATCGGTCTTGATGGCTTGGTGCATTTTGAGGAGATGGTAGAGAGCAATCCGGCCAGTGCCCTGCAGATCTTGCTGTGGGTGCTCATTGCCCTGGTCTTGATGATCCCGGTGATGATGGCGGCGCTGTTTGCGCCAGCTCTGGTCTTCTTTCATCAGGTAGCCCCCTGGGATGCGCTGAAACTCAGCTTGCGCGGCTGTTGGAGAAACTGCTGGCCGTTGAGCTGGTGGGGGCTGCTGGTCTTTCTGCTGGTTCTGCTGGGGACTCTAATGGTGCTGGTTGGGCTGCTGGTGGTGATCCCTGTGATTGGCTATTCCCTCTACGTTGCCTACCGCGATATTTTCCTGCACGACGAGATCTGATGGCAAAGCTCCGGTAGTTCCCTGCTATCTGGGAACTACCGGCTCTATCTGTGCCGGTTGTATTCCCTGTTTCAGTTTCTCAAGCTGAAATCGCTTTCCTCGTCTGGTGCCAAAAAAGTCCTTAAATTGACGTTGGTTGGTCACATTTCCATCCGGTCCTAATTTCCTCCTGCGTCACTGGTCGTTATGATCTGAAAGCCTCATTTGCACCTCTGCTGGTTCAAGTGAGGACGGGATATAACAGGACTAATAACCACCAAGGAGGGCCTCATGGCCAAGAAAATACTATCACCGGGACAAAAAAAACGTCGCTGGATCATTGCCATCATGGTGTCGTTGACATTGGCCGTTTCGGCGTTGATCGCCTGCCTTCCAACGGCTGCGGAGCGGGAAGCTCGCATGCTGGAGCAGAGCCATGACATGGCTACGGCCACGCTCACTGCCGTGACCGATGAGGTTTCCGAATATACAGGTCGCAAGGGTCGCAAGATGACGAGCATGATTACTCGGCAGATTACGACTTCGCACTTCAGGGCGAGCAATTAAGCGGCCATGCCGCCTTGTCTGCGGCTGAATATGGGGCATTGAGTGAAGGTGAGCAGATCGAGATCTGGTTCCCGAAGGATCAACCTGCACTCTCGATGCCGAAAATGGTGGCCGATCGTCTGGCGGTCAGCACTCCCATCGATCGCTTGAGCCCTTACATCCGCTGGATTCTGCCTGCGGCGGCTGCTCTGACCACGCTGATGCTATTTTTATTCGGACGTGAGCCCAAGGGGGTGTTACCAGAGGGGTTTTATACCGAGAACAGCTGGCTGGATGTGGATGACAAGTATCTGGTCTATCTGACCGATGACCACCTGTACTCTATTTCCATTGGCAAGAATGAGGTGGGTGCCATTCAAAGGCTGTATCAAAACGGGGCTACCATCGATAAATTACTGGCTGAAGCCGGTGGCAAGCATGTCTCGATCCCATTAGCGGCCATTAGCGAAGTGGAGAGCCATTTCCATAAGGACACCCTGGAGGTTACCTATGTGGTGGATGGCAAGACGGATTACGAAACTCTGGAGTTCCTCAATCCGGCGGTGAAACGTCATGCGGCCGAACAGATCGGCAAGGCGCTTCCGCCCCATATGAATCGGGAAGATGTGCAAAAGGGGCGGCTGCAGTCAGCACTTCCGGCCCTGATTGTCAGTCTGGTACTGGGCGCGGCCATTTATTTTGTGCACAGTACTCTGGTGCATATTATTGCCATTCTGCTCTTGCTGTGGTGCCTAAAAGTAGTCTTGACGCGGTTGCTGCGCCCGGTGGCATTGACTCGCTGGAGCCTGCCGGTTGCCCCCAAGCCTGCTGAACTGGTCAGCTAGTCGGGGTTGATGGCCGCTATCTCAAGGCGCCTGTGTGGCGCCTTTTTTTCTGGAGTATGTATGCCGTTTACACCGTTACATATGGGCCCGGCGCTACTGCTCAAGGCGGTCGTTGAACGACGATTCAGCCTGTTCGCCTTTGGTTGTGCCCAGATCCTGATGGATATAGAGCCGCTGCTGGGATTGATCCGCCATGCGCCTATCCTGCACGGTCGCACCCATACTGTCGCCTGGGCTCTGCCTATCGGCCTGGGGGCCGCCCTGTCGGCGCGTCTGTTGCGTGGCATGGTGTTGCGGCGCTGGAACCGGGAGGTGAGCCATTATCGGCTACGCTGGCTCTCGGTGCCGGTTTCTTGTTCCTGGCGAATGTTGCTGTGGGGCGGTCTGCTCGGCACCTACAGCCATCTGCTGCTGGATGGGCTGATGCATGGCGATATCCAGCCATTGTGGCCTCTGTACTCGGGAAACCCGTTTTATGGCTGGGTGAGCATTGCTAGGCTACAGGCCTTCTGTCTCTGGTCGGGCGGCTTGGGCGCCCTGCTGTGGTTGGTGCTGTGCTGGTGTCGGCGGTGAGCACTTTTGGAGCGTGATGAATTGTTCCAGTCTCGGCATACAATAAGACCCCGGCTTTGGGCCGGGGTCTTGGTCTTTCGGGTGCAGGACTCAGGCTGGATTACAGCGCCTTGATGGTTTCCTGCTGCTCCTTGAGCTTGGTCAACTGGACCTGATAGTCGGCCAGCTTCTCGCGCTCCTTGATGATCACCGCTTCTGGCGCCTTGGCGACAAAGGCTTCGTTACCCAGCTTGCCTTCGATGCGACCGCACTCCTGGGTCAGCTTGGCAACTTCCTTCTCCAGACGAGCCAGCTCGGCCTCCTTGTCAATCAGACCAGCCATGGGGATCAGCAGCTCGGTGGCGCCGATGAGCTTGGTGACGGAGACCGGAGCGGCATCGCCTGCGGCCAGCAGGGTGATGGACTCCAGCTTGGCCAGAGATTTGAGGGTCGCAGTGTTGGCGGTGGCGCGTGCAGCATCCACGGCATCGGCCTTGAGCAGCACGGTCAAGGGGACGCTTGGGGCCACATTCATCTCGGCACGGATATTCCGGATGCTGATGATGAATTGCTTCACCCACTCCTGATCGGCTAACGCGGCCTCGTCGACCTGAGCGGCATCGAAGGCCGGATAGGCTTGCAGCATCAGGGTATCGCCTTCGCTGAAACCGACACCCGCGAGCGGTGCCACGTTCTTCCAGATCTCTTCACTGATAAAGGGCATCAGCGGGTGTACCAGACGTAGCAAGGTTTCCAGTACCGTCACCAGAGTGTGGCGGGTGGCCTGTTGCTGGGCTGGGGTGCCGTGCCAGAGTACCGGCTTGGTCAGCTCCAGATACCAGTCGCAGAACTGGTTCCAGATAAATTCATACAGCACACCCGCGACCTGATCGAAGCGGTAGGTGTCCATGGCATGGCGCACATCGCGGACAGTCAGTTGCAGTTGGGATTTGATCCAGCGATCCGCCAGACTGTAATCCGCAGCGGCAGCCGGGCTGCAATCCTGCGCTTCGGTGTTCATCAGCACATAGCGGCTGGCGTTCCACAGCTTGTTGCAGAAGTTGCGGTAGCCATCCAGGCGCTTCATGTCCCAGTTGATGTCGCGACCGGTCGAGGCCAGCGCCGCCAGGGTGAAACGCAGGGCATCGGTGCCGTGGGCTTCGATGCCGTCCGGGAACTGTTTCTCGGTGCGCTTGCCAATCTTCTCGGCCAGCTGGGGCTGCATCATGTTACCGGTGCGCTTCTCCAGCAGCTCGGGCAGGCTGATGCCGTCAATCATGTCGAGGGGGTCCAGCACGTTGCCCTTGGACTTGGACATCTTCTGCCCCTCTTCGTCTCGGATGAGGCCGGTGACGTAGACTGTCTTGAACGGAACTTGCGGCGAGCCATCTTCGTGCTTCATGAAGTGCATGGTCATCATGATCATGCGCGCCACCCAGAAGAAGATGATGTCGAAGCCGGTGACCAGCACATCAGTGGGGTGGAAGGTGCGCAGATCCGGGGTTTGCTCCGGCCAACCCAGGGTGGAGAAGGTCCACAGCGCCGAGCTGAACCAGGTATCCAGCACGTCGTCGTCCTGACGCAGTTTTACTTCGGCACCGAGGCTGTACTTGCTGCGCACTTCCGCTTCGTCACGAGCCACATAGACCTTGCCGGATTCGTCATACCAGGCCGGGATGCGGTGACCCCACCACAGCTGACGGGAGACGCACCAGTCCTGAATGTCGCGCATCCAGGAGAAGTACATATTCTCGTACTGCTTGGGCACAAACTGGATACGGCCATCTTCCACCGCTTCGATGGCGGGCTTGGCCAGCACACCGGCGCGCACATACCACTGGTCGGTGAGCATGGGCTCGATGGGCACGCCACCGCGATCGCCATAGGGTTGTTGCAGTACGTGGTCTTTGGTATCGGCCAACAGTCCCAGCTCGTCCAGCTTGGCCAGAATGGCCTTACGGGCAGCGTAACGCTCCAGGCCGGCAAATTCGGCCGGTAGATCGCCGGCATAGGCGGTGCTCGGGTGGCCGCTGGAGTCATAGACTTCGGCTACGGCGCGGACATGGGCGTCCAGGGTGAAGATGTTGATCATCGGCAGGGCGTGACGCTTGCCCACTTCGTTATCGTTGAAGTCGTGCGCCGGGGTGATCTTCACGCAACCAGTGCCCTTCTCCATGTCGGCGTGTTCGTCGCCGACGATCGGAATGCGGCGACCCACCAGTGGCAGCTCGATAAACTTGCCGATCAGGCTCTTGTAGCGCGGATCTTCCGGGTTCACCGCCACGGCGGTATCACCGAGCATGGTTTCCGGTCGGGTGGTGGCGACCACCAGGAAGTGTTCGCCGTCATGGGTCTGCTCACCGTCGGCCAACGGATAGCGCAGTTGCCACATGTGGCCCTTCACTTCACGGTTTTCCACTTCCAGATCGGAGATGGCGGTGTGCAGTTTCGGGTCCCAGTTCACCAGGCGCTTGCCGCGATACATCAGCTCTTCGTCATACAGCCGGACAAACACTTCCTGCACGGCGCGGGAGAGACCCGGGTCCATGGTGAAGCGTTCGCGGTCCCAGTCGACTGAGGTGCCGAGGCGGCGCATCTGGCGGGTAATGGTGCCGCCTGACTCTTCTTTCCACTGCCAAATCTTGTCGATGAAGGCATCCCGGCCGTAGTCGTGACGGGTCTTGCCCTCTTCGGCGGCAATCTTGCGTTCCACCACCATCTGGGTGGCGATCCCGGCGTGGTCGGTACCGGCCTGCCACAGGGTGTTCTTGCCCAGCATGCGCTGATAGCGGATCAGGGCATCCATGATGGTCTGCTGGAAGGCGTGACCCATGTGCAGGCTGCCGGTGACGTTCGGCGGCGGTATCATGATGCAGTAGCCATCCTGGCTGGTGTCGCCGTGGGGCTTGAAGTAGCCCTGGGATTCCCAGTGCTGGTAGAGCGCCTGTTCAACGGCGTTGGGATTGAAGGTCTTTTCCATGGTTAGTCGGTCTCGGGTCTGTCTGTCGCCTGGGCTTCGGCTGCGCTGGGCGCGGCCTGGGTCTGCAGCGTGAAGCCGACGGCGCGATACTGCTTGTAGCGTTCGCGGGCCAGCTGTTTGAGGGTGTCGTCCGTGGGGACAAAATCTATCACTTCGGCAAAGCGTCCTGCAAATGCCGGAGCCTGACTGCAGAGATTAATCAGCAGTTGGCGATTGCGGCGTGGCAAGCCGGTGCCAATTTCTACCGGCGCCTGATGGGCTGTGGGCTCTTCGGAGAGGCTATGAGGCACGAAGCTGTCGGCATCCTGTTGCCAGAGCATCTCGTCCAGTTGCCAGGCCTGCTCCTGAGTCTCGACGCACACGAACAGGCTCTGCCCCCGCCGATATCGCTCGGTGGCCAGGGTGCAGACCAGGGAAAACAGCAGATTGTCATCTGGCTGGTCGGTGGTCGGTAACAGGTGGAAGGTGGCTACTTTCATCGCTTTTCAAGGGGATGCGGACATCCCCTCGTCTCCTTGACTGGACGGGTTATTCGTCCTGATCGACGCCGGCACGGCTCAACAGGAACTGGGTCAGCAGCGGAACCGGACGGCCGGTAGCGCCCTTGTCCTTGCCGGATTTCCAGGCGGTGCCTGCAATATCCAGATGGGCCCAGTTGTATTTCTTGGTGAAGCGCGACAGGAAGGCGGCTGCCGTGATGGCACCGGCAGGACGACCGCCGATGTTGGCCATATCGGCAAACGGGCTTTCCAGCTGTTCCTGATACTCATCCCACAGCGGCAGACGCCAGGTCTTGTCGCCGGAGAGTTCCGCCGCCCCGAGCAGCTCGTGGGCCAGCGGGTTATGGTTCGCCAGCAAGCCGGTGGTGTGGTGGCCCAGTGCCACGATACAGGCGCCGGTCAGGGTGGCAACGTCGATGACGCATTCCGGATCGAAGCGATCCACATAGGTCAGGGCATCGCACAGTACCAACCGGCCTTCGGCATCGGTGTTCAGCACTTCGATGGTCTGTCCAGACATGGAGGTGAGAATATCGCCAGGGCGATAGGCTTTGCCATCGGGCATGTTCTCGGCACCGGCCAGCACGCCGACGACGTTGAGCGGTAGTTGCAGATCGGCCAGCGCATGCATGGTGCCCAGTACCGAGGCCGCACCGCCCATATCGTACTTCATCTCATCCATGCCATCGGCCGGCTTGATGGAGAGCCCGCCGGAGTCGAACGTCAGCCCCTTGCCAATGAGCACAATGGGCTTGGCATCCGGGTGGCCCTTGTACTCCATGATTGACATCATGGCTTCGTTCTCGGAGCCTCGGGCCACCGCCAGATAGGAGTGCATGCCCAGCTCGGCCATCTGCTGCTCGCCGATCACCTTGGTGGTGATATTCGGGCAGGCATCGGCCAGGCGGCGGGCCTGGGAGGCCAGATAGGCCGGGGTGCAGATATTGGGCGGCATGTTGCCGACATCCCGACACACCTTGACTCCCTTGGCCACGGCCAGACCGTGAACAATGGCGCGCTCGCCGGTCAGCAATTCGCGACGGGTCGAGACGTTGAAGACCAGCTTGCGTAGCGGACGGCGCAATTCGGCCTTGTTGGTCTTGAATTGATCGAAGCAGTAGAGGCCGGATTGGGTGGTCTCGATGGCTTGACGCACCTTCCAGTAGGTATCGCGTCCCTTGACGTGCAACTCGGTGAGGAAGCAGACCGCCTCCATGGAGCCGGTTTCGTTCAGGGTGCTGATGGTCTTTTGCATGATCTGCTTGAACTGGCGTTCATCCAGTTCGCGTTCCTTGCCACAACCGACCAGCAGGACGCGCTCGGAGAGCACGCCGGGTACCTGATGCAATAACAGCATTTGGCCGGGCTTGCCTTCCAGATCACCGCGGCGCAACAGGGCGCTCAGATAGCCATCGCTGATGCGATCCAACTGCTCGGCGACACTGGAGAGACGACGGGGTTCAAACACGCCGACGACGATACAGGCGCTGCGCTGCTTCTCGGGGCTGCCGCTTTTTACGCTGAACTCCATGGATACTCCTTGGTCCTAAAGACAAAGTGCGAGGTTTATTCGATAATGTGGCATCGAGTCGTGGTCCTGGTGGCCAATAAACGACCGGTTTTACCAGGTAAAATATGCCAAAATGGAATTTACAGGCCTATTTTTTAGCGATTCGCTCGAAATTACAAGTTTTCCCAGAGGCTAGCGTGATCCTGTCCCGTTACATCTATAGAGAAACCTTCAAGACCCAAGTCGCGGTACTCGGGATTTTGTTGATGATTTTTCTCAGTCAGAGCTTTATCCGTATCCTCAGTCGGGCCGCGCGCGGAGCCATGCCGACCCAATTGGTTACCGAGATGCTGGCACTGAATATTCCCTACATGGCCATGTTGATGCTGCCCTTGAGTCTGTTTATTGCCATCTTGTTTGCTCATGGCCGTTTCTATGCCGAAAGTGAGATGACGGTGATGCGGGCTGTGGGGGTCGGGCCTCTCAGCACCATGGCCACCACCCAACTGCTGGCACTGTTGATCACCGGGGTGGCGATCCTCAATACCATGTGGATCACGCCATGGGCAGAAGAGCAGCAGTACCGCGTACTGGATAAGGCAAAAGCCGATCCGGGCCTGTTTGCTCTCGACAGTGGTCGCTTCATGAACCTGGAAAATGGCAAGGTGGTGGCCTATATCGACAAACTCGAAGGCAAGGGTGTCAAGGAGCTGAGCCGCATCTATATCTTGCAACAGGGCGATGCCAAACAAGCGCCCAGCGTGGTGGTTTCCGATTCTGGCAACATCCAGCCGGATCAGAATGGATTGCAGTGGTTGACCCTGAACAATGGCAAACGCTACGAAGGGCCAACGACGCAAGGGGAGTTCAAAATTTCGGAATTTGCCCAGTACCGCACCTGGATCCAAGATCGGGAAGAGGTGACGGCCAGTAACCGCAAGTTGAGTGCTATGCCGGTGCAGGAGCTACTGACCAACGACAGCCTGGACGCGATGGCGGAGTGGCAGTGGCGTGTGGCTATGCCCTTATCGATTCCCATCCTGACACTCATAGTCGTGCCCATGGCGGTGGTGAATCCACGGCAGGGGCGGTACGCCAAATTGTTGCCCGCCATTTTGCTTTATCTGAGTTATTTTCTGTTGTTATCCGCAGGCAAAGCGGCACTGGCCCGTGGTTCCCTGCCGGTATTTCCCGGTTTGTATGGGGTGCCTTTGCTGTTTCTCGTGCTGTTTGCCTTGCCCTTGAACCTGAGTGAAACGCGCTGGCGTAATCAGCTTCACCTGCGCCTGAAGGGAGGCAAAGCCTGATGTTTGGCATTCTCGATCGTTATGTCGGCCGCAGTGTGCTGCTGTCTATTTTGCTCTGTACTCTGCTTCTGGTCGGCCTCTCCGCCCTCATCAAATATGTCGAGCAGCTCAAGCAGGTGGGCTCCGGGGGCTATGATGCCATTGCCGCCGGTTGGTATGTGTTGCTCTCGGTACCCCGAGAAATCGTGTTGTTCTTCCCTATCGGCGCCTTGTTGGGCGGGGTGATCGGTCTGGGACAGTTGGCCTCCAGCTCCGAGTTGGTCGTGCTGCAGTCGGTCGGGCGCTCCCGTTTCAATATCGTCATGGCGGTGCTGAAGACCGTATTGCCGGTGCTGATCCTGATCATGTTGATGGGTGAGTATCTGGTTCCCCTGACCGAACGGCGGGCCGATGATTTAAAGAGCATGGCGGTCTCCGGGGGACAGATGACGGTCTCTTCCGCCGGGGTCTGGATCCGCGAGCAGCAGGACTTCATCAACATTGCCGCCGTATTGCGGGATGGCTCCTTGCAAGGCATTACCCGCTACCGCTTCGGCACAGGTCCTGATTTGCTGGAAACAGCCCAAGCGGCCCGAGGCCGGTATCTGAATGGGCAATGGCATCTGCAGGATGTGCACCGCACCTTCTTTACCAACAAGCAGAAGATCGGCAGCGAAGTGGTCGCCGAGGAGTCTTGGCAAATGCGGCTGACGCCCGACAAGCTGGAGGTGGTCGCCATTTCGCCCGATGAACTCTCGGCATCCGATCTCTACAACTACATTCGTTACATGGAGCAGAATGGGCAGAAGGTCGAACGCTATCAGTTGGAGTTGTGGCGCAAGCTGCTGTCCCCGCTGGCGGTAATTGCCATGATGTTACTGGCGGCCAGTACCGTATTCGGTCCGCTGCGCTCCGTGCCCATGGGTGCGCGCATCATCACAGGGGTGATTTTTGGCTTTGGTTTTTATGTTGCCAATCAGGTATTTGGCCCCATGATCCTGGTCTACGATGTACCGCCCATCATTGGCGCCACAGGTCCGAGCCTGTTGTTTATGGCGCTTGCCTTTTATCTGCTTAAACGACGGGGCTAGCCACTGGTCGTTGTATACCACCACTGTCCTCACCGTCACCGTCCAATATCTTTTACCACTCCTGTACCGCCCCCATCCCAGGGGGCATGTTTTATTCGTGGGTATATACGCCACGAAAGCACCCTAGAGACTTGGGTGAGCTAACTGAATATCAATGTCAGAAATGGCAATCCCTATGCTTATAAACATCTGGAACGCGAGTTTTAGAAGGGTGCTGCAGGCCGGTTTTGCGGTTGGAAACCAACTTCATCGATCGGATCAATATATCAACTGAGCGGGAAAAAGGCGGGTCAAAGACCCGCCAGAGTGACTGTGTTACTTGGCGGTAAACACAGTTTCGAACGAAGAGGCGGTCACGCCAGTCGGCAGTGCCAGGGCGCCTGCCGTGGTGTTGCTGATGACGATCTTGTTGCTGACGGTGAAGGTTACTGGCGTGGTGGTGGCGACATCCGAGGAGGGGCTGACGTAGGCCTGGTAGGTCCCGGCGTCAACAATCCACTGGTTGTTGGCTTCATCGAAGCTGGCCAACCACTTGGCCGGGATGGTGAACGTCAGATCCTCGGAGGCTCCGGCTTCCAGCGCGGCCGTCTTGGCAAAGGCCTTTAACTCGATGGCCGGTTTGGCAATGGTGCCGGCGGGCGCAGCGATATAGACCTGGGCCGCTTCCTTGCCGGTGACGCTGCCACTGTTGGTGACGGTGGCGGTGACGGTCACGCTGCCGGTTGCGCCCTTACTATTGAGGGTATTGCTGGATACGGCGGCATTGGTGTACTCGAAGGTCGTGTACGAGAGGCCATAACCGAACGGGAACGAAACCTCCTGGTTGAAGGTGTCGTAGTAGCGATAGCCGACATAGATGCCTTCGTTGTAGTAGTTGGTATCTACTGTGCCATCGGTATCGGAATCAACCCCGGTGAAGCTGCTGGCCGATGGCACATCGTCATAACTGGCTGGGAAGGTCTGGGCCAGCTTACCGCTCGGGTTGGCGGCACCAGAGAGCAGGTCGGCAATCGCATCACCGGCTTCCTGACCCGGCATATAAGCCAGCAAGATGCCATCGACCTGATCTTTCCACGCGGTATCGATGACACCGGCAACGTTGAGCACCACCACGACCTTCTTACCCTGAGCATGGAAGGCGGTGGCGACATTGCTGATCAGATCGGTTTCCAGGGTGGTTAGTTCGTAATCCCCGGCGCTGTCGGTGCGATCAGCACCCTCACCGGAGTTGCGACCCAGGGTGATGACGGCAATGTCGTCATTGGCGGCATAGGTGGCGATGTCGCTGGCGCTGACATCGGCCTCGGCGCAAGTCACTATGGTCGAGACCCCGAAGGCATCCGTGGTTTCCTGCTTGTTGGCGGCGAAGAAGTCGTTGTAGAAACTCTTCAGCGTGCTGTCGAGGGTGAACTGCTTGGCCAGACCATCGGCAATGGAAGTGACATAAGCGGAATGGACATCCCCACTGCCGGTGCCACCCTTGAGGGTGTTGATCTGAGCAATCCCGAATGCCGCAATCTTCTTGCCGCTGGTGATGGGCAGGGCATGGTTATCGTTTTTCAACAGCACCATGCCCTCTTCGGCGGCTTGCTTGGAGATCTGGGCATGAGCATTCAGATCCGGATTGTTACCCCCGCCGACGCCCTGATTGGTGGTGGTTTTCAGCACCTGGGTCAGGATGCGGGTGGCATCGTCTGTGATCACCTTCTCGTTGATGTCACCATTGGTAAAGGCGGCTTTCACCCGGGTCAGATAGTCGGTGTAGTTGCCACCGTTGGCAAAGTTAACGCCACCGGGCTGGATCAGATCGTTACCGGCCTTGAGCTGAGCTATGGGGTCATCCCCGGCGAACCAGTCACTCATCACCAGACCCTGATAGCCCCACTCATCCCGCAGCACCTGGGTGACCAGATCGGCGCGCTGGCTGGTATAGGCGCCATTGAGCTTGTTATACGACGTCATCAGCGCCCAGGGCTGGGCGGTTTCCACCGCATACTGGAAGCCACGCAAGTAGATTTCGCGCAACGCCCGCGGCGAGATGATGTTGTCGACATTCATGCGGTTGGTTTCAGAGTTGTTGGCCGCGAAGTGCTTGATGGTGGTGGCAACGCCTTCGGATTGGGAACCGGCCGTGACGGCAGCAGCCATAGCACCTGCCACCAGCGGATCTTCGGAATAGTATTCAAAGTTCCGGCCATTGAGCGGGTTACGTTGGATGTTCATCCCGGGTGCCAGCCAGAAATCGACCCCGTACTCCTTGGCTTCATTCCCGGCGGCGGCGCCGACTTCCTTTGCCAGCTCGACGTTCCAGGTGGAAGCGAGCAGAGTGCCGACCGGGAAGCCAGTGGCATAGAAGGTGCCGGATTCGGCATCACGAGTCGGGCTGATGCGGATACCTGCCGGACCGTCGGCAAGCACGGCGGCAGCAACATCGACCCCTTCGTCACCGTTGACGACACCACTGATGTAACCGGCTGCGCCATCGACTGCATTCTTGAGATTGGCGACCGCGGCGGTATTGATGGAGAAGGTCGCCATGTCATAGCCGGGACCGATCAGCATGTTCATTTTTTCATCGGCACTCATCTTGGCGATGAGGGCTTCGGCCTTGGCCTTGTAGTAGGCATTGTCCTTGGTAGTGCTTTGCGAATCGTTCGAGTCGCTATTGCAGCCAACCAGGCCAAACAGCACCAGTGATACGGCGGTAGCGACAGAGGTCAATTTGATTTTATGGTTATATGTTGTCATTTCTCATTCCTTTTGCTGCAGGCTGAAATTAGTCCATAGTTGTTGTGTATTAATCGGAAATAGCAAAGGGCGAGTGATTTAATAATTACCAAATAGTTATGTCACGCCAACGGCAATCTATTTCCGGTCTTTAGCCTAGCGGTTTGAACTATTTTGTCTTTGGCGGATGGGAGCAACTTTTTTGCATTTGGGGGGAGGTTGTGAAAATGCTTTCAAGGTCACGGCGTTACAGTTTGTTGCATTAAGCAAAACCCCTTATCTGTGAGCTCGATCCCTTTGTTAACGAGGTTGGACTGATATAAACATCGCCGCGATGAAAGGGCCATTTCAGCTATTCGTTCACAATCAACTAATAAGAAGATACAAACAAGTCCAGATGCGCCCGATAACGCGCGGCGGACCCCAAAACACAGACGATGGAACACCCGGACCGAGATCTGGCCGGATGACGTGCAGCACGGCGGGAATCGTACTCACGGCATAGTAAGGAGAACACTCATGGGCCAGAGTGTGTCAAACCTGATAGCGAGGAACATGCTGGGGATACTGGATTCCCAGGGCGTCGTGGTGTCGACCATCATGGCGCAGAGCGGTATCAGCCGGCATGTCTTGGAAAAAAGTGGCGGTCGGCTGTCACCGCAACAGCATTTCCGATTTCTCCAGTTCACCGGGAATTATCAGGAAATAATTATTAAATCCATGCTGGAGAGGAATATCCAACAAGGATTAACAGCATTTAATTACTCCAACTTCCCGGAGTTTGTCGGTTCCTATTTAAATCAGGAGACCGGCATGAAATTGTTGCAGGTATATCAACAGTATCGAAAGATAGTGGGTGATTGCGATGAGATATTAATAACCCGGAATGACACGCACACCCGGGTTGAATATGTGATTGAAGGTCCCCGAGCCGGTAATTTTTCGGCGGTGGGAAATTTCATCATGATGTTCGATGCGTTGCGCAATAGCATTCCGGATCTGCGAGGCCAAATTTGGCTGGAAATAGCGCGCGACGGTTCCGACTCCGTGCTGGAGGCATTCTTTGGACAGCGTTGTCACTTTTCCCAGACGCACAATCTGTTGTTATTGGAAAACAGCCAGCTGGATCGGCCGAATCACTGTTTCAATCGCTTATTGCACCAGGGGCAGATGCTGTCGCTGCAGCGCAGTTGCGAGCAGATAACCTCGCCTCTGACCTTTGCCGGTTTAGTCAGTGAGCTGATTGAACACGCCTTCGAGCAGGCCTGGTTGCAAGGGGAGCAGCACATCTTGCCCCAGGTGTGCGCCCTGCTCGGCATTAGTCGCTGGACTTTGAATGAGCGTCTGCGTCCAGATCGGACCAGCTTCACCGAGTTGTTGAAGCAGACCCGCCTGCGCTTGGCGTGTCGACTACTGGTGGAGACCGATCAGAGCATACTGCAGATCAGCGAGCGGGTTTGTTTCTCGTCACAGGCGGTATTCTCGCGCTTTTTCAGTACCCATCTGAACATTCCTCCTTTGAGTTATCGCCAGCGCTACCGTCAAGTGACATGACTAGGGTGTAGTGGTGAGTCCGATGGCGTGTTCAACGGGAATCCAGTGAATCTCCAAGGCGATTCCTGATTGTGGGGAATGTCACTGCTGGATTTGATGATGTACTTGCTATCGAATGCCATGTGGCGGACAAGTTGAGACAGCTCGCCGCCCGTTTCAGAGGAACCGCCTTCACGCTTGAAGGCGGTTCCTCAGCGTCAACGGGATGTCGTCAGCTTATCTCCAGCACCAGCAGGCATTGACCGGCTTTGACCTGCTGGCCGGGGGCGCGCTGGATGCTGACCACTGTGCCGGCTTCAATGGCCTGGACGGCGATTTCCATCTTCATCGATTCGATGATGAGCAGGGTGTCACCGGCCTTGATGGTGTCACCGGGCTGGACGGCAATCTGCCAGATGCTGCCGGAGACCGGGCTTTCCACCGCGCGCTCCTGTTCGTTTAACACCAACTCTTCGCTCTGTTCGTGGATCACTTCGCCATCACTGATGTAATGGGCCTGACCACTGTCGAGCCAGCGCTGGCGCTCGGCTTCGAAGGCCTGCTGCTGACGCTGCTTGGCGGCGGTGATGGCCTCGGCATTGGCATCCAGTTGTGCCTGATACTCGGCCAGCGAAAACTCGGTCTCCTCGATGGTCAACGGGTAGCGGCCGCGGGGAAACTCGGCGCGGATGCGCACCAGCTCCTCGGCGCTGACCTCGTAGAAGCGGATCTGATCGAAGAAGCGCAACAACCAGGGCTGGCTGAACTCGGTGGTCTGCCGGTAGCGATTCCACATCTGCAGGGTGCGGCCGACGAACTGGTAGCCGCCCGGTCCCTCCATGCCATAGACACACAGATAGGCACCGCCGATCCCTACCGCGTTCTCCGGGGTCCAGGTGCGGGCCGGGTTGTACTTGGTGGTGACTAGGCGATGGCGCGGGTCCAGCGGCGTGGCAACCGGAGCCCCCAAATAGACATCGCCTAAGCCCATCACCAGATAGCTGGCGCTGAACAGTATCTCCTTGACCTGATCCACCGACTCCAGGCCATTGATGCGGCGAATGAACTCGATGTTCGACGGACACCAGGGGGCATCCTTGCGCACCAGCTCGTCATATTTGCGGATCGCCAGCCGGGTGGCTTCATCATCCCAGGAGAGCGGCAGATGAACGATGCGGGCGGGGACTCGCAGATCTCCGGTCTGGGTCAGCTCGCGTTCGGCCAGCTCCAATTGCTCCAGCAAGCTGTGGCGCGGCAGGCGCAGGTTGTCATAGTGGATCTGCAACGAGCGAATGCCGGGGGTGAGCTCCAGCACGCCAGGCAGGGCGGCGCGCTCCAGCCAGAGCATCAGGGCATGAGCCCGGAAGCGCAGCCGGATATCCAGCACCTGGGGGCCATACTCCACCAGCAGGTAATCATCGCCACTGGGGCGATAGACCACCTGTTCGCCATATAGCTCCCGGGACAGGGTCTTGATGATCGGCGTGTCGATGACGGCGGGGATCAGCGCAGGCTCCGGGCTGGCTTGCAGGCTGCTGAGAGACGCCAGTTGGGTGCGCTCCAGGCGCTCGGCGTCCGCGAGGGTCACGGGTACAAAGCGCACCCGATCGCCAGCCTTGAGTTGGCCCATCTTCCATAGATCCGCCTTGATCAGGGTCACGGGACAGACGAAACCGCCCAGACTCGGGCCATCGGGGCCCAGCAGCACCGGCATGTCACCGGTGAAATCCAGAGTGCCGATGGCATAGGCATTGTCGTGCAAATTGGAGGGGTGCAGACCCGCTTCGCCCCCATCCTGACGAGCCCACTGCGGCTTGGGACCTATCAGTCGGACCCCAGTGCGACTGGAGTTGTAATGCACCTCGTAGGCGCTGGCGAACAGGGTGGCAATATCGGCATCGGTGAAAAAGTCCGGGGCGCCATGGGGGCCATACATGACCCTCAGCTGCCACTCATTTCCCAGGTGTGGGCGCAACGGCTCGGGCAGATGCGCCGGTAAAGCTTCCGCTCTCTGCGCCGAGGGCATATTCAGGTGCAGCACATCACCACTTTGCAGGGCGCGGCCGGCATGACCACCAAACTGACCCAGAGTAAAGGTACTGCGGCTGCCCAGATAGGCGGGGCAGTCGAAGCCCCCGGCGACCAGCAGATAGCTGCGGGCACCGCCCTGCTGCACCTTTCCTAGGTGCAGGGTGCCACCGGCCGGGATCGTCAGACGCTGCCAGAAGGGCAGGGTGCTGCTGTCCCCCCCGGCGGTGACGAGCCGGGCCTCCAACTCGGCACCGGCCAGCACTATTTGCCGTTCGCAGTTAAAGCGCAGGACCGGGCCGCTCAAGGTGATCTCCATGCCGCAGGCTTGCTGCTCATTGCCGAGCAGGCGATTGCCCAAGCGGAACGACCAGTTATCCATGGGGCCCGAGGGGGGCACGCCGATATGCCAGTAACCGATGCGGCCGGGAACGTCTTGCAGCGTGGTCTGGGTGCCACCACTGAGCACGTCCAGAGTCTGGGGTTGCCAGATAAAATCATTCAGTGAGCGGGTCAGCACCTCACCGGCTTGTACCACAGGGCTGGCGAGCAGCGCCTGCAGCCAGTGGCGGTTGGTCTCGATACCATAGATCTCGCTGTCGTTCAGCAGGTTCTGCAACTGTTGCAGGGCCTGGGCCCGATCGTCGCCATGACTGATGAGTTTGGCCAACATAGGGTCGAAAAAGACGGGGACTTCCACCCCGGATTCCACCCAGCTATCGATGCGCAGGCGACGACGATCCACCTCGGGGAAGGCGACATGACTGAGCCGACCGGCGCAGGGGCGGAACTGGCGGGCCGGATCTTCGGCATACAGACGCACCTGAATGGCATGCCCACTGGGCCGAAGATCCTGCGCCAGCCCGGCCAGAGGGGGCAGGGTTCCGGCCCCCAGCTCGACCATCCAGCGCACCAGATCGATGCCATAGACCTGCTCGGTGACGCCGTGCTCCACCTGCAATCGGGTGTTGACCTCGAGAAAATAGAATTGCTGGCTCAGGGCGTCGAACACATATTCCACGGTACCGGCACTGCGGTACTGGATGCTGCGCCCCAGCGTGACGGCGGTTTCGCGCAGCGCTTGCCGTACCTCGGCACTCAGATGGGGGGCGGGGCACTCCTCGATCACCTTCTGGTTGCGGCGCTGGGCGGAGCAATCCCGCTCACCGATGGCGATGACCTCGCCCTGACCATCGCCAAACAGTTGCACCTCGATGTGACGGGCATTGGCAATAAACTTCTCGACGAACAGGCCGCCGTTGCTGAAGTTGTTCTCCGACAGGCGCTTGACCGAGGCGTAGGCGGCTTCCAGCTCGGCGGCACTGAAGCAGCGCTGCATGCCGATGCCGCCGCCCCCGGCGGTACTCTTGAGCATCACAGGGTAGCCGATGCGCTCGGCCTCGGCCAGGGCTTGGTTCACATCGGCCAGCAGGCCAGAGCCCGGCAGCAGCGGCACCTGGGCAGCCTCGGCTAGAGCCCGGGCCTGATGCTTGAGACCAAAGGCGGTCATCTGCTCCGGGGTTGGCCCCAGAAACACCAGGCCCTGGGCCTCGCAGCGCCGGGCAAACTCGGGGTTTTCGCTCAAAAAGCCATAACCGGGATGTATGGCTTGCGCGCCACAGCGGCGGGCTATGTGCAGCAGTTGCTCCTGATCCAGATAGGTCTGGTTGGCCGGACCCGGGCCCAGGCTATAGGCCTCGTCGGCGGCGCTGACATGCAGGCTGTCGACGTCGGCGTCGCTGTAGACGGCGACGGCGCCCACCCCCATGGCTTGCAGGGTACGAATGATGCGACAGGCAATGGCACCGCGGTTGGCGATCAATACTTTGGCAAACATGGGATCAGACTCCGTTCAAGCGGGTCGTCCCGCTTTTCCTGTTGCAAGCCCTCGCTGGGTCGTCCCTGGGCTGAATATTCGTGGTGGCGGCACCTGGCGATGCGCCTCGGGATTCGCAGATGCACTCCCGATCTCCCTCGGGTCAGAGGGTTAGCTTGCCGGGTCCCAGATGATCATCTCGACCGGGGTCGGGTTGTAGGCGTTACAGGGATTGTTGAGCTGGGGGCAGTTCGACAGCAGCACTATGACATCCATGGCGGCGACCAGTTCGACATATTTACCCGGTGCGCTGATGCCATCGGCAAAGCTCAATCCCCCCTCAGGTGTGACCGGCACATTCATGAAGAAGTTGATGTTGTGGGTGATATCGCGCTTGGAGAGACCCCACTGGGGGTTTTCGCTGACGGCCAGCAACCAGCTATCGCGACAGGCGTGCATGTATTGCTTGTCGAGGGCATAACGCACCTGATTGCTCTCGGTGGCGCAGGCTCCACCCAGAGTATCGTGCCGACCACAGGTATCGGCGCTGATGGTCAGCATCAGGTTGCCACGGCTGGAGAGCAAGCGGCTGCCTGTAGTCAGGTAGACATTGCCCTGTTCGCGGATGGTATCCATGGCGCTGTAGCGCTCGGCCGGGTCATGGGCATTGAAAAACAGGGTATCGGCGGCCTGATTGCCTTCCAGATCCAGAATGCGCAGCGTCTGACCGGCTTTGAGCAGCTGGAGCCAGTAATCACCGGCCGGAACCCTGTCGTGCCGAATGGCATCCTGGGGGGATAGCGGGCTGACGGTTGCAGGCATGCCAGGTGTCGGAACGGTTGCGGGGTGAGTGAGTGTTTGCATGGGGGCCTCCGGGGCGGGCTCAGTGGCCGGCACAGCAGTGATAACGTTCGGTATTGGCAAAACCGCGACCATTCTCCGGTCGCGAGAGGCGGCAGGGGTCGTCCGCCGCGGGCGGCTCGGCAGTGAGCAGGGCGTAGCCCACGGGTTTGCGCGGGTACTGCTCTGCCGGGTTCATGGGGTGGGGGCAGGTGTGCATCACCACCAGGGTCTCCATCTCGAAACGCAAGGCTATGCTGGCTCCGGCCGGTGAGTGATCGCTGACATACTGCAAGTCACCCTCATCATTGACCTCAACCTTGCTGAACAGGTTGAGATTGGCCGCCAGATCCCGCTCGCCGAGGCCGTATTTGGCGACTTCCACCAGAAAACTGTCGAAGCCGTTTTGCAGCCACAGGTTACGGTCCTGCTGGTAGTCGCGCGCCCCCCAGCGGGCACTCACTTTCGCCTTGTTGCTGGTGCCGCCCACGGTATCGATCCAGCCGGTGCTGTCTTCGACAATGGAGCAGAAGATATGGCCCATGTCCGAGTAGAGGCAGTGACCGGCCGTGAGCTTGAAGGTGTGCTGGCACTTCAAGGTGTCGGGGGCGTTGTAGCGCTCCAGCAGATTCTTCGGGTTGTAGAGCAGCAGGCCCAGATTGGCCCCGCCTTCCACATCGGTGAGGCGCAATAGTGTGCCCTTGGGGACGAGCAGCGACCAGTGGCTGCCTCCCGGCAACAGGGCGTCATAAATCAGTTCGCTCATGCTAACTCCTGATACGAAATCGGGCTCGACGGCGTGACTATGCTGGCGGCACGGGTGACCGCTTCCGGCAGAGTTCCGGCCTTGTCGAGGGGAATGTCATAAGTAATGTGGGCACCGTAGCGGTTGGGGTGCTGGGGGTCATGACGCACCTTGTCGAACACCCACAAACGGCTACCGAGAGCGAACCCCTCCCGCAAGTCATGGGTGATCATGAAGATGGTGAGCCCCTGCTGTTGCCACAGTTCATGAATGAGCTGGTGCATGTCACCACGAATACCCGGGTCCAGGGCGCCGAAGGGTTCGTCCAGCAGCAAGATCCGCGGTTGCTTCATCAGTGCCTGGGCGATCGCCAGCCGTTGCTGCATACCGCCGGAGAGTTCGGCGGGGTAGCGGTTCAGGGCCTGGGAGAGACCGACCCGCTCCAGCATGGCGGCGGCGCGATCCCGCGCCAACTGTTTCCGGGTGCCGAACAGCCGTCCCAGCAGTGGACTGGCCGCCAGTTCATCGGCCAGCATGACGTTCTGCAGGGCTGTGAGGTGCGGGAACACCGAGTACCGCTGAAAAACGATGCCGCGCTGCTCGTCGGGTTCACAGCCGATGGGGACACCATCCAGCAGCAACTCCCCGCGACTGGCACTCTCGGTGCCCAGTAACAGTTTCAGAAAGGTGGTTTTGCCACACCCGGAGGCGCCGACTATGGTGACAAACTCGCCGCTGCGCACCGTGACATTGACGCGCTCCAGCACACAGTTGTCGTCATATTCCTTCCACAGGTTCTTGGCTTGCAATAACGGGGTCAGGCTCATGTCGCTGCTCCTTCGCCACCACGGCCGTAGTACCAGGGGAACGCCCGGCGTGACAGCCGCTTGAGCAGCCAGTCCATGCTGAAGGCCAGCAGGGTGATCCAGGCGACATAGGGCAGGATCACCGCCATATCCAGATAGCGCCGGACCAGGAAGATGCGGTAACCCAGCCCGGCGGTGGCGGCAATGGCTTCGGCGGCGATGAGGAATAACCAGGCGCTGCCGAGCGTCAGCCGTACCGCATCGATCAGGCGAGGCAGCACCTGGGGCAACATCACCCTCAGTATGATCTGCCAACTGCTGGCCCCGAGGGTCTGGGCTTTGACCAACTGTTCCTCCGGCAGACTCAGCGTCTTGAGCTGCAGATCGCGGATCAACATGGGGGTGATGCCGATGACGATCAGCATCACCTTGGCCAGATCGCCCAGGCCAAAGCTGATAAACAGGATCGGCAATAGCGCCATCGGCGGGATCAGCGACAGCGCTGTGACCAGCGGGGATAAGGGGGCGCGCAACAGGGGGATAGCCCCGGTGCCGAGCCCCAGCACCAGCGCCAGTAGCGCCGAGCTGCTCACCCCGATCAGCAGCAGACGCAGGCTGGTCAGGGTATCGGTGACCAGCAGAATATCGCCGCTGCGTTTGCTGGGCTCGAAAGCCATACGCTGAATGGCTTCGGCGATATGACCCAGCCCCGGCAGTAATTTGTCCTGGGGGTTGAGCTCCAGTCGCGCCTGAGAACAGATCACATAGGCGATCAGCAGCAGCACGAAGGGCAGCAGGGCCAGCAGCAGCCGGCTGGTGCGCTCCGGCTTGCGGTTAATGAGTCGGGTCATGGGCAGTACTCCGCTGACGATTCAGCAATCGGGGATCAGAGTTTGCCGTCGGCGGCCAGTTGCATATAGCTGGGGTCGAAACGCAGCTTGATATTCTGGCTGTCGCCGTAGACACCGCTGGGGGTTTCAATGCCGATCATCTGGGAGTTGGGGGCGCTGTCACCCAGCAGGCCATGAGCAAAGGAGAACTCGGCCACCTGCTGCATGGTGCTCTTGAGCTGGCTGCTATTGGTGAAGGTCACCGCATCCTTGGCTTGATAGAACATGCGGGTGGCGGCCAGTTGGGCTTCGTATCCCACCAGATCGGTGCCTGATGCTTTGGCCATCTGGGTACGAGCCTCGCGGGATCTGGCATCGGTCGCCGACATAGTGGCCATGGTTTCGTACCAGGCACCGGTCAGGGCCTTGCCGAGCTCGGGATGGGACTTGAGAGTGGCGCTGTTGACCACCATCAGATCGATGATTTCACCGGGGATGAAACTGGAGTCGAACACCTTGTGGCTGCCGGGTGTCTTGATGATCTCGCTGAGCAAGGGGTTCCAGGTCACGGCGGCGGTGACATCCGGAGTGGCGAAGGCGGAGACGATATCGGCATCTGAGGTATTGACCACAGTGACATCCTTCTCGGAGAGCCCCTGGGTTTCCAGCGCCCGGGCCAGCAGGTAGTGGGAGACACTCAGCTCGACCAGGTTGATGCTCTGGCCCTTGAGATCGCCCAGCGAGCTCTTGCCCTTGAGGACGATACCATCGTTACCATTGGAGAAGTCGCCGACGATGAGCGCGGTGGAATCGACGCCACCGGCTGCGGGTATGGTCAGGGCATCCATATTGGTCATCACGCAGCCATCGAAACCACCGGCTGTGTACTGGTTGATGGATTCCACATAGTCATTGATTTGCACCAGCTCGATATCGATGTGGTATTTGTCGGCCCACTTTTTGATGATACCGTTCTGGGCCGCATAGTCCCAGGGCATCCAGCCGGCATAGATGGTCCAGGCCACCTTGAATTTGTCCTTGGCTTCGGCGTTAGAGATGGAGCCGAGTAGTAGTAACGGCACCAGCAAAACAGCCAGTGAGGTGCGAGACAGCAAGCGGCGGAGTACTGAGGTGGTGAATGTAGACATGGGTTCCCTCCCTGGGAGCACATTGGTGAAAAGCAATGGAGATCAGGAGCCTGCTGGCCTCATCTCCCGGGCTTTTATCCCGCCGTGTAACCTTCAAGGGAAGGTCGATAACTCTCGGACCAGCCACCTGTCAAACAGGTCGGAACCCTAGTCATCCATTACTGATTGTGGCACTGGCTTGGCTCCAGGCTCCAGATCCTTGGGTGCTGCGTTGTATCTTGTATACAAGCAGGGAACGTGCCAAGGCGGTTTCGCACTTCTTGCTGTCAATATAGCGTCATTCGGGCTGAATTGTTCATCATACGCGCCATTTGTAGGGCTAATTGCACCAAGCTGGCGCCCTGACTTGGTGGTTGCTCGTCACGCAGGAAGCGGGTATCTGACCCGTTTGGGTTTGGGCATCAGGTTGGGGGACCTGCGGTAACGCCAGACCTGGCCGCAGGACACTGAGCAGAAAAACACTGAGCAGCAAAACACTGAGCAGCAAAACACTGAGCAGCAAAACACCCATGTCGTCTGTGCGCGTGGGTGTTGTTCAGGGGGCGGCTCCATGCCCCGGGCTATATATCCCTGATCCGTTTTTGCTGATGATTGGGTTACTTGTCCAGCACTACGACTTCGCAATCGCCCCAGTGATCCTGAAAGGCCAGTTGATTGATATCGAAGATCACCAGCAGGTTGCCGAGACCGAAGGCGCTACTGAACATCCGTACCAGTGCTTGTCCGACTTTCAGATGGGTGCCGTCAACATTCTGCACCCGCAGGCGAAAGAGACGCATGCCGGGGGTTTGTCCTTTCGTGCACCAGAACCACAGATAGAAGCCGCATACCACGCAGGTCAAAAACAGGATATAGAGGGTACTGTGTGCCAGCCATTGCGCAACATCCGGATGTTCACCGAGTGACAGGGCACCTCTCTTTTCCAGCAGATAAGCCAGCCCGAAGCCGAGAAATGCCGCGCAGCCCAGCAAGGCGCCAACCAACGGCAGATCCAGCGCCCAGGCACCGAGGCGGCGGAACAGCCCGGCTCGGGGGTAGAGCGGTATGACGGGGGCTTTGGCCGTTGGGGTCTCGACAGCGGTGGGCGTGAGTTTGTTTTTTCTTCTGGACATAGGATACGGCTTCTATGGTGGTGAATGAGTGGGCGCCTAGTCTACCTCAAGCAGGGGCCACCGGTGCAGTGACCGCTTCGACGATTTATTCATCAACCGATTGAGATAATGGAAAAAACCATTTGCGCTGCCGATGGGGATTTGTATAATCCCTTCCGCACTACAGACCGTGACCGAAAGGTGACGGCGTGCACGCCCGGGTGGCGAAATCGGTAGACGCAGCGGATTCAAAATCCGCCGGTGAATAACCGTGTCGGTTCGAGTCCGACCCCGGGCACCACATTCAAGACAAAAGGCCACTCTTCGGAGTGGCCTTTTGTTTGTGCGCTGTGAGGCCAGAATCGAAGCCTTGCAGGCCTGCCCCCATCACAGGAAAACCGCCAATTGGCGGTTTTCTCCTTGCATTACTTCAGTGCTTTTTTCAGCTTGCCGATCTTTTTTTCATGCTTCTCGATCTTGGCCAGACGGGTCTTGATCTGTTTCTTCAGCTCTTTCTTGGTTGCTTTGGCCATGAGTTTGGCTCCTTGGGTTGGGGGTGCCATCGCGAGGTGGCGGAGTAAATAGGAGGGTTCTTGTGCTCAACCGGCATCGCCGTCAGGCTCCACCTGGATTTCTTGAGCCTATAAACCCTAGCACAGGCTCGGTGTCTTGTGCGACTTGAAGCACCAGACCAGGGGCAATACAGTGCATTTCGGGGACGCCTTTGGGGTGGCTTGGTGATAGATCTTTCGGGACACCGATAGCGGGTCCGGACGTAACTTTGATGCTTTCGTGCGTCAGCCCGCAGTTGTTCGCGCAGGGCTTTGTTATAACCGCAGCGTTTTTTAGCGGGCGGATATTGCCAGGAGTAGTTCATGGGCATGGAGCAACTGACGCTGGTGATTTCCCTGTTCCAGCAGTTGTGCGTTTATCTGGTGATCGCCTGGCTACTCTCCAAGACGCCGCTGTTTATGCCTCTGACCCAGGTCACTCTGAGCCTGCCGCACAAGCTGGTCTGCTACCTCATCTTCTCCACCTTCTGCATCCTCGGCACCTACTTCGGCCTGCGCATCGAGAACTCCATCGCCAATACCCGCGCCATTGGCGCTGTGCTGGGCGGCATCGTCGGCGGGCCTGCGGTCGGCCTGCTGGTGGGGCTCACCGGTGGCCTGCATCGCTATTCGCTCGGCGGCTTCACGGCGCTGGCCTGCATGTTCTCCACCGTGGCCGAAGGGTTGCTCGGCGGTCTGGTGCACCGGCACTTTGTCGCCCGACGGCGGCTGGATCGGCTGTTCAACCCCTGGATGGTGGCCGCCGTGGCGTTTGTCGCCGAGCTGCTACAGATGAGCATCATCTTGCTGGTGGCGCGACCGCTGGCCGATGCCTGGCATCTGGTGCAGAACATAGCCGCGCCCATGCTGGTGGCCAACACGCTGGGAGCCGCCATGTTTATGGGCATGATCCTGGATCGGCGCGCCATGCTGGAGAAGTATTCGGTGGCCTTCTCGGCTCGGGCGCTGAAGATTGCCGAGCGGGCCATGGGGGTGCTGGATCAGGGCTTCACCCAGCAGACCTGCGGCCAGATGGCGCGCATCCTCTACGAAGAGACCGGCGTCGGCGCCGTCGCCATCACCGATCGGCAGCAGCTGTTGGCCTTTATCGGCATAGGTGAAGATCACCACCTGCCGGGCACGCCCATCACCTCGCCTCACACCTTTGCCGCCATTCAGCGTAACGAGGTGGTCTATGCCGATGGCAACCTGATCCCCTACAGTTGCACCCTGCATCCAGACTGCAAGCTGGGCTCCTCGCTGGTGATCCCGTTGCGCGGCGAGGAGGGGCAGGTGGTCGGCACCATCAAGCTCTACGAGCCGAAGCGCAAACTCTTCTCGTCGATGAATCGCACCCTGGGCGAGGGGATAGCCCGTCTGCTCTCCGGCCAGATCCTCTCCGGCAAATACAACGAGCAGAAGCGGCTGCTGGCCCAGGGCGAGATCAAGCTATTGCAGGCCCAGATCAATCCGCATTTTCTGTTCAACGCCCTCAATACCCTGTCGGCGGTGATCCGCCGGGACCCGGAGCAGGCCCGGGCTCTGGTGCAGCACCTCTCCACCTTCTTTCGTAAGAATCTCAAGCGCCAGAGTGACGAGGTGAGCCTGCGCGACGAGCTGGAGCATGTGCAGGCCTACCTGCAGATCGAGCAGGCGCGCTTTGCCGATCGGCTGCAGGTACAGTGGCAGATCCCGGATGCGGTGTTGGAATGCAGGTTACCGGCCTTTTCCCTGCAGCCGGTGGTGGAAAACGCCATCAAGCATGGCATCTCCCAGATGCTCGAACCCGGTTGCCTGACCCTGGCCGCCGAGCAGCGCTATGGTTGCTTGCAACTGACGGTCCGCGACAATGCGGGTCTGTATCAGCCGCCAGCGGATAAATGCGGGCTGGGGATGAATATTGTCGATCGCCGCATCAAGGCCCGTTATGGCGAGAGTTATGGTGTGCGGGTCGAGTGCGAACCGGAGCTGTTCACCCGGGTGCTGATCACCCTGCCGACGACGGAGGTCCCATGTTAAGCGCGCTCATTGTGGATGATGAGCCTCTGGCTCGTGAAGAGTTGCGGCTGCTGCTGGAGGCGAGCACGGGGATCGAGGTGGTAGGCGAGTGCGCCCATGCTCTGGAGGCATTGCCCGCCATTCATCGCCTGAAACCCGATGTGCTGTTTCTGGATATCCAGATGCCGCGCATCAGTGGTCTGGAGCTGGTGAGTATGCTGGACCCGGAACAGCTGCCCCATATCGTGTTTGTCACCGCCTTCGATGAGTACGCCCTGCGTGCCTTCGAGGAGCATGCCTTGGATTATCTGCTCAAACCCGTAGATCCGGCCCGCTTGGCTCGCACTCTGGCGCGGCTGCAACATCTGGCGACGCGGGGTGAACGTAGCCCGCCAGGCGACACAGCCACGGATGAAGGCTCGGGTGATCCGGGCAAGGTGGCGGCCCCGCTGCGCAGCATTCCCTGCATGGGCCATAACCGCATCCTGCTGCTGCCTTTGGCCGAGGTGGAGTATGTGCATAGCGATCTGAGCGGCAATCGCGTGGTGGCGGGCGAGCGGCAAGGCACCACAGAGCTGACCCTGCGGACCCTGGAGGAGAAGAGCGGCTTTGTGCGCTGCCATCGCCAGTATCTGCTCAATCCGGCGCTGATCGTGGAAATTCTGCTGCTCGACGGCGGCTTGGCCGAGGTGGTGACCCGCGGCGGCCACAGGGTGCCGGTCAGCCGGCGTTATCTCAAACCGCTAAAAGAGAGTCTGGCGATCCCCTAAGCGCTCCGCCTGAAATGACGGCCGCTATTGCCAGCGGTGCCAACCCCAGTTTTATCGCTGGCGCTAAACCAGGGCGTCGGCTTTGCCGGAGAGCAGTTGGTGGGCCATCTGACTGACCGCCAGCACCGCCGGGTGGGTGAGGCGCCGCTCCAGCGAGATGGCATAGTAGCTGACCTGTATCTCGTCCAGACGTCCGGCCTGCTCGACCCCATAGTGGCGACACACCTCCTCGAGGATCACCTCGGGCACCGGAAACAGCCCCACGCCGGCTTCGCCGAACGACTTCATCAGCGCGCTGTCATCAAATTCGCCGACCACATGGGTGCTCAGTTTCTTTTCCTGTAACCAGCGGGCCAGGGGCGCGCTCTGGGCGGCATTGGCACCGGGCAACAGCAGTGGCAGTTCGCGTAGGGAATGGGGGAAGTCGTGGCGCGCGCGCGCGGCCAGAGCCGGGCTGCCGACCCAGATCAGCGGGCTGCGTCCCAGCAGGTGGCTGTAGCCCTTGACGCCGACGGTGGCGGGTAGCGGCCGGTCGGAGATCACCAGATCCAGATGATGCAGCGCCAGCTCGGCGAACAGTTTCTCCGGCTTCTCCTCCTGGCAGAGCAGGCGCACCGCTTGGCTCAGTTGCAGGGCCGGTGCCAGCAGGCGATAGGCGATGGATTTGGGCACCGCATCGGTGAGCCCCACCCGCAGGATCAGCTCGCCCTGACGGCCGGGATTGTGCAGCAGGGCTTCGAGCTCATGGCCCAGCATGAAGATCTGCTCGGCGTGAGGCAGCGCCAGTTGCCCGGCGGCGGAGAGCTCCATGCGGCGTCCGGTGCGCACAAACAGCGGGGTGCCCAGAGTGCGTTCCAGCTCGCCGATCTGGCCGCTCAGGGTCTGCGGCGTCAGGTGCAGTTGTTCGGCGGCACGGGTGATGCCACCGAGTTTGGCGACCTGCCAGAAGTAGTAAAGCTGCTTGTAATTGAGCATCAATCATCAGTCTGTAGCGAACATTTCACTAATTATATTCGATTATTTCTGATGAAGAACCCTTGTTAGACTTGCCCCCACTCACGGTAGGGCCGTTGCCGCTGGCAGCGCATCCATTCATCGACAGGGGACTTGCGTGTCACTTGATCCGGTTATTCTGTTTTTTCTGCTCGGTCTGATTGCCGGGCTGGTGCGGGCCGAGTTGCGACTCCCGGCCGCCATCTACGACTTCCTGAGCATGCTGTTGCTGCTCACCATAGGTCTCAAGGGCGGCGTCGAGCTGGCCGCCAGCGACGTGGGGCATCTGCTGCCACAACTGCTCGGCGTGTTGCTGCTGGGGCTGCTGTTTCCGGTGCTGCTGTTTCCGCTGCTGCGCTGGGTGGGGCGACTCAATCGCGCCGATTCTGCCTCGGTGGCGGCGCACTACGGCTCGGTCAGTGTGGGGACATTTGCCGTCGCCTGTGCCTACCTGGGCCATCAGTCCATCGCGTACGAATCCTATATGCCGGTGTTTGTGGTGATGCTCGAAGCACCCGCCATTCTGGTCGGTATAGTGCTGGCCCGCGGCATCAGTCGCCAGACCCGCTGGCGCAGCATGGGCCATGAGATCGTCTTCGGCAAAGGGGTGCTGCTGCTGACGGGCGGCCTGCTCATTGGCTGGATCAGCGGGGGTGAGGCGATAGCACCGCTCAAGCCGTTGTTTTTCGATCTCTTCAAGGGCGTGCTGGCGCTGTTCCTGCTGGAGATGGGGCTCATCACCGCCAGCCAGATGGGTTTCTTACGCCGTCATGGCCTGTTTATCCTGCTGTTTGGCACCCTGATCCCGCTGCTGGGCGCCGGAATTGGCGGCCTGCTGGCGCTGGAGCTCGAATTCTCCCTCGGCGGCACCATGCTGCTGGCGACCCTGGCGGCGAGCGCCTCCTATATAGCAGTGCCTGCCGCCATGCGGATGGCGGTGCCCGAGGCGAACCCCGGGCTGTCGCTGGCGGCCTCGCTCGGGGTCACCTTTCCCTTCAACGTCCTGGTGGGTATTCCCTTGTACCTGACCTGGGCGCAATGGCTCCATCAGGCTGGAGGTTAATCATGCAAGCCGTCTATCGACAACTGGTCACCATCATCACCGAAGCCGTGCTGGAGAGTGAGCTCACTCGCCAGTTGGAGCAACTCGGTGCCCGCGGTTACACCATCACAGAGGCACGGGGCAAGGGCAGTCGGGGCATTCGCGATGCCGGTTGGGATGAGGTGCGCAATATCCGTATCGAGGTGATCTGCGAGACCGCGGTGGCCGAGGCCATCATGGACCATCTGCAGGCTCACTATTACGACAACTTCGCCATGGTGATTTTCAGCAGCGAGATCCGGGTGCGGCGGGCGAACAAATTCTAGATGCCGATCTTCATCATGGGACTCTTCATCCGGACACACCGACAGGAAGGCTCAGCCTGCGCATCTCCGTCGCTGTGATGGGTGCGTGGTGGTTCGGAACAGTTGGTAATTCATTCAGGCAAACAAGAGGAAGGCAAGGGTGACGACAGCAACAGAGGCAAAGGTGGGAATCATCATGGGCTCACGCTCGGACTGGCAGACTATGTCGGCCGCGGCGCAGATGCTCGAAGAGCTGGGCGTGCCCCACGAGGTGCGGGTGGTTTCGGCCCATCGCACGCCGGATCTGCTGTTCGACTATGCGGCCACGGCGCAAGAGCGCGGCCTGCAGGTGATCATCGCCGGCGCCGGTGGCGCCGCCCATCTGCCGGGGATGGTGGCGGCCAAGAGTCTGCTACCGGTGCTGGGTGTACCGGTGGAATCCAAGGCGCTCAGCGGCATGGACTCCTTGCTCTCTATCGTGCAAATGCCCAAAGGCATTCCGGTGGGCACCCTGGCCATAGGCCCCGCCGGAGCCGCCAATGCCGCCTTGCTGGCCGCCAGCATGCTGGCCACTCAGGATACTGAACTGCGTCAGGCGTTGGCCGATTTCAGACGGCGGCAGACCGAACAGGTGCTGGCGCAGCCAGATCCCCGAATTGAACTGTCGAGTGTTGAACTGTCGAGGATCGAGCCATGAAGCTGTTGATTCTGGGTGGCGGCCAACTGGCCCGCATGCTGGCGCTCAGTGCCGCGCCGCTGGGGATCGAATGCCGGATCGTCGACCAGCAAGCCGAGGGCTGCGCCGCTCAGGTCGCGCCCTTCAGCCGCCGCGATTGGTCGGTGCCGGGGGCGCTGGAGGATCTGCTGGCCTGGGCCGATGTGGTGACCTATGAGTCGGAATCGATCCCGGTGGCGCTGCTGGAGCAGATCGCCAGCCAAGTGCCGCTCTATCCGCCGGTGCGCGCCCAGCAACTGTGCGGCGATCGGTGGATCGAAAAACAGACCCTGAGCGGCTTAGGAATACCGGTCGCGCCCCATAGCGCCGTCAGTTCCTTCGCCGAGCTGGAGCAGGCGGTCAGCGATCTGGGGCTGCCCGCCATTCTCAAGTGGCGCACCCAGGGGTATGACGGCAAGGGGCAATGGCGACTGGATGCGAGTTCGGATCTGGCGGCCATCTGGCGCGCCGCCGAGGCCCGTCCGGCCATTCTGGAAGCCATGGTGCCCTTTAGTCGTGAGGTTTCGCTGCTGGCCGCTCGCAGCCACACGGGTGAGCAGCTCTGCTATCCGCTGACGCAGAACGAGCACCGCCAGGGGATACTGCACAGCTCCCGGCCGCTGGTGGACGATCCGCTGCAGCACCAAGCCGAGGAGTATGCCCGCACTCTGCTGGCGGCGCTGGAGTATGTGGGCGTGCTGGCCATCGAGTTCTTCGTCCATGACGGGCGCTTGATCGCCAACGAGGTGGCGCCTCGGGTGCACAACTCCGGCCACTGGACGCTGGAAGGAGCGCAGAGCAGCCAGTTTGCCAACCATCTGCGAGCGGTGATGGGCTTGCCGCTGGGGGCGACCACGCTGCTGGCACCCACCGCCATGCTCAATCTGATTGGCGAGCTGCCGCAGTTGCCACCCCTGCTGGCGCTGCCCGATCTCCATCTGCATCTGTATGGCAAGGCCGAGAAGCCGGGGCGCAAACTCGGTCATCTGACCCTGCGCTGTGCCTCGCCGGAGGCGTTGCAGCAGCAGTGGCAGCAACTGCAGGGCATCACAGCTGCTGCTGGCTAATCGGGCCCCAGTCATGCTTCCTCTCGCCCGGACCATGCCTGCCAGCAGGGTCCGGGTCTGTCGCCACGGGGCGAACTTCTTCACCATCTCACCATTCCGCTACTCCACGATTTCCATCGATAGGGCCGCACCAGCTCGCAAGTTGCGCGCTCACAAGAGGCGCTGTTATTTCTTGCGTCGGCGCAAGGATCAAGGTGCTATCCCCTGAAATAATGGCGCCTTGCGGGTCTGTCATACGCAGCGCATGGGCGAGCCGGGTGGCGTATAGGACAGGCGGCGGAACCATGGCTACGCTTAAAAACGATGGCTGGGTCAGGAGAGAACATCGATGGGAAGAGGTGGGGTGGTATCGCTGCTGGTGCTGATCGGGCTCTGGGTTGGATGGAGCCCAGGCCTGCTGGCGGATGAGAAGCCAGAGCCCCGGGTGGTCTGCTCGAACATAGCGCCCTTTGTCTTCAGCGAGCAGGGAAACTATCGCGGTTATGCCTATGAGTTGGGGCAGGCGGTGATGCAGCGGCTGGGGTATCGCGGGGCCATCGAGGTGCAGCCGCTGGCGCGCGCCAATCGTACTGTGCAAAGCGAAGCGAATGTAATTGCCTTGTGGTTGGGGCGCGTCCCGGAACGGGAGTCGACAGTGCACTGGTTGTATCAGGTGGTCATCGATGATTTCAGCGTCTACACCGTCAAGGGTCGTCCCCAGGCCGCAACGTTAGCCCAGGCCAAGGCCCTGAAGATGCTAGGGGCGAATATAGGCGCAACGAATGCCATCGTGGCCCAGCGCCAGGGGTTGTATCGCATCGAGCTCATTACCTCCGATGATAGCAATGGCCGCAAGCTGATGAGCGGGCGCATCGATGGCTGGATCGCCTCGCGCTCGGCGGTGAATTACTTTCTACGCCTGCACGGCTTGCCGAACGATACCTTGGTCAAAGGGGTGAAACTCGCGGACTATCAGGCGTGGGTGGTTGCCTCGGTGCAGACCGATCCGGCGGTGCGCGCCGCCTGGCAAGCGACGCTGCATCAGCTGGAGCAGGAGGGGGTCTTGTCGCGGCTGGCGGATCGGTATCGTATTCAGCGGTGAGGGGTGATTGAGCCTCGGCTCCGGTTTGGGCCGGTTCCGCCCCAGTCGGCCATGGCGATTTGGCAACCTGCCGTTGGCGGGGGCGGGTTAAGGACCGAAGCCGCGGTCCTTAACAATCCTGCGGCTGGCGTATGCCCACTGCCGCCTGATCCCTCGCTTACCGGCTGGCTTCCGTGACCGTCAGCGATGGCACATCCCTGTGCCAGCGCTGACTCTCGCCGCATCCCTGCGGCTCATTCCCTCCATCCCGCCTCGCGCTCGGGGCGGCACAGGGCGCTGAGTCTGTCTCGGCCCGGCAGACGGCTTCGGGTTTGGGTGATGAAAGGAAAAAGCCAGAAGCGCCCGTTATGGGCGCTCGGCGTATTGGGGGATGTCGTCGTGGATTTCATCCCAGGGGGCTTTGGAGTCGACAAAAATATGCGCCACGGGTTTGAGCTGCACTGGGGTATCCAGGGTGCCAATTCGCAGGCGCACTAGATCCGGCTGGGAGGGGCGGCGGCTGACTAAGGGCGAGCCGCACTGCTTGCAGAAGGAGCGAAACACGCCCGGTGTGGATTCAAATTCGGTGACGTATTCTTGCCCGGTGATAATTTTAAATTCATCGGCCTTCACGGCCGCATTGACGGCAAATGCCGAGCCATTGGCTTTGCGGCACTTGGAGCAATGACACATCATGGCCTGGCCAAGTTCACCTCGAATTTCATAGCGAATGGCATTGCACAAACAGCTTCCGGTTAACATCACAGCCTCCTGAGGCGCTCAAGGAAGCCACCACAGTAGGAAGCGGTGTCAAACAAGTCAACCATCATAACGATGGGGCTCTATCGCGCTAATGCTAGTCAGTTAAGAGGTTCGGGCGAGACAACCTCGCTCGCCAACTCGCCGTAAACCCTTCCCTGGGGGCTCGATGGCGGCCTCCCTGCCGCCAACGGTTGGCTCAAAAGGCTATCTCGCCTTCGCTAACTGACAGGCATTAGCCCTATCGTGCCCTCCCTAAATCAATCGCCGAGCCCCATGCTGCGACATCGACCAGGAAGCACACGCGGACACGCCGTGAATTCATCCAGGGCGGCTTTCCTATTCGGAATCACGCGTTAAGGTTGCGGCAGATAGCGGTTAAAGATCGCCCGGCCCAGGGTGACTATGGCCTGATTGCGCGCCTCCATGGGGGCCTCGGTCTGGGCGATATAGATGCTGAGGATCAGCGGTGATGGCGGCGTCGCGGTGTTTGGCCACACCACAGCGGTAATGCTGCGGGCGCCAAAACCACCGGCCCCGGAGCGGTCGGCAATGGTCCAACCGGCGGGTAACACCGAGCGCAGCAAATTACCGGTGACCTGATTCTGCTCCATCCAACGTTGCAGCTGCTGCTGACTCGAAGGCGCCAAGGCCGAGCCGAATAACAGCGTGTTCAGGCTGCGGGCGATGGCGTTGGGGGTGGTGGTATCCCGCTCGTCTCCGGCCAAGCCCTGATTTAATTCCGGCTCCCGGCGATCCAGGCGCGTCACCGGGTCGCCCAACTCGCGCATAAAACGGGTGATCCCCTCGGGCCCGCCCACGGCGTGGATAACAATATTGGCTGCCGTATTATCACTGGTGTGCATCGCCGCCGCACAGGCCGCATTCAGGGTGACGGACTGCCCGACCTGTTTTTCGATCACCGGCGAATAGGTGACCAGATCGGACTGTTTAACCGTGACGCTATCCGTCAATCGCAGCCTCTGGCGCTCGGCATCCTGCAATAACTTTGCGCACGCCAACGTCTTGAAGGTACTGGTTAACGGGAACCGCTCATCACCCTGGTAATTCCACTGCTCGCCGGTGTTCACATCCAGCACCGCAACCCCAATCCGTGCCGAGAGTTTCCCCTCCAGTGCGACAATGGTCTGCTCCATCGCTTTAAAATCAGCAACCGATGCGAACGATAGCGAAGGCATTAATAGAGAGACGGCTAATATAAGAGCGCTTGAAAATTTCATTGTTATCCACGGATTAGTATTAGTGATGCCCATTATATCGAAAAGCAATCCAGAATAACGTCTCATGATGGAGTCATGAAGTGGTCTCACATGGGTTATTTGTTAACCTGAAATCACACCTGAAAATAACCTGTCGGTATAGGGCGCAATTTGCGCACGGGAAAAGCGAATCAAATTTGATTTATGTCAACAAATGATTGCCAAGCAAGATTTTTTGACTATAGTAACAGCGTTTTTCATTCATGGTCTGACGAGTTTCCTCATGAAAAAACTAACCGTATTATCTGCCGCATTTTTCTCATTCAATGCTTGGGCCCATATTGATTGCCTGGTCGGTGATTATATAAATGCTCAGGGAGAAAATATTTTCAGTGTAACTGAGCAGCATCATTCTGGGATTTTAACCAACACCAAAACTGGTGAGCAGATAACGTTGAATATGCTGAAAGAAAAACAAATTTCGAGCCTTTGGAAACAAATGCACTGGGCTGCCAGATCTGCGCAAGGTGCCGAATGCGCTGCTGATAAAAAATTAAAAAATGTTGTTTGTGAAATATCAGATACGAATGTTGAACCAAAATTCAATTATCATTCAAACATCTACCTGAATGAAAAGGGTGAATTAATGCTTGTAAGGCAAAAAAATTAATTCATTTTTTGTTATGTCTATTGGGTAACGCACTAGATTTGTCTTTTCAAGTGAACTTCGTTTTATGCGGTGGTTTGTAGCCATATACGCACCTCCGGCCCTCTGCATGCCATATTCAACCAGTGCCGATCCAATGCGCTGGTTTTGATAAACCGGCCGCACCGCCAGCGGCGCCAAAATATAAGCCTGGATATTCGCCTGGTTATCTATTTTGATAGGAGAGAAAGCAACGTGCCCCACCACGGCATCCTCCATTTCGGCAACCAGAGATATGATCGGTAATGCTGACTTCTCGGCAAGCAGCTCCACAGCCAGTGTTGCAGTAATCTCTTTTTCCGCTTCGGGGAAAGCCGACCAATAAAGCCGTCTGATCTCATCACCATCGTGAGCCGTCGCGATTCGAATATTCATGATTCCTCTGCTAACGGTGGATATTGTTTCTGGTTGCATTTTAAACAGTAGGTGAGATTATAATTCGCGAGTAATACTCTGGTGATCGATTTGGTTTTCGGTAAGTTTTAAATTTGAAATGGGATATGGCATTGGTTTATTTGATTTCAAAGCTTTTGTCTCCATAAGCCACTTGGAATTGGTTGCCTTTTTTATGTAATTCCCGGCATATGCGCTTATATGCGTTGACTAAGCCATCACGCTCCACTGATGTTTCAGCATTAATAGTGCTGTAAAATTTATTTACTCCAAGGCTGTTGGCGATTTTTATGCCTTCTAAGAAAGTTTTTATTGCGTAACCTTGTCGCTTAATTGATTGATCCATAACAACAGCAAAGAAGTGAAATCTGTCCATTGGTTTTTCCCAATAAAAATATCTATATCCGAATATTTTTTTTGTGTCATCTAACACTGCTAGTACATAATGCAACTCTCTTTTTGAGGATTTCGGATCTGATTTTTCTAAGAATTTTATATGGTTATAAACGTAGGAGTAGAATTTATCTGATATGTCTTTCGGCATTATGGATTCATAATTTGATTCAAGTAAATCATGTGCAAGGTATTGTATTATTTCCATCGTCCACTCTTTTTCTTAATGTTCTAAATGCATATGGTTTTTAATTATGGGACGATTGAAACACGTCCGGAATTAATTTTTAATAAATCTATTAAACCATATAGTTACAGACAGGGCATCTCCATTTGCCAAATTTACGAAAGCTCTGCGGTAATGCACTTAAATAAATAGGCTTCGCGTTTGTTGTGCAATTTGGACATATTGGCTTGTCGGGATCTGCAGCGACTGTGATACCAAAGTTTGCATTGCCAGATTCGCAATTCGAACGCCATTTTTGGATTGCTCCATTCAAAGCTGAATCCATGCTCCAAGTTGGAGATTCAAAATCAACTTCATAGACAAAGGCATTCATAACGCCACGATCGAAAATACCGCGAGATACACCATTGTGATGGAATATTATCAAGGGTATACCCTTTGAATAAGCTAACGCCGCTTCTATATGATTCCATTCTGTCGGAAGCATAAGGTCACACTTGATATCTGAACCTTTTATCTTCCCTTCAGAGACTAATATTTGTGGGTAACCAAGAATAATTGCACCATGGCATTCATTCATTATTTCAATCACTTCGTCTAAAGGTGCTTTGCTTGGATAGTCTGTGCTGCCAAGAGTTCTAGGTGTTAACCCTATATTTTCTAATGAGGTTAAAAATACTTTTAAACCAGCATCAAACACAGGAGAAACCCAAGTAGGTCTACTTACGAAAACGTTCACGATATTCTCCTTGAATTTATAACTATTACTTATGGGGTAGCACGGAGTGCTGTTCGCCATTAAGTTAATGTTAGGTTTCTTTTAACGTTTATGAATTGCATTCATGCCTTTAATGTAGTTTTCTAATTCGCCAATTGAATTTAACATTCTAAAAGGATTTGTTCTGGCAGCATCAATTTCATGTACCTCAGTGATGCTGCACCACGGACATAATGAATTATCAACAATTAAAGGCTCTAAACAATTTTGACATGTGTGTTCTGCTTCAATAATTTCATTATGGAATATGTAACTTTTTTGCGAAGTGTCTCTTAAATACGGCTTTGGGTGGCTTTTGCCTATAACTAATTCATACCAGTTAAGGTTGTATTTTTCTGCCAAGTCGAGAGTTGATTGTATGCTTTCTCTAGGGAATCTAGGGCCAATAATAATTGCAGTTATTAAATCGTTTGGTATGTAGAGTATGTTATTCCCTGATATGATTTCAGTTGCATCTTTCATGTCAACAAAGCGGCACTCTTTTTCATAAGCCCACTCTTTATATTTCGTGAAATATGATTCAATAAAAACGTATTTTTGTAAATCATATGCGTATCTAGGTTTTTTCAAAACTGCTGCGTGTTGTAGTATATTCTTTAAGTTTTCGTGAGGAGCTTCTCTATAGGAGATATCCCATATCGGATTGCCGTCAAAATGTACTTGCAAGGCATCTAGGTCAAATTCTAATGCGAAGCCAGTGTGGTTTTTTGCATAGTGCGCCCACATAGGAGACACGATAGGAGATTTAGAAAAGCAAGTTGTAGGAATTTGAGGAATATCTGAAACTATATCTCGATAAAATGCTAAATGTTCTGGCGGTGTGTTTAAATCCATCCCAAGAAATAGCTCGTAAGGATCATTATAATCCTTTGGCAGTGAGCATTTTACGCCACAATAATTTTTTCGGTGAAAAACCAATTCAAGAATATCGTTAGAAAAATATTTATAAATCTTAGCCATTTTGGTTTAACCACCTTTGTTTCAAAGCAAACTAACAATTCTATTAAGCGGAACCATTCCTTGTTTTGACTATGTATATATCCGCATTTCATTTTTTGATTGCTTGGTAAATTCAATCAATCCAATCAATCCATTCCGTTATTTATTACTTATAAGATCTGCTCGATAAGTAGCGATTGGCCTTCTTATCTCAATGTGGGATTCAATCAGTGTCTTTAGGCCTGTTCTCGTGCTCAACCGATAAGCCCAGATCCCATGACTCCCAGTGCTAAATCATGGCTACCGCACGGGCTTAACGGCCACCCCAAGCCCAACTCCGCCATGTTTCATCTGACCCTGGTAGCAGAGTATTCAAAATTTTTCTGGCGATTTTTGCGACAAATCAATCAGGTTCAACTCAAAGTGACTGGTGGTGATTAAAAGTCGGTCCTGCAGGCGAAGCCAAGCGATCTCAGGCTATGGGGTCAGTGTTGGGCTTCGCCCAACTCAGCCCAACCTACTACTAACCCCAAGCCGTTTGCTTTGCTCCCGCTTTTGAGTCACAGACAATAGTTCAAGCCGTCTGTCGGGCCGCGGGGTGGGGTGACTGGAGCCGGTGCGCGGTCAGGATGACCGCAAAAGGGAGCGTCACGCCATGGATGGCGTGTGGCTCCCGGCCGGTGGAGGGCAGCCCGGAACGCGGGGCTGTCCCGACAGTCGGCATACACCAAAGGCCAGGGGGCAGGGCCTTTTGCCCCCTTGCCGCCCCCGCCAACGGCAGGTTGGTAAATCGCCCCAGCCGACCAGGGCGGAACCGGCCAAACCAGATCCGAGATAAATCAAACCCCATCCCGGCCTTCCCCTTGAAAAAGGGGAAGGAGCAAGACAAAAGCATCGCGAGCTTCGCTTGCTCCTACACTCCTTTCTGCCGATAACGGAGTAGCGCATGAGCTGCTGCTTGTGATTGACCCTCGCAATCTCGGGCCGAGTGTCGGGCCGAGCGCCAACCGGGGGTCAGATCGGCGCAGGCCCTGCAGCGCGGTGCCACCGCGCCGAGTTTCTGGCTGCCACTCGGCAGCCCATTTCAACCGCTCATCGCCACCGGCGACCGCTCACCCGCAGCGCGCTGGCGGATAGGATTGGGCGGCGTAGAGTGAACACTGAGCCCCACCTCTGCGGGCATGGAACGGAGACTCCTGTATGCAACACGCCATTACCTTTGTCATAGCGGCGCTGTGCATCCTTGCCATCGCATATCGCCTCTACGGCGTATTCTTTGTGCGCAAGGTACTGCAAGCCGATGATTCCCTGGTTACCCCCTCGCACCAGCTCGAAGACGGCAAGAACTATGTGCCGACCAACCGCTGGGTCAACTTCGGCCAGCACTTCGCGGCGATTGCCGCCGCCGGCCCCCTGGTCGGCCCTGTGCTGGCGGCGCAATACGGTTATCTGCCCAGCTTTCTGTGGCTGCTGATCGGCTGCGTCATCGGCGGCGCTGTTCACGATACAGTCGTGCTGTTTGCCTCGATGAAGCATCAGGGCAAATCGCTCTCCGAAGTCGCCAAGGCCGAGCTGGGGCCGATTGCCGGTTGGTGCACCGGGCTCGCCATGCTGTTTATCATCACCATCACCATGGCGGGTCTGTCGATGGTGGTGGTACACGCGCTGGAGCGCAACGCCTGGGGCGTGTTCGCGGTGTTTATGACCATCCCCATCTCCATGGTGGTGGGGCTCTGGCACAAGCTGACCGGTAACCTGAGTGCGGCCTCCTGGGTGGGCTTCATCGCCGTGCTCGGTTGCGTCTTCTTCGGCCCTTATGTGCAGGCCAGTGCCTTCGGTGAGTGGTTGACCCTGCGCGCCGACACCATCAGTCTGGCGCTGCCCATCTATGCCTTCTTCGCCACCGCCTTACCGGTCTGGCTGCTGCTGACCCCGCGGGGCTATATCTCCAGCTTCATGAAGATTGGCGTGTTCGGTGCCCTGGTGATTGGTGTCATCTGCATCAATCCGCAGATCCAGTTCCCGGCGCTGACCCAGTTTATTCACGGCGGCGGCCCGGTACTGGCGGGCCCGGTCTGGCCCTTTATCTCCATCACCATCGCCTGTGGCGCCATCTCCGGTTTCCATGCCTTTATCGGCTCCGGCACCACGCCGAAACTGGTGGATAAGTGGAACGATATCCTGCCGGTCGCTTTCGGGGCCATGCTGGCCGAGTGTGTGGTCGGGGTGATGGCGCTGATTGCCGCCACTGCGCTGCATCCGGCGGATTACTTCGCCATCAATGCCAGCCCGGAAGCCTTTGCCAGCCTGGGAATGCCGGTGGTGGATCTGCCCATGCTCTCCCACGAGATCGGCATGGACCTGTATGGCCGCACCGGGGGCGCCGTGACCCTGGCGGTGGGTATGTCCTACATCTTCACCAAGGTGCCCTGGTTCAGTCATCTGGCCTCCTACTTCTTCCAGTTCGTGGTGATGTTCGAGGCGGTGTTTATCCTGACCGCGGTCGATTCCGGCACCCGGGTTTCCCGCTACTTAATTCAGGACTTCTTCGGCGAGTTCTACGCACCGCTCAAGCGCATCGACTGGATGCCGGGCGCCCTCGGTGCCAGCGTGCTGGCCTGCGTGATGTGGGGCTATCTGCTGATGTCTGGCGATATCGGATCTGTCTGGGCGCTGTTCGGGGTCTCCAACCAGCTGATGGCCTCGGTGGGTCTCATCATAGGGGCAACCATCATCCTGCGATTGGCGCAGAAGCGTCGTTACATGCTGACCTGCCTGATCCCGCTGGCCTATCTGTTTGTCACCGTCAACTATGCCGGTTACTGGATGGTGAGCCATGTCTACTTCAACCCGACGGCCAAGGGCTACAACCTGTTCAACGGTGGTATCTCGCTGCTGATGCTGGGTTTGGGCATCATCATCCTGGGTTCGGCGATGCTCAAATGGCGCGAGCTGTGGGGGGCGCGCAAGAGCCCGAATTACAACCCGGCCCTGAACGTCGCACCCCCGAGCGCCATGAGCAGGGAACCGCTGACCGTTGAATAGCCACCAGACGATGTTTCTGCATGTTTCTTGAGTGAACTCTATTGCCCCGCCTGTGCGGGGCTTTTTTGTGGTTCATCGTGGCCCCTGAGGGTGGCCGCTGCCGATGATTTGCGTTGGCCCTGTGATGTGGCTTGCCGATCCGGCAGGCAGGCAGGATATATACTGATGGCTCCAGGGTGTTGAGAGGAGAAGGTATGAGGGGCTGGCGATGGACTGGGCTGGGCGTGTTGCTGTTGACCGTTCAATCGGTCATGGCGGCGTCGACCGTGTTTACCTATCGAGCGGCTGAAACCGCACTGGATAGTCGCAACCACTATGACATTGCGTTGTTGCAACTGGCTCTTGACGAGACCCGTCATGCCTATGGCGATTACCAGCTTCAAGTCAGCCCGTCCATGAACGCAACCCGATCGATGCAGGAGCTGGAGAAGGGCTCCTATCCCAATTTCATCGTCAAACAGAGCTACAACCCCGATTTTGAACGGCGGGGCATGTTGCGTGGCGGTTATGATGTCGATTTGGGAGTCATTGGCTACCGCGTTTGCTTTACCCGGCCAGCCCTCTTGCCCGAATTGGCCCGCCTTACTTCTCTGGAAGAGTGGAAGCACTATGTGTACGGTCAGGGTAGCGGTTGGATGGATGTCGAGATCCTCAAGTACAACGGCTTTCAGGTCATGGAGGTTCCTCTTTATAAAAACCTTTTTCCCATGGCGGCCAAGGGGCGTTTTGATCTGTTTTGTCGTGGGATCAATGAGATCAGCGCTGAGTGGTCCGAAGCACAGCCGCAGGGGTTGGTACTCGAGCCCAACGTGATGCTGTATTACGATTTACCGCGATTCTTTTATGCCAATCCTCGCGATGCCAAAGCTCTGAGACGGGTCGAAGAGGGGATTCGCCTCGCCGTTGCCGATGGTTCCCTGCTGGCCCTGTGGAAGCAATATTATCTGCCGAGTCTGGCGGGCCTTGGCACGGAGAAGCGTCGGCTATTTCGCTTGGTGAACCCGGTCGTGGGTTCGCTCCAATGGGCCGACAAACAGTTGGTCTTCGATCCACTCTCCGGCTCATTTCATGATCGGGAACCCTGAGTCTCACTGCTTGAGGTTGACGCTTCGCGTTGGCTGAGGATCTCTTCTTTTGTCGGTCGGCTTTTTCGTCTGATCGTCCGCTCGTGCTAGAATCGCCCCCCAAACGCCATGTGGCGTGATGTCTGTTGTGAGCCCGGAGCCTGTTATGCCTTTGAACGATACCCTTGATGTCACCATCACCGCCTTGACCGACAAGGGGGACGGGATCGGTGAGCAGGATGGGCGCACCCTGTATGTCAGCGGGGCCTTGCCCGGTGAGCAGGTGCGGGTGCGTTTGCACGGCATCAAGCCTCGCTATGCCCAGGGAGAACTGCTGGCGGTGCTGCAGCCAAGCCCGGATCGAGTCGCCAATTTTTGCCCCCATACCGAGTGCGGCGGCTGCCAGATCGGCATTCTGGCGTATGGCGCCCAGTTGCGCATGAAGCGGCAACTGGTGCTGGATGCCTTGGCCGCCAAGGGGTTGCAGGCTGAGGTGGCGAACTGTCTGGGCATGGCCGAGCCTTTTGCCTATCGCAACAAGGCCTTGTATGCGGTGCGCCCGAGCCCCGAGGGGGCCGAGTTGGGTTTCTTCCGCAAGCAGAGCCATGCACTGGTAGTGTGTGATGACTGTGGTATTCAGCCTGAGCTGACCCGTGAGCTGGTGGCCGAGGTCCGCGCCTGGTTGCGCGAGTTTGATATCGCGGCGTATGACGAGGAGGCCCACAGCGGTGTGCTGCGTTACCTGATGCTGCGGGATGGCCGCCAGAGCGGCGAGTGGATGCTGGTGCTGGTGACGCTGGGCGAGGCATTACCTCATGCAGATGCCTTGCTGGCGCGACTGGCCCGCTTCCCGCAACTGGCCAGCGTGGTACAGAACATCAACCCGCAACGGGGCAATCGCATTCTCGGTTTCGAGAATCGCACCCTGCAGGGTGCGCCTGTGATCCAGGATGAGCTGGAGGGGCTGGGATTCGAGCTCTCGCCGCTCTCCTTTTATCAAGTCAATCCATCGCAGACGGCCGTGCTGTATCGCGAGGCATTGCGGATGGCGGGCCTGAGCGGTCAGGAGACGGTATTCGATATCTACTGCGGCATCGGCACCATTTCGTTGTTTCTGGCACGAGCCGCGGCCCGGGTGGTGGGGGTCGAGCTGGTCAGCGAAGCGATTGACGATGCCCGTCGTAATGCCGAATGCAACGGGCTGACCAACACCGAGTTCCATGTCGGCAAGGCCGAAGTCGTGGTGCCTGAGCTCTATGCCCAAGGCTATCGGGCTGACGTGGTGGTGGTGGACCCGCCGCGCAAGGGGTGTGATGCCCTGGTGCTGGAGACGCTGGTGCAGATGGCGCCGACCACACTCGTTTATGTCTCTTGCGATCCGGGCTCCCTGGCGCGGGATCTGGTCTATCTGACGCAGCACGGCTATCAGCTGACCGAGATACAACCGGTGGATATGTTCCCCCATACCCTGCATGTGGAAACCGTGGTGCGTCTGGTGCGTGCTTAGCCTAGCGGCTTGGCCTTGCCCTGGTGGCTAGAAACACAAAAGGCTCGCAGTGCGAGCCTTTTGTCATCTGGAAGTACCAGTTATTGCTCGTCGCGGGTGTTGCGGCGATGGTTTTCGTTATCCAGCCAGCTGAGGGCACTGGTCACTGCGAAGTTAACCTTATCTTCCATCTCTTGGCGTTTTTCATCCGAGGTGAAGTAGATCATATCCACATTGTAACGAATATAGTGCGCGGGGAGTTGGTTGAGGACCAGGCAGTAAAGGTCAGCCAAAAAGTCGGCATCACGGGTACGATCCAGCTCCAGCGTATGAATATAGTGCTGAACCAGATCTTCGTAGTAGTTGTGGATGTCTTGCTTAGGCATGGTGACACACTTCCTTGGTGGTTTGATTTCACAAGGAAATATATAACAAAAAACCCGAGATGATGCTCATCTCGGGTTCACAAATTGTGGTGCGATAGGAGGGACTCGAACCCTCACACCCGAAGGCACTAACACCTGAAGCTAGCGCGTCTACCAATTCCGCCACCATCGCACAATCTGTCGTTGACTGGATTTACATGCCGCCAACAGCATGGTTTCTACAATCCTGGCCCACTCGAGTCAATCAAGTGGTGCGATAGGAGGGACTCGAACCCTCACACCCGAAGGCACTAACACCTGAAGCTAGCGCGTCTACCAATTCCGCCACCATCGCCCGGATTGTCGTTGGTTGGATTAACATGCGACCAACCGCATGGACAAGACTTTATCAAAAGTTGTGGTGCGATAGGAGGGACTCGAACCCTCACACCCGAAGGCACTAACACCTGAAGCTAGCGCGTCTACCAATTCCGCCACCATCGCACAACTTGTCACTGCTTGTTACGTTGTCAGCCAACGTCTGGTTTTTATGTTGCCAAAACAACAGCTTGCATTGGTGCGAGAGGAGGGACTCGAACCCTCACACCCGAAGGCACTAACACCTGAAGCTAGCGCGTCTACCAATTCCGCCACCCTCGCATCTTGCGGCTGGCATTCTATCTATTCTGCAAAGGACGTCAACCATCGAGAGACGAATAATTGTCGGAAGCCCTGCATTTTTTCACGGTTGCTCTGTTTCTCGCCACTGTCGCTGATTTATCCGGCGGTCCCCAGACCCAGAGCGTCCTTATACATCTGCTCATAACTGAGCACAGAATCACTCCACAGATAGCGGGTACGCATGGCCGTTTGTTGTACGCGAAAGTATTCATCTGGTTCTTGCAAGAAAAACAGCAAGGCCCGACGCAGGGTTGCCAACAGCGCCAGCGGTTCAGGCTCCTGAAAGCTGAATCCGGTGGCCCGCTTGGCCTGATGGTCATAGTCGATGACGGTGTCTCGCAGCCCGCCCACGGCACGAATGATGGGCAGGGTGCCATAGGCTAGGCTGTACATCTGGTTTAAGCCACAGGGTTCAAACAGGGATGGCATCAGGAAAAAGTCACTGCCCGCTTCGACCAGATGAGCTAGCGTATTGTCATGTGCATTCAGGTACGCCAGGCGCTCTGGGTGAGCGGCCATCATGTCTGTTAACCGTTCTTCCAGTGTGGGGTCACCCGTGCCGACGATCACCACCTGAACCTTATGGACCAGGAATTTTTCCAGGATCGGCAGTAGCAGATTAAGCCCCTTTTGCTCGGTGAGTCGACAGACCATGCCAAACAGCGGGGTGTTGCTGACTTCCAATCCGGCGCGTTTTTGCAGGGCGTGTTTGCACAGCTCCTTGTCGGCAAGGTGGCTGGCGTCATAGTTCACCGGGATCAGCGGGTCGGTTTTGGGGTCCCAGTCGGCATAATCACAGCCATTGATGATGCCGCGGACATCGCTGGAGCGCTCCTGGAAATTCTTGGCCATGCCGTGGCCACCCAGATAGGTCATCAGCTCTGAGGCATAGCTGGGGCTGACGGCATTGATTTTATCTGCGTACAACACGCCACATTTGAGGAAGTTGATATAGGCATGGCCCTGTAGGATCGACTCATTGTAGGTGTCGGTGATTTCAGGAAGGGCCCATAACTGATTTCGTTCAAAGACGCCCTGAAAAGCGCCGTTGTGGATGGTCAGTACGCTCCGGGTACCTTGGAAGAAGCTGTTATTGATATACCGGGTCTTGAGGAGCATGGGTACCAGAGCGGTATGCCAGTCGTTGCAATGGACGATATCGGGTTTGAAGCCGATCTGCTCGGCGACCTGCAGGCAGGCTGCGGAAAAAAACGCAAATCGCTCACCGTTGTCGGCGTAGGCATTGTTGTTTTCGGAATACAGGCTCTTACGGTCAAAATAGTTCGGGAAGTCGATCAGCATGACCGGAACATCGTCCAGATCCATCTGCCGTACCTGATAGGGGATATCGGTATGTCCCGGACGCGTGGGGAGCGTGAAACCACCAATGTGTTGGGCGTTTTCCCGTCCGACGATACTGGCGTAATAGGGCATGACAATGCGAACGTCATGACCACGGCGCTTGAGGGCCAATGGCAGGGCCTTGGCGACATCGGCCAAGCCCCCGGTTTTGGCAAAGCTCTCAACTTCGGAAGCAATGAAAAGAATATTCATATTTTAGAAACCAACTCTGGCGCCTTTGGGCACAACAACAATCCCTTCGTTCGAAACGGTGAACCGCTCCCGATCGTGGGCGAGATTTTCACCGATCACAACGCCCGGTGCAATTTCAACGTGTTTATCGATAATGGTACGGCGAATTCGGCATCCCTCGCCAATTTTCACATCGCCAAGCAGTACGGATTCCTGAATGTGGCTTCCGCAAGCCAAGTTACAGCGAAATCCCATCACGCTGCGTTCTATGGTGCTGCCTTGAATATAACAACCGGCCGAGATGAGTGAGTGCGATATGCTGGCTCTGTTTGCCGCCGTGTCGACAAAGGTGGCCGGTGGTAATGGTGGATAGTAGGTGTGGAGTGGCCACTTGCGGTTATATAGCGAGAAGGGCGGGTTATCGGAAACTAGATCCATATGCGCCAGCCAGTAGCTATCAATATTACCGACGTCGCGCCAATAGACGGCGGTTTTTTCGCCTTCTACCTTGTTGCTGCTGTAGTCATAGACATACACAGGCGCTCGCGGGTAGAGCGAAGGAATGATGTCGCGTCCAAAATCATGGCTGGAGGCTTCATTTTCGGCATCCGAAGAGAGCTCTCCATGAAGAGTCTGGATTTCGAATATATAGTTCCCCATCGAAGCCAGTGCCTGAGTCGGGTCATCGGGCAGTGATTTGGGATGTTTGGGTTTTTCTTCAAAGCCAATCATCCGTCCCGTTTCATCGACTTCTATGATGCCGAACAGATGGGCTTCGGCAATGGGCACCCGGATAGCGGCCACCGTCAGTGCGGCCTTTTTTTCCTTGTGGAAATCAACCATCTGCCGAATATCCATCTTGTAGATATGATCGCTGCCGAAGATGCAGACATGGTCGGGAGCTGTTAATTCGACAAAGCCCATATTCTGATAAATGGCATCGGCGGTGCCGTCATACCAGCGCTTGCCCATGCGCATCTGTGCGGGGATGGGGTCGATGAAACGGCCGGTGATCCCGGTGAGATTCCAGCCCTTTTTCATGTGCAGGTAGAGAGATTGGGATTTAAATTGGGTCAGAACATAGATCCGCAGGAAGTCCGAGTTAACGAAGTTGTTCAATACAAAATCGATCAGCCGATAGCTACCACCAAAGGGAACCGACGGTTTGCTGCGTGTAACCGTCAGTGGTTGCAGGCGAGTGCCTTCTCCCCCCGCCAGTATCATCGCTAATATGCCCGCCATAATAGGTTTCCCCTTATTGATGAAATCGCTTTCATTTGGCTGATAAAAATTACCTCGCACGGCTGGAGGTAATTATTGTCGGTTTTTGAATCTAACAGATTGAACAAACTCTTGTTAAGACAATTTAATCCATCAGAAGCTGTGATACAGCCTGAATTTTTTGTCTTCAGCCAGGATCTGGTGGTGGCGAAATGCTTGCTGCAAGAAAGGTTGGTACTTCAAAAAAGCGTTAGCAACCAACAGGAGTGAGCCTTGACGGGCGAGCTTGTGCGGTGCACCCAGAATCAGTTGCTCCGTGGGCCCATACAGGGTTTTAAGACCCGCATGGAACGGTGGATTGGTGACGATATGCTGCACCTGCCCCTGCACATCCGACAGCATATCGGATGGATATACATGGGCGGTCAACTGGTTGGCGGCCAGGGTTCTGCGTGCCGACTCCAGCGCCAGGGCGTTGATATCACACATCTCTACGGTTAATTCCGGGTGCAATGCACACAGCGCGCTCCCGATCACGCCGGCTCCGCATCCGACATCGAGTATGCGTCCTCGCAGGGGTGGCAGGTTTTCAAGCAATAAGCGGGTGCCCTCATCCAGACCATCCGCACTGAATACGCCAGGCAGAGCCACCACTTGCAACGTTCGGTTGGCGACGAGCAGAGAATAGTTCTGTAGCCAGTCGTCGAGCTGGAATGGTGGTGCCGGCTGCGGGAGTGTGGCGTGTACCAGTGAACAACGACGGGCACTATCCAGTTTCTGGCTCTGGGCTGCATAGGTAGCCAGTAATTTGTTCGCGCCATTGATGCCGCCCCGATTGTCTCCGGCGAGAAAGATGTCACCACCGTCCGCAGATGGGGTAACAGGTTTGCCAATAGATAGTGAGCTTCGGCCTTGGCCTTGGGGAGCAAGAGCAACAGGGCATCGAAGGCAGGCGGTGCTGCTGCGAGCTGGAAATCGTAGCACAGCGAACAGGGGGCGGCGGCTGTGGCTTGCAGTGCCTCCAGTTGACGCCAGCGGCTGTAGTCGGTGGTAAATAGGGTTGTCGATTCGGTGCCTGCGGCTAACGCTAGAGGGTAGTTATCTTCCATGTAACCGGCGATCAACAGGCGTTTGCCAGCGAACAGGGAAACATTACGTTCCAGAAGCTGACTGACAGGGCTTTGTGCGGTCGACATGGCTTGGCCTCGGCAGGGGGTGGGGCGCAGATTATACATGAGATGGTGAGGCTTGACATTTCTGCTGCGATGCAGAACTATGCTCATTCATTGCACACTTATGTAATTTGGCCGATGACAAATTTGGGTCTGAAACGAAAATACAATAAACCTCTGAAACTTGAGGTTTTTTTCGTTTCCGCGTAACGGTCGTCCGCCCTTGGCTGATTCATGAACCCCGGTTACGCAGCGCGTAACCGGGGTTTTTTGTTCCGGATACCGAGTTTTCCAAAAGGAGTTTGTATGATTCAAGGTTCAATTGTGGCGCTGATTACCCCCTTCCGAGACGGACGCCTGGATGAGGAGGCACTGACGAAGATGGTGGAGTGGCATATCGAACAGGGGACTCACGGCATAGTGCCTGTCGGTACCACAGGTGAAAGCCCGACCTTGTCCCATGATGAGCATTGCCGGGTCATTGAGTTGGTGGTCAAGCAGGCGGCAGGTCGTGTGCCGGTCATCGCGGGTGCAGGTTCCAACAATCCGATTGAGGCGATTGAATATACCCGGGTTGCAGAGCGGGCAGGCGCAGATGCAACCTTGCATGTAGCTGGCTATTACAACCGACCCAATCAGGATGGTCTCTATCATCATTTCAAGATGCTGCATGATGAAACCAACATCCCGATCATTCTGTATAACATCCCGCCTCGGGCGATTGTCGACATTCAACCGCAAACCATGGCTCGCTTGGCTGAGCTGCCGCGCATCATTGGTGTAAAGGATGCCACCGGTGATCTGGCGCGCCCCTGGAGTGAACGGCAACTGATTAAGAAGTCCTTCATCTGGCTTTCTGGTGAGGATGCAACAGCGGTGGCTTATAACATTGGCGGTGGAACCGGTTGTATTTCCGTGACCGCGAATGTGGCTCCCAAGCTGGTGGCGCAGGTTCAGAACCTGACCTTGGCAGGCAACTGGGAGGAGGCTCGGGCATTGCAAGATCGCTTGATTCCGTTGCACCAGACCATGTTTCTCGAACCGAGTCCAGCGGGTGCCAAATATGCGGCATCCTTGCTGGGGTTGTGTACCGAAGAGTGTCGGGTTCCGGTTATGCCATTGAGTGAGCCAACCAAGGCGCGTATTCGGGCGGCTATGGAGCAGTTGGAGCTGATTTAACACCTAAAATGGCACCAAGTGGCATGCTTTGTGTGTTGGGGGGATCTCGCGTCCCCCCTTCTTATTTCTTCCGTTCAGAGAACTTAACCCATGTGGCAACATTACAAGGCACTGATTTTTGATATGGATGGGACTCTGGTTGACTCGATGCCCTTGCATCTGGCGGCGTGGCAGCAAACCGCACAAGAGTTTGGTTTTGTCTGTGATAGGGAGTGGCTCTACGCCCGAGGTGGTGTTCCGAGCCGCAAGATTGCCGCACTAATCGCCCATGAGCAGCAGGTCGATCTGGATACCGAGGCCGTCGCCCGCAGCAAGACCGGTCACTATGTAGCAATGATTGAAAAAGCAACGCCATTTCCTGCCATGGTCGAGTTGGTGACACGAGCGGCGGGAAGGTTGCCCATGGCGATTGGTACCGGTTCACTGCACAGCAATGCTGATCGCATCTTGCAACAAAGCGGATTGGGCCAATACATCCATACTGTCGTCGCGGCCGATGATGTATCAGTTCATAAACCGGCGCCCGATACATTTTTGCTGGCCGCTCAACAGTTGGGCATTGAGCCGACGGATTGTCTGGTCTTTGAGGATACAGTCATCGGTCGGGAAGCCGCACTGGCAGCAGGCATGGATTGCGTCATGGTTGTGGATGGGCAACCCGATTGGTCAACCCTTCGTGGCTAATGGCTTGGTTGATAACCGCTTGGGCAACTATGGCTAAAAACAAAAGAGGCCCGTCAAAGGGCCTCAGTATTCATGAGCAACGATTCGGTCTTTGCTTAGCTCTGATTTTCATCCGGCGAGTGATTGCGGCGATCTTCATAACTGCCACCGCGCTCCATACCTGGACGCGACGGACGACGGGGGCGCTGGATGCCACTGCCCATTCTGCTGGTGAGCAGCGCTATGGTCGAAATCTTGGCTTTGTAAATCATTTGCTGGTTACCATGAGCATCGGTCAGCAAGACACTGTACTGATCGAATCCACTGATGATCCCTTCCAGCTTGATACCGCTGACCAGAAAGATGGCGACCTGACTGCGGTTTTTTCTCAACCAGTTAAGCGCTGAATCCTGACCATTCCCAAGAGAAAAGGCCTGTTCTAGGGTCGAGAAATTCTGGTTTTCCGCCGTCATGTTATTGAGTCCCACTAGGTCTGATGAGCGTTTGATTGTGCTCGATGCACTGGGGACTTGTCAAAGTAATCCCCAGCGCATCAGCTATTTACTTCATGACTGCTTCTTACTTCATGACTGCTTCCGATTTTTGACGATAGGAAAGCACTCGCGCATTGGTTAATGGTCGAGATAGATGTAGTGCATCCAACTGGTCATGCGCAGTAAAACCTTGCGTAGCACCGACAGATGGCCGAAATGGTCGGTGTAGATGGCAACCTGGGCTGATACACCGTCCGGCAGGTGATAGGCGTCAATTGCTTCGTCCAACTCAATCTCAGCCAAGACACCATTACGGTCATCGAAGTTGACGGTTTGCAGAGTGCCCTGTGTTTGATACGCGCCCTGTGGAATGACCGGCAGCGCTTGTTTGACTTTGCCCTTAAAAATGGTGCCTGGAATCCCGGTAAATGAAACTTCTGCCTCATCACCTACTTTGACCCGTTGTAAGGAGTTTTGCCGGAAAGAGGCGATGATGCCGCGATCCTCCTTCGGAATAAAAAATAGCGAAGGACGAAATGGCATGCTGTTGACATAACTGCCGGGGCGCAGCAATACCTGTGTGGCATAGCCATCGGTCAGGGCGCGAACCACGGTCTGATCCAGATTGTATTTCGCTTCGCGCAGTTGGGCGCGCAGACTCACGACGGAGGCGTTTTCGCCATCGACCATTGCATCCAACTGACTTTGGATCTGCAGCTGTTGAGCGCGCGCCGTGGCCAGATTAGCTTCTTGGGCTAGATACGCTTGCTTGGCGTTGGTTGCCTCTTGTTCAGTGAACGGATTCACTGATTTGCCTGCTGCCCGCTGATAACGACTCAGATCTTTTTGTGCCTTGTCCCGCTCTGCAGCGGCACGTTCTACTTCACTCTGGCTGGCGGTCAGTTGTGCTTGTTGAGATTTAACTTGTTGTTCTGCCTTGACTAAATCGGCGGTCAGACGATCCACTCGCGCTTGATAGACGGTCGGGTCGATTTTAAAAAGAATCGAACCGGCTTTAATGGGTTGGTTCGGGGTGACCAGTACCTCGGAGACAGTTCCACTGACTTGAGGGATCACGGGTACCGTGATGACCGCTTTCTGGGCAATGAAGGTATACGGATGGTTATAGTTCATGGTCAGGATTAAACCGGCCACGATAAAAATCCCACCTAGGATCGCAGTGGGCACAGTCCATTTATTGACCGGGATGTTAAACAGCTTGAAGCAGCCATAGGCAAGAGCTGCGTAGGTCATGATGATGAGCAAATCCATTTATTCTTCTCCCTGCTGGGCGCTCTTGGCGTTTTCAGTTCCAGATGATGCTTGAAGTTGCTGCTCTAGTTGGATGATTCGCAATTCCAGAGCTGCCAATTGGGAATGATCCTGCTGCTGTTGTTGCTGTGAAAATCCCCATCCCCGCTCTGGTCGGTAGATGGTGGCCCAGATCCACAGGAAGGGCCAGATGGCATGCAAAGTGAATAGGCTGACCCAGCCTGCTGCATGGATGGCGTCCTGATGTGGATGATTGCGCTTCACTGCGATTTCATAAGGAATATCGTGGATGACAATAATTCCGTAAAAGCAAACCAGTACCACGATCAATAAGACCGCAAGTGCAAAATAATCGAGAAACATCGTTAACACTCCGTGTTATTAAATTCATCTGACAATATCCAGTATTTTTACGACTTCATCAATTGAGTTCGGTAGGCTGAGTGACTCACAGCATACTTTCCTTGCCTATTGAACATTAAATTAAATACCGATGTTAGGCTGTAGTAGCATAAATAGAAAATAAAACCACCTCGCTGTCATATTTTGCACATTAGACTAATTGTGGCGAATTAATCTGATCTTGGCATTCATTTTGCGCATATCTCCTGAGTGTGACCTTGATCGCATAACGATTCCGTATTCCGGTTACTGAGGCTTTTCCTTCCTAAGCTTGCCAAGTGCTGTTAGTCATTTGGTTCTGTTGTCTCGGAGGTTTCTGTGTACCGAGTTTTTGTCTTATTACTAGGCTGCTGTGGCCTGCTAGCTCTGTGGCTGGAATTATCACTACCGGCAGTGCTTTTGATCGCGTCTGGATTGGTATTACAGGCTATCGAGCTGATTCGTTCGGTTGTGCGGGAGCGTCAAGCCGCAGCCCAGTCCAGTGTCGAGGTTGCTAGCGAGATCTCCCAGAGTCATCACACCGACCCTGATCCGTTGCTGGTTCAAATGCCTGCGGTTTTAGATGCGTGGAAGCGACAAATCGATGTGGTTGGTGACTTGGTCCGCAGCAATATTGAAGCCTTGCTGTCCCCTTTTTCACTCTTGATGGGGCGGATCCAGGAAGAAAATCAAACCAGCGAAAACCTGTTTGGCGCTGGACACAATGGTCACTCTATTGCGCAAGTTCTTGAAGAAACTACTCGATCTTTGGCCTGCGTTATTGCCGCATTTGATGGTGCCCGTAGCTATAAGTCTCAGCTTCAGCAGACAATTACAGAGCTGAGCAACTACATGTTAGAGCTGAAAAATATGGCGGGTTCAGTACAAAAACTAGCGAGTCAAACTAATTTATTGGCTCTGAATGCGGCCATAGAGGCCGCTCGCGCCGGGGAAGCGGGGCGGGGTTTCGCGGTAGTTGCAGATGAGGTTCGTACCTTGTCCGGGCAGTCCGGTGAAACCGGGAGGGACATAGCGAAGAAAGTTGAAGCCGTTACTCAAGCTATCCAAGCCACAATTGATGCGGCAGACAATCTGGTTCGTACTGATGATACCAACCTTTCTTTACTCGATCAGGCCGTCACAACCGTGACGCAACGTTTGGGACTGGAAATAAATGAGCTCCATGATGCCGGAAGTCGACTTCATTTGCTGTCTCAGGAGAGCGCCTCCGCGATCAGTCATATCATTGTTAAATTGCAGTTTCAGGATCGAGTTAGTCAAATTCTGGAGCACGTGCAAAGCGACCTAGATGAAATCCGTAACATCATGCTCGAAGAACTTAGTAGTGATTTTAATTTACAACATTGGGAACAGCGTTTCCGCCAACGCTTTACTACAGACGAAGAACATCAGGGAAGAATTAATACGCAAGTAGAAAGTGACTCTGTAACATTTTTCTAGGAGGCGTTTCATGAGTAAAACGATATTAATCATCGATGATTCCTTATCTATTCGTCAATTGGTTAGAGCGGCGTTGACCTCTGTCGGGTATAGCGTAATCGATGCCTGCGATGGAAAGGATGCATTAAATAAATTGGTTGGACAGCGAGTGAATTTAATTATCAGCGATGTCAATATGCCAAATATGGATGGAATTACTTTTTTGAAGACCCTGAAAACTAAGCCTGAGCATAAGTTCACACCAGTGGTTATGTTGACGACAGAAAGTCAGGACTCGAAAAAAAAAGAGGGGCAAGCAGCAGGAGCAAGAGCTTGGATCATTAAACCGTTTCAACCGCCACAATTATTATCGGCTGTTGAAAAGTTGATTCTTTGATCTTTGATGGAGGTGGCCACATGATGCAGCTGCGTAAGGACGAGACATGTCTATTCGCGAGAATGAATGGTTCCCTGACAATATATGAAGTTGCTGAATTTCAGAAACAAATAACAGAATATTGGCCTGTGGATGATGAGCTGGTTATCGACTTGTCTGATGTTTCTGAGATTGATACGGCCGGACTGCAATGGCTGCTAGCGTTGCGTAAAAGTTTAGGGGAAAAACTAGTTTTGAAAAATCATTCAAATCCTGTCATCGAGCTGTTGGACCTATACCAAGTGGCTTCTGTCTTTGGCGATGTAATCGTGCTGTCAGAACACTAAAAAGGAGCCGTTATGTTCAGTCAAGAACAGTGGGACCAGTTGTTGGCTAATTTCCTGGAAGAAGCAAAAGATTTGATTCAACAGGCGGAAACAGCATTGCTCGCTCTGGATAATGGTGAGGAAGATACCGAGCTACTTAATGGTTTATTTCGTGCCATTCATACCCTAAAAGGTTCTGCCGGGCTTTTCTCCCTTGATGATTTTGTGGCTTTTACTCATCATCAGGAAAGTCTTATAATGCAAGTGCGTGACCAAAGTGGAGTTTTAAATCGGCAGCAAATATCTGCTTTATTATCAGGGTTAGATGTTCTAAGTAATGAAATTGAACTCCTTACCACAGGGGCTGCACCATCTCCCTTGGTTCAACAGCATTCAGCTCAATTTTCGTTGCTGCAGTCTTTAGTTTCCAGCACATCGCAGGCTACACCCGCAGTCATTGAGCCAGCGTTTTCAAAAGTAGAACGAGATAGTCGTTCTCTCTGTGCTGCTAGCTGGCATATTTCCTTGCGGTTTGATGCTAATTTATTTGAGTTCGGTTTCGATCCCGCATCATTCCTTCGTTATCTCTGTAAATTAGGCTCTATTAGTCATATTCAACTCATTCAAACCGGCCTGCCTGACTGGTCAGAATTCCTCGCTGAACAATGTTATATCGGTATCGAGGTTGATCTTCTTACCCAAGCCGGTAAAAGTGAAATAGAAGAAGTTTTTGAATTCATTCAAGAGCTTGCGCAAATACGGATTTTACCCCCAGAAAGCAGGACTCAAGATTATCTACAGCTAATTGCGGATCTTCCGGAAGATAAAGAATTATTAGGAGAGATTCTGATCCAGAGTGGGTTGCTGACTGAGCATGAATTGAAACAAGGCCTAATACTACAAGCTGAACACCCAGAAAAAGCTCGCTTGGGTCAATTGTTAGTGGATGAGGGAATTGTTCCTCCTGCCATGGTAAATCAAGCACTACAAAAGCAAATTCAGATTAGAGAGAAACGACATGCGGATAGTGCATTTATTAAGGTTTCTGCCCAGAAACTAGATGAGTTAATTAATCTGGTGGGTGAATTAGTTATTGCATCTGCTGGCGGAGAGATGTTAGCCAGAAGTAAAGCAGATCGTGAATTACTCGCTTCTGTGGCCGCAATTAATCGACATGTGGAACAAATTCGTGAATCGGCACTGCGGTTGCGTATGGTAGAAATTGGTGAAACATTCATACGTTTTCAACGTCTTGTCCGTGATGCTAGTCAAGAGCTGGGTAAGTCAATCACATTAACTATCGATGGCGCGGAAACTGAACTCGATAAGTCTGTGGTTGAGCGGATCAGTGAGCCGTTAACCCATCTAGTTCGTAACGCTGTAGACCATGGCATAGAAACCGGCGAACAGCGAGTTGCCCAAGGTAAACCGAGCCAAGGACATATTCGGCTCAATGCCTACCATGAGTCTGGAAGCATTGTTATTGAAGTTCATGACGATGGGCGGGGTCTTGATGCGGAGCGCATTCGGCAAAAGGCAATAGCCAAGGGACTTATTGATAAAAACACTCTGCTCGATGAGCAATCTTTATATCAGCTTATTTTTGAGCCGGGTTTTTCGACGGCAGACTGTGTGAGTAATCTTTCCGGCCGAGGGGTCGGAATGGATGTTGTGCGCCGAAATGTTGAAGCTTTGCGCGGAACCATAGAATTAAATTCAAAACCAGGTGCTGGATGTTGCGTGCAAATCAGATTGCCTCTGACACTGGCTATCATAGATGGTTTTTTGGTCAGCGTTGGTGATACGCCTCTTGTCATTCCACTTGATATGGTTACCGAGTGTCTTGAGGCTACACATCTGGAAGAAAGTGTTGCATACGACTATCGAGAATTAAGAGGTCGGCCCTTACCTATTATTCATTTGCGACATCATTTCTCTATTCCTGGGAATCACTCGAAACGTCAAAATATAGTAGTGGTTAGCCATGGAAAACAACAGCTTGGATTGATTGTTGATCAATTGCTCGGTGAGCAGCAAATTGTAATTAAACCGCTTGGTACACTATTTTCACAATTAAAAGATATTAGCGGATCAAGTATTTTGGGATCTGGGCAGGTGGCTCTTATTCTGGATATCCAAGGGATGTTGCAAAAAATGCGTGAGCAAACAGACTCTGCATCAAACGTATACCTTGCCTCATAAAGTTAATAGAGTACGGGAGAGTGCCATGAATTTAATTAGACAGATGAAGTTAAGAACAATGCTTATTATGGCTTTTGTTCTAATGTCGGTTGTCGCAGGTGTGGTCGGCTTTGTCGGCTATACCAATATGCTAGAAATTAATAATTTATCGACGACCATTTATGAAAAAGATTTAATGGGGCTGGAGGCTGCCAGTGAGGTTCGCAGCAACTTTATCGGTATTGGTCGTTCTGCTCGAGGTATGATGTTGGCGGATACGGAAGAAAAACGACAACAGAGTCTGCAGCAAACACTTAATTATGCTGCAGAGGTTGAAAAGGGTATTGCAGCTGCGCGGACACGATTCACCTCGCAAGAGGGGGCTGCGCTATTTGCAGAATATGACCGTATCTGGCCTGCGTATAAAGCCGGTCTCGAACATCTAATCGCCTTGATCCAAGCTGAACCTTTGAAGCCTAGTACCCCGGCGAGCCAATATTATGGTGGCGAATACGCACCTATTGTTCAGGGGGTTATGGACCAAGTGACAAATATTGTTAAGCAAAAAGTAACTCGTGCGGGTGAGCGCGCTCAAGCCGCTTCCGATCTGTATGCCCGTAGTAGTCAACTGATGTTTCTCGCTATTGGAATCGGCGTAGCCCTAGGTATCGGCATGGGGTTATTCATCTCATCCCGGATTGTTCGGCAACTAGGCGGCGAGCCTGACTATGCGGTGGATATTACCCGCAAAGTTGCGGCCGGAGAGTTGGGGCTGATTATTCAAGTTGATGAGGCGAATAAAAGCTCTCTGCTTTATGCCATTAAAGATATGGTCGACAAATTAGGGCATACCATCCGTGAAGTTCGCACCTCGGCTGATGCGTTGTCCAGTGCCGCAGAGCAGGTCAGTGCGACGTCACAGGCTTTGAGCCAAGGAGCCAGCGAACAAGCTGCTAGTGTTGAAGAAACTTCTGCCTCCATGGAGCAAATGTCTGCCTCCATTGCACAAAATACTGATAGTGCCAAGGTAACCAATGGTATTTCATCAAAAGCAGCAAACGACGCTTTGCGGGGAGGGCAGGCGGTGAAAGAAACGGTCAATGCTATGAAACAAATTGCCAGTAAAATCAGCATCATTGACGACATTGCATATCAGACTAATTTATTGGCACTAAACGCCGCAATTGAAGCTGCTCGAGCTGGTGACCATGGAAAAGGCTTTGCCGTGGTTGCGGCAGAAGTTAGAAAACTGGCTGAACGCAGTCAAGTTGCGGCTCAGGAAATAGGTGAGGTTGCCACCAACAGTGTTTCATTAGCCGAACAGGCGGGGACTCTTTTTGATCAATTAGTCCCTGACATCCAGCGAACCTCGGATTTGGTCCAGGAAATCACAGCTGCATCCCAGGAGCAGACGACTGGGGTAAGCCAAATCAATGTAGCGATGAACCAGCTCAACCAAATAACACAGCAAAGCGCTTCTTCATCCGAAGAGCTGGCCGCCACATCCGAGGAGATGAATGCGCAAGCTGCCCAGTTAACAGAGTTAATCGGGTACTTCAAAGTTTCGGATAATGGTTCTCACCTCTCGTCCAGAACTAAACCTGCAGCGAGTTCACTCACTCGTATTAATAGCAAAACAGTAATGTCATCGCAGCTGAATTCCGATCCTGGTGATGGCCATTTTGTGCAGTTCTAGGGGGAGTATCACATGAATGATGTTATAGCATTATCCTCTGGCGGTGATATTCAGGATCGAGGCGCGGGTCAAAATCTATCTTTTCATTGTATGAACGTGGCCTTGGCACTACCGATATATCGCGTTAGAGAAATCATAGAGTATGGCCATTTGACGGCTGTTCCTATGATGCCAAGTTATGTTCTCGGCGTTATCAATCTCAGAGGTAATGTGGTTCCTGTCGTCGATCTATCTGCTCGATTCGGTGCCGGTGCTACCGTATTGGGACGGCGGACTTGCATCATCATTCTGGAGTTATCCCATGCAGATGGCCTTCATCTTGTCGGCTTGGTGGTCGATGCTGTTGATGAAGTTCTTGATATTGAACTCTCTCAGATTGAGCCACCGCCAAGTTTTGGCACGGCTATCCGGAGTGATTTTATTTTGGGCATGGCACGGCGTGATCAAGGCTTTTTGATCATTCTAAAGGTTGATCGATTGCTGGATCTTGAAGAGCTGTTACCAGCTACGGATATACCTGATGCCGTGATGACGGGATAAATTATGGACTTGCCACAACTGAGCGATATTGAATTTTGCCAAGTGCAAAAATTGATGCAGCAAGTATCGGGCATCGTGATGGCTAGCCATAAGAAGCAGCTCGTCGCGGGACGGTTGATGAAACGTCTCAAGGCGCTTGGTTTTCCATCTTTCAGTGAATATGTGGCATTTCTAGAGGACCCGCGACAACAGGATGAAAGGAGATTGGCGGTTGATTTACTGACGACCAATGAGACATTTTTTTTCCGAGAGGAGGCGCATTTCCATTTTTTAAAGGCCGTAATTTCGGACTTCGATTCTAGTCAACTCACTATATGGAGTGCCGCCTGTTCTTCAGGCGAAGAGGTGTACTCCATCAGCATGTTGCTGCATGACCTATTGCCCGGTCATCCGGCCTGGACTCTCATTGGCTCTGACTTATGTCGCCATGCGCTGGATACAGCCAAACAAGGGATATATCCAATGAGTCGAGCAAGATCAATTCCGGTTGAGTTACTCAAGCGCTACTGCCTCAAGGGCATTGGTGAATTTGAAGGTCTATTGCAGATCAAACAGGAAGTACGTAATCGCGTTAGCTTTCGTTGTATCAATTTGAATGTCGCATTACCTGCGGACTTGCCATTATTTGATATGATTTTTTTACGTAATATATTGATTTACTTCGATTCAGAAGGGAAGAAGTCCATCGTTACGCGAGTTTTATCCCGATTGAAACCAGGTGGTTTTCTCTTTATTGGGCATTCCGAAAGTTTATACGGGCTTGGTCTGCCAGTGACTTCATGTGGTTCCGCCGTGTATTACCACGAGCCGTCTGTATGACTCTTTTTCTTGGTCCTGGTGGATATTTTTTCGGCTCAGGAAGCGAGTCTATTTCTACGCTACTTGGGTCCTGTGTCTCATTGGTCGCCTGGCTACCTGCACATCAGATTTTATCCGTGAGTCATGTCATGTTGCCGAAGACCCCGGATGATGAAACAAAAAGTCTGCGTTATGGCGACGCTATGCTTGAGCGTTGGTTAACCGATGTACGGCGCCTGGGTATCCAAAAGCAAGATTTTCAGCTTGCACTTTTTGGGGGGTAGCACGCGTTTTTATTCTGCCGAAGAGTTTAAACAGAGTGTGGGATATAAGAATATTGTTTATTTTCGCCAAGAACTCCAGAGACTGGGGTTGACGTTGAGATGTGAACAAACTGGCGGCCACTTCCATCGTAAATTATTAGTCGATGCTCAGACGGGACGTTTTTGGTTGCAGTACTTGGGTGATCCAATGTGTTCGGATTATCAGGAGGGCTCATGGTAGCTAAGACTCGAGTGTTTGTGGTGGATGATTCAGCCTTAGTCCGACAATTTATGTCTGAGGTTATACAGGGACAGCCGGATTTTCAGCTGCTTGGATCTGCAGCCGACCCAGTAAGTGCTATGCCGAAACTTGAGCAACAGTGGCCTGATGTGATCTTGCTTGATATGGAAATGCCTAGGATGGATGGGCTAACCTTTTTACGCCAATTAATGACCTCTCATCCTACCCCTGTCGTCATCTGTTCATCGTTAACGGAAGCAGGCGCCACACTGACTCTGGATGCGTTGGCTGCGGGAGCTGTGGCTGTCTTTGCAAAAGCTAAATTGGGCGTACGACAACATCTTGAAGGAATTGCGAATGAGTTGGTTCGCGCTATCCGGGAAGCGGGTTCTGCTCATGTAAGCCAAGCCAGCGGGCTGGGGCCTATTCCTGGACTTACTAAACATATACCTCCGTCCGCACTGCGTTCTTTCACGCATACAACAGACCGGATTGTGGCAATAGGTACCTCCACTGGTGGGACTATGGCATTGGAACGAGTCTTAAGTTCCTTGCCTCCCGATGCACCAGGGATCGTGATCGTTCAGCATATGCCAGAAAAATTTACCGCAGCTTTTGCCGAGCGATTGAATGGTTTGTGTGCGATTGAGGTTCGAGAGGCCAAGAATGGGGATCGGGTGCTCGATGGTGTTGCGCTGATTGCGCCTGGCGGATTGCATTTACAACTTAGCCGCTCTGGTGCGCATTATTGTGTGGAGGTGTTCGATGCGCCTCCTGTTAACCGACACAGGCCCTCAGTCGATGTTCTGTTTCGATCTGTAGCTAAAGCTGCTGGGCCGAACGCATTGGGAGTCATCATGACGGGTATGGGGGATGATGGCGCTAGAGGTTTGCTGGCTATGCGCGAGATGGGAGCCAAGACAATTGCTCAGGATGAAGCATCCTGCGTGGTATTCGGTATGCCAAAGGAAGCTATTCGAATGGGAGCCGCAGTGGATGTCCATCCATTGGCACAGATCCCCGATGAAATCATAATGTTTTCCCGGCAGGGCAAAACTTTATAACATTGGCTACGACTGTGGCCTTGTCTTGTCGAGCTGGCTCCAGGTCTGGATCGTTTACCGCGACCCGGCATCCTCAATCCCGCTCTGGGCCACTCACAAACCCAGCATCTTGGGATAGTTATACTTCAGCAACTGCCTTTGCATTCCCTTTCTTAATATACAGGCGCGAATTGTTTTGGTTTCCGCCTGCAGCTTCCGCCGGATGATTTCAGTTCTTTAAACTGGCTAGCATTTAAGCGTTAATTGATTAGTCTACATTTTGTGTGAATTTCGGTCTAA
>CAXXIF010000009.1:107500-130000 GCA_963677375.2 Aeromonadaceae bacterium
GGCATTAACACTGAGACCCGAGACGAAGTATCTACGGATGCGAAGTCACTGATGCCATGCTTCCAGGAAAAGCCTCTAAGCTTCAGATTACCGCCAACCGTACCCCAAACCGACACAGGTGGTCGGGTAGAGAATACCAAGGCGCTTGAGAGAACTCGGGTGAAGGAACTAGGCAAAATAGTACCGTAACTTCGGGAGAAGGTACGCTGATGGTGGTGAAGGATGCACATCCGGAGCTATTGTCAGCCGCAGTGACCAGGTGGCTGGGACTGTTTATCAAAAACACAGCACTCTGCAAACACGAAAGTGGACGTATAGGGTGTGACACCTGCCCGGTGCCGGAAGGTTAATTGATGGGGTTAGCGCAAGCGAAGCTCTTGATCGAAGCCCCGGTAAACGGCGGCCGTAACTATAACGGTCCTAAGGTAGCGAAATTCCTTGTCGGGTAAGTTCCGACCTGCACGAATGGTGTAACCATGGCCACGCTGTCTCCACCCGAGACTCAGTGAAATCGAAATTGCGGTGAAGATGCCGTATACCCGCGGCTAGACGGAAAGACCCCGTGAACCTTTACTACAGCTTGACACTGAACATTGAACCTACTTGTGTAGGATAGGTGGGAGGCTTGGAAGTGACGACGCTAGTTGTCATGGAGCCGACCTTGAAATACCACCCTGGTATGTTTGATGTTCTAACCTCAGCCCGTTATCCGGGCCAGGGACAGTGTCTGGTGGGTAGTTTGACTGGGGCGGTCTCCTCCCAAAGAGTAACGGAGGAGCACGAAGGTTAGCTAATCACGGTCGGACATCGTGAGGTTAGTGCAATGGCATAAGCTAGCTTAACTGCGAGACGGACAGGTCGAGCAGGTACGAAAGTAGGTCATAGTGATCCGGTGGTTCTGAATGGAAGGGCCATCGCTCAACGGATAAAAGGTACTCCGGGGATAACAGGCTGATACCGCCCAAGAGTTCATATCGACGGCGGTGTTTGGCACCTCGATGTCGGCTCATCACATCCTGGGGCTGAAGTTGGTCCCAAGGGTATGGCTGTTCGCCATTTAAAGTGGTACGCGAGCTGGGTTCAGAACGTCGTGAGACAGTTCGGTCCCTATCTGCCGTGGGCGCTGGATGATTGAAGGGAGTTGCTCCTAGTACGAGAGGACCGGAGTGAACGAACCTCTGGTGTTCGGGTTGTCATGCCAATGGCACTGCCCGGTAGCTAAGTTCGGAATCGATAACCGCTGAAAGCATCTAAGCGGGAAGCGAGCCCTGAGATGAGTCATCCCTGACACTTTAAGTGTCCTAAAGGGCCGTTGAAGACTACAACGTTGATAGGTGGGGTGTGTAAGCGCGGTGACGTGTTGAGCTAACCCATACTAATTACCCGTGAGGCTTAACCATACAACACCCAAGAAGTTTTAAATGCTTGTGACGGTAGACAGAACGAGTCAGCTTATTCCCAGATTGAAGATTTATGCCTGGCGGCAATAGCGCAGTGGAACCACCTGTACCCATGCCGAACACAGAAGTGAAACGCTGTAGCGCCGATGGTAGTGTGGCATTCGCCATGCGAGAGTAGGACACTGCCAGGCACCCAATTAGGTCGAGAGACCTGCATGCGAGTAGGAGACTACGCGCAGGCGACCAGTTTGACCGTAAGGTCAGCGAGAAAAAGCCCCGATAGCGATATCGGGGCTTTTTTTTGATTTGTAAATAGCCTCGAACTGACCTTCTTGATCCTCGGTGATACATCTGTTACTAGCTGACAATTCCCAAAAATACAAGGAGCGTCTCACTCCAGAAAACTATATTCATGTCGCTATTGAGAGTGTGAACTCTGCCGGATTTTCCTTGTGCTGCTTTTGGTTAAATACGTCACCGAGAGGGTTGATTAAAACTCTCAGGAATTCAAACCTATAAACAAATGAACGAAGGAAAGTCTATGTTTAAGAAAACGCTGTTGATGGTACTGGCTACCAGCGCTTTGGTTATGTCCGGTTGTGCTTCTGATTCCAAGACCGCTGCTGCAGGGGCTTCTGCCGGTGGTGCCGGTGGTGCCGACGTATTCGGTCGTGAAATTTATCTGCGTGGTGAAATTACTGAATCCAATCCTTGGGCTCCGCTGCCTGAGAATAAGGTTGTGATGGTTGAGAAGGGTGTGTATAAGGCAACGGCCAAGGGCCTGAAGGTTGATTGGGCTCCCTACAAGTTCAAATTTGCTGACTCCGCTTGGACTCCTGGTACTAACTTCGGTTACTTGACCGCTCCTGGTGTATTTGAAAAGGATCCGATCGAGCTGAATCCGAACTCCAAGTTCGAAGAAGTTAAGTTCACTCCGCCAGTTGATGGTGACTACGACTTCTACATCGACGTTCGTGGTGCCAAGCCGGTTACTTATATCAAGCCTGCTGGTAAATAAGTTACAAGCGTTCCTATTAGGCCCATCTTAACGGTGGGCCTTTTTATTGTTTTTTGAGTTCCGTATTAAATTTCATTAGAAATGAATGTTTTAGCCCGCGCGGTTAAATCAGCGCTGGTTTTTCAGTTCCCATCCTTTAGAATCCACCTCCCTACATCAGCCGATCTCTCATGCCAGTACATCATCTGGTGTTTTTTATTATCATAATGTCATTATGTTGTGTTTTGTCTTGATTTTATGATGATGATTCTCGGCTCACATTTCTTGGCGGGAGTGGCTGCTACAGTCTGCCCGTTTGCTCATGATTCACGACAGCTCGCATAACGCAGGAAGGCACGATGACGATGGCGAAAATTGATTTGACGCATAACTCTCAGATGTTGGCTTTGCCGATCCCACTGCAGGAAACCTCACTCGATATATGGGATACCAAGTACCGTCTCAAGAGTAAGGATGGCACACCGATCGATCTGCAGATTGACGACACCTATCAGCGGGTCGCCAAGGCGTTGGCAGCCCAGGAGCGAGAGCCGGATGCCTGGTATGAGCCCTTTTTGTGGGCGTTACGCAACGGAGCAATTCCTGCCGGACGAATCACCTCCAACGCCGGCGCTTTCGAGCATAAGCCGGCTACCTCTACGATCAATTGCACTGTCTCCGGCACCATTCAGGATTCCATGGATGACATTCTCAACAAGGTGCATGAGGCCGGACTCACCCTGAAGGCGGGTTGTGGCATAGGTTACGATTTTTCTACCTTGCGTCCTCGTGGTGCCTTTGTTTCCGGTGCCGGAGCTTATACCTCGGGTCCGCTGTCGTTCATGGATATCTACGACAAGATGTGTTTCACCGTCTCGTCAGCCGGTGGTCGCCGGGGCGCCCAGATGGGCACCATGGATATCCGCCATCCCGATGTCCTCGAGTTTATTCAAGCCAAGCGTGAAGATGGGCGCCTGCGCCAGTTCAATCTTTCTTTGCTGATTACTGGCGACTTCATCGAGGCGGTAAAATCTGACCGCGAATGGCAGTTGATCTTTCCCGTTGAACAAGAAAGAGGTCGAGCAAGACAAGACCGATCTGACGGCTGCGGATGTGGTGTGGGCGGATTGGCCGACCAAGGAAGGGGTGGTGATCAACGAACAGGGACTGGTGGCTTGCAAGATCTACAAGAGCATGCCCGCCCGGCGCTTGTGGAATGTCATCATGACGTCTACCTATGACTATGCCGAGCCGGGGTTCATCCTCATCGACAAGGTCAACCAGATGAATAACAACTGGTTTTGCGAGGATATTCGGGCAACCAATCCGTGCGGCGAGCAACCACTGCCTCCCTATGGCGCCTGCTTACTGGGCTCGATCAATCTGACCAAATTCATCCGTGACCCATTCACAGAGCAGGCTCATTTTGATTGGAGTGCCTTCCGCCAGGTGGTGAGTCTGTTTACCCGCATGCTGGACAACGTGGTGGAAATCAATCAGTTGCCACTGGAGAAACAGCGTCAGGAGATCGAGAACAAGCGTCGTCATGGTATGGGCTTCCTGGGGCTTGGTTCCACGTTGACCATGTTGGGCATCAAATATGGATCGCCCTCCTCGGTGGCTTTTACTGAGCAGGTTTCTCAGGAACTGGCAATTACCGGTTGGAAAGAGTCACTGGCGCTGGCCAAGGAGAAGGGGCCAGCCCCCATCATGACGCAGGAGTTTGAAGTGACTGCCGCCATGATGCGCAAGCGCCCGGAGATGGCTCAGGATGGCATCAAGATTGGCGATACCCTGCCAGGGCGCATACTGCACGCCAAATATAGCCGTTACATGCAACAGGTTGCCGAGGTTGAGCCGGAGTTAGTCGCCGAGTTGGCGGAGCTGGGCGGGCGTTTTACCCACCACAGCTCCATCGCGCCGACTGGTACCATCTCGTTGTCACTGGCTAATAATGCCAGTAATGGCATTGAACCGAGCTTTGCACATCATTACGTGCGTAACGTCATCAAGGCCGGAAAAAAGAGTAAAGAGAGCGTCGACGTCTACAGTTTCGAGCTGCTGGCTTACCGTGAGCTGATCAACGCCAAGGCGATGCCCTATAGTCAGGAGCCAGAATCGGCGCTGCCGGACTATTTCATCACCGCAGATGATATCAATCCGACTCAGCATGTAGATATCCAGGCCGCAGCCCAGCGCTGGATCGACTCATCGATCTCCAAGACCGCCAACGTGCCGACCGACTTCCCTTATGAAGATTTCAAGCATATCTACATGTATGCCTATGAACAGGGGCTGAAAGGATGTACCACGTTCCGCTTTAACCCGGAAGCATTCCAAGGGGTGTTGGTGAAAGAGAAAGATTTGGAAAACACGCTCTATGAGTTTGCGCTGGAAGATGGCTCGCTCGTTCAACTCAAGGGTAATGAGGAGGTGGAATATGATGGTGAAATCCATTCGGCTGCCAATCTCTATGATGCCTTGAAAGAAGGGTATTACGGTAAATTCTGATCCTGCTCGGCGCTCAAGCGCGAGCCTCTGCACAATTAAATGGGCCCCGTTATGGTCAAGAAGATTCAAAGCAAGATCGTTGGTTACAAGGTAAAGAGCAAGGAAGAGCAGGAGCAACAGGATGCCGCTCGTGTTGTCCACATGCATGAGACGGTGCAACGCCCGGAGAAACTGATGGGGACCACCTATAAACTCAAGACTCCGGAGCATATCTCCGAGCACTCGCTCTTCATCACCATCAATGACATGGTGTTGAATGAAGGCACGGAACACGAAATCCGCCGCCCGTTCGAGATCTTCATTAACTCGAAGAGCATGGAGCACTACCAATGGATCGTGGCGCTGACCCGGATCATTTCGGCTGTGTTTCGTAAGGGCGGGGATATCACCTTCTTGGTGGAGGAGTTGCGCTCCGTATTCGATCCGCGCGGCGGCTACTGGAACAAGGGCAAATACGTGCCTTCGCTGATTGCCGAGATTGGCAATGTCATCGAGCAGCATCTGGTGGACATTGGCATGCTCAAGCGTGCCGGTCTGGATGAGCACCAACAGGATTTCCTGGCCCAAAAGCAGGCTGAGTTGGCGGCGGAAGTCCCAGGTGATGACGAAGTCGGTAGCTTCCCGCCCAATGCCACCCTGTGCTTTAAATGCCATAGCAAGGCCGTGATCCAGAAGGATGGTTGCATGACTTGCCTGAATTGTGGTGATTCCAAGTGCGGTTGATGATCACAGTCGGTGCATACACGAAACGGAGCCGATGAGGCTCCGTTTTTTGTTGGCACTAGGTCCAGAGATGTGTGCCGAGGGAAAGTATCACATCTCTCTGCCAGGGGATCACACCAGTCGCCGCAACGTCTCACAGCGCTGAAAGGCTTCCAGATTGTCGATGATCTGGTTGGCGAGTGTCTGCATCGCTTCATCGCTGGCCCAGGCGACATGGGGAGTGAGGATAAAATTTGGCAGCTCCAGGGCCTGCAGCAGGGGATCACCGGCTTGAGGCGGCTCGCGGCGGGCGACATCACTGGCAGCTCCCGCCAGATGACCACACTGCAAGGCTTGCAACAACGCCTCTTCATCGACCAGGCCACCCCGGGCCGTATTGATGAACAGGGCGCCGGGCTTCATCAACTCGAACTCCCGAGCTCCGAACATGTTGCGAGTCTCATCATTCAGCGGGCAATGCAGGGATATGACATCACTGTCTCGCACTAGCTCATCAAACGGTAGCCGAGGCAGGTGCTCGACGACCTCCCCCGGAGACTGCAAGGGGGCATGATCGACTGTGCCATGCCGACGGGCGGCGAAGCGGACTTGCATTCCCAGTGCCTGACCGAGGCGCGCCATGTTGCGGCCTAACACGCCACTGCCAATCAGCCCGAGTTTTTTCCCCGCCAGATCATGCAATCCCGGACCGAAATAACAAAAATGCGGACTCTGCTGCCAGGCTCCGGCCCGCAGCGCATTCTGATAGGCCGGTAGGTTGCGGGCCAGCGCCAGCATCAGGGCCAGGGTGTGTTCGACCACTGCATGTACGGCATAACCCTGTACATTGCAGACCGCCACGCCGTGACGACAGCAGGCTTCCAGATCCACATTGTCACTGCCGGTAGCGGCCACGGCAACGAGCCTGAGCCGGGGCAGGGCTGCCAGCTCTGCCTCCCCGATCCGCACCTTGTTCACGATGGCAATGTCGGCCTCTTGCAAGCGGGGGACGACCTGTCCGGCTGTCGTGGCCGGATAGTCACGCCACTGATGAGCAAACTGTGGCGCCCTGAGCCGAATGTGTGGGGGTAGGGTTTCACGGTCGAGGAACACAATCGAAACAGACATAGCAACTCCAGTGTTATTTCCAGCCCAGATGACGCAACCAGCCCGCGAGTTGGGTTTCCCGCTCACTGCTGTCACTCACGGCTACCTGACGCCAGTCGAGTTTGCTATTGCGTTCGGCGTCCAGTCGCCGGGCATTGGCGGCCAGATCGAGCCAGCTCACCTGATGGTCACGGTAGAGATCCAGCACCGGAAAGGGGGCACTGGCGATATCGTGGGCCAGGATCTCGTTGGCATCCGGTGCCGGGTAGTAGGCATCGACCAGTACCAAGGCATCCGGGGCGGCAATGGCCTGGGTACTCAACAGATTACCCAGCCAAGCGGCGCTGCTGCCCGCGGCGATGATCAGTTGATAACCACTGCTGTCACCGCTGTTTTCTTGTAATGACGTCAGTTTGCGCTGCCAGAGTTCGCGAAAGGCTTCGATAGCCGGTTGGTTTTTCTCGTCATTGGGGTCCAGATCCAGCTGATGGGGGCTGGGTAGCATGATCAACGTGTCGAAGCCTTGCTGATTCAGGCTGCGGCTCAGGGGCAACAGATCGGCAACCTGCTGCCAGTCGGGCAGCAGCAAGGCCAACCCGAGGCGATAGCCCTGATTGCTCTTGTGACGCAGGGTGACCTGATCGCCGATCTGCTTGGCTTGTCCGGCATCCAGCCAATCCTGGGATTGCCAGTAGAGATCGGACTCTGTGCTGTCGGCGGCCGAGGCCGAGTTGGCATCCGGGGTGGCCGGAGTTGCAGGCGCTTGATCTGGGGCGGCCGCAGGCTGGGCTCCGCTATCCGCCGCCAGCAGCGGTGAGCAGAGGAACAGGCAGAGGAGCAGGCTCGGCAGACGCATAAATTTCTCCTTGTAGATTCAAGGAGATAATAGGCCCTTCCCGCTCGTGGCGAAAGGGCCTGCGTGATTACAGCGGGAAGGGCGCTGGCGCCTCGAAGGTGAGTTTCTGACCACTGATCGGATGATAAAAACTGAGCATGGCGGCATGCAGATAGAGGTGGGGTGCAGCGGCTTCCGCCTCTGGTGTGGCATACAGATGATCCCCGAGGATCGGGTATCCCAATTCCATCATATGGACCCGCAACTGGTGGGAGCGGCCCGTGATGGGCTTGAGCTTCATCAGACTGCGGTCGGCTTCGACCCGCAGGCAGATGTAGTGGGTGATGGCTCGCCGCCCGTTTTCATAGTCGACATGCTGACGGGGGCGATTTTCCCAATCGACACAGAGCGGCAGATCTATGGTGCCTTCCATCTTCTCGACCTGGCCCCAAACCCAGGCGTAGTAGTACTTCTCGGTCTTGCGATCCTGAAACTGGCGGCCGAGAGCACTGGTGGCCTGGGGGGTCTTGGCGACCACCAAGACGCCGGAGGTTCCCATATCCAGACGATGCACGGCCCCCCCTTGCGGATACAGGCTCTTGACCCGGCTGGCAATGCTGTCGAAGTGTTCGACGGCCTTGCCGGGAACGCTGAGGATACCGCTGGGCTTGTTCACCACCATGATGTGTTCATCTTCGAACAGGATATCGAGGAAGGGTTCAAGGGGGGGATCGTACTGGAATGTGCTCATCATGCTCTCATCTGGAAAATCGGGATCGGCGCGGATGTTCCATCGCCGTCTGGCCGTGGTGCAACTCTTGCTGTCTACTGACCCACCGAGTGGCCATGGGGCTCTCGCCCCATGGCCATGTGGGTGTTAGCCGTGCGCCACCACGATGAAGCGCAGGGAGTCGAGCTTGAGTTGGGTTTGATCCAGCAAGTGGCCTAACTCCTGCTGCAGCTCGCGCAGATGGTCCAGTTCGCTGTCCCGTACCGTCGGGTTGACGGCCTTGAGGGCGCTCAGACGGGTCAACTCGTTGCCAAGGGTCTGGGTCATGGTTGCGCGGGCTTCGGCCACAATCTGTTCCAAACGTGGTGTGGCAACGGCTTCAGCCTGCTGGATCAAGCCGTGGATCACCGACTGGGACGCACCAACCAGCTTGCTGCCCAAGTGGCGGTTGACCGGGCTGAGTTGACGATCAAAGGCGTGGAATGCCACCTTGTCGCCCAGATTATTGCCGTTCTTGTCCAGCAGCAAGCGGATCGGTGTGGGAGGCAGGAAGCGGTAGAGCTGCGGGTGGCTGGCTGATTCGGCTACAAAGACCAGCTCCAGCATCAGCGCACCGGCCGGCAGCGTCTTGTTCTTCAGCAGGGCCACCGAGGTGGAGCCAATCTCCGAGCCCAGGATCAGATCGATACCGCCCCGGATCAGTGGATGATCCCAGGTGACGAAGGTCAGATCATCCCGGGAGAGGGCTGTGCTGCGCTCGAAGGTGATGGTCATGCCATCTTCGGGCAGACCTGGGAAGCTGGGCACCAGCATGTGATCGCCGGGCGTCAGCACCAGGGCATTCTCGCCCCGATCATCCTGCTGGATGCCGATATCATCGAACAGTTGCAGGGCGAAACTGACCAGCGCGGTCTGATCATCCTCTTCCGCCAACTCGTCGACCAGCGCTTGAGCGCCATGGCCGCCGCCGGAGTGGATCTCCAGCAGTCGGTCTCGACCCTGTTCCAGCTTGGCTTTCAGCGCATCGTGTTCGGCGCGGGTGCGACTGAACAGCGGCTCCAGACGTTGCGGGTCCGTGACGTTGTCGGCCAGCAGGCTGAACAGTTCATCCCTTACTGACTCGAAGACCACGCGCCCGGTGGGGCAGGTCTCTTCGAAGGCGTTCAGACCGAGGTGATACCAGTTCTGCAGCGTCTCCTGCGCGGTATCCTGCAGATAGGGAACATGGATTTCGACAATATTCAGTTGACCGATGCGATCCAGACGGCCGATGCGCTGCTCCAGCAGATCCGGATTCAGCGGCAGGTCAAACAACACCAGATGACGGGCAAACTGGAAGTTACGACCTTCGGAGCCGATCTCGGAGCAGAGCATCACCTGGGCACCGGCCTCTTCCTGAGCAAAATAGGCGGCGGCCTTGTCGCGCTCCAGCAACGACATCTCTTCGTGGAATACGGCGCCGCGGATACCCTCGCGGGTGCGCAGGGCATTTTCCAGCGTCAGGGCGGTGGCGGCTTCGGAGCAGATCACCAGCACCTTGTCGTGGCGCGCTGTTTTCAGCAGGGTCAACAGCCAGTCCACCCGTGGATCAAATTGGGTCCAGGTGGCTGCATCCCCTTCAAATTGCTGAAAAATCTTCTCCGGGTAGAGGTAGCGGCGAGCACGGGTATCGGCATCGCCACTGTTGCCACCCATCATGCCCATCACCTTGATGGCCGTCTTGTACTGCTCGGGCAGGGCCATGGGGTAGAGGTTGAGATGGCGTTCCGGGAAGCCCTGGATCGCGGAGCGGGTATTGCGGAACAGGATACGGCCGGTGCCGTGACGATCCAGCAGGGCATGCAGCAACTGTTCCCGTTGCTGGGCATCGCTCAGTGCGGCCGGGTCCAGGCCATCCAGACAATCGGTCAGCAGTTGCAGGCTGGCGGCATCCAGGTCACTGCCATCCAGCAGTTGCTGGGCGATACCCGCGATCTGGCCATAGGATTGCTCCTCGGCCAGAAAGGCGTCGTAGTCGTAGAAGCGTTCCGGGTCCAGCAGTCGCAGACGGGCGAAATGGCTCTGGTGGCCCAGCTGATCCGGGGTCGCCGTCAGCAACAAGACGCCGGGAGTCTCTTCGGCCAGCGCCTCGACAATCTGATAGGCGCGGCTGGGGGTCTCGTCATTCCACTCCAGATGGTGGGCTTCATCGACCACCAGCAGATCCCAGGGCGCGGCATGGACTTCATCGAAACGGGCGCGCTTCTTGCGCAACCATTCCAGACTGCATATCACCAACTGTTCAGTTTCGAACGGATTCTCGGCATCGTGGGCCGACTCGACACAGCGCTCCTCGTCAAACAGCGAGAAGTGTAGATTGAAGCGACGCAACATCTCGACCAGCCACTGGTGCTGCAGAGACTCCGGCACCAGGACCAGGACGCGCTGGGCACGACCGGAGAGCAGTTGCTGATAGATGATCATGCCAGCTTCGATGGTCTTACCCAGGCCCACCTCATCAGCGAGCAGAACCCGCGGTGCATGACGATGGCCCACTTCGCGGGCTATGTGCAACTGATGGGGGATCAGGCTGACGCGACCGCTGGCCAGACCCCGGGTCGGACTGCGACGACGGGCATGCTGGTGGACCAGGGCCTGGTAGCGCAGGCTGAAACGGGAGAGGCGGTCAATCTGACCGGCAAATAACCGATCCTGAGGCTTATTAAATTTGAGGAAGTGACTTAAGAACACCTCCTTGAGACTGGCCTGTTCCTGAGTATCTAGCCGGATGCCGTGATACACCAGCAGGCCACCCTGTTCGTCGATGGCATCGATCTCTAACTGCCACTCGTCGTGACTGGTAATGGTATCGCCCACATGAAATTGCACCCGGGTCACCGGGGCATCGTCCTTGGCATAAATTCGGTTCTCGCCACTGGCGGGGAACAGCAGGGTAACCATGCGTCCTTCCAGAGCAACCACGGTACCCAGACCCAGATCGGTCTCGGTATCACTAATCCAACGCTGGCCAAGTGCAAAAGGCATTAACAACTCCAAAGCCACACAGAAAAACTGAGGGAAAACTTACGGGAAAAATGGCGCGCTATGGTACATGAAGCGCGGTTTGTGATCATCTGGCGTCTGCATTCCGATACGCCGCGCTTACAAATTGCAACTTGCGACTGGGCCCTGCAGTGGCGTCAAGGTCCGGGTGTCGCGACCGCGCTACGGATAGGGGCAGCGCTGTCATGATATGAGGGTAGCTGTGCCGCTTCTGGATCACCAAGCCCTCTTCCGGAACCGTGGTTCTGGGAAAAACCCTGCATTAGCTCTGTATTCTCCGGCTGTGTTTGCGGCTAGATTGAAAGCAGAGGCGGCCAATCGAGGAGCTTTGATTATGACGGACTGGGTAGCAGGGCGGGTCATCCAGATGACGCACTGGACCGACAAGCTATTTTCGCTGCGCGTCGAGGCGGAATTGGCCCCCTATGTGGCCGGCCAGTTCACCCGGCTGGCATTGGAGTTGAGCGATGAGACCACCCTCGAACAGCAACGGGTCGCCCACGCCTACTCCTTTGTGAATCCACCGGGGGTAGGCTACCACGAGTTCTATGTGGTGATGATCCCGAAGGGAAGATTGACTCCCCATCTGCAACAACTGCGGGTGGGCGATAGCCTTTGGCTGGCGCGGCAGGCCAGCGGTTTTCTGACGCTGGACGAGTTACCCGCCGGACGCGATCTGTGGATGCTGGCCACAGGTACGGCCATAGGCCCCTTTTTGTCGCTGTTGGCCGAGGGACAGGTCTTCGAGCGCTTCGAGCGGCTGGTGTTGGCTCATGGGGTGCGGCTGGGCGCAGAGTTAAGTTATTCCTCACTGATAAGCGAGTTGCTCACCCGCTGGGCGGGGCGGTTGCAGTTTGTGCCTTTTGTTACCCGGGAGGCGTGGGCGGAAGGTATTCATGGCCGCATTCCGGATGCCATTGTGGATGGACGTTTTGAGGCTCATGTCGGTCTGCGGCTGGAGCCAGCTACCAGCCAGGTGATGTTGTGTGGCAACCCTGCCATGGTCAAAGAGACGTTGCAGGTGCTGCAAGCTCGGGGCTTGCGCAAACACTTGCGGCGCGAGCCGGGCCAGATCAGCATGGAGAATTACTGGTAAACGAGGTGCGTTACCCTGAGGCCCCCTGCCGTCTAGCGGGTCAACCACATCAGCAGGCTGAGCAGGGCGGCCAGTCCGCCACCCAGGCCTATGATCCAGTAGAACCCTTTGACTCCCTGCCGCAGCGGGACCCGCATCCACAGCAGGAAGATGAGCCAGATCAGGGCCAGCAACAGGGGTAACAGAAAGAGTCTGGTCATGGTTGGTGCGGCCTTGTATCCTCGGGAACATTCTTGCTGAATTGTAACCTCGGACTCTCGTTATGACTCAATTCCAGATCACGGCCTCCAGTGCTGTGCATCCATTGCCCGGCCCGTTGCGGCGTGCCGCCTGCCGATGCTGACGATGGACTGGCAAAGCTGGGGGCTGCTGGCGAGTGCCTATACCTCGGCCACCCTGCTACCCGGTAGCTCCGAATTGGCGCTGGGGGCTCTGCTGGTGCAAGCCCCGCAGCAATGGGTGTGGTGGCTGGGTGTGGCGACTGTGGGGAATGTGCTGGGCTCCATGACCAGTTGGGGCATGGGGTACTGGCTGGCGTGTTATCGGCCGTTGCGGCAATTTGGCGAATCGGCTCAACATAAGGCTCTGGGCTGGTTGCAGCGTTATGGGTACTGGTCATTGTTATTGGCCTGGCTGCCGGTAGTGGGAGACCCGCTCTGTCTGTTGGCGGGCTGGCTACGCTGGTCATTCTGGATCTCTTTCGTCCTGATCCTGATGGGCAAGACGGTGCGTTATCTGTTGATTGTCATGACGATGGGTCTGTTGTTCTGAAGACTTGCGTTTCATATGGTGTTTGGCATCGAGAGGTTGTAGTGATGCGTTCTATTCTGGCCCGCTGTGGTCTGGCCCGTTGTGGCTTGTTGTGTGTGTTGCTCAGTGGTGGTCTGTATGCACCCGTGAGCGGGGCGGCGCCAACGCTCGTCTCCGAACAGGCCGCAACTCCCGGCTCCTTGTCGATCCCCTATCAGATGTATCGGTTGCCGAATGGTCTGACGCTGATCCTGCACCCGGATCACTCCGATCCCCTGGTGCATGTCAACGTCACCTACCATGTGGGCTCGGCGCGAGAGGTGCAGGGGATGACCGGCTTTGCCCACTTCTTCGAGCACATGATGTTCCAGGGCTCCAAGCATGTGGGCGATCAGCAGCACTTCAAGTTGATCGAAGAGGCAGGTGGAACCGTGAATGGCTCGACCGGCCAGGACATCACTCACTACTACCAGACTGTCCCCGCCAACGAGCTGGAAAAGGTGTTATGGCTGGAAGCGGATCGCATGGGGTTCCTGCTCGATGCGGTGAGCCAGAAGAAGTTCGAGATCCAGCGCGCGACGGTAAAAAATGAACGGGCCCAGCGCATGGACAACCAGCCCTATGGCCGGGTGAGCGAAGTCAATGGCGAGTCACTCTACCCGCGAGAGCATCCCTATTCCTGGGATACCATAGGGTATGTGGATGATTTGAACCGGGTCGATGTCAATGATCTCAAGCGTTTCTTCCTGCGTTGGTATGGCCCGAACAACGCGACCCTGACCATAGGCGGCGACTTCAAACCGGCGCAGGCACTGGCCTGGGCCGAGCGCTACTTTGCGCCTATTCCCGCAGGTCCCGAGGTCAGCAAACCGGCGCCCCAGCCGGTGACGCTGCCAGCGGATCGGTATGTCACCCTGGAAGATGCCATCCAGCAACCGGCGTTGCTGATCACCATCCCGACTCATGTCACCGGGGGAAGTCAGGATGAGGCCGCACTGGATGTTCTGGCCCAGGTGCTGGCTGGCTCCAAGAATGCGCTGTTTTATCAGGAGTTGGTCAAGCCCGGTCTGGCGGTGCAGGCCAATGCCTCCTTCGATTGCCGTGAATTGGACTGCACTCTGAGTCTGACGGTATTGCCGAATGTCAGCAAAGTGCAGAGTCTCAAACCCCTGGCTGACAAGGTGACGGCGATTCTGGATCGCTTCGCGCTACGGGGCGTGCAACCGGAGGATCTGGCGCGCATCAAGGGTGGACTTCATGCGCAGGCTGTCTGGCGGCTGGAGAGCGTGGAGGAGAAGGTCAACGCCCTGGCCTATGGTCAGGTCATGGAGGGCGATCCCAATGCCAGCCTGCACTTCTTGCAGCGTCTGGAGGCGGTGAGCGCCGACCAGGTGATGACTGCTTATCGCCAGCATATCGCCGATCGGCACAAAGTGCTGTTGAGCGTGGTCCCCAAGGGCGAAACCCGGTGGGCTGTTGCCACACAGAACTATGTTCCCGAGCCGCGCACCTTGGCTCCCCATCAGACCGTGACCGAACCGGCGTTACGGACGGTGAAAGATAACTTCGATCGCAGCCGCATGCCAACCAGTGGCCCGGCATTGACCATGCCAGTGCCCGATGTCTGGCGCCAGAAACTGGACTCGCAGATCGAGGTATTGGGGAGTGTCAATCGGGAAATCCCCGCCGTCTCCCTGACGATTACCTTGCCCGGTGGTCGTCGGGTGGAATCGGCATCTCAGGCTGGGCTTGCGAATCTGACCGCCTTGATGGTGCGACAAGGTACGAAGCGACTGACCGGGGAACAACTCAGCGATGAGCTGGAGCGGCTTGGGTCTGGGATACGCATTTCGGCGGGTATGTACAATACGGCGATTACCATTTCATCCCTGACCGAAAACCTGCCGCAGACTCTGGCCTTGGTGCAGGAGCTGCTGAGCAGCCCGGGGTTCCGTGACAGTGATTTTATCCGCCTGAAGAACCAGCTGATCCAGGCGCGGCAACAGAGTGAGCGGGAGCCGGACACCCTGGCGGATAATGCCTTCAATCGCCTGATCTATGGGCCATCATCGCCGCTGTCCGAGCCAGATGATGGCTTTATCTCCACCCTCAAGCAGCTTACGCTGGCTGATGTGCGTCACTACTACGACCAGTATTACCATACGGCGGGCGGTGTTGTGGTGGTGGTCGGCGATATTGCACAAGCCGAACTGATACCGCAGCTGGCGTTTCTCACGCAACGGGAAGGGAAGGCCACCTCGTTGCCCAGTCTGAAGCCCACCGAGCCCGAGGCCAAACCGGGGATCTATCTGGTGGATGTGCCCCATGCGGTGCAATCGACCCTGCGGGTCGGACGGCGGGCGCTGCCTTATGACGCCACCGGGGACTATTTCCGCGCTCAGTTGATGAACTTCAGCCTGGGAGGCAACTTCAACAGCCGGATCAATCTGATGCTGCGTGAAGAGAAAGGCTATACCTATGGGGCCAACAGCAGCTTCAATGGCTATCGGGATGTCGGCGAGTTTGTGGTGAGTTCAGATGTGCGTGCCGATGCCACGACGGATGCTTTGCGTCAGTTATTCAAAATTTCTGACGCCTACCGCACCAGTGGGCCGAGTTCCGAGGAGCTGGCCTATTTGAAATCGGCGTTCTCGCGACAGGATGTGCTTTCTTACGAGACCCTCGGCCAGAAGGCGGATTTCCTGCTATCGCTGGCGACTCTGAAACAGCAACCGGATTACATTCTGCGTCAGCAACAGCTGGTGCAACGGGTAACGAGTGATCAGTTACAGCAGCAGGCGGCTCGTTGGCTGGACCCGAGCCAGATGGTGGTGGTGGTCGTAGGTGATGCGCAACACCTTGAAAAATCGCTGGCCGGACTCCACCTTCCCATTTATCGCTATTCATCGAAACAGGCTGCAGGCATCTGAAGACGCCGGGCTGATTAAGGAACTGTATGATCTCAGAGGTTTCATTGGCGGATATGCTCGAGCAGCTCAATACCGCAGAGCGGATTGGCTCGGTGCGGGGCATCCGGCGCGGCATAGAGCGGGAAGGGTTGCGTATTACCCCGGAGGGACATCTGTCTCAGCATGACCATCCACGGGTTCTTGGCGCGGCCCTGACTCATCCCAATATCACGACGGATTATTCGGAAAGTCTGATGGAGTTCATTACTCCCGCCTCTGATTCGATGGACACGCTGCTGTCCCAGCTGGGGGATATTCATCGTTACACGGTGCAGCATCTGGGTGAGGAGCGGTTGTGGCCGCTGTCGATGCCTTGCTTCATCGGTGGGGAAGAGAGCATTCGCCTGGCCCAATATGGCAGTTCCAATCTGGGCCGCATGAAGACCTTGTATCGGCAGGGGTTGCATCACAGATATGGCAGCCTGATGCAGGTGATCGCCGGCGTGCACTACAACTTCTCCATGCCTGACAGTTTCTGGAGCGAATGGCAGGATGTGCGGGGGGTGCGTTGCCAGTGCAAGCGCTTCATCTCCGATGGTTACATGGGACTGATCCGCAACGTTTATCGCTTCGGCTGGTTAATTCCCTATCTGTTTGGCGCCTCTCCAGCGTTGTGCAGCTCCTTCCTGCAGGGGCGCGAGACCGGATTACCATTCCAGAAATTGGGCAAGGGGACCCTGTATTTGCCTTATGCGACCTCGCTGCGACTCTCGGATCTGGGGTATACCAATAAGGCTCAGGCCAGCCTGGGTATCAACCACGACAACCTGGATAGCTATCTGATGAGTGTGCGCCGCGCCCTGCGAACCAAAGCCGATGAATTCGTCGCGCTGGGGGTCAAGGTGGACGGGGTCTACCGGCAGCTCAACGATAATGTGCTGCAACTGGAAAATGAACTCTATGCTCCTATCCGTCCTAAACGTTCCCCTCGAGACGGTGAGCGCACCCTGACGGCGCTGGAACACCGTGGCATTGAATATATCGAACTGCGGACTCTGGATATCAACCCCTTCAGTCCGTTGGGTGTCGATGTCCAGCAACTGCGGTTTCTGGATCTGTTTTTGGTCTGGTGTTTGCTCAAACCCTCCGCCCCGCTGGGGGAGGAGGAGAACCGTCGCAACCGCCACAATCTGACCCAGGTGGTGCTCGAAGGGCGTCGTCCGGGATTGATGTTGCAGGCCGAGAGCGGGGAGCTCTCCCTGCGGGCCTGGGGGGACCAGTTGTTTGATGAATTGCAGCAGGTGGCCCAGTTGCTGGATCGTGCCTATGGCCGGGTGCAGTACCAGATTGCCCTGCAGGCACAAAAAGAGAAGCTGCATGATCCCAGCCAGACGTTGTCGGCTCGCCTACTCGACCATCTGGTGAGTCATAACATGGATAACGGGGCCTATGGCCGCGAGTTGGCAGAGAGCTATCGCCAGCAACTGCGGGGCGAGGATCTCACTTTCTGGGATGGCGCCTACTTTGCCGATGAGGCTCACGCTTCCCTAGCCAAGCAGCAGGAGATTGAAGCCACCGACCATAACAGCTTCGATGCCTTTCTCGAAAACTACCTGTCCCACTGAACGGAACAGGTTGTTCAGGCCACCGCAACCAATAAAAAACGCCGACTGATGAGTCGGCGTTTTTTTTAGGCTTACTGATATCGGCGTTAGCGTCCGAGCAAGCGATTATCCGGATAATTGGCCGCCAGAACCTGGCGGGCATGAGTTGCCAGCTCGGTCAGTGACAGCTTGTCATAGCTCTTGACCATGATTTCCAAAGCTGGCTCAACGGCGGGGGTGTCATTGTAATTTGCCACTATGTCCTTACCGCGATTCGCAGCCGCTATCCAGGCGCCTCGACGCCAGTAATAATCCGCAACGGCCAAATCATACTTGGCCAGACGATCCTTGAGACTGATCATGCGGGCATGGGAGTCGGCGGCATACAGGCTATTCGGGAAGCGTGTCAGCACCGATTTGAAATCACGGAAGGCCTGACGGGCATAGTTGGGGTCTCGATCAGCGCGATCAATCCCCAGTGTGCGATGGAAAAAATTATAATCGGCCTGCATGTTGGTTAAACCGCGCATGTAATAGACGTAATCCACATCTTTATGCGTCGGGTTCAGCCGCAGAAAACGGTCAATATTGGCGATGGCATGGGCGGTGTCGCCATCCTTGTAATAGGCGTAAATCAGGTCCATCTGCACCTGTGCTGAATAAGGTCCAAACGGATAACGAGAATCCAGAGCCTCAAGTAATTCAACAGCTTTGGCATAGTTACTGGCGTCCAGCTTCTCTTGCGCCTGTTGGAATAGCTGCTCTGGCGGTTCGTCCGGAACTTTCTCTTTTTCGGTGGAAGAACACCCGGCCAGCAGGGCCAGGAACAACGTCAGAGGGAGAAGCAAGTGAGACTTCTTAAGCATGCAGATCAGATCCAGTTTGCCAGAATTCCAGAAGTATCCGTTAAGCTCAGGCAAAAGAAAAGATAGAATGCGCCAATTGCCTATCCAAACCTAGAGATCATCCATGAGCCAAGCAATCGAATTAACCGGAACATTTGAGGACCGCCATTATGGCAAACGTCTGGATCAGGCGCTGTCCGATCTGTTTCCGGATTACTCCAGAACCCGGATCAAGGAATGGATCCTGGACGACAAAGTCAGTCTGGATGGCAAGGTGGTGAATCTGCCCCGTGAACGGGTACTGGCCGGACAATTGGTCTTCATCTCGGCTGAACTGGTCGAAGAGACTCGTTGGCTCCCTCAGGATATTGACCTCAATATCGTCTATGAAGATGAGCATATTCTGGTCATCGATAAACCCGCCGGTTTGGTGGTGCATCCAGGTGCGGGTACGCCAGATGGCACTGTACTGAATGCCCTGCTGTATCGTTATCCGGAAATTGCCGAAGTGCCGCGTGCCGGTATCGTTCACCGTCTGGATAAGGACACTACGGGTCTGATGGTCATCGCCAAGTCAATTCCGGCCCAGACCCATCTCGTCGATGCACTGCAACGTCGTGACATTACCCGTGAGTATGAGGCCATTGCCGTTGGCCATATGACCGCCGGTGGTACCGTGGATGAACCTATTGGCCGACATGCCAATCTGCGAACCCATATGGCGGTGACGCCGACCGGTAAACCGGCGGTGACACACTATCGGGTGATGGAGAAGTTTCGGGCTCATACCCGGCTGCGTTTGCGTCTGGAGACGGGGCGTACCCACCAGATCCGTGTCCATATGGCCTACATCAAACACCCCCTGATTGGTGATCCGGTATATGGCGGACGTCTGCGCCCAATCCGCAATGCTACGCCGGAGTTCACGGCTGCCCTGCGCGGCTTCCGACGTCAGGCATTGCACGCCACCATGTTGCGACTGGCACATCCGGTCACTTGCGAACTGATGGAGTGGCATTCGCCGATCCCTCAGGACATGGTGGATTTGATTGAGGTTCTGCGTGCCGATACCGTCGCCAATCCCGATGATCTGGTATGGATCTGATCTATCCGGACTGGCCGGCTCCCGCCCGGGTACAGGCCTGCTTCACCACCCGAGCGGGTGGCGTGAGTCAGAAGGCGTTTGCTGGCCTTAACCTTGGAGATCATGTGGGTGATGATCCTGCGGCCGTGGCTGGCAATCGTCGCCTGTTGCGGGATGAGCTGCAGTTCTCGCAAGAGCCGATCTGGCTGAGTCAGGTACACGGCACCACAGTATATCTGGCCAACTCTGGCGAATTGGCCTTACCAGCTAGTCCACCGAAGGCCGATGCAGCCGTAACACGGTTAGCCGGTGTCCCCTTGACCGTCATGACGGCCGACTGCCTGCCGGTGCTGTTTTGCGATCGCGTCGGTAGTGTCGTAGCAACGGCCCATGCCGGCTGGCGCGGTCTGTGCGATGGCGTGCTGGAGCAGACTGTAGGTGCCATGCAGGTTCCTGCGGAGCAGATCCTGGTCTGGCTGGGGCCGGCGATTGGTCCTCAGGCGTTCGAAGTCGGTGGCGAGGTGCGAGCAAGTTTTATGGCTCAGGATCCGGCAGCCATTGGCGCATTTACTCCTGCGACCCGATCGGTTGTCGATGCCGATAAGTGGCTGGCTGATCTGTTCCTGTTGGCCCGTCAGCGCTTGGCGCGAGTCGGGGTCCAGCAAATCTATGGTGGGCATCAGTGCACGTTCAATGATCCGCAACAGTTCTATTCTTACCGCCGAGATGGTCAGACTGGACGCATGAGCGGTTTGATCTGGCTGATGGCGCAAAATTAACCACCACTGCTTGAATCCGCGCTAATAACCCCCATCTTCTATAACAAGGTCGGCTCATCAGTTCGATGTGCCGCGTTGTTATCTGAAGAAGGGAGAGCGAAATGCGTCTGGATCGTCTCACCAGCAAGTTTCAAGTCGCAATATCTGATGCCCAATCGTTGGCATTGGGCCGTGATCACCAGTTTATTGAACCTATTCATTTGATGTTGGCGCTGCTGGAGCAGGAGGGCGGCTCGATCCGTCCGCTGCTGACGCTGGCGGGGGCCAATGTCACTACTCTGCGTAACCGTTTGACTCAGGAGTTGGATCGTCTGCCCAAGGTGAGCGGTGTGGATGGCGATGTGCAGTTGTCACCGCAGCTGGGCCGCGTCCTCAATATGTGCGACAAGTTTGCCCAGCAACGGCAAGATAAGTTTATCTCTTCGGAAATGTTTGTACTGGCGGGTCTCGATGATCGGGGCCAGCTGGGGGATATCCTGAAGGCATGTGGTCTGGTCAAGGACAAGCTGGAAAAGGCCATCGAGCAGGTGCGCGGTGGTAACAAGGTGGATGATGCCGAGGCTGAAGAGAAACGCCAGGCACTGGAAAAGTACACAATCGATCTGACTGAACGAGCCGAGCGGGGCAAGCTGGACCCGGTGATCGGGCGGGATGAAGAGATCCGCCGTACCATTCAGGTATTGCAACGCCGCACCAAAAACAACCCGGTTCTGATTGGTGAACCCGGTGTCGGTAAGACCGCCATCGCTGAAGGGTTGGCGCAGCGCATTATCAAGGGCGAAGTTCCGGAGGGGTTGAAGAACAAACGGGTTCTCTCCCTCGACATGGGGTCTCTGATTGCTGGCGCCAAGTATCGCGGGGAATTCGAGGAGCGGCTCAAGGCGGTGCTCAATGAGCTGGCCAAGGAGGAGGGGAATGTCATTCTCTTTATTGACGAGTTGCATACTATGGTGGGGGCCGGTAAGGCTGAAGGCGCCATGGATGCGGGCAACATGCTCAAACCGGCGCTGGCACGCGGTGAGTTGCACTGTGTCGGCGCGACTACGCTGGATGAGTACCGTCAGTACATAGAAAAAGATGCGGCTCTCGAACGTCGCTTCCAAAAAGTGCTGATTGAAGAGCCAAGCGTCGAAGATACCATCGCGATCCTGCGTGGATTAAAAGAACGCTATGAACTGCACCACCATGTGCAGATCACAGATCCGGCCATCGTTGCGGCCGCAACTCTATCCCATCGTTACATCTCGGATCGTCAGTTGCCAGACAAGGCCATCGATCTCATTGACGAAGCCGCTGCTAGCATCCGTTTGCAGATCGATTCCAAGCCGGAACAACTGGACCGATTGGAGCGCCGCATCATCCAGTTGAAGATGGAACAACAGGCGTTGATGAAAGAGTCAGATGCGGCGAGTGTGCAACGACTTGGATTGATCAATCAGGAGATTAAGGAAAAGGATAGAGACTACAACGAACTCGAAGAGGTTTGGAAAGCCGAGAAGGCCTCGCTGGCGGGCACGCAACATATCAAGGCGGAGCTGGAAAAAACACGACAGGAGTTTGAAGTCGCCAGCCGGGCTCAGGATCTGGCGCGGATGTCGGAGTTACGTTATGGGCGGATTCCCGAGTTGGAAAAGCAGTTGGATCTGGCATCCCAGGCTGAAATGCACGATGAGAAACTGCTGCGTAACCGGGTAACTGATGCCGAAATTGCCGAGGTATTGGCGCGCTGGACCGGAATACCGGTGGCCCGCATGTTGGAGAGTGAAAAAGAAAAACTGCTGCGCATGGAAGAACAACTTCATACCCGGGTGATTGGTCAGAATGAGGCGGTGGACGCCGTGGCAAATGCTATCCGCCGCAGCAGGGCTGGGTTGTCCGATCCGATGCGGCCGATCGGCTCCTTTCTCTTTCTGGGTCCGACCGGCGTCGGGAAGACTGAACTGTGCAAGGCGCTCGCTGAATATCTGTTTGATACTCAAGATGCCATGGTCCGTATCGATATGTCCGAGTTCATGGAGAAGCACAGTGTTGCACGCCTAGTCGGCGCCCCCCCGGGATATGTCGGTTATGAAGAGGGCGGTTACCTGACTGAGGCAGTGCGACGCAAGC
>CAXXIF010000009.1:135000-256426 GCA_963677375.2 Aeromonadaceae bacterium
GGTCCTAAGGTAGCGAAATTCCTTGTCGGGTAAGTTCCGACCTGCACGAATGGTGTAACCATGGCCACGCTGTCTCCACCCGAGACTCAGTGAAATCGAAATTGCGGTGAAGATGCCGTATACCCGCGGCTAGACGGAAAGACCCCGTGAACCTTTACTACAGCTTGACACTGAACATTGAACCTACTTGTGTAGGATAGGTGGGAGGCTTGGAAGTGACGACGCTAGTTGTCATGGAGCCGACCTTGAAATACCACCCTGGTATGTTTGATGTTCTAACCTCAGCCCGTTATCCGGGCCAGGGACAGTGTCTGGTGGGTAGTTTGACTGGGGCGGTCTCCTCCCAAAGAGTAACGGAGGAGCACGAAGGTTAGCTAATCACGGTCGGACATCGTGAGGTTAGTGCAATGGCATAAGCTAGCTTAACTGCGAGACGGACAGGTCGAGCAGGTACGAAAGTAGGTCATAGTGATCCGGTGGTTCTGAATGGAAGGGCCATCGCTCAACGGATAAAAGGTACTCCGGGGATAACAGGCTGATACCGCCCAAGAGTTCATATCGACGGCGGTGTTTGGCACCTCGATGTCGGCTCATCACATCCTGGGGCTGAAGTTGGTCCCAAGGGTATGGCTGTTCGCCATTTAAAGTGGTACGCGAGCTGGGTTCAGAACGTCGTGAGACAGTTCGGTCCCTATCTGCCGTGGGCGCTGGATGATTGAAGGGAGTTGCTCCTAGTACGAGAGGACCGGAGTGAACGAACCTCTGGTGTTCGGGTTGTCATGCCAATGGCACTGCCCGGTAGCTAAGTTCGGAATCGATAACCGCTGAAAGCATCTAAGCGGGAAGCGAGCCCTGAGATGAGTCATCCCTGACACTTTAAGTGTCCTAAAGGGCCGTTGAAGACTACAACGTTGATAGGTGGGGTGTGTAAGCGCGGTGACGTGTTGAGCTAACCCATACTAATTACCCGTGAGGCTTAACCATACAACACCCAAGAAGTTTTAAATGCTTGTGACGGTAGACAGAACGAGTCAGCTTCTTCCCAGATTGAAGATTTATGCCTGGCGGCAATAGCGCAGTGGAACCACCTGTACCCATGCCGAACACAGAAGTGAAACGCTGTAGCGCCGATGGTAGTGTGGCATTCGCCATGCGAGAGTAGGACACTGCCAGGCACCCAATTAGGTCGAGAGACCTGCATGCGAGTAGGAGACTACGCGCAGGCGACCAGTTTGACCGTAAGGTCAGCGAGAAAAAGCGCGGATACCTGACCCGTTATCCTGACAAGCGCGAAGCAATATGCGGAGTGGTAGTTCAGTTGGTTAGAATACCGGCCTGTCACGTCGGGGGTCGCGGGTTCAAGTCCCGTCCACTCCGCCACTACATCAAAGCCCAGACAGACGTCTGGGCTTTTTGTTATTAGTTACGCGGCATCTCTGCCTGCCTCTTCTATTGCGAATACTGCGCCTTGTTAATTCCCGTATGAAGCTTTCTGGTCGGTCGTTACGACAGAGTTCTGTTTCGCTAATCCAACCTATGTCTTATTTATTCACTCTTCACCTTGCGTTGTCCTCTAGAGCTGATATGTTGGAAAAGTAATGAATGATTTGCCTCTGTTATGCAGACCATACTAATTGTTCATAAAATAACCGATCTAATACCAAAAGACTGTTTTTTTCTTAATACTCTGACATATGCAATTTTTTTGTGTTATTTCAAGGGGTAAAAAGAAAAAAATAGGACTTTTATTCGGATTTTTATGTGCCATACTGCTCTTGCTTGCCTTATATCTCGCAAGTTACAGGGAGTTATTCATGAACAAATATCAAGTTTTACTGGGCACCGTTGCACTGAGCGCTACTCTGCTGGCTGGTTGTGCTAACACCGACCAACTGAGCGCTGACGTACAAGGCCTGACCACCAAGGTTGATCAACTGGCTGGCGAAGTGAGCGCTCTGCGCTCCGAGCAAACCAAGCTGTCTACCGACGTGCAGGAAGCCAAGTCAGAAGCTATGCGTGCAAACCAACGTTTGGACAACATGGCTACTCATTACAAGAAGTAATGAAAATAAAAAGAGCGGGATGGTTTACCATGCCGCTCTTTTTTTATACCTGCTAAATACTTCACAAATATTCCGGCTTTTCTTGTTCCTCCGCTCGTTTATTCATCCCGCACATTTCAACCCCCACCCTCTATTATCTTTGACGGTTCAACTCAGCAAATCCCAGCATTGATTCCTGCCGCCTGACTTATTTTTCTTTATGATGCTCTCTATTGTTCACCGGTGTTGGTGCCGGAACTGGAGGCCGCATGTTTTCTGTCTATCACTCCAATCAACTGGATATTCTCAAGTCACTGCTTGCGGCGCTTATTAAGCGAGACCCCTTGTCTGATCCCTTCATGGCCGAGCAGATCCTAGTGCAGAGCCCTGGGATGGCGCAGTGGCTCAAGCAGCAGTTGGCTCTTGAGTTCGGAGTGGCTGCGCGTCTGGAGTTTCCCCTTCCCTCTTCCTATGTGTGGGGGTTATTTGCCCAGGTTCTGCCCCATGTTCCGGTACAAAACCCCTATACCAAGTCTGCGATGGCTTGGCGTCTCATGGATCTGTTGTCATCGCTGTTGGTTCTGCCCGAGTTTGCTCCGCTAGCTGTCTATCTGGAACAGGATGAGGATGCACGCAAGCGCTATCAGCTCAGTCAACGGATAGCCGATGTGTTTGACCAATATTTGGTTTATCGTCCGGATTGGATCGCGGATTGGGAGTCTGGTGGCGCTTTGGGGGCGGCGAGTCAGCCCTGGCAGCCGATCCTCTGGCGCGCATTGGTTGCCGCGACCGAGCAGCAGGCATTGCATATCCATCGCGCAAATCTGTTTGATGCCTTGATCCAGGCGCTTGATGGTGTGACAGACTTGTCGACACTGCCTAAACGCTTGTTCGTCTTCGGGATCACCTCATTGCCTCCCCATTATCTCAAGGCATTGGCAGCACTGGGTCAGCATATCGATGTCCATGTCATGCTCACCAACCCCTGTCGTCATTATTGGGGCGATTTGACCGATGATTGGCGTATCAATCAGAATTGGCTACAACAGCTGCTGGCACAGCGTCGGGCCTATCTGGGGGCCGATCTGCAGTCGAGCGGCGAACATCCTCTGATTACGGATACCGGGGCTTTGGATCGCCTATTCTCCAATTCCGGTGACATGGTGCGAGGTAATCCGTTACTCGTTTCCATGGGGAAGCAGGGACGGGACTATCACTCTTTGTTGGTCGATCTGCAGCCCAATGAGTTTGATGCTTTTGTCGATATTGAATCCCGCCAGTTGTTGAGCGTTTTGCAGTCGGATGTCCTCGAGTTGAATGATCGGGGGCGGGAGGGGGAGCGGTTACTATTGCAACCCGATGATGACTCGCTGGTGATCCATGCTTGCCATAGTCCGATGCGCGAGATCGAAGTCTTGCACGACGCCCTGTTGGCTCGTTTTGCTGCCGATCCGGTGTTGAAGCCACGGGATGTGGTGGTGATGGTGGCGGATATCAACAGCTATAGCCCGTTTATCCAGGCGGTATTTGGGTCTGCGCTGGCGGAGCGCCATATTCCTTTTTCCATTTCTGACCGTTCGGCCCAGCAGGAGAGTCCGCTGCTGCAAAGTTTCCTGACCTTGCTGCATTTACCTGAGCTGCGCTGCAGCGCGCCTGAACTGGTTACCCTGTTGGCGGTACCCGAGGTGATGGCGGCCCAAGGCTTGGATGAGGCTGCTTTGCTGCAAATGCAGGGCTGGGTGCGGGACTCTGGCATCCGTTGGGGTCTGGACCCTCAGGATGCGGAGCGTTTTGATCTGCAACAGATGCCTGCCAATACCTGGCAGGATGGCATGGGGCGGATGTTGCTGGGCTTTGCCATGGCTACGGATGCTCCTTTTGCCGGGATTTTGCCCTATCGGGAGGTCGAGGGGCAGGATGCCCAACGTCTGGGTCGCCTGAGTCATTTCCTGACGCGCCTGCGCTGGCTGCGTGACCAGTTGCCTCAGGAGCGAAACGTCGATGCCTGGAGTGAATTGGTCGATCTCTTGTTGCTGGAGTTTTATCTGGTTGACGAAGAAGGGGAAACCCAACTGGAGCAGATCCGTCAGGCCATGGCGCGACTACGGGAACAGCTGCACGGGGTGGGCTACGAGCCGTCATTGTCTTTGGCCGTGCTGCGCGATTATCTGCAAGGGGAGTTGACCAACCAGCGTTCCGGACAGCAGTTTCTGGCCGGACGGGTCAACTTCTGTACCCTGATGCCAATGCGCTCGATTCCTTTCAAGGTGGTCTGCCTGCTGGGAATGAACGATGGCATCTATCCCAGAGCGGTTCCGCCGCTGGGCTTTGATCTGATGGCTGAAGCTCCCCGCCGTGGCGATCGTTCACGCCGCGAGGATGATCGTTATCTGTTTCTGGAAGCTCTTCTGGCGGCCGAACAGCATCTGCATATCTCCTATGTCGCACACAGCGCTCAGGATAACAGCGAGAAAGAGCCCTCGGTGCTGGTCGCTGAACTGCTGGATTACTGCGAGTCCGCCATGCGCATTGAGGATATAGATCCGGAGGATGAACTCGGGCAGCGGGCTGCGGTCCGCCAGCGGTTGATCCGCGAGCAGGCACTGGTGCCCTATGATGGTCGTTACTTCCAGCCCCATGCTCCTGACTCCTATGCGGCGGAGTGGAGCCATACCCTGCCACGCGACACCCGGCTGCCCGACTTTTTCGATGAGCCATTACCGCTGCCGGAGGAGTGGTATCAGCAACCGGAGCTGGAACTGGCCGATCTGCTGCGCTTCTTCCGTCAGCCGGTTGCCGGTTTTTTCGAGCGCACGTTACGGGTACGGTTTCAACAACAGGACGAGAGTCTGGCCGAGGATGAGCCCTTTGCCGCCGATGCCTTACAAGGTTATCTGCTCAAACAGGAGTTACTGGAGGCTTGTTTGCAGGCATTCGGTGAGCCGGAGTCTGGAGAGCAGGCGCTAGATCAACTCAAGGGCCGCTTGCGGTTATCGGGGCAGTTACCGGTGGGGGCATTTGGCGATTTACTGCTGGAGGCCAGTGAAAGCGGCATAGCGGCGCTGCGTGATGCTTTAGAGCCCCTACTGTGCACTGAACCCAGCCGCCAGTTGGTGCATCTGCAGTTTACCGATCTGGCGCTGCCCCCTTCGGAGTCGGCAGCTGGGGCTGCCAGCGGTCAGGGCTGGTTGTTCGGCGCTGTGTCCGGCATCCATGGGCAGAGCCTGGTGCGCTATCGCCCCGGTGCTTTTGCAGTACCCCAGTTGATGCGGGCCTGGATCGAACATCTCGCCTGGTGTAGCTGTGCCCATGAGCCGCCGGAGGCCACTGAATTACTGGGGCTCAAGGAGCGTTATCAGTTAGCCGCTCTGCCTGCTACACAGGCTCGTATCTATCTGGCTGAGCTGATGGCTGCCTATCTGGTCGGCCTGACGCGCCCGTTGCCACTGCTGCTGCGCACCGGCTGGGTGTGGTTGCAACAGGCGGGCGATATCCTGGCGACGGGGCCGGAGGGCTATGGTTGGCAGCGCACTCAGGATACGGCTCGCCTGGCGACTGCAGCACAGAAGATGCAGCAGCAGTTTGAAGGCGATAGCTTCAACCCGGGTGAGGGGGAGGATGTCTATATTCGCCGAGCATTCCCTCGTTGGAGCGACGCCCTGCAGCAGGAGGTCTGTGGGTGGAGTGAACGGTTGCTGGCACCGCTTTATACCCATCTGGAGGCGGTGAAATGAGCCACATTTTGGATATCTTGAGTTTTCCATTGCGTCAGGAGCGGCTCATCGAAGCCAGTGCAGGCACCGGGAAGACCTATACCATTGCCGGTCTGTATTTGCGCTTGCTGCTCGGGCATGGAGATGGCGAGTCGGGATTCGGGGCTCCTGATCCTTTGCCGCTGCCGGTGGACAAGATCTTGGTGGTGACCTTTACCGAGGCGGCGACCGAGGAGCTGCGGGGGCGGATACTGGCTCGTATCCGCGAGGCGCGGCGGGCCTTTGAGCGAGAAGAGAGTGACGACCCTCTGCTCCAGAGCCTGATGGCGGCATGTGCGGATACGGCGTTGGCCTGTCGCTTGCTGCTGACTGCCGAGCGGCAAATGGATGAGGCCGCCATCTATACCATCCACGGGTTCTGTCAACGCATGCTCAAACGTAACGCGTTCGAATCGGGTGCTTTGTTTGAAACGGAATTTGTCACCGACGATGCGCGTCTGCGCTTCGAGGCTGTCGCCGATTACTGGCGCCAGCACTGCTATGGGCTCTCCTTACCGGTGGCGCGAGCGGTGCGGGCCCTCTGGGCCGAACCGGCTGGGTTGTTGCAGGAGCTGGCCCCCCATCTGGCCACCACGGATTTGCAATGTCTGGGAGGCGGTGAGTCACTGGCGGAGCGACATGCCGCCATTCTGGCTCGTATCGCTTCCTTGAAATCGCTGTGGCAACAGTCGGCCCATGAACTGGCCGCCCTGATCGCAGGCTCGGGAGTCGACAAGCGCAGCTATTCCAGCAAGAACCTGCCCAACTGGCTGACGCAAGTGGGGGATTGGGCCATGACGCCGACCGAGGATTACCAACTGTGTGACAAGCTGGTGCGCTTCGGGCAGAGCCTGTTGCGGGAGAAGAGTCCGAAAGGCAACCCGCCGGAACACCCGCTATTCGTGGCCATTGATGCCTTGATGCAGCAACCCCTGGGGATACGGGATGTGGTGCTGGCTCAGGCTTTGACTGAGGTGCGGGAGCGTATCCAGCGGGCGAAAGGGCGCAAGCAGCTCTTGGCATTTGACGATCTGCTCAGTGGTCTGGCTGCGGCACTGAGTGGTCCCAATGGGGAACCGCTGGCACGGCGGATACGGGAACTCTATCCGGTCGCTATGATTGATGAGTTTCAGGATACCGATCCTCAGCAGTACCGCATCTTCCGTCAGTTGTATGCTGATCAGCCCGCCTGTGGTCTATATCTGATCGGCGATCCCAAACAGGCAATCTATGGCTTTCGCGGGGCCGATATCTTCACCTATATGGAGGCCAAACGTCAGGTCGCGGCTCACTATACCCTGGAGACCAATTTCCGCTCGACCTCGGAGCTGGTGGCGGCGGTGAATGGCGTGTTTGCTCAGAGTCATGCGCCGTTTATTTATGATCGCGAGATCCCCTTCGAACCCGTCAAGGCCAAGGGGCGGTCGCAGCGCTTTACGTTACAGGGGCAACCGGTGCCGCCCTTGCTCTGGAGTGAGGAGGCGAGCGAGAACCCACTGGCGGCCGGTGTCTATCGGCAACGTCTGGCCATCGCTTGTGCGGCTCAGGTTCATCAGTGGCTCACTGCGGCACAACAGCAGCAAGCATGGATTGGCGAGACGCCGCTCCAGCCCGGGGATATCGCGATTCTGGTGCGAACGGGAACCGAAGCGGCGCTGGTTCGTCAGGCCCTGCGGCGACTGGGAATTGGCAGCGTCTATCTCTCGAACCGGGATTCGGTTCTCGCCAGTCAAGAGGCGCAGGATCTGCTGCGGATACTGGAGGCATGTCTAGCTCCCAGCGATGAGGTGCGGGTCCGCAGTGCCATGGCGACGGCCCTGCTGGGCTGGAGTGCGCGCCAACTGGCGGCGCTGAATGGCGATGAATTGCAGTGGGAAGCGCTAGTGGAGCAGTTCCGGGATTGCGCCGTGCGTTGGCAGCGGCACGGCGTATTGCCTATGATTCGACACTTCCTGTTCAGCCATCAGATCCCGGCGCGCCTTTTGATCGAGGAGGAGGGGGAGCGCCGTCTGACCGATGTGCTACATGTCGCCGAATTACTGCAGCAAGCAGCGGCCACTCTGCCGGGTGAGCATGCTCTAGTACGCTGGCTGCGGGAGCAACTGGCGGCACCGGATGGCAATGCCGATGAGCAGAAACTGCGTCTGGAGTCCGAACGGCGTCTGGTCCAGGTGGTGACCATCCACAAATCCAAGGGGTTGCAGTATCCGCTGGTCTTGCTGCCATTCATCGCCGATTGGCGCCCAAGCCAACTGGCCCGTTTTCATTCGGAAGAGGGCGTGATCTGGGATCTCTTCAATTCGGAAGCGTCTCTGGCCCGTGCCGAGGAAGAGCGGTTGGCGGAAGATGTGCGCCTGCTGTACGTGGCCTTGACCCGGGGTATCTTCCTGACCTGGTTGGGAGTGGCCGAGGTGAAGAACAACAAGGCACAACTCCCCTCCGCGCTGCGTTATCTGCTCTGTGGTGCCCAGGGTGAAAGCCCGCTGGCAGCGCGACTGACGACTCTGCAAGCCGAGATCCCCGGGCTGCAACAGTGGCAGGCTCCGCCATGGCCGGATGTTGCGTATCAGGATCAACAACCCCAGCATTCCGAACGCGCGGTCCGTCGCTTCGAGCGACAACTGGAGCGCAACTGGTGGGTGACCTCCTACTCGGCATTATCGGCGCACAGCCCATCCCATCGCGGCGGGAACGCCATCGGGAGCGAGTCGCCAACGCAGTCGTTCAGAACCGAGCCGGTAGCCGCCGAAACTCTCTATGACCGCTTTCAGTTCCCTCGTGGGGCCCGGCCTGGTACTTTCCTGCACAGCCTGTTTGAAGGGGTCGATTTTGCCATTCAGCCCGGTGCTGAACTCGAGGCATGGATCGATGCCCGCTTACAGGGCATCACGCTGGCAACCGATTGGCAGCCAGAGCCCTGGCGGCCTGTGCTACAGCAATGGATGGTCGATGTGCTGGCCGCCGAGCTGCAACCCGGCTTGGCCTTGCGGGATATACAGCCCTCTCGCTGTCTGGCGGAAATGGAGTTCTTATTGCCGGTGGCGGAGTTGGATGCCAACCGTCTGAACCGCTTGCTGCAACAGCACGATGGACTCTCCGCTATGGCCGCGCCACTGAGTTTTGCCACGCTGCAAGGGATGCTCAAGGGGTTTATGGATCTGGTGTTCGAACATCAAGGCCGATTCTATGTGTTGGATTACAAGTCCAACCATCTGGGAAACAGTGCCGCCGATTATGGGCCCGAGGCGTTGCAGCAGGCCATGGTGCAGCACAGATATGATCTGCAATATCAGCTTTATACCCTGGCCCTGCACCGTTATCTGGCGACTCGACTGCCCGATTATGACTATGAGCGGCACCTAGGCGGTGTCTTCTACCTGTTTTTGCGCGGTATGCAGCCTGATAGCCAGCAGGGGATTTTCTTTACCCGGCCGGCTTCCGAGCTGATTTCTGCGTTGGATGGCCTGTTTGCCGGAGAGGTATCTGTATGACGGTTGCCATGATGGCTTCGGTGGATGAACTGCTGCCGCGCCAAGGGGCGCTCTGGCTCCGTCTGCTGGCGGAACCGGTCTGGCGCCCGATTGATCGGGAACTCAGCCATTTCCTGTTGCACTTGCACGGCAAACTGGAGGGCGAGGATGATCCAGCCATGGTGGTGTCTCTGGCGCTGCTTAGCCATGAGTTGGGGGATGGACATGTCTGCCTGACGCTCGACGCTATTCCAGAACGTCTGGAGACTCTGGGTTTGAGCCCTTGGCTTGGGGAGCTCGGGGGGGTGAACTCACTGGCATCACGCTTGGGCTGTTCCCCTCTGGTGGCGCAACCCGAGCGAAATAGTACGCCATCTCGCCCTCTGGTGCTGGATCAGGGACGCCTGTACCTAGCTCGCTATCACGATTTCGAATTCAGAGTTGCCACCTGGCTTACGCAATCCAGTGGCGATAGTGGGTGGGATATGTTGCCGGTCGAGTCACTGCGCTTCTGGCTCGATGAGCTGTTCCGCCCCGACGCTCATCGGCTGCTAGATGCCTGGCAGCAAGCCCGGTCGGATGGGCAAGCCTGCGCCGGTTTTGCTCGCCGCTGGCTGGATGTGCGCGAGGATGTATCCCTGGACTGGACGGCGCTGGCACAGACTCTCAGTCGCTCGACGCCGGAGGATCTGGCTTCCAATCTCGCGGCTGTGCTTCCGGCCGCGGCCTGTTTCAATGGGCAGAAACTGGCGGTGGCCACCGCCTGCGCCGGGCGTTTCACGCTGATCTCCGGTGGCCCAGGTACCGGCAAGACCACCACGGTAGCTCGTTTATTGGTGCTGTTGCAGCAGTTGGCCATGAGTCGGCCGGATGCGGCCCCCCTGCTGATCCGGCTGGCTGCGCCGACGGGGAAGGCTGCGGCCCGACTAACAGAATCCTTGGGGCGGGCGCTGGATGAGTTGTCTCCGCGTCTAGATGCCACCCTGCTGGCCAGTCTGCCGCGACAGGCCAGCACCTTGCACCGCTTACTGGGGGTGATCCCGGGGAGCCATGAGTTCCGGCACCATGCCGAGAACCCGTTACCACTGGATGTCCTGGTGGTGGATGAGGCATCCATGGTCGATCTGCCTATGATGGCGCGGTTGTTCGCCGCATTGCCTGCTTCCGCCCGTTTGATTTTACTGGGGGATAAGGATCAGCTGGCTTCCGTCGAAGCGGGCGCCGTGCTGGGGGATATCTGCCAGCTGTTGCAGCAGGAGCCTAGTGCGGCGCACACCGAATGGCTGCGTGTCGTGACCGGTTATCCATTGGCGGAGCCTGGAGTGCCGAACGCGTTGCCGTTGCGAGATCGACTGTGCTGGTTGCGAAAAAGCTGGCGCTTCCATGCTGGCTCCGGCATCGGTCGTCTGGCCGATGCGGTCAATCAAGGGGATCGTCACACGCTGGAGCGACTGTTGAGTAGCGATTTTGCCGATATTCGCATCCATGTCGATGCCGAGCGGCGTGCAACTCTGCTGCAACTGGCAGTTGCGGGTTACGCCGGGTATCTCGCTCTGGCGCGAGATCCGGTGAATGGCGAGTCGGCCAGGCGCATGTTGCAGGCTTTTCAGCAGACGCGGGTGCTCTGCGCCCTGCGCGAGGGCGAATGGGGGGTAACGGGTCTCAATAGCTCGATTCTGCAATCGCTTTCCCACCAGGGCTGGTTGCAACCGGAGGCAGACTGGTATGTCGGTCGACCGGTCATGATAGTGCGCAATGACCATGCGCTCGGTCTCTACAACGGGGACATCGGCATTACTGCTCATGATGGGGAACGGTTGCGGGTCTGGTTTGAAATGCCGGATGGCCGCGTGCATGGTTTTTTGCCCAGCCGTTTACCGGAGCACGAAACGGCGCTGGCGATGACAGTGCACAAATCGCAAGGCTCCGAATTTGCCCATACCATACTGGTGTTGCCGGATCTGGATAACCCGGTATTGACGCGGGAATTGCTCTACAACCGGCATCACACGGGCCAAACAACGACTCGATCTCTTTGGGGCCCATGAGTTGCTGACGCGTATTGCCACGCGTCCAACCCAGCGCAACAGTGGTTTGACGGCCATGCTGCTCAGGTATGGCTCGGCGGACTGACGGGCCGAGTTTGCGCCATATTTATCCTGCCGGTTGGGTGTCTCATCCTCGGCTACACGGTTGATTGTCTACACTTGGGATACTCGACATACCGAATGCGAGGATGGTGTCGATAGAGTATTTCGAACTCACTTCCGATCTCGACAATATGTTCTGGCGCACAGATAGACAGCTAAGGGTTTGCAAACGATTTCAGCTTCTGGATGATGCGCTTGTTCTTTTCATTCACCTACATCAAGGGAAGACGTGATGACCCTTTCAATTGTCCAACGTATCAAGGCCGGATTTGCCTTGCTGCTGCTGTTGCTGCTGATCCTGGGTGGCATCAGTTTACCTGCAAACTACGGGCATACATAACAAGCTCAAGCTGGTGACGGAGAAGGCCACGCCGCTGGCCATGACCACGACTCGCCTGCGAGAAGCCTTATTGCTGGCTAACCGCTATACGCTGGCTCATTTGAGCAGTCGGCAAGTAACTCGTTTGCCCGCGCTGCGTCAACAGTATGAGCAGAGTAAACAGCTCTATAGCCAACAACTGCAGTCCATGCTGGCGTTCAAGCTGCAAGGTACCGAGTTGAGCCGTTTGGATGCGGTACAAAAAACTGGCTCCCAGGTGTTTGCTTCGGCCGAGAAGATGATGGGCCTGCACCAGGAACAAGCCGAGCTGGAGGCCAAGCTGGTCTTGATGCGTAACCAGTTCCTGCGACTGGATGACTCGTATCGTTCGGCTGCGGACTTGTTGCTGCAATTTACGGCGAGCAAGCGTTCCTTGCATAACAAGGCGGAGCTCATCACCAGTGGTATCGCTCGTGACATCAAGCAGATCCAGCGTACTGACGCCGACACCGATCTGCTGACGCTGGAGAAGGTGCTGGCCAAGGACATCGAGATTGCCAGCAAACGGTTGGAATTCATTGTCGTCCCGGAAGACGTGAAGCAGCGCTTTAGTCGCAATGTTGATTTGCTCAAGCAGTTGGCTTTTGGGGACCAGGGATTGATCCGTACCCTGCTGCAGGATCAGAAACTGACGCAGGAGTTGCAGCTTGCCCAAGAGGATCTCAATCGTCAGTCCGATCAGGTCAATCAGGAACTGCAGGCGCTGATCGATGTGACCAGCCAAAGCGTGCAAGAGGATAAGGCGAGCGCCGCATCCGCCGTGCAGAGTGCTATCTCCTGGATCCTGTTGGTCTCCGCGATCTCTGCGGCGGTGGCTGTGCTGGTGGCTTGGTCGTCGGCTCGTAGCATCCAACGCCCCTTGCAGCTCATTAATCGGGAGCTCTCCTTGATGGCTCAGGGGGATATGACGCGCCGTATCAATTACCAGAGTCAGGATGAGTTCGGGGCTCTGTCCCGCTCCATCGATCAGTTGGCCAGTAATACCGATACCCTGCTGGTTGAGATCCGGAATGGCTCCGAGCATCTGGTGGCAGAAACCGAACGTACGGCCCAGATCAGCGAGCGGGCGATGGCCCGGGTGCAGGATCAGAAGAGTCAGACCGATCAGGTGGCTGCGGCAATTACCGAGTTGGAGGTGAGTGCGACCGAGGTGGCTCGCTCGACCGACAGTGCACGCAATCAGGTGGATCTGGCTAATGATGAGACGCAACAGAGTCGGAATCTGGTGATCAATAATCGGCAGCGCATCGAACATCTGGCCGAAGAAATCGAGGAAGCTGTCACCATCACCCATAAGCTGGATGGTTTCAGTGGCAACATTGGCAGCATTTTGGATGTTATCCGCGGTATTGCCGATCAGACCAATCTGTTGGCCCTGAACGCCGCGATCGAGGCCGCGCGCGCTGGAGATGCTGGACGGGGATTTGCGGTGGTGGCGGATGAGGTTCGGGCTCTGGCTAACCGCACCCAGCAATCGACGGAAGAGATACAGTCCATGATCCATAACCTGCAAGCGTCCAGTAACGATGTGGTGTCGGTGATGGGACGAAGCCATGAGCAGACGCGGCTCTGCGTTCAGCAAACCCGTGACACCGAGGAGGCATTGCAAGGTATCGCGCAGCGTATGGAGGCGATCAAAGAGATGACGGATCAGGTTGCCCATGCTGCAGCCGAGCAGATTTCGGTCAGCCAGGGGGTTGCCCAGCATATCTCCGGGATTGCCGATGTGGCTCATGAGACCGAGCTGGCCTCACGGGATTCCGCATCCAGCAGCGATGTGCTGGCTGCACTGGCGGCCACTCAGCAACAACTTATCGCGCGATTCAAGGTTTAGGAGAGGGATATGTTGAAATTATGTAGTGCCATGCTGGCTCTGGGCTTGAGTTTTTCTGCGACGGCAACCGAGTTGGTGATTGAGACCTGGCGTGTCGATGATGCCGCGTTATGGAAGGAGCAAATATTGCCCCGCTTCCATGCCAAATATCCGGATGTCAATATCACCCTGGCCCCGGTACAGGCGAGTGAGTATAACGCGACGGTCAACGAGCGCTTGGCCAGTGGTCAGGCTGGCGATCTCATCAGTTGCCGCCCCTATGATGAGTCGCTGCAACTATTCCAGAAAGGTTATCTGGAGGATCTGACCGATCTGGAGGGGATGGAGAACTTCCCGAGCTTTGCCAAGGCCGCCTGGCAAACCGACACCGGAGCCCAGACCTTCTGTCTGCCGATTGCCTCCGTCATCCAGGGTTTTTATTACAACCTGGATATTTTCAAGGAGCTGGGGCTCGAGGTTCCCAAGACCCGCGAGCAGTTTTTTGCCGTCATGGAAAAGGTCAAAAGTGACGGTCGGTATCAGCCGCTGGCCTTAGCGGCTCATGATAACTGGGTTGTTTCAGAGTTGGGTTTCCAGAATATAGGCCCCAACTACTGGCACGGGGAAGATGGCCGTCTGGCGTTGATTGATGGAAAGGCACGTTTTACCGATCCGCCATATGTGGCGGTATTTGATGAGCTTGCTCGCTGGTTACCCTATCTGGGCAATGCTCCAGCCGATGTGACCGAAGCTCAAGCGGTGGAGAGCTTCCAGTCCGGTAAGGCGGCCATGATAGTGGCTGGCTCTTGGGCCATCAGTCAGTTTGATGGCAAGGTGAACTTCGGGGCTTTTCCTCCTCCGGTGGCCAAGGAAGGGGATGCCTGCTATTTCACCGACCATACGGATATGGGGATTGCCATCAATGCCAAGAGCAAGAATAAGGCGGCGGCCCGTCAGTTGCTGGAATGGATGGCGAGTGCCGAGTTTGCCGAGTTGTTCTCCAATGCCGTTCCTGGGTTCTTTTCACTTTCCAACCACTTCTTCGAGCTGAAGAATCCGGTGGCTAGCACCATGATGAGCTGGCGCGATAGCTGTGATTCCACGATCCGGGTGGCTGCCCAGATCCTCTCCCGTGGTGAACCCTCATTGAGCCAGCAATTGAACGAGCTCTCCCAACAGGTGGTGTTAGGTTCTCTGACGCCTCAGGCTGCGGCGAGCCAATTGCAGCAAGGGCTTGAAGCCTGGTATCCACCACAACAAGAAGCATCCAAGCATACTGCAGCTTCTGAGTGCCAAGTCCCGGTGCTTGCCAACCCGGTATCCGGGGCCAGCAGTGCCATTAGCAGTGCGACCACAACCGATGCGGCTGCCGAAGCCGCCGTGCTACAAGACGCCGCAAGCGCTGCGGCACCGGCTCCCTAGCCGGTAAATTGGGGAGCCTGGTCCTTCAGCATCAGGTGATAAAAGAAAATGCCAGTCAGAATTTGACTGGCATTTTTTATGGTTTCTTCTTGCTAGAGCTCATCTATCGATGAGATGGGGCTGTTGGAACGATACGAGGTCTTCAGGTTATGCTCTCTTTCGTATCGAACCGTGCTAGCCATTGTCTCTGACGACAACTGATGCGGCCAAACCATCTTGATGTGGTGCCGGCGTTGTCACCTTGATCTCCAGGCTGCCGGTGGTTTTCTTGTTGGGTTCGTCTTCCGGGAAGATCACCACACAGTAAAACATGGGGCGTGTCGTGGATGGGTATGGACTATAGACATCGGAATTACAGTTACCACCAGAAAATGCCAGAGTCTTTACCTTACCGCCATTGTCGTTAGTCACACTAAAGGTGCTGCCTGCCGGGATTGGGTTTACTCCCCGCAGATCATAGTAGGCAGTCAAATCCCCAAAATTGCTGGCGTCACCGAGACTCTTGGGCACCGGATTCTTAATCTTTTCTGCAACGCTACCATCGGCCGCATGGGGGAGGTGCATGGGTAGGACACGGACATACTTGGCCACGCCATCACGCAGATCGACTTCCGTCCCGGTTTCCCAAGTTTCTGAAACGAAATTATAAACTTGCAGAGGTAAGGCTCCGTCACCGGCCGAAGAACTGTTCAATCCGGTAAAGATAAATTCGGCATTGCGGAATAGAGTGGTCAGCTCACGCTTGCAGAAGCCGCGGCTGATGGTCTCCTTGTCGCAGACCAGACCGGTATAGACCCCATCTCCCAGATCCCGCTTGCCATTCGCATTCAAGTCTTCATACAAGTCGACGCCTGCACGGAAACCATCGATGTCGGCGCTCGGATTCGTTTTTGCCGTGTCATCGACGTTGACATCCATGAAACGTTCACCAATGTCGTTATAGGCGCGAACGTAATTGGGCACGTCGGACGCATACTGATCATCGGATACTCCGGTCAGCTCTCCTTTATCGAAGATCCCGTTGCCGTTGTAATCGAGGAAACTCTCTTCACCCGAAACGTAAGCACTGACGGTCACCCGACCATCAGCTGGGCGTGGGTCCTGTGAAGTCAGTGTTGCCGTACAGACCCCAGCCTTGGAGGAACAGACGCCTGTCACATCACCATTTTCACCGGCCAGATCACTGGCTATGCTGCCGCCTTCGGTGGTGAAGTAAACCTTGGTGCCATCGGCTACCGGATTGTTGAAACGATCCGCCAGACGAAGCGTGATCTTCGCCTCTTCACCGTCGTAACCGGCGCCATTGATGTTGTATTTATCGGCGGAGAAAGAAATGCTGTTGTCGTCGGCATAGCCGATACCGACACCAATCTGCTTGGATGCCGCACGGATTTCAGTATTTTCCGCGAGAGTCGCGATAACACTGATGGGGGTTGGCAAGTTACCGGAGTTGATGGTTACGGTTGCCATGCCATCAATGTTAGTGGTCGCGTTCAGCGGGCTCAGGGTGTAGTCCTGGTAGTTGACGTTATTGCTGATGTTACCGCCGAAGGTGAAATTCAACTGCTTGCCGCTGACCGGTTTATTCTGGGCATCCTTCAGAGTGAAGGTGACTGTTGATTTTTCACCTTTCCCTGAACCGCGCAGATACATAAACTCAGGATCAGGTGTTCCGGCGGTGATGGAGCGGGTCTCGGCTGTCTGGTTGGTGATGGTCACGGATGCCAATTCGTTGAGCCCAGCCGCAGTCGCGGTAATGGTGTCATTGCCAGCACAGGCGTAATTATCTGTCATGCCCTTATAGGTTGCGATAGCCGTGCCCTGTTGGGTGGCGACTTTAGCATCCAGGGTTGCCTTATCAGCGCTGGCGCAGGCAGAACTGAAGGTGACATCGATGGGATAGGGATAGGGTTGATCATTGAGTGTCAGTAGCGCCGTTAATACCGCGACACTCCCCGCAGGAAGCGTGGTTTTATCGCTGGTTAACGAGATTTTGAGATTGCTGGCTCCAAACTCGTAGTTTTTAGCGGCGGTGATATCCCCGGTGGCTACTGTCGTGCTGGCGGTAAAGGTTCCAGCTGTTTGGGCCGAGTCAGTTGTGCTGGCCAGCAGGAAGGTTGCCTTACCTGCGCTGTCGGTGAGGCGGGCATCAGAGGGACGAATTTCACCCTTGGTCGCGACTGCATGAATGATCGCATCAACGACTGGTTCACCTTTGGGGTCCAGCAGTATGGCTTCAGCCAAGCTGGCTCGTTCGGTCGGCAACTTGGATTGCTCGGTGCAGGTGGTCAGATCGGATATATCGGCACAGACCTTGAGGGTCAATGTTAATTGATAATTATCACTGCTGGTGGCGCCTGGTTTATAGGTAAAGACCTTTTGCCCGGCATAAGCCTTACCGTCTAGGGTGTAGGTCAACGTTACTGAGCCTGCACCTTCTGTATTGGCCGCTGGTGCGGTCAGGGTGAAGGCCGCAACACCTTGGCTATCGGTGATCTGTTTAGCCGGGGCAATGGTGCCGTTATCTGTGGTTGCGGCGACCAGAGCGCCAGAGACCGCCTTACCATTGGCATCCAGTACGACAGCTTCAACTCGGTTCGGTTTTTCGGCGGGCAACTCGGTTGCCGCGGTGCAGGTAGTCGGTGTCGCAATATCCGTACAGGATTTAGTAGCAACCGTGACTGAAGGGGTACCGGTATTTCCGCCACCTCCATTGTCGGTGCCGCCACCGGAAAGATCTTTAGCTCCGCCGCCACCGCACGCAGCGAGGAATATCGCCGTGACCAGGCTGGCAAGAATATGTCTGGAGTGGGTCATACATCCGTTCCTTGGTGAACACAAAAATTTATCAGCCATTATCCTAGTCTTTTTCCCAATAAAAATTGAAGCGCGTCAGGATTTAAAAAATGAGAGATGGCGCACTAAACGAAAGATAAATAGCGCTCGCAGGGTTCATGTCTCGGTAAAAATGCGGAGTGGGCTATTAAGTTGCTTGTTTATGGTTTTTAACTGCATGATATTTAAATGATTTTGTAGTGAGCTTGCTCTTGGTGCTATTTATTTTTGTTTTTTATTCATTCAACAAAAAAATAGGGCACTCGAGAGTGCCCTATTGATAGTTGTCATATTTTGGGGTCAAAACATCTGGATTAATAATGTCAGCGCTGCGGCTGAGACTAAAAAGGCAAAACCATAGCAAAGATAGTGATGGAGACGGGTAGTGTGAATACCTAGGTCGTGCAAGCCATGATAAATCCGGTGCATACCGTGAAAAATCGGCAAGGCGATTACAACCAACAGGATCGGGGCTCCCCACCAGGAGGTGGCCAGCGCCTGCACCTTGTCATAGCTGAGGGTATCCGCAGGCAGAATACCCAGCGGAACCAGGATTCCTGTGATTAGCACCAGAATTGGCAGCAGCATGGCGGTCACTACGCCACCGGCACCAAACAATCCCCAATAAATAGGTTCATCAGAACGTCGCATGTTTTTCTCCCTCAAGCGATCAACGCCACGATCAGCACCACCAGCGAAACTGCAGCCAGAGCAATGTATTGGGCCAGAACAATAGGTTTGTCCGGTATTGGCTCTTCGCCATGCATGATGCGCATCGCTTTGGGTGCCAGTTCAAACCAGGTCTTGGCATGGAATAGGCAAGCGGCCAACACGACCAGATGAAACAGGATCGATAGCGGGTGAGTCAGTGCCGCTAACCAAGCCTGAAAGGGAGCTGGTCCCTGACTGAGCCGCAATAATCCCACCAACAGAATCACCGCATAGGTAGAGACAAAGACGCTGGTTCCTTCCCGGAGCATGTAGTGGATATAAAAGTTATTTTTCAGCCACCATCCCTTTTCAACGGGGCGAATGTAAGGTTTACGTTTGCTTTGGGTCGTGTCCATCAACTTATTCCCCCGGTTTGAACATGGCGATCAGGTAATCCTTGCTGCTTTCCACCTTACCTAATTGAATGGCGGCGGCCGGATCGACCCCTTTAGGGCAAACCTGCGAGCAGTAACCGACGAATGTACAACTCCAGACGCCGGAATCCTGATTGACGATCTTCATGCGTTCAGCCTTGCCGCCATCGCGGCTATCGGCGTTATAGCGATGCAGGAGCGCCAGCGCCGCTGGGCCGGTGAAGTTCTTGTTGATCTTGTATTGCGGACAGGCCGCGTAACAGAGTCCGCAGTTGATACACATGGAGAACTGACGGTATTTGGCGAGCTCCGCTGGCGTTTGGATGTATTCGCCTTCGCTGAGCTTCCGTTCAACCTTGGGGATAATATAAGGTTTAATGGCTTCAAGTTTATCGATGAAGTCACTCATATCCACCACCAGATCCCGTTCAATTGGGAAATTGGCCAGCGGTTCGATTTTCATCTTGCCGTTAGGATAATCCCGCAGGAATGTCTTGCAGCCGAGTTTGGGCACGCCATTGACCATCATGCCGCATGAGCCGCAAATGGCCATCCGGCAAGACCAGCGAAAACTCAAGGTCTGATCCAGCTCATCCTTGATGTGGTTCAAGGCCTCAAGCAGAGACATTTCATGGCTGAAGGGTACCTTGAAGCTCTGCCACCACGGTTCTGCATCCTCTTCCGGACGATAGCGCAGTACATCAATATCCATCATCTCAGTCATGTTTAGCGGCCTCCTGTTTCTCGGCTTCGGCGCCATAAACCCGTTTGGCCGGTTGTGACTTGGTGATCTTCACCGAGCTGTAATTGATAGTCGGTGCCCCATCCGCATTGTGGAAGGCGAGGGTGTGTTTCAAAAAGTTAACATCGTCCCGTTCCTCATAACCGTCGAGACGCTGGTGGGAGCCACGGGATTCTTTACGGGCGATCGCGGAATGAGCCATGGATTCAGCAACATCCAGCAAGAAACCGAGTTCAATGGCATACAGCCAGTCGGTATTGAAGATGGACGACTTATCCTTGATATGGACATTCTTATAGCGTTGTTTTAGTTCGGCCAGTTTATCTATGGTGCCCTGCATCAGGGTTTCGGTCCGATAGATACCGACCCCTTGCTCCATGGCATCACCCATCTCATTGCGAATATTTGCCGGATTCTCAGTGCCATCACCTTCCATCAGGGACATGGCTTGCGCGACCGAGGCAACCGCCTTTTTATACAAGGCATCGGTATTGCCATGGGGTTGGCTGGCCGCGAATTTGGCCGCCTCTTCACCGGCAATTTTGCCGAATACCACAATTTCAACCAGTGAATTCGAGCCCAGGCGGTTTGCACCGTGAATGCCGACGGAGGCGCACTCACCAACCGCATAGAGGCCTGGCATGCGCGTCGCGCAATTGCCATCAGTTTCGATACCACCCATGGTGTAATGCACCGTGGGCCGGACGGGGATCGGCTCCTTGGCCGGATCAACACCCACATAGGCTTTGGACAGCTCGCAGATAAAGGGCAGGCGCTCTTCCAGATACTTCGCACCCAGGTGCCGCAAGTCCAGATAGACGACTTCGCCTAAGCGCGTTTGTACCGTGCGTCCCTTTTGTTGTTCGCCCCAGAAGGCTTGTGACAGACGATCTCGGGGGCCGAGTTCCATATATTTGTTTTTGGTCTGGCCGACCGGGATTTCAGGGCCCAGACCGTAGTCTTGCAGATAACGGTAGCCATCTTTGTTGATCATGATGCCACCTTCACCCCGACACCCTTCGGTCATCAGGATGCCGCAACCGGGCAAGCCGGTTGGGTGATATTGTACAAATTCCATATCCCGCAATGGCACGCCATGGCGGTAGGCCAGCGCCATGCCATCCCCCGTGACGATGCCGCCGTTGGTGTTGAAACGGTAGGCCCGGCTACCACCGCCGGTGGCTATGATGACCGACTTGGCCTGGATCATCCGGGTCACGCCATTCTGGATATCAAAACAGACGACGCCCTGAACCCGACCATCCTCAACCAACAAGTCGAGACAAAAGTGTTCATCGAAACGTTTGATTGATGGGTATTTGATCGAGGTTTGAAACAGGGTGTGCAGCATGTGAAAGCCGGATTTGTCAGCGGCAAACCAGGTACGAGGAACTTTCATGCCACCGAAAGGACGGACGTTCACCTTGCCATCTGGCTTGCGGCTCCACGGGCATCCCCAATGTTCCAACTGGATGAGTTCCTTGGTGCAGCTTTCAACAAAGTTTTGCACCACATCTTGCTCACAGAGCCAGTCACCACCGGATACAGTGTCATTGAAGTGGTTTTCCAGGCTGTCATCTTCCCGTACCACACCAGCTGCACCGCCCTCGGCCGCAACTGTATGGCTGCGCATCGGATAAACCTTGGATATCAAAGCAATATCGAGAGATGGATTGGCTTCGGCAATAGCGATTGCTGCGCGAAGACCACCTCCACCGGCGCCAACGATGGCAACATCGGTCTTTACTATGTCCACTTCTGCCTCCTTGAGAAAAGATGCACAACAGACTCCTGCACTGAGTCCATGGCGAAGAGCATTCCAAGCTTGAATATTATGATGATGTTCGACGCATAAATCGGAGTCATGGTATCGAACAGCGGTAAAATGTTACGAAATTGTAGGCAAAATCGTACGACAAAAATGAGAAATAACTCTCCTTTTGTCTGATGCAAAAGAAACCCATGATACCGCGCATGGATTGTGGCGATGATTAGCTGGTAACGCTTTGTTTTACATCAAATTAATAAATGGTGTGTTGCCTGGAAATGAAATATCGCCCGGCGTCGGCAGTTCTGACGCCGGGCGATCCTGATTAAACGTGGAAGTTACTCACCTGTTCATTGATGCGCAGCGCAATGTCTTTGAGCTCAGTTGCCAGCTGATTGGCGCTGTTAGCAGCATGACTCAACTCGTCTGACACATCCTTGCTGGCCTGGATATTTCGACCAACCTCATCGGTGACGGCTCTTTGCTCCTCCGCCGCACTGGAGATCTGAGTCGCCATGTCCGAGATTTCGCTGATGGAATGGGTGATCTGATCCAGCGCCAGAGTTGCGTTCTTGGCATCATCGACGCTGTTCTGCGCCAGCTGTTGGCCCTGATGCATGGTGCTCACCGCCTGCTGAGTATTCCGTTGCAGGGTTTCAATCATGGCGCGGATCTCTTCAGTCGAGGAGTGAGTTCTCTTGGATAGCACTCGCACCTCATCGGCTACGACCGCAAAACCACGGCCTTGTTCTCCCGCCCGAGCGGCTTCTATGGCAGCATTGAGTGCCAGCAAGTTGGTCTGTTCGGCGATCCCCTGGATCGTCGATAGAATGGTGTTAATTTCCTGGGCGTTTTTTTCGAGCTCCTGAATGATGTTCGACGCGTTCTCTACCTGACTCGCCAGATTGGTGATGGAGTGCTGATTGCGGGCGATCACCTGCTTGCCATGTTCACAGCTATCGGCTGAGGCGTGAGCGGCCGCCGCGGCCTGTTCGGCATTGCTTGCGACTTCATTGGCAGTTGCCGACATTTCATGGACTGCGGTGGCAATTTGGGAGATTTCCGATTGCTGGCGAGCAAGGCTCTGATCGTTATGACTGGCCATGCTGTGAGATTGTTTGGCCTGGGCATCCAATTCCCGGGCTGAATTGGCAAGGTCACTCATCATGGCTTGCAGCATATCGATAAACAGGTTGATCTGCCGCGCGACCGCACCCACCTCGTCATCTCGGCGAATGTTTATGCGGCGTGTCAAGTCGCCATTGCCTTGGGACAATTCGGCAACGGCATCGCCCATGACCGCCAGCGGTTGTAGAGAGCGGGTAATGATATAGGCCGCGCCACCAGCTACCAGTAACAACTGCAACACGGTCGCCAGCAATGAGCGCTGCAAGAGCTTATTGCTGTCAGCAAAGGCGGTGCTTTCGTCATAGACCAAGCCAAAAAACCAATCGTAACCAGGAACCGGAGCGAAAAAGACAATGCTGTCCTGACCTGCAATATTCATCTTGACCGGCTTGCCTTGGGCCGCTAGTTGCCGGATGTACTCTTTATCGAGTTTTGATGCCAGTTGCGTCGCGGGTTTGAGCGTCAGTGCGGGGTCTTTGTGAGCGATCAGATTCCCTTCGCCATCCACTAACAGGCCATAGACTCCCTCGCGAGCGATACTATTCACGTTTTCAACCAAGCTCTTGATACTGACATCGCCGGCTATGACACCTGTCGTCGTGTCATCATGGAAGGGTTCGGCAAAACTGATAATCAGCTCCCCCGAGCTGGCATCGGCGTAGGGGGCGGTGACGACCATACGATTGGCCGCCATGGCATCCTGATACCAGGGGCGCTTCCGGGGGTCATAGCCTTCAGGCGCCTTCCAATTCGGCGTCGATGCAATCATTCCGCCCTGATTGGTGCCGACATAGATCATGTCGAACTTACCGCCCTCTGCGGCTTGTGCCAGTGACGCCTCGGGGATTTTGGCACCGGAAAAGCCTTTTTGAGCGCTACTGACGATGGCTGCTCGGGTATCGAGCCAGCTCTTGAGGCCATTGATCTGTACCTCGGCGACACTGGTTTCAAACCGAGTGACTCCTTCATTGGCGGCAGCCATCATGGACTGTCGGTTATACAACTGTTGCATGCCTGCGGTGACAATCAGCAGGATTGCCAATGCCAGCAGCAATTTCTGTCGGATATTCAGCTTCATAGTCGGTTCCCTATTCTGTGTTGATGGCTCGGTGCCGATGGATGGCTTATCCATGAACCCGTTATCCGTGCTGCTTCTGTCATGAGGTGGCGTTACCAAAAAACGGATAGGTGCTCGACTGAAGCACCTCAAGAACGCACTGTCATGTTTCTCTATTGACCTGTGTTGTTATTCGTTAACGGTCTTTTGAAAACTATAGTGCAGTTAGAAAAGGGACGCTGGTCCTGAGTGTGACTCGATTGCGGAATGCGCGGGTGATGGGGCAGAGCAAGAGAATGCAAAATATACGAGTGATAGAAAAAGAAACGCGAAAAAGGGGCCGTGATTGGCCCCTTTCTCTGGTGTGCGGATTCAATTAGCGGAATCGACCGAAAATTTGTCCCATGCGGGTTTCAGTGCCCGGCTGCAGATTGTCGGCAAAGCTGATGGTTTCTGGCGGGAATAGACAGACCACAGTGCTACCCAGCTTGAACAGCCCCATTTCCTCACCCTTTTTCAGGGTAATGGCCTGGTCGCCTTGATAATCCCAGCGCGTGACCTTTTTCCCGACGGGGGGCGTGACGGTTCCGGCCCACAACGTTTCGATGCTGGCGACTATAGTCGCCCCAACCAAAACCAGGGCCATAGGACCCATTTCTGTACGGAAGATACAGGCCACTCGTTCGTTACGGGCAAACAGATTTGGCACGTTGGCGGCGGTCAGCGGATTCACGGAAAACAGGTCGCCGGGAATATAAATCATGCTTTCCAGTACACCGTCCAGTGGCATATGGATGCGGTGATAATCCTTGGGGGACAGATAGATGGTGGCAAATTTTCCGCCTTGAAACGGCGCCGCTAACGCCGCATCACCACCAAGGAGTTCCCGTGCGCTGAAGTCATGGCCCTTGGCCTGAACGACGCGCCCTAGGCGAATATCACCGAGCTGGCTAATGCAACCATCTACGGGCAGGGCCAATAGTAGTGGGTCATCGACCACGGGACGCAAGCCCGCTTTGAGTTGACGGGTGAAGAACGCGTTGAACGTTTTGTAATGAGCGGGGTCTTCATGTTCGGCTTCACTCATATCGACGCCGAACCGATCGATAAAAAGACGGATGAGCCGGGTGGTCAGTGTACCAGCCTCTGCGGCGGCCAGCTTACCAACCAGTCGAGATAGTGCATGCTTGGGCAGGCAGTATTGACCGGTAATTTTCAGAGCATCAATCAGCTTCATGGTGCGTTTCTCATAGTAATAGATTCACCGCCCCGCTTGGCGGTGAAGAATCTCATTAGCCCTTCTTGATGTGACGCGTCGGGCGTGCTTCATCCATGGAGGACAGGATCCGATGATAATTCTGGTAGCGTTCCTGGCTAATGTCACCCGCTTCGACAGCTTGACGAATGAGGCAACCCGGGTCATCCCCATGGGTACAATCACGGAATTTGCAGCCACCGAGATACCGGCGAAATTCGACAAAACACCAGGTCACCCGTTCGGCCTCCAGGTGCCACAACGCGAATTCGCGGATGCCGGGTGAGTCAATCAGTATTCCGCCGCTGGGGAAGTGATAGAGCCGTGCCGTGGTGGTGGTATGTTGACCCAGACCTGAACCATCGGATATCTCGCCAGTCAGGGCGGCTGCTTCCGGCATCAGGCTGTTGACCAATGTGGATTTACCAACCCCGGATTGCCCGACGAAGACGTTGATCTTGTCTTTGAGTCGAACTTTGAGCGCCTCTATGCCTTCGTTGCTCTCGCAACTGACCAATAACACCTCATACCCAATGTTTCGATATTGCGCCAACTGCGGCTCTAGCTGGAGGCGGGCCTCCGGAGTCAACATATCAATCTTGTTCAGCACGAGGAGTGGGGGGATTTCCATGGTCTCGGCGGCGACCAGATAACGGTCCACCAGATTGGTCGAGAATTCGGGCATCACGGACGACACAATCACGATCTGATCAATGTTGGCTGCAACTGGCTTGAGGCCATCATAGAAATCGGGACGGGAGAACACGGTACGCCTTGGGTGTACCGCCTCTACCACACTGCTGATGCCATGCAGATGTTCTTCGCCCAGACGAAAGACCACTCGATCCCCTGTTACCAAGCTACCGACGGTACGACGCAGATTACAACGATGCACGGTACCGGTTGGATCTTCCACGTCGGCGTGTTGACCAAACCGACTGATCACCAATCCTTCCTGAGGGGCCCCCAGCAGGCTTTCATCTACCTCCGGCGCCTCTTTTTTCAGGCGACGATTCTGGTTGGCATTGACTCGACGTTGCTGACCTTGAGTTAACTTGCTCTTTTTTGCCACGCGTGCGCTGCTTTCGTAATTTTGCAATCAAGCGTTTATGATACATGGGAGCGAGCTGACTTGTCCCACAAAGGTGAAAAGATGACGCAAGATGCACAAAATTTGATTTGGGTTGATATGGAGATGACCGGGCTGGATCCGGAGACGGATAAGGTTCTGGAAATCGCCATGATAGTGACCGACAAGGAGCTGCGGGTGCTGGCCGAGGGCCCGGTGATCGCAGTGCATCAACCGGACGAGACTCTGGCGGCGATGGATGACTGGTGCACGCGGACCCACACTGAGTCCGGGCTGGTGGCTCGCGTTCGAGCCAGTACTTATGACGAGGCGGCGGCCTCGACCGAGTGTTTGCGCTTTTTACAGCAATGGGTGCCGGAACGCAGTAGCCCCATGTGCGGGAACAGCATTGGCCAGGATCGCCGTTTCATGGTGCGTCATCTGCCAGACTTGGAACGATTCTTCCACTATCGAAATGTCGATGTCAGTACGATCAAGGAATTAGTCCGCCGTTGGCAGCCAGAACTGCTGGATGGTTTCAAAAAGCAGGGCGCCCACCTGGCGATGGACGATATTCGCGAGTCGATCGCGGAGCTGCAGTATTACCGGGAAACCGTGTTTAAAGTGTGATTTTGTGGAAAAAAAGAGCAGCCGCGCAAGTGGTTGCTCTGTTCTTGAGCGAACGAGAAAAAAGCCCTTGCAATCAAACGGTCGCCCCTTATAATTCGGCTCCCGTGCTAGAGAGCATATTGCGGGAATAGCTCAGTTGGTAGAGCACGACCTTGCCAAGGTCGGGGTCGCGAGTTCGAGTCTCGTTTCCCGCTCCAAAAACTCTCTCTAACACACCCTTGTGATGCGGGAATAGCTCAGTTGGTAGAGCACGACCTTGCCAAGGTCGGGGTCGCGAGTTCGAGTCTCGTTTCCCGCTCCAATCACAAGTTCCGGTTTGCGGGAATAGCTCAGTTGGTAGAGCACGACCTTGCCAAGGTCGGGGTCGCGAGTTCGAGTCTCGTTTCCCGCTCCAACTCCGGACTTGTTGATTTCACAAGAATTTACGTTGCGGGAATAGCTCAGTTGGTAGAGCACGACCTTGCCAAGGTCGGGGTCGCGAGTTCGAGTCTCGTTTCCCGCTCCAATCACGACAGTGAAACGTAAAACACCATCTTCCAAGCGGGAATAGCTCAGTTGGTAGAGCACGACCTTGCCAAGGTCGGGGTCGCGAGTTCGAGTCTCGTTTCCCGCTCCAATCTCTTCATACATCCAGATTATTCAAGCCTTCTTGTTGACCTCGGCCAAATGTGGTCGTTTATCCTGTTCCGTTTTCCTGTCTCGTTGACATAAAAAAACCGGGCCCTGCGGACCCGGTTCAATGACGTTCAATTACTCTCAGCCCAGATTACTGTGCTTGTCGACTTGTTCGGCGGCGTACAGGGCTGCACCTATGATGCCCGCTTGATTCAGACTCTGGGCCGGAACGACCGGAGCCCGGAGATGCAATTCTTCCTCAAAGCGGTCGAAGCGCTGTACGCTGCCTCCGCCGAGGATAATCAGATCCGGGTTGAACAGAAATTCCAGACGTTGCAGATAGCGATTGAAACGGCGCCCCCACTTACCCCAGCTCAGATCCTCGCGCTGACGCACCGCATCGGAGCAGTAGTGTTCGGCAATGCGGCCCTTCATTTTCAGATGACCCAGCTCAGTATTGGGATGGAGTTGACCGTTGACGAAGATGGCGCTTCCCAAACCTGTCCCTATGGTGATCATCATGACCACGCCGTCCTGGTTGCGGCCTTGGCCAAAGCGCATCTCGGCGATGCCTGCAGCATCGGCATCGTTGAGTACGAAGCAGGGGCAACCTGTGGTCTGGCTGAAGAGTTCTTCAACACTGGTGTTGACCCAGCTGGCATCAATGTTAGCGGCGCTGAAGGCGACGCCGTGGTGAATCGTGGCGGGGAAGCCACAGCCAATTCCCCCGTGCCAGTCAAAGTGAGCAACCAGTTGTTTGAGTGTCTGTGCCATGGCTTCTGGCGTTGCCGGTTGCGGGGTCGCAATACGATGACGCTCACCAATCAAGAGGCCACTGTCGGTATCGACGATGGCACCCTTGATGCCCGAACCGCCAATATCCACTCCTAGAATCATCATATGCTGTTGTGCTCCTTCATGCGTGATCGGGCATGCCCTTGTCGATACAGCGGATCAGGCGTTCCGTTTTGAGTGAGCGTGGACTCAAGGTCCGTTTGCGCTCCTGTTCCTGCAATGCCCAGATGATGTGTTCCTGTACTAGCGCTGAACTCGTGTCTCGCTGATCCGCCAATGCCGAGACAATCGCTGACGAGTATGGCGCGTTGCCTAAGGCAACGGCAAGATTTCGTTGCCATTTTTCAAATCCGATGCGACGGATCGGGCTCCCTTCGGTCCGTTGCAAAAACTGGGTCTCGCTCCATTGCCAGAGCATCAGCAGCTCAGGAGCAAGCAGCTCCTGGCGCGCGGCAAAGTCTGTTTCTGGACTGGTATGAGCATAGCGATTCCAGGGGCAGATCAGTTGGCAATCGTCGCAACCATAAATGCGATTGCCCATCAGCGGTCGCAGCTCCAGAGGAATGGAGCCTGCATATTCTATGGTGAGATAGGAGATACAGCGTCGTGCATCGACGGTGTAGGGAGCCACAATGGCTGCGGTCGGGCAGATGGTCATGCAAGCTACACAGTTGCCGCAGCTACCGCCGGTCGGAGCATCCGCCGGCAGTGGCAGATCGACCAGTAATTCTCCCAAAAAGAAGAAGGAACCTGCCTGCTCATGCAACAGCAACGAATGCTTTCCCACCCAACCCAGTCCGGCGTTCGCCGCCAATGGGCGCTCCAGTAGCGGCGCTGAGTCGACAAACGGCCGCGCGCCCAGCTCACCAATGGCTTGCTCGATGCGTTGTGCCAGCTGCTTGAGTCGCTGGCGTAACACCTTGTGATAATCCCGGCCCAACGCGTAGCGGCTGATATAGCCTCGTTCGGGCTGGCTCAAGGTGTGGGCTATGCTGGCTCCTGGAGGGAGGTAGTTCATCCGTACCGAGACCACGGCACGGGTTCCCGGTTGCAGTTCTGCGGGTCTGGCGCGCATCATGCCGTGGCGTGCCATATACTCCATATCACCGTGATGGCCCGCATCCAGCCAAGCTTGCAGGCGCGGCTCTTCATCACTCAGATCAATTCCGGTGATGCCAGTCTGGTCGAAACCTAGCTCACGTCCCCAGAGCTTGATATCGTGGGCCAGTTTCTCAAGTTGTTGGGATGTCATGACTTCCATACTCAGTAATTCACAACCCACTCTAGCATATCGCCTCTGCACTCCAGAGCAGATCCGCATGCTGGAGCAGCAGCTGGCCCTGAGCACTCCCGAGGGTTTGTATGGGCTGATGGAACAAGCTGGAGCCGTTTTGGATGGGTATCTGCAGCAGCATTGGCCCCATGCTCGGTTAGTCCGGATCTTCTGTGGTCAGGGTAACAATGGTGGCGATGGGTATGTGCTGGCGCGCCTGGTGCAACAACGAGGCGTCAGGGTTCAACTGTTCGCTCTGGGGCCGCCCAAACCTCGGACCGAAGCCGCTCGTGCTTGCCAGTTGTGGCTTGCAGCGGGGGGGCAGATACAGACCTTTCCTCCCGAGACGACCGATGGCGCTCTGGAGCCCGACCTGCTGGTGGATGCTTTACTGGGTATTGGCCCTGAGACTGAGTTACATGGTCCTGTGCTGACGTGGATTGACTATTTGAACCAGCAAGTTACTCCTGTGCTGGCGGTTGATTTGCCCAGCGGACTGCATGCCAGAACAGGCGCTGAGCTGGGCGCTGCGGTCAAGGCAGGCCGGACCCTGAGCTTCGTGGCGGTGAAACCCGGTTTGTTGACCGGGCAGGGGCCTGCACTGGTCGGTCAGTTGACATTGCACTCGCTGGGGGCCGAGGCGGTCAAACTTCATGAAGATGAACTGGATGATGGACAGATGCGGCTGGCTTGGGTGGACTACCCGGTGGCTCAACACTCTCTGACGCCGCGCTCCCGGACGGCGCATAAGGGAAATTGCGGACGAGTATTGCTGCTGGGCGGTGGTTTAGGTATGCCGGGAGCTATCCGTCTGGCGGCCGAGGCGGCTTTGCGTGCCGGGGCCGGGCTGGTGAAGATTGCCTCTCGTCAGGAACACCAAGGAATGGTGCTGGCGGGTCGACCAGAATTGATGTGGGCGACGGCTGGAGCGGAGAATACGGATTATATTACCTCGGCAGCTTGGGCGACGGTCCGGGTGCTAGGGCCTGGATTGGGGCTGGAGCCCTGGGCACGGACTATATGGGCCACACAGCTTGCGCTCCCAGGTCCCATAGTGCTGGATGCCGATGGACTGAACCTGCTCGCCGAGTCGCCATTACATCGGGATAATTGGGTGCTCACCCCCCATCCAGGAGAAGCTGCGCGCTTGCTTGCCTGTTCGATTACTGAGGTGGAACAGGATCGTTTTCTGGCGGTGCGCCGCCTGCAACAGCAATATGGTGGTGTCGTGCTGCTCAAGGGGGCGGGAACCCTGGTCTGTGATGGCCAAACCACTTGGTTGTGTCAGGAAGGTAACCCAGGAATGGCCAGTGGCGGCATGGGTGATCTGTTATCTGGTATAATCGCCGCTCTTTGGGGACAGGGATTGGCGATGGCGACTGCGGCGTGGGTCGGTGTCTGTATTCACGGCGAAGCTGCGGATTGTGCGGCATTGGCTGGGGAACGTGGCATGTTGGCGTCAGATCTGCTTCCCTTTATTCGTCGATTGGTTAATCCTGCGGAAGCATCTGGATGAGTATTGAACATATCGAGGTATTGCTTGATGAAGAGGCTACCTTAGCGTTTGGGAAACGACTGGCGGCCGCTTGTCAAAGTGCGGCCGTTTTTTTCCTGCATGGCGAGCTGGGCGCCGGGAAGACGACCTTGACCCGAGGCTTTGTGCAAGCACTTGGACATGAAGGGCGGGTCAAGAGTCCAACCTATACTCTGGTCGAAGCGTATGAATTACCGACTTGGCAGGTGTATCATTTCGATCTATATCGCTTGGCTGATCCGGAAGAGCTGGAGTTTATGGGCATTCGTGATTATTTTGGCCCCGATTGCCTATGCTTGGTCGAATGGCCAGACAAAGGGGAAGGCTGGTTACCACCGCCGGACCTGGACATCACACTGACGTATGTGGGAGAGCAGCGCGAGATCCACGTGCGTGGCTGTAGTCCCAAGGGTGAATCCATATTGAGATCTCTGTAATTACTGTGAATAAATATCTGATCAGTTGTTTGCTTTGCCTGATGGCATTGCCAGTTTGGGCAAATCAACTCAAAAGTTTGCGCGTGGCTCCGACCGAAGAAAAGACCCGGGTGGTCTTTGATTTGACGTCGGCACCCGCCTACAGCTATTCCCTGAGCGGGAGTCACCTCACCATTGATATCCAGTCTGTCACGGCTTCGCAGGCGAATCTGGAACGGCAGGGTGCCAAGCTAGGCCCGGTTATTCATTCGATTCATCGTCTCAATGCGCCTTCTGACGGCAGGTTGCAACTGGTGTTTGAACTCAATGGCAGTGTGAAACCGCAAATTTTCACCCTACAACCGCAACAGCGCTATGGACACCGTCTGGTGCTGGATTTCCTGCATCGGGATTTGACTTCCATTGCCTCACCCTCGAAATCGACGCCAACCAGCGAACCGGTAAAGGGAGCTGGTTCGACGAGTACCCGAACCACCACTGTGGCCGCAACCGCCAGCCGTAGCGGTGCCTCTGTGAGTAGCGCATCCGCGATGTCATCCCGAGCCGGGAACTCCGGCAAGCCCACGGCGGGTCGAATCATCGCGATGAGCGAGTTTTCTCCCGGGCCAACTCAACCCAAGTCGAAGCCGGGTGAGATTGCTATCAAGGAAGAGACTATTTCATCGCAAGTCCGGCCTGTCTCTTCCAGTGTATCCAGCCCGGTGTCGAACAGTGTCCAGCAACGGTTACCGGAAACGAAAGCCGTACCCGTTGAACGCAGTAATAGCGGTACCGTTGTGATTGCGGTCGATGCTGGTCATGGTGGCAAGGACCCAGGTGCAATTGGGCCTCAGGGGACTCATGAGAAAAATGTCACTCTGGCGGTGGCGAGGGAACTGGCGGCCCTGATCAATCGGCAACCCGGGATGCAGGCGGTGATGACGCGGACAGGAGACTACTTTGTCGATCTGGATGCTCGTTCGGAAATCGCGCGTCGTCATAAGGCGCAATTGTTAATTTCGATCCACGCCGACAGTGTCGACAATGGGACGGCTCGCGGCGCTTCAGTTTGGATACTCTCCAACAAGCGGGTGGATCGCGAGATGAATAAGCTACTGGAACAGCAGGATAAGCATACTCAGCTATTAGGCGGGGCCGGCAAGGTGATTGCCGAGGCTGAACCCAATCCTTACCTGGCGCAGACCATTCTCGATCTCTCCTGGGATAACTCACGGAGCGAGGGGTACAACATTGGTGAAGAGGTTTTGGACCAGATTGGTCGCGTGGCTCGCCTACATAAATCGAAGCCGGTACATGCCAGTCTGGCGGTACTCAAGGCTCCGGACATTCCATCCTTGCTGATAGAGACGGGTTTCATTTCCAACAATCTGGAAGAAAAACAGCTTGCATCGCATGCGTACCAGCGACAGATCGCCACTGCTATTTTCCGCGGCGTTCGTGGTTACTATGCGGATAATGCTTCCGACGCCGGGATGCGTGTCGCCAGCCAGCCCGTTACCGATAAAACCCAGGGTAACCAGGGAACCGGCTCGATTCGCCATGTTGTGGCGTCGGGCGAAAGCCTGTCCGGCCTAGCCCTGCAGTATGGTGTTTCGAAACGCCGGTTACGGGATCACAACAGTCTGAAATCCGAGAACTTGCTGATTGGGCAGGTGATCTATATCCCTGCCAGCTAAGATGCCGATCCGTATTCTACCTCCTATTTTGGCTAACCAGATCGCGGCTGGTGAGGTCGTTGAACGTCCAGCCTCTGTAATCAAGGAGTTGGTGGAAAACAGCCTGGATGCGGGGGCCTCCCGCATCGAGATCGAGCTGGAAAAAGGTGGCTGCAAGCTGATCCGTATCCGGGATAATGGCAGTGGCATTCCTCAGTCTGATTTGGCCTTGGCTCTGGCGCGTCATGCGACCTCCAAGGTCAGTACTCTGGACGATCTGGAGGCCATCTGCAGTCTAGGGTTTCGCGGTGAGGCTCTGGCTTCTATCAGCTCGGTGTCACGGCTGACACTCACTTCCCGAACCGCTGAACAGAGCGAAGCCTGGCAAGCCATGGCTGAGGGGCGGGACATGGAGGTACAGGTTCGACCGGCAGCCCATCCTGTCGGTACCACCCTTGACGTGAGCGATCTGTTTTTCAATACGCCAGCCCGGCGCAAATTTCTGCGCAGTGAGAAAACCGAATACGCTCATATTGATGAGCTGATCCGTCGATTGGCGCTCAGCCGGTTTGATGTGACTTTTTTGCTCAAACATAACGGTAAGCTGGTTCGCCAATATCGGAGTGCGGTGAGTGACGAGGAGCAGTTGCGTCGCGTCGCGAGTGCCTGTGGCAACAGTTTTCTGAGCGAAGCCATCCGTATTCGCAGCGATCATCTGGGATTGACGTTGCAGGGGTGGTTGCTGCCGCCTGCGCGGCATACGGATTCCACGCCAGAGATTCAATATTGTTACGTCAATGGCCGCGTGATGCGCGACAAATTGATCAATCATGCCATCCGGCAGGGGTATCTCGAGGCTCTGGGCGTGGAGTGTGCGCCCTCATTTGTCCTGTATCTGACTCTGGACCCTCATCAGGTGGATGTGAATGTGCATCCGGCTAAACATGAAGTCCGCTTTCACGAGTCCCGGCTGGTACATGATTTTGTCGTCGGCGTAGTGCGTGACGGGCTCCAGCAAGGTTTTTCCATTTCGCATCCGGTCTCTATGGATGGTTCGCTCGGAACGGATGGTTCACTCGAGGAGGCGGAGTCGCTCTCCTCCGGTCCGGCAACTGCGGCAATTCCGACGACTTCTACGGTGCGAGAGCAGCCTGCGGGTAGTTACACGCCATCGCTGATGCGGACTCGGGAACACGGTTATCAGCATACGGCAGCGCCTGTGGGTGTTACTCCGTTGGCGGCACAGGGGTATCAGGCGTTGATGACGCCACTGGCCATTCCTGCATCGACTCCCTCGTCATCTGCCGAATCCTCTTCGCAGCGTTGTCGCGCTTTGTTGTTCGTGCATCCACAGATTGTGCTAGTGCAGCAGGGAGCCGAATTACGACTGCTCAACGTGGCACAGGCTGAGCGGGCGTTGCAGGCTCGTCGCATCAGGCTGCAATTGGCTGCTGGTCTGACGGCTCAACCCTTACTGATGCCGGTGAGTGTCACACTGGAGCCGGAACTCCGCACCTGCCTCGAGGCCCGTGCGGAGTGGGTGGCGCGATTGGGTATCGAGTGGCGAGCGGGTCATGGGCGCTCCATTACCCTGTTGCGGGTTCCTGCAGCGCTGCGGCAGAGTAACCTGGTCGAGACCCTGGCTGAGTTACTGGTTCGCCTGATGGAGATTGATCAACAAGACCCCGAGCAGGAGGCCTTGTGTCTCTGGCTGGCCCACATGGCCCCCGGTAGACAAGATGGGTCTTTAACAACCGCCTCGCAGTTATTGAGGGAGATCGATGACGAATGGCCTGAGCTGTTTCAGCAACCCCAGATTGCCATCCCATTGCAATTGTCCCCCCTGATGGAGGAGTTATTACGCCATGAGTAAACCTCGGGCTATTTTTTTGATGGGGCCAACGGCCTCTGGCAAGAGCGCTCTGGCGATGGAGTTGGTGGCACGTTTACCATGCGACATCATCAGTGTGGATTCTGCATTGGTGTACCGGGGGATGGACATAGGTACGGCCAAACCCACTAGTGCCGAGCTGGAACTGGCTCCCCATCGTCTACTGGATCTTCGAGACCCCTTGCAGTGCTATTCGGCCGCTGACTTTTGTCAGGATGCCTTGCGTGAAATGGCTGCCATTACAGCGCAGGGGCGGATACCGCTGTTAGTTGGTGGGACCATGCTGTATTTCAAAGCATTATTGGAAGGGTTATCCCCATTACCAGAAGCCGATCCGCAGGTTCGAGCCGGCATTGAGGCTCAGGCCGCCGAACAGGGATGGGACTTCCTGCATCAGGAGTTGTGCCGGATTGATCCAGTAGCCGGCGCACGTATTCATCCTCATGATCCGCAACGCCTCTCTCGTGCATTGGAGGTTTTCCGGATCACAGGCAAAACCTTAACCGAATTGACGCAGCAACAGGGCCCTGGGTTACCCTATCAGACCCTGCAATATGCGATTGCCCCCCATGATCGCAACCTGTTGCGGCAGCGGATTTCCGAGCGTTTTGATGCCATGCTGGCTCAGGGCTTCGAGAATGAGGTGCGGGGCTTGATGGCGCGAGGCGACTTGAAGGCTGATCTCCCCTCGATGCGTTGTGTGGGGTATCGACAAATGTGGGATTATTTGTCCGGGGTGATAGATTATGCAGAAATGCGTTATCGTGGCATCGTTGCCACCAACCAATTGGCGAAAAGACAGATGACTTGGTTGAGAGGTTGGTCACATCCTTTGATTTGGCTGGAGACAGGAAGCCAGCTGAATCCTGATATGATTTTGCGCGACGTTGGTTCCTGTGAGTGAGCACGCTATAATCGCTAACGTCTTGTTAAAGAAATGACAATAATTTAGTACTACAAAATATAAGGATTAAAACATATGGCTAAGGGGCAATCACTTCAGGATCCGTTTTTGAACGCTCTGCGTCGCGAACGTATTCCTGTTTCTATCTACCTGGTCAACGGTATCAAGCTGCAGGGGCAGATTGAATCATTTGACCAGTTTGTCATCCTGCTGAAGAACACGGTCAGCCAAATGGTCTACAAACACGCCATTTCCACCGTGGTTCCGGCTCGTGCCGTACCTCATCATCAGCATACTGGTGGTACTGGTGCCGATGAACAGAGTGAAGAGTGATTCACTTCCAAACGCAGTCCACTGATCGCGCCGTGTGTTTTCTAGATAACGCCTTGTGTTTGTTTAAGGAGCATTTGCTTGTTTGACCGTTATGAAGCTGGCGAACAGGCCATTCTGGTTCACGTTGATTTCACGGATGAAGGTGCGCGCGAAGATCTGGCCGAGCTACAGATGTTAGTCAGCTCGGCTGGAGCGAATGTCCTGTCGGTTGTCACCTGCCGACGCAGTAATCCACAGCCAAAATTTTTCATCGGTACTGGTAAGGCGCAGGAAGTTGCGGCTGAAGTCAGAAGTCTGGGGGCCGATGTTGTCATCTTTAATCATGCTCTGACCCCGGCTCAGGAACGAAACCTCGAACGCTTGTTTGAGTGTCGGGTACTGGATCGAACAACGTTAATCCTTGATATTTTTGCCCAGCGAGCCCGAACCCATGAGGGTAAGTTGCAGGTCGAATTGGCCCAGCTCAAACATATTTCTTCCCGTTTGATTCGTGGTTGGACCCATCTTGAACGCCAAAAAGGCGGGATTGGTCTGCGTGGCCCTGGTGAAACCCAGCTGGAAACGGACCGCCGTCTCATCCGAGAGCGAATCACCAATATTCTCAAGCGGTTGGAAAAGGTAGAAAAGCAGCGGGAGCAGGGACGTCGGGCGAGAATTCGAAACGAGATCCCTGTAGTGTCGTTGGTGGGCTACACGAATGCCGGTAAATCCACCCTGTTTAATCGACTGACGCAATCGGATGTCTATGCCGCCGATCAGTTGTTTGCCACCTTGGACCCGACGCTGCGCCGGATTCAGGTCGAGGATGTGGGTACCGTCATCATGGCAGATACGGTTGGTTTTATCCGGCATTTACCCCATGATCTCGTGGCCGCGTTCAAGGCGACCTTGCAAGAGACGCGAGAAGCCGACTTACAACTGCATATCATCGATTGTGCCGACGAACGCTTGGAAGACAATGTTGCCCAGGTCGAATCTGTGCTTGAAGAGATTGAAGCGAACGATTTACCTCAGCTGTTGGTATACAACAAGGTAGATCTGCTGCCGGATGGCGCTCCTCGTCTGGAGCGTGATGACACCGGATGTCCTCGAGCCGTATGGCTTTCGGCCATGACTGGTGATGGTCTGGAGCTCTTGCTGCAAGTGATCAGTGAGTTATTGCTGCCGGGTATTGCCCAGCATTGCATTGAGTTACCCCCCTCTGCGGGACGATTGCGCAGTCTGTTTTACCAGATGAAGGCTATACAATCGGAACAGATTGCAGAGAATGGCAACCAGTTGCTGTCGATCCGCATGCCACAGAGCGACTGGAATCGCTTGTTGAAGCAGGAGGGCGAAGAGTTCTCCGCCTTTATTGTCAGCTAATTGCTTGATAGAGTTTCATCAAACTACAAAAATTGGAGACGCCAATGGCTTGGAATGAGCCCGGAAACAATGGGAAAGACCGAGACCCGTGGGGGAAAAGCGGTAAAAATCAGACGCCTCCCGATTTGGATAAGGTGTTCCGGAACCTGTTACAAAAAATATCAGCAGTCATGGGCGGACGTCGACCTGGTGGTGACGTGAGTAGTCTGGGGATCATGCTGGTGGTCATGGTTGCACTGGTTGCTTGGGTGATCAGCGGTTTTTATACCATTAAAGAGGCCGAGCGTGGTGTCGTGCTGCGGTTTGGGAAGTTCTATCAAAGCGTCGAGCCGGGTCTGCGTTGGAAGATGACGTTTATCGATCAGGTCATTCCTGTCGATGTTGAATCTGTTCGTTCCTTACCAGCTGCCGGTTTCATGTTGACCCAGGATGAGAATGTCGTTCGCGTTGAAATGGATGTTCAGTATCGGGTGGCTGATGCCCGAAAATACCTGTTTAGCGTCACCAATGCGGATGACAGCCTGAGTCAGGCAACTGATAGCGCACTGCGGTATGTCGTCGGGCATACCACTATGGATGAAGTGTTGACCCGTGGTCGGGAAAAGGTGCGTCAGGATACCTGGCAGGAGCTGGAGCAGACGATTGAACCCTACGACATGGGGATCGTAGTTGTTGATGTGAACTTCCTGCCTGCTCGCCCGCCAGAAGAGGTGAAGGATGCATTTGATGATGCAATTTCAGCTCAGGAAGATGAAGAACGTTTTATTCGTGAGGCAGAAGCCTATGCTCGGGAAGTCGAGCCGAAGGCTCGCGGCCAGGTCAAGCGTCTGGAAGAAGAAGCGCTCGGATACAAGGAGCAAGTTGTGTTGAAGTCGAATGGTGAAGTCGCTCGCTTCAACGAATTGTTGCCGCAATATCTCGCGGCTCCGGCCTTGACGCGCGAGCGCATCTATCTGGAAACCATGGAAGATATATACAGTAAGGCAAACAAGGTATTGGTCGCTTTGCCAGAAGGGACAAATAGCATGATTTATTTGCCTCTGGATAAAATGGCACCAGGAAAGTCAGCGAACTCCACTCGATCGCCAGTTGTCTCATCCACTCCGGCTCCTGCCCGTGCGGCGGCTGATGAGTTGACTCCGGATGCCATGGGGCAGGCGAGCGTGCCTTTACGCAGCAGTGATCGGACAAGTGGGAGATATTAAGCGATGAAGAAGATCGTATTAGGCGTTGTCGCCATCGCGGCCATTGTTGTCTCCTCAACGCTGTTTGTCATCGATGAGGGACAAGCCGGGATTGTGGTTCAATTTGGCAAGGTCAAACGTGACAATGACTCTGGCTTGCCCCATGTCTATGAGCCAGGTTTGCATTTTAAAGTGCCAATGATTGATGAGGTCCGTAAGCTTGATGCTCGCATCCAGACCATGGATGCTCAGGCGGATCGCTTTGTCACGTCTGAAAAGAAGGATTTGATCATCGATTCATATGTGAAGTGGCGGATTGAAGACTTTGCCAAGTTTTTCCTGGCCACTGGGGGCGGTAATCGGGTTCAGGCGGAATCTCTGCTCAAGCGGAAGATTAACAACGGCCTGCGTTCCGAGATTGGCGGCCGCTCTATAAAGGATATTGTTTCCGGTGAGCGGACCGAGGTGATGCAAAAGGCACTGCTGAACTCAGCCAGCTCTTCCGAGCTGGGGATCAAGGTGGTGGATGTCCGAATCAAGCAAATTAACCTACCCCTCGAAGTCTCTAACTCGATTTATCAGCGCATGCGTGCGGAACGTAATGCCGTCGCTAGAGAGCACCGTTCTCAAGGGCGTGAAAAGGCAGAGTTTATCCGGGCAGATATTGATCGGAAGGTGACTGTGATGTTGGCGGATGCTGAGCGACGCTCTCGTCAGCTGCGTGGGGAAGGTGATGCGGAAGCGACTCGTATCTATGCGGATACTTATAAGAAAAACCCCGAGTTTTTCTCATTCGTGCGGAGCATGGAGGCCTACAAGAAAAGCTTTGAACAGGGGAACGATCTCATGATCCTCAAGCCGGATGATGATTTCTTCCGCTATTTCAAGCAGGCAAATCCTCCCTCCGCCCATTAAACCGGCGCATATTTACCGAGGGCCTCATCTGGATGAGGCCCTTTTTATTTTGGATGGAAATACTAATTTTTTATTCATGGACCATGTTTATCACTGCTACTCAGCCACTCAGGGAGACTGACAGAGATCCAGATGTTCGCTGTGGCAGTCGATTCAGACCGAGAGAATGGCTGAAAAAAGTTCGGCTAACGGAGCTCAAGTTGTTTCGTTTTCGATATTGGGGTATACGTCTTGGCGGCAGTAAATGCCGTGTTTTTTTCACTGGTCTGAGTGCATGCGAAACGACCATAAGATGATTCCGACATCGCTCAAACTTTGGTAGAATCCTTTTTTAACCACACTGTAGATAATGAAGATGGGACAGAGCGTCGTAATCTTGGGCACCCAATGGGGTGACGAAGGTAAAGGCAAAATTGTCGATCTGTTGACCGACAAGGCACAGTATGTAATTCGCTATCAGGGCGGCCACAATGCAGGTCATACCCTGGTCATCAACGGTGAAAAAACCGTCCTTCACTTGATCCCGTCCGGGATTCTGCGTGACAACTGCAAATGTATCATTGCCAATGGTGTTGTATTGGCCCCTGATGCGCTGCTTAAAGAGATGAAAGAGCTGGAAGTTCGTGGGGTGCCGGTGCGTGAGCGCTTGTTGCTGAGCGAAGCTTGTCCCTTGATTCTGCCATATCATGTCGCTCTGGATCTGGCGCGCGAAAAAGCGCGTGGCGCCAAAGCCATTGGTACGACTGGGCGAGGGATTGGTCCTGCCTATGAAGATAAGGTTGCTCGTCGTGGCCTACGCGTTGGCGACCTGTTCAACATGGCAACCTTCGCTGAGAAGCTCAAAGAGGTGATGGAATTCCATAACTTCCAGTTGACCCAATATTATGGCGTAGAAGCTGTTTCCTACGAGGCCGTACTGGCTGAAGCCAAGGCTTATGCGGACCTGCTGACCTCCATGGTGGTGGATGTCACCGATTTGCTGGATAAGGCGCGTTTGCGCGGTGATCGTCTGATGTTTGAAGGTGCCCAAGGTACCCTGCTGGACATCGATCATGGTACATACCCTTATGTCACCTCCTCGAATACCACGGCAGGCGGTGTAGCCACCGGCTCCGGTTTCGGTCCTCGTTTTGTGGATTATGTACTGGGTATTGCCAAGGCTTATACCACTCGCGTGGGTTCGGGTCCTTTCCCGACCGAGTTACACGATGATATCGGTGAGCAGCTGTGTTCCAAGGGCGCCGAATTTGGTGCGACCACCGGCCGTAAGCGTCGCTGTGGCTGGTTTGATGCAGTTGCCATGAAACGGGCTATTCAGGTTAACTCGGTCTCCGGTTTCTGTTTGACCAAGTTAGATGTGTTGGATGGCTTGGAAACCGTAAAAATCTGTACGGGTTACAAGTTCCCGGATGGCTCGATCCGTGACGTGCCGCCTATGGCTGCTGATGATTATGAATTGGTTGAGCCAATTTATGAAAGCATGCCGGGCTGGAGCGAAAACACCTTTGGTGCCAAATCACTGGATGCACTCCCGGAAGCCGCCCGTAATTATATCCGTCGCATTGAAGTCATCACCGGAGTCCCGGTAGACATCATCTCGACAGGACCTGATCGGGATGAAACCATGATTTTGCGTCACCCATTTGCTGATTAATACCTATTAATTGCAGCGCATAAAAAAGCCGGTTTTCACCGGCTTTTTCTTTGGGGGATATCAATTTGACAACACCGGGTGGCCTTTGGCGCGCACGGACTAACTGATGCGCGAAACAGCCATGTCAGCCAACTCACTCAGTGCTTGGCGATAAGGACCAACCGGTAGACATTCTAGGGCGGCCTTGGCTTTTTCTGCTTCTTCACGAGCACGTTGTTCACTGTAGGTGATGGCTCCGGTCTGATGCAGAATAGACAGAACCTCATCCAGCCGTTCCAGTCCATTGCGCTCGACAATGGCTTCGACCAGCAGCGCTCGTTGACTGTCATCGGCTTGCTGCATGGCATAAATGAGTGGCAACGTCGGTTTGCCTTCGGCCAAGTCATCACCCACATTTTTACCCATGTCGTCGCTCGCTGAGGTGTAATCCATCACATCGTCGATGATTTGGAACGCCGTCCCCAAATAACGCCCATAGGCCTGCATGGCGCTTTCAATCTCCGGGGTACAGTCACATAACACGGCGCCTAATCGTGTTGCCGCTTCAAATAATTTGGCGGTCTTACAATAGATAACCTGAAAATAGCTTTCTTCGGTGGTGTCAGGATCATTACAGTTCATCAACTGCATGACCTCGCCTTCGGCGATGATATTGGTGGTCTCTGCCAGAATTTCCATAATTCGCAGATTGCCCAATTCAGCCATCATCTGGAAGGATCGGGTATGCAGAAAATCGCCGACTAATACACTGGCTGCATTGCCAAATAATGCATTGGCCGTATCGCGTCCCCTGCGCAATTCAGACTCGTCGACCACATCATCATGCAATAATGTGGCGGTGTGAATGAATTCGATGATGGTTGCCAACTGGATATGCTGATCGCCGTTGTAGCCGAGCGCGCGTGCGGCCAATACGGCTAATAGGGGACGCATGCGTTTACCTCCCCCGTTGACGATATACACGCCAAGTTGATTGATGAGAGCAACATCGGATTGGAGGCGCTGTAGAATGAGTGCGTTTACAGCTTGCATGTCATCGGCGGAAAGCGCACGAATTGCGTGTTGATCCATAACTATCGATACTAAGTCCTGACGAGGGCTCGGAGATGCCGAATTTGTATTCCCCGATTCTACATGAATTGTTAATCTATTGCAGTGTTCGGTGTGAGCCGCAGATTAGATTCCGCAGTGATCACAAAATGATCTTTTCCTGAAATGGGCCTTGCCTCATACCGGCAAGTTGCGTAGAATGCGCGCCCATTGTCATCTAGTTTTTTGTGCATCGTCTGCAAGGCAGAGTGGGTGCCCAATTCGGAGTTTAAACATGTACGCTGTTATCCTAAGTGGCGGCAAGCAACACCGTGTAGCTGAAGGCCAGGTTATTCGCCTGGAGAAGCTGGAAGCTGAAACCGGTGTTACCGTTGAATTTGATAAAGTTCTGATGGTTGCCCAAGGCGAAGAAGTGAAAGTCGGTGCGCCATACGTTGCTGGCGGTAAAGTTCTGGCTGAAGTTGTGGCTCACGGCCGTGGCGAGAAGGTCAAGATCGTCAAGTTCCGTCGTCGTAAGCATCACCGTAAAGAGATGGGCCACCGTCAGTGGTTCACTGAAGTCAAAATCACTGGCATCACTGCCTAATACTGAGGAGACCATCAAATGGCACATAAAAAGGCTGGCGGTTCTTCCCGCAACGGTCGTGACTCCGAAGCTAAACGTCTTGGCGTAAAGCATTTCGGTGGTGAAACTGTTCTGGCTGGTAGCATCATTGTTCGTCAACGTGGCACCAAGTTCCACGCTGGTTCGAACGTTGGTTGTGGTAAAGACCACACCCTGTTCGCTACTGCCGAAGGCAAGGTCCAATTCGAAGTTAAAGGCCCGAACAACCGCAAGTATGTCAGCATCGTTGCTGAATAATTCGCGCTGAAGGCTCGAAAGGCCCTGCCCTATGGCAGGGCCTTTTGTTTTAGCGCCGCTAAATGACGGCGGTTCAGCCCTTCTGACCGGATCATCGCCAACCGGACGCATCGCGGGAATCGTTCCTGATCTCTATAATTGCACCATCAAGCTTGAGCTGGGTGCGGGAGTTGTAAAAGTATGAAATTTGTTGATGAAGTTCAGGTCCGTATTGAGGCGGGTGACGGTGGGAATGGCTGCGTCAGCTTCCGTCGTGAAAAATATATCCCGAATGGTGGGCCTGACGGTGGTGACGGCGGTGATGGCGGTGATGTGTATCTGCTGGCGGACGAGAACCTGAACACCCTGATTGATTTTCGTTTTGAGCGATTCCATGCTGCCGAACGGGGCGAGAATGGTCGCGGAGCCAACTGCACCGGCGCCCGGGGTCAGGATTTGGTACTGAAAGTGCCGGTTGGTACACGCTCTATCGATGAAGATACCGGTGAAGTCCTAGGTGATTTGACCCAGCATGGTCAGAAGCTGATGGTGGCCAAGGGTGGTTTCCATGGTCTGGGTAATACCCGGTTCAAAAGCTCCGTCAATCGTGCGCCACGCCAGAAAACTATGGGCACACCTGGGGAGCTTCGCAACCTGCGGATGGAGTTATTGCTGTTGGCGGACGTGGGTCTGCTAGGTATGCCGAATGCGGGCAAATCTACCTTTATCCGGGCCGTCTCTGCCGCGCGCCCCAAAGTGGCCGACTATCCTTTTACCACGCTCGTTCCGAATCTGGGTGTCGTCCGGATGAAGTCTGAAAAATCCTTCGTCGTGGCCGATATTCCCGGCTTGATTGAAGGCGCTGCGGAAGGGGCTGGTCTGGGGATACGTTTCCTCAAGCACCTGGAGCGTTGCCGGGTTCTGTTACATCTGGTGGATATTCTGCCGCCGGATGAATCGGATCCGGCCGTCAGCGCCAAGACCATCATTCATGAGCTGGAAAAATACAATCCTGAGCTGGCGGCCAAACCGCGCTGGTTGGTTTTCAACAAGCTGGATCTGGTGCTTGAGGAAGAGGCGGACGCCATCATCGAGCGAGTGGTCAAGGAAATGGCCTGGGAAGGCCCAGTGTACCGTATCTCTGCATTCGACAAGCAGGGAACCGATCCGATCTGTTATGACATTCTGAACTTGCTGGAAAGCATGCCCAAGCCAAGTGAGTTGGCGGCGCAAAAGCCGGAGCGTGTCGAGTTCATGTGGGATGACTACCACAAGGAACAACTGGCTCAGGTTGCTGAAGAAACTGATGATGACGACGATGATTGGGATGAAGACGACTACGATGTAGAAGTTATTTACACCCGTTAATCCTCTAATCCCTCCTCCTGTATTCAGGGGGAGGGATTGTTTTTTTCTGGAGCTCCTATGTCAGTTTTTGCTCCCGCCTCTCGCTTCGAAACGCTGATTTACCGCCATATTCGTATCATTCATGTCATCAAAATCTCCCTGGCGCTGCTGATTGCCCATCTGCTGAATCTGTTTTATCCGCTGCCTTATCTGGCCTGGACCTCGGTGACTATTGTCATCATCATGCTGACATTGCCGCAGGTTGGTGGTGCCCTGGAAAAGTCCATCCAGCGGGTGATTGGTACCCTGTGCGGCGCTGCATACGGAATACTGATTCTATGGTTGACCCATGACCCCTGGTTGAGTGGCTTCCTGGCGTTGCTGGCGATCGCTTTCATCACTTGGCGAGCCAGTGGCAAGATGAGTTATGCCTATCTGGTTGCCGGGTTCACGCTCATGATTGTGCTGGATGGTGGCGATCGGGGAATGGATGAGGCCATCTGGCGTACCGCGACCATCATGCTGGGGTGTGTCATCGCCATACTAGTTTCCCAGTTTGTCCTGCCATTACGTGCGCGTAATGAATGGCGCTGGTTATTGGCGTTCTCGCTGCGAGGTATGTCCCATGTCTGGCAGAGCCATTTATCGCCCAATATTCATAAGCCGGTTCAGACTCGCGGACGACTCAAGCAACTACAGCGGACGGTCCAGCGGCAGCGGGGGCTGCTCAACTCGGTGCGGATGGAGAGCCGGACCTTGCGGCCTTGTGGTAAAGAGCTGGAGGCCTTGGTCGAGGTTCAGGAGCGTTGTCTATTGCTGCTGGAGTTATTGGCCCAGAGCCGTTGGGAGAACAGTGCCAGTGCTCAAGCCATTCAACAACAGTACGCTATCAGTGTTCAGGCGCGTACCCTGGGTGAGCGCCTGACCGCGTTTGCGTGTTTCTGCGCGGGTGAACAGCCCTTGTTACCGGAAGCTTCATCGGAACAAGGACTCCAGCTTAAACAGATGATGCTGGAGAGTCTGGAGCAACAACAGAGTCACTCGTTGAATGCGTATGGCTACAGTTGGCTCATCTATCAGACCAGCTTGCAGATCACACTGATGGAAAAGTTAATCCGGGGTCTGGCGATGAGCAGGAATGATCATTGATATCGGTTAACGAACATTCACGCTAGTGCCGTTATAATTGCCAGCAGAAAACGTTACTCCGCACACTATCAGGGATGATTGCGATGCAAGAGCATAAATCATTGACCCGGGATGAGCAGACGGCCATTACTCGGGTGTTAGTAAAAACTGCGCAGATGCTGGCATCTTGTGGTGCCGAAAGCCGCATCATAGAACAGACCACCTGCCGTCTTGGTTTGACGCTCGGGGTCGAGAGTGTCGAAATGGCGATAACGCCCAGTGCAGTGATCCTGACTACGCTGAACCACGGCTCCTGTATTACCACCACCCGGCGCATTCAGGAGTTCGGCATCAACATGCAGGTGCTGTGCGAGATCCAGCGCATCTGTATTCTGGCCGAAAAAAAATTGCTGGAAAATACTGCCGAGGTGCGAGCGCGCCTGGATTCGATCAAGCCCTATCGTTACAACCGCTGGTCGGTGGTGGTCATGATCGGTCTGTCCTGCGGCAGCTTTAGCCTGTTGTTCGGTGGCGATTGGCCAGTCTTTTTGAACACGGTATTGGCCTCCTCGGTCGGCATGTTTGTGCGTCAAGAAATTGCTCATCGTCACTTCAGCCCGTTACTGAATTTTTCGGCTACCGCCTTTGTTGCTACCCTGATTGCCAGTCTTGCTACCGTAAATAATTGGGGTGAGCAGCCTCATTTGGCTATGGCTGCCTGTGTCCTGCTGCTAGTGCCTGGTTTTCCTCTGATCAATGCCATGCTGGATGTGGTCAAAGGCTACTACAACATGGGGTTAGCGCGCTGGCTGACAGCGACCATGCTGACACTGAGCGCGACCACGGGGATCGTGCTGGCGATGAAACTCACGGGCGTTTGGGGGTGGCAGCCATGAGAGAGCTGATCGCCCTGGCATTATGGGATGCCTTCTTGTCGGCCATTCCGGCCGTCGGTTTTGCCATGCTGTTTTCCGTACCACCGCGTTTCTTGAAGTATTGTGCCGTGGGTGGCGCATTGGCCCATAGCCTGCGAGCCGTGCTGATGCATTATGGGTTGCCGATTGAATGGGGAACGCTAGCCGCCAGCAGCTTTGTGAGTTTGCTGTTTGTCTACCTCTCGCGACGCCTGTTGGCTCCGCGACCTGTGTTTACCGTGGCCTGTATTATCCCTATGATACCGGGCAAATTCGCCTTCAATACCATCATTGCGATATTGAGCATGAATAGTGAAGGGGTTAGTGAGCATCTCATCAGCGCTGCCATCGAAAATGGGCTGAAGACGCTGTTCATCCTGATGGCCCTGAGTTTCGGCCTGGCTATTCCGCCGCTGATTATTTACCGTAACCGCCCGATTGTGTGAGTCTGTCATGTTGATTTCGCTTATTGCTGCTATGGCCAAATATCGTGTTATTGGTAAAGAGAATGCCATGCCTTGGCACCTGCCCGCCGATCTGCGCCATTTCAAAGCGGTGACTTTGGGCAAGCCAGTGGTCATGGGACGCCGGACATTTGAGTCCATTGGCCGGCCATTGCCGGGACGGCGCAATATCGTCATTAGCCGGAATACTGAGTGGCAGGCGACCGGTGTAGAGCGGGCTGAGTCACTGGCCGCGGCGCTCACGCTGTTGGCTGGCAGCGACGAGGTGATGATCATTGGCGGGGGCCAGCTTTATGCCGAGGCCTTGCCTTTGGCCGACCGTCTCTACCTGACCCACATTGATTTGCAGGTGGAGGGGGATACCCATTTCCCTGACTACGAGTGCTATTCGTGGCAGGAGTTGGAGCGAACGGCGCAGGCGGCGGATGACAAGAATCCACATGCCTGCGAATTCGTGACTCTAAGCAGACAGCGTTAATCTTTTCCGACATCCTTCCCTGGTAAAAAAAACCGCCCATAGGCGGTTTTTTTTTCATGCTGGCGGCTAATCCCCCTTGGCATACATGGGACAACCAAGACTGAATATGGCGTCATCGTCCCAGCGCCAGAGCGTAAGCTGATTACCCCACACACAACCGGTATCCAGAGCATGGACTTGGGGAAGGGGACATTGCCCCATCAGCGCAGCCCAATGACCGAATACCAGCTCGGGTTCATCATCAGCATGTGGACGCAGTTCAAACCAAGGTTTAAGGTTCGGGCTTTGCTGCTTGGGCGAGACCTTGCTATGGAAATCGAGACTGCCATCCAGTGCACAAAAACGCATCCGGGTGAAGGTATTGATGATATAGCGCCAGCGCGGCAAGCCGGTCAGACGCTCATCCCAATGGGCTGGATCATTACCATACATGTGGCACAGCAACCAGTTGCCCTGATCACTGCGCAACAGCTCTTCTATTTCACGGGCACAGCGCCTGGCGGTCGCTAGGTTCCACTGGGGTGATAAACCGGCATGACACATCATGACAGGTTGGGTTGGGTGCTCGACCAGCAGTGGTTGCATGCGTAGCCACTGCAGAAGTCGGGGGGCATCGGCTGCGTTGAGCAGGAGATCGAGCTGATCTTTTTTCTTCGGTTTGGCATAACCGGCAGCGGTCGCCAGTAAATGCAGATCATGGTTGCCGAGTACCGTGGTGGCTCGATCACCGAGTGAGGTGACAAAGCGCAGTACTTCCAGCGACTTGGGTCCACGGGCAACCAGGTCGCCGGTCAACCAGAGTTCATCGTGGTCCTGGCTGAAACCAGCCAAATCCAGCAGTTGCCGCAACTCGTCGTAGCAGCCCTGCACATCGCCAACAAAATAAAGTGCCATAGCGCCTGTCAGTGGATCAGGTGGGGGATAGCCAGAGTGAAGAGCGGGATCTCGATGTCAAATAACTCTCCGGCTTCATCTTGAAAGGTGTAGCTGCCCTGCATAAAGCCTAACGGTGTCTTGAGTTGGACTCCGCTCTGATAGGCATAACATGCACCAGGATTGATGAACGGCTGTTCACCTACGACGCCAGGACCTTGCACCTCGGTGCGCTGTCCGTTGGCGTCGGTGATGAACCAGTGGCGCTCCAGTAGCTGTACCTGCTGGCTTCCCTGATTTTCAATTTCGATGGTGTAACTAAAGCTGAAGTTGGCCTGATCGGGCACAGATTGTTCCGCAAGATAGCGGGGAAAAGGTCGGATCAGGATTGTATCAGCCATGGCTACCCCTGTGGGTGCTCGCTTAACCAGTTTGCGATGGTGACAAACTGTTCCAGCGAAAGGTTCTCTGGACGCAGATTAGGATCTATGCCGAGCAGCGTCAACTGCTCTGGTGTGATGAAGTTGCGCATGCTGTTCCGGATGGTCTTGCGGCGTTGGTTGAATGCCTCCAGACAGACCCGGTGCAGGTCACTGACTCGGGTTGCAACCAGTTTCGGTTGGGCATGAGGAACCAGACGCACGACGGCGGAGTCCACTTTGGGCGCCGGTTTGAAGGAGCCGGGTCCTACATGCAGAACCGGAATGATCTGGCAGTAATATTGTGCCATCACACTCAAGCGACCATAGACTTTGCTGCCTGGCCCCGCGGCCAGACGATCCACCACCTCTTTTTGCAACATGAAATGCATATCGCTGATGAGGCCTGACTGTTCAAACAGATGGAACATCAGCGGGGTGGAAATGTTATAGGGCAGGTTACCAAACACACGTAATGGCTGACCTTCCTGTTTGAGCGCGTTGAAGTCGAACTTCATGGCATCCGCTTCATGGATGGTCAGCTTGTCTTTGAGCACCGGATGGTGACGCAGACGTTCGGCCAGATCGCGGTCCAGCTCGACGACGTGCATGTGACTGATTTGTGAGGCGACGGGCTCGGTGAGGGCACCGAGACCCGGGCCGATTTCTACCATGATCTGACCTTCCTGAGGATGGATGGCGGCGACGATGGCGTCGATGACATAGTGGTCGTGGAGAAAGTTCTGACCGAAGCGCTTACGGGCCGTATGACCCAGGTGTACCTTATCGTTACTCATACTTGCTTGGTTACCATATCGATGGCCTGGTGGAGGGCAGTCAGCAGACTCCCCATATCGGCCTTGCCCTTGCCGGCTAAATCCAGCGCCGTACCATGATCGACCGAGGTGCGAATAAAGGGCAGACCTAGCGTAATGTTGACGGCTCGTCCGAAGCCTTTGTATTTGAGTACCGGCAATCCCTGATCGTGGTACATGGCAAGCACAGCATCGGCATCGCGCAGGTACTTGTCCTGAAACAGGGTATCTGCGGGAAGCGGTCCAACCAAATCGATACCCTGTGTCCGCAGCGTAGCCAGTACGGGCTCGATGACCTCGATCTCTTCCCGTCCCATATGGCCACCTTCGCCCGCATGGGGATTGAGGCCGCAGACATAGATTCTGGGCTGGGCAATCCCAAATTGCTGTTGCAAGTCCTGATGCAGGATCTGGATCGTACGGGTGAGGCTATCCGGCGTAATGGCGGCAGCAACATCCTTCAGTGGCAGATGCGTAGTGGCCAGGGCGACGCGTAGTCCCTCGGTCGCCAGCATCATCACGACCTGGTCGCAACCGGCCTGTTCGGCGAAGAACTCGGTATGGCCACTAAAGCTGACACCCGCTTCATTGATAATGCCCTTGTGAACCGGGCCCGTAACCAGAGCGGCAAACTCGCCATTCAAGGCGCCTTCGGCTGCTCGCGCTAGCGTGGCCAGCACATAGGGGCCGTTGGCAACTTGCAATTCCCCGGCAACGGCAGGAGCTATCAGCGGAACCTCAAGCACAGTGAGGGTACCTTGAGCCTGAGGCTGTGCCGGGTGCTCTGCTTGATAAGGCCGCAACTGAACCGTCAAACCGAGCTGGGCAGCCCGCTCGTTTAATAGCGCGGGATCGGCAACCACCACCAGTTCGACCGGCCAACACTGTGCGGCCAGACCCAGGATCAGGTCCGGGCCTATACCGCCGGGCTCGCCCGGTGTCAGGACGATGCGGGGGATCTGCTTCATGGGGCTGCGTGCTCGTCGATGATGTTGATGTAGGCTTCATCGCGCAGTTCATCCTGCCAGCTCTGGGCTTCTTCGGTGAAGCGACGATTATAAATCATCTGGTAGGCGCGGTTCTTCAGCGCCTCATCGGTATTGGCTTCATTGCGGCGATCCTCCACCTGAACCAGATGCCAGCCATGGTTCGAACGGAAAGGTTGGCTATATTGACCAGGCTTCAGATTAGTCACTTGATCGCGGAAGGCCGGGTCATAAATTTGAGGATTTGCCCATCCCAATTCGCCACCTTGCACAGCTGAACCCGGATCTTCCGAGTATTTTTCTGCCAACTGGGCAAAGTTGGCCTTGCCCGACTTGATGTCACTCAGGAAGCCTTCCAGCATCTGCTTGGCTTTCTCTTCAGTCAGAATGATGGAGGGTTGGATCAGTATATGGCGTGCCTTCACCTCAATCTGTTGATCTTGCGCCGCACCGCGGCTGCCGAAGATCTTGACGATATGCAGACCAGCGCCGGAGCGTAGGGGACCAACTATGTCACCCTCTTTAGAACCTCGAGCGGCATCGGCAAGCAGAGTTGGCATCTCTTCAAGGGTCATCCAGCCCCAATCCCCACCCTCGAGGGCCTTGGGGCCGGCGCTTTCTGCGATGGCAATTTTCTTGAAATCAGCCCCTTGCTTGAGTTGCTGCAGGATTTTTTCGGCTTTCTGCGTGACGCGAGCCTGTTCATCGGCATCTGCGGAAGAGGAGAGCGCGAGCATGATATGGCCGACATGATATTGCTGTTGCTTGTCGCCTTGAGTCTGCAGCATCTTGACGACCTGCTGAACTTCCTGATCGGAGATGTTGATTCGTTGACGCATCTGGTTGCGACGGACTTCGCTCATCAGCAGTTCACGGCGCACCTGGTCCCGGAATTGGGCTTCACTGAGGCCATCCGCGGCGGCTTCTTTTTTGAGCTCATCCATCGAGATCTTTTGGTCGGCGGCAATGGAGGCGATCGCTTGATCGAGTTGACTATCCCCGACACGCAGCCCCTGACGCTCCGCCAACTGGACAACTAGGCTTTCACCAATCAAGCGGTCTAATGCCTGTTTTCGCAGCTGGTTATATTCGGGCAGGGGTTGACCGCTGGCGGCCGCATCGTGCTGCACCTTGGCAATCAAGGTATCCAGTTGGCTTGCCAGCACTACATCCTGATTGACGACGGCGACCACGCGATCCAGTGTGGCGGCCTGGCTGGTCAGGCTGATCCCCGCCAATAAGGCCAGGGTGAAAAATTTATACATAGTTTTCTTCATCAATCTCATTCCGGGTCTATGACCGAAGATTAGTCATTCAGGTTAAATGGACGTGTATAAGGCAACAGTTGGGTATTCAGGGTGTAATTAGTCCCAGAGCCCACACTGCCTAGCCCTTTCATCTGGAATTGCAAACCGAAGCGAGTTTCTGGCTCCGCGGTCAGTGTGACGTTATCGGGTTTGTTTTCCTGCTCAAGAACCAGATCCAGACTCCAGCAGCAGGAGTCGTAACGCAGTCCCACAAGGCGGTCGATATTCAAACTTTGCTGCATATCGTAGTAATAGGCGGCAATGGCCTGCCACTTCTTGTTAATTGGTATGGCTGTCAGTGCCCCCACCTGACTCATGTCGGTTTGTTCATAGGGAGAGCTGACGACTATGTTTCCTTCTCGTACATACCGGTAATTGAGCTGCCCCATAAAATCATTCTGCCGATACTCAACGGCACCGCTACCGTGGGACAGCGTCTTTTCTTCGGTATTGTAAAGCATGCGCGCCTTGAGGAACCAGGGATCGCTGGGGTGGACATCGCCCTCGAAGGTCAGTAACGAGCGAGAATTGGTAGCCTGGGTTTCATTCGGGAGCAGTGTGACTCGCGGTTTGGTCAGCGAATAGGCCTGCCCGACGGTGACCCGTACCCGTTCCACGCTCTGATCATCGAACACCCGGCTGGTCAAACCCAGGCTGACGTTGTTGGCGTCACTGATCCGATCCAGACCCGCGAAGCGGTGATCGCTAAACAGACTGTAGTAATCCGGCAGTATATTGGTGGTATCAAACAGACCTATGTCGTCCTGGTTCTGGTAGGGGACATAGTGATACTGAACTTCCGGCTCCAGGGTCTGGGTGTACAACTGGCTATTCCAGTTTCCAACTCGATCGAAAACCAAACCGCCTTTCACCCGCGCGGAGGGTAGGGTGCGATTGACGCTTGATGCCAAGTTACCAAAACCTTGCTGCAGGTAATAAGGGTCCAGATCCTCAGGCAGCTCCTGTTCGTAGTGGCTATACATCAGCTTGAACTGGCTCTCGAGGCTGTAGCCTGCGGCGGTGGCTAAGGGGATCGTTATTTCTGGCTCCGCATGAAATCTGGTACCGGTATAAGACTTGTGCAGATCAGACGAGTGAGTAAAGCGAGTCAATTCGCTGGAAAAAGAGCTCTCATACCAGTTGCCTGTCTGGTAGGCGTTGTAGTTGAGGCGTGGCAGCATCTTGTGAGGCTGCAGGGCGTCAGGTAACAGGATCTGGTAGTCACGAACTTCACCACTGACATTCCACTGTTCCTGATAGAAACCACCCGACAGTGACTGCATCAACTGGTTGTCGACGCCGCTGGAAACCGGTGGGGATAAGTCATTGAAATAGTTATAGTCGTTCATGCCAACCCGGGTGACGTCGGCCTTGAGACGCAGGCTGTCGTCATACAGTCTGGACTGGTGGTTCAAATTGACTAGCCAGCGGGAGTCGATATTGGCATCGGATGCCTTGGCTCGGCGATCTTCGCCCATGTATTCCGTGTACAGCTTGCCACTTTGTTCTTGCGTTGGCATATAGCGGAATTCGTTTTGCAACATGGTGCCACGGTTTTCTATGTAGCGAGGCGTCAGCGTCATGTCGTAATTGGGCGCTATGTTCCAGTAATAGGGGGTCCGCAGATCGATCCCATTCGACGAACTGAAACCGAAGGTCGGGTAGAGCAGGCCAGATTTGCGCTCATCCTTGACGGGAAAGGTCATATAAGGCACGTAAAAGACAGGAACATCATAGAGCCAGAGTGTGGCATTCCAGGCTTCTCCGAATACCTCATTCTGATCGATCTTGACCGAGCTGGCCTTCAGCCACCACATTTCCTGGCCGGGCGGACAGGTAGTGAATTGTGCTGTGTTCAGCTCAAGCTGTCGTTGTTGTTCGTTCAGGGTGATTTGTTCGGCTTTACCGCGGGCCGGCGAGCTGTGTAACTGATATTCAGCCTTGTCGAGTCGGGTCTCACGGGTATCCAGATTGGAGTGCAGGGCATCATTGCTGCGCAATGTGACCTGTCCATCCTGATAGAAGACATTTCCCTTGGCGGTCAGATCCCGGGTGACTTGATCCAGCTCGGTATAACGGGAACTCAGGGTCCGGATGCCCTGAAAAATTTGCACGTCGCCCCGGTAGATGGCTTTACCATCCTGAGTGGCCTCTGCGCTGTCGGCGTTCACTTCGACCGGCAGTTGATTAATATTGGCGGGTGTACTCTGTGCGGCAGGAACATCGCTGTAGCAGCGTTGATCGAAGATGCCAACACCATCCGCCGCCAGCACAGGCGCGGGTCCAAGCAGACTAGCCGCGATCACGGTACAGGTTAAAGCTAGGGTGCTATGAGTCATTATCAGCTCTATGATTCCTGACGGCAGGCGAACCGGGTAAATAAAGAACAGTTGCCGACCGCGGGTTGTGCTTTGCGGGCCATTATTTTATGTTAGCGGGCAATGATAAAGCATTATTTCAATCAGGGCTAACGACCCGCATCGAGACAACGGGCTTATCTCTCTCACCATTCATTGCAGCATCAACGACCAGGTATCAGGGCTAAGCAATGGCCCTGTTTTTATATCGATATGAATCAAGACCGCTTACAGGCTTTAACTCTCTGGGCTCGACGCTGTGAACAGGACCCGCAACTGCATTTGCAGCTGGTTTCGGGCGATGCCAGTTTCCGCCGTTATTATCGCGCCCAGGGTCAAATCTGGGTGGATGCCCCGCCCCAGACCGAAAAAAATAGTGAGTTTATTCGTAATGCCCAGGCCTTGCAGCGGGCAAACATCGCCGCGCCTGTAGTGCGGGCTGTGGATCTGCAGCAGGGTTTCTTATGCGTCTCCGATCTGGGCGATACGTCGCTGCTGAGTCGTCTGGACAGGGGTTCGGTGCGTGATTGGTATACCAAGGCGATTGGCCTGTTGCCGGCAGTGGCCAGGGTTGACCTGCAGTTGGAACCCTTCGATGCCGATTTTATGGCCCGTGAAAACAGCATCTTCCCCGAGTGGTTGTTGGGGCAGCACCTGGGATTGACCCTGGATGCCGGGGAACGAGCGTTATTGGCGGATATCTTTTCCCAACTGACCGACAACAACCTGAGTCAGCCGCAGGTGGTGATGCATCGTGATTTCCACAGTCGCAACTTGATGGTTCTGGCCGATGACAGTCTGGCCGTGATCGATTTTCAGGATATGGTGCTGGGTCCGCTGACCTATGACCTGGTCTCGTTGATTAAAGATTGTTATGTGCGCTGGCCGTTGTCGCTGGTGAACGACTGGGTGTCCATGGGTTATCAGATCTATCGGGATGCCGATCTGTTGGCCGGCATGGATGAAGCTCAATTCCGGCGCGCTTTGGCGCTGACGGGAATGCAGCGTCATCTCAAGGCGGCTGGCATCTTCTGCCGTCTGCACCACAGGGATGGTAAATCCGGTTATCTTAAGGATATTCCGCGCACCCTGTTTTACGTGTATGAAGTGGCTGCCGCCGAGCCGGCCCTGCAACCATTCGCCGACTGGCTGCTTCGCCGGGTGTTACCCCATTTCCCCTATCAGCCTGCCAGTGAGGTGACGTCATGCGAGCCATGATTCTGGCGGCGGGACGGGGTGAGCGCATGCGTCCACTGACCGATGAGCTGCCCAAGCCATTGCTCTGCGTGGGTGGCAAACCATTGATTGTGCATCATATCGAAAAGTTGGCAGCAGCGGGTGTGCGGGAGTTGGTGATTAACCACGCCTGGCAAGGGGACAAGTTGGAAGCCGCACTGGGCGATGGTTCCGCGTTCGGCGTACATATCGTCTGGTCGCCGGAGGTGGCGGGTGGTCTGGAAACCGCAGGCGGGATACGTCAGGCCCTGCCGCTGCTGGGGGGCGATCCTTTTTTGGTGATCAATGGGGATATCTGGCTCGATTGTGACTATGCGCCATTGGTGCAACCAGCGCTGGGTCAGGATCTGGCCCATTTGTGGCTGGTCGCGAACCCGCCACAACATCCCCACGGTGATTTTACCCTGCGCGATGGCCGGGTTCTCGACCGGCCGGGGTTGACCTTCAGTGGCGTGGCGCTCTACCAGCCACGAGCCTTCGCCGAAGTCCCCTCCGGTAAGGTAGCATTGCGTCCCTGGTTTCAACGCTGGATAGCGGCGGATGCGGTAGGCGGCTCTTATCTGCAGGCCGACTGGCGGGATATTGGCACCCCCGAGCGGTTAGCCGAACTGGATGACCAGCTACAATGCCGGATTGCCTCTGGTGGCATTCTCTCTCAAGGGGCGGTGGATCATGCACTATAAAGGCAAGCTGATTGGCTTCTTGCTCGGACTCTGGCTGGGGCACTGGGTCGGCGCCCTGTTTGGTTTGTGGATCGGCCATGCCTACGACACAGGGATACGGCGTCGGCAGGGGTTCGGTTTTCGCCGGGTGCCGAGCCAAGCCGAACAGGCCCTGTTCTTTCATACTACCTTTGCGGTGATGGGGCATATCGCCAAAGCGGCGGGACGGGTCAGCGAACAGCAGATCCGCATCGCCAGCCTATTTATGGATCGGATGCAGCTGCAGGGCGAGATCCGGCGCGAGGCTCAGGAATCTTTCCGTCAGGGCAAGGAGCCCGGTTATCCGCTGGATCAGGAGTTGGTCAGCTTTCGTCGAGCCTGCCGTGGGCAGATGGATCTGTTGCGGGTGTTTCTGGAGATCCAGCTGCAAGCGGCCTTTGCCGATGGCGCCCTACAGGGCGAGCAACGGCTTCGATTGCTGGAGGTGGCCGAGCTGCTGGGCTTCTCCCGCTGGGAGCTGGAGCAGTTTCTGGCCATGGCGGAGGCGGAGACCAGTTTTGGCCGTTATCAACAGCGGGCGGGTGCTGGCCCGCAGGGAGCCGGATGGACGCCGCCACCACCCCGGAATCGTCTCAAGGATGCCTATACCCTGCTCGGGGTGACGGACGATGCCAGCGATAGTGAAGTGAAGAAGGCTTACCGCAAGCAGATGAGCAAGCATCATCCGGACAAGCTGGCCTCCCAGGGGCTGCCATCGGAGATGATGAATATGGCCAAAGAGAAGACCCAGGAGATCCAGCAGGCTTGGGAGCTGATCAAACAACAACGGGGCTTGCGTTAGGCACTGTCGGGCCGTGAGCATCCCCCAACAAAAAGAGGGAGGGCGGGTCATTCCGCCCTCCCTCTTTTTTTGTGTCTCTCGACCAACATGAGGTGTGGTCAAGAGATGGCTTGATGGGCGTTATTACAGCCACCGGGTTAAGAGCCGGTATGATTGCTGGATTAAGGTGTGGCGTTGAGTGCCTCGCTCATTCCGGTCCAGGCTGGTTTGCGCTGGAAGTTGGCATCAAACAGCAGGGGCCAGTCCGGGATCTTGTAATACCAGGGCGTCCAACTGAGGGCATCGGTCAATCCCCAGACAGTGATGCCACCGCGCAGCTCGGCGGGTACCGTACTCAGGTAGGCGGTGATTACCTCCCGATAACGCTGGCGCTGCGCTTCGGCCAATTCGGGTGTCAGGGCCGTGGCACTATTGTTGGGGTTCATGCGGATGTCGAGTTCGGAGATGCGTACCTTCAGGCCCATGGCCACGCAACGACTAAACGCCTGGCGGATTTCGTTGGTGCTGGGCCAGTAGCGGTCAATATGCATCTGGAAACCTATGCCATCGATGGGAATATTGCGGCTGCGAAAATCGGTGACCATCTTCAATACGGCATCGAGCTTCTTCGGCATGGCTTCGATGTTGTAGTCGTTGTAATAGAGCTCGGCATCCGGGTCGGCGGCACGAGCCAGGGTATAGGCCTTGGCCAGATAGTCGGGAATATGCGTCGACCAGATGCTGGAGCGTAGCGAGCCATCATCCAGAAAGGCCTCATTCACCACATCCCAGCTGCTGATCGAACTGCTGTAGTGACTGACGATGGTGGTGATGTGATCCGCCAGCATGCTCTCCCAGTTACCGCTGTAGTTAGTCATCCAGCCAGGCAGGGCGTTATGCCAGACCAGGGTATGGCCATGGATCTGCATGCGATTTTGTTGCGCAAACTGCACCAGATAATCCCCATCGCTCCAGTTATAGCGTTGCTCTTGCGGGTGGATATATTCCGGCTTCATGATGTTTTCGGCGACTACCGAGCTGAATTCGCTGGCGGCCAGCTGACGCAACTGACTGGCTTGCGGGCTGTAGCGGATGCTGGATGCGGGCTCGAAATTGCCGACCCCCAATGCCACGCCGATGGGCAGACTGGTTTGCTGACGCAGTGCCGGGGATTCGGGTTGCGGCGGCGTGACGGATGAGGAGTCATTGCTTTGCCCCCCACCACAAGCGGCTAGGCCAATGGCGGCGGCGAGACAAAGATGATTTATCAATTTGGACATGGGAAACCTGTTGGCAGAATGTAAGGAACGAGTAAGGTCCCGCTCTTGGAACGGGACCTCATGACACTGTTGGGTTTAGCGGGTTAAGCCACCCTCATCCAGCACGCTGGCGGTCCAGAGGAAAGGGGCGTTCCAGTTGACGGTCACTTCGTTCAGAGTCCAGGCGCCGATCTCGTCCTTCCAGCAGGTCTGACCGATGCACTTGCCCTTCATGGTAGAGGCCACTGGATCACTGAAGTTGATGGAGTTCGGGCCACCGGAGAGTACGCCTGGCGGTACCAGCGGAGAGGCTGGGTCAACCGGGTGCGCCCAGAATCTGTGGTGCGGATTCTTCAGCGCACGGGAGCCGTAACCCGAGACATAGGATTGATCCAGCGGGTTACGTCCCAGCACATAATCCATGGCATCGGACATTGCTTGCAGGTACTTGCGCTCACCGGTGAAGTCATGGGCCAGGCCAAGGAAGATACTGCGGTTCATCAGGTTGGAGTTGGAGCCCCATGGGTATTCAGTGGCCTGATACGGGATCCGGTATCCTTCTTTGTCCACGCTCTGCTGATAGCCATCGGCGGCGGCTATGATGGCCGCGCGTGCCTTGGCAACCTCTTGTTTGCCGAGCTGGTTCGGGACCAGTGCCAGGGTGATGGTGCCGGCACTGCTGACGCCTTGCCAGTAGAGATCACCGGTCGCGTTTTTGTCACCCTTGGGGGCATCCAGATACAAAGGCGAATCCTGCAGTGCTTGCTTGTATTCCTTCTTACCTGTGGTGGTGAACAGCTCGGCCGCCGCCCAGTAGAACTCATCGCTCAGATGGGTATCGTCATAGGGGCCTGAGCCGACGAAGTTGTCGTAGGCATAGACATCCGGGTGACGGTTAGCGGCCTTCCAGGCTTTTTCTGCAGCCTTCAGGCAACGCTCTGCATAGGCCGGATCCTGGGTTTTCCAGACGCGAGCGGACTGCGCGGCGGTGGCAGCCAGGTTGAGGGTGGCGGCGGTACTCGGCTGGCTGAGATAACGCGGCTGCGGATCCTTATGCGGTGGCAGTGGCATGCCGGTCCAGGCTTCATCCGCTACCTTGTGGAACACCATACCGGAGGCATCGATCTCGGTCAGTTGCAGCTTATCCAACTGCTTGGATTGATCGCCTACCGGTACTGAGGTCTTCTTGCCATCCGGCACCTGCATGGAGAGGAAGAAATCCATCATCCAGCGCGCTTCATCCAGCAGATCGTTTTTGCCATTGCCTTGTTCCGGGATCTTCACCTTGCCATCGGCAAAGGCGCTCTTGTCGCCGCTCTTGGCCAACTGTTCACGTTCGTACAGGTTCATCAGGGTCCAGACAGAAATACCGCCATTGACCACATACTTACCCTGATCGCCGGCATCGTACCAACCGCCGGTGACATCCAGGGAGAAGTCGCATCCCGGCCATTGATTGCCTTTGGCATCCTGTTTATTGAAGCAGGTGACCTTCTCGGGTTTGTGACCGGCTGGGCGTGCCAGATCCGGACGTTGCACGTATTTGGCCTCGATGTTGATACCGCTGCGTTGCTGGTAGAAGAAGGAGAGGGCGTCATATTTCATGCGGTGATAGATGTCATCGCCAATGCTGAACGGATGACTCTTTTGCCCTGCCACTTCGAGCACCAAACCGTTGGCCGGAGTTGTCACTTGGCTGAAGTCGGCAATTTGCACCTGCTCACCGGAGGCGGCATTCAAGCCAAACGGCTGGGTTTTGCCTTCGGCGAGGACTTCGCCCTGGGCACTCAATAACTTCCAGGCGAGAGGCTCCTTGGCATCGGTAGCTATGGTGGCGCGTTTTTGCGCCAGGCTCAGATAACCCACCTGATTGACGCGCACCGTCGCCAGGTCTGATTTTTTGTTCAAGCTCGGGCCGATCAACGAGACATCCCCCACACAGATGGTGGTTGGCGTTTGGGTGCCCATCTGGAATTGGAGCTGGGTTTTTTCATCCGTGGCGGATGGCGTGAATTTGATATCAAAGGGCTTGGCGGTGCTGCCGAGCTCTATGTCCTGCACCATGTAGTTGGTATAGGGCGCACCGTCATGCTGGACCAGGGCTTTCATGTGCACGTTATTCTTGGCCATTGCCTTGAAATGCACGCTGTAGGTTTGTCCCTCGACCAGGGCAATACCGGATTGACCGAGGATCACATCCCAAGGATTGGCGCCAGATTCAGTGAAGGTCGCACATCCCATCTGATTTTCAACGCCCAGAGTGGCGCCAGCTGTCCACCAGCCATCAGTGCCATTAAACCCGCCATTGTTCAGCAGTTCTTCACTCGGGCCTGCAGATGCGGCTCCAGCTGCAGCCGTTCCAGTGCTGGAGCTTCTCGGGGCGCAGCCATGCAATCCGATGGTGCACGACAGGACCAGCGCCAGGGTGCTGAGTCGAGATGTATTCATGTGTTACCTCTTTGATAGCAGACGGAAAATTATCGAGTCGATTTCAGCACTCTGCCCGATCGGTACTGCGTCCTGGCTTGAGTATGGGCCATTCGTAAAGATGCGTCATTGGATGCCAGAAATCGATTTCATGATGCAAGAGACAACACCCCGCACGGTAAATCAAATCTGAGTCAATGAATTGTGAAGAGCTTGGCAAATTTTCGCCGGACTGGCGTTTTCTCCCACCCATAGAGCACTCAATTGGCATCGATTTCATAATTTCCAAGGCATAAAAAAACCCGGGCAAGCCCGGGTCGAAACGAAGGAACTAACTCAGCATGGAACCCCGTGATTATTGACTATAAAAACCGGGTTTCATCTCACCTTGACGGGTAAATCAGGATGATTTCGGCAGTATATGGCTTTTTTTGATACAAGAAATCGATTTCTTAAGTTGTTTTTCTCTTTGTGATCCGGCTCACCATTCTCGGATTGGTGGTCGATATTTGCCCGAAGCTGTTACAGAACCGCTGGAATAGCAGGGACACTTCTGTCTACCATAACTGCTGACATGCAATCGATTTCACAATTGAGCGGTTCCATTCTTTGCTGCTGCCAAGGTTACCCATCGGCCGAGTCATGAGTGCGAACATCAGGAGTTAGTGACGAATGAAGATAAAAAATGGTCTGGCCAGGTCAGTGAGCTGTCTCTTGGCGGGTTGTGGTCTAGCGGGAGCCGCGTTGGCGACTGGAGTGACGGATGTCCCTCACTTTGCGCAGTGGCCGCAGATCCATAGCGCGATCGCCAAAGATGAAAGCATGGAGCAACAGATTAAGTCCTTGCTCGCCCAGATGACACTTGAAGAGAAGGTCGGCCAGATGATCCAGCCGGACTTTCGTGAGGTGACGCCTGAGGAGATCAGCAAGTACAAAATTGGCTCTGTGCTCAATGGTGGTGGCGGTTGGCCGAATAACAACAAGCATGCCTCGGCGCAGGATTGGGCCAAGCAAGCGGATCAGTATTGGTTGGCGGCCGAGGCGGGTTACAAGGGCCGGGGTTTTCGCATTCCCTTCATGTGGGCAACCGATGCGGTGCATGGCCACAACAATGTGTTCTCGGCCACTCTGTTTCCCCACAACATCGGTCTGGGTGCGGCTCGCGATCCGGCGCTGATCTTCCGCATTGGCCAGATCACGGCCCGCGAAGTGGCGGCTACCGGGCTGGATTGGACCTTCGCTCCGACAGTCGCGGTGCCACGGGATGATCGCTGGGGGCGGACCTACGAGGGCTACTCCGAAGATCCGGCCATCGTCTACCACTATGCCGGTGAGATGGTGCGCGGTCTGCAGGGCTCGGCCGCCGATCTGCGCGGGCAGCAGCATGTCATCTCCAACGTCAAACACTTCGTCGGTGATGGTGGGACTCAGGATGGCGTCGATCGCGGGCAGAATTTTTATTCCGAAGAGGCGCTGCGCAACCTCCACGCCGTGGGCTACTTCTCGGGTCTGGATGCCGGAGCGCAAGTGGTGATGGCCTCGTTCAATAGCTGGCACAACAAGTTAAACCGCGATGTGCTGCCGAACGATGAGGTTGCATACAACGGTAAGTTGCACGGTAGCCAGTATCTGCTGACCGATGTGCTCAAGGGCAAGATGGGTTTCGATGGCCTGATTGTTTCCGACTGGAATGGTCATAGTGAAATCGCCGGTTGCACCATGGGCGCTTGTCTGCCTGCGGTACTGGCCGGGGTCGATATCTTCATGGTTACCGCGCGTAAGGATTGGCAGGCCTTCCGTCAGAGCCTGCTGGATGGCGTAGCCAACCAGCAGATCCCGATGAGCCGGATTGATGATGCGGTGACGCGGATCCTGCGGGTCAAGATGCGGGCCGGTCTGTGGCAAAAACCGCAGCCGTCTGCCCGTGAGCTGGCGGGCAAACAGGCTGAGCTGGGGGCTGCCGAACACAAGGCTCTGGCGCGCGAAGCGGTGCGCAAGTCGCTGGTGTTGCTGAAAAACGAAGATCAGATACTGCCGTTGAGCCGCCGCAGCAAGGTGCTGGTGGTGGGTAGTGCCGCGGATGATCTGGGCAAGCAGGTGGGCGGCTGGAGTCTGACCTGGCAAGGCACGGAAAACCAGCGTACTGATTTCCCCGGCGCACAAAGTCTGCTGGATGCCATTCGCGCGACGGTCGGCGCGGATCGTGTGCTGAACAGTACCCAATCGGCGACTCTTAAAGCGGGCAAACCGGATGTCGCCATACTGGTGATGGGGGAAGATCCCTATGCCGAATGGTTTGGTGATATCCCGGATAATAAAACGCTGGCCTATGCCGAGTTAAAGGACAGCTATCAGACGGATCTGCAGACCTTGAAGCAACTCAAGGCGGCCGGTATCCCTGTGGTTACTGTGCTGTTTTCCGGACGTCCGCTGTATGTCAACGAAGAGATCAATCTCTCTTCGGCGTTCGTTGCCGCCTGGTTGCCGGGCACGGAAGGCGAGGGCATCACCGATGTGCTGTTTAAAGATGCCCATGACAAGCCGGGCTATGACTTCCAGGGCCGTCTCTCTTTCTCCTGGCCGTTCCTGAAGTGTGCCACCGCCATCAATCGCACGCCTGTGAATATTCCAGGCTGGAAACGACCCAGCTTTGAACAGGACCCACAGGGCGAATTTGCGCCGCTGTTCCCGTATGGCTATGGCCTCCGCTACCAGCAGCCATCCCCGGTGGCGGCTCGCGTCAGCAATCTGAACCAGCTGCCGCTGGACAATCGCAAGTTTGGTTGTAACGAAACCGATCCGGCCAAGCTGACTGCTGCTGGCAAGGTGCTCGAGCTGTTTGGGCCCAAAGCCAGTGAGGAACACCGTCTGCGGATGGGCGATGCCAGCAACTGGACCGGCACCGAAGTCTCGGGTAACAGCGTGACCGAGATGAAGTTCATCAAGGTGCAACCCATTGACTATCTGCGGCAGCAGGATGCGCGGGCGGTGACCTTTATGGGTGAGAACAAACCGGGTGTAGACTCGGGTGCGACCCTGCAACTGCAGACCACTCAGGTCAAGGGGGCGGATCGTCGCAGCTATCTGAAAGCGAACAGTGAGTTGCAGGTGACGCTGCGGATGCAACAGCCACCGCAAAGCGCTGTGACCCTGGGTCTGCAGTGTGGTTGGCCCTGTGGCAAGTCGATTGATGTGACCTCGACGCTGCGCGAATTGCCGCAGGGACAGTGGGTGACCCTCAGCCTGCCGCTGAGCTGTCTGCAGGATGGGATGGATTTTGCCAAGACCAACACCCCCTTCATTCTGGGCACGAATGGTCAGGCGCGTCTGGACGTGGCGACGGTGCGCTGGGTGCCGGCCTCCTTGCTGCAACCGGGCAAGGATCTCAAGCAACTCGACTGTCAGGGCCAGTTAAAACCCTAACGTTCCACTTCGATGTAACCACCAAGACGCCTGCGGGCGTCTTGTTTTTTTGGTGTCGAACCAGCCACTGGGCCGATGGGGTTTTACGTCGCTCCGGCGGTTATGACGGCTCCCCGGTTTTATCACTATGCGCTGGCGCACTGCTGTCTTGGAGCTCTGTTGTCCTGGCTGGGATCCAGGGTCCTGCGTTTACGTCGTTTCCTGGTGGATATCGCTCGGATCTCTTGTCGCCGCGGGCTGAAACGTGGAAACCGCCCCTCAGCGTTGCATGGCTCATTGTGAAATCGATGCCTTAATGGTTTCATAAAGAGTGAAGTAGACGGCCCCATACGCACCCATATTTGCGCTCGAGATTAAAATCCTTTTATTACATGTAGATATGATTTTGTCGCTCGATGTTTATCGATCGGGGTTCGGCGCTGTAGTGATCGGAATCACAATTAGTAATTCCAAAACGTGAAATCGATTTCTCATCTTTTTCGGTCGTTCTATAGTGCAGTCAACGTTAATCCAGAGGACGAATCATGAAAAAAATTATGTTGTGCTGCTCTGCCGGTATGTCGACCAGCATGTTGGTGAAAAAAATGGTGATCGAAGCCGAGAAGCGCGGTTTGGCGGCTGATATCAAGGCCTTCGGCGCGTCGGAGTTTGATGACCAGATGCCCAAGTATCAGGTGGTACTGCTTGGGCCGCAGATCAAATACATGCAACCCGAGCTGCAGGCCAAGGCGGCCTCTCACGGCATCAAGGTGCAGTCGATCGACATGATGGATTACGGCATGCAACGGGGAGACAAGGTGCTGGATTTCGCCTTGTCGCTGATTGGTTAATGACATCGACAAGGAAGGACAAAAAATTATGAGTTCACTCTATAGCATGCTGGTGGGGCTGATTGAGCAACGCATAGGCCCATTAGCCGGAAAGCTGGGACAGCAGCGGTATGTGCTGGCCATTCGCGATGGTTTTATCGCCGCGCTGCCCTTCATGATCGTCGGCAGTTTCATGCTGGTGTTCATCTTCCCGCCGATTTCCAATGAAACCACCTGGGGCTTCGCCCGGGCTTGGCTTGATTTTTCAACCACCTATCGCGCCGAACTCATGTTGCCCTTCAACATGAGCATGGGCTTGATGACGCTGTTTATCTCGGTTGGCGTCGCCTCCAGTCTGGCCAAGCAATATTCGCTGGATCCGATCACCACGGGTTTGCTCTCCTTGATGTCCTTCATGTTGGTGGCGGCGCAATATAAAGATGGTGTCATCTCCACCCAGTACTTCTCGGGGCAGGGGATCTTTACTGCCTTGATCTGTGCCATCTACTCCACCGAAGTCTATGCCTGGCTCAAACGCAACAACATCACCATTCGCCTGCCAGATCAGGTGCCAACCGGTGTGGCCCGCTCGTTCGAAGTCTTGATCCCGGTGCTGGTGATCATCCTGACCCTGCATCCGTTCAATCTGTTGCTGCAGCACAGCACGGGCATGATTTTGCCGGAGGCCATCATGGCCATGCTCAAGCCGCTGGTTGCGGCCTCCGACAGTTTGCCTGCGGTCATCCTGGCGGTACTGGTATGCCAAATCCTCTGGTTTGCCGGGATCCACGGCACCATGATCGTCACGGGTATCATGAACCCGTTCTGGATGGCGAATTTGGCCACCAACCAGGCGGCCCTGGCCGCAGGTCAGGCGATCCCTCATACCTTCTTGCCGGGATTCTGGGATCACTTCCTGTTTATCGGTGGTGTTGGCTCCACCTTGCCGCTGGCGTTCTTGCTGATGCGCAGCCGTGCCGTACATCTGCGCACCATAGGGCGCATGGGCGTAGTCCCCGGCTTCTTCAATATCAACGAGCCGATCCTGTTTGGGGCGCCCATCATCATGAATCCGGTGTTCTTCTTGCCCTTCATTCTGGTGCCGGTGATCAACGCCATCCTGGCTTGGTTTGCCGTGAAGTTTGGCTTGGTTGCAAAAGTGGTGATGTTGACCGCCTGGACCACACCGGCGCCTATCGGTGCCTCCTGGGCCACCAACTGGGCGCTCAGTCCGGTCATCATGTGCTTCATCTGTATGGGGGTGTCGGCGCTGATGTACTACCCCTTCGTCCGGGCTTATGAGCGCACCCTGTTGCAGCAAGATACTGATAATTCGACGATCGATGAAGCCGAAGAAATTGATGCCGAGCCGAGCCAGGCTTAATTACCAAGGGCCGCAGACGGCGTCCGCGGCCCGGATAGCAAGAGGAAAAGGTCATGCAATATAAATTCCCCGAAGGGTTTTGGTGGGGCAGTGCCTCTTCAGCCGCGCAATCCGAAGGTGCGGCGGCTGAAGGCGGTAAGGCACCAACGATTTGGGATCATTGGTTTGCCACTGAACCGCATCGTTTTCACAATCAGATTGGTCCGGCAGATACTTCTACCTTTTATGAGCGTTATCAGGACGATATCGCGCTGATGGCGGAAATTGGTCACAACAGCTTTCGCACCTCGATTTCCTGGGCCCGGCTGATGCCGGATGGCAAAACCGTCAATCCCGAGGCCGTAGCCTTCTATAACCAGGTGATTGATGAGTTGCTGACCAAGGGGATCAAACCCTTTATCGGGCTGTTCCACTTTGATATGCCCATGTACTGGCAACAGCTGGGGGGCTGGGAAAACCGCGCCACGGTCGAGGCCTATGCCCAGTATGCCGACATCTGTTTCCAGTTGTTTGGCGACCGGGTGGCCTGCTGGATGACCTTCAACGAGCCGGTGGTGGTGGTGGAAGGTGGGTATCTGTATGACTTCCACTACCCGAACCAGATGGATTTTCGCCGTGCGGCGCAAGTGGCCTACCACATGATGCTGGCCCATAGCCTGGCGGTGGTGCGCTATCGAGCGCTCAATCTGCCGGGCCAGATCGGTATCGTGCTGAATCTGACCCCCTCCTATCCGCGCTCTTCACATCCGGCGGATCTGAAGGCTTCGTTTATTGCCGATCTGTTCTTCAATCGGGCATTCCTCGATCCGGCGGTGAAAGGCTGTTATCCCCAGGAGCTGATCGACATTCTGCTGGAATATGACCAGATGCCGGTGACCCAAACCGGCGACAAGGAATTGCTCGCCGCTGGCAAGATTGATCTGCTCGGCATCAACTACTACCAGCCGCGACGGGTCAAAGCCCGGATGACCGCCATCCAGCCCGGAACTCCCTTCCTGCCGGATTGGTTCTTCGAAAATTACGAGATGCCGGGTCGCAAGATGAATCCTTACCGCGGTTGGGAAATCTACGAGCGTGGCATCTACGACATCCTGACCAATCTGCGGGATAATTACGGGAATATTCCAAGCTATATCTCGGAAAACGGCATGGGCGTGGAGGGGGAACACAGATTTATTGGTGAGGATGGCCAGGTGAAAGATGATTACCGCATCGATTTTATTCGCGGTCATCTGCAATGGATCCACGCCTCGATCCTCGAGGGGTGTAATTGCCGTGGTTATCATTTGTGGACCTTTATTGATAACTGGTCCTGGATGAATGCCTATAAAAATCGCTATGGCTTCATCAGCCTTGATTTGACCACTCAGCAGCGCACCGTCAAGAAAAGCGGGGAATGGTTTGCCGAGGTTTCACGGAATAATGGGTTTTAAGGAGTAATAAATGTTGGATCTTGAAGAAGCAGTGATGGGTATTATCGTCAACGCCGGTCAATCGCGTAGCCTTTGTTTTGAAGCCTTGCGTCAAGCGCGTGCTGGTTTATTTACCGAAGCCGATGCTCTATTGGTCGAAGCCATTGAGGCCGGTAAAGCCGCCCATTCGGTACAGACCAAACTGATTGAAGCCGATGAGGGAGAAGGTAAAACCAAGATGACGCTGGTAATGGTGCATGCCCAGGATCATTTGATGACCTCTATTCTGTGCCGTGAGTTGGCTACCGAGTTAGTGGAGATTTATCGCCGTCAGGCAAACTAGTTTTTGGTTCATTGGATTGGAAGTCCACTTTGCCACCGCCCTGTCGGTGGCTTTTTTATAGCTTCAATATAATCCTCAATTATTTTGTTTATCATTAATTTCAATGGCGCTGCTGATAGTTTCAATAATATGAAATAATCATGACGCGATTTCAGTTTTGTTTTTCATTCCTAGTGTTCTATATCCTTCTTTCGAACTTGGTTGTCATCCATTCAACACAGAGGAGTGTGGATATTATGCGTAAAATTGGAGTTATGACGGCGGTGTTATTCGCCAGCGGTTTATATGCAACCCAGGCATCGGCATTTTGGTGGAATAATCAGGACTGGCAAGTCTCCGATGGTTGGCGCAATGGCGGCTCGGAATTTGATTGTACCTGGCGGGCGGCGAATATCTGGACCGAATCGAATATGGCCATTTTACATGCCAAAACGGAAAGTGGCGCTAAATCCTGTGCGGAGATGCGCAGCTACAATTATACCCGTCGCGGCCGTTATGAAGTTCAGATGCAGGCCGGTGCGGTGCCAGGAACTATTAGCTCCTTCTTTACTTATGCCGGAGAGGCGAGCACCAGCAGCCACTATGAAGTGGATATTGAACTGATGGGCGGAACTAATCTGCTGCATACCAACGTCTGGATCCAGGGTAAACAATTTCCGGTCGATATCGATATTGGCAAATATGGTATGGCGATCTGGAACATGGAGCGTTACGCCTTCAATATTGATGAATATGGCGTGACCTGGCAGGTATTTAGTCGCACCGAGAATAAGTGGGTCACGGTGCGCCGGGAAAATCGCCCTGTGACCGGTTGGATGCAACTATTTGTGAATAACTGGATCAGTGCCAACAAGCAATTCCCACCTAGCTCTTATAATGGCCAGCCGGTCTATGCCAAGTACCAGTATGTGTCTGTTCAGCCTTGGGAATAATGGTTAGGTGATATCAGCGAGGGGCATTGAGTGCCCCTCGTTTTGACGTTTGGTGTGGGCCGCAATGCGGCACCGGGGCAACCTAACGCCGAGACACGCCGTGAATCCATCCATGGAGGCTCGAAGGCATCATCCCTGATGCCTACGGTCGGCTTTCAGGTTATCCCCGCCGCCCCATTCTCGCGCGCCTGGCATAAGCACTTACTTCGTATAACCCTGGCTCAGGCGATCGATCAGCTGATGTGAAGTGAAAATCAGCAGAATGATCAATGGCATGACGGCAATGGCAGCCCCAGCGCAGACCGCCCCCCAGGGCACGACGCCCACGCCTTGCAGGGCTCGTAAAGCCAAAGGCAGGGTGTAGCTCTCCATATCGCGTAATACGACCAGGGGGGCCATAAAATTATTCCAGGAGGCAATAAAAGTCAGCAGGGCCAGGGTGAATAATGCGGGTCTGATGAGCGGTAATACCATATAGCGATATAGGCCCCACTCGCTGCAGCCATCGAGGCGAGCCGCTTCAATGACCTCGTAGGGTACCGCTTGCTCGATATACTGGCGCATTAAAAATACCCCGAATGCACCACAGGCCGCGGGAATATACAGCGCCTTGGGCTCGTTGATCCAACCGAACATGGCAATCATCAAGGCATTGGGGATCATATTTAAAAAACCGGGCAACAGCATGGTGCCGAGCACCAGATTAAATAGCAACTTCTTGCCTTTGAATTGATACAACGCAAAGGCGCACCCCGCCAGGGAGCAGAACAATAGATTCAACCCCGTGGTCATGGCGGCGATATAAAAACTATTCGACAGGTTATGCCAGAAATAGGGCAGTCTGTTTAATAGCTGGCTGATATTTTCAGCCAACTGATCGCCAAACCACAGCGGTGGCGGCACAGCAAATATATGGGCTTCATCGTGGGTGGCAAATACCAGCATAAACCAGAACGGCAACACCATCAGAATGGCACCAAATCCAATGATAGAAGTGAGCAACCAATGGGGTGATGAGCGCTGATGAATATGGCTCATAAGTGCTCTTTCTGGTTAATTCGGCGCCCTAAACTGCAGAGTGCCAACAGAATGATAAATAACAACCAGGCGATGGCCGATGCGGTGGCGAAATCTCCTTCGGCAAATGCCGTGGCATATAAGTACATGGCCATGGTTTGTCCGGCCTGACCGGAACCGCCGGTCCCGGCGGTGAGGATAAATGGCTCTTCGAATAACTGCATATTGCCAATTAAACTCAGCGTCAATGCCAATAGTATCATCGGCCTGAGCATCGGTAACGTGACATGGCGTAGCTGTTGCCAAAATCCGGCGCCTTCCAGATAGGCGGCGTCAAATAGTTCTTCTGGGATGGTTTTCATCGCCGAAAGATATAACAGCGTATTCCAGCCGACATAACGCCAGAACACCACCATAGCAATACTCCAGCGGATATGACTGGAATCTTGCCAATCGATAGCCTGCTCTGGGAGTAACCATCCCAAAGGCTGAATATCAAAGATGACCCAATCATGCAGCCCAGAAATAACCTGATTTAACACGCCAAAATCACGGGAAAATAGAGAGCTGAACACCAAGGAAATAGCCACCGAGGAGGTGATAAAGGGCAAGAAATAGAAGCAAAATAGGAAATGACGCGTGCGATTGGATAAGCGAAACAGCAGGGTAGCCAGAGGCAGTGCGATCAGGTGCTGGGGCACTCCAGATACGATGGCGAGCCATAGCGTGGTATAGAGAGCGCGGTAAAACCACTCATCGGTCAATACATTGGTATAGTTGGCAAGCCCCTGCCACTCCATATCCCACAGCGATGAGCTCAAGTCCCAAGCATGCAGTGAAATCCACGCTGAAAATAGTATCGGGTACAATCCGAATACCAAAAATATAATAAAAAATGGCGACAGGTAGAGATAAGGAATCCATCGTTTGTTGAGGATTGTCGAATATTTTTTCCAAGCGTTCTGCATCAGCGTCTTGCCTTGCGCTTGATTTGGCGCTCGGCATCTTCCAGCGCCACGTTGATATCTTTATTTTCTTCGAGTACCAGATCCATCTGTTTGCGGATGATTTCGGCAGCCATGGCATCATGCTGATGCGGGATAATACTCGGCATCTTGTCAGCCGCTTCCTTCCAGATTAAGCGGGCTTGTTGTTGGCCAAGATAGTCGATGGGTTCTGCCATATGCGGGGTGTGCTGGGCACTCAGCAGGGCGGGAAATGCATCCAGTTTTTTAAAGGCGTCCAGCTGCATGTCGGTATCCAGCGTCATAAAGCGAATGAAGTCCCAGGCTTCAGGTTTATGCGCCGCAGCTTTGGGAATGGCATAAAAAGAGCCACCCCAACTAGCGTAGGCGTGAGCCGGTAACTGGCTGGCGCGCCATAGCCCTTTGCTTTCAGGCGCTATCCAACTAGCCAGATGCCCCGCAAACCAGGCACCCATCATCTGGGTGGCTATGTGACCACTGCGAATCGATTCGGCCCACTCATTACTCCAGATCTGCAATCGGGCATCCAGTCCCAACTCCCGGACCTGCTTGGCCAGGGTGAAGGCCCGGACAAAACGCTCGCTGCGCACCAGACTCTCGCCGGCCTGATTGAAATAGATCCCCTCACCCGGTTGGAGTCCGATGCGGATATAGATGTCTTTCAGGTCACTGGCATTGGCCACCAGGTAGATGGATTTTTGTTTGAGCCGGATACCGGCCTGAATAAAGCTGTCCCAAGAGGTGGTCATCTCATCGAGCGTGACACCGGCTTGCGCCAGCAGATCCTGGCGGTAAAACAGCGAGCCGGGGCCTATGTCGGCGGGCATGGCCATCAATTCCCCCTGCTCGTTCTGGGCTTGCGCCATGGTGTAGGGCACTAGCAACGGCTGATACTGCAGGGCGTTATAGGGCGGAGCACTCAAGACTTCGAGACCACCGGAATGGGCAAAACGGCCAATAAAACCTTGCTCCAGGCCCATGATATCCGGCAAGCCGGCACCGGTGGCCAGAGCGCTCGTCATGGCATGGTGGTGATCGTAAAACGACAACGCCACCAGGCGAATGTTGATGTCAGGATGCAGTTTTTCATAACGAGGAATGGCGGCCCGAATGGCGGCATCAAAGTTCGGGTAGGAGGCGATCGTCAAGGTGGTGGCCTGTACCACCACGGGAACTAGATACGCCAATGCGATGCCCAGTAGCCCACAACATGCTGGTATGAATCTCAAGCGAGCCCCCTGATTTTATTCGAAAAATATTGAAAGCGGTTTCGTTGTCTTAATTGTTGCCCATCTTATAAATCATATCCATCAATAGACAAGTTGGATTCATCCACGCGGCGCCTGCGGGACTCTCTTTCCATATGACTGTGATGGGGCTCGCTGCTTGGCCCGGCGGATCCCTCTGCTCAGAAATCCGCTCGTCCGAGCGGTGTGCTATTCCCGCGGCATTTCGTTCTTATTTTGTGAAATCGATGCCATATTCGTCTGGGGCTTATCCAGCAGCCTTCCATGCCTGGATCACGAAGCGGGTCTTCGCCAGCGGCCGGTTCTGGTGAATACCAACCACGAGGCTGCTGTTGCCAGTTCGAACCCATACTGAGAAATGAATTTTATCCATCTATATGAATATAAAGGTTTAATTTATTATGTGTTTGTCGGTGTCGATAGGGGCTGTCTGGCAATAGGGAAAGATAGTGGCAATGCACCGCATCAGGTTCTAGCGATGGTTTTGTGATTGTTAGCACGAATCGCGATCATTTCAATGGATAAACATTGCTTTGGAAATCGATTTCAAGAGAATCAGCTCACCATCGTTTTTCGTGGCATCGATTTCAAGTTTGCAGTTTGAGATACGCCGCCCGCCGCGATGCGACAATTTTCCCATTGATTGGAGTGGTCAATATGAATGCAACAAAGAAAGGACTTTTGGCGTCACTGATCGCCGCAACCCTGCTGGGCGGGTGTGGCGGTGCAGAGGACATTCCGGCGAATAATGGCGGCGTAACACCGCCGGATAACGGCGGTGGCGATAGCTCCTTGCTGCTGTTCGGGGTTGGCACGACGGCCACCACTCCCCAAATTCAATCCGAGATGGATGGCTGGAATGTCCAGGCCGTCACAGCCACGCCGGTTGCGATGACCAGTATCAGTGCCGTTCTGATCAACAACGCCGGTAGCAATGACACCGCCGATGTTCAGGTCGCGGGTAATGGCGATGGCACTTTCATGCTCAAATCCGCTACCCCATTGAACCTGAGCCAGTACGCCTCCGGTTTTATTGAATTCCAGCTGCGCGCCAAGAGCGCGGTACCGCAAGTGCTGAATGCCTCTATCGACAACGAGTACCCCAATCGCAGCAGTCTGCCCATTGCCAGCGCCGTGATCGGTGACGGTAACTGGCAAACACTGACCCTGCCTATCCACTGTATGCAGCCATTCCCTGGCGCTACGGCCATCAATCTGGCCTCGGTTGGCACGCCATTTCATTTGGCGACCAACGAAGCCTTCGATTATGAAATCACCAATGTGAGCTACAAGCTGACCACCACCGCAACGCCGGTTGTTGATCCGGTGACCTGCGAAGCCGCGGGTGGCAACCCGGGCACGGGTGGTGATACCGGCTCCGGGGTGAATCAGGCACCCGCACTCGCCGCCGGCGATGCCGCTCTCTATTACTCCGGTGATAAGAGTCTGGCGACCGATCACAGCACCAGCTATCCGGTGAATGGTTTCGGCGGCACTCTGACCGATGCCGATCAGGTGGTGAGTGAGGATTTTCCGGGCAATGGCGGCGTCTTTTTGGGAAGCGATAGCGCGAACAGCGATCTTTCGGCCTACCAGGCGGGTGCTATGACCCTGGATGTGAAAGTGGCCAGCTATGGCGCCTCTCCGAATATCCAGATCCGTATGGATGGTACTGCGGGCCCGGATTACGGCACCTTTTTCACCATGGATAGCAGCAAGGTTCCGGCTGATGACAGCTGGTATCGCTGCACCTTGCCGGTTGCTTCGCTGATCCCGGCGGCCAATACCAGCTCGGTGCAAAAAGCCCTGTATATGGCGGGTGCCTGGGATTCAATGGCGGGACTTAAATTCGCCTTCACCAACGTGGCTCTGAAATCTGTCATGCCATCGGATTTTGATGCCAACTCCCCTTGCCAAAAAATCGCCCTTTAAACCGAAACCGGCCATTGCATAGGGCCGAAAATAATATTGATATCTCGTGGAGTATAAAATGAAATTGAAATCTGCAGCCTTATTAGTAGGTGCCTGCTGTGGCTTTGCATTGCCGATTATGGCGCAGGCCTCGGAAACCATTGGTTTTCACGGCTATATTCGCGCTGGCTCCCTGTTTGATGCCAAGGATAATTTCTCCAAGGCCGGATATGCCTATGAAATGGATAAATCCATGGGCCGTCTGGGTGCCGAAGTGGATAATAGCTGGGAAGGGGGGCTGAATAAATTATGGGATCTGGGCAGCGGCAAAACTGTAAATATTCACTTCAAGGTGGAATCGGATGGTGATGGTTTGCAGACCCGAGCCGCACCCCGTGAAACCGGTGTCTCTGAGACCTATGTGGAATTAGGCGGTATTACTCCGACGGGCACCATGTGGGGCGGTCTGCGTTATTACGATCGTGAAAACTATATTTGGACCACAGATTATTTTTATACCGATTACTCTGGTACCGGCGTTGGTTTTAAAAATGTAGAAATGGCGGATGGCAAGTGGGATTTTGCCTATATCAACAGCAATGACACCGACCATTCGGATCGCCCCGATGGCAGTGCTGCTACTATGCACACCCTCCACTCCAGTGCTTTATATGGTGCCTGGGATTTCGAAGTCGCGATGAAGCAGATGCCGAACAACGAGTTCGCCGGTGACAGCAAGCAATATGCGACCAAGGGGATTGAAGGGACCACTATCTATTCGCGTGAAGACTTCTTCTTTATGCCGGGCGGTTTCTCCAAGTTTATCGCCCAAGCGGGTCGTGGTTTGGGTTCCGGAGATTTGCTGGGGGCGAATCTGACCAATACTTCTATGTACCGCAAGGGCTCCTTGTATCAGAAGACTCTGCAAGACAAGGCCGATGGCTATAAGCCGTATCAGTCCAAGGTGATGGACGGTGACCAGTCCTACCGGTTGTTTGCCTGGGGGGGCTGGTATGGTGCCAATCTACAACTGCTGCCAACCCTCTCTTATCAGTACAACGATTATGAACTGGGTGGCCATGACTCCTGGTATGCCGCCTCCCTACGCCCCGTGTTCCCGGTAAATGAATTCTTCTCGGTGCAAACCGAAGTGGGCTATGTCAAGAACAACCTTATCGTGGAGGGTGTTAACCGCGGCAGTCACTCCAGTAAGTTGAGCGTTGTTCCAACGTTTACCGTCAATACCGGGGTGGGTCCTTCACCTGAGATCCGCCTGCTGGCCACCTATGTGGATCGTAACTACGAAGCGGCTTGGGAACATAGTCGTGAAGACTTCCTGGTTGGGTTGCAAGCGGATATGTGGTGGTAATTCGGTTGGGCAACCAATCTGCACGCTATTATTCGTGATTCTCGGGCCCCTCTGGGGCCCGTATTTTCTGAGAACACAGGTTCTGAGGAGACAGGTATGACACAAGGTAAACAGAATTGGTTGTGGCTGGTCGGTTTACTGGCCACCGGTTGTTCCAGCATCGATTCACCCCACGCTCTGACGGCGCCATCAACAGTCAGTACGTTTCAACAGCAGGCCCAGGTGAATAGACAGCAATTGGCGCAGACGCCAGCTATTGAAAAATTTCAAGGCCTAACGTTCCAGCCGCTGGGTGACGTCAATACATGGGTGCAAATTGGCTCCAGCAATCAGGTGTTTTCATTTGATACGGGTAAAAGCTATGTCGCGGCATTTACGTTACCCACCATGGCGCAGGCCACTCGGGTCAAACTAACGGTGCCGATTGATTTCACTCTGTTTCTGCCGAGCGTCATGATCCTGGACGAACACTATACCCAGCTGCAGCTGATCCCGGGTTCCAGCTTCACTTATGGGGGCGGCTCCTTGCTGACGGGACAAAATCTGGAAGGAGAATTCATCATTCCGGCATCCTCGGGAACCTCGCGGGCCACCTATATGCTGCTGTTTACCACCACCGAGGACATGCAAGGCTCGACCAAGCTGAGTGCCGAGGCATTGCAGCGGGCCATGGAGTACGATCGCGCCACCGATGTTGCGCGTCTACGGCATGCGGAAGTCCCCCATGCCGCAACCGGACGTCTGTATCTAGCGCTCGAGGCACAAACCTCCGCGCTTGCGGCTCCTGCCGAGCCGAGTTTCGAACCGGCTATTGCCGCGGCCCAGGCCCAGGCCAAACCGCTGAGCGAATTGGAGTACTATCAACGCATTCGTAGCGCTGTGGCCAACCATGATTATGAACAGGCCATTGGCTGGGTTAAGGCTGCCGAAAAAGCCGGTTTCACCCAGGCGCGAGGGGTGTTTTTTGCGGCACAACCCTAGTCACACCCAGTGCATCGACCCGGTATCCTTGCTTGTTGCCATGATGGGAACCGTGTATTTTAACGGGCTGATTTATTAAGAATATCTCGATTGGCGGCTTGCTCGCCCCAGTCATTTTGATGGTTCATGTGGGGGAGGGATATGTCCAAGCCAGCTCAGGAAAAAAAAGCCACTGTCTATGATATCGCCCGCATAGCCGGTGTCTCGGCAAGTACCGTATCCCGGATTCTCAACGGATCGGCGAAAGTTGCCGCCGATAAGCGTTTGGCCGTAGAAAATGCAATTCGAGAATTGGACTTTCGTCCCAATCTGATGGCGCAATATCTGAAAACCGGGCAGTCCATGACGTTGGGGGTGTTGACTCAGTATGTCGATAGCCCCTTTTCCAATGAGATGTTGCGCGGAGTCGAGAATGCCTTGCAAGGGTTAGGGTATGCCCCTCTCATTGTCAGCGGCCATTGGAATGCGGAAGAAGAAGTCGAGCGACTGCGATTGCTCATTGCCCGTCGCGTGGATGGGATCATTATTCTGACCGGGCATGTGAATCAGCAAACCTTGCTTGAATTTTCACAACAAGTGCCCATTGTAGCTACCGGCCATAATATTAATACCGAGCGAGTTCGCTCATTCAGTATTAATAATCGGTTGGGTGGCTACATGGCCACGCGCTATTTATTGGACCTAGGTCATCGCAATATTGCACATATCATTGGCTTACTCGATCAGAGTGATGCCATTGAACGGCATCATGGTTACCGCCAGGCACTGGTGAGCTCAGGTGTTGATTATGATCCCGAGTTGGTGGTGCAGGGGGATTTTGCCGAAGCCGGTGGTTTGAATGCGGTGAAACAATTAGTGGCGAGCGGCAAGAAGTTTTCGGCAATATTTTGCGCCAATGATCAGACCTGTTATGGCGCTATTTTAGGTCTCAAACAATGTGGGTTACGGGTACCCGAAGATGTCTCGCTGATTGGTTTCGATGATCTGCCTTTTTCTATCTATTCCAACCCGCCACTGACCACGGTTCGGCAACCCATCTATGAAACTGGCATTACCTTGGTCAATACCCTGCTCGGCTTGATTGAAAATACCGAAATAACCCCAGCCGAACTACCAGAGCTGAGTGTTGTGGTCCGCGGCACCACAATGCCCTACAAAGGTCAGGATGTTTGAGTCCCATATGGTTTGCTTTTCGTTACACTCAAAACTCATTTTAAACCGGAGGAAGGCTATTATTTAAGCTCTGCATCAGCGCCTGCGTTTTTCGTACATAATAATTCCAAAAACGTAGGCTACAGGGCCAAATCGCCAGATGTTGAAATAATATCTACCGACCGATATCGAGAACAAGCCAGCGGATAGTCTCGTCGACCGTTAGCGACTTTGGGAGAATGATCTCATATCAGGAACTTGTTCTCACCTTTCCTTGAATGTGATGACTGATCAAGACGGTCGGGGAAAGCAGCTAGATGTGTTTAGTGTTTCATTTGAAATAAATAATACAAAAACTGCATTACCATTAAGGCTGGGCCAGTACTATAAAATGCCGATGATATTGCAATTCAATATATTCAGCTTCAACGGCTCCTACTGGCTTGCCTGTTAACAGGTGCGAACAACTATCCACCACTACGAATGTTAATGTTAACACTACATTATTACTGACTGTAATAATGTAGTGTTGGTCTTTTCCTTGTTTGTTCGCACCGTCCCAAACTTTTAAAGCTGTACTGGTTTCCGCTTATTAAGGCAAATGATAACTCATCACCATATCATTCATTTCATCGGCGGATTTTTGCATGTGATGGCTGATGTTGTGAAGGTTGTTGGATACTTGTTCGGTGCCCTCAACGGCACTACGAATTATCAATAATGATTGGGTAATTTCGTTGGCAACCAGGCTTTGCTCTTCAACCGCAGATGCAATCATTTCACCATGAATAGACTGCTTTCCAGTATACCGAACAATCTCAGTGAAGCAGTCAGATGCCTGACTGGAATCGTTTTTGGCTCGGTTTGCGATCTGGATGCTGGCCTGCATCATGTCGACTGCGGTACGGGTACACTCCTGCAATCCAGCAATCATTTCAGATATTTCCCGCGTGGCATTTTGGGTTCTCTTCGCCAACATACGGACCTCATCGGCAACAACAGCAAACCCGCGGCCCTGCTCGCCTGCTCGGGCTGCTTCAATCGCTGCATTTAATGCTAATAGGTTTGTCTGATCGGATATGCTGTTTATGGTTTCAATGATTGAACCAATAATGCTTACTTTGTTTTCTACCTCGTTCATGGAGTTGGAGCTATCATCCAAATTACCAAAAAGGTGATCAATCGCGATAATAGCTTCGTGAATTTTTATCTCGCCACCGCTTGCCAACCGATCTGTTTCTCGGGCCTCATCCGCAGATTGTTGTGTGCTCTTGGCTATTTCCAGAATGCTGGAATTCATTTGCTCCATCGCCGTTGTCACACTATCCAGACGTTGTCGCTGCTCACCAATGGCGTCGTTTACTTCGCCAATACCATCACTGATTTGAGTTGCCGCCGTTGCAATTGAGTGAGCGTGACCCCGTTGACAGTGCAGCAACCCGGCTAATTGAACTCGAGTGGTCTCCATTGCCTGAGTGATGGCGGCGATCTCATCTTTTCCGTGAGATACAATGTTGCTAGTCAGTATTTTATTGGCTATCGCTTGCAGTCCTTTAAGAATAGTTTCCACGTTAGAACAAAATGGACGGGAAAAAAGTGTTACTAAGCCAAACAGTAATATTAAATTCCCCAACAAGATTAAGCTGCTGTGCAATAAGTAATTGTTAAACAGTTCATCAGCACTATCCAGATAAACACCTGATACCAGCAGATAGTTACCTAAAGGGTAAACATAAGATGTTTTTATTGTTTGGATCTGGCTGTCCGGTTTTATATATGGATATGAGATCAGTGATGGTTTGCCCGAGTTAGAAATTCGAACCAATGCTTGATTAATGTTTTCGTCACTATCTTCAAGCAGAATTGGATCTAACTTGCTCCCAACTCGACTAGAATCAGGTGGATATATTAATAAGTTAGCTTGTGAATCGGTGAGGAAAAAATAGCCTGAGCCCTGTTCACCCCAACGAGCATTGTCTAATAGATCAGTGGCGCGTGGAACAAATTTTTCGGGATCTTTCTGAGCATAGGCTTCCAGTTGTCGAACCTGACCCTGAACTTGGTTAATCAAATCCTGCTCAATTGCCCTCCGTATTTCTCCATGTACCAAGTGTGCAATTAATATGTTTCCTAGTAAGGTTAAGACGGCAATGCTCAATAGGAGTATTTTCATTTTCCCTTTAAAGCTATAATTGCTCAACCATGAAAGGGATAAATTGCGGGATGATTTTGGATTATCAATATGAGGGGAATCAAATTTTGTTGCATTCTGTTTTTTCATCATGGCCTCTATTTTGAATGACCTGGCGCCGAGGACCTGCTTATCACTGCCCAGTCGCTGTAGTGAATTATTGCTATTCGGAGCCGTTATTTAGTTAATGCTGGGGTTGAGATGTTTGAAATATTTTAATAAATTTTCATTGATTCTGATTTTCAACTCTTCATTGCTATGTGACACATTTTCAATAATTTGGGGTGCCAAATTAATGAATTGCGCTAACAGTTCTGGATCGAAATGTAATCCACTTTCTTTTCTCATTGTATCGACTGCCTCCTCGCATGAGAGTGCTGATTTATAAACTCGCTTGCTGACGAGAGCGTCGAATACATCGATAATGGCAAATATTCTCGCCTCAAGAGGTATATCTCGGCCTTTTAATCCAAATGGGTAACCAGAGCCATCATATTTTTCGTGATGTCCATAAACGACCCGCAATGCTTCATACGTTACACTTGATTCAGCGATTAATCTTATTCCGTTTTTGACATGCTGTTGCATTATGATCCGCTCGTTATTGGTGAGTGGACCAGGCTTGCCTACAATGCAGTCTGGAGTAACGATTTTCCCGATGTCATGTAACACCGCACCCTTAGCAGTTCGAATCAATATGGCTGGCGGTACTTTTAGTTCTTCACAGAACATGATGGTTAATAGTGTGACTCTAAGATTGTGTCCGTTTGTCTCTGGATCTCTCAATTCAACCAGTTTCGACAGTAACGAAAATACTTCTATCGTGTTTATTGCGTTGGCATATGTTATTTGCAATAAATCCTTGTTTCTTTTTTTTAAGATAAGGTAAAACCAAGAGGATATTATTCCTGAGGAGATGGCAATGAAAGACAGTGCATCCAAATTATTGATGCGGCCAATGAGGTTGAAATAGTTTACCAATGAGATCCCAATCATGGCGAGCACAATGGTCATGACTGATAATGCTGTCGTCCACGCGGCTAGTTTAATTGAGAAATCACTTTCGTTAGTTATTTTTTGCGCTCTCTTTGCTTTGTTGAGCCATTTACTTACAGGGGTTGGCCGAACGGTTTTTTTAAAAGCCACAAAATTTATTTTAATGAGCTCGGTTAAATATTTCATTTGTGGTTTTCCCTTCGCTGAATTTAGTCATCCTTCATATTGGCGGGTCACAATATGGCTTACAGGCAGGACTATGGTTATCGCTGAGAAACGATTTAACTAATTAACTCAATGAAATGCTCAGTGTGCCGAAATCGGTATCCTGCCGTTGTGTCACGAGCGTATCGCTGGAACGAGTCCGAGCAAAACTTAAAGCGCGTCGGCTGTGCCGTAAGCAGAAGCCAAAGGAGGCCATGCCGATGACGGGTTCCGAATCGACGGAACTTGCGGTCTCGAAATAGCGTGCCATCGAGAGGCAGATAATGTGCGACGCCATAGGGGCCCAATTCACCAAAGAACGAGAGGGACCAATGTTCCTGAGGTTCAATGCCCATCATGGAGGCCGCGTTGAGATCAGAACGCAAAGCCGTCATAGCCAAGGTATCCACTAGATTCCAGCCTATCTCGCCATAAATACCGCAGCTGACGCCGGCGAAGTTGTTGCCGAACGCGGCGATATTGATCTCCTGCACCAAGGTGGTTGAAGCGTACGTTGTGTAGCCCTCGTCATGGACATCGGCGGCCCCTGATACCCAGGGGACGCCGACACCATGGCTATAGTTGTTGTCGGAGCTAGTGAAGACATCATTCTCCACAGTAAGCGTCAGCGAACCATTACTTGCATGTGCAGCCTCGTCCAGTGCAATGAGCGTCAGCTTGGTTAGTTTGTCTCTTGTCTTGCTCACGCTCAGTGCCTCTTGACTCAGGGTTGCAACACGGGTGGTTGGACTGAGTTAGCCAACTGCTGTGCTGGTGTAGACGGCGTGATCCGGAACCAGGCAGCGTAGAGCGCTGGCACGAAAAAGATCGTCAGCAGCGTAGCTATCGTTAACCCCCCCATGATGGCGATGGCCATCGGGCCCCAGAACACGCTCCGGGTCAGTGGGATCATGGCCAGAACGGTCGCTGCAGCCGTCAACATCACCGGACGGGCTCGCATCACAGCGGCTTCGACCACGGCACTCCAGGGAGCCCGGCCACTGGCGGTCTCGATCTGTATCTGGTCGATCAGGATCACCGAGTTGCGCATGATCATCCCGGACAGGGCAATGATGCCCAGGATGGCGACGAAGCCCAGCGGTGCCTGGAACAACAGCAAGGCGGCAACGACGCCGATCATGCCCAGCGGTGCGGTCAGGAACACCATGGTCATCAGTGAGAAGCTCTGCAGCTGCAACATCAGGATCAGCAAGATGGTCACCAGCATCACGGGTGCGACAGAGACCAGTGCGTCATTGGCCTTGTTGCTCTCCTCCACGGCGCCACCCACATCGATCCGATAACCAGACGGTAAGTTCGCCTCGATCGCCTTCAGCTTGGGCTCGATTTCCTGGGTCACAGATACCGCCTGAGCTCCGTCTACTACATCCGCTCGCACCGTGATCGCCATGTCGCGGTTGCGTCGCCACAGCACCGGCTCTTCCAATTCGTCCTTCACGGTCGCGATCTGGGACAGGGGCACGACAGTCCCCTGGTGCGTATACAGGTTGATGTCCTTGAGGGTGGCGACATCGAGTCGCTCTGAGGGAATAGCACGGGCGACCACATCCACCAGCTCCTCACCTTCCCGCAATTGCGTCAGGGTCGCGCCCTGCATCAATGACTGGGTCGCCATTGCCACCTCGGCCGGGGATAGACCCAAGGCGCGAGCCTTCTCTTGGTCCAACTCCACACCCAAGGTGCGCACCGGATCGTTCCAGTCCAGTTGTACATCGCGCACCTGCGGATGGTTGGCCACCTGGTGTTCAACCTGACGTGCTATTGAGCGTACCGTTTGGGTATCAGGACCGACGATCCGGAACTGTACCGGGAAGCCCACGGGCGGACCGAGTTCCAGGCGGGTGATCCGCACCCAGGTCTGCGGGAACTGTTGGTCGACTATGCCCATCAGGTGGCTCCGCACGCGCTCGCGCGCCTCCAGATCCTGAGTCATCACCACGAATTGGGCATAGCCCGGATTTGGCATCTCAGGGTCGAGAGAGAGGTAGAAGCGCGGTGCACCGGCTCCCGTGTAGGCGGTATAAAAACGTACATCCTTGTCTTTGGCTAGCAGTTGCTCCATTCGCTTGACCTGTTCGGTGGTCGCGGCGAATGACGCCCCCTCCTTGACGCGCATCTCGAGGATCAACTCAGAGCGTGTGCTGTTAGGGAAGAACTGCTGCGGCACCAGCTTGACGCCCAGCACGGCCAGCACCAGAGCGGCCGCAGTTGCGCCTATGGCCCACCCGCGATACTCGATGGTCTTCGCTATCCAGCCCCGCAGTCGGTTATAGAACGGCGTACTGTAGGGATCGGCGTCGCCATGGTGATGCCCCATCTTATTGGGCAGCATCTTGACGGCGAGGTAAGGGGTAAATAGACCGGAGCAGAGCCAGGAGAACACCACGGCCACGCCGACGATCCAGAAGATGCCACCGGCGTACTCGCCTGTCGTCGATTTGGAGAAGCCAACCGGCATGAAGGCAGCGGCCGTAATCAGCGCTCCGCTGAGACGCGGCATGGCGGTCGCCTTGTAGGAGTAGGCGGCGGCCTTGGTCTTGTCCCAACCCGCTTCCATTTTCACCACCATCATCTCCAGGGCTATGATGGAATCGTCCACCAGCAGTCCCAGTGCGATGATCAGCGAGCCTAGGGAGATCCGTTCCAGATTCCAGCCGGTACCCAGCATGAACAGCGCCACCATACACAGTACCAGAGGGACCGATAGCGCAACCACTATGCCCGTGCGCCAACCCAGGCTCAGCAGGCTCACAATCACCACGATCACCAAGGCTTCCATCAGTGAACGTTCAAAGTCCCAGACCGCCTCTTTGACCGTGGTGGGTTGGTCAGCGACCAACTCCAGTTCTACCCCGTAGGGCAACTCACTCTGGATCTTGGCCACTGTCTTATCGATCGCTTCACCCAACTGGACTATGTTGCCATCATTGGTCATGGCCACGCCCAGCATCAGCACCTGCTGACCGTTGTGACGAATGGTATAGGTTTGAGGATCCTCGTAACCGCGATGAATAGTCGTGAAGTCCCCCAGCTTGAGCATGCGACCACCAGCGGCAATCGGCAGGGCCCGTATGTCGTCAATATTTTTGAATTGACCACTAACACGTACGTATACGCGGTCAGATGCCGTGTCGAGTGAACCGGCTGGCAGGATGGCATTCTGTGTCTTCAATGCCTCAATGACCTGCAGCGGTTGGATACCCAGAGATGCCAGCCGTTCATGGGAGAACTCGATATAGACTCGCTCCCCTTGCTTGCCCAGGAGGTCGACCTTCTTGACCATGGGAACTTTCAGTAGACTGCGCTTGATGATCTCCGCCTGATCAGCCAGATCTGCAAGGCTGACCCCATCACCTTTGACGGCATACATCAGGCCGTACACGTCACCAAACTCATCGTTGAATATGGGGCCGACGACGCCCTCGGGTAGCTCGAGCTTAATATCGTTGAATTTTTTCCGGGCTTGGTACCAAGCTTCCTGCTGGTCGGCCTTGGAAGTGCCACCTTTGACCGTAATCAACATGCCGCCGAAACCCTGACGGGCAAAGGTTTTGACCTTCTCGAAATGGTCGAGTTGCTCAAACTTTTTCTCCATGCGGTTGAGGAGTTCGTCCTGGATCTGCTCGGCGGTTGCTCCGGGCCAGACCACCATAGCGGTCATGGACGGCACCGAGAAGTTCGGGTCTTCAAGCTGACCTAGTTTGCCGAAGCCCAACACGCCGGCCACGGTAATGAGCAGGATCAAGAACAGCACCACGGCGCGGTGACTCAGTGCCCACTCGGTAAGATTGAATGATTTCATCGAGCAACATCCTCACTGGTTGAGAGGGTATTGGTAGCTGATGGGACCCTTACTCTCAGGTCTGGAGCCATTTTCTGTACCCCGGCGGTGACAATCAGCGTCCCGGCAGCGGGGCCTGATACCTGGACTTCGTCGCTGCTGTATCCTTGAATCGCAACCTGGACCAGCTTGACCGTGCCTGTCGTACCACTTTTATCCGTTTGCACCGTCCACACCGCTGGTTTGCCCTGATCTTGTGTCAGCGCTGAAGCCGGAATAGTCGCAACTTTAGCGCCAGCATCCGTGTGCTCAGCCACCAGAGTCGCGGATGCACCTAAGGGCAGACTACGTGGTGAAACCGGCTTTAACCGGGCACGGTAAGTCCGAGTCTGCGTAGAAGCTTGTGCGGATAGCTCGCGTAACTCGACGGCAAAGTACTCATCGGGTGAACTGGAGAGGGAGGCCTTGTAGCGAGCAGCCTTGAACGTCGCTAATTGGCTTTCTGGAATATCAGCAACTATCTCTGGCTTGCCCTCGTTAGCGATGGTGATGACTGGTTGCCCCGGAGCGACGACTTGGCCGCTCTCCATGTGCAATCCGGTTACTACGCCGCTGATTGGGGCGCGCAAGATGGTGTATTGAACCTGGTTGCGCGCCAGGTCGAACTGGCGAGCCTCGGCTTCAGCTGCGGCTTGCGCTGTGCGCATGGTGCTGTGTGCTTGCTCCTCACTGGATTTGCTCACGGAGCCGTTTTTCTTCAGCTCATTGAGTCGTTTCCAATCCGAGTCCGCTTGCCACGCAGCCGCTTTTGCCGCATCCAGCCGCTGGCGTGCAGCCTCTTCGGCGAGTCGATAGTCGGCATCGTCAAGCACGGCGAGGGCGTCCCCCTCTTTCACCATTTGACCGACGTCAACCTTGCGCTCCAATATCTTGCCGCCGACGCGAAAGGCTTGCTCGACTTCATAGCGTGAGGCGACGCTCGCAAAATAGCGATGGGTGTTATGCATGTTGTCGTAGTACAACTCAATTGTTTGCACCGGCCTGAGTATCTGACTCGATGGCGCTGGTTCCGAGCACGCGCAAAGCAGGGTGATGATGGCTGCGGCGGTAGCAGTAGTGACGAATTCTTTCACGACGATTCCTCTCGTTAGTAGATACAGGGGTCAGAGATACGGTAGTTTCAGCAGTAGTGATTTTGGCGGGATCAAAGGCTTGCCAGCCGCCGCCCAGCGCCTTGAACAGTTGCACACTGTCGAGCAAGGTTTGAGTTTGACTGTCGTTGGCGCTGACCTGGACGGCTAGACGAGCTCGTTGGGCGTCAAGTAGCGGCAATAAATCAATCTGCCCCCGCTGGTAGAGAGATTCGGCATGGTTCAGTGCCGCTTGTGCCGAATTCGCTGCATTTTGCAGTGTTTGAGTCCGATAACGTTCGTCGTGCAGCGCGACTAGGCTGTTTTCCACATCTTCGAGGGCGCGCACTATGGCGTCTTCGTAGCGCAGCAGCGCTTCGGACTGGGCACTTTCGGCTATATCGTTGATAGAGCTTGTGCGTCCCCAGTCTAGGATCGGCATCGTCATCAGGCCTGCGATATTGCTGAAACGGGCCGATCCGAGATCCATGCCGTTCACCTCCAGATTCTCCCGACCGAACAACGCGCTGACAAACAGACGAGGGAACCACTCTGCCTTTGCTTGTTGCCGACGCCAGTTCGCGGCATCCAGTTGCGAACGCAACTCGAGCAGATCCGGGCGCCGCTCGAGGAGGGTCGCCGGCTGTCCTGGTTGCACCTCTGGCACCTTGATCATGGCGGTGTTTGAGGGCTCCAGTATGGTCGCAGTCGGTAATGCGCCAATCAGTACTGCCAGACGATGCCGTGAGACTGCAACCAAGGTATCAAGAGGCGGGATCGCAGCCTGCGCACTAGAGGCATCGGTGCGAGCTCGTTCCACATCAAAGGGCGAGGCCAGCCCGGACTGCTGTCGTGCTGTGACCAGACGTAGCGTTTCGTCCTGTGCTGCGGCGATGGCTTTCACGGTTTCGCGCTGACGCAGTGCGCCGACCAGAGTGAAATAGTTGCGGGCGACATCGGTCAGCACCAGCAGACGGACGCCATGAGCTTGCGCCTCACTGGCCTGGGTATCGGCGGTGGCGGCGGCGGCGTTCGCGCGCAGGCGGCCGCTGAGATCAATCTCCCAGGCCACGTTCAAGCCCCCTGACAAGCTCCGCGTCTCTGGGGCACCCTGCCGCGCGCTGTCGTGATAGCCGTTGTCGCTATTACTGGCACCCGCTGTTGCGCCTATGTTGGGAAGCAGGGCGGAGCGACTCATCGTCTCTCCGGCTCGAGCGGCACGCACCCGCTGTGCGGCGATGTGGACGTCCCGGTTGGCGTGGGCGGCACGCACAATCAATGCGGAAAGAACGGGATCGTTATAGCTCTCCCACCATGCGACCTCGGGTTCGGCCGCTATCCCTGAGGTTGCGGTGAATTTTTCAGGCACGTTAACCGTAGAGTGCAATTGGGGGGTATTGCATCCAGCCAACGTGAACGTTAGGGCTGTAGAAATTAGAACTGCCAGTAGTCGCATCCTTGGTGGGTGCGCTCTATGGGGAATTATGGGAGTCAGATACATCATAAGAACTCGCGTCATTCAGTGTGCGAAATTTGGAGGCCAGCGTAGCAATCTAATGTCGCCGCATGGTCAGGAAGGGGTCGGAGTTTAGTCAGACAATGGTGAAAAACAGCTCCAGCTCATAGGCCCATCACCATGCAGCTTCGAGAGGCAGGGGGTCATGACTCATCCCCCATCGACTCGTCCACGACGCTGATATCACCAGTTTCGAGCTCTCGCTTTAGCAACCGGCATAGTTCGCTGGGCGACGTAAAATCCAGTTGTTTACCCGACATCAGGTTCTCGACCCGGCCGTATAACGCATCTGGTGTGGCATCGCTGTTCAGTTTGACGACATACATGCGGTAGATCGGGAACTTTGGGTCAGATCTGAGATTCATCGCGCGACATCCGATTGGTCTTCTTGGTCTTCAGGTACGAGAAAGTATAGGGATGACAGTTGGCTGAGTGGTCAGCAAACCGTCCCTATTGGGTCGGAATTGAATATGTAGAAAAGGCAGAAAAGTGGTGTGGCAGCGGGTATGACATCGACTCTGTAGTCGAGCGGCTATCGGTCAGCTAGCTGTGTATGCCGCAACTCGTGGTCTAGCTATGGCTGGCGATCCAGGCCTGCGATTTTTCGAGCTGGAAGGCATCACAAACCTCCGCGAGTTGCGCAACGAGTTTGATGAGCTCGTCCCTCTCCTCTGGTCGCGAGTATCCGCTTTCACACAGTTCAGTCAACGCCAACAACTCCAGCCAGCAGGCGCCTTGAGATCGGGCTTCCACCAACGCGCGCCGAACCGAGGTGGCAGCGGCTGTCGATTCACCGTACGCGCTATCAATTTTTGCCTGAATCAGCAGCAGTTGCGGAAGAACGATCCGCTCTCCGTAGCAATCAACCAGCTCCAGAGCTTGATCCAGCTGGAGCTGAGCCTGTGCCAGATCCCCTTGCAACACGAGAGCCTCAGCCGCATAACCGAGCGTCTCGCTGCCACCGGAGATCATGCCCAAGGCCCGGTTCTCCTCATAGGCCTTGCGGATCTGGAGAAACCCTTCGTGCGGTTTACCGCATTGGGCCTCGGCCCAGCCCTGGAACCAGCAATAGGCAGCCCGGCCCTGCGCCAGGGAATACTCCTCCACCAGGGATCGCATTTCTCTAGCCAGCACCATCACTCGAGCCACATCGCCAAGACGAATACCGCACAGCGCATCAAACCAAATCGTCACCATCAACGCCATGGGTTGCGCCAGTTGGCGGGAGCGGCTGTAAGCATGCTGAAGCTGCTCGCGAGCCTGAGTCAATAAACCCAGCTGGGTGAGGGCCAAACTCAACAAACCCTGTATCGTGGCCTGTGGATCGGCGATAAATCCGATGAAATAGTGCTCGGCCGTGGCATTGACCCGCTCTAGGGACGGCAGCGCTAGCTCTAGGGCGGTGCGGGCCGCCACAAAGTTCCCCTGCATCGTGAGCACATGTCCCTCCGTGGAGCAGGCTGCCAACATCAAGAGCGGATCTTGGCTTTCGCCGGCGAGCGCCTGCGCACGCGCGGCGACGATTAATGCTTCGGAATATTCGCCCCTGAGGGTGAGGAGAAAACCCAGGCCATGCAATGCCAAGCCAGCCATCGGATGGGCGGGCAGATCCAGCAGGCGCCTCGCGGCACGCTGGTAGGATTTCCGAGTGTCCTCGCCAGCCCCCAGCGTATGAAAAGCGGCACAACCCCGGAGCGTCGTGAGTGTGATTTCAAGTGAGTCACGCTCCATGCTGGCAGGGGCCTGTTCAATCAAGATCAGGGCCCGTTCAGTCAGGCTCATGCACTCGGCGGGGCTCAAATGCAGCAGTGCCGCCTGTGCAGCCTCGGCGTAATAACGCAAGGCCATGAGCGGAACGCGCCCTCGATCAAAGTGCATGGCGAGCTTGGCTGCCGCAACCATCCGACCCGCGCTACGTTCCCGCTCCAGCGCGACACCGAACCTGCGATGGAGTTCGGTGCGGGTAGACGCAGCCATACCATCGTAGAGTCGCTGACGAAACAACGCATGACGAAACACATAGCAAGGTCCCGCGTCCTCGGTCTCGTATTCGGTTGGCCGTTGTAACAGCAGCCAAAATTGTTCTCGCGCTAATTCATGGCAAGCTTCAGCAATCGGTACGACATCAAGCTCCAAAACACGGGACAGTGCTTCGACGTGCAGCTCCATGCCACATACCGCAGCGGCAACCAGCAAACGGCGGCGATCATCGGGCAGTTTGGTCACATAGTGATCGATTAACTCACTCAAACTCTCCGGTATGGTGGTGCACGCTAGCGTCAGCGCTTCGATCGCATCGTGACCCACAGACCGCGTGATAACCTCGTTGGTGATCGATGCCACAAACAATGGCACTCCGCTGGTCCGTTCATGCAACGCCTGAATGAAGCACTCATTGGCGACCATTTCTGGCGCTCGCTCCTGCACGTAAACCGCCACATCGGCTTCCGAAAAAGAGTCCAACACTATCTCTTCACACAAGCCCTGCCGGCGCAACTCGTGTCGTAGCTCTTTGAGCGGATGGGTAAAGGCAATGATCTCTGTCAGCCGGAAACTGCCCAGCCACATCAGGCGGCCGTTGCCGCGTCGCCGCGCCAGATAGTCGATGAGCTGGATGGTCGAGTGATCGCCCCAATGCAGATCCTCGGTGATTAGCAACAGGGGCTGATGTTGGGTATAGCGATCCATAAATTCCCCCAGTTCGCGCAGCATGCGTTGGGGATTGGAGCCAACCAGTTCGTGCAGCAAGGCTTCCCGCTGTTCCGCAGTGCAGAGCCAAGGCAGTTGCAGCAGCCAGGTCGGTGCCACGGCACGGAGCAGAGGCGCGGCTCGCTCATCACGACGACAGAGTTCGGCGAGTGCCTCGAGTACCGGCAGATAGGGCTCGCTCGATCCATGATGTTGCACACATTGGCCGCGCACATAGACAACGCCATCCAGCGTGGACAAGAAGTGCTCGATCAGTGCTGTCTTGCCGATCCCTGGTTCACCGACAACCCAAGAGATGATGGCCCTATGCCCACGCACGGCACAGGCCCAAGCTCGCTGCAGTCGAGCCAGCTCGATTTTCCGGCCTACAAATAAACACTCTTGTTCTGTTTGGAACACTGGCGCGTTCGTGCCGTCGGAGGGGCCGTTTACATCAAGGCGTTGTACCACGGGTTCATTACGCTTTGACTCGATCGCGGCGATAAAACGGTAGCCTCGGCGCGATACTGTTTCAATATAGGAGGGATGGCTGGAGTCATCGCCCAGCACATTGCGAATATCGCTTATTGCTCCCTTCAATACCGATGCACTCACAAAGCGATGACCCCACACGAGGTCGAGCAGTTCATGTTTGCTCAGGAGGGCTTGGGGTTGACGCAATAGCGTACATAGCAAGTTAAAAGGAATTGGAGCGAGCGGGACAGCCTTACCGCTTCGAAGCAGCAGAGCGTTTTGCTCATCAAGTTCGAACTCACCAAAATTAACATGCAATACAGATGATTTAATTGGTGTTTTTACCGTGTTCAAACTGATAGTCCTATAAACTTCGTATGCGAAACATCTTAACTGCGGGCATAACCCTCTGTAAATAAGCTATTTGTTTTTTATGTTATTCAACCGACTAACAATATAACTATCACTGATGGTATGAGAGTGCTTCAAACATCTGACTTATGATGATAAGCACATGAAAACCAATTAAGACGGGATAACACTCTCGGTGGATTCATATGAATGTATGTCTAACGTCTGTTATTTATAGTGCTTCATCTGTCGCTGGTATCGGGAAAAGCAACTGAATTCTCAGCCCAATTCTCAAAAAAACAATGCAAATTATCTTTATTAAGAAATTTAATCGAGTATGCAACGTGGTCTATTTATCTGTATGTCCGCATCCCACATGGGTCAGTGGCTGAATTTCACAGGGAGAAATCCAGCATGTTTAATAACCAAAGCGTGTCTCATTTGAAGCAATGTTTCCCGAGCTATATACATGATCTATAACATATTTGATTCCTGCCATTTGACTTGGCCTGATAGAGAGCACGATCGGCATTATTAAGCCACTCCTGATAGCTAACATTACCATCAACATCAAGCTCCACAACCCCAGCCGAAAATGTATATCGAAATCCAGGCTCAACCTCATCCACTACTTCATAATTCAGAAGCTTTTGTATTCTGTCAGCAAGAGGAATAGCATCCGCCATTTTTGTTTCTGGTAAAATTATTGAAAACTCCTCCCCCCCCAATCGGCCAACGATATCTTGCTTTCTCAAGTTTTTCTTCAGAAATGACGCAAAGTGACACAGAACCAAATCACCGGATGCATGACCAAACTTATCATTTACTTTTTTGAAATGATCCAAATCAATAAACACAAGTGTGGTATGAGATTTATATCTAATTGCGCGATTATATTCCGTTATTAAATTTTGCATAAAAAACCGCCTATTAGGCAGGCCAGTCAAAAAATCAGTAGCGGCTAGTGTTTCCAATTCTTTTTGGGTACATCTTAGCGCACTTTCTATTTCTTTAGCCTTGGTTATATCATTACAAACAAGCACAACTTCACCAGTTGTATTTATCTGCTCGGTCATCAACAACCATCGACCATCAACTAGGTTAACTTCATAATTCCTAAAATTCGCCGATCTATATTGGCTTCGCACGAATGTCAACCACTCCTCAATACTGAGACCTTGTGAATTGACACCCGTGCCTCTGTCATGCATCCAAATTATAAGATCCTCGAATGAGTGATTTAGAATTGGGTGTTCACCTAATTGAAACACCGAACTAAAAGCAGCATTGTAAAATATGAACTTATCGTTCGCATCTAACACGGCAATACCATTGCCACTGACACTAATGTGCTCAAGCAAGACGCTTTTTAACTGCTCACTCAATTCGGTATACATATGCTGCCCCTAATTCCCCGTCGTAGATGCTACATCACTCATGTAGGCATTGTATTACGATTTTAGGTAAGTATAGCAGAAAATTATTACGCCATTTTCGATGAGTTAATTTAAAGCAATACATAAATACAGTTCAAAAATCAGCTATAACGTTAGTTATATAAACATCCGCCTATATTAATTAACGTTTAAATGCGATGAGCATCTATCCATGGCTAATCTTGAATTTTTGATGTTGGCGTTTAATAAGTGAAGTTGTCGCTGTTATATGGTACATATAACATTACGATTTTGTGGTTTATATAGGGGGTGATGATATCAATTGAGTATTCTTGAATGTTAACCATTTAATGTAATGGTTATTAGATGTTTTGGAGTGAATATTTGACAGCTCAGCCCGTCATTTTTTAAAATAATGTCGCCATTTTCATCTTTAAAATGGATGAGGCTGTACTCGACATAATTCATCTGGAAGAACAATGGCAATAATAATCCGCGCTGATTTCTGAAGTGTATACAGCATCAATCTTCTTACTTTTAATCCTTCAGATTGTTCTCTATAAATGTCGAATCGTCCAAGCAAAGTCCCATGCTGGTGAGTTCCGTCACCATGGCGTCATCTAGAGAGATACCAGTTTTTTATCCCTTATGGAGTTAAGTGTTTAGCGTCTATTAGCTCAGAATGATGTAATTTTTATAAAAAATCCAACCGCACATTTTGTTACTATTGCATTGCAAATTTAATTTGCATTGAATAGTCTGGGCGGGCAATTATGGCATTATCATAAGCATTATGATAATAGGCAATGGCTCGCTTGCGTGGATAGCATGACAACTTAATACTGATACCTTGCGATTTAGATGTGGAGTTCACAATTCGTTCGCTAAGTCCAGTTTCACCACTATTTATAAATGGCGGAAACTTGAATGCAAGAATATCTATGGTTTTATTTTTAGGCTTCAGCCTGAAGGGTAATGAATGCTAAAATACCATTTTTACAGTAATCGCTATCATTGTGAAATACTCTGGTCATCTTGCTACCATAAAGTGATTCACAATGGGTGTATGGATATATTATAACTGCGCTGGGCTCGTGGGCATTAGCGCTTTCAATATTTCAGTTCGGTGCAGCGGCAATTGTCAGGAAGAATATTCGAGTGCACTTCGCATGACTGAAATATTTTTGGCAATTGCATTTAGCCCTCCCATAACGAAGGTTTGAAAATAATTGACAATGTCATCGACGTTCATTGGCTCATGCGAAGAGCTATTGGATGTTAGATGCATCAACATTGCAGGAGTTCCTGCTAATAGGCAATCGACAGGTGCTGCAATACTAAAAAGACATTTAGCTACTGCAGGATGGTCTGGTTCAACACCAATAACATCACTAATCAATTTGATAATAATTTTCTTTTTTTCCGAGATATCATTATCTTTTAAAATAAAAAACCGTGAACTTGGATTCAATATTTCTCGTCCGAGAACTCGTAACGGCCAACTTGTGGGGCCATGATCTAGAATTATTTTTAATACGTCCTCAATCAACAGATTAAGCTTATCAATGGCTGGAAAGTCACCAATCGATATTTTTCTTAAAAAATCTAAACCAACCACACGATTGTGAGCTTCGGTTAATACAGCCGTATAGAGACCATCTATTCCACCAAAGTAATAGTTAACGGCGGCAGAATTGGTGCCCGCGCGTTTGATAATCATCTTCCCCGTGGCATGAGCGACTCCCAAATCCGCAAACACTTCTCCTGCCGCTTCAAGAAGCTGCTGTTTGGTCGCAGAGCCATCAATCCTCCGCGTTTTTTCAACACGAGAAACTGAAGCATGTGAAAGGGTGAAGTCAATGTCGCTCGCCTTACTGTCTTTCATATGCCATGTCCTTAGATAGCGTGTTGATTTCAGATTATGCACTTTCAATTGTAATTTCAAATCTGAATTTGATTTAGTGCGTATTGTGTCTCGGTAGTGCTGGGGCGGGTGAGGATGTTTGTGTTTTGGTTTCCCCTGCTTTGAATTTGGTTTGGCTTATGGTGTGTTCTCAAACGTCATCTTTAGGGAAGGTGCGAACAAGCTCCTGATATGAGATCCTGTTGGTCATCTGGAGCCATGTTGCGTATTTACTGCATGCCGCATTGGTACAACCTGAGTGATGGCGCGATGGAAGATGCTATGTGTTCAATCGCATCCATGCGCCTGTTCGCCCGGCTATCTCTGGACAACACCATTCCGGACCGCCCCATCATCATGAATTTCCACCACCTACTGAAGCTGCATCAGTTGGCTCGCGAGTCGTTCAGCTCCATCAATCAATAGCTACCTCAAACGGCAGTTTGGTGTTGTGAAAGCCAGCTATAAGGGCTGCGGAAAAAAGTGGCGATGTTGTTCACCCTGATCAAGCTGTTTCGGGTAGACCAGATGATGCGTCAGTGGGAGAGTTCTCACTAAACGTCGATACAGCCTAAATAGGCTGAATCAGGTTGCTTTGTAGAAATAATCGACCGCAACACTCAAAAATTTAATCACAGAGTCAGCCGGGAAGATGTTGCCCGCTTATTCGCACCTTCCTTAGCGGGTAACTCAGTTGTATGCGTTAGATCGAGGATGTTCCATATTCTGTGTCGGTCGATCCTCGGTGAATATGAGAATTCCGCCGGCCGGGGAAAGAGATCGATAACATCAGATTCCAGTTCTTGATCGGCAGCGCCAGCGTTCAGAAGCTTTGGACATAACACCCATAGATCATCGAATGGTCAGTGTCGGAGGGCGGTTGTGGTGCTGACTGCAATAGCAAGAGAAACAAGTTGTGGGTTCAACTGTGGGCTCAAATAGAAAAAGGCGCTTTTCCTTGCGGATTAGCGCCTTTATTTTCAATGCGTTAACTAAATTGCTTTAGTTCATGCCGTATTTTTTCAGCTTCTTGCGCAGGGTGCCACGGTTGATACCCATCATGATGGACGCGCGGGTTTGGTTGCCGCGGGTATATTGCATGATGATGTCCAGCATGGGCGCTTCTACTTCGCTCAGCACCATCTCATAGAGTTCGGTGACTTCTTGACCATTGAGCTGGGCCAGGTAGTTGCGCAGTGCTTGCTGCACGGACTCGCGCAACGGGCGTTGAGTCGGCTCATGGGTGTGTGCATGGGTTGTGGTGGTAACCAGTGCGTCAGAAGTCAGGTTTTGTTCAAACATATGCTGTCTGCTCTTCGTTATGCTGTTGCGTGTCAAAAAAATACTTCAATGCGTCAAGTTGTGCAGATGCAGTCATTAACGAATTGAAACCTCTACGAAAATCGTGTCCACCACATAGCTTTTCCAGATACCAGGCCACATGCTTGCGAGCATAACGAACTCCCTGATACTCACCGTAAAAGTGATGCAGGGCGTCGATATGCTCAAGCACCAAGGCGCGCACCTCCTCGAATGAGGGGGCGGTGGGAGCCTGGTTCTGTTCCAGATAGCGGCGAATTTGTCTAAAAATCCACGGCTGTCCCTGAGCGGCGCGTCCGATCATGATGGCATCGGCACCCGTGTAGGCGAGTACATGACGGGCCTTGTGCACGCTGTCGATATCGCCATTGGCGATGACCGGAATTGAAACCGCCTGTTTGATTGCCTTGATAGTGTCGTATTCGGCCTCGCCCTTGAATAAACAGGCGCGGGTTCGACCATGCACCGTCAGCGCCTTGATGCCAGCCTGCTCGGCCAGCAGCGCGATGGCCACGCCATTTCTATGGTCAGGGTCCCAACCGGTACGGATCTTGAGAGTGACTGGAACATCAACGGCTTCGACCACAGCGTGCAAAATATCACGCACCAGGGCGGGATCTTGCAGCAGGGCGGAGCCCGCCAACTTCTTGTTCACCTTCTTGGCCGGACAACCCATATTGATGTCGATAATTTGCGCGTCGGCGGCCACATTAAGTTGTGCCGCCTGTGCCATCAATTCGGGATCGCAACCGAGTATCTGTACCGAACGGAAACCCGCTTCATCGGCGTGGTATCTCCGTTTTTTCGACTTTTCCGTATCCCAGGTTTCCGGATTCGCCAGCATCATCTCGGAGACCGCCATGCCGGCACCCATTCGCAGACAGAGCTGACGAAACGGACGATCGGTCACACCAGCCATCGGCGCGAGAATCAGAGGTGTATCCAGTTTGTAGGGACCAATTTGCATGAAGCGACACTATCAACCATCGGCTCAGGGCGGCGTATATTACGCATTTTTTACCGGAGAGAAAAGGTTAGAAATTGAGCGTTGTTGTTTTTTTTCTCCATTTGTTTGCCCCTGAGGACTTGCAAATTCAAATGTTAGCTAGCTCACGCTTTTTCTTCATGCTTCTCTCTCTTGTAAGGGGCTCGTAAGGGGCTTTCCTCGCGTCGGATGACCAAACCACTGTGATGCAGGTAGCGGCTTACCGGGCTCCTGCTGTCGCCTCCGACTGGGTTTCTATATGATCCAACAGGTTTGAGTGAAGGCTCTAGCCATCGACCGCTGCAACCTGGAGCTAAGATGAAAAAAGTAATGTGCTTCCTGGTCGGGATACTCGGAAGTAGTGTGCAGGCCATACCGCTGGAGTTTGATGCCGCCTGGCAACAGGTGCTGCAGAGGAATCAGGGGTTGGCGGCCGAGCGCAGTGGTATCACCCGTGCCGAGCAGTTGGCTGACGCGGCCCGGGCGCTCTATCTGCCGCAAATCGATCTGAAGGGTAGCTATACCCGTCTCGACAAACCGGTCGAATTGGATCTGATGGATCTCAACCCGATTGCCAGTAACAAACAGAACCCGCTATTGAACAGCCCCGTGGTGCAGCAGTTGATCCAGGGGTTGGGGGGCCCATCCGCCTTTGTCACGCCGTTGACCGAGCAGGATGTGATCACCAGTTCGGTACAGGCTCTGTGGCCTCTCTATGCCGGGGGGCGTATTGATGCCGCCCAGTCCATTCGGCAGGCCCAGATTGATGAAGCCAATCAGCAGTTCGCCTTGAAACAACAGGCGGCCTTTGAAGCATTGACTCAGCGCTATTTTGGCCTGGTGCTCGCGCGTCATGTGCTGAAGACCCGGCAACGGCTGGAGCACTCCCTATCCAGCCATTTGCAACATGCCCGCAAGTTGGAGCAACAAGGGCAGATCGCCGCCGTCGAGCGACTCTCCGCCGAGTCGGCGCTGGCTAAGGCGCAGGTCGAAACGCTGGCCGCGCAGCGCCAGACGGAAATTGCCGAGCTGGCGCTGGGGAACCTGCTGCAACAGTCCGGCCCACTGGAGCCACAGCAACCGCTATTTGTTCAGGATCAGCTGCCACCGGCTGCTCGCTTTGTGCAGCAGACTCTGGAACATCATCCGGGCTTGAAGCTGCTGGCCGCCAAGCAACAACAGGCCGATGGCCTGATCACGGTGGAGCAGGGGAAGCGCCTGCCCGAATTGTTCCTGTTTGGTAACTACTCGCTCTATGAACAGGACACGCTAGCGGCCGAGATGGCTCCGGACTGGATGGTGGGCGTCGGCGTCAAGGTGCCGTTGAGCTCTCGGGATGGGCTCTCGGACACAGTTGCCGCCGCCGCGACCACCCAGGTGCAGGTCAAACAGTTGCTGGCCCAGCTGCGGCAGGATCTGACCCTGCTGGTGGAACAGAGTTGGCGCGAGGCCGATCTGGCTCGCGAGCAGTATCAGCATCTGGCGGTGACCGAGCAGCTGGCGCAGGAGAACATCCGTCTGCGGGAGAAGGCATTCGCTCAAGGGTTGGGGACTTCGCTGGATGCCGAAGATGCCCAGACTAAGTTGGCCGGGGTACAAACTCAGCGCCAGGTCGCGGCCTATCAATATGTGGTCTGTCTGGCTCGACTGCTCAGCCTGAGTGGTCAAGCCACGGGCTTGACCGAGTATCAAAAAAATCAACGGATTGAGGTCGTACAATGAGCAAGATAACGCAGGCTTGGCTCTGGGGCATTGCCGCCCTGATTTTGCTGGTACTCGGGTTCGCCTTCTGGTGGGCCTATCAGCCGAAACCTGAGCTCTTGCAAGGGCAAATCGAGGCGCAGGACTATACCGTCTCCTCCAAGATGGGGGGGCGCATCGATCAGATCGCGGTACGCAAGGGGCAAATCGTCACCAAGGGGACGCTGGCATTCACCCTGCTGAGTCCTGAGCTGGATGCCAAGTTACAGCAGGCTCAGGCCGGCGAAGCGGCAGCCGGCGCTCTGGCTCAAGAGGCGGATAAGGGGGCGCGGGCCCAGCAGATTTCAGCTGCCAAGGATCAATGGTTGAAGGCGCAGAGCGCCACGGCTCTGTATGAAAAGACCTTCCACCGCATTGACAGTCTGTACCGGGACGGCGTAGTGCCGCTGCAGAAGAAGGACGAGGCGGAAACCCGCTGGCGCTCGGCCATCCTGACCCAGAACGCCGCCTGGCAACTGTACCAACTCGCTCTGGAGGGGGCTCGAGCCGAACAGAAACAGGCGGCCCACGAGAAAGCCAGGATGGCGGCTGGTGCGGTAGCCGAGGTGCAGGCCTATGCCGACGAGTTGCAGGTGTTGAGCCCGGCGGCCGGTGAGGTGACGCAAGTCCTGTTGCAACCGGGTGAGCTGGCCCCGCAAGGCTTCCCTGTGGTGACCTTGACGGATATGCAGGATGCCTGGGCCCTGTTTCATGTGCGCGAGGATCGTCTGGCGGCGTTTCTGCCGGGCCGCGAGCTGACGCTACGGGTCCCGGCCCTGGGGGCGCAGAGCTTCCGTTTCCGGGTCAGTCATGTGGCTGTGATGGGGGACTTCGCGACCTGGCGAGCCACCGACAGTCAGCAAGGCTTTGATCTGCGCAGTTTCGAAGTCGAGGCCCGTCCGCTGACGCCGATCCCCAATCTGCGGGTGGGCATGAGCGTGTTGCTTGAGCTTCCTCATGCTGAGTGACGAGTTGCCGCCACTTCCGAGGCTGGAGCCCTGGCGGCAGGAGTGGCTGGGGATCTGGCAAGATCCCTGGTTGCGTGCTCTGGTGGGCTGGCTCCCGCTGGTACTGGCACTGTGGATGGGCTCGGTATTTCAGGGGGGCCTGCTGCGTGAGTTGCCCATTGGTCTGGTCGATCAGGACCACAGTGCCCTGTCCCGTCACTTGGCGCGGGAGCTGGATGGCTCGGCGCTGATGTCTCTGCAACAGGAGTATCTGTCGGTGGCCGAAGGCGTACGCGCGCTGCGGGCCGGGAATATTTATGCCTTGGTGTTGTTCCCCCATGACCTGGAGAAACAGGTTCGACAGCAGCGGCAACCGGTCGTGACCGCCTTCTATAACGGCCAACTGCTGCTGGTCGGGCGCCTGCTCAACGGGAGTCTGTTGCAGACACTGGGCGCCGCGGCGGCGCAGCTCAGCGTGGCAGATCAGTTGGTGCAGACGCCGGCGCTGTGGACGGCGATGAGGGCCTCGGTACCGATCCTCAGCCAAGTGACGCCGCTGTATAATCCGGCTGGTAACTATGCCCTGTTTCTGTTGCCCGCCTTGTTACTGGCGCTGTGGCAGATGCTGATCCTGATAGCCGCCGTCAGCGCCCTGGTTCGGCGTCGGCGGCTAGGGCTCCGATTAGCGGGCTCGGCCCGCCGATGCAGCGCTCAGTTGGTGCGGATCTTCTTCCCCTACCTCTGCATCTATTGGGGGTGGGGCATACTGCTGCTCGGGTTACTGGTGATCGGTTTTGGCTGGCCCATGGTGGGGAGCTGGGGGTTACTGATCCTGGCTCAGGGGTTGATGGTGCTGGCCTGCCTGGCGGTGGGATGCCTGTTCTATGGGCTGACCCAGGATGGCGCCCGGGCCATGAGTCTGGTCGCTGTCTATTCGGCCCCGGCTTTCGCCTTCATGGGGATCACCTTTCCGACTCAAGACATGAACGGGCTGGCCCAATTCTGGCGTAGCTTGCTTCCGGTGGCTCACTATGCCGAATTGCATATCGGCCAGGCCAATATCGGTATGGAAGGGGCTGCCGCTTTGTATCCGCTCTGGGCGCTCTTGCCATTCGGATTGTTGTGGCCCCTGGTGGTTTTGGTGCTGGGGAGGCGGAGTGATGGCTGAATTCTGCTGGCTGTGGCGTCAGGAGTGTCGCTCGCTGTTTTACGACAAAGCCATCTTGTTGACCCTGTTTGGCGGCGTGTTCTTCTACGCCTGGTTCTACCCGTTGCCCTATGCCAACCAGGTGACCCGAGAGCTGCCCGTGGTGCTGGTGGACGAAGATGACAGTGCTCTGGCGCGGCGTCTGGCGTTTATGGCCGACGCGACTCCGCAGTTGCAGTTGGTGGCTCAGGTGGCCACGTTGCAAGAGGCCGAACAGGCGATCCGTCGCGGTGAGGCGCGGGGCTTGCTGCTGATCCCGCGTCATTTTTACCGCGATGTGCGGCTGGGACGCACAGTGACGCTGGGATTTGCCGGCGATGCCGCTTATTACCTGATGTATGGTGCCATTGCCGAAGGCTTGAGCCTGGCAGCGAACACTGTGGGGGCTCAGGTGCGCATTCAGCGCTTGCTGGCGCAGGGGAAGAGTGTGCCCGGCGCGCTGGCGCAATGGCGACCCTTCGCCACCAATATTCAGCCGGTGTTCAATCCGACGCTGGGCTATCAACAGTATGTGGTGTCGGGGGTTTTCTTACTCATACTGCATCAGACGTTGCTGATCGGTGCCGGACTGCTGGGCGCCACCCAGAATGAAACCCAAAACCGCGGCGGTTATTGGCAACAGGCTTCACCTGCCCTCTTGCTGCTGGCGCGAACCCTGTTGCTGATGCTGGTCTATCTGGGCTTTACGCTGTTTTATCTCGGCCCTTGCCTGTATGGCTATGGGCTGAGCCGCTTGGCCGAGCCCTTGCAATTGCTGGGATTCTTGTTGCCATTTTTCCTGGCGACCACCCAACTGGGAATTCTCTACGGGGTCTGGTTACCCCGGCGGGAGTTGGCGACGCCTATCGTCATCCTTTCTTCGTTGCCGCTGGTTTTTGTCGCTGGATTTATCTGGCCAGCGGCCATGCTGCCCAACCTCTTGCAGTGGCTCACCCATCTGTTGCCAGCGCCAGCCGGGATCATGGGCTTGCTCAAGCTCAACACCATGGGGGCGGACTGGGCGGCGGTGGCTCCATCCTGGTGGGGCTTGTGGGGATTGACGGTGGCCTATGGCGCTCTGGCCTGGTGGAGTCTGCGTACCCGGGTCTGCCGGAGCCCTGCTGGCCAATAGACGAGGCCCTGGTCCAGTGACTTGTTGGGAATGAAGAGGCACATATAGACAAAGGCCAGTCTGCAGACTGGCCTTTGGGCTCTCAGCACTGTGGCAGACGAGAAATCTGCCACAGGTTCCGTTAGCGCTTGGTGCCTGAAAGGCGACACCACTCTTCGCGCACGGCTGTGGGGTCCATCTCGAACCACTGGCCATAAATCTGTTCCAGCTCGACAGCCTGGGTCTCCAGCACGCCGGAGAGCGCCAGCAAACCGGCCGGGCGTACCAGATCATTCATCAGCGGGGCCAGCTCACGCAACGGGCCAGCCAGAATGTTGGCGACCAGAATATCGGCCTTCAGCCCGGCGGGCTGATCCTCGGGCAGGAACAGCTCCAGCTTATCGGCAACCCCATTGCGCTCGGCATTATCGCGGCTGGCCTGAATGGCCTGGGGATCGATATCGATGCCGATGACCCGGGCCGCACCGAGCTTGAGGGCGGCGATAGCCAGGATGCCGGAGCCGCAACCGAAGTCGACCACCGTCTTACCGGTCAAGTCGATACTATCCAGCCATTGCAGACACAGGGCCGTGGTCGGGTGGGTACCGGTACCGAAAGCCAGACCCGGGTCTAGCATTACGTTGACCGCATCCGGGTCCGGCACATCGCGCCAGCTCGGGCAGATCCACAACCGTTCGCCAAACTGCATCGGGTGGAAGTGATCCATCCACTCGCGCACCCAGTCTTTGTCCTCTAACTGCTCCACCTTGTAGGGCATCTGCTTGCCGAAATGGCGTTGGAAGAAGGCGATGATAGGGGCCGGATCTTCTTCGGCATCGAACAGTCCTGTGACCTGGGTTTCACCCCACAGCTTGGTTTCACCGGGCAGCGGCTCGTACACCGGATTGTCTTGGGCATCCATATAGGTAACGGCCTGGGCTCCGAGGCCCATCAGCATGTTACTGATTTTATTGGCGTTTTTGGCGGTGGCGTAGAGCCTGATCTGTATCCACGGCATGGCGAATCACTGTCTCGATAGGGGTAAACGCGCGGATTGTAACACAGCGCGGCGGCTGGTGGTCAGCGCAGGATATAGGGGGCGATCTGCAACTCGCGAGGTTGCAAGTCCAGGGACTGGCGGGCGGCGAGTAACTGGATCTTATCATCCAGCTGCACGGCTATGGGGCCGATCAGCAGCTGCAGTTTGTGGTTGTCCAGTTCGAAGCGGGTGATGACCCCCAGCTTTTGCAAGGCGGTGGCATCGATCAGGGTCGGGTTCTCCACCTCGACGGTGAGGTAGGTCAGCGTCGAACTCATGCTGATGAGGTTGCCGATCCCGCCCAGCGCTTTGAGGTAACCGACGGCGAGCATGCTCAAATCCGAGCTGGCGTGATGGTTCCGCTCTTCACTCTGCCGTTGAGGCGGGCTCCATTGCATGGGCTTGAGGTGGAAGAGCTGGAGGCAAAGATGACAGCCATAGGCGTAGAGCAGTAGGGTAATCAGCCCCAAGGTGTAGAACTGTAGTGGGTCCCGCTGTAATTCCGGGCTCCACAGCACACTCAGATCCCCGGTTAGTTTGGGAATGGCAAAATGGATCTCAATGACCTGACAAAACGCCATGATGAGACCGGCCAGCAGGGCATGGAACAAAAACAGAGGCGCGGAGACAAACAACAGGGTCAGCACCAGAGGGGCGGTGAACCCCGTGAGCCAACCGCTCAGCGTCAACAACAGGCAGAAGCCGACATAGGGACGACGTTGTTCGTGCGGCGCATAACGGAACAGCGCCAAGGCCAGACCCGGCAGGCCGAAAATTTGTACGGCGTAGTGAGCGGACAAGAAACTGAGTTGTGGCGGGCTGAAGGTCTCCCCCGGATTGACTTGTACCAGCGGATGAAACACCTCGTTCAGGCTGAAGGGGGTCAATAACTGGTAAATGAAGCCCAAGGCGAAACCCTGTTCCGGATTGGCGAGCCAACGGGCACCCAGACGTAACAGTTCGGGCTCCAGCCAGCAATAGAGCGCGGTCAGAGGGAAAGCCAGCAGCAGGGCCAGCAGGCTGTTGAGGATCAAGACGATGGCCGCCCCTTTGAAGGAGTGCAGCAAGGGCGGCAGACGCAGACGCGAGAGCCGGGGATAGAAATATGCAGAACTCAGCCCGGCGACCAGAGCGCAGCCCATTTCGGCATGGCGCAGCTCCGGCGCTAGCGTATGCAGGGTCGAGGAGAGGATCAGGTAACCGACGGCGGCATTCAGCGGTTGCTGGCCTGCCTCTCCGTGCTGTAATCCACTGGCCAATTGCATCGCAATGATCAGCGGCAGGATGGAAAACAGGGCTTGTCCGGCGGTCAGCAGCAAAGTACCCAACAGGGTGTGGCTCTGTCCGAAATAACAGAGCAGGGAGGCCAAAGGCATGAGGGCAACAGGCAGCAGCAGGAATCCTGCCAGACCATGATGTCTGTGCAAATTGGCTCTCCTTGGTGTGGGGGCGTGAGGGTATAAAACGTGACGCGGCGCACATTCTACTCGGAATCGCCCTGAAAGTGGTAGTGGAATAAAACAGTTTGGTTTCGTTTGAAGCAAAAAAAACCGGCCTAAAGGCCGGTAAAAGGTGCTGAGTGCTCGAGACGAGAGCGCTACACATGAAACTCGTTAGTGGACGCCTGCAGCATCGACGATGCGGTTGGGCTTGGGGGCCAGCCAGATGGCAAAGGCGGCGATGAAGAAGGCGATGCCGGTGAACAGGAAGATCTGGTTCGTGGCCAACATGACACTCTGACTCTGCACCTGTTGCTCCAGCAGGCCGCGAGTCTGCTCCAGCGAGAAGCCCTGTTGCTTCAGAACCTCCAGGCTATCGCCGAGCCGGTCGGTGAGCCCGGCCAGTTCGGCATGGATATACCGGGTCTGATCTTCCCAACGGGTGGTGACGACCGAGGTGGCAAAGGCCCCGGAGAGGGTGCGCATGAAGTTCATCAAGCCCGCGGCGGACTCCATCTCCTCCGGCTCCACACTGGAACAGTGCCAGTCCGGTCAGTGGCACGAAAAAGAACGGCATGCCGATCCCTTGCAGGAGCAGGGGCCAGGCGATGTCCCAGAAGGTCATCTCCACATTGGCATGGGTGCGAATGAGGGTGATGGTTCCAAGCCAGATGACCCCGAAAAATACCAAGGGGCGAGGATCGACCTTGGTGGAGAGCCCGGCTGCCAACGGAGCGACCAGTACTGCCAGTATGCCCATCATGGCGGAGACATAACCGGCCGAGGTGGCGGTATAGCCCATATAGTTTTGCAGCCACAAGGGGGTGAGGACAGTCGCACCGAAGAAGGCGCCAAAGGCCAGGGATATGGTCAGCACACTGGCGGTATAGCCCCGGTGCCGGAATACACGCAGAGCGACGATCGGATGTTGCTCGGTCAACTCCCAAATCAGGAAGGAAATAAAGCCGATAGCGGCTACGGCGGCCCAGGATCTGAATATGAATGGAGGCAAACCAGTCGTAATCTTTGCCCTCATCCAGCATCAACTGCAAGGCGCCGACCCAGGTGATGAGCAGCAGCAGACCGACCACATCGATACGCACCCGCCGCAAACTGGATTCATAACGGCGTAGCAACTGCCAACCCAGATATCCGCACAGCAAGGCCACCGGCACATTGATGTAAAAAATCAGTGGCCAGCTCCAGTTATCGCACAGCATGCCGCCCAGAATAGGACCCAGGATCGGCGCGACCAGCGTGGTCATGCTCCATAAGCCGATGGCGGCCCCTGCTTTCTCCTTGGGGAAGATGCGCAGTAACAAGGTCTGGGAGAGCGGCATCAGCGGGCCGCCGGCCAGCCCCTGAAAAATACGGAACAACACCAGCATGTTCAGTGAGGTGGGCGAGTCCACACAGCGCCGAGAACAACCCGAACAGTATCATGGCCGTGACAAAGACCCGGACCGCACCGAAACGTCCGGCCAGCCAGCCGGTGAGTGGTACCGTGATCGCTTCGGCCACCGCATAGGAGGTGATGACATAGGTGCCCTGGCTGGAGGTTGCCCCCAGACCGCCGGCGATATTCGGCACCGACACGTTGGCTATGGTGGTATCCAGCACGGCAATAAAGTTGGCGGAGGCCAGCACTAGGGCGGCGGCAACCAGCATGCCCCCGGTCAGGGGGGCTAGTTCAGCGGGTGGTGCCGAGTGGGTGCGAGAGCTTTTGTCCATGGTGGCGGCCCTAGTGTGTCGGATTCATGGCGGAGACATGGGCCGTCGCGGCTGTGGGGGCCGTATCTATCTTGACCTGCATCGAGAGACCAACTTGTAATGGCATCTCAACCAAGTCTTCTGGATTCAGGGTGATCCGCACTGGCAGACGCTGGACGACCTTGATCCAGTTGCCGGTGGCATTCTGGGCCGGGATCATGGCAAACGCCGAGCCGGTACCGCCGGACAGGCCACTGACGACGCCGTGGTAAACCACCTCATGACCGTAGCGATCCGCCACTACTTCCACCGATTGTCCTATCTGGACCCGTTGCAGCTCACCCTCCTTGAGATTGGCGTCCACATGCATGTCGTGCAGCGGCACTATGGACATCAGGGGCGCGCCAATCTGTACCCGTTGACCGAGTTGCACCTGACGGCGGGCAATGACGCCATCACAAGGGGCGCGAATGATGGTGCGTTGCAGATCAATCTGTGCCCGCTCGAATTTGGCCCGGGCCAGGGCCACTTCCGGGTGGTTTTCGACCGTGGTGTGTTCAGTCTGGGCGGCATTGGCGTTTTTACTGCCGATCACCGAGAGACGATCCGCCTTGCTCTGTGCCTGGGCCGCTTCGGCCGCGGCCAGATTGGCTTTGGCGGTGGCCAGAAGCGTGCGGGCATTACTCAACTCTTCACCGGAGACCGAGCCTGAATTGGCCAGCGCCTGCCGACGTTGGTAATCCAGTGTGGCCCGATCCAGGTCGGCTCGGGCCACGGTCAACTGAGCGGCGACCTGGCGTTGGGCTGCTTCCCGGGAGGCGACTTGGGCGGCCAGCCCTTCGCCATTGGCGTAATAGCTGCGAACTCGACGCTCGGCCTGGCCCAGCTCGGCCCGGGCTTGATCCAGCGCCAGACGGGCGTCGGTATCATCCAGGATCACCAGAATCTCCCCCGCCTTGACCGACTGGGTATCCACCACGGTCACGGTCTGGACTGTGCCATCGATGGCCGGACTGACAGCGGCCAGCTCCACCGAGCTGTAGGCGTTATCCGTGGTGACGTAGCGGTTGGCAATCAAGATCCAGTAAGCCGTGCCCCCCAGGGCTATGAGTAGCAGGACCAGGGCAAACAGGCTGAATGCCAGTTTGCGAGTGCGTTGCTGCTTGAATTGGGGTTGAACGATATTGTCGATAAGAACCAGCGATTCGGCCGCTTGTGTGTGTTGCGTCATGATGTTTCCTTGTGACCTTCAGGCCTGAGTCTGATAACCGCCGCCCAGGGCGCGGACCAGGGCGACATGTAATGAGAAGAGCCGGGTTTGCAGATTGGCCAGCTCTCGCTGGCTGCTGAGCAGCCCATCTTCGGCACTGAGCACATCCAGATAGGTCGCCAGGCCCCCCTGATAGCGATTGCGGGCTATCTGGTGGGCGTCGCTGGCGGCTTGTACCGCCTGCCGGGATTTCAGTAGCCGTTGTTGCAGGGCGCCGAGGCTGACGAGCGTGTCGGCGGTCTGGTGGTAGGCTTCGGTGACGGTGGCATCGTAACTGGCCACTGCCTGGGCATAGCTGGCTTCCGTCCCCTGATACTGGCCTGTCAGACGACCGCCATTGAACAGCGGCAGCGAGATGGCCGGGCCGACATTGCCAATATCCGAGCCGGAACGGGTCAGGTTATCCAACCCCAGGGACTGGAAGCCAAGGAAGGCGGTGAGATTGACGTTGGGGTAAAACTGCGCCTTGGCTACATCGATGCGACCACTGGCCGCCTCGACGCGCCAGCGTGCGGCGACTACATCGGGTCGGCGTCCCAGCAGATCAAACGCCAGCTGTTGCGGCAATGACGGTTGGGTCGACAGCTGGATCTTCGGGCGCTGAATTTTTGCTCCGCGATCAGGTCCTGCCCCCATCAAAGCGGCCAACTGGTGCTCCTGCAGGGCGATCGACTCCTCGATAGCAATCTGTTCCCCTTCGGCGCTGGCCAGTCGGGACTCGACCTGACGGAGGCTACCCAGGGTTTCCAAGCCGTTGGCTTGCCGTTTGGCAAACAGGGTTGCAGTTTGGCGCCGGATCTCGACGGCAGCTTTTGCACTATCCAGGTTGGCATACAGGCGGGCCAGCTCAGCATAACTGGCCGCCAGATTGGTGGTGAGCAGTAGGCGGGCCTGCGCCGCATCGGCACTGGCGGCATGCTCTTCTGAAAGAGCCGCATTGAGTTGTGCGCGGTTCTTGCCCCAAAAGTCCAGCTCGTAGCTGAAGTCGAGACCAACCCGACCGACATCATTCCAGTTTTGCGGGGTGAATTCGGCCGGGGTGCCGTTGTTGTAGCTGACTTTCTGGACGCCTACTGAGCCTTGGGCACTGAGTTCGGGCAACAGCGGCGCTCCCGCCTGCCGGGCAGAGGCTTTGGCTTGTTGCAATCGCGCCTGAGCCGTCGCCAGATCCGGCGCATCGCGCAGCGCTTCACTCATGAGCTGGTTCAGTTGCGGGTCTGCATAGTCCTGCCACCAGGGATCGCGAGGCCATTCGCCTGGCTGGGGTGTCTGGCTACTGAGTCGATGGGGGCTTGCATAGTGAGCGGCGGTTTTTATCTCGGGCCGGGTTCCGGGCTCTGGTAATGGGGCGCAACCGCTCAATAACAGACAACTCAGCAGCAGGCTGTAGCCGGTGCGCAGGGGATTACATCGTAAATAGCCACACGGGGCGTGGCGTGAAACAGGGGGATTTTGAGGTGTTCTCACCGGAGTATCATACCATAACTAGACTGTACGGTACGGTTATAGCCTTGACAGCGGGGCCGCGTCAATCAAAACTGTACGCATCAGTTTAAAAATAGGAGTGGCGCATGCGCATTAAAACCGAGAGCCGTCGTCTGGCGATGGTCGAGATCGCCCGCGAGGTGTTCCAGGAAGTCGGTTATGACCATGCCTCCATGTCGATGATCGCCGCCCGTGTGGGAGGCTCCAAGGCGACCCTGTATAACTATTTCACCTCCAAGGAGGAGCTGTTTGCCGCTGTGATGCATTCGTCGGCCGAGCAGTTGCACTGTCTGGCGGAAGCGAATATCAAACAGATTTTCGACCGGCTGGAACAGGAGTGCGACATAGGAACCCAACTGCTCAATTTCGGGGAGGAGTATCTGGCCGCGATCACGCGCCCGGAGCTATTGGCGACCCGGCGCCTGGCCCAGGCCGCATCGGATCGGACCGATACCGGGCGTAACTTCTATACCCGGGGGCCACAGCGGGGCACGGCGCAGATGAGCGATTATATGGCGCGGCAGATCGCTCTGGGGGTGTTGGAGCCAGAAGATCCCTGGGTGATGGCAGAGCATCTACGGGCTCTGCTGGAAGCCGAGATCATGGAAAAACTGCTGTTAGGAGTGATGACGAGTGTGACTCCAGCCCAGATCCAGGCCGTGGTACAGCGCAGCATTCGGGTCTTTTTACGGGCGTATCGGACCGCCTGATTGAGAATTCTCCGTTAGGTTGAGCCCGCGGCGGTCATGACGGCCGACGGGGGAGCCCATGGTCGCCGGGGGCGACTGTTTCAAGTCCGTAGATAGCGGGCATGAAAGTGCAGGTGCTCCTCGATGAAGCTAGCCACGAAGTAGTAACTATGGTCATAGCCCGGATGGCGATGCAGCTCCAGAGGCCAGGCGCAGGCTTCCGCGGCGGCGGCTAGATCGTCGATCCCCAACTGCTCGGCAAGAAACGGGTCCTCCAGCCCCACATCCACCCGGGTCGGCACGGGGGAGACGTCATGTCGCCGCAAGAGCTGGCAACTGTCCCATCCCTGCCACAGTGAGCGGTTCTCCCCCAGATAGGCGGTCAATGCTTTCTGGCCCCACGGGCAGAGGCTGGGGTGGCTGATAGGGCTGAACGCCGACACCGACAGGTAGCGTTCCGGCTCCCGCAGGGCGGCAATCAGGGCTCCGTGGCCACCCATGGAATGGCCGCTGATGGCCCGTTTGGTCGAGACCGGGAAATGAGCCTCGATCAGTGCGGGCAACTCGCGGGTAACGTAGTCATACATCTGGTAGTGGGTCTGCCACGGGCTCTGGCTTGCGTTGAGGTAAAAACCGGCCCCCATGCCCAGATCATACGCCGGATCGTCCGCAACCCCTTCGCCCCGGGGGCTGGTATCCGGGGCGACGAGGGCGATGCCAAGTTCGGCCGCAATCCGCTGGGCCCCCGCCTTTTGCATAAAGTTTTCATCACTGCAGGTCAGTCCGGACAACCAATAGAGCACGGGAACCTGCTGTCCCTGTAGCGCCTGGGGCGGCAAATAGATGGCAAAACGCATCTGGCAACCCAGCACCCGGGAGGGGTGACTATATTGTTTATGCCAGCCGCCGAAGCTCTTGTTACTGCTGAGGATCTCCAAACTCATGCCTCTCTCCTGTTCTTGCGGTGGCCCCCGTTCGGGGGCCTATTGCTATTAGTAAGACTCTGTCCCAGTGATGCGTTGCCCGGAACAAAACCTGGCATCCGTCTGGTGTTCGGGAGTTGGGACGAACACAGCCACGCCATGAATACATAGGTATCCGCCGATGGCGGCATTTGTGCCGCCAACGATCTGCTTTTCGTCCACGACTCCATCACCTGTGATGAACAACGCTTCATGGGTACATAACCACTAGTAATGGATCACGGTGCGGATGCTCTTGCCAGCATGCATCAGCTCGAAGGCCTCATTGATCTGCTCCAGCGGCAGGGTATGGGTAATGAAATCATCGAGCCGGAATTCCCCCTTCAGGTAGCGCTGCACATAGCTGGGCAATTCGCTGCGCCCACGGACGCCGCCAAAGGCACTGCCGCGCCAGACCCGCCCGGTGACGAGCTGGAAGGGACGGGTACTGATCTCTTGCCCGGCACCAGCCACACCGATGATCACCGATTCTCCCCAGCCCTTGTGACAGCACTCCAGAGCGGCGCGCATCACTTTGACGTTGCCGATGCACTCGAAGGAGAAATCCACACCGCCATCGGTGAGTTCGACAATGACCTCTTGAATGGGTTTGTCGTAGTCATTGGGGTTGATGCAGTCGGTGGCCCCGAGTTTTTTAGCCAGCTCAAATTTGCTCTCGTTGATGTCGATGGCGATGATGCGTCCGGCCTGGGCCAGTCGGGCACCTATGATGGCGGAGAGGCCTATGCCACCGAGCCCGAAGATGGCGACACTCTCACCGGCTTTGACTTTGGCGGTGTTCATGACCGCACCAATGCCGGTGGTGACGCCACAGCCGAGCAGGCAGACCTCTTCCAGGGGCGCGCTCGGATCAACCTTGGCAATGGAGATTTCGGGGAGCACTGTGTATTCACTGAACGTGGAGGTGCCCATGTAGTGATAGATGGGTTGACCATCCTTGGAGAAGCGGGTGGTGCCGTCCGGCATCACTCCTTTGCCCTGAGTGGCACGGATCTTCTGGCACAGGTTGGTCTTGCCGGATGTGCAGAATTTGCACTCGCCACACTCCGGGGTGTAGAGAGGGATCACATGATCACCGACCTGGACGCTGGTCACGCCTTCCCCGACGGATTCGACAATTCCGCCGCCCTCATGGCCGAGGATGCAGGGGAATACGCCCTCTGGATCGTCACCGGAGAGGGTGAATGCATCGGTATGACAAACTCCGGTGGCAACCAGGCGCACCCGCACTTCACCCGCCTGGGGCGGCATGACCTCTACCTCTTCAATGGAAAGTGGTTGACCAGGCCCCCAGGCGATGGCGGCCTTACACCGGATGCTATGAACCTGTGCCATGAGTAATCTCCTCGTAATAGACAAAATGCGGGTAGGCATTGAGTGTAGTTTCCCGCCGTTACGGTGATAATAAGGCCATATATCAAATCACTTTTGCTCGTGGGTAATAATGTTCGGTTGGGAAGGGGTGTGTGAATTTGTCAGCGTCGCCGAGCAGGGGGGCTTTACACCAGCGGCGCGCAAGCTGGGTGTCTCGGTGGCACATGTCAGTCGGCAGGTGGCGCAATTGGAAGACAGGTTGCAGGCCAAGTTGCTGCTGCGCACCACCCGGCAGGTGCGGCTGACGGAATTGGGGGAGATTTATTATCGGCACTGCCGCCAGTTACTGGACAACCTGTACGAAGCCGAGCTGGCGGTCGGACGCCATCAGGCCGAGCCTCAGGGCGCGTTGCGGATCACGGCCCCCGTCTCTTATGGCGAGAGCCGCATTGCTCCTTTAGTGAATGATTTCATGCTGCGCTACCCCCAGTTGGAGGTCACTCTCCACCTCACAAACCAACTGCTGGACCTGGTGCATGAAGGCTTCGATCTGGCCATTCGCCTTGGCCATCTTAAAGATTCGACCCTGGTAGCCCGCAAGCTGGCCGAACGAGTGCCCTATGTCTGCGCCTCACCGATTTATACTGCCTGTCATGGCATGCCCAATAGTTTATCGGAGCTCGCGCAGCACAGTTGTCTGGTCGGGAACAGTGACGAGTGGCACTTTACTGTTCATGGCCAGCCTCATGTGCAGCGGGTGCGGGGGCCGCTGCAGTGCAATAGCGGTCATGCACTGCTGGATGCCGCGCTCAAAGGCATCGGCATTATCCAGTTGCCGGACTATTACGTGAATGTCCATCTGGCCAGTGGTGAGCTCATGGAGTTGCTTCCCGAACTACGGGCTCCGTCTGAGGGGATCTGGGCTCTCTACCCCCATAATCGTCATCTCTCGCCCAAGGTTCGCCTGTTGGTCGATGACCTGGCCGAACAATTGGGTGGGGCATCGCCCAGGGTACTGACCCGACCCATTCCGTAATTGATTCTGCCTCTGCCGAGGGTTCAGACTAGCGGGTGGATCGGGAGCCTGGTTGCCATAGCTCCTACTTCGGGCTAAGGTCTGCCCGCCCCTGCCTGATGAGTCAACGATAATGAGCCTGAAGATCCTGCGTCGCCCACATGTGGATGATTCCCACCTGCCAGCCGAACTCTCTCCCCGGTTACGGCAGATCTATGCCAGCCGGGGGGTGAATTCACCGGCCGAGTTGGATAAGAGTACGCAAGCCCTGTTGCCACCTATGGGACTCAAAGGCATGACTCAGGCCCTGACGCTGCTCGAAACTGCGCTGCGTCAACAGCAACGGATACTCATCGTCGGCGATTTCGATGCCGATGGTGCCACCAGCTCGGCGCTGTCCGTGTTGGCCCTGCGTGCCATGGGGTGTCGGCAGGTTGATTTTCTGGTGCCCAATCGCTTCGAGTATGGCTATGGTCTCACGCCGGAGATAGTGGCGTTGGCGGCAACCCGCGGTACCGATCTGCTGATCACGGTCGATAACGGCATCTCCAGCCTGAGTGGTGTGGCGGCGGCCAAGGCCGCGGGAATGATGGTACTGGTCACCGATCACCACCTGCCCGGTCCCGAACTGCCCGCTGCCGATGCCATCATCAATCCCAACCAGATCGATTGCGGTTTTGGTTCGGGGAATCTGGCTGGGGTCGGTGTGGCCTTCTATCTGATGGCGGCGCTGCGTAGCCATCTCCTGCAATTGGGTTGGTTCAGCGAGATTGGCATAACGCCGCCGAATGTGGCCGATCTGCTCGATCTGGTGGCGCTGGGGACTGTGGCCGACGTGGTGGCACTGGATGCCAATAATCGCGTACTGGTGCATCAGGGGCTGCAGCGCATCCGGGCGGGGAAATGTCGTCCCGGCATTCGCGCCTTGTGTGAAGTGGCTAAACGGGAGCTGCACCAGCTGACGGCGACCGATCTGGGATTCTTTCTCGGACCGCGGTTGAATGCGGTTGGTCGTCTGGATGACATGACGCTGGGGGTCGCCTGCCTGTTGTGCAACGACCTGACTCTGGCGCGGCAGATTGCCAGTCAGATGGATAGTCTGAATCAGGAGCGTAAAGAGATAGAGCAGGGGATGCAGAGTGAGGCGCTCGCCGGGCTGGAGTCCATGCTGGATACCGGTCGCGAGCTGCCTGCGGGTTTAGTCTTGTATCGTCCGGACTGGCATCAGGGCGTGGTGGGGCTGGTTGCCTCGCGGATCAAGGAAAAATTCTATCGCCCTGTGTTCGCCTTTGCCGAAGCCAGTGAGACCGAGCTCAAGGGCTCGGGGCGCTCGATCCCCGGTTTGCATTTACGCGATGCGCTGGAACGTCTGGATAGCCAGCATCCTGGCCTAATCAGCAAGTTTGGTGGTCATGCCATGGCGGCCGGTCTGACCCTGCCGAAGGCCCATATCGAGGCGTTTGAGCAGCTCTTTGCGGCGCTGGTCGCCGATTGGCTGAGCCCGGAGCAGTTGACCGGAAACTGGCTGTCGGATGGTGAATTGACGGCGGACGAGTTTTCGTTGGCACTGGCCGAGCAGTTGCGACAGGGTGGCCCTTGGGGGCAAGCCTTTCCCGAGCCGGGTTTCGACGGGCGCTTTCGCCTGCTGTCGCAACGGTTGGTGGGGGGGAAACACCTGAAGATGCAGGTACAACCGGAGGCGGGTGGCCCCGAGTTGGATGCTATCGCCTTCAATGTCGATCTGGCCATCTGGCCGAATGCTTCGATCCAGTGGGTCGAGTTGGGCTACCGTCTGGATATCAATGAGTGGCGGGGCAATCGTAGCGTACAGCTGTTGGTTAGCCTGCTGTACCCGCACTGATCAGTCCGGATAGTTGGCAAATATTCGCGCGGTTTCTCCATCCTGACGCATTTTTTCGGCTATGCCGTTGAGCTCTCTCATCAGCAGTTCGGCTTGAGGGGTTAGCCGACTGAGCACCAGGTACATGGGGAGCTGCTGGAGCTCGGTATGTTGTATGGTTGCCAGTTGCTCTGGATGTGAACCAGATCTCTGCAGTTGGATATCGATAGGTTCGGCATAGCTGAGCAAGTAGTCTCCCCGATGAAGCTGCAGCATCTCCAGGGCTTTTTTATTGTCACAGGCATCCAGCAACTGCAAACCTAGCGGCCGCTGCTTGAGCGGCTCGAGCAGGCCGCCATAGCTGTATCCCCGGATCACGATCAGGCGCTGAGTTTGTAGCTCGGACAGCTGATGAACCTCTGGGGTTTCGGCCAACCGGTACAAGTTCAGATGCAGGTTATGCACCGGATGTTCACTGTAGAGTACCTTGCCCTCATATTCCGGTACGTTTTTGAGACCGATCCAGAATTGGCTCTCTCCGGCTCCCAAATTCCGATACAGACGACGCGCTGGAAATCCTTCCAGGCGGTAGGGGTGTCCCGAGATTTTCATCAGTCGACGAATATAATCCACGAGTGGACCCGAACTCTCCATCGAGGAGGTGACAACCGCCAGCGGGGGTATATGCAATACCCCGACTCGTAGCGTCTCATGAGGGTGTTCGTCGAGAGGTTGTAATTCTGAGGCTTTCAGCGTGAGCGGAAGCAGGCTCAGCGTCGAGAGCAGGGCCCAGAGCAGGGGGCGGCATCGGCTAGCGCGAGCACGGAGCCAGAAGCGAAGCGATCGGTTCGAAAACTGAGTGCAAGAGAGGGCATTTTTCTGACATGTGAAAAAAGGCATGATTGCGCACAGGTGTCTGAAAGTGTTTTCAGTATAAGGCCATAATCTTTGTATGCCATCTGGTCAGCAAACGAGGATCTCGAATTTAAGTGAACTGGAGTTCTATTTTGTGATCAATCACAAAAAAGGGCTCATAGAGAGCCCTTGTGTGAGATGCTAACCAAGCGCGATTTTCTGATTAGAAAATAACATTTGGCAGGATTAAAGCACGAAGCGGGCAACCTTCTCGTTCAGATCGGCGGCCTGCTCCTGCAGACGACGGGACTCTTGCTGCTCCTCGCGCGCGCCATCGGCCAGCTCATCGCCCACTTCCTTGATGGCGGTGATATTGCTGGTGATCTCCTCGGTCACCTTGGTCTGCTCCTCGGCGGCGGTGGCGATCTGGGTCGACATATCCGAGATCAGGCTCACCGCCTGGGTGATCTCGTCCAGTGCCTTGGAGGCCGCTTCGGCATCTTGCACGCTGTGGGTAGCGAGCCCCTGGCTCTTTTCCATCAAGGCGACGGCTTGTTGCGTGGTCCGTTGCAAAGTGTCGATGGTGCTTTGGATCTCGGTGGTGGAGGCCTGAGTGCGACGAGACAGCACGCGCACCTCATCGGCGACCACGGCAAAGCCGCGACCCTGTTCACCGGCCCGCGCCGCTTCGATGGCCGCGTTGAGGGCCAACAGGTTGGTCTGCTCGGCAATCCCCTGAATCGTGGCTAGCACGCTGGAGATTTCGTTGGCGTGGCGACTGAGTTCGACAATCACCGTAGTGGCCTCACCGACTTCATTCGCCAGACTGGTAATGGAGCCGCGCGTCTGATTGACCAGGTTCTGACCATCGGTACAACTGGCCGTGGATTGCTGGGCGGCCGCGGCCGTGTTTTCGGCGTTGTGGGCAATCTCGACGGTTGCCGAAGCCATCTCGGTAACGGCGGTTGCGACCATGGCAATTTCCTGCTGCTGGCGGCTCAACTCCTGCACCGTATTGCTACTGCGTTTGAGACCATGGCTAGCGGCATCACCCAGAGATTCGGCTTCCTGACGGATATGACCAATCAGCTCATGCTGGCTGCTGACAAATTGGTTGAAGTTCGCCGCCAGGCGGCCCACTTCATCATTGGATTGAATATGAATGCGCTGGGTCAAATCCCCATTGCCAGTGGCAATGCGGCCCAGAGCGCTGGAGACCACACCCAGTGGGCGCAGCAGTATGCTGAGCAGACTGTTGATGGCCAGCAGGCTGACGATCAGGACCAGAGCGGCGACCAGCAGCTGTTTCCACAGGTAGTCAGTCAGGGGGGCAAGAATAGTCTGCTTGTCCAGCAGGAACACCAGTTCCCAGCTGGTATCCGGAACAGCGATGGCCCATAGCAGATGTTCTTTACCATTCCATTCCAGAGTCGCGAACTCGTCTTGTTGTTGGAGCTGATCCAGATAGTCACGAGTCAGCGCTGGATGGAGAGTGGTCAGCGGCTTGAGGATCTTGTCCTGCTCCGAATAAGCCAGAATAGTGCCATCTCGATCGGCCAGAATGGCGATGCCATCGGCCGGAAGCTTCAGCGAATTGACGGTTGCCAATACGGAATCGATGGTGAGATCGGCACCGACTACCCCTTCCTGAACCGCGCGAGCCAGGGTAATGACCAGCTTCTTGGTGTTGTGATCGATATAGGGGCGGGGTGATGATGGTTTCACTGGCCCCAGTTGCCTGTTGATACCAAGGGCGAGTTCGCGGATCGTAGCCACTGTAATCCGATTGCGGGTTTTCATCCCGCATGCCGCCATTCTTGTCGCCCAAGTAGGCACTCAGAAAACCACCGGCGTTCTTGAGCAATGACAGTTCGCGCTCTGATTCCCGCACCGGGTGCTGGGCCAGGGCGTCAATGGCCTGGCGTTTGAGACTGACCCAACTGCCAATGGAGCGAGCCCCTTCATGGCCCAGACTGTCCAGTTGAGCAAAACTGTCGGTGAGCAATTGCTGCCGGGAATCGCGATAGACCACGGTCGATAACGCCAGAATGGCGCACGCCAATGCCAGGCTGACCGCAATCAGGATCTTGTGCTTGAGTGAATTCACCCTCATTTGTTTCCTCTTTGGTATCGTTATATGCCGCTGTTGCTGTGGGGGGCCCCAAGCATCGCTCTACCCTCTAGTGCCAACGAGTCACAACGACCAGCTGACGCTAAATCTGTATCGGTTACACCATTAATTTGCACCGGTACTCGTGGGGGTGCGGGCCCAGAGAAGTGTGATAGCGATCATAAATCATCACTCCAGTGGCAACCACCTGTTTATAGCTTCGTACAGGTACAAAAAGCCGTCAGAATCGAGAGGGCAAAAAAGCCAGCGCCTTGCTGTCTATTCCCCACTCAATTGGGTAAAATACTGCGCTTTTCTGCAGTCCTTCCCGTATCCAGGTGCCATGATCGGGCCTGCTGCGGCAATGACTTCTGTCACACCAAGACCGGGTAATGTATTCCCGGCCTGCTTATAGATGAGAGAATCCTTCATGTTTGAAGTGAATCCGGTACTGAACAAACTCAAGGAGCTGTCTGAACGGACCGAGCTTCTGAGGGGGTACCTTTGACTACGACGCCAAGAAAGAGCGTCTGGAAGAAGTAAGCGCCGAGCTGGAACAGCCGGATGTCTGGAATGAGCCGGAACGGGCCCAGGCGTTGGGCAAGGAACGCTCCTCACTGGAAACGATTGTCGCCACCATCGATGCCCTGACCCAGGGCGCCGAGGATGTGGAGATGCTGGTTTCTCTAGCCGTCGAGGGTGAAGACGAAGAGACCTTCCACGAGGCCGAAGCCGAGGCCGAGGCTCTGGAGAAGAAGCTGGTGGATCTGGAATTCCGCCGCATGTTCTCCGGCCAACATGATCCTTCCGATTGCTACATGGATATCCAGTCTGGCTCCGGTGGTACCGAAGCCCAGGATTGGGCCAGCATGGTGCTGCGTATGTACCTGCGTTGGGGCGAAGGCCGCGGCTTCAAGCCCGAGCTCATCGAATGCACCGATGGCGACGTGGCCGGTATCAAATCCGCCACCATCAAATTCACTGGCGAATATGCCTTCGGCTGGTTGCGCACCGAAACCGGCGTTCATCGCCCTGGTCCGCAAGAGCCCGTTCGATTCCGGTGGCCGTCGTCACACCTCCTTCTGCTCGGCGTTTGTCTATCCGGAAATCGATGAAGATGTCGAGATCGAAATCAACCCGGCGGATTTGCGCATCGACGTCTATCGCGCCTCCGGCGCCGGTGGCCAGCACGTGAACCGGACTGAGTCGGCGGTGCGGATCACCCACATTCCGACCAATACAGTCACTCAGTGCCAGAACGACCGTTCCCAGCACAAGAACAAAGACCAGGCGATGAAACAGCTCAAGGCGAAACTCTATGAGCTGGAGATGATGAAGCAAAATGCCGAGAAACAGGCACTGGAAGAGACCAAGTCTGATATCGGTTGGGGCAGCCAGATCCGCTCTTATGTGCTCGACGACGCCCGCATCAAGGATCTGCGCACCGGGGGTTGAAACCCGCAATACGCAAGCGGTCCTCGATGGCGACCTGGACAAGTTTATTGAAGCCAGCCTGAAGTCCGGGCTGTAATCCAAGCAGGAATTATCATGTCAGAACAGAATCAAGCACCAGAACTGGACGTTCAAGAGTTCAACAACGAGATGACCCAGCGCCGCTCCAAGCTGGCCGCCCTGCGTGAGTTGGGCAATCCGTTTCCCAACGACTTCCGCCGAGACCATATCTCCAGCGAACTGATACCGCAATGGTCTCGTGCTGGCGCCAGCGTCCTGCCAACTGTTTGCCGACCTGTTACTGGGGCGAGCCCCAATCATCGACCCGAGCCCTTATACCCCGGCGGGTCGCCTGTAAACAACGGATGTCCGAGTAGCCCGCGACGCTGGAAACGCCAGCGCCTGCGGGGCTCAGCGATCCGCTACCGGTCCTTTCTCCAGGTGTGCGGAGCTGCAATACCACTCGCCGTCCCGGCGTAAGGCGCGATCATTCGGTACGTGGACGCCACAATGCGCACAGCGAACCATTTTCAGGGTGTTCTCAGGCGAGGTATCGCGAGGGGCGGCGTTGCCGGCCTTGAACTTGCGCCAAAGCCAAAAGGCCGCAGCAATCAGGGCAATCCAGAAAAGTAAGCGAACCATGATGTCCAGCGAGTCAGTGATTAAGTCTCCAGTTTAACGGCGGGCATAAAAAAAGGGAGGCCTTGGCCTCCCTTTATCTTCTACGTGACGATCAGTCGAAAACACCGAAGGTCATGCGGCTGAACCAGGAACGATCATTGCTGGTGCCTTCTGCTTCGTGCTTCTCTTCTTCGGTAGCTGCGCCTTCTTTCGGCAGCAATTCTTCCGGGATGGCTTCCTTGGCATCTTCATACTGACGGATCACGTCCTGGTTGGCGCGGGTTTCACCCGGCGGCAGTGGCGTATCGGTCTCGATCAGGCCCAAGGTTGCCTTGGACAGCCAGGAGCGGTTATCGGCTTCTTCTTGCTGCGGCACGAACTGCCCATCAACCAGGCTTGGGTGGTCGGGGTAGTTCAGCTTGAGGGTGTCCAGGCTGCTGGCTGCCAGCTCGTCCAGGTGCAGGCGCTGGTAGGCCTCGACCATGACCGCCAGGCCGTCACCGACCGATGGGGTTTCCTGGAAGTTTTCCACGACGTAACGCCCGCGGTTGGCAGCAGCAACATAGGCCTGACGGGTCAGGTAGTAGTCGGCCACATGGATTTCATACGCTGCCAGCAGGTTACGCAGGTAGATCATGCGCTGCTTGGCATCGGGCGAATAACGGCTGTTCGGGAAGCGGTTGGTCAGCTGGGCGAACTCGTTGTACGAGTCGCGAGCAGCGCCCGGGTCACGCTTGGTCATGTCCAGCGGCAGGAACCGCGCCAGCAGGCCACGGTCCTGGTCGAACGAAGTCAGGCCCTTGAGGTAGTAGGCGTAATCGACGTTCGGGTGCTGCGGATGCAGGCGGATGAAACGCTCGGCAGCGGACTTGGCGGCCTCAGGTTCGGCGTTCTTGTAGTTCGCGTAGATCAGCTCGAGTTGCGCCTGGTCGGCGTAGCGACCGAACGGGTAACGCGACTCCAGGGCCTTGAGCTTGGCGGTGGCGCTGGTGTAGCTATGGTTGTCCAGGTCGCTCTGCGCCTGCTGATAAAGCTCGGCTTCGCTGAGGTTTTCGTCGACGACTTCCTTCGAAGAACAAGCAGCAGTGAGTCCTAGGATGGCGATCAGCAGCAGGTGTTTCACTTGCATGGCGGCTTGCGTCCCTTTGACGGCTGCTGTCTTGGGCGAGGCCGTCCTGTTATGATGAACACCCCGTTGCAATACCCGGGGTAAAAAGAAGCCGTATTTAACCACAAGCCTGCAGCCGAAACCAAAGGCTGTACCGCCGCCGATCCGAGCATGTCTGAGATTATTTCACTTCGCGCAGAGGTGCCGTCCGAATTGGGCGGTCAACGCCTCGACCAAGTCGCCGCCCAATTGTTTGCCGAGCATTCGCGCTCGCGCCTGTCCGCCTGGATCAAAGAGGGCCGCCTGACTGTCGACGGCAATGTCCTGCGCCCGCGCGATATCGTTCATGGTGGTTCGTTGCTGGCGCTGGACGCCGAGCAAGAGGCCCAAGGCGAGTGGGTGGCCCAGGATATTGAGCTGGACATCGTCTATGAAGACGACCAGATCATGGTCATCAACAAGCCGGCCGGGCTAGTCGTTCACCCGGCCGCAGGGCATGCCGATGGCACGTTGCTCAATGCCCTGCTGCACCACGTACCTGACATCGTCAATGTACCGCGTGCCGGTATCGTCCACCGTCTGGACAAGGACACCACCGGTTTGATGGTCGTGGCCAAGACCATTCAGGCGCAGACCCAACTGGTTAGCCAGTTGCAAAGCCGTACCGTCAGCCGTATCTACGAATGCATCGTGGTGGGCGTGGTGACTGCGGGTGGCAAGATCAACGCACCGATTGGCCGTCATGGCACCCAGCGTCAGCGTATGGGCGTGATGGAAGGTGGCAAGCCTGCTATCAGCCACTACCGCGTGCTTGAGCGTTTCCGCTCGCATACCCATGTACGGGTCAAGCTGGAAACCGGCCGTACCCACCAGATCCGCGTGCACATGGCGCACGTGAATTTCCCGTTGGTCGGTGATCCGGTCTATGGCGGGCGCTTCCGTATTCCACCGGCGGCGAGCCCGACGATGGTCGAAGCGATCAAGAACTTCCCTCGTCAAGCCCTGCATGCACGCTTCCTTGAGCTGGACCACCCGGTGACCGGTGAGCGCATGA
>CAXXIF010000010.1:0-194109 GCA_963677375.2 Aeromonadaceae bacterium
TGTAACGAGAACAAGGCTGTATTTGTTGATCCGGATCAGCAAACTGGAACTCTGAAGGGCAAATCGTTACAATTTCCCATCTTCTAGAACGCCATGTGCTGGCAGCAGCCCTCGCAGGCGAGCGCCCCGTACCTGAAATGAGAGATGCCATGTCCGTCGTAGTGAAAACCCCCGATGAAATCGAAAAAATGCGCGTTGCGGGCCGTCTGGCGGCCGACGTCCTGGAGATGATCGCTCCTCATGTCAAAGCTGGTATCAGCACGGAAGAGTTGAATCAGCTCTGTCACGACTTTATTGTCAATGTGCAGCAAGCCATCCCGGCGCCGTTAAATTATCACGGTTTTCCTAAATCCATCTGCACCTCCATCAACGAAGTTGTCTGCCATGGCATCCCCAACCATAAGAAACTGCGGGATGGCGACATCATCAATCTGGACATTACCGTCATTAAAGATGGCTACCACGGGGATACCTCGCAGATGTTTATCATCGGCCAGGCCACGCCGCGCAATCGTCAATTGTGCGAGATCGCCCAGCAAACGTTGTATGCCGCTATTCGCACCGTCCGTCCCGGTGCCTGCCTGAGCGAGATCGGCGCCGTTATCCAGCCGATGGCGGAAAAAAGCCGGTTTCTCGGTGGTCCGCGACTACTGTGGCCATGGTCTGGGCAAAGCCTTCCATGAAGAGCCGCAAGTTCTGCACTATCGCAACAGCCACAAGCTGACGCTCAAACCCGGCATGTGTTTCACCATAGAGCCCATGATCAATGCGGGAACCTATCGCTGCAAAGTGGATCGTAAGGATGGCTGGACTGTGACCACAGGCGATCGTCAGCCTTCGGCGCAATATGAACACACCTTGCTGGTCACTGAAGAGGGATGCGAGGTTCTGACGCTACGCAGCGATGAAACCCTGGAACGTTTCGTCAAGGGGTAAGCTGTTCTTATCCTGCCAAGCCGCCAGGGAGGCCGCATGCAACATGATCATCCAATCCCCGACTTTCTCCCGACTGCAGTGTTGGATATGGGCAACGGCCGAGAGAGCTTGGCGCAGTTTCACAGCTGGCTGCGGGAACAGTTTTTACTTGGCACTCCGGTCGGTGAACTGGTTGCGGCTCGCTCCTCGTTTATCGATCAATTGCTGACCCTGTGCTGGGAGCAGTTTGGCTTGGCGGCCCAACCCCAACTGGCTCTGGTCGCGGTCGGGGGTTATGGGCGTGGCGAACTGCACCCCCATTCCGATATCGATATCCTGATCCTGAGTCCTGCGCCATTGACGGCAGCCGTTGGTGAACGCATCGGCCAGTACCTCACTCTGCTGTGGGATCTGAAACTGGAAGTGGGCCATGCCGTACGCACCGTCAGCGATTGTGTCACTCAGGGCAAACTGGATATCACCATTGCCACCAACCTGCTCGAATCTCGGCTAATCACCGGCTCCCTGGACACGTTTGCGGCACTGAATCAGGCCATTCAGCCCCAGGGCTTCTGGCCCAGCGAAGATTTTTTCCGCGCCAAGCGCGATGAGCAGACCGCTCGCCATCAACAATACCAGGATACCGTCTACACCCTGGAGCCGGATCTGAAGAGCAACCCAGGTGGTTTACGCGACATCCAAACCCTGGCCTGGGTGGCACGACGCCAGTTTGGTGCCACCAGTCTGTATGAGATGACCAGCTATGGTTTTTTAAGCCGCTCCGAATACCTGGAGTTACTCGATTGCCAGAACTTCCTCTGGCGGCTGCGTTTCGCCCTGCACATTGCCATCGACAAGAATGACAACCGTATGCTGTTCGACCGGCAGCGCGCCGTGGCGGAGCTCTTGGGGTATCCCGGCCAGGGAAATGCCCCCATCGAACAGATGATGAAGCGCTTTTACCAGACCGTACGCCGGGTCGCAGAACTCAACGAAATGCTGCTGCAGCTGTTTGATGAAGCAATCTTGGGTAATGCGGCGACAGAAATCCGGCTCTTGAACGAACAGTTCTTGCTACGAGGAACGCTGATCGATACTCGGGACCCGGAACTGTTCCGCCGCGAACCCCTGGCCATGCTGGCGCTGTTCTACCAGATTGCCGAGCACCCGGAAATCAGCGGCATCTATTCCGCTTGCCTGCGCCAATTGCGCGAGGCGCGACGCAGCCTGATTTTTTCTCTGCAAGAGCTGCCGGAGTGTCGGCAGCTGTTTATCAAACTGTTACGCCATCCTCGCGGTATGGGCCTGCCCATCACCCTGATGCATGAACATGCCATTCTCGCGGCCTACCTCCCTCAGTGGGGGCAGATTGTCGGCCAGATGCAATTCGATATGTTCCATGCCTATACGGTAGATGAGCATACCCATCGCTTGCTGAAAAATATCCACCGCTTCCTCCTACCGGCAAATGAACAGGAACAGCCACTGTTTCGTGAGGTTCACTCCCGTCTGCCCAAACCTGAACTGTTACTGCTCGGAGCCCTATTTCACGACATCGCCAAGGGCCGCGGTGGTGACCATTCGGAATTGGGCGCCAGTGAGGCACTCTATTTCTGCCAACTGCACGGTTTGGATCGGTACGAGAGCCGACTGGTCTCCTGGCTGGTCAGGCAACACCTGCTGTTTTCGGTCACCGCCCAACGTCGGGATATCTATGATCCCGATGTGGTGAATGACTTCGCCGAAAAAGTCCGCGATGAACAACATCTGGATTATCTCTACTGCCTGACCGTTGCCGATATTTGCGCCACCAATGACAATCTGTGGAATGACTGGAAAGGAACCCTGCTGCGCGAACTCTACTTCGCGACCCAGAAAGCTTTACGCCTGGGATTGGAGAATCCCCCCGACCTGAAATTGCGTATCCGTGAAAATCAGCGCAAGGCCCTCGAGTTATTAGCGCCAACCGGTATCCCGGAGACCTCTGTTCTGGCGCTGTGGCAAAATTTCAAAGCGGATTACTTCATGCGTCACAGCCCGGAGCAGATTGCCTGGCACAGCCAGCACATTCTGCCCCATGACAAGAGCGAGCCTCTGGTGCTCTTCGGCCAACACGCCGCCCGCGGCGGCAGTGAACTGTTTCTCTATTGCCGGGACATGCCCAACCTGTTCGCCACTGTCGCCTCAATCCTCGGGCACAAAGGGCTCAATATCCATGATGCTCAGATCATGAGTTCCAAAGACGGTTATGTCATGGATACCTTTGTGGTCTTGGAGCCCAATGGCGATGCCGTCGATGCAGAACGAATTCCCTCCTTGCGCAAGGGGTTGACCAACGCACTGAATAATCCGGCCATGCCGCTGCCCAAGCCCAAGCCGTTATCCCGTCGTCATCGTCAGTTTATGGTACCAACCCGGGTCAACTTCTTACCCAACAAGGGTGATAAGAAGCATACCCTGATTGAACTGACGGCACTGGATCGCCCCGGCGTACTCGCCCGGATCGGCGCCGTCTTCCAGAATTGCCAACTGGTAGTACACGCCGCCAAGATCACCACCATAGGTGAACGGGTTGAAGACTTTTTCTCGCTGACCCGGCGAGATGGTCAGCTACTGACCGATAGCGATGAAGATCGCTTGCGAGAAAAATTGGTCGCCGAGTTAAATCCCGGCGACGATTTGTGATAAAAAGGATGCCATTTTTTGAAGGGAGACAATCATGACTGAGTTACAACGCCTGATCGAAGAGGCTTTCGAGCGCCGTGAAAGCATTACCCCCGCCACTGTCGATGCCCTGACCCGTCAGGCCATTGAACAAACCGTGGACATGCTGGATTCGGGTCAAGCTCGCGTCGCCGAAAAGATTGCTGGTGAATGGGTTGTTCATCAATGGCTGAAAAAGGCGGTGCTGCTCTATTTCCGTATCAATGACAATGCCATGCTGAGCGCGCCCGGCACCAACTTTTATGACAAGGTTCCGCTCAAGTTTGCTGATTACACGCCGGAGCGTTTCAAAGAAGAGGCCATCCGCGTCGTTCCTAATGCCATCGTGCGTAAGGGGGCTCACATCGCTCGCAATGCCGTGTTAATGCCTTCTTATGTCAACATCGGCGGCTATGTTGGTGAAGGTACCATGGTGGATACTTGGGTAACTGTCGGATCTTGCGCCCAGATTGGCGCCAACGTTCACCTCTCCGGTGGCGTCGGCATCGGCGGTGTTCTGGAGCCGCTGCAAGCCAACCCGACCATCATCGAGGATAACTGCTTTGTCGGTGCCCGCTCTGAAGTGGTTGAAGGCGTGATCGTCGAAGAAGGCTCAGTGATCTCCATGGGTGTCTTCATCGGCCAATCAACCCGCATCTATGATCGCGAGACCGGCGAAATCCACTATGGTCGCGTACCCGCAGGGTCTGTGGTTGTCTCCGGCTCCCTGCCCTCCAAGTGCGGCACCTACAGCCTGTACTGTGCCGTCATCGTCAAGAAGGTGGATGCCAAAACCCGCGCCAAGGTCGGTATCAACGCCCTGCTGCGCAGCATCGACTGATTATCATCGCTGCATAAGCTATAGGGGACCTACGGGTCCCCTTGTCATTTCCGACTTTGCCATATCACATCCAGAACAGCTCCCCATTCCCCGATGCGAAAATTGCCCAATAAAAAAGGGAAGCCGAAGCTTCCCCTATTTAGATAGGTATCTGATGCTTAGTGAGATTGCATCCAGATGTCCATATCAGTCTTCAGGTTATCAGACTTGGTACCAAAGATAGCCTGGATACCAGAGCCAGCCACAACCACACCCGCAGCGCCCAGAGACTTCAATTTGGCTTGGTCAACCTTAGCCACATCCTTCACACCAACACGCAGACGAGTGATGCAAGCGTCCAGGGAGGCGATGTTAGCCTTGCCACCGAAGGCCATAACCAGTTGCTCAGCCATGTAGTGTTCAGCCATTTCAGCGACAGATTCCTCAGCAGCTTCGTCTTCACGACCAGGGGTCTTCAGATCCAGAGCAGAGATAGCGACACGGAAGATGGTGTAGTAAATCGCAGCGTAGATGAGACCCACGATTGGGAACATCCAGCCCTTGGTGGATTGAGCGAACAATACCACGAAGTCAATCAGACCATGAGAGAAGGTAGTGCCGTGCTTCATACCCAACAGGATGGTAACCACGAAAGCGGAACCAGCCAGCAGAGCATGGATTGCGTACAGAACCGGAGCCACGAACAGGAAAGCAAATTCGATTGGTTCTGTGATACCAGTCAGGAAGGAGGTCAGGGCTGCAGAGACCATGATACCACCGACCTTGGCACGGTTTTCCGGCTTGGCAGCATGCCACATAGCAATGGCAGCAGCAGGCAGACCGTACATTTTGAACATGTAACCACCAGCCAGGTTACCGGCAGTTGGGTCACCAGCAATGTAACGAGCGATTTCACCGTGAACAACTTGACCGGCAGCATTGGTGTATTCACCCACTTCGAAGAAGAAGGGAACGTTCCAGATGTGATGCAGACCGAAGGGGATCAGTGAACGTTCAACAACGCCGTAGATACCGAAGGCCAGAGCAGGGTTCTGATAGGCAGCCCAATGGGAGAAGGACTGGATCAGAGCGCCAACTGGCGGCCAAACGAAGGCCATCACCACACCGACAACGATAGCGACGATACCAGTCGACAACGGAACAAAGCGCTTACCGGCAAAGAAGCCCAAGTAGTCAGGCAATGCGATGCGATAGAAACGATTGAACATGAAGGCTGCGATACCACCGGCGACGATACCACCGAGCACACCCACGTTGGAGACCTTGTCTGCCATGGCCGCGTAGTCCGCTGCAGCAGGATCCAGGCCTGCAATAATCGGAGCCACAACCGTGATGGTCTTGGTCAGGATGACATAACCAACGGTAGCGGCCAGACCGGCAACACCGTCGTTGTTAGTGAAGCCCAGGGCGACACCGATTGCGAAGATCAGAGCCATGTTACCGAAAACGGCACCACCGGCTTGTTCCATGATTTGTGAAACGATGGACGGCAGCCAGCTGAATTTGGCGGCACCGACACCCAGCAGAATACCTGCTACGGGCAGTACGGATACCGGCAGCATCAGTGATTTACCGACTTTCTGCAGGTTTGCGAACAGATTTGACATAGTGTGAGCTCCTGAGGAGTTTGCGTCCTTGAGTGATTAGTGTGAATACCCCGGACAAGCAGTAAAGCCTGTCGTAATGGTTATTGCCTTACGAGTGCATTCAACGAGTGAAATATAGCGCGAAGCGGAGGGAGGCAAACGAGGGAGATGTAAAAAACAAAAGGACGATCACAAAGATTTTTCTTTAAAACCAAAAGGTTATAATAATTTTAAATTTTGACGAATTATTCTAGTTGTAAAACAATTCAATGTCCGTTTCAAAGTGCTTTAAATTGTCTTGTTAATAAATCCAAACGTAATATAACGCCAACCAATTGTAACTTAATGTAACCAATTTATTTTTGTGAATCACTCAATATCTATTTTTATATAGTTTTTCCCGCAAAAAATAAACCCCGCAAGCGGGGTTTATTTGAATCTTAAGTATAATTTATTTTTGCGAATTCTTTATCGCATTGATCAATGTTTGTTTTGCACTACCGGAGCCTGCTCGCTGTGCTTCATTGGCCAATGCCATCGCTTTTTCAATATCACCAGACGTAATAGCCTTTTGGATCAACTGGTTATACAAGGCTTCGGTTTCAGCTAACATAGAGCCCGTGGCCGCTGCCGGTGTTGTAGTCGCTATAGCCGCTTGATTAGCTGCAGGAGCGGTAGCAACTACAGCTGCCGTGGCCGCAGCAGGTGCTATCACCAACTTGTTGGGTGCTGCGTCAACCTTGGGAAGGTTAGCATCGATCGTATCTTGGTAAACAGGCTTGAAAATATTAGCTTTTCCAGCGTTGCCCGATAGATCCTCAATCTGGAGTTTAACTAATCCCCAAGGAGAATGCGGAATAACAGGGTCTTTGATCCCCGGATCGACGACAGCCAATGACTTCGCCATCAATTTGCTCTCGCTCATGATGGTCGTAGTTTCGTTCAACTTATTTTCTGACGTATAAATGACCAAATACGATTCATTGTTTGGGTTGCCAATATAGGTGCGGTCGATAGTAAATTCGCCTTCGAGGCGATTACCGTTCAACAGCTTGGCGGGCTCATATTTGAATACATTGCTACCCAGTACGCGAGTTACTCTGAATTGACTGTCCAGCATCATCACTTTGGGTAAAAACAGGGACTGATCGATTTGCGCTGCAAGAGTAATTTTCAAATCACCACTATTTTGTGGCAACTGGAAAGCCAGAAAGTGGCTCTTACCATCATCAAAGGTAAATACCGGAGAGGAACCGTCAATAACTAATAATTGCTCAAAATCGGCGGGGACCGAAGTAAAAGGAAATGACGCTACGTTTTGGCAGCAGTTTTGTGCTTGATCCAATTGTTGAATGGCCACATCACGATTATCCAGTACCGTTTTATAATCCCCGGTTGGAACGATCAAACCTTCGACAGAAGAGCACGCTGACGTCATGGCAGCAACTAGTAATGCAATGGTAAATCGAGTCGCTTTCATCAAAACACCCTGAGCAATTGAAAAAAAAAGCCCCCGTTAGACGGGGGCAGTCTTAACTTACGAACGTAAGCTTACCACCAAGCTTCAGCTTGTACACCGAAGTTGTAGGTATCGCTATCTTTGCCGCCGTTGAACGGAGTTTGTTCAGCAGTACCCTGCCAAGCCTTACCGCCTACGTCAAAGTAGCTAGCATACACACGGATTTCAGGACGGGCCCAGAAACCTTTGCCCGCAGAGAATGCTTGAGCAACCGTATATTTGGCACCGTTGTTACCATCATCAGCATGACCATTGACATAGGAAATAGTGTCATCATGGTAACCAACTTCAAAGATGGTCTTCATGGTGTCATTCCACTTGTAAACTGGACGAACTACGGCAGAGAAAGTCTGATACTTGTCGCTATAGCCCTTGTTCCAGTCGTTAGCCACACCGTAAACCAGTTGATGACTCAGATCCCAGCTATCGCCCAGAGAGATCACACCGTGGTTGATGATACGGAAACCATCAGCACCGTTGTCCGCGGTTTCAGCGCCATACCAGCTACCGTCGCCTTGGAAAGCAAAGTTCTTAGCATAACCTTCAGTACCGTATTGCAGTACGGTCTTATTGAAGCCACCCAGGATACCTTGGGTCAGTTCAGCAGTCAGCAGCACACCATTTTTCAGGTCTGAACGTTCGGCATCTTGAGCATCAGTCGGATTGACCAAAGCGTAGTCGGCACCGACTTCCAGAGTAGCATCAGACCACAGCGGGATACCAGCATAACGAGCATCCAGAGTGTTGACGTTCAAAGCACCAGTTACACCAGTACCTTCACTGGAGGCACGATCATTACGTACCCATGCGAAAGACAGTTGACCAGGACCGGCCTGGATGGCTTCAACACCGGCACCGGCGCCGGAGATGTTCCAGTAGTAGAAGTCAGAGATATGCACGTCATGACGTTGGTAGTAACGCTTACCAGCCCAAGTCACTTCATTGCCACCGAACAACCCCTTGGCCTGGACGTTGAATTGGCGCAGAGCGAAGTCGGCACCATCAGCAGCACGACCAGCACCAGTATCTTCCCAGTCGTTAGAACCGTTAGAGGCCATGGCGAACATGGAATCAACGTAGAAGGTCTTACCGCCCTTGTTATAAACTTCTTGGCCCAGTTGCACTTCAGAGTAGGTATCGTCTTCGTTGCCCAGACGACCGACCAAGTTTTTCTTATAAGTCTGAGTAGCACCATCTTGAGAGATGCCAACACCAGAACGGAAGTAACCGTGGAAATCAACGGCGGAAGCGGAGGCAGAGCCCAGAGCCATAATTACTGCTGCAGAAATTGGAAGCCACTTTGCATTCATATATTTTCCTTTATCCCTTGGGGGTAAATGGTTTATGTGACGGTAACTTGTCGCCAGACGAATACGGCTAACGACTGTCGGGGCCATTATAGGGATCAGGTTTGACGCATGGAATTGAGCCTCGTCACAAAATAGCAACTAACCACACCAACCAAAAACAAACCAAATACAACGAAAAATAAAGAACAACAAACCAAGAAGGCATCAATAATGAGCAAAATAAAGAGTAATCCACTGAAAATTGCAAAATTAAAACTATAACGCAAACCGAGCATGAGAATTCCGTTGGCCAATTTTGATCGCGATCACCTGCTGGTTGGAACTTTATTACCCCCTTAACTGTCGATTGAAAACGCTTGCATTGGGGGGGCTAAGCTTCTTGGCCACTCACCAGCCCAGTCGATGGGACAATTCTTGCCACTCGGCATCTAATCCGGCCTGTATGCGAAGCGTACACTTGTAAACCGGATGCCGGATCGTCAGGCCCACATGACAGAGCATCAAGCGCTGACAATCGTAGTGTTCCCGGAAAAAACGATTATGCCGACCATCACCATGGGTCGTATCGCCCACGATGGGGTGGGATATATGAGCCATATGGCGTCGTAACTGATGCTTGCGGCCGGTCTGTGGCATTAACCGCACCAAGCTGTAGCGGCTTGACGGGTGGCGAGGGGATACCGCATGGGGTAACTCGACCGTCTGCACACGTTGCAGCCAGGTTCTCGCCTCTTGAGCAGGTTTGTCCGGATCGACAAACACATCGGCGATTTTGTCGAGTTCCTCTTTTAAGGGATAATCGATATACAGTTGTTCTGGCGCCCAGCCCCGGACCAGAGCCATATATTCCTTCTGGAGCCGATGATACGCAAAATCCTGACTCAGCAGCCGGGCCGTCACCGGATCCAGAGCAAATAGCAGCACCCCCGACGTCGGCCGGTCTAGGCGATGGACCGGATAGACGTGTCTGCCAATGAGATCCCGGGTCATCTGCATGGCAAATCGAGTTTCATGCTTATCCAGCCAGCTGCGATGCACCAGCAGACCCGCCGGTTTATCAATCGCCACCAAATAGTCATCTTGATACAGCAGACGCAGATTCATGGTTGCCGCACCACCGGATATCCAGTCAAGGCCTCATCCAGCGCCACAAGCGACTCGATCAACGAGTGGTGTTCCCCTAGCGTCTGCTTGTAGACTTCGGTGGCCATCGGGTAGAGCGCACTCTGTGCAGGCAGATCCATCTGCAACAGAATCATCTGCCGCAAACGGACTATGAGTACGAATTGCAACCACTGATGAAACTCCAGGGTGTCCATACAAAACGGCAAGGTGCTAGCCATCGCCTCAATTGGGGGCGGCGTGGCTTGCCACAATGACCGCTGTGTTAATTCCAGCTCCAACTGATCCAGGATCTGGGTGACCCTCACTATTTGATTCATCGTCAATACTCCAAAAATCGCGGCGCACTATAGCATTAGCCGCTTCAGCTCCCTATATTGCGCAACGAAGTTGACGACGCGCCATCGGGATCATCAAGGAGAGCAGCATGAGCGAATACTGGTTTTTGTTTGGTGTCTTGGTGGTGGTTTTTGAATTCTGGCAACGACGTCAACAAGCTGAACTGGCAGAGCGATTGATTGCGCAATACTGCGGACGCGAACAGTGGCAACTGATTTCGATTGCCCGGCATGAGGCAGAAATCATGCCTTTACTGCTACGCATGCTACTGCGTAAACCCTCCTGCTTCAGTTTTGAATACAGTGAAGTCGGTGAAGATCGCAGCCAGGGTGAGTTGTTTCTGACAGGGATGCGACAGCCATTGTTTCGTGTGGCTCGCCCGCAAGCGCCCACCGACAACGTCATCCCTTTTCCAACCATTCGCCATTGAACACCGAGTTTACAAGGAGAAATACGTGTCCATAGAAACCGTAGTGCAGATCGCTCGCCAACTGCAAGCCGAAGGCAAACAACCCTCGGTCGCACTGATCAAGGCTCGTCTACCCGCTCCCTGCCCCATGCCTGATGTAATCGCCGGAATTCAACGCTGGCGTCAGCAATCTGCACCCGCACACCAAGCTGCATCTGCAGAGCAAACGACTCCCCCCCCCGCGACCGCCCAAAAAACCGAGCCGCAATCACTCCAGAGTGAAATCCAGCAATTGCGCGATGAGGTTGCCCGCTTACGCGAAGAGGTGGTGATGTTACGCCGCAGTGTGCGTCTGTTGGGCGAACGTCAGGAGTGAGAATTCGCCGTCATATATAAGCAGAGATTTCTTTATGCGGGGAGATCGCAACGTAGAGGCTCCAGTCGGTTTAGGAAAGCAGCCAGACTGGAGGCCAGGACATGACGCTCCTTACGGCCAACAGTTTCATAGCAAACTGCACCACTCTGGTTATCAAGGCTGATGAGATGAGACTCTTTCCGGGTGGCGGCCAGGAAGAAGGTCGGTGTCAGGCGTAAGCGTTTTTGCATCAGCGCATGGCCAATCAAATTCTCCTGCAAGCGCTCAAAATCCGCGGCATTCCAGGGCAAGACGGGCTCGACCCGTAACCCCTTGAATGAAAATGCCAGAGCTCCGGCATACCAATGACCAAAATACGCCTCCAGATCAGGATGCAGCTCTATATCCAACCCGGTCGCCACATTCGCCATACTCCCCGGAAACTCCCGCTGTACCGGCTGCCAGTGGATCTGCTGATTCCAGACATCGCCAACCTCACAGGGTGAACGCCATTCCACGTCAACGCTGCGATGGGGAAGTCCTCCAGATGTGTGCTGATAGCGCAACCAACGCACAAACAACGCGGACATTGCTGAAACAACTTGATTCGACATCGCTTTTTCCCACAATGAAGCAAAGTCGTATTTTAACCTGAGGCCGAGCGGCATGACACATAAAGCGCATTATCATGACAACCCTGCGCTGCAGGGGCTCTCACTTGGCAAGAGTAGCGACTATATCGCTCATTACGCCCCTGAACTGCTCCAGCCTGTGCCACGAAGCCTGAACCGGGAAGACTTGCAACTGGGCGACACCCTCCCCTTTAGCGGCGTGGATCTCTGGACGCTGTATGAACTCTCCTGGCTCAACACCAAGGGCAAACCCCAAGTTGCGCTCGGTGAAGTATCTGTGCCAGCGAGCAGTCACAATCTGATAGAGTCCAAGTCGTTCAAGCTCTACCTCAATAGTTTGAACCAGAGCCAGTTTGCCGACTTCGAGGCTGTCCGTACCACCCTGCAGCGGGATTTGTCGGCCTGCGCCGACGGTGACGTGTCTGTCACCCTGTACGCGTTATCCGACGCTCCTCATCATGTTGCGCGACTTCCCGGCACCTGTATCGATGATCTGGATATTGCCATCGATAGTTATCAATTTGACCCGGATCTGCTGGCCAATGCCGCTGGTGGGGACGTTGTCGATGAGATACTGCACTCGCATTTGCTCAAATCCAATTGTCTAGTCACCAGCCAACCAGATTGGGGCAGCCTGGTGGTACACTACCGGGGCAAAAAGATCCAACCCGAGGCCCTGTTACGGTATCTGGTCTCCTTTCGCCAACATAACGAGTTTCATGAGCAGTGTGTGGAGCGCATTTTTGTCGACTTGCAGCGCTATTGCCAACCCGACCAGTTAACCGTATATGCCCGCTATACCCGTCGAGGGGGGCTGGATATCAATCCATTTCGCAGTAATTGGCAACCAGTTCCCGCCAATTTCCGGCTGATACGGCAATAAATATCGCCATGAATGCCCTAGATGTAATCAGGATGGTGCTCGCGTGTTATCGCTGACTCTACTTCTTTCAAGTTTTGCCCTGCCCTCCCTACCGCTGGAGACCACGCTGATGCCTGCTCCTCTGGTTGAGGCACAGCAACAGCAAGACTCGCATCCGGACCAGTGCATTCAATTATCCCAGCAATTTCTGCAACGCGATCTCGCCGACAAGATGCTGCCGTCCCTGACGCAGAATCCTAATGCTTATCGGGAAACCACGGAGCACTATCGCACTCGGCAACAAAGTGTCGAGGCCACACTGATTTACGGCAGCTGCCTGGCACGGCAATCGCAAAACGTTCTGGCACAGCAGTTGTTCAACCAAGCGGCGCATGAAGCACACCAGTTCAATCTGCCCACCCTGGAGGCGATTGCCTACTTCGAACTCGGCCGACAAGCCCTGCTGGCCAATAACGACTACGATGCGGCGCAAGCTCAACTGCAAAAGTTGCAGCAACGATTACAGGATTCCCCCGTCAGCAATCCGTTGTTGCCTCTGCATGCGCAGCTGTTACAAACCAGCTTGAATATTGCGTTACATCGCTTTGAGCAGGCACAGAAGGAACTGGCTGTACTTGTCAACTTGCTGAATGGCAATTCATTACCGGCGACGCTGGAGATCGCAATCCTGACGCTGTCAGGGGATTACAATGACAGCCGCCAACAAAACGAAATGGCGTTGGCCAATTATGCCGATGCCTTGCGGATTGCCATTACCCAGAATGAAACGCTGCTCCAGGCCCAACTGGCAGAAAAAATGAGCCTTATTTTCGAGCAAAAAGGGGATCTCCCCCAAGCGTTGCATTTTAGCGAACTCGCCTGTGACCAGTGGCAACGAATTGGCAATGGTGAATGGTTGGCTCAGGGTTTAACCCGATTAGCCGCCCTGAACCGAGAAGCCAATGACCCCAATCTGGCTTTATCTTTACTGTTCAATGCGCTGGATATCTATCGCAATATCAATCGTCCGCAATCGCTGGCAAACCTCAATCACGAAATCGGCAAAACCTACTTGAAGCTTGGCAACCAAACGGCCGCTCGCACCTATCTCATTGCCGCACGCAACAGTTACAAGCTCAGCCGCGATAAGCAGGGGGAATTGGCAACCCTAGTGACCCTCAGCGCCCTGCATCTGCAGCAACATGAACCGGAGCTAGCCATAGCCCTGTTGGAAAGTGCACCGAAACCCGCTGACTTATCGGCACCAGACATCCCGGAACTGCACTATCAGTTGTCCCAAGCCTATGAGCAGAAGGGGCTCTACAAACAGGCATTGAACCAATTCAAGCAATTTGCCGCCGGAAGTGAGGCTGCCTCGGTTCGAAACCAGCATCAGGGAAATGAACAGTTTCGCGATAATTACTTACGCGTCGAGCTGGAGCGTAATGTCGAGAGTCTGAAGCACCAACAGCAGCAACTGGCCCAAGAGCGAACCCGCTATCTTTGGCTAACCGCCGTCACCACCATGCTGATTGGATTTCTCTGTTTTATCCTACTGCGGATGAATCGTCGTCAAACTCAGTCCAAGGCCAATGTTCATCAGCTTAAACAGCAGTTGGGGCAAGCCCAGTTCAGCCATCTGCCAAATCAATACCAGTTACAAGAAACATTGCAGCAATTGGATCAGCGCCCCGACCTGGATGCTTGCGAACCCGATGACTTTTTAACGCATAATGCCCGCCACTTTATACATATCAGTTTGCCTGCGCTACGCAGGCTCTGTGAACGCGTCGGCAGCGAACAAGCCGAACAACTGCAGCAGACACTTACCCATCGCTTGATAGCCATGTGTGCAGAGAATGAACAACTTTATCAACTGGCCGAGAGTCGCTTTCTGTTACTGCAACCCCATACCCCGGGAACCAGTCTGGTTGGCAATGCCGAATCCTGGATCACTCGCCTGACCGAGATGCTCATCGAGCTGAAATTGGATCATCGCGTGGTCATGGGACTGGTACACTTTCCCTTTCTGACTCGTTGCCCCCGAGCCATCGATAGTCACAATGTGGTTGAATTGAGTCTCATCGCACTGGCTGCAGCCGATCAAATTGCCGAAAAGTGCCTACAAACATCATGGGTTGAGCTTTCCGCTATTGACTGTCAGCAAGCGGCATTTTTCAATGGTGTGTTCAGGGCGAGAGCTCTGCAGGCGATTGACAAGGGACTTGTCAAAGTCAACGCTTTACATGGCAAACAGCTGATCGAGTGGCAGCACATTGTCTGACCGGTGAGCCGACTCACCACTTTGCTTTTTCAGCCAGCCATGGCGCAATACCGAATGGAAGTTGGACATGAATGATGTATCTGCCATCGCTGGGCAACTGAGCAAGCTCAGAGAAAGGCTGGACCAAAAGGAACAGGAGCTGGGTGCGCTCTCGGAACAAACCGAGTCCGAGCGCAGTTGCACTATTCAGTTCATCACCCGCTTGACTCATGCCTGCCGGGGGCATGACCGGGAGTTGGATAACAAATTAGCCAAGTTACGCCAGCGTTTTGAAGAGCAAACCCCCCTGCATCTGCTTTCCGATGAAATACTAGCGGTGGAAAAACTGTTGCAGCAACACGCGACAGCTCTGGAAGAGTCTCTTCGTTTGACCCGGGAAACGATCAAGGAAGGCGGTCGCCACCTTAGTTCATCCAAAGAGCTACCGGAAAAAATTCGCAAAGAGGCGCGCGAATTTTTTAATCTGGATAGCCCCTACGCCATTGCCGAACATCAGCGGCAAGTAGCCCGTCTACTGGAGCTTTATCAGCAGGCCATGCGCGCCATGCTGTTGCGTCCTGGCCTGCTCAAGGCCGTGGCGTCCACCCAAGTGACCACAGAGCCCACGGACGGCAAGACAGATGAAGTCTTACGCAACAAGTTATGCGATGAACTCCAGCGACTGATCACTGAACTCGATTTCACTGGCCCAGTCGGTGAGGAGTTAGCAGAAATTCGTCGCAAACTGTTGACCGGAATAGATTTTGTCCAGCTGCCAGAACTTTGTTTGCACCTGGTTGAGTTGATTATCGAAGGGGCCCGGCAAGAGCGACGCGAATCACATCTGTTCCTTTCGGGTCTGAATGACAGTCTCAGTGCCGTGCATTTGCGCTTGCATGAGTCGCTGGATGAAGGAAAAAGCCTGCAGCAGCTGCACCAACGCAACGGGGACGAAATCCATGCCCGGCTGGATGACATCAGCAGCCAACTCGACCAGCAACCGACACTGGAACTGCTCAAGGCCAGCATTCGCAGTAATCTGAGTCAGTTACAGAGTTTGCTGCTCGAACGTCAAGTCCATCAGCAACGGGAGCAGCAGTTGCTGGATGCCATGAGTAGTATGGAGGCTCGGCTCAATCTGATGAAGGAAGAGACCTCCGAATACAAAAAACGCATGTCGCAGCAAAAGCATAAGTTACTACTCGACAGCCTGACCCAGGTATTCAACCGGGCTGCCTTCGATGAACGCATCGACCTGGAATACAAGCGCTGGTTGCGTTACCAGGCCCCCTTGTGTCTGGCGATCATCGACATTGACCATTTCAAGTCTATCAATGATCGCTTCGGCCATCTGGCGGGTGACAAGGCCCTCAAGGTCATTGCCAGGGCTATGAGCCGCACCCTGCGCGAGACCGATTTTATCGCTCGCTACGGCGGTGAAGAGTTCGTGGTGTTATTGCCAGGTATCGATGCATCCAACCTGCAAATGCCATTGGATAAACTGCGGAACGTCGTCAAGGGCATTCCGTTTCGGTTCAAGGATGACAAGGTAGAAATCACCATTTCGATCGGCACCACCCTATTCCGCAGCGGTGACTCACCGATTGAGGCCTTCGAACGCGCCGACAAGGCGCTTTACGAAGCCAAAAATGGTGGCCGCGACCGGATTATTTATGCCGACTGAAGCATGATGGGCCATGTAGCACAACCTTATGGCCCGCCCAGCAAAGATAGTTGTGACGCACAAGTACAGTAGAAGGGTGGAATTCCACCTCCCTGGAGATATAAACACAACAATAAGCGGTATCAGGGGGTTTCATGATTACCTATGTCAATCCGGCCGGCAGCCTGGAGCTGCTGACCCAACTCGAAGTCGATCAACTCAAACTGGCCGCCTCTGGCGAAATTTATCAACTGTTTCGCAATTGCTCTTTGGCTGTTCTGAATTGTGGCAGCCATACCGATAGCTCAAAAGAGATACTGGAAAAGAATAAGTCCTTCGATATCAATGTGATCCGCCGTGAGCGCGGCGTCAAGCTGGAGCTATTCAACGCACCGGAAACCGCCTTTGTCGATGGGGAACTGATCCGCGGCATTCAGGAGCATCTCTTCTCGGTACTACGCGACATCCTGTATGTCAGCAACCGGATGGAAGCCGATTGCACCTTGAATCTCACCAGCTCGGTCCATATCACCAACTGGATTTTTTCCATTTTGCGCAATGCCCGCGCGGTGCGTTCCGGTGATGAACCCAATATGGTGGTCTGTTGGGGCGGTCATTCCATCAATCCTATCGAGTACCGGTACACCCGCGAAGTCGGAGACCAAATGGGACTTCGCGAGCTGAACATTTGTACCGGTTGTGGCCCCGGTGCCATGGAGGGCCCGATGAAAGGCGCCGCCGTGGGACATGCCAAGCAGCGCCACGCCAAGCCACGGTTTTTGGGCCTGACGGAACCTTCCATCATTGCCGCCGAGCCACCAAATCCGATCGTGACCGAACTGGTGATCCTGCCGGATATCGAGAAGCGACTCGAAGCCTTCGTGCGTCTGGGTCATGGCATCATCATATTCCCCGGTGGCGTCGGAACCGCCGAGGAGTTGCTCTATATTCTCGGCATCAAGATGAATGCCGCCAATGCTCACCACCCGATGCCGCTCATTCTCACCGGTCCCAAAGAGAGCGCCGAGTATTTCGAAACCCTCGACAGCTTTGTTCGCCAGACGCTAGGTGAGGCAGCGACGCAACATTACCAGATCATCATCGATGATCCGGTTGCCGTCGCTCAAGTGATGAAGCAAGCCATGCCCAAGGTGCGGGAGCACCGTAAAGCCACCGGCGATGCCTACTCCTTTAACTGGTCACTGAAGATCGAACCCGAGTTCCAACTGCCCTTCGAACCGGATCACGCCACTATGGCCAGTCTGGATCTGCATTGGGATCAACAGCCAGCACAACTGGCAGCCAACCTGCGTCGGGCCTTCTCTGGAATTGTGGCCGGTAACGTCAAGGAAACAGGCATTCGTGCCATCGCAAAACATGGCCCCTTCCAGTTACATGGTGACAAGGAGCTGATGAAGCTGATGGATCGGCTCCTCAAGAGTTTCGTCCAGCAGGGACGAATGAAACTCCCCGGCACCGAGTATGTCCCCTGTTACGAGATAGTCCGTTAACTCATCGGGCTCCTGCGGGAGCCCGTTTACTTTGATGACTTTACCCATGGCCCATCTACTGATTTTTGATGCCCTGAATTTGATTCGCCGCCTACACGCCGCGCTGGCCAAGCAGGCACTGGATGAGGCAGCCCTGCTGATCGCCACCCGTCAGCGTCTGTCCTCCACAGTACAGGGCATTCTGGCCGAGGTAGCTCCCAGCCATGTGATTGCCGTATTTGATGGGGAACAACCCAGTTGGCGACACGATATTTACCCGGCCTACAAGCAGGGGCGCAGTCCCATGCCGGATGAACTGCAACAGGGCATGGAACAACTGCAAACGACGTTATGGGAGTGCGGAGTCGATTCACTGCTGACCGAGGGAGATGAAGCCGATGATCTGATCGCCACCCTGAGCCAGCAGCTGACCCAGCGGCAGCAACAGGTCACGTTGATCTCCACCGATAAAGGCTTCTGCCAGTTATTGCCAAGCGGTATCCAGATCCGCGATTACTTCAATCGACGCTGGCTGGATCGAGCCTTCGTGCAGGCGCAGTACGGCGTCACACCGGAACAACTGGTCGACTATTGGGCCCTGTCAGGGGTGCCGGGTAGTCATATCAAGGGGGTAGCTGGAATTGGCGCCAAGAGTGCAACTGCCTTGCTGCAAGAGTTTGGCTCACTGGCACAGATGCTGGCGGTCGAGGCCGGAGAGAACCGGCTACTGAAACGAGTGCAGGAGCAGAGTACCGATGCGCGGTTGGCACAAACATTGGTACGCCTGCGGCTGGATATTCCACTAGGCTTTAATTTGAAGGCGATCCGTTACACCCCGCCAACTGAGAGCTCGAACCGCTAGCTTGGCATCCCTATCCACATATCGCCAATGGAGGCTATATGAGTCAGACCGTCCTGATTACTGGCGCCAACCGGGGCATAGGTCTTGCCCTGGTACACGCCTGCCTGCGGCGTGATCACCAGGTCATCGCCTGCTGTCGCGATCCCTATCATGCCCGCTCCTTGCATCAGTTGGCCGAGGTCTATCCAACCCTGAGCGTCCACCAACTGGATGTCAGCCGCGGCGAAGACTATCTGGAGCTGAAACAGGCCATTGGAGACCAAGCCATTGACCTGGTAATTGCCAATGCCGGGGTGCTTGGACCCCAGCAGCAAGGTTTCGGTCAGGTGGACTACCACGCCTGGGCGGAGGTTTTTGCCATCAACAGCATGGGCCCGCTGCGTCTGGCCGAACATTTTTTCGATAACCTGAAAGACAGTGAGCGTCGTACCCTGGTTTGCATCAGCAGCATCATGGGCTCGATTGATTTGAATCGGGAAGGCGGCAGTTACATCTATCGTTCCAGCAAGGCGGCGCTCAATGCCGTGGTCAAGAGTCTGGCCGTCGACTTGGCGGGCGATGGCATTCATGTTCTGGCAATCCATCCCGGGTGGGTGAAAACCGAAATGGGGGGCGAAGGCGCCACGTTGGACGCCGAAGAGAGTGCCGTGACCATTCTGGAAACGCTGGACAAGCTACCCGCGGCCACCAGCGGTCAGTTCCTGACCTATGACGGTAAACCACTCGCCTGGTGAGACGCCATATCTCCTGACTGCCACAAAACACAACGCCGTCCAGTGGACGGCGTTGTTCGATGATGAGACAGACGATCCGGGCTTACTGAAAGGCACCGGATTTGCGCCGCGCCAGTTGGCGCAAGTCATAGACATGCACAGTCACCTCTTCGCGATCATGGTACAGCTGCTTGGCCTGCACCACGAAGTCACCCTCCAGTTCGCGTAACCATTCCCGCAACACCTCCAGATTGTGCTCCACTTCGCTATAGCGACGTTTCATCGGCAACTTGAGGTTGAACATGGCCTCTTCGCAAAGGCCATCGCGGAACCAGGAGGCGATCAGGTGCGTCACCCGCGCTGGCTTCTCGACCATGTCGCAAACCAGCCAGTAGGTGTTCTTTTTGGATGGCCGGTACCGGAAGCCATCATCGCGAATGTGTTTGACCTGGCCACTGTCCATCAGCGACTCCGCCATAGGGCCATTATCCACAGCGCTGACCATCATGCCACGGCGTACCAGCTGATAGGTCCAGCCCCCCGGGCTCGCTCCCAGATCGACCGCATTCAAACCCGACGTCAGACGCACATCCCACTCATCTTCCGGAACGAAGACATGGAAAGCCTCTTCCAGCTTCAAGGTTGAACGACTCGGTGCATCGCCTGGAAACTTCAGCCGCGGAATACCCATATGGAATGGAGAGTTATTGCTGGTGTAGGAGTAACCCACCAAAGCATGGTCATTGGCCAGGAACAGCACATGCAACACAGGGCGACGATGAGTCTCTTCCTTGGTCAACTTGCCAGCGCCGCGCAGGGCCTGACGCAAGGGAACGCTGAACTTGCGACAGAAGGTGGTCAACTCCTTGGCATCATTGGTGTCCGGAGTTTCCACCCGCAACTCGCCACAGATGCTGTACCCGGCCGCTGCTTCAAGGATCGGCGTGATGCGATCGGCCAGATCCATGCCGGTCAGCTCATGAGTCATCACCATCATCTGACGAGCGAAGACCAGCTCGCGAAACGGCAAGCGGCGCGCCAGCTTGTCGGCATCCCCGGTCTCATAGCATTCGAAAATTGCGTAGCCGGAGTTATCCTTGACTCGCGAAAAACCGAAGCACTCCAGAGCCACCGCCTTGTCCTGGATCTCGGCGGCTATCTCTTTTTCGAAACCGGGTCGGCAGTAAAACAACAAATTATTCATTTCTTCCTCCGCAGCGCCAGCCGGCTGGCACTACTCATCATGGTAGCCCGTAGGCCATAAATTATGAGTGATCAGATATGGACCAGTAGACGGTTGCGCCGTTGCAACTCTTCTTGTTCTACCAGCGCCAGCATCCAGTCACGAAAAGCAGCGATCTTGCCCTGTTCGGCCTGATTTTCCTGACACACCAGGTAATAGGCATTCTTGCTCTCCAGCACCTGCTCGAACGGGCAGACCAGACGACCGGCTTCAATTTCCGGTTGTGATAACACACTGTGCCCCAATGCCACGCCCTGACCATGCACGGCCGCCTGAATCACCATACTGGAATGGCTAAAGATAGGTCCCTGACTGACATTGGGGATATCGACCCCGACTTCCTTGAGCCAGTTATGCCAATCGCGACGCGAGCCATCATGCAGCAGAGTATGCCACTCCAAGTCAGCCGGTTGCCGCAACGCACGACCACTGGCCAGCAACAAAGGCGAGCAGACCGGTACCAGAAACTCGGTGTGCAATTTATAACACCGCAAGCCGGGCCAATGACCACGGCCATAATAAATGGCAACGTCCACATCATCGCTGAGCGAGCCTTCGTCCATATCGACGGCCTTGATCCGCACATCAATCTCGGGATGCAGCTCGCTGAAGCGAACCAGGCGGGGCACCAGCCACTGAATAGCGAAACTCGGTTGCAGTGTGACGGTCAGCGAGCCCTTGGCACTACGTGCCACCAGCTTGTCGGTGGCATCGACGATGGCGCCAAAGATGTCTTTGATGTCCAGAAAATAACTCTGCCCCTCCTCGGTCAGGAGCAGGGTACGATTGCGCCGCCGGAATAATTTGATACCCAAGAAATCCTCCAGCCCCTTGATCTGGTGACTGATGGCAGCCTGGGTGACAAACAGCTCTTCTGCGGCGCGGGTAAAGCTCAAATGACGAGCGGCAGCTTCAAATGCCTTGAGCGCATTGAGCGGCGGGAGACGACGGGACATGGACGCTTCGCATAACTTTTCCTAATGCGCGGAATTATAGGGTGCCCCTTCGCCCCACTCCAGATAAATCGGGAAACCAACCACAATAAACCCTCAACCGTGAAGAAAGGAGGCCATCCGGGTCTTCACGGGGCAGGATGAATGGCCTGAAAACGAATTCATGCAGGTATCAAGCCACCAAAACCTCATTTAAGTTGATCGCCGTCACACTTCGCGATTATCATCCGCTCATCAAACAGCGATTTTGCTGATTTTTCGCCCAACAGAACGGCGAGTGAGGTCCACCATGTTACATGTCTATCGCAATCTGAGCATACTGCTCAGCCAGAAGGGGTTACAACCGAACCCTGAATCCCCCGTTGAGCAGCCATTGATCATCGCCCATCAGACCCGGTTATCCCTGAATCATCAGGCCGCCAATCAACGTCGCCAACTCCGCTAACTCATAATCCAGGAGTCGGTTGCACATAACCGGTGAAAACAGATTGCACCAGCATCCCCCAGCGACACCTCATCCCTCATCAGCTACAACAACCTGACGCTGGCATCTGCGCCAACACTCCCGGATCGCCCTTGATGGGGAAACCACGCACCACCCACCGCTCAATGCCAAATTTCATGTTACTGACGTTGGTATAGCCCTTGTTCATCAAGAAGTAGGTCGCCTTCAGACTGCGCTCACCCTGACGACAGGCCAGGATCAGCGGTTTATCGGTCGGCAACTCGGCATAGCGTTGTTCCAGCTCGCTCAGGGGCAGCACGATAAGCCCCGGCACATCAAAGGCCAGTAAAGCAATTTCATCTCGCTCCCGGACATCGACCAGAATGGCTCCCTCCCGAAGCAGGGTTTGCGTGGTGGTCGGGCAGACTTCTTTGGCATGTTCCAACATGGTGATCGCTTCCTTGGTCATAGAATGAATGAGGTGAGTTCAAGCCTGCAGCCATTGCGCAACCTTCTCCCGTGAGGGAATACCGCCGGAGTGGACGACTTTGCCATCCACCACCACCCCCGGAGTCGCCAGAATGCCGAAGCTCATGATCTCGCGCAGCTCCTCGATTTTTTCCAGCTCGATGCTGATGCCCTGCTCTTCCGCCACCGCGGTAATCAGCTTGGCGGTCGCCTTACAGTTGGCACAACCTGATCCCAGTACCTTGATATTTTTCATAAATTACCTCTTGCAATGAATGAACGGTTACAGCACCGCATTAAATACAAAACCGACTAGCAAGATGCCGCAAGCCACCACGCCGACAAAAGTGGCGATGAGGCGGGGCTTGAGGACTTTCCGCAATATGACGATCTCCGGCAATGACAGGGCAATCACCGCCATCATGAAGGCCAGCACAGTGCCCAGAGCGGCCCCTTTGGCCAACAGCGCCTGCACAATCGGAATGATGCCGGCCGCGTTGGTATACATGGGAACCCCCATCAACACCGCCAGCGGTACCGACCACCAGGCCTCTTTGCCCATAAATGAGGCCATAAAGCTCTCCGGTACATAGCCATGAATGGCGGCACCGACTGCAATCCCACCCAGAATATAGGGCCATACCTTGCCCACAATCTGCTGCACAGCACCAAAACCGCCCTCCATCCGATCCGCCAGCGTCAGGGTCTGCTGCCCCATCTCGGCGGAAGCTTGGGGCATCTGCCGCACCCACTCCTCCAGATGGGATTCCATCTTCAGCCGACCGATGACCCAACCGGCCACCATGGCGACCCCGAGTCCCAATCCCAGATAGAGCAATGCTATTTGCCAGCCAAATAGACCGAACAGCAGCGTCAGAGCGACTTCATTGACCATGGGCGCGGAAATCAGGAAAGAGAAGGTGACGCCCAACGGCACTCCGGCCTGGACGAAACCGATAAACAGCGGTACCGCCGAACAGGAACAGAAGGGCGTCACTATCCCCAGCAAGGCAGCCAGCACATTCGCACCACCCTCGCCCCGCTTGGCCAGCAGAGCCCGAGTGCGCTCCGGGGTAAACCAGGAGTTGATCATGCCCATCACGAAGACGATGCCGGTCAGCAGCAGTAACACCTTGGGCGTGTCATACAGGAAAAACTGCAAGGCCCCCCCCAGATGGCTGTCCCGGTCGACGGGTAACTGACTCACCATCCACTCAGAGAACGGCAGGATCAGCTGGTACAGACCGAACCAAAGCAAGGCACTGACCAGCAGGAAGCTGATGGGCTGCTGACGAGAAAAATGCTGAATGACGCTGAGGGGGCGCATAGCTGGCTCTGGATAAAAAGGGGTTCTACCCAAGAAGACGCAGCAGCGGAGAAAAGGATGCCGATAAAATTAAATTAACAACGCAGTTAGCGAACGCCCATGCCCAATGGCCTGTCGGTTATACCGTTTCATCCTGCTGTGCGGGCGGTACGCGCGGGGTATAGCAACAGACTTGGCCTTGGCTATCCAGTTTGACCGCGCAGGAGCGGGTCAGTTGTTCCTTAAGACGCAGACGAGCCCGTTTCAGGCGGGACTTCACGGCTGGCAGGCTTAGCCCCTGGCATCGAGCAAACTCAAGCTGGGTCATACCGTCGATATCACAGCAGGTCAGGATCAGCCGATCCTCGGCACTCAGCTCGGTCAATACACGGGGCAGGCAATTCGTTAATTGATCGACTACCGCCAGCTCGGGCTCGGCCTGACTCAGGGAGTCCGGAAGGGGCAGCAGATCCCGATGCTTGCGCGAGAGATCGATCAGATGATGGCGCGCCACTTCGAACAACCAGGCGCGCGGCTGGGCTATGGCGCAGAAGCGGCTCCCCTGCATCATCGCCTTGAGAAAGACCTCCTGCAACGCATCCTGAGCCCGGTCGGTATCTCGCAGTTGGCGAATCAACCAACCGCGCAATTCCCCTTCGTGCTCTTGCCAGGCCCGTAACAGACAGGCCGGAATGGCGGCAGGAGGCGCCATCAGCCAAGACCTCGCTCGTACCAGCCCTTGCTCTGGTTGACGATCCGCACCACCAGCAACATGACCGGCACTTCAATCAGCACCCCGACCACGGTCGCCAGCGCCGCCCCGGAATGAAAACCGAACAGACTGATAGCCGCCGCTACCGCCAGCTCGAAAAAGTTGGAGGCACCAATCAAGGCCGATGGACAGGCCACGGAGTGCTTCTCACCCAAGGTGCGGTTGAGCCAATAGGCCAGGCTGGCGTTGAAAAACACCTGGATCAGGATGGGCACCGCCAGTAAGGCGATTACCAGCGGTTGCTGGAGGATGGCATCCCCCTGAAAGGCAAACAGCAACACCAGGGTCAGCAACAAGGCCCCGATGGACCAGGGCTGGATGCTGTGCATGGCACTATCGAACGCCGCCTGCCCCCGACGCAGCAGGGCGCGCCGAATGAACTGTGCCAGGATCACCGGAATCACTATATAGAGCACCACTGAGGTCAGCAGGGTATCCCAGGGAACCGTAATGCTGGACACCCCCAGCAGCAATCCCACCAGAGGCGCAAAGGCAAACACCATGATGAGATCGTTGATCGCCACCTGCGACAGGGTGAAATAGGGGTCCCCCTGCGTCAGACGGCTCCAGACAAACACCATGGCCGTACAGGGCGCTGCCGCCAGCAGGATCAAACCGGCCACATAGCTATCCAGCTGATCCGCTGGCAGCCACTCGGCAAACAGCACCCGGATAAACAACCACCCCAAAAAGGCCATGGAAAAGGGTTTGACCAGCCAGTTGATGAACAGGGTTACACCTATGCCCCGCACATGCTCCTTGACCTGATGCAGGGCCGCAAAGTCGATCTTCAGCAACATGGGGATAATCATCACCCAGATGAGCAGACCCACCGGCAGATTTACCTTGGCGATCTCCATGGCACCGATCGCCTTGAATATCCCCGGCATACCCTGTCCCAAACCAATGCCGATGACAATACACAGCGCCACCCAGGCCGTCAGATAACGTTCGAAAAAGCTCATGGAGGCGCTAGCAGAGCGCTTGGCCGTGACATCGCATGGTGCGGACATAACTCTGTTTTCTCCTTGAATGGTTATTGCGGGCAGCCCGGTTGTTCACCAGCAGCCCGCAATCCTGTGGCTCCCTGGCGGGAACCATCCCTGCATTCGGTGCTGAACTGTAGCTCGTTACACAATACGCGCAGCGATATCGTCCATGGCCGCCTTCAACGCAGGCTTGTCGTGCTGAAGATCCTGCAGTGGCAAGGCGAAGAAGGCTTCGATGCGAGCCCGCAGAGTGCGGTAAGCCTGCATAAAGGAAGCATCAATCTCGGCATCCGTGCCGGTGGCGTGAGCCGGATCGTCGATGCCCCAGTGGGTGCGCAACACAGGGCCCAGATAGGCCGGACAGGTCTCGTTGGCCGCATTGCCACAAACGCTGATGACAATATCCGGCACCTGCGGCAGATCCTGCCACGACTTGCTGTAATAGCCCTCGGTGGCAATCCCTTCCCGGGCCAGCAGCGCCAGGGAGCGCGGATGCACCTCCCCGGTCGGCTTGCTACCGGCACTCATGGCCAGCCAGCCTGCGGGGGCCAGATGGTTAAAGGTCGCCTCACCGAGGATGGAGCGGCAAGAGTTACCCGTGCATAGAAACAGTACGTTCATGATGTCAGTCCTTGGAATTACATGAGGGGGATGAGCAAATCTCTGGCAATAGCGTGGGCGAGCAGGATGAAGCGGCACGCAGGGAGACGCATTGTTCCGGATGGCCGGCGCAACACTCCTCCGTCAGATAGGCGATGAGTTCCAGCATCAGGGGGATATTGGCCCGATAACGCTGAAAACGCCCCTCCTGCTCCACCGACAATAATCCGGCGTGGGTCATGGCCTTGAGATGAAACGACAGGTTGTTGGGGGCAATCGCCAGCTCACTGGCCAACTGCCCGGCCACCATGCCTTCCAGACCTGCCTTCACCAGCAGGCGATAGACCTCCAGCCGGGTGCCGGATGCCAGGGATTCAAATACTTTGGATGCTATCTCTTTGTTCATAGTTCAATACTACAAGAGTTATTGAAATATTCAATCCTCAAACCAGCGTTCGCCCTCATGACGAGGAGCGAAATCGACGCCGCGCAACCCAAAACGACCAAGGTTCCCATGCGGGAGTCTTGGCTGAATACAGATCAGACACCATTCCGTTAGCCGTGAACGCCCAACGTCAGTAACAGTTGCTGAGCAACCACTTCGGAAGAGGCTGGATTCTGGCCGGTGATCAGCTGGCCATCAGTGACGACAAACGGCAACCAGTCCGCCCCTTTGACATAGTCGCCGCCGTTGGCCAGCAACATCTCTTCCACCAGGAAAGGCACCACCTCGGTCAGCTGTACCGCATCCTCTTCACTGTTGGTAAATCCGGTCACCCGCTTGCCGGCAACCAGCATCTGACCATCGGTCCGGCGGGTATGACGGAAGATACCCGGGGCATGACAGACCGCAGCCACCGGTTTATCCGCCCCATAGAAAGCTTCGATCAGTTGGATCGAGACCGGATCTTCGGCCAGATCCCACAGGGGGCCATGGCCGCCCGGATAGAAGACTGCCGCATAGTCGGCGACATTCATCTCGGCCAGACGCTGGGTATTGGCCAGCAGTGCCTGCGCATCCGCATCCTGCTGGAATCTGCGAGTTGCTTCGGTATGAAAGGCCGGATCATCACTCTTGGGATCCAGCGGCGGTTGCCCACCCAGCGGGGATGCCAGAGTGATCTCCAGGCCCGCATCCTTGAAGACATAATAAGGTGCAGCAAATTCTTCCAACCAGAAGCCGGTTTTCAGGCCTGTGTTTCCCAAATCCTCGTGCGAGGTCAATACCATCAAAATTTTCATCATGTCACCTGTGGGGGTTGCAGACGTTAGCCGCTTGCTTATAGGACAAGTGGCAGCGTTCAGAGCGAAAAAGTCACGCTGTTGAAGCGAGTGACGCTACCTTATCGGCAATTAGACCGGTCGTCTAGTGATAAATAATAGAAACTGAAACCGCGAACCCTGACCCCGACAGACGCCTCCAGATTGGCAAATGGAATTTTTGAGAGCTGAATCACACAATTGATCGACTCGATAGAGTCTCTTTGCTATGCGGTTTCATAGCCTTGAAAACGAATTCATAATAAAAACAATGGGTTTAACATAAATTTCACTTGCTTGGTCGAAACAGCATCACTAGCATTGTTTGTGAGGCGGGTCACAAAACTGTAACGCCTCAAAACTTCAACCAAGGAGCACCACATGAAAAACATACTGAAGAGCGTCACCGATCGCCTGGCCAGCAAATCCAATGAAGAACGTCTGGCACCAGCCACTCGCCAATACTTCTTCCGCTACGAACGCTAACAACTGCGTTCAACGCCAACGAAGAGATTGATCCTCAAGGAGCACGACCATGAAAAATATCCTCAAGAACGTCAATGTACTGTTAAACGGCAAGAGCACCGACGAACGTTACACCCCGGCAACTCGCCACTACTTCTTTCGCTACGAACGCTAGCAGCCGCGTTCCACGCCAACGAAGAGATTGAACGTCAAGGAGCACGACCATGAAAAACATCCTCAAGAACGTCAGCGTACTGTTAAACGGCAAGAGCACCGACGAGCGTTATGCCCCGGCTACCCGTCAATACTTCTTCCGTTACGAGCGTTAAGCCCGGGTCAATTTCCGATGCTTACCCCAATCAACCTGAGCAGGAGCTTCCTATGAAAAGCATGCTGAAAACCATGACTGAACGTCTGAGCAGCAAGAATAGCGACCACTGTTATGCACCAGCCACTCGTCACTATTTCTTCAACTACCAGCGTTAATCTCCCTCCCCCCATCCAGAGACTGGATGCCCAGGGAGTTCCCTCCCACCCCATCGCGAAAATCCCTTTTGCGGTGACAATCCCAAACCGGAAATAGAAGTACATCAACGACTAGAAGCCCCGGTATACCGGGGCTTTTCTTTGGCGATATCCCCATGTCGTGAGCTGACCATGAACTCGACCCATCACCGGAAACTCCATCTTTAGATAACATTCACGCTTGTGATGTGCATCACATAATAACTAAGCATCATAAGAAGCCATTTATGTATCCGCTTACATAAAAATGAAAGCGAATTCATTGTAAAAACAATGGGTTTAACGAAAATTTAACTTGATCCGGCGTCGACAGATCCATAGGATTATTCGTGAGCCAGATCACGGTTCGATAGGGCTCACATTAATACCAACCAAGGAGTTCATCATGAAAAATATTTTCAAAAATGTGACGGGATTGCTCAACAGCAAAGAAAATGACGATCGCTATACCACCCCGGCGACTCGTCAATACTTCTTCCGCTACGAGCGTTAATTCCCTCCCTCCATCCCTTGCGGATGTCTAGGGAGTTCCTCCCACATAACAATCCCAATACCGGAAATGCAGTACAGTACCCTAGTACTTGAGCAAGAAAAAAGCCCCGGCATGCCGGGGCTTTATTTCATCTGCATTCATGATGCAAGGCAGGATATTCCGGTTAGCACGCTATCGATGCTCCCGCTAACCAGGCCCGATAGCCCAACAGCTTATGGCTTGGGTTGATCCCAAATCCCTGGCTCAATCTGTCCCTGCAGTTCTGGGTAACGAGTCGCGTCAAAATGAGGCACTTTGCCCAGTTGACGTTGCAGGTTGTAGTCCTTCGCCAGCTTGACCGCCGTACCGGAGAGCAGCAACAGCGCCACCAGGTTCGTCATCGCCATCAGCGCCATCGACAGATCAGCCATAGCCCAGACCAGCGGCACTTCGCCAATGGCCCCGAACATCACCATCGCCAACACGAACAGACGGAACAGCAGCAGACCCGCCGGATGGTTATGCTCCAGGAACACCAGATTGTTCTCGGCGTAGGCATAGTTGGCCACGATAGAGGTAAAGGCAAAGAAGAACACGGCACAGGCAATGAAGAGATGGCCCACACTACCAATCTGTGAACTCAACGCCACCTGAGTCAGCTGGATACCGGTGACACCATTACCCGGCACAAACTGATCCGACAGCAAAATAATGGAGGCGGTACAGGTACAGATCACTATGGTGTCGAGAAAAACCCCGAGCATCTGGGTATAACCCTGCGACGCCGGGTGTGGCGGGAAGGGCGAGGCCGTCGCTGCCGTGTTCGGCGCTGACCCCATACCCGCCTCATTAGAAAACAGGCCGCGCTTGATCCCGTTGATCATGCCCTGTGAAATGGCGTAACCCAAGGCCCCCGCCCCCGCCTGTTCGAAGCCAAAGGCCGAACGGAACACCAGCGTGAGGACATCCAGCAACTTATCCAGATTCATGGCGACCACCACCAAAGCAATCAGCAGATAAGCAACGGCCATGAAAGGAACCACCAGCTCGGAAAAACGGGCGATAGCGCGGATACCACCGAAGATAATCAGCCCGGTAATCACAACCAGCACCAGACCACTGATCCAGCCTGGCACCGAGAAGGAGGTCTGCATGGCGGCACTGATGGAGTTGGCCTGTACCGCATTAAACACCAGACCGAAGGCGATGATCAGGAAGATGGAGAACAGTACCCCCATCCAACGCATACCCAGCCCTTTTTCCATGTAATAGGCCGGTCCCCCCCGGTAATTACCCTGATCATCCTTGACCTTGTATAGCTGGGCCAGGGAGCTCTCGACAAATGCGGTCGCCATCCCCAGCAGGGCTGTCATCCACATCCAGAAAATGGCGCCGGGGCCCCCCAGATAGATGGCGACCGCGACACCCGCCAGATTCCCGGTCCCGACCCGGGCAGCAAGCCCGGTACACAGCGCCTGGAAGGAGGAGATACCGGCGCTATCCGACTGATGTCCCTGCCGTAACACACTGAACATATGGGTAAAATGGCGGACTTGGATAAAGCCCAGGCGCAATGTAAAGAGCAGACCCACACCCAGCAACAGATAGATCAATACCGATCCCCACAGGATGTCGTTCAGATAATTAATGGTGGCTTCCATAGGATTCATTCCTTTAATAACAATTCATGACGCATCGGCAGAGGCGGCTCGAAACCTGTCTCTCCCGATTGCTGCAGTAAGCGTCGATCCAGCGCATGCAGCGACTTCAGATCACGACAAAATAACAACCCATTCCGGAGCCCATAAGCACCAGAAATACCGCATAACGGGACAAAGCGGGTTGCTGATGAGACGTCAGAGCGTTTTATTCTTGGCCAACAGGCCCTGCACCCGCTCCGGGGGGCAATGGCGACAGGGCGCGGCTCAAGCCGTGTGAAGAGCCCTGTCGGCACAAGTATCAGCAGCGGGTATCCAGCTCGGCGAAGCCCTTGACCAGCTCATCGATGGCCTTCATCTGTTGCAGGAAAGGCTCCAGCTTGGCCAGCGGCAAGGCACTTGGACCATCGCAACGGGCCGACTCCGGATCAGGGTGGGATTCAATAAACAGACCACCGAGACCCACCGCCATACCGGCGCGGGCCAGCTCGACCACCTGCTCCCGACGGCCACCCGAGGCGGCACCCAACGGATCGCGACACTGCAGGGCATGAGTGACATCGAAGATCACCGGTGACCCCTGACTGGCCTGCTTCATAACCCCGAAGCCCAGCATGTCCACCACCAGGTTGTCATAACCGAAGTTGACGCCGCGCTCACAGAGGATCACCCGTTCGTTACCACACTCGGCAAACTTCTCGACGATATTCTTGACCTGGCCCGGGCTCAGGAACTGGGGCTTCTTGACGTTGATAGCATTGCCGGTTCGTGCCAACGCCTCGACCAGATCGGTCTGCCGAGCCAGGAAAGCCGGCAACTGCAGTACATCCACGACTTCCGCCACCGGCTTGGCCTGCCCGATTTCATGTACATCCGTGATCAAGGAAACACCAAAGGTCTGTTTCAGCTCCTGGAAAATCTTCAACCCCTCGTCCAGACCCGGTCCACGATAGGAGTGAATGGAGGAGCGGTTGGCCTTATCCCAGCTGGCCTTGAAGATCAGCGGAATACCCAGCTTCTGGGTTACTTCGACATAATGCTCACAGATGGACATGGCAAGATCACGGGATTCGAGCACGTTCATACCGCCAAACAGTACAAACGGCTTGTCGTTGGCGATTTCAATTCCGTTCACATTCACGACTTTTTGCATCATCTCTGCTCCGACTAAGGTCCGACTCGCGTCCGACGTATGCCTAATGGTTGACTAGTGTAGGGTAGGCGCACTGCTATTCAGCCGCGCCAACTGTTCTTTGAGCAATTCGGTCACCGGATCGGCAGGACACTGCTCGATAAAAAAGGAAAAATCATCCGCTGCCCAGGCATCGCACTCCAACTGTTCATACAGCAGGCCCCGATCCCGCACTTCATAGGGATCATCCGGGTCCAGACATAACAACAGTTCACTGCAACGCAGTGCCAGCAAGGGCTCATCCGCCTGCACATTCGAGCCTTTGGCCACATTCAGCAAGCGGGCGAGAATATCCCGCTGCTCGGCGCTCTGCAGGTGCTTGCCCTGCAAACGCGCCAGATCCCCCAGGCTACCCCGCAGGCGTAGAGCCAACTGCTCCCGAGTCAGATACTCACCGCTAAACGGGTCGACGATCTGCGCCTGCTTGCCCGAGCCCAGCCGCACCATGAAATGGCCGGGGAAACAGATCCCCGCCACCGGGATCGCCAGCGCCTTGGCCAGATGGATCAGCAGTATGCCCAGCGTCACCGGTATCCCGGTGCGCTTGAGCAGTACCTGGTCCAGCAGACAGTTTTCCGGTTCGAAGAAGCGTTCCCAGTCACCATGAAAACCCAGCTCCTGAAAGAAGACCTGCCGCAGTTGTTCGATACGCTCGGCCTCCACGCTGGCCGTCACTCGCGGCAGTACGCTTTGCCGTAATTCCGCCAGCGCCTGCAACCCCGGCAACAAAACGGGTAAGTCCTGCAAATCTTCGGAGATCATCAGCGCGAGCAGCGCCAGATCCAACTGCTCAACATCGGTTTCCGGGGTCAGATTCTTCATGCGCTCCCCTCCCACTGTCCCAGCGTCACCCGCTCCTGACTGCCGTAGTCCAGAACGGTAGTTACGGCCTGGAATCCCCGTTGGCACAACAGCTCGCGCACCGCGCTCCCCTGTTGCCAGCCATGCTCCAGCAGCAACCAGCCACCCGCCGTCAGATGATCTGGTGCCCCGGTCACTATATGGGTCAAATCGGCAAGCCCGGCAGCCTCAGCCACCAGGGCCGAACGCGGCTCAAAGCGCACATCCCCCTCGCTCAGGTGTGGGTCCTGCTCATCGATATAGGGAGGGTTAGACACAATCAGCTCGAAACGCTGACCAGACACGGGTTCAAACCAGCTTCCCTGGCGCACTGTGATAGTGAGCGCTAACCGGGTGGCATTGGCGCGAGCCAAGTCACAGGCTTCGGCAATCCGGTCGATGGCCCAGACCTCCAGCGCCGGACGCTCCGATTTCAAAGCCAGGGCAATGGCTCCTGTGCCGGTGCCCAGATCCAGCACCCGCAGACTGCTGGCGGCTTCAGGCAAATGGGCCAGCGCCTGCTCGACCAGCACTTCCGTATCCGGACGGGGGATCAAGGTTGCCGCCGATACCTGCAACGGCAGGGACCAGAACTCCCGCTCACCCAGCAGATGGGCGACAGGCTCACCGGCCTGACGTCGTTCGGCCAGTGCCGCCAATTGTTCCTGCTGTTCGCCAGTGAGTGCTCGCTCCGGCCAGGTGCGCAACCAGGTCCGGGTACAACCCAGCACGGCGCAGAGCAGACAATCGGCGTCGGCGGCCGGAGAGTCGCTCCTGGCGAACTGCGCCATCAAGGCCTGACGAGCCTCGGCAATCTGCATCAGTAGTTATCCGACAGCGCAGCCAGCTGATCGGCCTGATATTCATGCAATATCGGTTGCACCAGGGTATCCAGATCCCCTTCCATCACCTCGTTCAGACGATAGACCGTCAGGTTGATGCGGTGATCGGTGACCCGGCCCTGCGGATAGTTATAAGTGCGGATACGATCCGAGCGATCCCCGGTGCTCAGCAGGCTGCGTCGGGTGTTGGCCTCTTCGGCACGACGCTTGTCCTCTTCAAGTTGCACCAGACGCGCCGTCAGCACCGCCATGGCCTTGGCCCGGTTCTTGTGCTGGGAACGTTCATCCTGACACTCCACCACCAGCCCGGAGGGCAAGTGGGTCAGCCGCACGGCGGAGTCAGTCTTGTTAATGTGCTGACCGCCAGCCCCGGAAGCGCGGAAGGTATCGACCCGCAGATCAGCCGGATTGATCTCCGGCGCCTGGGACTCTGGCACTTCGGGCAACACCATGACGGTACAGGCCGAGGTATGAATACGCCCCTGGGATTCGGTTTCCGGCACCCGCTGCACGCGATGACCACCGGACTCAAACTTCATGATGCCGTAGACACCCTGACCGTCGACTTTGACGATCACCTCCTTGAAACCGCCATGCTCACCCTCGTTGGCGTTGACGATCTCGCTCCGCCAGCCCTTGCGCTCGGCGAAGCGAGTGTAGAGACGGAACAGATCCCCGGCGAAGATCGCCGCTTCATCGCCACCGGTACCGGCACGGATTTCCAGGTAACAGTTGTTGTCATCCTTCGGATCTTTAGGCAGCAGCAAGATCTGCAATTCCTGCTCGATCTGTTCTACTGCGGCCTTGGCTTCGGCAAGTTCTTCCTGCGCCATGGCGCGCATCTCGGCATCATCGCCTTCGAGCATCTCCAGGACCGCCTGCAGATCGGCACTCACCTGCTGAAAACGCAGGAAGCCCGCCACCACATCGCCGAGTTGGGCATATTCCTTGTTCAGGTTGCGAAAACGATCCTGATCGTTGAGCACGCTTGGCTCCCCCATCAGAGCCTGTACTTCTTCGTAACGTTCCAGCAAGCCTTCGAGCTTTCTGATCACCGATTCTTTCATACTATTTCCGCTAAAAAGGTCAGGGGACAATGAAGCCCGGTACTGAGTGTCATGGGTTATCCAGTCCGAGACTCTGGCTGAGAATGGCCAGGGATTCCCGATCACCGGTCTCACCGGCGTGGCGCAGCGCCTCGGTCGGTGAATGAATAAGTTTGTTGGTCAGGCGATGGGTTAATTCCGCCATCACCTGCTGTGGGTCCTGTCCCTGCGCCAGCAGTTGTTGGGCTCGCTGCAATTCATCCTGTTGCAGTTGCTGGGCCTGCTGCCGGTAACGGCGGATCAGATCGAGAGAAGGAAGCCCCTGATACCAGGCCATGAACCCCTCTTTTTCATCGCCGATCAGCAGCTCGGCCTGTCGCGCCGCCTGCTGCCGGGTCGATTGATTTTCGGCCACTATGCCCTGCAGATCATCGACCGTATACAGATAGGCATCCGCCAGGGTGCCGACCTCTTCTTCGATATCCCGTGGTACCGCCAAATCAATCAGCAACATGGGTTTATGGCGGCGCTGTTTGAGCACCCGCTCCATCAACCCTTTGCCCAGCAAGGGCAACGGACTGGCCGTGGATGTCACCACCATGTCCACCTCCGGCAACACGGTCGGGATCTCGTCCAGGGTAATCACATCGGCCTGCCACTCGCTCGCCAGGGCCTGCGCCCGTGCCAATGTCCGGTTGGCGACCGTCATATGCTGAACCTGCTGCGCCTGCAGGTGACGCCCGGCCAGCTCTATGGTCTCACCGGCACCAATCAACAGCACCCGGATTTGGCTGAGATCGGCGAAGATCTGCTTGGCCAGGGTAATGGCGACAAAAGCCACGGACACCCCATTGGCCCCGATCTCGGTCTCGGTCCGCACGCGTTTGGCCACCGAGAAGCTCCGCTGGAACAGGCGCCCCAACAGAGATTTCACGGCCCCCAGTTGCCGAGCCTGCTCAAACGCCTGTTTAAGCTGCCCCAGGATCTGGGGTTCGCCCAGCACCAGAGAATCCAGACCGCAGGCAACCCGCATCAAATGCCGGACCGCCTCCCCTTCCTGATGCTGATAGAGGCTGGCATCCAGTTCATCCCGACTGACCCGACAAAATTGGGACCACCACTCCGGCAACGAGCTCTGGGAGACAGCATCAATTTCCGCATAGATTTCGGTACGGTTGCAGGTCGACAGAATGCACGCCTCCCGAACCCCTTGCAGCTGCCGCAGGCCGTCCAGGGCTTGGGTCATGGTTTCCGGGCCAAAGGCCAGACGCTCTCGCACGGAAAGAGACGCTGTCTTATGGTTGAGACCGAGCACAAAAAGCGACATGCGGAGGAGGACTCTGACTAAAGGGGGCCTTATTTTACTCAAAAAGGGCAAGGCTTTGAAAGCAATGGGGCTACGCCTATACTGATCGCCTCGAAATCCAGGAGTCAATATGTCCTCTTCTCGCCTGCTCTGGCTAGTTTTCATCCTGTTGTTGAGTGGTTGCGCCACTCTCGGTGGCGACAGTCAATACAATGATGCGGTCTGGCGCGGTCAGCGTGAAGCCCTCGAACAGCTCGATCACTGGCGGTTGTCCGGCAAGCTGGCCATCCTAGCGCCGGGACAGAAGGGGTCAGCACGTCTCAATTGGCAACAAAGAGGCGACGATTATGACCTGATCCTGACCACGCTGATCGGCACCACACTGCTGGAATTACACCAACGCAATGGCCAGGTCGAGATCGTGGATAACGACGGTGTCCGCCACAGTGACACCGACAGCGAGGCTCTGGTCTATCGTCTAACCGGTTGGCATATTCCCGTGGCGCAACTGCCCACCTGGATCAAGGGGTTGCCCGGTCAGGCCGAGTTTACCCTAGGTGCCGACGGTCGCATCGACCAGTTGCATAATCAGCAGTGGCAACTCAGCTATCAAGGCTATGCCCGCAACCGGCTCTGGTTGCTCCCTACCGGCATGACACTGCAGGGACCCGATACCCAGATCAAGTTGATCATCCACGAATGGCAAATCGAACAATGACCGCTATCTGCTGGCCGGCACCGGCCAAATTGAATCTGTTTTTACATATCAATGGCCGTCGTCCCGATGGTTACCATGAGTTGCAAACTCTGTTTGTCATTCTCGACCGGGGGGATGAGCTGCAGATCAGCGTCGATAGCAGCGACCAGATCACTCTCGAACCCGAAGTGCCGGGCGTACCGCTGGAGCAGAACCTGATCTACCGTGCCGCCTTACTGCTCAAGCGGCACAGCATGCGCCCTCTGGGGGCCCACATCCGCCTCAATAAACGCCTGCCCATGGGCGGCGGACTCGGAGGCGGGTCATCCGATGCGGCGACCACACTGGTGGCACTGAACCAGATGTGGCAATTAGGGCTCGGTGAGGATGATCTGGCATACATGGGGCGCTCACTGGGTGCCGATGTACCGGTATTTGTCCGAGGACGGACGGCATTTGCCGAAGGCGTGGGCGAGCAACTGACGCCGGTGGAGATCCCCGAAAAGTGGTATCTGGTGGTTCACCCGCAAGTCCATGTTTCAACTGCCCTGATTTTTCAAGACCCTACGCTCAAACGTGACACGCCAAAACAGAGTTGGGCTGAACTGAGAGCTGGATCATGGAAAAACGATTGCGAAGCACTGGTGAAAAAGGCCTACCCCGAGGTTGCCAAGGCCTTGGGCTGGTTGTTAGAATATGCGCCGTCAAGAATGACGGGTACCGGCGCCTGTCTCTTCGCGGAGTTTGAAGATGAAGAGTCGGCCCGTAACGTCTTGGCAAATATGCCAAATTGGCTGCAGGGGTTTGTCGGAAGAGGGGTCACCCTATCACCGCTGCAGATGATTTTGCAACAGGTTTGTGCCGGGAATCAAACACACGTTTGAGCCTCCAGTTGGACTCACTGGACCCCACAGCCGCCTCCCCCCACAGGACGCAACCCAGAGGTTTATACCGTGCCTGACATGAAGCTGTTTACCGGTAACGCCACACCGGAACTGGCCCAGAAGATTGCTGATCGTCTATTCATCAAACTCGGCAATGCCGCTGTCGGTCGTTTCAGCGATGGTGAAATCAGCGTACAGATCAACGAAAATGTACGGGGTGGTGACATCTTCATCATCCAATCCACCTGCGCACCCACCAATGACAACCTGATGGAACTGATTGTCATGGTCGATGCCCTGCGCCGCGCTTCAGCCGGTCGTATCACGGCCGTTATTCCCTACTTTGGTTATGCCCGTCAGGACCGTCGCGTACGCTCCTCCCGTGTGCCGATCACCGCCAAAGTGGTTGCGGATTTCCTGTCCAGCGTTGGGGTGGATCGCGTTCTGACCGTCGACCTGCATGCCGAACAAATCCAGGGTTTCTTCGATGTTCCTGTCGACAACGTATTTGGTAGCCCTGTGCTGCTCGAAGACATGTTGGCCAAGGATCTCGAAGATCCTGTGGTTGTCTCCCCGGATATCGGTGGTGTCGTGCGCGCCCGCGCCATCGCCAAGCTGCTGGATGATACCGACATCGCCATCATCGACAAGCGTCGTCCTCGCGCCAACGTCTCCCAGGTCATGCACCTGATCGGTGACGTCAAGGATCGGGATTGCGTCATCGTTGACGATATGATCGATACCGGTGGTACTCTGTGCAAGGCAGCCGAAGCGCTGAAGGAACGAGGTGCCAAGCGCGTATTCGCTTATGCCACCCACGCCGTGTTCTCCGGTGTTGCCGCCAAGAACATCAGCGAATCCGTCATCGATGAAGTGATCATCACCGACTCCATCCCGCTTTCCGACGAGATGCGAGCCATTGGCAAGGTTAAGATGTTGACCCTGGCTCCGATGCTGGCCGAAGCCATCCGCCGCATCAGCAACGAAGAGTCTATCTCTGCGATGTTTGAACATTGATTCAAACAGTGACGAGATAGAAAAGGCCCCGTATGGGGCCTTATTTATTTCTGCCGCCAGCCATCCCACGGCGCGATCGAACCACTCCATTCGGTTTGCAGAAAGCTGACCATGGCGCGAACCTTGGCAGGGACAAAACGCCGGCTTGGATAAATAGCCGCCAGTTGCAAGGCCGTCATACGATAATTTTCTAGTAGCGGAATCAGGCGGCCAGCAGCAATCGCCTCACCCACCATGAAGCTGGGCTGTCGGGTGATCCCCATGCCACTTTCCGCGGCCGCCATTAAGAAATCGCCGTTATCCGCATTGAAATGTCCATGTACCCGAACACGATGGGCTTCTCCGTCAGGGCACTCGAATTGCCACACCGAGGGCTCGGGGGCACCGTTGTAGATCAGACAGTGATGGTGGCTCAACTCTTCGGGAGTCAATGGAGCACCATGTCGTTGCAGATAATCCGGCGCGGCACAGATCAGGGTATGAATATCGGCAAGCGGACGCGCAATCAGGGTGCCATCAAATTCGCGACTGATCCGCAGCGCCATATCGATGCCCTCATCCACCAGACCTAGCTTGCGGTCGGTAGCCACGACCTCGACACTCAACCGCGGATAGAGTGCGCAAAAACGCGGAATCAACGGCGCAAAATGACGAGAACCAAATGGTATGGATACGCTAATGCGCAATACACCGCTGGGCTGCCGACTTTGCTGATCCAATTCCATTTCTGCATCGGCGACATCATGCAGGATCTGCAAGCATCGCTCATGAAAATGGGCTCCGCTTTCGGTCAAACGCAGGCTGCGGGTTGTGCGCTGCAGCAACCGGGTGTCAAGATGGCTCTCCAATTCGGCGACATGCCGTGATACCGCCGTCGTCGATATGCCAAGACGCTCGGCGGCACGCACAAAACTACCCGCCTCAATGACCTTGCAAAAAACCTCCATCGCTAGAAATCGGTCCACAACCCCTCCAATTATCCCTTATTTCGGGATTAATTATCCTATTATGAGATCTTTATCACATCTGCGTGGATAACGATAATAACTCCAAGCCCCCGGACATGAGGTTTGGGCAAAGAATTCGGTTCTGGTGTTGCAGGAAGATCCAGCATCAGACAGGAGGAATCTATTATGAACGCACGTATTACTATCTCCGCCCTAATAATGTCGCTGACGTTGGCCGGCCCTGCTCTAGCCGCTAAAGAGAGCACTGGTTTGCTGGACCAATACGCTAACAAAGAAAGCACAGGTCTGCTGGACCAGTACGCTAACAAAGAAAGCACAGGTCTGCTGGACCAGTACGCTAACAAAGAAAGCACAGGTCTGCTGGACCAATACGCTAACAAAGAAAGCACCGGCTTGCTGGACCAATACGCTAACAAAGAAAGCACCGGCTTGCTGGATCAATACGCCAGCAAAGACAGTTCAGGACCGCAACGTGGGGCCTGGTGGAAACAGACGACGCAAGTCGGCTAATTACTTCCCGGCTTAGACTTTAAAGCTCGGATCAGTCTACTGAGACATCCCCTGTGTCTCTTGCTTGCCTCGTCTCGACGAGGCTTTTTTGTCTCTGGCTTTCGGTCGATCCTGTCGCTAGCGATATCGACAACACGCATTGTCATGCGTGCGCCATGATCAAAAAATCCGAAACCAGTGACGCGTTTCGGATTTTTTACACCGCTGCTGGTCAAAAAGCTGCTGACCCACAGGCTTAAACGTTCGCCATGATCAGTGCCGTAAGCCGATGCCCCGCGTCACCAGATAATGGGCCACACCATAAAACACCAGAATAAAGCCGATGATGACGGTAAACGCCAACCCCATGGATACATCGGTCAGACCGAGAAAGCCATAACGGAACGCATTGACCATATAGATGATCGGATTGCCGTGGGAGAGCATCTGCCAAAACGGTGGCAGCAATTGAATGGAGTAGAAGACCCCGCCCAAATAGGTCAGTGGTGTCAGCACAAAGGTCGGAATTATGCTGATATCGTCAAAGCTCTTGGCAAACACCGCATTGATGAGACCGCCGAGCGAGAACAGAATCGACGTAAGCAGCAGGGTCAGCGCCACCGCGAGAGGGTCATGAATCTGGAGTGGCACAAAAAACAACGACACCGCAGTGACAATGGCACCAACACACAAACCTCGCGCTACACCACCGGCCACAAATCCCCAGATGATCACATAGTTGGGAACCGGGGCGACCAGCATCTCTTCGATATTGCGCTGGAACTTGGCACTGTAGAAGGAAGAGGCCACATTGGCGTAGGAGTTGGTAATCACCGACATCATGATGAGGCCGGGCACAATAAACTCCATATAGCTGACGCCATGCATCTGACCGATACGGCTGCCGATGAGGTTGCCGAAGATGATGAAATAGAGGCTCATACTGATGGCCGGAGGCACCAACGTCTGCACCCAGATCCGGGTGAAGCGATTGATCTCCTTGATCAGGATACTTTTAAACGCGATCCAGTACACAGCCGGGTTCATTGACGCCCCTCCTCGACCAGTTTGACAAACAACTCTTCCAACCGATTGGCCTTGTTACGCATGCTCAATACCTTGATGTGCTGAGCCGTCAACGCGGTAAATAGCGGATTCAGCCCCTGACTCTTCTCGATGACCACCTCGATACTGCTGTCATTCACCTGCTTCCAGAGATGATCCTCAAGGACGACAGCCGAGGCGTCGCAATCCAGATCCAGAATGAAGGTTTCCACATTCACCTTGGCCAGTAGCTCGCGCATGGTGGTGTTCTCAACGATGCGCCCGTGATCGATGATGCCAATATTGCGACACAGCATCTCGGCCTCTTCCAGGTAGTGGGTGGTCAGAATGATGGTCACCCCCTGCCCATTCAGTTCCTGCAGGAATTGCCACATGGAGCGGCGGATTTCGATATCCACCCCGGCGGTTGGCTCATCCAGAATCAGCAGGCGAGGCTCATGCATCAAGGCGCGGGCGATCATCAGGCGCCGCTTCATGCCACCGGAAAGGGTGCGCGCCTGCTTGTCTCTCTTTTCCCACAGATCCAGCTGTTTGAGATACTTCTCCGCCCGTTCATGGGCCAGCTCCCGGGGTACGCCATAGAAGCCCGCCTGATTGACCACAATCTGCAAAACCTTTTCGAACTGACTGAAATTGAACTCCTGCGGCACCAGCCCTATCTGGGCCTTGGCCAGTTCCAGCTGGTTATCGATGTCATAACCAAACACTTGCACACGGCCGGCACTCTTGTTCACCAGTGAACTGATGACACCGATGGTGGTGGACTTACCAGCACCGTTAGGGCCCAGCAACGCATAGAAGTCCCCCTGCTCCACCACTAAATCGATGCCTTTGAGCGCTTCGACGCCCCCTTTATAGGTCTTGTAGAGACCCTGTATCGTCAGCGCCTGCATGTGGATCACGCTCCCTGAAAAGTGGAATGACGAAAAGATAATCCAGCATTATAGCGAGCCGGAATCGAATAAAGCACCGACAAAAAAGGTGGCTTTACAGCCACCTTCGGGTATCGAGCAGTCCTGAAGAGGCGGGATGCCATTACTTCAGCGGAATCACCTTGCCAACGAAACGCAGGTTACGGTACTTCTGCGCGTAATCGATACCACAACCGACAACAAACTCATCCGGGATCGCAAAGCCAACCCACTCCACCGGCACCGCCACTTCGCGGCGAGAAGGTTTGTCGAGCAGAGTACAGATGGCCAGCGACTTAGGCTCTCGCAGGCTCATGATCTCGCGCACCTTGTTCAGGGTATAGCCGGTGTCGATGATGTCTTCGACGATCAGCACATCCTTGCCTTTGATCTCGTCATCCAGATCCTTGAGGATGCGCACTTCCCGCGAGCTGTTCATGCTGTTGCCATAACTGGAGGCCGTCATGAAATCCAGTGATACCGGCACCTCGATATGCCGACACAGATCCGCCAGGAACACGCAAGAGCCACGCAGCAAGCCGACCAGCACCAACTCGTCACTTCCCTGATAGTGAGCCGTAATGGCCTGGCCCAATTCAGAAATACGTTGTTGCACCTCTTGTTCAGAGATCAGAACGTCGACTCTGTGTTTCATGACTTGCTCCTGACTACTTTTGCTTCGGAATAGAGTTAAAAATGGTTAAGATGGTCACGGATTTTATCACCAATCCCCAAGATTGGCTCGACAAAGTCCGGGATAAAAAGGGAGCGCACTGCCAAGCATAGGCAGGCTCGACAATAACGATTAGAAAAAAGAGACACTTGTAGTTATGCAACATGCCACGGAACCACGTCGTCGCACCCGGCCTCAGTCCAGATGTGCGTAGTCGTCAATTGATGGGATCATGCCATCGCCGTCTTTGCTCAAACGCGGTATCGGTCGTGCTGGTCACGCCGAAATCGCCGAACGGGCCAATGTCTCGGTCGCTACCGTCTTCAACTATTTTCGTACCCGCGAAGAGTTGGTGGATGCGGTATTAAGCGAAGTTGAATCCTATCTCTACACTATGGCCCGCCAATCCCATGATTCAGGGAATAGCGCGCTGGCGTGTATCGAGCAGTTTATCGACTGTTATGTCGATGCGGCTTACGAGAAAGGAGACTACAACCTGATTGCACTGGAGTGGGGTGCATCCATTCGTGATGATGTCTGGCCTAGGTTCACGCTGTTTTGTGAACGCATGCTGGAAATCACCACACGCACCCTGCTACGCGGCGAACAAGCCGGTGAATTCAAGCTTCATATGGATACGCAATCGTTAGCTCAGCTGCTCAACAGCTTCTGCTTTCCTGCCAGCCCAGATGATCTTCAAGACACCACAACCACCCAGAGAACAGGTCAAAGAGTTTATGTTGCGCGCCAGCCAACTGGCTCTGGGGATCCATTAATCCCCGACTTGTCTTGTGTAACAACGCCAGAACCGGTGATATGGCCGATTCTGGCCGGTTTTCCTCCCTAGCTACCGCTCAACTTCCCCGATCGCCAGCAGCCAGACCAACCTGAGCTCCCCCAACGTTGTCCAATCGGCAACTCGATACCCAGATGATCCAGCACTCGCGCCACCATGAAATCGATCAGGTCTGACAATTGCTGCGGCTGATGATAGAAACCGGGTGAGGCAGGCATGATCACCACCCCCAGTTGACTGAGCTTGAGCATGTTTTCCAGATGAATGGTGGAATAGGGGGTTTCCCGCGGCATCAGGATCAGCTGACCTCGCTCCTTGATCACCACGTCCGCCGGCCCGCTCAATCAGGTTGTCGGATGCGCCATGGGCGATGGCACTGACGGTTCCCATGGAGCAGGGCGCTATGACCATCTGCTTGGGAGCCGCAGAGCCGGATGCTACCGGTGAGAACCAATCTAGCCGCGAACTCAGCCGCACCATGCCTTCGGCTGCCCCGAAACGCGAGCCTCCAGCCAGCGGGCGCAAGGGTCCGACTCGGCGGGCCACTCTTCAGCCAATTCGGTGGCGATCACCACCCGGGCCGCATCGGACAATAACAGATAGACCCGAAACCCAGCGCGCAGCAGACACTCCAGCAGACCGCACCCCATAGGGCAGCGCCCGAGGCACCGGTCAGGGCCAGAGTGATGGCCCTCGGCTGTGCCAGCGACGAGCTCATGGAGCCACCGGCAACGAAGCATGAGCCTGCAGGCGTTGCAGCAACTTGTCGTGAATGCCGCCAAATCCGCCATTACTCATCACCAGTATCTGATCGCCCACCTTGGCTTCCGCCACTAGTTGGTCGATCAGCGTCGTCAGGTCATGGTAGACCCGGGTCGGTACGGGCGCCTCGGCAGCCACCTTGCCGATATCCCAGCCCAGATCACTGGGGGCAAACAGATAGGCCTTGTCGGCTCGCGCCAGACAGGCCGACAACTCCTTTTGATGAACCCCCAATTTCATGGTGTTTGGAGCGCGGCTCCAGCACGGCCAGTATCCGCGCCTGACCTACCCGGGCGCGCAGACCTCCCAGCGTGGTTTCGATCGCCGTCGGGTGATGGGCAAAATCATCGTAAACCTTGACACCTGCCACTTCGCCCTTGAGCTCCATGCGGCGTTTGGGGCATCACAAAGCGACTCATCGCTGCCACCCCATCGGCGGGCAGAACCCCAGCATGACGAGCCGCGGCTATGGCCATCAAGGCATTATGTACATTGTGCTGACCCAGGCCGCACCAGTTGAGCTCGCCGACCAAAGCACCATCCAGCCAGACCTCAAAACGTGAGCCATCCGCCGCCAGTAATTTGGCCTGCCAATGAGCGCCATCACCATCCACGCGCTCGACCTCGCTCCAGCACCCCATCTTCAAGACCGCATCCAGTGCCCCGCAGTGTGCAGGCGTCAGCAGGCGGCCGGTTCCCGGCACTGTGCGCACCAGATGATGGAACTGACGTTGGATTGCCGCCAGATCCGGGAAGATATCGGCATGATCGTACTCGAGGTTGTTGAGGATCAGGGTGCGCGGGCCGGTAGTGGACAAACTTCGAGCGCTTATCAAAGAAGGCACAGTCATATTCATCGGCCTCGATGACGAAGAAGGGCGAGGCGCCCAATCGGGCCGACACCGGGAAATTACCTGGCACACCGCCGATGAGAAAACCGGGATTGAGACCAACATCTTCCAGTATCCAGGCCAGCATGCTGGCCGTGCTGGTCATCTTGCCGTGGGTACCGGCCACCGCCAACACCCAGCGCTGCTGCAGCACATGATCCCGCAGCCATTCCGGACCCGAGGTATAGGGCAGATTACGGTCCAGAACATATTCGACGCAGGGATTACCGCGACTCATGGCGTTGCCGATGATCACCAGATCCGGTGCCGGGTCCAGTTGAGCGGGGTCGTAGCCCTGGATCAGGGCGATTCCCTGCTCCTCCAGTTGAGTGCTCATGGGTGGATAGACGTTGGCATCCGAGCCGGTGACCCTATGCCCCAATTGCTTGGCAATGGCGGCGATCCCGCCCATGAAGGTGCCACAAATTCCCAGAACATGAATATGCATCGACTGCGTCCCCCGAATGCGAATATAGACGCCGCATTCTAGCAAACCGACGCCCGCTTTGGGCAGTGATGGCTTCCGGATGGATGAAGAATATGCCGTCGAGGTAGCCATTTAATTGTTGCTGGCTATAATACGGGCTCACTCGTCATCAACGCTTGTAGAAAGGAAATGCCATGAGCCTGAACCTGGTTCCCGCCGGCAAAGAACTGCCGGAAGACATCTATGTAGTCATCGAAATCCCACAAAACGCCGACCCGATCAAGTACGAGATCGACAAGGAATCTGGCGCCGTATTCGTTGACCGTTTCATGGCGACTCCGATGTTCTATCCGTGCAACTACGGTTACATCAACCATACCCTGTCTCTGGACGGAGATCCGGTTGACGTGCTGGTTCCGACTCCATATCCGCTGGTTCCGGGTGCCGTGATCCGCTGCCGCCCAGTCGGTGTGCTGAAGATGAGCGATGAAGCCGGTCAGGATGCCAAATTGGTTGCCGTTCCCCATTCCAAGCTGACCAAGCAATACGAGCACATTCAGGATGTGAACGACATTCCTGAACTGCTCCGTGGCCAGATCAAGCACTTCTTCGAACGCTACAAAGAACTCGAAACGGGCAAGTGGGTCAAGGTTGAAGGCTGGGGTGATAAGGCTGAAGCCATTGCCGAGATCGAAGCTTCCGTAGTGCGTTACAACGAAAGCAAGTAATCGACAACAGGTGGCCCCCCATCAGGTCGCCATCTGCGGATAAAACGCCACGCACTTGCGTGGCGTTTTTTTGCGCGTTAACCCAGCGGAATATGTCCCGGCTCGGCTGCCACCCGCTTCAACCAGTCCTGGATCGCCGGGTAACGTGCCAATTCAAAGCCACCCTCTTCTGCGGCATGGGTGTACGCATACAGGGCTATATCCGCCACCGTGTAGCGCCCGGCGACAAAGATAGTCATGGCGACGCAGGTGCTGTTCCAGCACGTCCAGAGCCTTGTAGCCCTTCTCCAGCAAGGCCGGGATTTCAGCTTCCCGCTCCGGGAAAAACCGTCGAATCGCTCGCGCCACGGCAATATAGGGTTCATGGCTATATTTGTTCGAAGAACATCCACTGCAACACTTGGGGCCACGAGCGAGTCGGTTCACCGGCCACAACGCCGAGCCCTCGGCCAGATAGCACAGAATGGCATTCGACTCCGGCAACGTTTGCCCATCATCGAGCACCAGCAAGGGGACCTTACCCGCAGGATTCAACGCCAGGTACTCCGGAGTGCGGGTCGCCCCTTGTCGGGTATTCGTCTCCAACCAGCGATAAGGCAATCCCAATTGGGTCAGCAGCAACTTGACCTTGTAACAGTTCCCCGATACCGCCATGCCATAGACTTGATACATAACACCTCCTTGTTAACAACCTGATCACAATACGGAGTTCTTGCTCAATTTCCCAGAGTAAATGGATCACTGACCCGAGTACGGCTTAAACCAAATAGCAATCAGATAGCTGTTTTTGAGATCAGAACGATAAAAGGCGTCATTTAGGCCCACCCAAGAGGGCCATAGGTGTGGATAAAGAGGCATGACGGTAGGTTTTTCGTGAACAGCGGAGTTGCAACTGCGGAATTTTTCGGCGTGCCAGAATGAACTAACAGACAAAACGACAGCGCCAATCACCGGAGGGGATGGCCGCCAACCCGCAACACTCCATGCGGTAGTGGAAATAGTAAGCCTCTCCCCAGGGCGTCAGCATCATCTCGCGGGTGTATTCATGGGGCACCTCTTCCAGCGCATCCAGCTTGGCCATGGTCTGGCCGTCCGCCACATAGATTTCGCCCAGTACGGACTGCTGACCGGAGATGATCCCCGGATACTCCCCCAAATCGATGAGATAAAAATTGGGCGGACTCCACCACTGCCCCAGATAGGCGCTGTCTTTGAGTAGCCGGTGATTGGACTCACCACGCCGCAAGGTGCCATAGACCCAAATCAGTGACATCCGTTCTTCCTCCCACCTTGACTCATAGCGACACTCATTTGTGAAAATCTGCCGCAGTCTCTAGAATCCTGGCCACCTGAGCGACCCGCTCTGTTGATTATAGGAAAATTATTCCATGCGCTCCTGTCTGATCCTGCTCGCTTTGTTGCCGACGCTCTGTCTTGCGCACCACCTCAAAGAAACGCAATTACTCCCCACTGTCTCCATCGTCAATCAGGGCGAATTGCGGCTCACTGGCAAGGATTTTGCGTATCAGAACTGGAGTAGCAGCCAACTCACCGGCAAGGTGCGGCTCCTGCAGCATATTGCCGGGCGCAGCAGCGCCAAAACGATGAACGCTCCGCTGATCGAGGCTATCAAGGCAGCAAAATTCCCCCACGACAAATACCAGACCACCACCATTATTAATCTGGATGACGCTCTGTTTGCGACCGGTAGTTTCGTGGTCAGCAGCGTGGAAAAGAGTAAACGCGAGTTTCCCTGGTCTTCATTTGTCGTAGACGCCGATGGTCGTGTCCGTCAGAGCTGGGGACTGGAGCCGGAAAGCTCGGCCATTATCCTGCTCGACCCACAAGGCCGGATACTGTTCGTCAAGGATGGGGCGCTGACGGCGTCCGAGATCACCGAGGTTCTGGCGCTCATCCGCAGCCATCTGTAGCCCATAGAAACCTGGATATGACAAAACCCCGGTCACAGGCCGGGGTTCAGGGTTGAAAGAATCAGAAGACGAAGTGGCCCAGGACAATCAGAATGGAAATATAGGCCAGTAACAAACACCACAACATAGGACTGGGTGTGCTCTTTTTCACGTCATGGCACCTCCATGGAACACAACATTGCGTTAACAATATCACAACCTGTCGTCATCCCCCAGAGCTGGCTGTTAATGCCCTCACACTTTCGCTGTGTTTTTTAGAGCAAAAAACCCATCCCGAGTGATCTCGGAATGGGTCAGCTTGATATTCGGCCTCAAATGCAAACGCCATCAAGGCGACGGGATCACTCCCCGCGCATCTAATTGTGCCAGGAGATCGGCAACCACAGACTCAATGGCTTGGCCATGATTGTGCAAGTGAATGTCCGCCTGCTCGGGCGCCTCATAGGGATCATCAATGCCCGTAAAATGCTTGATCTCTCCAGCCCGAGCCTTCTTGTACAGCCCCTTGGGATCGCGCTGTTCGCACTCGCTCAGGGGGGTGTCGACAAACACCTCGATGAACTCCCCTTCCGGTAGCCGGGCGCGGATGGCAGCTCGTTCGGCACGATAGGGCGACACAAACGCCGCCAGCACCACCAATCCGGCATCGACCATCAACTTCGCCACTTCGCCGACCCGCCGCAGGTTTTCCTGACGATCCGCAGGCGCGAAGCCCAGATCCGAGCACAGACCATGGCGCACATTATCCCCATCCAGCAGATAGGTGTGGATGCCACGGCGCATCAACTCGGCCTCCAGAGCACCCGCCAGCGTGGACTTACCGGAACCGGAAAGCCCGGTAAACCACAGCAGAGCCGGCTTATGCCCCTTCTGGGCCGAACGGGCACCCTTGTCGATAAAATGCTGATGCCAAACGATGTTATCGGTCGTTACTTGCTTATCCATAGAACCTCTCACCAACCCAGGCCAATCAGAGCTGGCTGATATCCAGCGCCTGCCAATGGGGGAAATGCTTGCGCACCAGGGCATTGAACTCCAGTTCGAACTCACTGAACTGGGCCTTGGCCACCACCACATCGGGCAGCGCCTCCACCACCATGCCTGCGCCTATGGTGACATTACTCAGACGGTCGATGACGATGAAGCTGCCGGTATCCCGGACTTGCGTGTATGGGTCCACACCCACAGCATTGGTCAGATCCAGCTCCACCAGACCTATCTCATTGAGCTTGAGCTCTGAGGCCTCATGCTGCTCCAGGGTGTTCACATCGATGCGATGGCGAATGGCCGAGAACTGACCTTGTGTCTTCTTGGTTGCCAACTTGATGTCATACAGGCGCCCCGTGGTGAGTGGGGATTCAGCCATCCACACCACATGGGCCAACAGGCGCTTGCTCACCTGGGTCGGAGCATCCGGAGCCACCAGCAGATCGCCGCGACTGATGTCGATCTCATCCTGCAAGGTAACAGTAATGGCTTGGCCGGCCTGGGCCTGGGCCAACTCGCCGTCAAAGGTGACGATACGTTCGACCACACTCTGTTTACCGGATGGCAAGACCTTGAGAGTATCGCCCGGACGCAGAGTGCCCGCGGCGAGCGTCCCCATGTAACCACGGAAGTTGAGATCCGGACGGCTGACCAGTTGCACCGGCAGACGCGCCGGCAACTCGTTGTTATGGGCACCGACTTCGGCATTTTCCAGCAGGGTCAGCAGCGGCTCACCCTGATACCAGGGAGTGCGATCACTTAAAGCCACCAAGTTATCGCCATCCACAGCCGAGAGCGGCACTACTTTGATGTCGGTAGCAGGCAGCGCAGCGGCAAACGCCAGATAATCGGCCTCGATGCGGCGGTAAGTTGCCTCATCGAAATCCACCAGATCCATCTTGTTGATGGCCACGATGAACTGGCGAATACCCAGCAGACTGGCGATGAAGCTGTGACGACGCGTCTGCTCCAGTACTCCTTTGCGGGCATCGATCAGGATGATCGCCAGGTCGCAGGTCGAAGCACCGGTCGCCATGTTACGGGTGTACTGCTCGTGGCCCGGTGTATCGGCGATGATGAACTTGCGCTTGGTGGTGGAGAAGTAGCGATAAGCGACATCAATGGTGATGCCCTGCTCCCGCTCGGCCTGCAAGCCATCCACCAGCAGGGCGAAATCCAGCTTCTCGCCCCGGGTGCCGACTTTCTGGCTATCGGAATGCAGGCTCTTGAGTTGATCCTCATACACCTGACGGGAGTCATGCAACAGACGACCAATCAGGGTGCTCTTACCATCATCCACGCTGCCGCAGGTCAGAAAACGCAGCAGACTCTTGTCCTGTTGTTGTTGCAAATACTCTTCGATGCTACCGCTTAGTTTGATCGCTTCGGCAATGGCGCTGTTCATAGTCTGTAATCCTTCTCTGACAATCCGTTAGAAATAGCCCTGGCGCTTCTTCAGCTCCATGGAGCCCGCCCCGTCGTTGTCGATCACCCGGCCCTGCCGTTCGGAGCTGGTGGAAACCAACATCTCTTCGATGATCTCCGGCAAGGTGGTGGCATGAGACTCAATGGCCCCGGTCAACGGATAACAGCCCAGAGTCCGGAAACGCACCCACTCTTGCTTGGGCACTTCGCCTTCGGCCAGCGGCATACGCTCGTCATCCACCATGATGGTGATGCCATCGCGCTCCACCACAGGGCGGGGCTTGGCAAAATAGAGCGGCACTATCTCGATGTTTTCCAGATAGATGTATTGCCAAATATCCAACTCGGTCCAGTTGGAGAGCGGGAAGACCCGGATGCTCTCACCCTTGTTGACCTGACCGTTGTACAGACGCCACAGCTCGGGACGCTGATTCTTCGGATCCCAGGCATGGTTCTTGTCGCGGAACGAGTAGACCCGCTCCTTGGCGCGAGACTTCTCTTCATCACGACGTGCACCGCCGAAGGCCGCATCAAAGCCATACTGATTCAGCGCCTGCTTCAAGCCTTCGGTCTTCATGATGTCGGTGTGCTTGGCACTGCCATGAACAAACGGGTTGATCTCCATGGCCAGACCATCCGGGTTCTTGTGGACAATCAAATCCATGTCGTACTTTTTCACCGTGGTATCGCGAAACTCGATCATCTCGCGGAATTTCCAGTTGGTATCCACATGCAGCAGCGGGAACGGCAATTTACCGGGGTAGAAGGCCTTGCGTGCCAGATGCAGCATCACCGAGGAGTCCTTACCGATGGAGTAGAGCATCACCGGATTTTCAAACTCGGCCGCCACTTCACGGATGATGTGAATGCTCTCGGCTTCCAGTTGCTTTAAATGGGTCAGTCTTGCTGCATCCAATGGTTGTGTCATGCCTTGCGACTCCTCTTGCCTTTAATCCTGCGCAAACCGTGCGCTTAAATTCCGCGGTGTTCCGGCCTCAGGCCAGACTCACCAGATGTTCCGAACCGGTAGCACCCAAACCGCTACCCTGCTGACCACTAAACCAGCTCAAACTGTCTGCCAGAGCGGCTACCTCACCCACCACGATCAGGGATGGACTCTGGGCGTCCTGAGCTAAGCGAGCCAAATCCTGTAATTCGCCCCGGATCACCCGCTGGGCCGGCGTGGTTCCCCGTTCGATCAGGGCTACCGGCGTCTTGGGCGAACGACCATGGGCCACTAATTTGTCCTGGATCACCGGGGAGGAGATCAGCCCCATGTAGATCACCAAGGTCTGATTGCTGGCCGCCAGCGCTGGCCAATCCGCCTCCTGCCCCTCTTTCTGGCAGTGCCCTGTGATAAACACCGCACTCTGGGCGTAATCTCTGTGGGTCAACGGAATACCGGCATAAGCGGTAGCGCCTGCCGCTGCCGTGATCCCCGGGACTACCGAGAAGGGAACACCAGCCGCCTTGGCGGCTTCGAGCTCTTCGGCACCCCGACCGAACATGAAAGGATCGCCGCCTTTCAGCCGCACCACCCGCTTCCCCGCCAGCGCATGCTCCAGCAGCAAGGCATTGATCTCATGCTGCGGCACGCTATGGGCACCCGCCTTCTTGCCCACACTGATGCGCTCGGCGTCGCGGCGGATAAGATTCAGCACTTCCGGTGACACCAGTTGGTCATAAAGCACCACCTCCGCCTGCTGGATCTGCTGCAGCCCCTTGAGCGTCAACAGACCGGCATCGCCGGGACCGGCACCCACCAGTACGATTTCCCCCCCCTGTTGCTCGGTATGGGCCAACTCGTCCGCCAACCAGCGGCGGCCACCCGCCTCATCACCACTTTGCAGCAAGGCTGCCAATCGGGAGGAGGCAAAAGCCCGCTCCCAGTAGCGACGACGTTCGGTCAGAGAGGCAAAGGCAGATTTCACCTTGCCGCGCAATTCGCCGGACAACCGGGCCAGGGCTCCCAGATGGCTGGGAAGCAAGGCTTCCAGGCGCTCGCGCAGCAATCGCGCCAGCACCGGCGCGGCCCCACCGCTGGAAACCGCCACCATGATCGGGGAGCGATCTATGATGGAGGGGAAGATAAAGCTGGAACGTGCCGGATCATCCACTACGTTGACCCAGAGCCCGGCCGCTTCCGCCGCCGCGGCCACGGCGGCATTCACCGCTTCATCATCGGTAGCGGCAATCACCAGACGCTGGCCAGCCAGCTGTTCAGGGGCGAATTCAGCAGCCTGATGCACCAAAGCACCGGCCTCTTGCAATTCCGTTAATTCAGAATGCAATGTCGGAGCGACGACCGTGAGTCGGGCGCCAGCATCCAGGAGCAGACGCGCCTTCCTCAGTGCCACATCCCCGCCCCCCACCAGGAGGATGGGTCGATCAGCGACCTTGGCAAACAGGGGTAAGTACTCCATCGTCATCTCTCCTACGCAATGTCACTGTGAATATAAGGTTCGCGGTTAAGCGCATAAAATAATAAAAACGCACTTTTTATACTTATTGGTTATTAAGAACGCCCCCATCCCGGAATAGAGCGCCCAATATGCAATCCAGCACAGGAAAATGCAGCTAGCGCTCATTTTCGCTAGCCTCACCACAACGCCTCGTCACAAAACTGGCGTAAGATAGGTGTCAATCAGCTCATAACCTTTCATTGATGAGGAACAAGCTATGCTGCCAGATGGCAATCTGATCGGGATCATAGTCGTCGTTGCGGCCGTGGTTATTTTTATTCAAGCCAGCGTCAAAATTGTACCACAGGGCTTTAACTGGACCGTGGAGCGCTTCGGACGCTATACCGGCACCCTGCAACCGGGCTTCAATCTGCTGATCCCATTTGTGGACAAGATCGGCCGTCGCATCAACATGATGGAACAGGTGATGGATATCCCGCCCCAAGAGGTCATCAGTCGCGATAACGCCAACGTCACCATAGACGCGGTGAGCTTCGTGCAGGTGATTGAAGCCCACAAGGCGGCCTATGAGGTCAGTGACCTGATGCAGGCCATCCGCAACCTGACCATGACCAATATCCGTACCGTACTCGGCGCCATGGAGTTGGATCAGATGCTCTCCCAGCGCGATACCATCAACGAGAAGCTGTTGATGACCATGGATGCCGCCACCAGCCCGTGGGGCGTCAAGTTCACTCGCATCGAGATCCGCGACGTCAAACCGCCTCTGGATTTGATCGAGGCGATGAACGCCCAGATGAAGGCCGAGCGGCAGAAACGCGCCGAGATCCTCGAAGCCGAAGGGGTCCGTCAATCACGGATACTGAAAGCCGAAGGGGAGAAACAGTCCCAGATCCTGAAGGCTGAAGGGGAACGTCAGGCGGCCTTCCTCGCCTCCGAAGCACGAGAGCGTCAGGCAGAAGCCGAGGCACGCGCCACCGAGATGGTTTCGGATGCGATCGCCAAGGGCAGCAGCCAGGCCATCAACTACTTCGTGGCGCAAAAATATACCGAAGCACTGACCCGCATCGGCGATAGCCCAAACAGCAAGATCATCATGATGCCACTGGAAGCCAGTTCGCTCATCGGTGCCATTGGCGGCATCAGCGAACTGTTCAAATCGGCTGGTGACAACAAGCCCCATGGCTCGGGAAAAACGACGGCCCCCCATGAGGAGACGAGTGGATGGCGTACCTGACCGAACTCACCTGGCTGCACTGGTTGATCCTAGGTAGCGTCCTGCTGATCCTCGAACTGCTGGGTGGTGCGGGTTACCTGCTCTGGCTGGGTATGGCGGCCCTCAGCGTCGCTGCTCTGGTAGCACTCCTGCTCCTGAGTTGGGTCGGACAGTGGTTGCTATTTGCGATCTTGGCCCTGCTGTTTACCGGCGGTTGGTGGTATTGGCAACGCCAGCGATTGCAAGGAAACCGGAATGACCCGGCCAACCAGCTCAACCAGCGTCCGCAGCAATGGCTGGGACAAGAAGCTACGTTGCAACAGGATGTGGTCAACGGCTTGAGCCGGGTCCGTCTGGGCGACAGCGTCTGGCCGGTACGCTGCAAGCAGCATCTGGTTGCCGGAACCTCAGTCCGAGTCACAGCAGTGGATGGTATCACCCTGATCGTGGAAGCTATCCCGCAGCCCGATTAATCCTCTGCAGCCAAAGGCCCCCAGGATGCGCACCCTGCGCATTGGGGGCCCTTTCCCATTTCGTCCACATCAATCGCCCTCAGCCAACAGTTCTGATGTGTGTGGCTTCACACTCCTGCCCTCCAGAAATACGTATCCTATTGAATATTGGCTCATGGGGTTTTGCACTCCCCCATCATGCAATCCACCCTGTGAGCATCCATCCATCGAATCGGTTCCCGGCCATCCGATATCGGGCCGGAGACGCAATCCCCGTCATGACTACCTCGACCAAGGAGACATTTATGCCTCATTTCAACCGCGCCATCCGGTGGTTGCGACTGCCCTTGCTGTTACTGAGTGCCTCCTTGTCCTGTGCGAGCCACGCCGAACTCTATGCCGGACAGCAATGGTTGAACCATGTGAAACAGGACCTGGCTCCTTTCTGGTACCGGGCCGCCGCCAAGGTGCAGGATGGGGCATTTCCCAGTTTTCTGTGCGACGACGCCACGGCCCCGAGTTTCGAACAGCTGACCACGGCTCCTGAGAGCCTGTGTCCAGAGCTGGCCCAGGCGCCCGATTGGGTCAAAGCCGGTTTCCCCTATCAATGGACACGCATGGTGTCACGGCAGACCTTTGCCTATGGCGTCATCTATCACCTGACCGGTGATCCCAAGGCGCTGGAGCTGGCACGGCAAGGTGTGGAGTTTATCCGTCACAAGGCGCTACTGCCGAATGGGGATGTGATCGGGAAATTCAAGCAGGGTCAACCGGCCGATAAAGCGGAGGATCGAACCAGTCAGGACTTGGCCTATGCCCAACTGGGAATGGCCTTCTACTACTACCTGACCCGGGACCCAGCCGTGCTGGCGGATATCGAGCGGCTGCACAATTTCATCTTCAGCCACTATCGGGATGAGAAGCAGCAACGTCTGACCTGGTACCCGGCCAGCCGCCAACAGGATCAGCAAGTCGAGCTGGTCTCCCAACTCGATCCGCTCAACGCCTATATGGTATTGCTCACACCTTTGCTGCCTGCCAAAGAGCAGCAACAGTGGCGCGAGCAGATGGGCTGGTTGACGCAGGCCATAGTGCGTGATTTCTACTACCCGCAAGAACAACGTTTCTTCGGCTACATTCATGACGATTCCGGTCGCGCCGCCGATGCCCGCCACGCCGACTTCGGCCATACCATTAAAAGTTACTGGATGCTTTATCTGGTTGCCCAGCAACGACATGACACATTACTCCGGCAATTTGCCGAAGGGGGGATCTACAACATCCTCAAGCGCGCCTATCGGCAGGATCTGCTGAAAAATATTCCACTACCGGAGCCGGTCGATCCACAACATGCTACCGACGTGGTGGGTTGGTGGGGCAATGGCGATGGCCGGGACGGTAGCGCCTGGTGGGAATATGCCGAGCTGGATCAGGCCGCCGCCACACTGGGGCTGCAGCAAGCCATGCCACGACAATACCTGTATCTGACCTGGCCCAGCTGGTTCAGCGCGTTTGTGGATAAAAAACAGGGTGAAGTCCGGGGTTGGATAGGCGATCACAGCGGGCCGAAAGTTCATCTGTGGAAGAACGGCTATCACTCTTTGGAGCACGCGCTGATTGGCTACCTGACCGGGAATGGCTTCCAGCATCAGACGATGACGCTCTACTTTGCCACGCCGCTCACCACGGCTCCTTCGCAGCCCATCTACTACTATCACGGCGACATTGTGGCCGCCCAGGCCATCGGCACCTCGCCTTCCGGTCTGCCCCTGTGGCAGGCCACCATCAAGGATCTGCATTGAGGATCAAACATCGGAAGGGAGCTCAAGCTCCCTATTTTTTCATATGGAACCCATAGAATGGGTTGGTTATTTTTTCGAACTGATCCATTTCTCAAGGAGTGAGTATGAAACGAAGCACCCGTTGGTTGTTATTCAGTAGCTTGTGTTTGAGCGTCTCGGCTCAGGCTCAAACCCCACGAGTCGTTGACGGAGTAGAAACCAAAGCCGGTGACTGGCCGTTTATCATGCATATCATCAACCCACGGGTCGTCAGTGGTTCACAACATGTCTGTGGTGGCGGCTATCTGGGCAACGGCATAGCCGTAACGGCCAAGCATTGCATTTTTGATTCTGAAATTCTCGGTAATCAGGTCTGCCTGGGTAATCAATTGACCACCAACCGCAACAATTGCTACCCCATCATCGACTACGCCAAGTTTACCGACCATCAGGTGGATGGGGTTGCCGTCAGTGGCGACATAGCTCTGCTCCGCTTATCTGGCGTTCCGGCCGAACAACCGGTCATAACCTTGGCAACACTGAACGACGAAGCAGCGATGCGGGACGATGAAGCTTTGACGTTACTCGGTTATGGTTCCACCAGCTACACCGCCTACATTCCTTCAGACAAGCTGCTGCAACGCACTGTTTCCCGTCAAAGCGATGCGGCCTGCGAACAGGCGCTGGGGTTGACTACAGGCCGCATGGAAGCCGACTATCTGTGTGCCGCGCAGGCACCTTATGGCTCGGCACCGGGTGACAGTGGTACCCCCATCTTCTACTGGCGAGATAATCATCCCATCAGCGCCGGGTTAGTCAGTGATGGTCAAAACAACATTACTCGCTATGTACGCTTCGGCCGTTATCACCACTGGATTGCGACTGTCGCCCAGAAGTGGCTGAGCAATATATCTGAGCAGCAATATCAAATGCTATTACCGGACGAGACCCAACCTCAGGTCGCACTGCGCCTGAGCAACTGGTTCGCCACTGCCAGAGCTCTTACCGGGATTACGACAACTGCCGATAGTTCACTGGAGTGGCAAGATCCGCAATGCACGTCTCTAGCACCCAACGGCCATTGCATCCAGACCTTGGCGTTGAAGAACATCGTCAACGGTCGTGATAGCGAGACCGTCAGTTATCAATTGGATGATACGCTCCGGTCAGTAACCTTGACTCTGGATATGGCTAGCGCAGCAACAGTTCCTGACAGCTGGCCACAAGGCGATACCACGTGGTGGAGTGGCGGTGATGAGTCGTGGCAACTGACCCCGGAGGGAATGGAGGCCGCCAACTTGTCGACTGCCGGCCATTCGACCCTGGCCGCGCACCTGCAAGGCCCTGGTACCCTCGAATTCACGCTGGAACATGAGTCAAAACCGGCACAAGGTAATCTGCAGATCTTGCTAGATAATGTTCCTGCATTGTCATTGAGCGGTTCTTGTCAAACCCAGGCCTACAGCCTGGCAATTCCCCAAGGCGACCATATAGTCACTTGGCAATGGCAAAGTCTGCAGACAAACTCCAGTACCAGCGATTTGACCAGACTGTCCGCCATGAGTTGGCCCAATGGCCGCAGCCACCAACAAGAGCCCGTATGCAGCCTGGGGGCAGTGGGGCAGACGGGCGTCAAAGAGGGATCGGGTGGCGGAGCAGCGGGAGAACTCTGCGCTCTGCTTGCGCTGCTTGCTTTCTCGCGTCGCCGAACTCACGCGCTATAGCAGGAAATTGGTCCTATTAATAAACAAGGAGCGCTCTATGCGCTCCTTGTCGTTTGACCCCTTATGAGGGTCAGCGAGTTAAGCTTACGGCTCTTTGCCACCACGATCCGCTTACACCTTGAACTGACGGACTCGTCCTGCCAGCTGTTGGGCCAGTTCACTCAGATCGTTACCGGTCTGCATTACTGTGCCAGACAGGGCCGCGCCCTCTTCCGTCAAGCTATTGAGTTCCGAGACACTACGGTTGACCTCATCCATCACAGTACCCTGCTCCTCGGTCGCGGAGGCTATCTGGAAATTCATATCCAGAACCTGGGTCACTAACTGCTGAATTTCAGCCAGAGAGTCCCGGCTCTTATCCACCATCCCCAGGGTTTCATCCATCTGCAGACTCCCCCGATCCATAGCCTGCACTGCGCTTTGTACCCCCTGTTTCAGCGATGCAATCATCGTCTGGATATCTTCGGTGGAGCGCTGGGTCCGGCTGGCCAGGGTTCGCACTTCATCGGCAACCACGGCAAAGCCTCTGCCCTGCTCTCCGGCTCGTGCCGCTTCAATCGCCGCATTCAACGCCAACAAATTGGTCTGTTCGGCAATGCCACGAATGACATCCAGCACCGAGGTAATCTTCTCGGATTCATCAGCCAGCTGCGCCACCATCTTGGCCGCATCCTGAATACTGCCCGATAATTGCTGGTTCATTTCGACATTGCGATTCAACAACTCCATGCCCTGAGTCGCACTGCGCTGGGCATGATGGGTCTGATCCGACGTCAACTGGGCATGCTGGGATATATCGTGCACCGCCTGATTAATTTCGTTGAATGCCGTGACCAGCGAAGCCAACTGCACCCGTTGACTCTCACTGATATGGTCGACCTGTAACGAAATTTGACGCAGACCGCCGGTACTCTCTTCCAGACAACTGACATCGCCGAGTAACTGACGGATCAACCCCTGCAGTTGATCCAGAAACCGGTTGAACCCCCGGGAGAGCTTACCCAGCTCATCCTGCGAGGTCACCGGCAAGCGACTGATCAGATCCCCTTCGCCTCGACTGATATCCTCAACCTTTTCATAGACAGCCAAAATAGCGTCCACTATCAGTTTGGGTCCAAAATAGATCAGTATTAACCCGCTAATCACCGAGAAGCCGAGTAATCCAAGCGTCCAGCGTTGACTCTGTTCGGCCATATTGTCCGATGTCATTCTCAACGTATCCGCCAACTTATCATCCAGTTCACCGGCCAGATTGTACTGCTCCCGCAACACCGAGAACTTATCCTCAAGGCTGTTATTCAACGCCAGTGCCTCGTCCAGTTTTCCCTGCTCGGCAAGCGTGAACACCTGCTCGGCACCGGACTTCCAGGCGTTGAACAGCTCCGGGAAACGCTGCAACTGCGCCGTGACATCGGGGTAATCCACCAGCAGGCTCAAGAACTTTTCCATCCGATCTTTAGCCTGCTGCATATTGTCGACAAAGTCCTGCTTATAACCGGCCGCCTTATCCCCCTTCCCCTGAACCAGAAGGAAATTTTGTTCCGCCGTCAGAGCCTGATACAGATCCCGATCGGCATTGATGACCACGCCCTGACCAGGCATCAAGGTGTCAGCAAATAACTGGGTATTCCCTTGTAATCGCTCCAGCGCCTGGTAGTTGATACCGCCAATAATCAGGATAAACAGGGTTAATAACACCAGGCCAAATGCAGCCTTGATACGAATACTCATCGCGTTAAACACCATAATTCGCTCCATCTTTCATCCGTAACTCGCTAACAATGGCCTCAAGCCGATCATCATAGACACCTGTGCGGCTATTTTTTACTATAGCCAAGTCACGGCACATAGCAGTGGACACCCCCCGACTTTTGGCATAACAACGGCTCAAGATGACGACAAGACCTAAGTACTCTTGCATCCAATGCCATCCGAACTGCTATCGGCTTCCCTCCTGGATGACCTGTCCCTTGGCCGACTCCCGCGCCCGCTGATGGATCAACATCTGCCGATAGGCCACGTAATATTTCAGGATGTTGCGCACATAGCGAACCGGCTCGGCCCCCAACTCACGCGCCACGACCACTTCAACCTGACCAAACCAGCGATTGGGATCTCGCCCCTGCTCGCCAGCCCTTTGTCGCATCCGGGCGATGGCCGTCGGCCCCGCATTGTAGGCGGCCAGAGAGAATAGGGTCTGATTCATGTCGTCAATCTCAGGCGCGGCAAAGTACTGATCGTGCATCTGCCTCAGGTATTTGACACCGGCATGAATATTCGGCTCCAGTTGACGGATATCACCGACCTGCATCGCATCGCCGGTAGGCGGCATCAGCTGCATCACGCCGATGGCTCCGCGCGTTGAACGCTGCGTCTGGTCGAGTCGAGACTCCTGATAGCCCTGCGCCAATAACATCAGATGATCAAAACGGTAATCCTGACCATAGCGGCGAAACAGGGTATGGATCGGTTTGACCTTCTGCCATTCACTGATGGCATGAACCGGCCCCAGACGAGCAATCCGTTGCTGATACTCGGCAAATTTCAATTCGACCAGATGACGTTTTTTCACATTCTGGTGAAAACCGGCCAGTAACGTCGCCAGCTCAGGACTTTGTTTGCGGATCGCCCAACCGGTTTGCGCCTGCTCTCGCAACACGATCTGCGGATAGATCCGGATGTCTGAATAGACGCTCTGCCAGAGTCGGGCCTTCTAATCATCCAGAATGGCAAAATCGATGAGCCCGGCGTTCAGCATCTCTAATAGATCCTCATCCTCCAACGCCTCCGGCACAATCAACGCTTCGGCTCGTGGCCGTCCAATCTTGACCAAACGACTATTGAGTTTCTCGATGCTGCTGAAATAACTGCTGGAACGCCGCACGGCCAGCATTCGGGTCGCCAGATCCCGCTCATCACCAATCGCCGGAGCCGTTGGTGAAGAGACCAGGACCTCTTGTTGCTGATGATCCGCCAACACCACAAAATCAACCTCGGCTTGTCGCTGTGCTGTCACCGTCAGGTTACCCACGGCCACATCACCCAACCCTTCAACGACCCCGGAGAGCAGTTGATCCCGCTCGACCGGTATTGCCAACACCGAAATGGGATGACGTCCGGTTTTCAGGGTCTTGTTGAGATAGAGTTCTAGTTCGGCCAACAGATCGGCACTGATACCTCGAGTGCGACCATTATCGTGGTAAAAGAAGGTGCGGCTGTAGGGCACCAACACTCGCAATACACGCCGCTTGCGGATCTCCGGCCAATCGCCAAACCGCGGTTGAGTGACCTTGCCCCAATAGGCCGGGATAGATTCAGCCCGTCGCATCACGTCAGCGTCCTGAGCCGACTCAACGAGTGCTGAGTCTGTCGCCTGGGTCACCGTATCGCTATACGCCGTTTCATTAGGATCTTCACCCGCCGGCCAGAACAGGAATAAAAGTCCGGCCGTTAATAACAAACAAAACAGCACTACCACCCAACGCTTGCGCCACATCACTCACAACTCCATTTGTGCCACTCTAGATTGACCGGGACGGCCCTGACAAAGCACTACCACAGGTAACCGATGCCAACCCCGCCTGACCATTGATCCCGGTCGCCGCGTTCGCTAACAATCGGGCTGTTCGCCGCATCGCCCAGCAGGTGTTGACAGAAGATGCCACTGCCCAGCATCCAACGCTCGGACATGCGCCACATCACCGCAGGCCAGACATATACCTGACGCACACCCGCTGACGCTTCGAACTGGGGTAAGCCACTGGCCGCGGCATCGGCCTCAGTGACGCTGAATGATTGCTGCATATAGGCATCATTGGACCAGCTAGCACCAGCCCCCAAGCCGACAAACAGGGTATAACTCAAAGGGACCCAGACACTGGCGAACGGGCTGATAGAACTGCCCTCGGTCTGCCCCACCATACTGGTCGTCGCCATAACACCCGCACGAACGCGATAAGGTATCCCCGAGGTCTGCAGATAATGCCAGCCGACATAGCCGCCCCCCTCCAGACCCATGCCTATCTCCGGCAATGTGGCCACCACAGGGTCATCAACATCACTGCGTCCCAGCCGAATATTCAACACAGGACCCGCTTCCCAATGTTCATCGCTGACCAGATTGGCATCGGCATAAGGGCCATACCACTCGACAAAGCGCCCCTCGCCCAACGCCAACCGAGCCCCCGGCACGGCACCAACCATGCTGTCACTAGAGCCGTACCACTGGGTGGTGACACCCGCCCCCACCCCGAAGAAATTAGGCACCACATCGTCCAGTGACATGCCCATCGCAGCCACTTGCTGAGCCGCCCCCCATAGACAGGCCATCGAAAGCGCCGTCACTCGCATGATCCGTTGCATGTTGCACTCCTTTTCTCGCCTGCAGGTCTCTTTATCCCAATGACATCTCAGGGCTAATTCCAAGATGGGTACTGTATCCGATCCGAACCATATAAGTCCGATTGTCCCCCTGGATCTGTGAGGTGGGAATAGCGGTGAGCGCCATCAACCTGGCCAGCAACCCAGGGGCAAAAAAATAGCCTCGTTAGAGGCTATTGGTTGAGCAAAATTCAGAGTTGATAGTGCAGTACCTGGCGCCGCTTGTCGGCATAGAGGGCTAATAACTCCTGCTGACTCTTGCCTGCATTGTCGTAGAACAGGGCGCCGCCCTCTTGCAAAGCGCTGAAGCGGGTACGGATGCACTGTTCGACAAAATCCAGCCGCTGCAGCGTAAAGCGGGAACAACTCTTGCCATGCAGATCATCTTCGATATCCAGCACCTGAGAGCGGAAATTTTCTACCTCGTACAGGCTCTCCAATGCCGCCGGATCTTGCAACGCCTGCTGCCAGCGCCGGATAAACGAGTCCACCCAGCCCAACACCGCCGAGCTGGCGCCTTGCTCCATAAGCCACGCCAGTTTCTGCTGATAAACTGCTACCGCGACCTGTTTCAGATCCCGATACAGATCCAGCGCCGCCGTTTTTTCCAGCGTGTCTCCCTGCCGCAGCAACCAGCCAAAGAAATTCCGGGTCTCGAAGCGTTCGCAGGCGTGGAACAGCGGATCGCTCAGACCATTGCTGTTGAAATCCACCAGCGGATCAAACGGGTACATGTAACCAAAGTCGAACAACCAGACATGGCCGTGATCGTCGATGATATTGCCGGGGCAAAGATCCCACTCCATCAATCCCGCCTCTTCACAGGCTACCGCCGTGGTCAGGATCTGCCGAAACACCTCGGCATTGAATTCGGTGAGCGGCTTACCCGGTAGCCAGGGCGAGAGAATGATGCCTTGCCGGTAATCGGCATACAGGGTCGGCACTATGTGGTCAAAACGGCCGGCCCAGGCCGGATCGGCCTTGAGCCGAGTGAAGTCGGCGCGCCTCTGCACCTCGTTGAGGAAGGAGGTTTCGCCATCGATGTTGCGGACCAAGGCCTCAGCCCGTTGTTGTTTGAGGGTGTAATGCACATCGTCGATGCACAGATGCAGCACCCGCGCCGTCAATCCGCCACTGAAGTGTTCGACGACCAGCGGGGAGTCGGGAGTCAGCGCGGCCAGCTCGGCCGGCGGCAAGGGACAGGCAGTCATGTCCCCAACCACCAGAGGCTGACCACTGGCCGCAAAGGCCAGTTGGGATTGTTGACGCGCGTGGACATGAGCATTCATAACAGGTTCCTTCCGGGTGATGAAATCGCGGAGTCGGTGCGAAATCCACACCGGGCCAGAATCATTCTGGCTCGCCAACAACCATCAGGCATCCGCCCTCGCGATGGAACCTGAGGGTGGAAACGAGGGCTGGCGCCTTGAGTCCAGCGGACGAACCATTAAGATAGCCTCTATCCCGAACACCAGCCGGCCCAGAGCCCGCATGCAGCAGAGATCGCCATGATGACCCAATCTGACTCCCGGCCCTCGCCGCTGGCACACCTGCTTCCGCCCCATCTGCCCACGCTGCAACAGGCGCTGGCCCACCACACGCTGGTCTGGTTGAGTGCCCCCCGGGGCTACGATCAGCAGGCTCTGTGTCGTGCACTAGCCGACAACGGGTCCGGCCCTGTGGTGCACTGGCCCCAGCGGCCCGCAGATGGAGCCCTGCTGCTGATCATCAATCTGGACATCTTGTCCCAACCGCAACAACAGGAGCTCGCCGCCTGGCTGCAGGCTCATCCCGATCACCCTTGTCTACTCAACTCGACGCCCTGCGCCCCCTTGGAAGGGCAACTTCGCGCCGCCGGTTTGAGACCGCTGCGCTTGGGGGCGTCCCGTCTGGGCTGGACAGCAGCGGAGCGAGCCCGCTGGCTGCTCGCTCAGGACATCCCGGAGGCGGAGGCCACCGCCTGGTGTCCCCGACTCGGAGAATGGCCACTGGCCTGGCAGCTATGGCAACAGGCGCGCAGCTGTGACGGCAATACCGCCGCACTGTTGCAACGCTGGGGGCTTGAACTGCTGACACAGATCCTGAGCCAGTTTCCGGCCCCCATCCCCGAGGCGCTGGCACTACAGGCGGAGCAACGCATTCTGGATGAGCCACAGTTGCTGCAACTGGCTGGCTGCAGCCGGGGTCAATGGCTGGCACTGCGCAGCCAACTGTTAACCGCAGGCTGGTTACTGGAGGAAGAAGCGGGGGATCGCTGGCAACCCTGGATTGCCCATCTGCTGGGGATCTGGCGCGAGCAGCCCGATCTGGATTGGGAACCCCTCAGCCGGTCGCTGGCCGATCTGTCACTGAGCGAAATCCGCGAGTTATTGCCGCTCACGCCCCTGCCTCAACTGGAGTTATCCCTGCTGTCGCGCATCGGTCTGCGCTGTCTGGAGCAGAGTCAGGGCCCTTGGTTGGCCGCCCGGCTGGCGGCCCTGCCGCGTCTCTGGTTGCAACAACAGCCCAGCCTCTGCCTGCTGCAGGCCTGGCTGGAGATGGAGGTCCACCGCCGTTCCGATCGGGCCGAAGATCTGCTCAATCGACTGATGACCCAGCCACTGCCCGAAGCCGAGCTGAACAGTGCCCAGTTGCTCAAGGCCATGGTCAGCTTCAACTTCGATCATCTGCCCTGCGCCATGGCGCAGCTGGCCAAACTCAAGGATCTGCCGCAATCCCTGCAGGCGCCATTTCAACTGACCGAGGCCAGCTGTCTGCTGTTTACCGGCCAACTGACCCGGGCCAGAACCATGCTGGAGCTATTGGTCAGTTGGGCCGATTGTCAGCGGCAATACCACCTCAAGCTGGTTGGTTGGTACCGATTGGCACAACTGCACTTTTTTCAGGGCGACTGGCAACAAAGCGGCAAGGTGATGCAATCGGGTCTGGAATTTGCCGAACAACAGGGGTTGAGCGAGGACCCGGTTCTCGACTCCTACTACCGGCTGCAAGCCGAGCTGGCGCTCTATCAGGGGCAACCGGATCAAGCCGACTACTGGCTGCAACAGGGTAAGTCACTGACCATAGGGCTCGGCGACTACTGGCAACTGCCCTATCTGGCCCACCGCTGCCTGACCCTGATCTGGCGCGGCGAATTGGCCGAATTGCCCAGCCGTCTGGAGCAGCTTGAACAGCAACGATTCAGTCAGCAATATTGCCGACTCTGGCGCTTTCGGGTCGGTTACACCCTGGCTCTGGGCTATCAGCAGCGTGATGACCAGGTTGCCCTGGAGCGGCTGGAGCGGCGCAGCCCCTGGCATACCCAAATTGACGATCTCTACGATCTGCTGGATAACCTGCTCCATGGCTGGCTGGCCCAGTTGCGGGGGCTCCCCAAACAGGCTCAGGAGTTACGGCAGTTACAGGCGCTGGCCGAAGAGTGGCAGATGGTGTGGCTGGCTCGCCAGTTTCAGCTACTGCAGTTACTGCAAGGAGCGGGCACCCCCGAGCAATGGCAGCAGTTGCTGAGTTGGCTGGCCGGGCGTTCGGCCTTTATTCCGCTGTTACTGGCTGGCCCCAGGGTCGTAGCCCCCTTGCAGGAGCTGGCACGCTGGCCCCAGATCCGCCCCACGGTTCTGGGGTTCATCCAGCAGACGCTGGATCTGTTGACCCGACCACTCCGCGATCAACAGGCACAACCGGGGGAAGATGAGCTCAGTCCACGGCAATGGCAGATACTGCGGCTGATTGCCCAGGGTCTGAGCAATGAACAGATGGCACAACAACTGTTCGTCGCCCCCTCCACCATCAAGACCCACATCAACCATCTGTATGCCAAGCTCGGGGTGCGCACCCGCGCCGAAGCCCAGGCCGTCGCCCGACAGCGATTGGTAGGGAAATAGAAAATGGCGGGTGGCATCCCTGCCACCCTTGATGAGTGCACCAGTCCCCCCGCCACTCCAAGGAGCCTCGTTGGACTAAGGCTTGGGTTGATAGGCAGCAAAGGCCCGGCTGTAGCGAACCTTGAAGCCATCATCCGTCTTGGTCAGGGTGTAGATGGGCAGGTTGTGCTCATTGGCGAAGATCAGTGCCTTGTCGGCCCCCATCACCATCAGACCGGTATCCAGGGCATCGGTATACAGGGCCGTCGGCGCTATAACCGTCACAGACACCAGCTTGTGAGTCAACGGCTTGCCGGTGGCGGGATCGATAATGTGCGAGAAACGCTGACCGTCGAGCTCGTAATAGTTGCGATAACTTCCTGCGGTGCTGATGCCGTTATCGCCGGGAGTCAGAACTTCTTGAACCAGTCCCAGCTCGTCCCCCGGCTTTTCTACCGCGATGCGCCATAACTCACCCTGTCCATTGTGCCCTTTGAGGCGCAACGCCCCGGCAATCTCGACCATGTAATTTTTGATGCCGTGCCCGTCCAGCCAGTCGGCCACCTTATCGGCGGCATAACCTTCACCCAGGGTCGACAGATCCACATATAGATCCGGGATATCCTTGCGTACCGTCGCCTTCTCGCTGCCAATTTCCACATGCAGCTTATCCAGCCCAATCCGCTGACGGGCGGCGGCGATCTGCGCATCACTGGGGATCTGGGTCGGCCGTTTGTCCGGGCCAAAACCCCACAGATTGACCAAGGGTCCGACCGTGATATCCATGGCCCCACCGGTCATCTTGCCAACCCGCAGCCCTTCGATCATCACATCCGCCAGATCCTGGGAAATCTCCACCGGCGTGGTGGCCAGATGCTGGTTAAAGCGCGAGAGCTCGGAGTCCGGCTTGTAGGTGGACAATTGATGGTCGATGCGTTGCAGGATCTGCTCCACCTCATGCTGCAATTGCGCTTCACCGCCGGGGTAATCACCCACCACCTTGACGGCATAGTGGGTCCCCATCGTTGGACCACTGACTTTCAGCTCCGGCAGATTGGGCGTCGCCGCGTCATTGCAGCCAACCAGCAACAAGATCCCGGTGAGGATCAGGCCACGCAAACAGAGTTGATAACGGTTCACGGTATTCTCCTTAGGCCAGCGGGCAGCGGCAGACTTGGCGCGCCACACGCATCGATTGGTATGTCATGCACATAGCACATGAGAGTCGCAGGAATTATCCACGAGATCCCCAGCAAAGAAAGGGCCAGCCCTGTGATGACCATCCCAAGGGCCGCCTAAGTGCCGCTGAGTGCCACCCGTCGCGGTTTTGCGGCGATGCCGGCTCAAGCGGCCACCGCGATTTGCCATAAAGCCGACAGGAGGTAATCCGACATTCAGCAGAACAGGTTCAGGGCTTGCCAACACAGGAAGGGGTGCGCGGGGCTGCGCCCTGTTGTTCCCATTCGGCCGGGGTATAGGTATGCAGCGCCAACGCATGGATCACGCCCGCCAGCTCGCTGGCCAACACGCCATTGACGGCCCGATGACGAGCCAACAGCCGTTGTCCATCGAATGTCGAACTCACCAGAATAACCTTGAAATGACTCTCGGAGCCGGGTTCGACGCGGTGCATATGGCTCTCATTAAGCACCTCCAGATGGGAGGGGGCGAAGGCCTGCTGCAATTTTTGCTCAATCTGGTGTTGCACTGACATGAAGAGACTCCCCGAATAGGATAAAAGACGAAAGGCCAGCATGCTGGTTCAGCACCATACCCAGAGCCGCGGCCGGACTCAAGCCCCGACACCTCGACCGCCGTCGCGCCGTCAGTCGCAATCACGAAACTGCAGGCGTCCCCATCGTCGCACCGGAGAGCACGTCCGGGAGCATTGGTGGATCTGGAGCGAGCAGGTAGAATGGCGCCATGCAATGAATCCTGTCTGTAATGAGCGAGTCATGAACCAAGTCGAACTGGCCGGTCTGCGCCTGACCCTGGAGCGCTATCCCCCAAGCCAGGATGCCAATCTGCAAGCCTGGGAAGCCGCCGATGAATACCTGCTACAGGAGCTGGCCTCCTGGCTGGCGACGCCTGAACGGGCCACGGGTCCGGTCTTGATCTTCAATGATGGCTTCGGGGCTCTGAGTTGCGCCCTGCACGCCTGCAACCCGGTCAGCATCAGTGATTCATTTCTGAGTCAGGAGGCGACCCGCCGCAATCTGGCGGCCAATGGACTCGCCCCCGATGCCGTGACGCTGCTGGGCTCCCTCGATCCGCTGCCGCAGTCTCCGGCCCTGGTACTGATCAAGATCCCCAAGACGCTGGCGCTGCTGGAACAACAACTGCTGACCCTGAGCGCCGTCGTGACCCCGGAGACCCGCATCCTGGCAGGCGCCAAGACGCGGGATATTCATAACTCCACCCTGGCGCTGTTTGAACAGATCCTGGGGCCAACCCGGACCTCATTGGCCTGGAAAAAATCCCGACTGATCCATACCCAGCTGGCAGAGCGTGGGTTATTGCCGAACCCCTACCCGACGGTCTGGGAGTTGGCCGAGAGCGGTTATCGCATCCATAACCATGCCAATGTATTTTCCCGTGGTAGCCTGGATATCGGCGCTCGCTTCTTCATGGATCATCTGCCAACCGGGCTCACGGGGACCATAGCCGATCTGGGGTGTGGTAATGGCGTCATAGGGCTGACGGCATTGGCCAGCAACCCCGAGGCCCAGGTGTTGTTTCTCGACGAATCCCATATGGCCATCGCCTCCAGCCAGTTGAATGTGGCGACCAATCGCCCGGCCGATTTACCCCGTTGCCAATTCCTGCTCGGCAATAGTCTGGAGCAGGTTGCCGATGGCTCATTACAGGCCGTCTTGTGCAACCCGCCCTTTCACCAGCAACAGACCATCACAGACCTGCTGGCCTGGCAGATGTTCACGGATGCCGAACGCTGCCTCGCCTCCGGGGGCGAGTTGTGGATCATCGGCAACCGTCATCTGGGTTATCACATCAAGTTGCAACGCTTGTTTGGTAACGTCGACTGTATTGCTACCAACCCCAAATTTGTTATTTTACGCGCTATCAAATCCTAGGAGTTCACATGAAACGCATACTGTTTGCCCTGCTCGCGCTGACCCTCGCCGGCTGCGCCACCACCTGGCCGGAAAGCGCCAGCCTGAACCCGCAGATCAATGATCAGCCGGACAATGTCTACAGCGGCAATACCATTGCCATCGATAATCAGGACACCCGCCTGGGTAGCCAGATCATCAAGATCAAAATCAAGCAGGACCCCGAGGTGCTGATCCCGAACAATATCAGCCCAGGGGCCGTGATGGCCGATCGTCTGGGTAAGGGGCTGGCGGCACAAGGTGCGCGGATTTCCGGTCAAGGTGATACCCACCTGACCCTGATCGTCGACGAGATGCAATCTGAAATTACCAAGCCGGGTCTGGTCTACAAGAGCCGGGTCAGCCTGAAGGTGAAGCTGAAGGCCGAACGCAATGGTGCCTCCATCACCAAGGAGTATCGCAAATCCGCGATGAAAGAGAGCGCCACCCAACCCGACATCGGGGATATCGAGTTGCAACTGAACGAGCACATCTCCTCCTTGTTGAACGAGATGCTGCAAGACAGCCAACTGCGCAATTACATCAAGGGAAATAACTGATGAAACACTGGTTACTGGCCCTGCTGTTGGTCCCGGCGCTGGCCTGCGCCGCCACTAAGACTCAGACCCCAAGCCACCCCGTCGTGGTCATGGAAACTAGCTATGGTCCTCTGACCATAGAACTGGATGGCACCAAGGCTCCCAAATCAGTGGCCAACTTCCTGAGCTATGTGCAGGACGGCAGCTATGATGGTTCCCTGTTCCACCGGGTGATCCCCGGGTTTGTGGTGCAAGGGGGCGGCTATGATGCCAACTTCCGCAGCCTGAACAGCAAGCCGCCCGTGGTCAATGAATCCAGCAATGGCCTCTCCAATCTGCGTGGCACCATCGCCATGGCGCGGACTCAGGACCCGGACAGCGCGACTCGCCAGTTCTATTTCAACCTGCAGGATAACAAGTCGCTGGATGCTGGCATGAGCGATGGCTACACCGTCTTTGGCCACGTCACCCAGGGGCTGGAAGTGCTGGATAAAATCGCCCAGCAACCCACCGGCGATGAGGGGCGGATCGGTGCCAGCGATGTACCGGTGGAGCCCATCTTCATCAAACGCGTCAGCCTGAAAAAGTAACCTGCAGCCCTCCCGGCACACAAAAAGCCCGCCGAATTCGGCGGGCTTTTTAGCTGATGACGGGTTTTGACTCAAGCAACGCATAACTGGGATAGAGCTAACTGGAAAGGCTCTGCTTCAATTCGCCTGCGGTGTCTCCCCCCAGGGGGCGACTTTGAACAGCAGCAGCATCCCCGGGATCGCCAGCGCGGCGCAGATCCAGAAAAAACCACTCCAGCCATACTGGGCCACCAGGTAGCCGGTACTGGCGTTGAAGAAGGTACGCGGCACCGCCGCCAATGAGGTAAACAGGGCAAACTGGGTCGCGGTATACCGAGGGTCCGTCGTCCGGGCGATAAAGGCGATAAAAGCCGCTGTCCCTAACCCCACACCCAAGGCTTCAAAACCGATCACCAGCCCCAGAGCCAGCAGGCTCGGCCCAGTTCCCGTCAACCAGACAAAACCGAGGATCGAGAGCAACTGCACCACGCCGAACAACCACAAGGCCCGGTTGATACCCAGAGAGATCATCCACAAACCACCGAGCAAACCGCCGATGACGCTGGCCCACAGCCCGACATTCTTGGCAATGATGCCAATCTCGGTCTTGGAGAAGCCCATCTCCATGTAGAAGGGCGTCGCCAGCGCCGTGGCCATGCTATCCCCCAGCTTGTAGAAGAAGATAAAACTCAAGATCAGCAGGGCACTGCGCCAGCCTTGACGGGTCACGAATTCATGAAACGGCTCCACCACTGCCTCGCGCAACGTCCTGGGCACTCGCGCCAGTTGGGGCTCCCGCACCCACAGCGTCAGCATCAATCCCGGCAGCATAAACAGGGCGGTGATCAAGAATACCTGGGACCAGGGCAGATGGTCCGCCAGGATCAGCGACAACGAACCGGGCACCAGACCGGCAATCCGGTAGGCATTCACATGCACCGAATTCCCCAACCCCAGCAGCTCATCATCGAGGATCTCGCGACGAAACGCATCCAGCACTATGTCCTGACTGGCACTGAAGAAGGCCACACCGAGTGCCAGATAGGCGATGCTCCAGGTGTCAACCTGAGGGCTAAACAGGCCGAATCCGGCTATCGCCGCCAACAAGAAGAGCTGGGTCAGCAACATCCAGCCTCGGCGCCGCCCCAGCCCCAGAATGGGAAAGCGATCAATCAACGGCGACCAGATAAATTTCCAGGTAAAGGGAAACTGGATCAGGGCAAAGAACCCTATGGTCTTGATATCCACCCCTTCGGTCTTTAGCCAGGCGGGGATCAGATTAATCAGCAGATACAGCGGCAGGCCCGAACTGAAACCGGTGAAGATGCAAATCAATATCCGGCGGGAGAAGAGCAGTTCAGCCCAGGATTTATCACTCATGATGGAATTCAAATGACGATGAAGTGGCGCCTACCTTACCGCAGCCCACTCCCCCATGCCAACCCGGGGCCCGAGGCGGGCGACCACCTGGATTAAAAATATCGGCCATGAGGCTCAAACGAAAAGATTACATTCCTGCTTCACGGCAACTGACGGTCGATGCGCGGAGTGAAGTGTGCAGGAAAACGTTTATTTAATAGACAATTTTACTCTTCCCTCTCGCCGTGCTGAAAAAAAATGCAAAAATCCCCCGGTTCGCCAAGGAATTTCATGGCGGATCGCTTCTCATGAGAGGTGGCGCACAATAAAATGCCGCCGCGCTTACGGTTTTAAAAAATGAGCGCTACGGAATCCAACAAGAACGTTACGAGACGAGACATAAAAATGGCCAAATTCAACGCTACCCTGCTGGCCGTCACCATGGCTGCTGCCATGGCGACTCCGGTTTTTGCCGCTGATTACAGCAACGGCGACACCCATAAAAATGATTACAAGTGGATGCAGTTCAACCTGATGCGCAGTCAAGGCGCCAAGATCCCGTTCGGTGCCCAGGATGATACCTATGCCGAAATGGAATTCGGTGGCCGCTCCGGCATCTTCGATCTGTATGGTTACGTCGATTTCTTCGATCTGTTCCAGAGCAACAGTGACGACCGCCACGGCGGCGACAACATGTTCGCCAAGATTGCGCCCCGTATGTCGCTGGATGGGTTGTTCGGCAAGGATCTCTCCTTCGGCCCGGTCAAGGAACTCTACATCGCCAACGTCAACAACATCGGTGACAAGGCTCTGTATGAACACTACATCGGTATCGGCTCCGACGTCGAGATGCCCTGGTTCGGCAAGATGGGTCTGAACGCCTATGCCCGTTATGTGCGTGAGAACTACGGTGCCGCCAACGAAAACCAGTGGGATGGCTATATGCTCTCCACCAACTGGTTCAAGCCGTTCGTCAATTTCAGCAATGGTTCCTTCATTGCCTATCAGGGTTACCTGGACTACAAGTTTGGTGCCACGGATGTCAGCGATGATGGCCTGCACAGCTCCACGTCCACTGAATGGTTCAACGGTATCTACTGGCACTCTGACCGTTACGCGGTTGGTTATGGCCTGAAGTACTTCAACAATATGGCGCTGGTCAAAGATGGCAGCCCGATTGGCAACCAGGACACCACAGGTTTCGGTCACTACTTCGACGTAACCTACAAGTTCTAAGTGCCGTTCGCGGCCACAAAAAACCGGAGCTCAGGCTCCGGTTTTTTTATGGCCAGCGATGGCCCATCAGTCGCGGAAGTTGGTGAACTGGAAGGGTTGTCCCAGATCGGCACCACGCACCAGCGCCATCACCTCTTGCAGATCATCGCGCTTCTTGCCCGTGACGCGCACTTCGTCGCCCTGAATGGCAACTTGCACCTTGATCTTGGAATCCTTGATCAGCTTGACCAGTTTCTTGGCCATCTCGCTTTCAATCCCTTCTTTGATGGTCACGTCCAGGAAATAACGACGTCCCGAATGCTCAGGTTCACCGACATCCAGGCAGGTGCTGTCGATGTTGCGTTTGAGCATCTTGTCACGCAGGATATCGACCATCTGCTTGAGCTGGAAATCAGCATCCGCCGCCAGCTTGATGGCCTCTTTATTCAATTCGAATGAGGCTTCCACACCCCGAAAATCGAAACGGGTCTGCAGTTCGCGATTGGCATTCTCCACCGCATTCTGCACCTCGTTCATGGCTACTTCAGAGACGATGTCAAAAGAGGGCATGATAGGTTCCTGTGTTCATATAAAGGCCCGTAATCTATCAGAAAAGAGCCCAATACTGAATGGATCTCGCTGCTAGAATCCGCCGAATATTCCGATATGGAGCCCCTTATGGCACCTCGATTCTACCGACCATTGCTTCCTATTGTCTGTGTGCTGATCCTCTGGCGTGCACTCGGCCCCTATAGCATTCCAGAATTTATGCCTAATATGGACAAGTGGGTGCATGCTGTGGTGTTCTGCGGGCTGTTAGCCCTGCTCGATAGAGCCTTTGTTGGCAAGTTGCGCTATCACATCATGGTGGTGCTAACCTTTGGTCTACTGATAGAGCTATTACAAATGGGCACACAACGCACAGCCAGCCTGTTTGACTGGCTCGCTGACCTAGCCGGGGTGCTGAGTTACCTGCTCCTGCTTTACGGATATCGACACTGGGAGAAACGACGATGAAGCACTGGACTCTGCTCGGTTGCGGGGCCTTGGGAGGCGTTCTGGCCGGGCTGCTGGCACAAGCCGGACATCAGGTCAGCCTGCTGCGCACCTACCCTATTGGGCAGGTCCCCAAGGAAGTGAAGCTCCCCTTGTTGTTGAGCTGGTGGGACTTGCAGGGCCAGCAACACCAGTTCATTCCCGATTTTCTGCAAACCCAGGACGCCGCCAACATTAGCCTGCTGCTGGTGACCACCAAGGCTTATCAGGTGCAAGGCGCCATGGAGCCGCTGATCGGCCAACTGCCAGTCACCACCCCCATACTGCTATTGCATAACGGCATGGGCACCGAAGAGTGGGTTCGGCGGGCCTTTCCCGATAATCCATTGCTAGTTGGTGTTTCCAGCAACGGTGCCCTGCGGTTGAGCCCGGAAGAGTTCCGCCACACTGGCCGTGGAGAAACCTGGATTGGCCCCGGCAATGCGGCTGGAAATGACTGGCGGGAGATCGTCGAGGTGTTGGCCCAAGCTCTGCCCCACGCGGGCTGGAGCGAGGAAATCCGGATGAAACAATGGGAGAAGCTGGTGATCAACGCCATCATCAACCCCCTCACCGCCCTGAGCGGCGCAAAAAACGGCTCCCTGCTGACCCGGAGCGACGAGGTCGAAGCCCTGTGTCATGAGCTGATGCCCTTGCTGCATCGGGAGGGATTCAGTCTGTCAGAAGAGGCGTGGGTGGCCCGCGTCATGGCGGTGGCGAGCGCCACCGCCGAGAACTACTCCTCCATGCAACAGGATCTGGCTGCCGGACGCCCCACCGAAATCGACTATATCACCGGCTATATTCTGCGTCTGGCACAGCCAATGGAGCTGGTCATGCCCCGACATCAGCAGTTATACGATGCCATCAAGGCTCGGGAAGTCCCCGAGGCGCTGGCAACGCTGAATTCATCATCCTTGGATTTGTAGCCCATTCGGCTAAGGAGTTTTCATGTCCCACCATGCTCTGGTCGTCATAGCCCCCGGCTGTGAAGAGATTGAAGCCGTCGCCAGTATCGATACCCTGGTCCGCGGTGGTATCCAGGTCACAGTCGCCTCGGTCTGCCCCCAGGGTCGGCTGCAGATCACCGCCTCACGGGGCGTCAAACTGGTCGCCGATGTACTGCTGGAGTCGGTCGCTGACCAATCATTTGATCTGATCCTGCTGCCCGGCGGTCTGCCTGGCGCCGAATACCTGCGCGATACCCCACTCCTCATCACCATGCTCAAGAAGCAAAAGGCCCGCGGCGGTTGGCGAGCCGCCATCTGCGCCACGCCAGCCGTGGTTTTGGCCCATCATGATTTGATTGGCAATGCCAAAGTGACCGGCTATCCCGGCACCGAATCCCAACTTCCGGCTAGCGGATTTGTGGCCGATGCCGTGGTGGTGGATGCAGGCGAACGGCTGATTACCAGTCAAGGCCCGGGCACCAGCATGGCCTTCGCCCTGGCGGCGGTACGGGTCCTCGAAGGCGATACCATCGCCGATAAGGTGGCCGCCGGTATGTTGCTGAAGTAACCAGGTACTGACAGAGTCATATCGCCTATGTCTCTGTTTTGGCTCTTGATGGCATAAAAAATGGAGCTCAAAGAGCTCCATTTTTGTCCGTATGCGGTTCCTGGACGAGGTGACATAGGAATGCCCCCTGGCCATCACGCCTGACGGTAGACCTTGACGTTGGTGAAGCCCTGCTCCTTGAGATAGAGCGCCTGCAACTTGCTCATCACCCCCTTCTCGCAATAGAGCAGGTAGGTCTTGCTCTGATCCAGATCGCCAAACTGGGTTGCCAGCTTGTAGAAGGGGATATGCAGCAACTCATGGTCCGGTACGCTGAACGGACGCTCCTCGTGCTCATCCGGAGAACGGATATCCAGAATCACCTCATCGGCCGCCAACTCCTGCACCGTCTCGACTTCTTGCACCTGAGCCTGAGTTTCGTCAGCAATGGCACGGATATCCATCCAGCGGGTCTGGGCGATCACCTGATCCAGGATACCAAAATCAAACTTGGCCTCTTCGACCAGCACCTTGTCGAAGCGCGCCTTCACCGTCGGCTTGTTGGAGATGACGCCACAATATTCCGGCATGGTTTCGGCAAATTCCAGGGTGCCAATCCGGCGGGCTTCATCGATGATGTCCTGCTTGTCGCTAACGATCAGCGGGCGCAGGATCAGCGTCTCTGTGACCCGATCAATGACCGAGAGGTTGGTCAGGGTCTGGCTGGAGACCTGCCCCAGACTCTCGCCGGTCACCAGCGCCTCTATGCCTAAATCTTCGGCCAGACGGGAGGCGACACGAACCATCATCCGCTTGAGGATCACCCCCATCAGGCTGTTGTCGACCTTCTCCAGGATCTCGGCCACAATCGGCTCGAAGGGTACCGCCAGGAACTTCACCTTGTGCGAGGCGCTGTATTTGTTCCACAGGTAGTAGGAAACCTGCTTCACCCCGACCTCATGCGCCGCGCCACCCAGATTGAAGAAGCAGTAGTGCACCCGGCAGCCACGCTTGATGAACTGATAGGAAGCCACGCCGGAGTCGAAGCCGCCAGAGATCAGACTCAGTACATCCTCCTGAGTCGACAGGGGATAACCGCCAAGGCCCGGATGGATTTCGGTGATCAGGTAGAGTTTGTCATCCTCGATCTCCAAATTGATCTGCAGATCCGGATTTTTCAGCCGCACACCGCCGGTGGCATGATTCTGGTTGAGGCCGCCGCCCACATAGCGCTCCACCTCGATGGAGGTAAATTCGTGCTTGCCATGGCGCTTGACCCGGACACAGAAGGTCTTTCCTGCCAACTCGTCACCATACAGAGCCGCGGTACGCAGATAGATGTCATGCAGATCGGTGAAGCGGAACTCTTGAACCTCGAGGAAGCACTGGATCCCCGGAGTACAGCGCAGGATCTCGACCAACTGGTCACGGATCCCCGGCGCTTCGTTATCGCAACTGACCACCAGCTTGTCCCAATCCATGCGGACGCGCACCGAGGGTTCGACACGCCGCAACACATTGCGGACATTCCCCTGCAACACCTTGGTCATGCGCTGACGCACGGATTTGCTCTTGATGGTGATTTCGGGGAACAGCTTGATGATAAATTTCATGGACCACGCTCTTGTTAACCACAACGAGTCGAAGCAACTCCGACAACAAGGCCGACTCACCCGGCGGGCAAAGTGACCAAAACTGACCCACGACGGAACAGGATCGCAGGCGGCAAGCCTGAAATCGGCTCTAGCCATCCATCATGGGGGCGGAATTATAACCAAGCTTGGGCGAACACCCAAAACTTCCGTGCTCATTCTCACAAAAAAGCGCCTCCGACCTCCCGAGTCAGCACCATATGCTGGCTCCCCCTGACCCGCTATCGATGGTAAGATGGCGCCGTTTTGTCACACCAAGTCCGAGGATACCGTCATGGCCGGCAAGCGAATCGACACCCTGAGTTTTGATGCCACGCTGGATGAGCTCGAAGGGATAGTTCACCAGATGGAACAGGGTGAACTGCCACTGGAAGAGGCGCTCAAGCAGTTTGAGCGTGGCGTGCAACTGGTACGGGCCGGTCAACTCAAGCTGACCCAGGCCGAACAGAAGGTACAGATCCTGCTGAGCGAGCAGAATCAGAGTGAGCTGGTTCCTTTTGAACCGCAGCAAGGAGAGTAAGTCGTGAGTCTGGAAGCCTTCTCCCACCAGTATCGGCAGCGCATTGATGCACTGCTACAACGCCATATCGATGAATTGAGTGATATAGCCCCGACACTCAAGGCTGCCATGCGCCATGGCCTGTTACTGGGTGGCAAACGGGTTCGGCCATTTCTGGTGTATGCCACCGGCAATCTGCTGGGGGTTGCCGACGAACTGCTGGACGGTCCGGCGGCGGCCATCGAATGTATTCACGCCTACTCGCTGATCCACGATGACCTACCCGCCATGGATGATGATGACCTGCGTCGCGGCCATCCGACTGTACACAAGGCCTTCGATGAAGCGACTGCTGTTCTGGCGGGGGATGCCCTGCAGACTCTAGCCTTCAGCATCCTGGCGGACCATCCCCTACCCGATGTGCTGGCCAAAAACCAGCTTCTGATGCTGAGCCAACTGGCTCGCGCCTCCGGTTATGCCGGCATGTGCGGCGGGCAGGCTCTGGACTTGGCCGCCGAGGGGCAACAGGTCGCTCTGGACGCTCTGGAGCAGATCCATCGCCACAAGACCGGGGCCCTCATCGAGTGTGCCGTGACGCTGGGTGCCCTGTGCCACCACCAGATCCAGGCCGACCAGCTCGCCTCCTTGCAGCAATATGCCGCCGCCATCGGGCTGGCCTTCCAGGTGCAAGACGACATTCTGGATATCACCAGCGACACCGCGACCCTGGGAAAACCTCAAGGCTCGGATCTGGCACTGGAGAAAAGTACCTATCCGGCACTGCTGGGTCTTGAGGCGGCTCGTGAGCTGGCTCGCGACCTGCACCGTCAGGCATTAGCGGCCATAGCGCCCTTGCCTTACAATACCCATATTCTGCGCGCGTTTGCCGATTACATCGTCGAACGAGCCTACTGATCGCCTATAGAAGTATTTGATGAGTCTCGATATTAGCCATTACCCGCTCCTGGCCCAGGCCAACACCCCGGATGAACTGCGTCTGCTGCCCCAGGAGCGGCTGACCGCCCTGTGTGACGAATTGCGGCAATATCTGCTGCGCTCCGTCAGTCGCAGCAGCGGCCATCTGGCCTCTGGTCTGGGTGTCGTCGAGCTGACGGTCGCCCTGCATTATGTCTATCAGACCCCGTTCGATCGTCTGGTCTGGGATGTGGGCCATCAGGCCTATCCGCACAAAATCCTCACCGGACGTCGTGACCGCTTGCAAACTATCCGTCAGAAAGATGGCCTGCACCCCTTCCCCTGGCGTGAAGAGAGTGAATACGACACCCTGTCGGTGGGCCACTCCAGCACCTCCATAGGCGCAGCGCTGGGCATGGCGATAGCCGCCAAAAAAGAGGGACAGGATCGCAAGGCGGTCGCCATTATTGGCGACGGGGCCCTGACCGCCGGCATGGCGTTTGAAGCGCTGAATCATGCCGGTGATCTGCACGAAGATCTGTTGGTGATCCTCAACGACAACGAGATGTCCATCTCCGAGAACGTGGGCGCCTTGAACAACCATCTGGCACGCTGGCTCTCCGGCCAGCTCTACACCACCATCCGCGAAGGTGGCAAGAAGGTGCTGTCCGGCCTGCCCCCGGTGAAGGAGCTGGCCCGTCGCGCCGAGGAACACATCAAAGGGATGGTCATCCCCGGCACCCTGTTTGAAGAGTTCGGCTTCAATTACATAGGCCCCATCGACGGCCATGACGTCAACGCCCTGATCAGCACCTTGAAGAACATGCGTCAACTCAAGGGGCCACAACTGCTCCATGTGATGACCAAGAAAGGCAAGGGCTATGAGCCTGCCGAAAAAGATCCCATCGGTTATCACGGGGTGCCCAAGTTCAATCCGGACGATGATTGCCTGCCCAAGAGCGGCGGTGGAAAACCTGGATTTTCGACCATCTTCGGCCAATGGTTGTGCGATATGGCCGCAAAGGATGAGAGGCTGATCGGCATCACGCCTGCCATGCGAGAAGGCTCCGGCATGGTTGAATTCTCCCAGCAGTTCCCCGACCGCTACTTCGACGTGGCCATTGCCGAACAACATGCGGTGACGCTGGCCGCCGGTATGGCTATCGAGGGGCTCAAACCCATAGTCGCCATCTATTCCAGCTTCCTGCAACGAGCCTATGATCAGCTGATCCACGATGTAGCCCTGCAGAACCTGCCGGTCCTGTTTGCCATCGATCGCGCCGGTATCGTCGGTGCCGACGGCCCGACTCATCAGGGGGCATTTGATATCAGCTTTCTGCGCACCATCCCCAATATGACCATAATGACGCCGTCGGATGAAGATGAGTGTCGGCAGATGCTCTACACCGGTTATCAGTTGAACAGCCCGGCGACCGTACGCTATCCCCGCGGCATCGGCTCGGGTGTGACTCCGGAATCAGCCATGCAGGCCCTGCCTATCGGCCGGGGTCGCCTGCTGCGCCAGGGCAAAGAGATTGCCATTCTGGCCTTCGGCACCCTGCTGCAACAGGCCAAACCTGTGGCCGAGGCTCTAGATGCCACGCTGGTGGACATGCGCTTTGTCAAACCCCTGGATGAAGCCCTGCTGGCGGAGCTGGCCACCAACCATCAGGTATTGGTCACTCTTGAAGAGGGATCTCTGCTGGGCGGTGCCGGTTCGGCGGTCAATGAGGCGTTGCAACGCCTGCGCCTGGTCAAGCCGGTGTTGAACCTGGGGTTGCCGGATCGCTTTGTCGAGCAGGGCACTCAATCCGAGATCCTTCAACTGCTGGGTCTCGATGCGGCGGGCATCGAAGCCAGCATACGGACGTTTATCGCCCCCATTTGATCACCCCATAGCGCCCAGACATCGCGGCGCCAGCCCTTTCCCGGCGCAGCTATCCCATCCATAAAAAATGCCCTCATCATGAGGGCATTTTTCTAAGTCGCAGCAGAGATGCTTAGTGGCGACCGCAGCCACCACCACCGCAGCAACCTTCGGCCTTTTCGGCATGGTCGTGATCATGGTCATGACCGTGACCACCGCAGCACTCGTGATCATCACCATGGTCGTGATCATGATGATGACCATGGCCACCACAGCACCCCTCGTGATCATGATGATGGTCGTCGGCACCATGAACGTGACCATGCGCAATTTCTTCAGCAGTCGCGGCGCGCACGTCACGCACGGTCACGCTGAAATGCAGGTTCACACCGGCCAATGGGTGGTTAGCATCCACCTTGACGAACTCTTCGGTCACTTCGACCACGGTCACCGGACGATGACCATCGTCGGTATCGGCCACGAAGGTGTCACCTTCGGCCACTTCCATACCGTCAAACAGTTCACCCGGTACGCTTTGTACCAGATCCTCTTCGTATTCGCCGTAGGCTTCGGCAGCATCGACATCCAGCTCAAAGCTGTCACCGACTTCGCGGTCATACAGCGCCTTTTCCAGACCCGGAACCAGGAAACCTGCACCATGCAGGTAAACCAGCGGCTCACGGCCTTCGGTGCTGTCCAGCACGTCGCCGGACTCGTCAGAAACGGTATAGTCGAGGGTAACAACGCTCAGATGGCTTACATTCATGTCAGGGTTCCCGGTGTTGGCGCCCCGGCAACAGTGGGGCGTGAAAAAAGTTGCGCCCAGCATACCGGAAAAAAAACGGAGTGAACACACTTCAACCCTGGCGAAACAGGATGAAAAGTGCAGCTATTGTGCCTTGTGGCTGCATTTTTGCGTATAATCCGCCCCATCGTTTTTAGGCCCGTTGGCGTTCATGTCTTATCCAGTTCATTTTGAAACCCAGTCGGCGCAACGACTGGAATTGCTTGGCCGTCACCGCCAACCCGGCGATCAGTTACTTTATCTGCGAGCCGGTAGCTTGCTGATGCGTCTGGGACGCGACGAATTTGTGTTGCGTCAGGGCGATCTGTTCTGGCTACCGGCCGATTGTCTGCACGGTCTGACCCTGTGGCAGGGCTGCCATCTTATCCGCATCCGTTTCTCGGTCCGGGTTCAAGGTGCACGCCCCCGCGCTGCCGGTTTTTTGCATCCGCATCCCTTGGTTCTGCCTTTGCTGGAGCGGTTGGAGCATCAGCTGTTGTCCGCGCCCCTGGAGTGGCAGGGGCACAGCGGTCGTCTGTGCCGTCTGCTGGCGGATCTGTTACCGGAATTTAAAATCAGCAGCCATGCCGCAGAGCCCATGAGCAAGGGGGTGCAATGTGCCATCAGCACTCTGCGTCAGGGCGGCGAGTTGCCCGCCATCGCCCATGCTTGCCAACAGGAGCAGGGACTCTCGCCACGGGAAGTGCTGGATCAATTCCAGCAGCAGCTCGGCATCAGTCTCATCGAGTGGCTGGAACAGTGGCAGCTCTACCAGACCCTGCAGCACCTTAAGCAGGGCATGAGTGAAGAACAAGCCTATCGACAGGCCGGGTTCAGTACTGCCGAACAGTACCAGCAAGCCCAGCAACGCTATCGCCCTTGAAGGCACAAGCCGGAGCTTTCTCCTATTTTCGCCTGCAGGCCCAGCCTGCCTGAACGACGAGATACCGCATGATCATCGCCAGTGAAATCGAACTGTTACGCGGCAATACCAAGCTGCTGGATAACGCCTCTGCCACCATATTTCCCGGCCACAAAGTGGGTCTGGTCGGCAAGAACGGCTGTGGCAAATCCTCCTTCTTCGCCCTGCTCAAGGGCGAGCTGAGTGTCGATAACGGCACCCTGACAGTACCGTCTGGTTGGCAGATGTCGAGCGTGGCGCAGGAAACCCCGGCCCTCGACAAACCGGCGCTGGATTATGTCATCGACGGGGATCGGGAATACCGAGCCTTGGAAGCTGAGCTGGCTCAAGCCGAACGGCTGGGTGAAGGTATCAAGGTGGCCGAACTGCACGGCAAGCTCGAAGCCATCGGCGGCTACAGCATTCGCGCCCGCGCCGGCACCCTGCTCCACGGTCTGGGCTTTGCCAGCACCCAGCATGAGTCGCCGGTTCGCGCCTTCTCCGGGGGATGGCGTATGCGCCTGAACCTGGCGCAGGCCCTGCTTTGCCGCTCGGATCTGTTGCTGCTGGATGAGCCCACCAACCACCTGGATTTGGATGCGGTGATCTGGCTGGAAGGCTGGCTCAAGAGTTATCGCGGCACCCTGATCCTCATCTCCCATGACCGGGATTTTCTGGATCGGGTGATCAACCGCATCATCCACATCGAGAACGGCAAGCTCAACGAATACACCGGCGGCTACTCCGACTTCGAACTGCAGCGCGCCGAAATGCTGGCACAGCAACAGTCCCTGTACGAGAAACAGCAGGTAGCGCTGACCCACATGCAGGAGTACATAGACCGTTTCCGCTACAAGGCCAGCAAGGCCCGTCAGGCCCAGAGCCGCCTCAAGGCCATGGAGCGAATGGAGCGGATTTTACCCGCCCATGTGGACTCGCAATTCCAGTTCAGCTTCCGCGAACCCGATGCCCTGCCGACCCCGCTGATGATGATGGAGAACTTGAGTGCCGGGTATGGGGACAAGCTGATCCTGGAAAAGATCAAACTCAATCTGGTACCCGGCTCCCGCATCGGTCTGCTCGGGCGCAATGGCGCCGGTAAGTCCACCTTCATCAAGTTACTGGCCGGTGAGCTGGCGCCCTTATCCGGCAAGCTGGAGTTGGCCCGTGGCGTCAAGATTGGCTATTTTGCCCAGCACCAGCTGGAGTATTTGCGCAACGACGATACTCCGCTGGCCCACCTGGCGCGCTTGGCTCCCGACAAAACTGAGCAGGAGCTGCGCGGCTTTCTCGGTGGCTTCGGCTTTCATGGCGACAAGGCCCTGGATCTGGTCGGCCCCTTCTCCGGCGGTGAAAAAGCCCGCCTGGTGCTGGCGCTGGTGGTCTGGGGCAAGCCCAATCTGCTGTTGCTGGATGAACCGACCAACCACCTGGATCTGGAGATGCGTGAAGCCCTGACCATGGCCTTGCAAGGTTTCGAAGGGGCCATGGTCATTGTCTCCCACGATCGACACCTGCTACGCACCACCACAGATGATCTCTATCTGGTCCATGACAAGCGGGTCGAAGCCTTTGACGGCGATTTGGACGATTACCACAAGTGGCTGCTGGCTCTGGAGAAAAGCCAGAATAGCAATGACGGCAGCAACGACAGTGGCAGTAACTCCGCCGCCACACGCAAGGATCAGAAGCGCCGCGAGGCCGAGTTCCGTCAGTCCATGCGCCCGCTGAAGCAGAAACTGGAGAAGCTCGAAGCCCAGATGGAGAAGCTGCAACAACAGCTCTCGGAGATCGAGCAAGCGCTGGGCGATCCGGAGCTCTATACCGACGGAGCCAAGCCCAAGCTCACCCAACTGCTGGCGCAACAAGGGCCGATCAAGAATCAACTTGAGGCCGTCGAGCTGGAGTGGATGACCCTCGGTGAAGAGCTTGAAGCCAGGGAGCAGAGCTTTGCTGACAGCGAATGAATTCTGGCGCCTGAGCCAGAGCCTGTACGCCGCCCCCGAGGTGCAAGCGAGCTGTCTGTCGGCACAGCAGCAACATAGCGCGGACGTCAATTTGCTGCTGTTGTTGGCCCTATTGCAGACCCGGGGTTGGCAGGGTGACTACCGGCCCCTACTGGCTGCTACCGCCGCCTTGCTACCGGTATTACAGGATTGGCGACGTCTACGCCGGACGTTAAAACCCAAGCTGGCCCCCAGCGATTATGCCCATCTGCTGACCCATGAATTATCCCTGGAGCGGCTGATGCAACAAACCTTACTCGCCGCACTAGCCACCGAGTGCCCGACAAGCTCTCCCACCGACAATTCGGCGCTGGGTGGCTATCTTGAATCTATCGGTGTTGCCTCACTCCAGCGCCAGGCCTTGATACAGTTATTGCTGACTCAGGCCGCTGCCGTCGATGCCACGTGCGCGCCCCCCCAGTCCCCACTGACCGAGGAATCATCATGCTGAGTTATCGTCACGCCTTTCACGCCGGTAACCATGCCGACGTCCTCAAGCACGCCGTCGAAACCTTGATCATCGAACAACTCAAGGCCAAGGATAAGCCCTTCTGTTATCTGGATACCCATGCCGGTGGCGGCTGTTACGATCTGAGTGGCGAATGGCCGCAGAAGAAAGCCGAATATCTGGATGGCATCGCCCGTCTGTGGCCCGAACGGCAGCAGTGGCCCGAACTAGCGCGCTACTTTGAGGTGATTGAGACGCTCAATGAATCCGAGTTGCGCTTCTATCCCGGTTCGCCGGAAGTGGCCCGTCACCTGTTGCGTGAGCAGGACAAGCTGATGCTGATGGAGCTACACAATCAGGAGATCGAGATCCTGCGCCGCCACATGGGTAGCGACGGCCGCAGCGCCATTCACCACAGAGATGGTTTCGAGGGGCTGCTGGCGGTGTTACCCCCGACCCCGCGGCGGGGACTGGTGTTGATGGACCCACCCTACGAGCTCAAAGAAGACTACCAGCGCGTTCTGCAGACCCTGAAAAAAGCCATGCAGAAATGGTCGACCGGTATCTATGCCCTCTGGTATCCGATCCTCGGCTTAGAAGCCGATCGCAGCCGCAGCATGCTGGAGTTATTCAAGTACGCCGGCTTCCCTTCGGTGCTGGTGGCCGAACTGGAAGTGGCGGCACAGCCCGACGAGTGGGGCATGAATGGATCGGGCATGTTAATTCTCAACGCCCCCTGGCAACTGGATGGTCAGTTGGCTGAATTACTCCCTCGCTTGTGCCAACAACTGGCCCAGAGCGCGGATGCCCGCTGGCGGTTGGAATGGCTGGTCAAGCCGGAGTAACAACCCCCGTCGCAAGCAGCAATAACATAAAGGCCCGGCGGGCCTTTATGTTTTTACAATATTAAGCAGAGTTCCAGAGGTTATCCCCAACAGTTGGCCGGCGTTTTTTGATCCTGTTGGTTAAGCGTCAGACTGGTACAACCGGTATCGTTGAGCTGAGGCGAACCACTCTTGGCCGTCGCAGTCAGCGTATAGGTGGCTCCACTCACGGTAGAGGTAAAGGTGTAGTGGTCGATACTGGCACCACCTAGCAGGGAAAAATCCGTGGTATAGCTGCCACTGGTCACCCGCTGCTCTTCCTGTTTCAACTGGGCTGACAGCAGATGCTCCAGAGCCTCAGCCCGTCGACTCTTCAACATATGAGCCTGATAAGATGGATAGGCAATGGATGCTAGGATGGCGATGATGGCCACCGTGATCATGAGCTCCAGTAAGGTAATCCCCTTCGCCCTCATAACGTACTCCCCCCACATGAACCAACTCAATATCTGACCTACACTTTAACATGGCGGTTACATCCATTTCTTAAGAGTAGGCTACTGATGATGTCTTGGCGCCCGCAGCATGGTTTTACCTTGATTGAAGCACTACTGGTGATCGTATTGCTCCTCATTGTAGTGGCCATCGGAGTCCCTAGCTTTCTAGAGTTGCGTCAAAACCAGCAACTGGCAGGTGTTGGCCAGGCATTGGCTTCGGATCTGCAACTGGCTCGCACCGAAGCGGCGAAAACGGATAATCCCAATGTAGCTCTCTATTTTTTTGATGATAGCAATTGGTGCTGGCGGATCTCTGACCAACCGGCCACCAGTTGCGACAGTTGTTCAGCTACCTGTGACATCGGCGGCGATGGCATAGTTCGAGGCGGTAGCCGTAGCGACTACCCACAAGTGGTGATGAAAGAAGAGCTGACCGGATCGAATCGGTTACCGGTCGGAGCTAGACGGGGTGTCTTGCAACCGACGCAGGCGGATGACCGAATATCGTTCACCCTGGGAGGTAAAGAGCTGCGAGTATGGTTTACCACCACGGGGCGCGCACAACTGTGCACCCCGGCTGGGCCACTGTTAACGGGAGTAGCGCCATGCGCCTGAGATTATGCCGTGGGTTTTCGATGGTCGAACTGCTGGTTGCTCTGGTGGCGGGGCTGATTATTGTCGGCACCGCCACCACGCTTTATGTCTCCATCATTCGCGCCAATGCCACCTCAGTGCAACTTTCATCGTTAAATCTGGGGATGCAGGGGCTGCTGGATGTAATGGAGCGCGACATTCGTCGTGCCGGTTATTTTGCCAATGCCACACTCAACCTACAGCGCGATGCCACTGGGAATCCGGTGATTGCTCCGACAGACCGTACCGCCATGTTCAGCCTGACCGTTAGCGCAGGGAGTACCACACTGCAAGACCTGCAGCAGGTGACGGTTACAGACCCGCTCTACGACTGCATCTTGCTGCGCTACGATGCCAATGATGATGGAACCATCGCCGGTAGCAACGAGATCCTGGGCTATCGTTTCAAAAACGCCGCACGCGGCCTCGAATTCCAGCAATGGGCTACGGTCGCCGATCAATTAAGCTCGCCCTCGCAATGTGCCGATGACGATGGCTGGAACAATATCAGTCAGGATGGTCAAGTTCAGCTTACCGCCGTCACCTTTGCCATTAACCCTGCCAGCGGTTTTTCCAGTCCCACAGGACAACGCACCATCACGATATCGATGATTGGACAGAGCCAACAAAAACCAGCCCTGTCCCTGACCTTGCAGCGGCAGGTAAGGATCCGCAATGACCAATACTAAACAACACGGTTTCATTGCCCTGACCATCACTCTCATCATACTGCTGCTGGTGATTTCGCTCAGTGTCATGACCGGTCGGGTCCTGGTGGGCGAACAACGGATCGCTGCCAATGAAATGCGCTATCGGGAAGCGCTCGCCAATGCCGAGGATCGACTCGAACAGGGGCTGAGTCTGATCGCCTCCGCCGGTGTCAGTACCCTGCCGCCGATGCCAACAGGCGTGACCGTAACGCAATCCACGATCCCGGTCGGCCCCAGAACCATGCCGCTACTGACGCTTGTTGCCATCGGGAATTCAATCGATGGCTCCGCCGGACAAGCCACAGTCCGTGTCCAGGCAGTGATTATGCCAACAGTAGCCGGAACGCCCGATGCGCCACTGATGCTGGCCGCGGGTATGGCCGTTGGCGGCAACTTTATGGTGGTAGCCAACCCGAATGGTGGCGGGCCCGGCGTTCCCCTCTCCATCTGGACGAAAGATCATGTCGATCTGGTCAACGGCTCGGGAACGACCTGCGGTCAGCAGGAGTGGGCTAACGGCACCTGCAGCTCGTCCCCCTATAGCGAGCCTGGCAAAGTCGAGAGTGACATTTTGGACGACGACCCAACCTTTCCTTCCAACCTGTTGCAGTACGTTTTCGGCGTGAAGGATGACGCCGCTGGCATGTTAACTCTCGAGCAAAGAGCCAAGGCTCTGCTCACCAACTGCGACACGCTCAACGCCGCCAGCTCTGGTTTTTACATCGTGGATGGGACATGTAATCCGAAGGGAACCATAGGCTCTCAAGCCAAACCCGTAGTGCTACTGATCCGCAATGGCGATCTGGTGATGAACGGCAATATGCAGGTATTTGGTATTGTCTTTTCCTATGACAGCCAGCCTGATGTACTTCCTGATTATGACCTGAAGATGAGCGGCGGCGCCACGGTTTGGGGTTCACTGATGGCAAACCATAAAGTCGGTAATGCCAACGGTACCTTCAATGCCGTCTACGACGCAGCCGCACTGAGTAATATCCAGAACAACAACCAGGACTTTGTGTCCCTCTACAAGGTGCCGGGTAGCTGGCGTGATTGGTAGGAGTAACCATGAACAGAATTCATATCTCTCGCGGCTTCAGCCTGATTGAAGTCATGCTGGCCTTCATCATAGTGGCAGTCAGCGCGGCCGGTCTCGTCAAGCTGCAAAACAGCTATATGAAACAAGAGGGCAGCAGCAGTGTCCGAGAAAGTGCCATGCACCTGGCCGAGAATAAACTCGATGATCTGCGCAGCTTCACGACGCTGGCCACCACAACGGGACAGTTTGCCTATCAGGATATTGAAACCAATGTGGGCCAAAGTCTCACCAACGGCCTTGCTGCAGGCAATCACACCATAGGTAACACCGTCTATGGCCTGGGTTGGACAGTCACCAACACCCCGTCTCCACTGCCTGCCAATCTCAAATATCCGCTGCGAAAAAATGTCATCATCACAGTCGGCTGGACCGATAACGGCACCAGCAAACAATTAAGCCTGAGCAGCAGCATCGCGGCTAGCACCAGTCTTGGTAATACCGAGGGTGACTCCCTCGGCGGCATGGAGACCAAGCCACAAATCAGCTACGCCCCGGGCTCAGCACCGGATGTAGTGGCCGTAACCATCAAAACTGGTACCAAAGAGGAGACCAGTAAGCCACTACCAACCGTCTATCAATCAGGCACCAATGTGGTCGTCAAGACCGAGACCATTACTTACGACACAGCATCAGGACGAAAAATCCAGGAAGATCAAGCAACACTCTCTTGCAACTGCAGCCTGCAAAGTGGCAATGCCAGCAAAAAACTTCCCGCCTACCCTCTGCTGGATACTCTCGGCCAGTACTGGGAGCTCGGGCAGAGCGTCAACAAGAGTTATGGCCTCAACACCAGCAATCAGAATGCGCAGAGTCCTTTGTGTAACATCTGCTGCGAAAACCATTTTGATGGTGTGAATAACGCCAATGGAACCTTTGACCAGTACTACAACATCCAACGAAAAGCGCATGGGCATTACAAACTGAGTGGTAGCAGCTTGGTCAGTGTTGCGACCGGTAGCTATCTGGAAGCCTGTCGTCTGCTGCGGGTTGATGGTTTCTACGAGCCTATGCCCGATTGGAATCTGGCCGTCATTAATGTCATGTCGCCGGATTTTCTCTCCGATACCTCAAATCAGGAAAACTATGAGAAATATGTGCAGGCTGTGGTCAAGGCCCACTTCGCTTGGCAAAAAGCGGGCCGCAGTGGAACCTTTAGCTTTCCAGCGCTGAATACTTGGCTAAGTTCATCTGGGAATGTCACCAACGGTGGCGCAACCACCACAGATCTGAGCCTACAAGCCGGTGCCACGGCGCAACTCATCGCCCGCGGCATCTATGTCGATCTGCTCAATGATGAAAATGGTCAGTATCTGAGCCAGCTCGACAGCTCAGATGCGGAACTTCTGGCCAAGCTCCCGTTCAATGAGCTGAACCTGACCCTGCTGGCCAACTGGTCACTGACGACCGCCAATCAGAGCTATGCCACTGTGACCAACGAGACCGTTAAAACCATCGTCGATGCCAGTCAAAACTACTACGGGACCTATAGCCGTGGCCGACTATCGGCCATCCAGGCAACACCATCGACGAATGGTGTCATTCAAGCTATTCCGGTGACCGCCAATATACGCACCAGTAATAGCGGCATCACCAGCACCACGGCCATTTCACCCGCGGATCTAGCCAATCAATCAGCCAGTATTAACCTGCGGATCACCGCCAATACGGGCAACAATGCCCAATTACATCTGACGGGTGATATCAAGTGCCTGAGCGACCCCAAAAAGACCGGAGACGCCCCCGAAGTCTGTAAAGCCAATGAATGGAATACCCTGGCCGTCAATCAAGCCGGAGTCAGTTGCACGGTCAATAAACCAACCGGCAGTATGATTGCAGGATACTTTGACTGTGCGGTGAATCGGCATACGGCCGTCACGCTGAATTTCGGCGCATCAGGTTTCGCACTAAAACCCTCCAGTATCACCTTGAGTGCCACTCAAACCGATCCCAAAGACAGCAATGGCAACGACATAGCAACCATTAGCCTGAATAATGGCAATGCTTGTAGCACTATGATGATCAAGAGTACCGTGCCATCACCGGATAATTACTCGTGTAGCGCTCCCTAGATGCTGAAGATGGTTTGATGATCGATACATCATCCATTGCGAGGCATAAACAAATGAAAGGCATCCTATCTAGGATGCCTTTTATCATTATGTAAACCTGGAATATTCGAGGATATAGGTCAGCCATAGCAGTGATGGATCATTGAACAACTCACCATATGCATCGACTTGGAGTGCAAGAGTTACATAAAAATAAAAGAGCCGCTGTTGCGACTCTTTGTGTATGCCAAATCTTTAGTACAACATCTGCCAGGATATAGCGCCTGTATTTACCGTCGTCCCTGGGGATTCATAAGGCGTGCCCCCATTGATTTTGACATTATTAATAACTTCTTTATCACCCTTGGGATTAGTAATAAAGGTTACTACAGGTTCACTGGGGATCTTGTCCAGCAATGCAGAATGATCGACTAGATTATTGCCCACATAGCTGTTACTCCCAGTATAGATACCAACCTCCATATACCAACCGGAACCACCGCCGTTACAAGGATCTGCGCTAGGAATCAGCGTGGTAAACGCCGCAGTTGTATTACGCACCACAATTCTGGAATTCAGGCGCTCACCATTGTTCTTTCCGTCGTAGTAGAGATCTAGATACCAACCATCATGCTGGGCCCAATCGATAAGATTCTTACTAGTTTCCCGCTGGCCTTTAATGGTTTCCGTAGCCGCAATTTCTTTTGTGATACTCTGCTCTAACAGAGTTGAACGAGTAATATCTGTCGTCCGACCCGGTTTATCCCATATCCCGTAAATAGTCTGGGTTGGTTGATCATCAACAGCAACATCTGTTGTTTCAATATATTTTCCGGTACCAACCATAACCAATAATCCATCCACCGGATGATAGGCAACACTAGGGCGTTGAGTAATCGGTTGACTGATTCCTTCACGACTAACAGCAGTAAATAGGGGCTTAGGTTTTGTACCCGTTCCTTGGTCAAAACTCCAATCAGCGATATCTTTTCCTTTTATATCAACCTTCCAAACGTTACCAAACAAATCGCCTGCATACAAAACATCACCCGTTCCATCAAGATCCCTATCCGCAACAACCGGTTCAGTCAAACTATTAGGGCGTTTCAGATCTGTTATAGGATCCTGTGCAATTCCGCGCCCAGTGAGAAGAGTGTTCTCAACTGTTCCGGTTAACACATCCACAACAAGTAAGGCCCCCTCTCCATTACTATCTGTTGCCGCATCTATCTCACTGGTATTATATCCATTCCCAAATATAGCCACCCACTTGTTACTATCCCCACTCTTTGCGGAAATAATAGCAGGAGCATTGGTTATATATCCAAACCGACTAGACTTGGTACCCGTAATCTCCCAAAGCAACCTACTATTTGCTGAACCTGCTGTTGCCGATACACTTTTCAGATTTGTCAAATCTAAAGCCCAAGCTCCCTGAGCCCCCAGACCAAAAGTACCAATAGCAATCGTACGAGAATTAGCACCGTCGTTAATAGTTACAATTTTAATGTTACCATCGACGAAGAATCGATGATTGGTATCATAGTTTATTTGTGCTACACGATATAAATTATCATATGCAGTGCTCGGCACATAAGCAAATAACTCATCACCGGTCGTGGCATTTAAAATATGTACCATGCCATCATTCGCACCAAATATAACAAAAGGCTGCTGATCTCCAGATGAGACCCCATAGACAGGGGTAGAGTGCACGATATCACCAAGCATTCCATTTCGTTGCCTGAATGATTTATTCAGCGCAGGCACAATAGAGCCTTTATCTTCATAAGTCGAATCACCACGTAAATAATTTACCAGAGCAGTCACGTAACCTAACTTCAGGCTATCTGTCGTTAACGGAGGAATTTCCTGGAGTAATTTATCAATTTGTAACTTATTGAGGCCAGAACTACTGCCATTAAGTTCACCGACCGATTTTGGTGGTGCAAAAACGCGTTTAGTCCCATCATCCCCCATGGTGAATATAATTCGATTAGCTGCACCTTGTGCTTGTATTCTCGCATCAGCATCCCATTTGGGTGTACTACTAATCTTTCCATCTACAAGCGGATATGCAGTGACATTGCCAGACCAATGCTGAGCTTCAAATGATGAGTCAAAACTCAGACTATCATTAGTAATCTGGCTTGATGTATAGGACATGGAAGTTGAGGAGCGAGTATCCTTACTTGCCTCCTCAAAAGCAGTCTCAAGTTGATCTTTTAATTTGCTAGCATTAGTTACCAGAAAGTAATTGTCTGGTGAACCTGCTTTATTTTTATCCCATTCACCATCATCTGGCTTACCATTTAATACACCTGGATCACCTTTTTTTACATCTACAAAGCTGCCCCACTTAGCAGCATAGTATAAGGGAGACTCTAGTAAGCCAGCAGCTGTTTTATTAGGATCCACGGTGAAGGTCCGAGTAATAGGACCAAAACCTAAATCTTTATTTTTATTCACATTTGAGCTACCAAGTAAATAACGAGCATCCTTACTTGTTGGATCGACAGTATCAAGATAATAGGTTACTTTATTACCACTCTGGTCCTTGACATCCAAATACAAACCATCAGCGGTGGTTCCTGAAATTACATAGCCAGCATGTTGATCAATACCACCAGATGCATATTCAGACGTGAGTGTTACTTTGACTTGAGTGTTATTAATAACCTCATACTCATAGATGACTATCATGTCCATATCATGATCGGCACCTTGCTCCACATCTTCAAAATTGATACGGAATTTACCCTTAGTATCCGTCATGCTCTCGACATAATAATCAACAATGCCATTCGTTGGTTGGAACTTATCTTGCGCGGCATTGATACCTGAACCACCAACAGATTTAGCATATGGAATGAGAGTCACGGCTCCCTTGACGCCACCAACAGTTAACTTGATTGATGGAAGAGGAGAGGCTAGAGCAATCGCCATGGTTCTGGCTTTCTGATCATCCGATACATTTTTGTTCAAATCGTGTTGCAGACCATAATAGGCAACACCCGCGGCATAAAAGCTGCCCAACTTAGTTGGTTCCTGTGGTGACAAACCTCGTATATGACCCAAATCAGTTATCTTCTTAGCCGTTGGAGTATTAATTCCATTGATGCCTAAATTATCACCAATGAAGAAGGTACCACCACTCAGACCCTCGGCATCTGAAATTATTTTAGTCTCTTTCGCAACGTTCAAATCACTCAACGTTGAATCGGAAAAGTCACTATTGAAAGCGGAACCAGGAATTTGATCTGAGTCATAGGATGGATTAATGTCACTGATAATCAAATTAATAGGGAGGTCACAACGTTGACGTCCTGATGCTTGAAATGGATCGTCCCATGAATCCTGTTTTAATTCGTTGTCATCAGATGCCTCTGCAAATTCAGTTCTTGGTTCTTTCGCTCCAGCAAAATAGCGCATGCTTTCAAACAACATCTCACCGATTGGATTTCCCCAATCAACACACTTGTGATCTGTCTGTTCAATTGCTTTATCAGTTACCCAACCACACGGCTGATAGCTTGCACCATTAAATTCAACCACTTTCAACTTATTGAGTGTGTCGAATATTCCAACGCCACCGGTTCTGGTTTTTAATTGCCCAGTACTCTGATCGATCTCGTCTTTCAGCTTGCCAATTTTTGCGCGTAATACGCCACCAGAAAGATTCTCCTTATAGCTGCCACTAATAAGTCCAAATTCTATTTTTGGAATAATGCCATCCCCATAATCATGCAATATTCCTGTCGGCTTATAATTGCCATTAGGATACTTAACACAATTACTTTCCAATAGGCCAGCCACACAAACCTTTACTCTGACTGTATAATCAGTCCGTGCCGAGTTCACTGTGCCTGAGTAATTATCCATGTAATCGCCAGCAATCCCCCCCACATCACCGCCACCATCCGCAGTGCTTTCTCGACTCACCCATCCCCAAATATTCAAAGGCTTAGATGGATTCTGAACAGTTTCTAATACACGGAGCAGCGGCTTATTTTTATTTGCAGTTAGTGTGGTGCTAGCAAAGAAATATACTTTGCTATCTAATAATGGAGCATAATCCGAAATTTTCAGGTTTCCTGCTTCTGTTGTATTCATTATCGCAGGATCCCAAACCTTACCCCAACTGTGCGCGTCCTTAGGTATATAGGCACGGGTTATAATAGGTGCATTGACATTATCTGAATCATTATAACGCAAACCACCATATAAAACCTTACGAAGAGCATCTATGCGACTGGTCGTCAGATAATTTAAAAAATCACCACTCCACGAACCACTACACTTTTTCGTTGTGGTAGTAGATATAGGTGTGAATAAATCAGACGCATAACTATAGCATTTATAGGAATCAAATAATCCGTAGTAGGGGATCGGTAGTCGAGGATCGTAATGTATATCTAATTTACCATCACCATCGAGATCGCTAGCATCATTATAGGCTTCATAGTAAAGCGTATGATCCCGTCCCATAATCAACATCACAAGGGGAGTCTTATCACCATCCACAAATAATGGCTTGGTTGGCAAAGCCAGCTCAGAAGAAAATACTTTTAGACAACTCACAATGGCAATCAGTATAAATATAAAAAATCTTGTTGAATTTTTCATCTGTATAGTCCTCACCAGCAATCCGATTGAGCAGCAGTGCGAACACCAATGCGATTAATAGAGAGGGTTCCACATTTATCGGATGCTTGACCGCCTTGTGGTACCGCTTTGATGGTATAACTGGTGGCCGATGGCACCGGATCGAGAGTCAAGGTGTAATAGCGCTCGGTGCCATCCACCGGCGATTTATCCCCGAATATTTTTGGGGCAGTCGTTGCCCCAGTATTGGCGCCAATATAAGTCATATTCAGCGCATAATAACTTTCCATAGTTTGCGCCGCCTGCATCAAGGTTTTCTTCGCATCATCCCGTCGGGCGGTTCGCACATGCTCCAGATAGGAGGGCAATGCAATGCTGGCCAGGATGGCAACTATGGCCACCGTGATCATCAACTCAACTAAGGTAAATCCCTTTATCCTTATCATTTCATCATCCTGCATCATTTTTCTGGTTTGGGAACGACAACCGTGAAATAGGCTTGAATCATACTCACTGCACTGCCAGGCCCTTCGCCACGACTGCTGACCCGAAAGAACTGCTGACCATTTTTTTCTTCAATATCCGCCGAAAAAGGAATGAATTGTCGCTGCTCGATACGAAACTGCGGCGCACCCGCAGTCAGGCCATTATAGGCAGTGGCGTTAGCAGCCCATTTTGCCGGGTCCTGCCACCAATCGGCATCGTCCAGAGTTGTACTGATAGCTTGTGGCGTTGAGCTATATATTTTTGATTCATCGTTAATAACGGTCTGCTTGAACAGGCGTTCGGCCCGGTTCATTGCCGATTGGGCCGCAGTATAACTGCGCAGTAAATCGTATTGACTACTCGCACTATGCTGGTTTTGTAATGCACTGCGGCCTATGGCCACGGCGATAATACCTATGATGACCGTAATGACTAATGCCACAATCAACGCCATGCCTTGTTGTTTCATGCTAGCTACTCGATATCTTAATTTTTCAGAGTAATACTGCCCGTCAATGATTGACGGACCCATCGATCGGCGGCGCTATACACCACCTGATCGAGAATGTTGTAGTTTTTGGCATTTGCTTTTACTCCCTGTCCGGAGTCCTGGCGGGTCAAGACGCCAAACTCAACCGCATCGACGGTTGCCCAAGCACTGGCCGCTGTAATGATGTTGGCCGGGACAAACTGTTGATTGGTTCCCACGCGCCGAAAGCGAAACTGTAGAGACTCCACATTATCTTCCATCACCACGGTATGACTCTGGTTGTCTTGGCAGATCAGTTGATTCAGGTTGTTCACAAACAATGTGATAGTTACCAGATTCTGATTGGTCTTAAAGTCGCCATTACAATCGAACATGCGGTTATCCGAACTCTGATTAGTAGGCTGCGCTGGATCATTATCCGAAATACTGGAGCCCCAGAACCGCAATACCAGTCGATCGGTATTGGCCAGCACGCCGGTCATAGTCAAATTATTTTCAGCAAATAGACTCTGCCCTTCTGTCCAGGTATTCGCGCTCAAGGAGACGCCACCTGCCGGCAATTTCCGTTGCATGATCTGGCGCTGATAATTGATATACCCGGCTTGATGAAGCTGATTCCAGATCAGTTGCGTCACCCGTTGGCCGGAGCTATTGAGAGCATTATTAGAGCGTGCCAGTGAGTAGCTGAGCTGGCTGCTACCCAGCATGGTGTAAAGCCCTCCGACGATGAAGAGGGCGAGCACAATACCAATCATCAATTCGACCAGGGTAAAACCCTTATTTTTGCGAAGCGTCATGGGATGTAGATTTCCACGTTATCGCGCTGATGCGCCGTTTTCATACTGGCGCTGTCGGTGACGGTCCCAGCATCGGCTGCACCCTGTCCGGTCATATGTGCATCCCAGACCAGGCTGATGGTGACCAAACGTCCATCATCCTGGTTAACGGAAACCACAGAAAACCGGGGGGAAGGTGCCCGCTCCTCAAGGCGGGTGAACCAACGAGCCAACTCCATATCGGCCTGTTCTTTGGTGGTGCAGCTCACAGCGTCACAGTCTTTACTGGCAACCGGCGCAGTTCCATCACTCAGATTATTGAAATCGAACTCCCCGGCTTTAGCGGCAGTAGGTAATGAGCTGATACGCTCGACCAAATCACGCAAGGCACCACTGGCGCTCTGACTAACCTTGGCCTGCTCTAATCGCTGCATACTCCCCATCTGCAAGCTGGCAAACCCCAGCAGGCCAATAGCTACCACCACCAGAGAAATGAGTAATTCAACCAGTGTGAAACCCCGGTTATGGACAGTTAGCACCTGCGCCTCCACTTAATGTGATGGCGCCCAGCGGGTTGACGTCAATCGATTTATTGGTGTTAGTCTCGGTCGTGGAGCAGACCTTTATATTGGCAACGGTCACTATGCCGTTGGCGCGGAAGGTCATATTCAGCACATTAGAAATGACCTTGACGGCACCCTGGTATTGGTGGGCAGAGATTATCGTCTCGCTACCATCCAGTTTGTTGTTGCGATTGGCATCCACATAGGCCAGCCAGCCCTTGCTCCAATCGCTACTGCTGCTACTGCAACTACTGGCGTTCGTCGACGGACACAAGAGTACGGGAAGCGAGTGTTGCTGGGCCGTTTGGCGCGCCGTGGTGATGCTATTGAGGAGAGCCTCACGCTGAGATTCAGTCTGTTGTGCCTGCATCGCCTGACGAAACGACGGCACACCAATAGACCCTATGATGGCCACAATGGCGATTGCCACCATCAGTTCAATCAGTGTCAGCCCCGTGCACCGCTTCCACACTATTGCAGACGGTTGCGTCATTCCATGCGCTCGAAAAGAACGTTTGCTGTTCATGCCTTCACACACTCCTTTGTCGACCGCACTGAAACGGCCTCTTATGGCTCTTTGCATACTGGCAAATGTCTCATTTCTCGACTTATTGCTCAAGAAAAGAGCGTGAACAATTTCACTTTTTGCGAGGCAGGTACGTTTTGGCCGGAAACGAACAATTCAGCCAAGTATTGCCCTGAATCCAATACTTGGCGTCATTACTTTTATTGGCTAGACCACCCATTCATTTCGATACTGTAAAAACAACCTAACACCTAACAATTAATTCATATATATCAATGAAATAAGCTCTTTAAATGTCATGAAAGCGATATCGCAAAGACCGAATAGCCATTGAGTGAGGTTCTTGTAAATCACCGCGTGGGAAATAAAGCGGTAAAAGCATTTCAAATATCAACAGTCATGATTTTTTAGCGGCAAAAAGGAGTTGTATGACAACCTCATCACCCATCGATGAACGAACTCATAAGGGGCACTCCTCAACTATTATGCAGCACTATAATCTCCACTAAGACCTGGACTCACATGAAAACAAAACATATCTAACTAAGAAATAGATATATTGCACTATATAATAAAACAGCATATCCCGTGACTTGGATCATAATTGTCTGTTGGCCCAACTGGCGACCCAGCAGTTCCAATGCGATATTTACCAATAGGTGGTGACTTGGTTGCCAATGCCTGTTTTTAGCCAAATCGAGAAAATGATGCCAAACGAAGCCAGTCACGGATTCACCCTGATCGAACTGATCGTCACGATTGCCATCGTGGCCATCCTGGCGACCATAGGGGTGCCGGCATTTAACAACTTGATCCGCGACGGTGCGGCCAGTACGGAGGGGAATGCGTTACTCGGGGCGGTTCAACTGGCGCGTAGTGAAGCGGTTAAACGGGGGGTATCACTTTGGGTCGTTCCGCAGACCGGAACCAATTGGCAGGCTGGCTGGGAAGTGCGGATTGACGATGGCGACACTCTGTTTGACCGCACAAAAGACACCCTGCTCCGTCATTTTGATGGAATCAAAAGCAGCGTCACGGCTAGCCATAATCAACTTCGCATTGCGCCCAATGGCTCTCTTGCTGTCCCGTCCAGCGTCAGCACCTTCAAGTTGAAACCCTCCGGTTGCCAGAATAATGAGCAGCGTCTGTTGACGGTGAATGTATCCGGGCGAGCCAGTCTGAGTCGAATCGACTGCGGCAGCTAACCATTTTGGAGTCAAAACATGAAATTGTTTCCTGCGCGCCAGATGCGCGGTTCGACATTGCTGGAGGTATTGATCGCTCTGGTGGTCCTTGGGCTGGGCGTTCTCGGCATGGTTGCGATGCAAGCGACTTCGCTCAAGAGTAACCAGACGGCACTAGCTCGAACGCAAGCAACAGAATTAGTCAATGAGATCAGTGATTTGATGCGTGCTAACCGGAGTGCAGCCCTGGCGGGTAGCTACGACAACACGCTCACATCCACAGCCCCGACCGGAACAGCGACTACTGCAGTTGATTTGCAGAACTGGAAGGCACGCCTAGCCCTGTTGCCCGCGGGCCAGGGCAGCATAGCCCACTCCGGTTCAACCTTTACGATTACGGTGCAGTGGGATGAATCTCGCCTGAAGAATGGTAGCGCCAGTCGGCAATTTATTTATCGCACGGAGATCTAAGTGATGGTCAGGTTTCCTGTTATAAACCGCTTGCAACAACAAGGCTTCGGGCTCGTTGAAGTGATGGTTGCTATCACGCTAGGCTTGTTACTCACGGCGGCGGTTTTGCAGCTATTTGTTAGTAATAACACCACCTACCGCACCACCAACTCGGTTGGTGTGGTGCAGGACAATGCTCGCTTCGCGCAAGATATGCTGAGTAAAGAACTACGCATGACCGGATATCGCGGTTGTTTGAGCAAACAAAATGTTGCCATCACCAATACGCTGAACAGTGCCACCACCTTGTCTTACGACTTTACCGCAGGGCTGCGTGGCTACAACAATTTGACTGCGAGCCTTCCCACTGAACTGTCGACACACCTGACCGGAGATCCCAAACCGCTGGCCAACACCGACCTGGTATTGGTTCAGGGGCCCAACAGTATACCGATTGCCATCGTGGCCAATAACAATGCCGCTCAGCTGTTTGCCGCCCCCTCGGCTATGACGTTGTTGAAAGATGGCGATATCGCTCTGGTTACCGACTGCAGCAAGGCTCGCATCTTCCAAATTACGGGTCTGACCGCCGCCGGAGGCAAGGTGAACGTGGTACACAGCAATGCAGGCACCTATGTGCCCGGCAATGCTGTCTCGTCTTGGGACCCGAATAATAAAAGCGAACTTTTTGGCACCAATGCCGAGCTGATGAGTTACCAGACCGCGACCTATTATCTGGCGACCAACAGCGCCACGGGTCAGCCTGCCCTCTATCGCAAGATCGACGGCAACCCGGCAACCCCATTGCTGGACTATGTCTTTGATATGCAGATCCTGTATGGCGTTGATACCAACGGTGATCGTCAGACCGATAGTTACCAAACCGCCAACAACGTCAGCAACTGGGGGAACGTGCTGACGCTCAAGCTGCAATTACTCCTCGGTAGCGAAGAGACCGGCATAGTGCCGAAGAAACAATCCTTTACCTTCAATGGTGCCACCTTCACGGCTACCGATACCCGGTGGTATATGCCAACCACCATTACCGCTGTATTACGTAATCGGTTGAACTAGGAGCTGCACTATGAACCCGTATCCATCTGTTCGGCCGCAGCAAGGCATGGTGTTAGTAGTCTGTTTGATTATGCTGTTGTTACTGACGTTGAGCGGCCTTGCCGCCATGCAAGGCAGTACCATGCAAGAAAAAATGGCTGGCAACAGCCGCGATAGTGAACAGGCATTTCTCGCCGCTGAAGCTGCACTTCGGGGTGGGGAAGCATTTATGGCTAGTGCCTCGGGTGCCACTGCCACGTTTGATACCGCAGGAACGGCAGGTTTGTATGATGTTGCCACATCGGGTGTCACCACCGACTGGCAGAGTGCAAGCACCAACTGGCGTAACAGCGCCAGCCTGACCGGGGTTGCTGCCACACCCAAATATTTGGTCGAGAAGCTTCCAGAGGTCATCAACAAAGGTTTGAGTCTGGAGGCCGATCTGCCACTCAACACCATGATCATCTATCGAATTACTGCCAGTGCGGTCGGGCAGACCACGACCAGTCGAGCTGTTCTGCAATCGACTTTTCGACGCTAATGTATAGGGATACAGCGACCATGTCATACTTCAATAGCCACTCGAATTATATCCACCTGTTTGCTGTTGCCCTATTCGTAGCGGTTAGCAATTCGGCATCGGCAGATACCATAGCCACTAAACCTTTATATCTGGAAAATGACAATGCCATTGAACCGAATATCATGTTTACCATTGATGATTCCGGCTCCATGGATGATGACTATTTATCGACTACGAACAGCCAGCCCAGTGGATATAAAAACCAATCATCCACGTACAATAAGCTCTACTACAATCCGACGGTTTATTATCAACCTTGGGTAAAAAGCGATGGCACAGACTACCCAGACTCCAGCAAGAGCTGCACCCGCTCTGGCAAAAAAGGCAACTATACCTACAACTGTGTCTATTACACCGCTACGGGTACTGAAGTAGACATCTACTCTGGGGTTACCAGTTACAGTGGTGGCCCTAATCGCACCGATTGCGCCAATCCAAATAGCTGTACCTTTTCTGAAGAGCAGAAAAACTTTGGCAATTGGGATACGTATTACAGCACTCGACTCAAGGCGGCTCAGGCTGGCATAGGTCGGGCATTTTACGAACTAACCGACAAAGTGCGAGTCGGCTACGGTTCAATTAACTCCGGCAGCAGAACTGTAGATGGCACTGCTACCACCACCATTGTTCAGGGGGTCAGAAAGTTCAATACCACGGCTAAATCAAGTTTTCTGACTTGGTTATATGCGGTCAATGCTGATGGTTACACACCGCTTCGCCAGGCTATGGATGATGTCGGTAAATATTATGAACGAGCCAAAGGAACGGGGAGTCCTTGGGCTGATGATCCGGGCCAAACCAGTTACGGTGAATTCAAATCTTGCCGTCAGAGCTATCACATACTGATGACGGATGGGTACTGGAATAGCTCCCCAGCCAACACCACTGCGGCCCAAACGAACGTGGATAGCACGGATGGAGCTCTTATCACCAATGATCTAGCTGGGGCCAAAATCCAGTTTAAGGCCGTAAATCCCTATAAAGACTCGAGCTCTAATACCTTGGCAGATGTGGCTGCCTACTACTGGAAACGGGATCTACAACCCGATATCAAAAATAAAGTATCACCTTCCAGCGATGACCCTGCTTATTGGCAACATATGGTCAATTTCACCGTTAGCTTTGGGCTGGATGGATCACTGGTCTATGGTGCTGATACATTGCAAAAATTGACGAATGGAACAGTTTCTTGGCCTAGCATATCGGCTAATGAGGCCTCTTCTGAAATACCTAAAAAAATCGATGATTTGTGGCATGCGGCAGTCAATAGTCGCGGCGGTTTTTACAGTGCAGCGGATCCTCAGGCCTTTGTCGATGCCTTGACTGACGCCTTTGCCCAAGTACAGGCTCGAACCGGATCTTCCAGCGCCATGGTGAGCAATACGGCACGTCTCGGTACCAGCAGCCGTATCTATCAGGCCAGTTTCAGCTCCGGAGACTGGAGCGGCGAGTTGACCGCCTATCCGCTCAACAGCAGCGATGGCAGCTTGGGCACCGCAGTCTGGCAGGCTTCAAAAAAATTACCGACGGCCAGCGCTCGCATGATTTATACCCGCACCACTAGCCCGGCCAAGACAGTCCTGTTTAGTTGGGCCAAGCTCGATTCGACGCAGCAGGCAGCCCTGAACAAGAATGCAGCAGGAACTACGGATGGTAATGGTGCATTACGCCTGGACTGGTTGCGTGGCGATCAAAGCAAGGAGCTGAGCCAACCCAATGGCCTGTTCCGGACCCGCAGCAATTTACTGGGTGATATAGTCAATTCGAGCCCGGTGATGGTGAGCAATCAGGATTATGGTGTCGGTGATGCCAGCTTCATCACCAGTAAAGCCGACCGGCCACCGATGCTTTATGTTGGGGCCAATGACGGCATGCTGCATGGGTTTAAAGAGGCCGATGGTGTTGAGCAGTTTGCCTATATTCCTGCCGAAACCGTCAGCAAGATGAATCTGTTGACCGATAAAGAGTATGCCAAGAGTCATCAATATCTGGTTGATGGCAGTCCGAGAGTCGGCGATGCCAAGCTTAATGGTCAATGGAAAACCGTCCTGCTGGGATCAACGGGTGCCGGTGGCAAGTCCGTCTTTGCGTTAGATGTGACGGACCCAACCCAATTCGGCACCAGTAGCGTGTTATGGGAATTCACCAGCGCCGACATGGGCTATACCATACCGCAACCCACGATGGGGCAGTTGGCAGGAGATAGTTGGGCGGCTCTGATCCCCAATGGCTATGGTAGTGCCGAACAAGAAGGCAAGTTGGTGGTGCTGGATCTGGAAAAAGGCACGCCACTGAGTGTGCTGCACACCAACGCCAGCATAATCGGCAAGTTAAATGGTCTCAGCACTCCGGTGCCTGTGGATCTGGATGGTGATCGCAAGACCGATCTGCTGTATGCCGGCGATCTGCTGGGCAACATCTGGCGCTTCGATGTTCGCTCCAGCGACAGCAAGGATTGGTCAACCCGACTCATTTATACCGCCTGTGCCGATGCCAACTGCTCTACCAGCAATCGACAGCCCATTACGGCTCGTCCCATGGTCATAGCCCATCCCAACGGCGGAGTCATGGTACTGTTTGCGACCGGCAGCTACTTCACCAACGAGGACCGCAGTTCAACACAGTTGCAATCGCTGTATGGGGTCTGGGATAAACTGGAAGCCACCCCAACGGTGATCACCAAGAGTGACTTGGTCCAGCAGAGCATACTAGCGGAACTATCCGCCACCAATACGCGCGTGATCTCGAACAATGAAGTCAATTACGGCAGCAAACGGGGTTGGTATCTGGATCTGCTATCCCCCGGTCTAAGCGCCAGTGTAGGAGAGCGGGTGATTACCGATATTCAACTCCGGGAAGACCAACTGGTGGTCACCAGCATGCTCCCCTCCACAGACCCTTGCGATTATGGCGGGAAATCCTGGTTGCTGGAGCTTGCTCCATTAACCGGTTCGCGCCTGAGTTATCCGGTATTTGATATCAACAATGATGGGAAAATTGATAGTGCTGATAACCAGACAGTGACCATAGATGGCAAGTCGGTCACCCTTCCTGCCAGCGGTAAGGGCTTTGACGAGATCCTGACCAAGTCCGCCTTCGTCGAAAAAATAGATGGCACCACGGAAATTAAATATGCCAGCGGCTCGTCCGGTAGCATCAAACAAACCCTGGAAATCATCAGTCCGAACGCCAAGGGGCGCCAATCCTGGAGGCAGTTGCAATAATTGCGGCACACTCAACCCTGGTGCCCGTCGCTCGGTGCCCTGCAACCGGAAAACTGGCACCAGGAGTTACGGGATCACCCACACAAGGAGAAGTACATGTTGTTCGAGCACAAACGATCACGGGGGATTACCTTGGTCGAGCTGATGATTACGGTTGCAATAGTCGCGATTCTGGCCGCCGTCGGCTACCCCTCCTATATGGAGCATGTGAAATCAACCCGGCGAGGTGAAGCCAAGGCTACCTTGCTGGAACTTGCCCAATTCATGGAACGCAAGTTCAGTGCCGATGGCTGCTACAAATGCGGCAGTGAAACCATAACCTTGCCATTCACCCAGGCACCTAAGGATGGCGGCACCGCCTATTACACCCTCAGTCTGGCGAGCACGCCTGCCGTCAGTGGCACCACCTTCACCCTGCAAGCCGTCCCGACTGGCGTCATGAGCGGTGATAGCTGCGGCACCTATACGGTGGATCAGACAGGTACGCACAGCCCTGTCAGTACCACCTGCTGGTAGCTCTTCTCCCTATGTTTATAGGGGTCTATCAAGCCAGCAATCGCTGGCTTTTTTTATCTTTTTGAGCAAATTTATTCATCAAGTCCACTTTGCGACAATATTCTTAGCTTAGGGCTAAATTTGGACCGATCGACAAGCTTTAATGCTCAATTTGTCGATAATGTTAGATTTTTAACCCAATTAACCATACATCTGCTCGCTGTTAATGCTCCCGTGACGGTTGAAATCATTGGGCAACCAATGAAGGAATAGCTACAACTATTGCATAGTCAGGCAGATGCCCGATAATGCGCGCGTTTACAGTAGATCGTCGCTCCGGCCTGTGTTGCCGGAGGTTAACTTGGTTTCAGGGCCATGGCCCTTTTGTGAGGTGTTTGCATAAGATGAACAGCCAATTCGTTCCGGGAATTGATTATCGTGGCCTGGTCGCCCAACATGGTTCTCCCCTGCTGATCCTGGATCAGGCAGCTATTCGCCGTCAGTACCGGGCGCTCGCCGCCGCACTGCCTGGCGTAACGTTGCACTATGCACTCAAACCCTTGCCCCATATGGGCGTGGTTGAAGTCCTGAAAGCCGAAGGCGCTCAATTTGATCTCGCGACTAATGGCGAAGTTGATTTGATGCGCGAGGCCGGGATTAACCCGAACGATTGTATTCACACCCACCCAATCAAGCGCGATTCCGATATTCGCCACGCGCTGGATTATGGCTGCAACATCTTTGTCTTTGATAACCCAGTCGAACTGCAAAAGTTTGTCGCCTACAAGCAAGAAGCTCGTCTGCTGCTGCGCGTCAGCTTCCCGAACCCGGAAACCAAGGTCGATCTGTCGAAGAAATTTGGCTGTACCCCGGACATGGTGCTGCCCCTGCTGCAGCAAGCCAAGGAGCTGGGCATCCAGGTCGTTGGGCTCTCCTTCCATGTCGGCTCCCAGGTTCCCAATGCCAAGCGTCATGTCGAGGCGATCGAGGCTTGCAACGAGTTGCTGCGGCAGACGGCCCAACAAGGTTTGGGCTTGCAGATCCTGGACATCGGCGGCGGCTTCCCGGTGGACTACGCGGGCGGTGAGCTGGATATCGATGCCTTCTGTGCTCCAATCCGTAAGGCACTCTCCCGGACGCCTGACGGCATCCGTCTGCTGGCCGAACCCGGCCGTTTCATCTCGGCGCCAGCCATGACCTCCATCTCCAGCGTCATGGGCAAGGCCGAGCGTTTCGGCCGCACCTGGTACTATCTGGATGATGGCCTGTATGGCAGCTACAGTGGTCAGTTGTTCGACCATGTCTTCTATCCGAAGAGTACCCCCTACGCCAAAGGTGAACGCTTCCCCGCCGTATTGGCCGGGCCAACCTGCGACAGCATCGATGTGATCGCCGAAGAGATCATGCTGCCGGAGCTGGAGCTGGGTGAACTGGTGATTGGTAAGATGATGGGCGCCTATACCTGGGCCTCGGCGACCGAATTCAACTTCTTCCGCCGCACCTCCATCCTGGTGATGGACAGTGATGCCGCCGCGTTGAAAGCCGTCGCCTGAAAGCAGGCCGAGCCACGAAAAAGCGAACCCTAGGGTTCGCTTTTTTTATCTGCGTCAGAATAAGCAGACCCAGGCGGCCGCCAGGTGCAACCCTATGATGCCCCACAATACCAGACGATAACTCCATTTACGGCTCTTGTGCCGTAGCCAGTGCTGCGCAATCAGGGTACCGGGCCAGCCCCCGAGCAGCTCGCACAGGTGCAGCACTCGCTCGGAGATCCGCCACTCGCCGCGTCGGGCCCGGCGTTTGTCGATGGCCATCAGAAGCAGTGTGCCCACGCTCATCAGCACATAGCTCCAAACCAGACACCAGCCCCAGGATATCCAGGTCAACGTGGGCCACCACAACATACTTCACTCCTTGATTCTATCGGGCAGCCGATTCACCGGGCACCGAGCCTTCCACGAGCGGTAGAGACAAGAGAGGGAAGCCTTGGCTTCCCTCGGATGGAGGATTCGGTCGGTGAGCCGAAGACCCATATCGAGCCTATGATAGATCACCGCAACCGCATCAGGCGTCCACCATCTCGGCGACACACTCGGCCCGGTTTTCAACTGGCTTGGCATACATGGCGCGGACTGTATCTTGCAACCCGGCGGGCATAGCCCGCAAACGCGCCTCAAAGCGTTGACGCTCCTCCGGGGTCACCCCATCTGGCTGACCGGCGGCCAACAGATGGCTGGGAAACAGACGATACTGACCATGGATCGCCAGATCGATAGCCGCCGCCAAAGCTTCCGGCGTATCATAATCACCGCTCATGGGCTTACCCAGACTGACATGTACCCGCCCCTTCTGGCCCACGATACCGGCGACTATGCTCTCGATATCTTCGAATTCGCTCTTCTCGTAACCACCACTCTGGGCGCGTTCCACCAATTCCCGCGCCTTGGCCTCGTCCCCCGGATCGTATTCATAAGAGATGGCGACCGGGACTATGTTCAATTGCTGCATATAGCTGGCAAATGATTGTTTTTGCTGCTTACCCGCCATGTAAAACATCTTGAGGATCGCCGGATCAGTCTTGTCATCCCCATCCTTGGCGCGCCCTTCTTTCTGGGCAATCCAGATGGAATGTCCATCACTCAGGGAGTGGGCTATGTAGGCGGAGAGTTCACTGAATGCCTTCATCATCTCCCGCGGTCCCTTGACCGAACGCTTGACGATGAAACTCTTGTTCAGACGCATCAACTCGGTGGCACAAGGCTTACGCAGCAGGTTGTCGCCGATGGCGATACGGACAGTTTCCAACCCGCACTTGTAGAGACCCCAATTGACGAAGGCCGGGTCCATGGCGATATCACGGTGATTGGAGATAAACAGATACCCCTTGCCCGACTCCAGTTGTTCGAGTCCGGAATAGGTGACCCCATCCGTGGTGCCAGCAATTATTTGCTCCATGAAACCGGCAACTTCCATCTGCACATCACGAACCGTGCTCACCTTGGCACAGCGGCGACGCAGTGCGGAGCGGATCAAGGGTTTGAGTAACCAACCGAACCAGCGGGAGAGCAGAGGGAATCGAAAATGGGCAACGGCGGTCAGCAACTCCTCATCAGCCACCAAACGGGCCAATGCGGCAGGCACTTCATCATCATGGTACGGTCGGATCTCGGCAAACAGATCCGGGGCGGGCAAGGGTTGAGTCATCAGTTTCGTCTTATCAGCAAAGGGCGCAAAATCGGCGCAAATTCTACACCCATTTACCGTAAACACTAGCCGGAGCCGGGGTAAAACAGCGCCGACCAGCCACTATCAGCCACCAAAAGGTAGATCCGGGCTAGATCCAGACCATGGCCACGCAGGCGGCCGTCATGATACCCATGCCGAGGTTGAACAGTCTCCAGCCTCGCGACGTCTGGATCCAGCGTCGCACTTGAGCGCCGAACAACACCCAGAATGACCCGGTTAGTATTCCCATCGCGAAAAACGTAGCCAGCACGGCAACCGCCGATGGCCAGTAGTGGCTATCCGCCAGAGTGAAACCTCCAATGGCCGACAACGCCATAAACCAGCCTTTAGGGTTGAGCAGTTGCAGGAAGGCCGCCTGATACCAGCGCGGCATCTCCGAGACATGCCGCTCACCCGGCTCACCCGCTCGGGCCAACTTCCAGGCCAACCACAGCAGATAGCCGCTGCCGATGGTGCGTAATCCCTGATGCAGCACAGGTTGTGAGGCAAACACCACCCCCAGGCCCAAGGCGGTCGCCAGCATGATGAGATTCAAGCCACTGACGACGGCCACCAGCGTCGGTACGCTGGCGCGGAACCCCAAATTCGCCCCCGCGGCCGTCAGCAGCATGTTATTGGGCCCCGGAGTTCCACAGGTGATCAGCGCAAAGCCCAGCAAGGGTAAAAACCAGGCAAAATCCATTACGATCCCTCATACCATGATCCCCGGCGTCTCGACCATAGGCCGTTCGACAGCACAACACAGAGGATTATTACTAAAAATCAGCGGATGATACGGACCATCCGCACTCTAGCGCCATATCATCACGACACAGGCAGCAGTTAGCAAGCCCATCACCCGGTTAAACCGCTGCCAAGCCAACGGTGACCGCAACCAACGCCCCACTTGAACCCCAAACTGTGCCCATACCAGACAGGTTTTCAGGCAGATGAGGCAAAACACGCCGATCAACAGACCCACAGAAAGCCAATAGTCATGACCGAGCAGGGTGAAGCTGCCAATCGCCGAAATGGACATCAACCAAGCCTTGGGATTGACGAACTGGAAAAATAACGCCTGATGAATAGCCCAGGGGGTTTGCGTGCCCGCAGCAGCCTCTGGATTCGAAGTATGCAGCGGTGCCGAGCGGGCAATCAGATACCCCAACCACAACAGATAGCCAGAGCCCAGGACTCGTAACACTGTCTGTAGCACGGGCCATTGCTGAAACAGAGCGCCCAACCCCAGAGCGACCAACATCAGCATCACCCCCATGCCGGCGGAAATACCCAGCACATGGGGCAAGGTGCGACGAAAACCGAATCGGGGGGGGGGGGGGGGGGCACCCGAAGCCGTGAGCAACACATTGTTCGGCCCCGGGGTAATACATGTAACCCAAGCGAAACCCGCCAGGGGGAATAACCATTCTATCGCCATAACTGCATCTCCTTGACGAAGGGAAACGCATCCGGATGCAAAATTGTATCGATACAAAATAGTGGGAAGTTCACATTTGTGCTGTTTTATGGCACAAACACACGGTAATATGAGGACAAACAACGATCAATGGATTTATTGTCACCATGACAATCTGGATGCCAAAGCTCAGCGGTCAGGGGCCGCTCTACCGTCAGCTCTTGGAAGCCATCCGCGAGGATATCGGCAGCGGAGCCTTGCCTGGCGGCCATCGCCTACCGACCCACCGCGCCCTGGCCGACCAGATCGGAGTCACGGTTGGAACCGTCACCCGCGCCTACAGCGAGGCCGAACATCAGGGTCTGCTGCAGGGGCGTGTCGGCTCGGGAACCTATGTGCGCGATCTGCAGAACAATCAGGCCCGCGCCTGGCACATCCGGCAACCCAATCCGGAACGTATCGAGTTATGGCAAAATCTGCCCGTCGCCGTGGATCGCACCGAGCCCTTCACCCAGACCATGCAGGCCCTGATGCAAGAGCCCGGACAGATCAATGCCCTGATGGAATATGACAGCGCCGAGGGAGGACTCCTCCAGCGCCAGCGAGCCAGTCACTGGTTAACCAACCATGGCATAACGGCCCATCCCGACCGTTTGTTGTTCAATTACGGCGCCCAGAACGGCCTGCTGTTGAGCCTGATGACACTAGGATTGTGCGGCGAAACCCTGTTGTGCGAAGGCTTGACCTATCCGGGTCTCAATACACTGGCGCAGCCGCTGCATCTGCAGCTCAAAGGGCTGGCCATGGATGCCGAAGGGTTGCTGCCCGAGGCATTGGAAAAAGCCTGTCAAAGCGGTCACTACCGCGCCCTGTACCTGATCCCGACCCTGCAGAATCCCACGACCGCCATCATGAGCACCGAGCGCCGTCAGATCATCCTGGCCCTCTGTGAGCGCTATCAACTCTGGGTCATCGAGGATGATGTCCATGGTCTGTTACCGGAAAGTCGACCGCCTGCTCTGGTGAATCTGGCGCCAGAGCGTGTCATCTATCTGGGCAGCTTTTCCAAGGGCACCAGTGCCGGTCTGAGAATTGGGTACATGCTGGTACCGGACTCGCTCAAGGGGGCGGCTAGCCAGGCCATTCGGGGGGCTAGCTGGATGGTGAGCCCCCTGCTGGTCGAGTTGGCCTGTCGCTGGATGGAGGGCGGCGAGGCCGACCGCATTCTCCAGCAACAACGGCAACAGCTGGCGCAGCGGGCCCGCCTGCTCAGTCACCACCTGGGGAACTTCAATCTGCATTATCAGGAGGGTAGTATGCACGCCTGGCTGGAGCTTCCCGCCCACTGGCGTTCCGCAGCCTTCATTCAGGCCGCGGAGACCGCCGGGGTTGGACTCGCTGGCGCCGAACTCTTCGCCGCCGGCCATTTCCCATCGCCACAAGCGGTTCGACTATCGATTAGCCACCCGCTGGATAATCAGGCCCTGGATCAGGCGTTGACCACCTTGCGTCAACTGCTCGATAGCTCAGGACCGACCCAACATCTTCTGTAATCCGTTTCTCGACCCGAGGCCCCGGCAATGCTGATCCCATGGCAAGATATTGATAGTGAGACACTGAACAACCTGATCGAGCACTTCGTACTGCGCGAGGGTACCGACTATGGGGAACAGGAGATAACTCTGGCTGACAAGGTCGCCCATGTCCGGCAGCAGTTGCTCGATGGAGACGCTGTGGTTGTCTTCAGCGAACTGCATGAGACCGTCAACATCATGCCCAGACACGAACTGAATCCTCGCGTCTATCGAGAGGATGTCTGATGCGCACGCCCGATCCCCAAAAATAGGCAACCTGTGTTTACCTCGGAGCTAAATCTGCATTTTCCCCAACCATCCATGCGGTAGACCATGAACGCTGACTTGACGAATCGGGCCAGTGATCATGATCACAACCTTATTGTGCAGTCAGCTACTAGCCCCCCATACCCTTTCTGTTTCACCCGCTCCATGCGTATGATGCTGCCATACCTCGGATCGAGATCTTCATGTCGACTCTGACGTAATAGCTCTATCGAGTCCTGCCATACAAGCGACGACTCAAGCACTTGAGCAGGAAGTTTCAAGGTGCGATTCCCGTCTTAAATCCCCTGGCCGGGCAAGGTATCTTGCCATTTGGGGCTCGTGCCCCGTATGCTAGGTCAACGATTCTAAGGATAAGACCCGGAACCTTAGTTACCGGGTAGTGTAATCAAGAGGACTTACAATGGTTATTGGCAAACCGCAAACTGACCCGACACAGGAATGGTTCCTGTCTCATTGCCACATTCACAAATATCCCGCCAAGAGCACCCTGATCCACGCCGGTGAGAAAGCTGAAACCCTGTACTTCATCGTCAAGGGCTCGGTTGCCGTGCTGATCAAGGATGAAGAAGGTAAAGAGATGATCCTCTCTTATCTGAATCAGGGGGATTTCATTGGCGAACTGGGTCTGTTTGAAGAGAGTGAAAACCCGACTCGTACCGCCTGGGTACGCGCCAAGAGCCCCTGTGAAGTGGCAGAAATTTCATATAAGAAATTTCGTCAGCTGATCCAGGTCAACCCGGAAATCCTGATCCGTCTTTCCTCGCAAATGGCTCGTCGCCTGCAAAGCACCAGCGAGAAAGTGGGCAACCTGGCCTTCCTCGATGTGACCGGTCGTATCGCACAGACCTTGCTGAATCTGGCTCATCAGCCCGATGCCATGACCCACCCGGATGGCATGCAGATCAAGATCACTCGTCAGGAGATCGGCCAGATTGTCGGCTGTTCCCGCGAGACCGTGGGCCGCATCCTGAAGATGCTGGAAGATCAGAACCTGATCTCCGCACACGGCAAGACCATAGTGGTGTTCGGCACCCGCTGATACCAACGCTAGACTGACAAAGCCCGCTGCTTGCGGGCTTTGTTTTTTCTAGTCACGCACTATCCGCCAATGCCCGGTAACAGGCGCATCACTCGCCGTCAAATTGCCGGATCAGCACCGAGGTATCACAACGCCCCAACCCGCGGGCCATCAAGGCCTGATAGTGACCATCGACGTCCTGGGTCATCGGCAACGAGAGTCCGAGGCGAGCCGCCTCCTGCAGACAGAAACCCAGATCCTTGTGCATCCATTCGATGGCAAAACCAAAGTCGAACTGACCCGCCGCCATGGTCGCCGCCCGGTTATCCAGTTGCCAGGATTGTGCCGCGCCGCCGCCCAGCACCCCGGCCACAGTGGCGATATCCAATCCGCTGGCCCTGGCCAGGGTGAAGCCCTCCGACAAGCCTTGCAGGATACCGGCGATACAGATCTGGTTCACCATCTTGCACCGCTGCCCGGCCCCATGCTCACCGACCCGGGTGATGCGCTGGCCGTAGCTACCCAGCAGGGATCGTGCACGCTCCACATCCACCTCGGCGCCCCCAATCATGATGGTCAAGGTGCCCTTCTGGGCCCCGGCCTGACCACCGGAAACCGGCGCATCTAAAAAGCGCACGCCTTGTTCGGCACTGCGCTCAGCTAACTCCTCGGCGAGCAGCGCCGAAGTCGTCGTGTGGTCGATCAGCAAGGTTCCCGCCGTCATGCCGGCCAGCACGCCCTGTTCGCCATACACCACGGCGCGCACATCGTCATCGTTACCGACACACAACAGGACCAGTTCGGCCCCTTTCGCGGCCGCGGCGGGCGTCAGAGCCCGTGTCCCGGCATACTCGGTCACCCAGGCATCGGCGCGGGCCGTGGTGCGATTGTAGACGCAGACCTCATGGCCGGACCGCTGCAGATGACCCGCCATGGGATACCCCATAACCCCCAAACCGATAAATGCCACTTTCATCGTCACTACTCCCTGCATGTCTGTCGGCAGGGTCTCCCGCCGTCGATGTAGCCACCTTACGAGCGAGCACGAACTGACTCAAGACAAGGCGAGGGATTTGTCGCACAATTGAAGTCATACAAAGAGGAGCATTGTATGACTCAGTGGATGCCGACGGATTTGCCACATCCAGGCTATGTGCAACTGGTGGCCCGTCTGCAACAGGATATTCAATCTGGCCTACTGCGCCCTGGGCAGCGCCTGCCCGCCATCCGCCTGCTGGCACAGCAACTGGCGGTCAACCCCACCACAGTGGCTCGTGCCTACCGGCAGGCCGAGCAGCAGGGGTTGTTGCACAGTCGAGTCGGTCAGGGCTCCTTCGTCGGAGGAGAGCTGACTCTGGCGCAGGTGATCCGCAGTCCGGGACCGGAAACGCCGCTGAATCTGAGCATCATTCAGCCGCTGCTCTCCCTGGCCGAACCGGCCCTGCAACGTGTGCTGCCGCGTCTGGCGCAGCAGATGAGTGCGCAGCAGTTGGGCTATCCGGCACTGGCTCTGTTGCCGCATCAGCATAGAGCGGCGCTCGACTGGTTACACTGGCTGGGTATCCCGCTGGCAAAAGGCCATCAACTATTACCTGTGCATGGTGCCCAGCAGGGATTGCAGGCGCTGATCCTGGCATTGAGTGAACCGGGCGAAACCCTGGGCGCCGAAAGCCTGTGCTACCCGGGTCTGATTGCCCTGTGCCAGAGTCTGGGCCGTCCACTGCAGGGATTGGCGATGGACGAGCAAGGCTTGCTGCCTGAGGCCCTAGCCGAGTATTGCCAGCAGGCTCCTCTGCGTCTGTTGTTTGTCACCGCCAGTCAGCAGAACCCGACCACCGCCATCATGCCATTGCGCCGACGCCTAGCCCTGATCGAAGTGGCACGACGCTACAAGCTGACCTTGATTGATGATGATATCTACGGCTTCACCGTGCGTGGACAACTCCCCTCCCTGTATCAGCTAGCGCCGGATTGCACCCTGTCTCTGACCAGTTTCTCCAAGTGCCTGTTACCCGGATTGCGTTGTGGTTTTCTCTGCCTGCCGCCGCTCGCCGCCGAGGCGGTACAGCGGGTGATCCGTACCCAGATCTGGATGCCTGCGCCTCTAGGGCTGGAACTAGCCTGTCAGCTGATCCATAGCGGGGATGCCGAACAGATCTGTCTGGCGCAATTGCAGGAGGCACAGGCCCGGCAGCAACTGGCCTATCATCTGCTCGGTAGTCGCTACCAGCATCAGCTGCGGGGCCTGCATGGGTGGTTGCATCTACCCGCAAAGCTGAGTGCCGACCGCTTCAGTCAGCACGCCGAACAGGCCGGAGTCCTAGTATCGTCGGCCAGTTATTTCACCACCCAAGGGCAAAAGACTCCCGCCGCCGTACGTCTGGGGCTGATGGCCACGGCGAGTCGGGACGAACTAGGCTGCGCTCTGGAGCTGGTGCGCCAGTTATTGCAAACCGCTGCTGAATAAACCCCAGATGCAACAAGGCCGAACCTTCAGGGTTCGGCCTTGTTCATGGGCGCAGGACAACAGTGCAATAACGCATCCGCTGCGGGCGGTTTAAGCCGCCGCGATAACGGCGACAGCCGCCGCAAAACGCTGCATCCCCAGGTCGAACTCCTCGCGGCTGAGGTTCAACGCGGGCGCAAAGCGCACCACATTCGCCCCAGCCACCAGCACCAGAACACCCTGCTCAATCCCGGCATCGACAAACGCCTTGGCCTTACCCTGATAGTCACTGCTCAGTACCGCGCCCAGCAACAGACCCTGACCACGCACCTCGCTGAAACAGCGGTATTGGGCATTGATAACGGCCAGAGCCTCACGGAACCAGCTCTCGCGCTCCTTCACTCCGGCCAGCAGCGCCGGATCATTGATCAGATCGAAGGCGGTTTCCGCCACAGCACAGGCTAGTGGGTTGCCACCAAACGTCGTGCCGTGTACTCCTGGCTGAAACACCTGAGCTATGGCTTCACGGGTCAGCATGGCGCCAATCGGGAAGCCGCCACCCAGGGCCTTGGCGGTGGTCAGGATATCCGGCTCAACCCCCATCTGCATATAGGCAAACAGGCTGCCGGTACGCCCCATGCCGGTCTGCACTTCATCAAAAATCAGCAGTGCCTGATGGGTATCACACAGCTCGCGCACCGCCTTGGCAAAGGCCAGATCCGCGGGTAAAACCCCACCCTCCCCTTGCAGCGGCTCCATCACCACGGCACAGGTCTTGTCGGAAATTACCGCCTTGAGAGCCGCCAGATCGTTGTAGGCCACATGCTGGATCTGACCCGGTTTGGGACCAAAGCCATCGGAATAACTAGCCTGCCCACCAACGCTGACGGTGAAGAAGGTCCGGCCATGGAAGCCCTGGAAGAAGGCGATGATCTGGTCCTTGTGGGCACCGTGCCGGGTGTGGGCATAGCGACGGGCCAACTTGAAGGCCGCCTCGTTGGCTTCCGCTCCGGAATTGCAGAAGAAGGCTCGGTCGGCAAAGGTGGCATCCACCATCTTGCGCGCCAGGCGCAACACGGGTTCATTGGTCATCCAGTTACTGACATGCCACAAGGTTTGACCCTGAGCGATCAGGGTCTGCACCAGAGCCGGGTGACAATGGCCCAATGCGTTGACCGCAATGCCCCCCGCCAGATCGATATACTCTCGATCCTGCTGATCCCACAACCGGGAAGCCAGTCCCCGAACCGGTATAAATTGTGCGGGCGCATAGGTGGGAACTACTACCTCATCGAACCAAGCCCGGGTCACCTGTTCCATTTGCTTTTCCTTCCTGCATTCACCCATCAAGAGTGAGAAAATAATCAGTGTTTTTGCATAATACATCACTTTTTCTGGAATGCACCCATGTCCGTAATAAAAATTGCGTTACGCAACTAATTACCGGACAACCGCCCCCAGCGATGGATTAACGACCATAAAAAAGACCGTTCACGGGCTTACCGTCAACGGTCTTGATAAATCGATGCTCAGGCCTGTAACGGGCTGGTTACCCCGCAAGATCCGATGAACCGAGCTACTCCTGATCCTGGTCCTGGCGGGAAACCAGACGCCAGCTCAAGGGTTGCCCGGCCCAATAAGGCACCAGCACTTGGCCATCGGCCAGTTGCAGACGCTCGGGCACCAGCCAGGACTCCTTCTTCAGAGTGACAGTGCCGGTATTGCGGGGCAAACCGTAGAAGTCGGCACCAAACTGACTGGCGAAGGCTTCGAGCTTATCCAGCGCTCCCAGTTGGTCAAAGATCTCGGCATACAGCTCCAGTGCGGCGGGCGCGCTGTAGCAACCGGCACAGCCACAAGGGCTCTCCTTGCGATCGCGCAGATGCGGTGCCGAATCAGTACCGAGAAAGAACTTTGGATTACCGCTGATGGCAACTTGTTGCAACACCTCCTGGTGGCGGCGACGCTTGAGCACCGGCAAACAGAAGTTGTGGGGACGAATGCCACCCACCAGCAGATGATTGCGGTTCATCAGCAGATGCTGCGGGGTCAGTGTGGCCGCCACCTTGTCGGAGGAGGCCAGCACAAACTCGGCCGCCTGAGCCGTGGTGATGTGTTCGAGTACAACCTTGAGCTGCGGGAAGCGGCTGACCAGCCCCTGCAGATGGCGCTCGATAAAGACTCGCTCCCGATCGAAAATATCCACCACCTCATCGGTGACTTCGCCATGGATCAGAAGCGGCATCCCCAACTCAGCCAGGGTATCGAACACCGGCTCCAACCGATCCAGGCTGGTGACCGCCAGATCCGAGTGGGTGGTGGCACCGGCCGGATAGAGTTTAACCGCCGTCACGCCAGCGGCATGGGCCTCACGGATCATCTCAGGCGCGGTCAAATCGGTCAGGTAGAGCGTCATCAGGGGGGTAAAACGACTGCCCGTGGGGCGAGCCGCTTCGATCCGCTGCCGGTATGCCAGTGCCGCCGCCGCATCCAATACCGGCGGCACTAGATTAGGCATCACGACAGCGCGGGAAAAAGCACGCGCCGTGGCTGGAACTGTTTCCGTCAACAGAGCCCCATCCCGCAGGTGCAAATGCCAATCATCCGGCGTTGTCAGTTGTAATTCACTCATCACTCCTCCTGCCGGGAGCGCCGCATGCGCCCCCCGATTAAAATCAGTCTAGCTAGAACAATCTGTCTTGGTGAAACTCGGCCGTTATGCCCGCCTCCTGCCCATTCATCTCATGGCGACAAAGTTGGCCAGCAATTCCATGCCCTGTTCGCTGAGAATGCTCTCGGGATGAAATTGCACCCCGACGATGGGGTGCTGGCGATGCCGCAGCCCCATGATCTCCGGCTCCAAGTCTGGCTTATCACTCACACTCCAGGCTGTGACCTCCAGCTCGGGCGGCAGTGTGGCCGCCTCGACGAGCAACGAATGATAGCGGGTCACGGTCAAGGGGTTGTGCAGACCGGCAAATAGTCCCTCATTCTGGTGCCGAAGCAACGAGGTCTTACCGTGCATGACCCGTTGCGCCCGCACCACCCGACCACCAAACGCTTGAGCAATAGCCTGATGTCCCAGGCAGACCCCGAGGATGGGCAGGCGTCCGGCGAAATGCCGGATCGCCGCCAGCGAGATCCCGGCCTCATCGGGCGTGCAAGGCCCCGGAGAGATCACCAGCCGTTCCGGCGCCAGCACCGCTATCTCATCCAGCGTGATGGCATCATTACGGCGCACCACGACCGTTTGCCCCAGAGCGCCAAAATATTGCACCAGGTTGTAGGTAAAGGAATCGTAGTTATCGATCAGCAGGATCATGGGGGGCCATCTCCAGACGAAGAACCTCGGGCCATTCTCAGGCCCCTCTTCAACCGCGCCAGTGTACCCCAAGCCAACCCAGACTCGAACCCCGCGCAAGAGCCGATGCGTGGATTGGAGATGAAAGGCTGCAAAAGCCACAGATGTTGATTGCACTGTCGCCATTTAGCCCCTATAAATCCGCACTATTCCTTTTTCTTAACACCAAAGAGATCCGCCATGTTCTTCCAGATTGTATTCCTCAGTCTGCTGGCCCTACTCCCCATGGTCAACCCACCTACCACAGCCACCCTGCTATTGGGGTTGAGCAAGGGCATGTCCCGGGAACATGTGCGGCGCCAGGTCAACATGGCCGCCATCTATCTGTTCTGCACCCTCTGCGTCAGCTTCTTTATCGGTTCCTCGATCCTGGACTTGTTCGGGATCTCGATCCCGGGTCTGCGTCTGGCTGGCGGCCTCATCATAGGTTTCATCGGTTTCCGTATGCTATTCCCTACACCGGGCGTGACTCAGAGCGTGGATACTGATCAGAATATTGCCTTTGTTCCCCTGACCATGCCCAGCTTGTGCGGACCGGGAACTATGGCTCTGGTGATCAGCGGCGCAGCGCAGATTGCCGAGCTGCCAGCGGAGTATTCCCGCCTGACTATTTACAGTGCTGTAGTGCTGTCGTTTGTGCTGATGACCCTGCTAAGTTGGGGGGTATTGAAGCTGGCCGATCCGGTGTGCAAATTCCTCGGAGCCACCGGGATCGATGCCATGACCCGCATCATGGGCTTCTTGCTCATCTGCATGGGGGCTCAGTTCTGCATCAACGGCGTCAAGGAAGTGGCTCAGGACCCGGTATTTCACGGAGTATCACAGCAGCGTCCAGGAAGCACCGCAGACGTGACATTAGATAAGCTACAGAAATTACAGACAGATATTGCAGACCAGACCGCTAGCAAAGCACCTTAACCATGCAAACGCTCTTCGCAAAAATCGCTCGTCCCACCTTCAGAGTCAGCATGCCGCTTTGTGGCGACATGCTGACCCGCCATTTACATAGGTGCTTTGTTATTCTGCTGCTCCGCCATCAGAGCCTGCTCCAGACGCTGGCCCTGTAATTCGGGGGCCTGAGTATGTCGCGCCAGCAAACGATAAAAGGCCGGGACCAGGAACAGGGTAATGCAGGTCGCCGACAGCATGCCAAAGAACACTACAGTGCCGACAGCCACCCGACTTTCATAACCAGCCCCCCGGGATAGCATCAGTGGAATAGCGGCTATGATGGCCGTCGCCGAGGTCATGAGAATGGGCCGCAACCGCCGCACCGCCGCATCGAGGATCGCAGAGCCGAAATCCTGCCCCCGGCTACGCAACTGGTTGGCGAATTCGACTATCAGTATCCCGTTCTTGGTCACCATGCCAATGAGCAACAACATGCCGATCTGGCTGTAAAGGTTCAGACTCAGGCCGAACAACCAGAGTCCCAGCAGGCCACCCAGTATCCCCAGAGGCACGGTAAACATCACCACCAGCGGATTGATGAAGCTCTCGAATTGTGCCGCCATGACCAGAAAAGCCACCAGCAGCGCCAGGCCAAATACCGCCAGCACATCGCCCTGCGAATCGCGATAGTCCTTCGACTCACCGGCATAATCCACCGTGATCCCGGCGGGGAGATGTTGCGCCGCCCATTGATCCAGCCAGGTCAGTGCGCTCCCTTGCGTCTGCCCATTGGGCAGATAAGCACTCAAGGTAATGGCTTTTTGCCGCTGGTAGTGACCCAACCGTTGCGCGGAAGCGACCACCTCGACCTGGGCCAGACTGGCGAGAGTGACCATCTCGCCCTTGGCCGACCGCAGATAGAGGTGACTGAGATCATTGGCATTGATGAAGCGCTGCTGATCGGCGCGCACATAGACATCATACTCCTCCCCCCGCTCGATGAAGGTCGTCTTGCTGGTCCCACCCAGTAGGGTCTGTAGCGCCTGCCCTACATCCTGCAGCGGAATACCCAGCTGTGTCGCCCGCTCCTGCTCGATCCGCACCCGCAGCTCCGGCGTCTGCTCGGTGTAATCCAGATCCGGGTTCTCCAGCACGTTACTCTGCGCCGCCGCCTGTTTGAGCTGCTGGGCCCATTGGTTCAACTCGGCATAGTCGCCACCCTGCAGCACGAATTGCACCGGCGCCTGAGAGCGCCCCCGGAACCCCGGCTGAAACGGGCGCAACGAAATATCCGGTATCCCTTGTAACAAGCGCGGTAAACGGGCCAGAAACTGTTGCGCCGTCACCTGTCGAGCGGCCCAGTCGGTCAGTTGCACCGTGACCATACCGGTCTGATCCCCGCCACGGCCAAAGGCAGGGGTGCTGAAGCTGATGGCACTGACCACTCCCTTGCCGACGAGCGGCAGCAACCGCTGCTCCACCTGCTGCATATTCTGCTTCATGCGCTCGATACTGGTGCCTTCGGCTCCCTTGACCATTACATAGACGACGCCTCGATCCTCTACCGGAGCCAAATTGGTCGGCACCCGCAGATAGAGTGCCGCGATGGCGGCCAGCACCAGCACCAACACCAGGGGAGCGATCCAGGCACGACCCAGCAACCACTCCAGGCCGCGCCGATATCCAGACTCCAGTCGGAACATCCCCGCTTCCAGCCGACGGGTCAGTGCATTGGTTTCATCCTGCTGCCTCAGCAGACGGGCCGCCATGGCCGGAGAGAGAGTCAGGGCGATCAAGGCCGAGAAAAAAACTGCCAGCGCTAAAAATACCGCAAACTCGGTAAATAAACGGCCGATCATGCCCTGCATGAAGGCGATCGGCAGAAACACCATGATCAGTACGACCGTGGTCGCAACCACCGCAAAGCCCACCTCTCGGGTTCCGTGCCAAGCCGCCAGCAAGGGCGAGCGCCCCAACCGCAGGTGGTGGTGAATATTCTCAACCACCACAATGGCATCATCGACCACCAGACCAATGGCCAGGATCAAGGCCAGCAGAGTAATGAGATTAATGGAGAAACCGAAATACCAGGCGCCAATACACGCAGCAATCAACGACACAGGCACAGTCACGGCCGGGATGAGCGTTGCCCGCCACTGACCAATAAACAGATAGAGCACGCCTATCACCAGAACTGCGGCAATTGCCAGGGTCAAATAGACCTCGTCGATGGCCTGACGAATAAACAGCGTGCTGTTGTAATCCACCACCAACTCGGCCCCTTCGGGCAGGAAGCGTTGTAAGCGTTCGACCTCCTTGACCACACCGTTGGCCATCTCCAGCGGGTTGGCCGTGGACTGCGGTATGATACCGATGCCGATGCTGACCTGCCCGTTGCGCTGGTAGGCACTCAGCTCATTCTTCGCACCCTCCTCGATATCCGCCACATCACCCAGATAGAGAATATGGCCTGAAGCTTGAGTCAGCAAAGGCAAACGGCGGAAGCTGGCCACATCGTGAAACTGACGTTCCATCTGCACCGGGAAGACCATGCTGGCATTGCGGATCTCCCCCCCCGGCAACTCGATATTTTCCCGCGCCAGCGCATTGAGCACATCGTTGACCGCCACGCCCAGACCACTCATCTGGGCGGTATTCAGCCGGATAAACATCACCTTCTGTAAATCACCGGAGAGATTGACCGAGCTGACCCCATTCACCAGACTCAACGACTTGATCAGGCTGCGATTGGCGTAATCGGTCAGGGCCACCCGATCCATCTGCTGGCTGGAGAAATTCAGCCAGATGGCGACCTCTCCCTCGCCGTTATCCCGCGAGACCACGGGTTCATCCATATCATCCGGTAGCTGACGACGAGCACGGGAGACTCCATCCCGGATATCCGACAAGGCCTCCAGCATGTTCCAGCCCTGTTGGAATTCGACGGTAATGCTGCTACGCCCCTTCCGACTGGTGGAAATGATAGTGCGAATGCCACTGATGCCGGAGAGCTGATCTTCCAGCGGTTTACTGACCTGATTCTCGATGACTTCCGGTGCTGCGCCCTCGTAGGTGGTGACAATACTCACCGAGGGACTCTGCACATCTGGCATCTCCCGTACCGCCAGGCGCGTAAAGGCCACCAGACCGAAGATCAGCAGCAGCAAACTAACCACCAATGCCAGCACTGGCCGCCGAATTGATAGATCGGAGAGGATCATGGCTGCGGCCTCGCAAGCCGGGGGGCCGGTGCGGCAGAGAGGGGTTCAGGCTCGGAGATCACCCGAACCCGCTGTCCAGGTTTGAGAGCGACCAGCCCTTCCACCACCAGACGATCCCCGGCTTTGATACCGGAGAGTACGCTCACCCGGCTATCTTCGGCACCGCCCAGAGTGACCGACTGCCGCGTCACCCGGCTGTCCGGAGTCAACAGATAGACAAACCGCTCATTGCCTTGAAACTCCACGGCCTGCATCGGGATCAGCGGCAGTTGCTCGCTGGCAAAGGGCAGAGTCACCTGCATCAGCATTCCCGGGCGTAACAGTCGTTGCGGATTAGCAAACTGCATCCGCACCTTGATATTCAGGGAGTCGCTATCCACACGGCTGTCGATGGCCTCGATGACACCACTAAAGCGGCGATCCGGCCAAGCCGTTGTTTGCGCCTGCACCGGCGTACCGGGCTGCAAACGTGAAAAGTAGCGTTCCGGAACAGCCAGATCCAGACGCATGCTGGCCAAGTCATCCAGATGTAACAGCGTCTCCCCGGAATTCACCAGCGCCCCCAGGCTGATATCAAAGAGGCTGACCCGACCGGCAAAAGGGGCCAAGAGCCGGCGCTGGGACAGTTCAAAGGCGGCCATATCCCGCCGGGCTGCAGCCTGGGCGACGGCTGACATCTCGGCTTCGAGATCGTTCTGCGTGACCACACCCTTGCTTGCCAGACGCCGCATATCTCGCAACTTGCGCTGTTCATTACCCAAAAAAGCCTCAGCTTCGGCAAACACAGCCTGCTGCCGGGCATCATCGAGCTGGATCAACCGCACACCGGCGGCCACCTCTCCTCCGGATGCCTGCGGCAGAGCCGTAATTCGACCACTCACCTCGGGGGTAATGACAACCGACTGCTGAGCTTGCAACTTGCCCACCAAAGGCAGTTGGCTCGTGAGTCGGGCGAGCTGTACCACAGCCACACGAACCGATGTAGGCGTTCGGGCTGCCGGGGTTGTCGGTGCGGAGGTAAACGGAGTAAAGAAGCGATAGCTCAAGCCAGCCAGCACAGACGTCAGAAGTAGTGAGGCAACAAGCAGTGATTTGCGCATAGAAGAAAGAGACCGGGACAGACAAGGCCCCCAGTATATCGCGAGCAGCAGACATTATTTTGCCAAAATCCGGCGGAATTTGTGACAAAGCGTGTCAGCCAGTAGCGGCAGACGGATAAAGCAGAATGAGAGAAAATCAGCTCGGGTTAGCGGTTGAGCAAAACCCCATATTCCAGTTCACGCTCGCGCTGGCACTCGGCCAAATAGATGGCAGCCAGCACCGGAGGCTGCTGATGATATTGATCGACCGCTTTTGGCACCATCAACTCCAACGTTTTCAGGCTCTTAGCCTTGCGAAAACGACGCAACCAGTAATCTTTGCTTTCCAGTTCAAGGGGTTCTATCTGTTCGGTCTGGGACATGTCTTCTTCAATAATGGCAAGGAAAAAAAAACGCAAGCCCTGAGGCTGCGAAACCGGCTCCCGACGCCAGAGGATGGACGTGGGGAGCCATATGTCAGGGTTACACTTTAGGCACAAAACCTACGGCGGCATATACCTGCTGCAGTGTCTTTTCAGCACGGGCCCGAGCCTTATCGGCACCACGGCTTAGCACGGACAGCAGATGGGCCTCATCGGCACGCAGGTCGTGGAACCTTTGCTGGATCGGCTCCAGCAGCGCAACGACTGCATCGGCGGTTTCACCTTTAAGGTGACCATACATCTTGCCGGCAAAATGTTGCTCCAGCTCGACAATGGATTTCCCCGTGGCACCGTGCATCAACGTCAGCAAGTTGGAAACCCCTGGCTTCTCGGCAATATCAAAGCGCACCACAGGCGGCTCTTCCGAATCGGTCATCGCCCGCTTGATTTTCTTGACGATGGATTTGGGATCTTCCAGCAGGCCAATGATGTTGTTCTGGTTATCATCGGACTTGGACATCTTCTTGGTTGGCTCCTGCAGACTCATCATCCGGGCGCCCTGCTCCGGAATAAAGGGTTCCGGCATGGTGAAGATGTCACCGTACAGCGTATTGAAGCGATAGGCGATATCCCGAGTCAGCTCCAGGTGCTGCTTCTGATCATGACCAACCGGTACCTGATTGGCCTGATACAGCAGGATATCCGCCGCCATCAAGACTGGATAGCCAAACAAGCCGACGTTGACGTTATTCTCGTAACGCTGGGACTTGTCCTTGAACTGGGTCATGCGCGACAACTCACCCATCTGGGTATAACAATTCAGCACCCAACCCAGCTCAGCGTGCTGTGGCACATGAGATTGCAAAAAGACGGTACTTTTCTCCGGATCGATACCGACCGCCAGATAGAGTGCCGCGGCGTCGAGACAGGCCTTGCGCAAGGCATGGGGGTCCTGACGGACGGTAATGGCATGCAGATCCACGATGCAATACAGGCAGTCATAATCATCCTGCATGTGCACCCACTGACGCAGTGCTCCCATGTAATTACCGATCGTCAACTGCCCGGAAGGCTGGGCACCACTCAAAACAATGGGTTTTGTCATTTGCTTTCAAATTCCCTGTCAATGCGCCAGCAACATGTCACCAAGCTGGCAAAAATGGTCCATGACCCAATCCGGCTCACAGGCCGCTATGGGCTCACCATGGTTATAACCGTAAGTCAGACCCACCACGGGGATGCCTGCCGCCTTGGCCGCCAGAACATCATTTCTGGAATCACCGATCATCAGGCTACGCGCAGGCGTGACCTGCAAGCGTTCACAGACATGCAGCAGGGGCTTGGGGTCAGGCTTGCGCTGTGGCAGCACATCGCCACCGAGTACACACTCGAACAATGAGCTCAGCCCCGCTTCATCCAGCAAGGGAGCCACGAAGGGATGAGGCTTGTTGGTCACCACCGCCATGCGGTAACCCGCACTTCGCAACCGTTGCAGCACCTTCTGGACATCGGGAAACAGCGTGAAGTTCCGACTCAGACCCGCCAGATAGTGGGCATCAAATTCCGCCCGCACCCGTGCCAGCAGTGTCGGGTCAATCGCCTGGTGCAACTCGTAGGATTGCACGATAGCCCGGCGCAACAACATATCGGCGCCGTTACCAATCCACTGTTTAACCTGTTCCAGACTGACACCGGGCAGACCACAGGCCCGCAATGCCACATCAACCGCCAGATAGAGTTGAGGCACGCTATCAATCAAGGTGCCATCCAAATCGAACAGCAACAGATCGATATCAGCCTGCTTGTTGGTACGCTCAGCCATGAGCCAGAGCCAACTCGTGACGCATCTGGTCAATCACCGTCTTGTAATCCGGTTGACTGAAAATGGCAGAGCCCGCGACAAACATATCAGCACCGGCGGCGGCAATCTCGCGGATGTTGTCGACCTTGACGCCGCCATCGATTTCCAGACGAATATCACGACCGCTGTCATCAATCAAACGGCGCACCTGACGCAGCTTATCCAGAGTCCCAGGAATAAAGCTCTGACCACCGAATCCTGGATTCACCGACATCAGTAAGATCACATCCAGCTTGTCCAGCACATGATCGAGGTAGTGCAAGGGAGTAGCCGGATTGAACACCAGACCAGCCTGACAACCATGATCCTTGATCAACTGCAGGCTGCGGTCGATGTGTTCGGAGGTCTCAGGATGGAAGGTAATCAAGGATGCCCCCGCCTTGGCAAAGTCTGGGATCAGACGATCGACCGGCTTGACCATCAGATGCACATCAATCGGTGCCTGAATACCGTAGTGACGCAGCGCCTGGCAAACCATAGGGCCAATGGTCAGGTTCGGCACATAGTGATTGTCCATCACATCAAAGTGCACTACATCTGCACCGGCAGCCAAAACCTTGGCGACATCTTCACCCAGACGAGCAAAGTCAGCCGAGAGAATGGAGGGAGCAATCAGAAACTCTTTCATCTGTTCAATCATCCGAGTTGAAAAGTAAATCGGCCAAATAGTACTCCAAGCAGGAGAACGACTCTAGACCACAACGACTCACGTCTTGTCAAAATCCATTCCGGGCAAATAGAGCGCCAGCAGTTCGCCTACCTTGTTGCGATTTCCGGCGCTGCGACTGATGGTCCGCTTGACCTGGATTTCATCCAGCGATGCCCCACGATAGAGCTCATAGGTCAGCGCGGTGGCATGGTTACTGATCAATACCGGCACCTGCTTTTCCTGCACCGTATGTCGAGCCAACCGGGCCAGCAACGCCTGGTCATCCAGAGAGAATCCCTTGGCGGCATAGGTCGTGAAATTGGCAGAACTGGAAAGTGGTACATAGGGCGGATCGCAATACACCACATGATCCGCGTCCAACCGTTCGAAGGTCTTGGAATAGCATTCACAGATGAAAGTGGCACGCTGAGCCTTCTCGGCAAAAAACCACAGCTCATCTTCCGGGAAATAGGGACGTTTGTACTTGCCAAAGGGAACATTGAATCCCCCCTTCTTGTTATAACGACACAGGCCGTTGTAACCATGGCGGTTCAGATACAGAAATAGCGCGGCCCGATCCCGTGGTTCCTGACATTGATTAAACGCCAGCCGTAGCTCGAAATAGGCTTCGCGCTGGTTATTGCTGTCGACAAATAGCTGACGCGCCTGCTGGATCACGGCATCCGGCTGGTGCTTCAGCAGGTTATAGAAGTCGATGAGATCCGGATTAATATCCGCGAGCAGATAGGCCTCATAGTCGGTATTGAGAAATACTGACCCGGCGCCGACAAAAGGCTCGACCAGAACCCGTCCCTGTGGCAATCGGGCCGTGATCGCTTCGACCAGGGCATACTTGCCACCAGCCCATTTGAGAAATGCGCGCGTTTTTTTCATCGATGCGTTGTCATGCTAAAGCGGTCACTCGCCACAAAAAAGGGGGCGCATTGTAGCCCCCTCCGGAAGTTGATACCACGCTCGTGGTTATTTCATCTCTTTTTGCACCTGACCAAACGATTTGGGCCAGGGCTGACTCTGTTTCAGTGCGGCAGGCATACCATTGATAGCCGCCTTCGCTTGCTTTGCCGAGGCGTATTCCCCCTGAATCAGCACATACCAAGGCTTGGCTTGGAACTCGGTCTGATAAATCCAGTAGCGCCCCGCCAGCTTATTTTGTTTGGCATACTGCAGCAAGGGAGCTACCTCACCGGAGGCTGACAACTGCACCGTATAGCTACGTAGCGGTTTCTTCTTGAGTTCACTATTACTGCCCAGAATGGTGTTAGCTTTGACCACGGGCGCTTTTACGGCCGGTTTACTGGTTTTATGACTCGGCTCTGTGGGGGATGAAACTGTACCCGTAACTGGCGTCGTCGCAGCGGCAGCGCTGGCCACCGATTGTTTGCCGCCGGTAAACTCATCCACCAGAGGCTGCATCTGCGCCAGTGAAGTAACGGCCCCGGAAACAGCAACAGTCGACACGGCTCCAGAGGTTGTCTCATGCGCGGCAGAAGCCGGTTTATCTGTCTCCTGATTAGCCATGATCTCCTTGACCACAGTATCAGCGATCACCACGCGACGCTTGTCAGCCGGAGCCTGCTCATTCAGATCCAGATTACCCACAGCATCGCCTGGCAACTGGGTTTTATCCTCCACCACCTGGATACTTTTTTGCGCCGGAATAACCGTAGCTGGCGCAGCGGAAGCTGCCACATTACCCGTTTGGGAAGCGGAACCTTGCGGTGATTCCTGACCCTGATTGAGAAGTGAGGGAATAGCCCAACTCAGCAACAACACCAGAGCCGCGACAACACCAAGGGTTGCAATAACCTTATTGGTCGGCAAAGCGGGTCTTTTCAATACACTTTTCTTAGTCATGATACTCTCCGCGAGCGCAACAATTTGACCAGGATTACCAGCACACAGCCTCAGTTTGTCCGCAAGGGCGGCTGGATTTGGCAACAACGCATAATAACCGGCCCGAAGCAGACAGTACTCGAGCAACGCCATTTGCTCATCCATAGGAAGCGGCTCTATCTCCAACTCCAGAGCAGGGCCAATGTGACCATCTAGACGGCGAGCATGTTGCTCGCACCAGGAAGCCAGCCCACAGAGTAACACACTGATTTTGTGTGGATGTGGCAACGCCGCATTAATGGAATACAAATCCCAAAGCTCGGAAACTAGCTCATCAGGCGCCAGATCGGCATCATCAACCACCAGCAGTAAATGACTGGACTCGACCCCCAGCAAACGGAATAAGGTATCGGCGCAGTTATCTTCCGGATCGAAAACCGAGAGCGGCACCAATTGTGTAATCAGGGTTTCACGTAAACGGGCGAGTGTCTGTGTCGATTGGCAACTGAGATAGGCGACTCGCCAAGGAGTCTCAAACATCGACAGGAGTTGCTCACACATTAATGTGCGGCCACTCCCTGTAGAACCCGATAAGAAGATGAAAGGAGCTGAAATCGCCAGCAGATGACTCAATCGCAACCTCAGTTGCGTTTGACTGGCTAGTAATGGAAGCTCCTGAGGTGTCACACCAGGGGACCCATTTCGATAACCGACTGCAGCACGGATTCCGAAACATCAGAGAACAGCTCGGCATGACCAATGGTTGTCGGCAAAATCAAACGCAACTTGCCGGCTAGTACCTTCTTATCCCGCATCATATGACGCATAAATACGGGAAACCCCATATCGCTGGGCGCACAGAGCGGTAATTGAGCTGCAGCTAACAAGCGTTGAATTCTGCCCACCTGTTCACGAGTCAGGAGACCCAGTTGCAGCGATGTTTCAGCGGCCAAGACAGTACCAGCGGCAACGGCTTCGCCATGCAGCCAGTTTCCATACCCCTGTTCCGCCTCGATGGCATGACCAAAGGTATGACCCAAATTGAGCAGTGCTCGGACACTGGTTTCCGTCTCATCTTGTGAAACGACATCCGCTTTGATAGCGCAGCAGCGCAAGATAGTCTGGATCAGTAATGGCGTATCCAGAGCCATCAGCCCTGCCATATGCCGCTCCAGCCAAGTAAAGAAATCAGCGTCCCAGATGATGCCGTATTTAATCACCTCGGCCAGACCTGCCGACAATTCCCGTAGCGGAAGCGTCTTCAGGCAATCGGTGTCAATAATGACCGCTTTGGGCTGATAGAAAGCCCCTATCATATTTTTCCCCAGCGGATGATTAACACCCGTCTTGCCACCCACTGAAGAATCAACTTGAGAAAGCAGTGTGGTCGGGATCTGGATAAATGGCACGCCACGCTGATAACTAGCAGCTGCAAATCCGGTCAAATCTCCAATCACGCCGCCACCTAGTGCAATCAAGGTGGTATCACGGCCATGCCCACCCTCTAGTAGGGCAGACATGATAGTTGTAAAACTTTCCAGGGTTTTGAAGACTTCGCCATCCGGCAGGATACATGTATCCAGTTGATAACCATCCAGCGTCTGCTGAACCTGGTGCAGGTAGAGGGGAGCCACAGTCTCGTTGGTCACGATCATGACGCGTTGACCACGAATGGCTGAAGCGAATAGCTCACGCTGGGCAAGCAGACCAGAACCTATCGAAATCGGATAGCTTCTATCAGCAAGTTCAACATTTAACCGTTCCATGACACCCCTACCTCATCAAAAACTACAATCCCAATAACTGAGCAATCTGATTCGCAACTAACTTAGCGCTCTGTTCATCGGTTTTCACCACATAGTCGGCGACTTCCTGATACAAGGGTTCACGTTCGTCAGCCAAGCGCAGCAATACATCCCGAGGATCTTCCTCGGTTTGCAGCAAAGGACGGCGCTTGTCACGCTGGGTGCGTGCGAACTGTTTTTCAATTGGTGTCTCAAGGTAGACAACAATACCTCGCGCAGAGAGCCGATTTCGGGTCTGGGCGCTTTTGACAGCACCACCACCGGTTGCCAGTACTATGCCCTGCATTTCGGTCAAATCACCAATAACCTGTTCTTCTCGCTTGCGGAATCCTTCTTCGCCTTCGACATCGAAGACCCAAGCAATGTCAGCACCGGTACGGCGCTCAATTTCCACATCTGAGTCGTAAAACTCCATATGCAGCTGATCAGCCAGATGTTTACCAATAGTGCTTTTACCTGCCCCCATGGGGCCCACAAGGAAAATGTTGCGTTTTTCAGCCATTTTATTCGTCAATAATCAAAACAAACCTGCCCGCAATAGTGGCGGGAACCCAGGACAAAAAATCCCTAACGTTCGAAACTGGACGGGGAATTATGCAGCAGCGTCCGGATGTTGGCAACCAGCCATCCAACGCCGATCAAAAAAACGCCCGTCTAGATGGCTAATGAAATCCCCAAAGCACCTTCATTCCCAAGCATGTCGTTTATGAACATCACATAAAAAAACCCGGCACGGTGCCGGGTTTTTTATGCCATCAAATGCTCGCTTAAATCGACTCAAGCACTATCTTGGGTGTGACGAAAATCAACAACTCTCGCTTGCTGTTTTTCTCACTGGTACTGCGGAACAGGAATCCAACACCAGGAATGTCACCCAACACTGGGACTTTGGTGACATCTTTTTTCATGGTCTGTTGATAGATACCACCCAGTACCAACGTCTCACCATTATCGACCAACACTTGAGTACTAATCTGTTGCGTGTTGATGGCAGTTCCCGTGCCCGTTCCCGTCTTCACTTCCTGACCCAAAGTATCCTGAGTTACGGTTAGATCAAGAATCACACGATTATCAGGTGTTATATGAGGTGTGACCTTGAGACTCAGCACCGCTTTTTTCCATTCAACCGTGGTGGCGCCACTAGAGCTAGATGTATTGCTCGGGAATTCGGTACCTTGCTCGATAATCGCCTCTTTTTGATTGGAAGTCGTCACACGCGGACTGGCGATAATCTCGGCTTTGTTTTCCTGTTCCAAAGCACTCAATTCTAAGTCCAGTAGAGTTCCATCCGCCAATTTGGCGACCTGAAACGCGATACTACCTGCGGCACTGGCAACTGGTAAATTCACATTCAAACGGTCACTTACATTATCGCCTGTTGGTACTGTGCCTCCCGCGACGGAATCATTCCCCTCGATAGTTCCCGAAATGGAACCGTTATTTTCGGCCTTGGTAACGCCCCAACGAACACCGAGCTGCTCATCCACGCCATCGTCAATGGTGACCATTCTAGCCTCAATGACAACCTGCTTCACCGGAATATCCAGAACCTGCAGCATGCGCTTGATATGGTCGATCACATCAGGTGTATCTTTCACCAACAGGGTATTGGTACGGTCATCAACGCTCACAGCGCCCCGACTCGAAAGCAAACGGGTCTTGTCTGTTGACAACAAGCCCGCTATTTCGCCTGCCTTGGCATAGTTGACTTGAATATATTCCGTAATCAAGGGAGCAAGTTCAGCGACCTGATTCTTGCTCTCCAGTGACTGTTTCTCCCGATCCGCAATTTCTTTCGCTGGTGCAACCAGCAAAATATTACCATCCAACCGCTTATCGAGCCCTTTCACCTTCAGGACCGTATCCAGAGCCTGCTCCCAAGGTACTCCGTCCAAACGCAAGGTTATATTGCCAGCAACAGAGTCGGTGGTAACCAGATTGAAATTATTAAAGTCAGCAATAAGCTGCAATACCGTCCGGATAGGAACATCCTGGAAATTGAGTGAAATAGGCTTGCCTTGATATTTGACTTTACTTGCATCCGCTTTCGCTGCAGCGGTCATTTTCTTGGGTGCAACCTCAATCATGAACAGGTTTTGAGCCTGGTCATAACGGTAATCAAAACCACCACTGACTGACAAGTCGAGAACAATATCATTGCCTTGCTTAGACACATCAACCTTGCCAACCGGAGTGGCAAAATCCGTAACATCCATCAACGCAACTAATTCGTCCGCTACCGCGGTCGCATGAAACTTGGCAATCACATGACTGCCGCGATTCGTAATGTCGACAGCCGCCGATGAATTATCGAGGCCAACCAGAAGTTGGCCTTGGCCATCTTTCCCACGGCGGAAATCGATACTTTTGATGCGATTAATCGTAGATGCAGTAGACACTGAACTCTTTGTGGATAAAGGAGTTGCAGTTACGGATTGAGCCTTGGACGGAGCACTCACCGCAACAGTGGCCGGTGTTGCTTGTTCTGCCTGGCCTAAAGTCACCAGCAATGAATTACCACTTTGATTGATTTGATAAGGCATCAATTGCTTCAGATCAACCAACACATCCAAGCCAGTACCATTAGATACAACATCGATTTTTTGAACACCTTTTCGTTCAACCGGTATTTGGTTCATCGTCAAGGCAGAGCTGGAGTCCGCAACCTGTAATAGCAACTGGTTGGGTTGATATTTTAAACGGTCGACGAACGAAGTTACTGGCTGGTCAAAGGAAAGTTCCAATTGCAACTGACCTGCCATCAGAGGATTGACCTTTATGTGCTCAAGCTTGGATGAAGCTTCAGCAGGCAACCAGACTCCGGCCAAAACAGCCAGCATGATAAATTGTCCGATCCTTGATTTTTGTTGATTCATAATCCTTTCCTGCCTGCGCGACTTATTCCGCCACCAAAATATTCAGCTTGGTTGTTCTTTTGGTCCAACAACCCTTGCCATCGGGAACAAATTCCTGAAGCTCTACGGCATCAGGTTTAATCATGGTGATCAGTCCATGGTTTAACCCCATGTACTGTCCTTGGGCAACACGATAAACCTCACCTTCTTGTGAACTTATCAATGCCCACAGATGACCATTGATTCCCATAGTTCCCCGCATAGAGAGATTATCCAGAGAGTATTGCTCCAAGGGTTCCTTCACCCGACCGACATCCGGTTGTAAACAGTCCTTTTTGGCCACTTGAGTGGGCATCGCCAATTCAGGCTGAGGCTCAGTAAATGGTGTTCTATCCGCCGCAATGAACTTCATCGCTTCAAAGTTTTTAATAACGGGGAGAGGCTCAATCGGTAATGCCGGTCTACTTTTTACCTGAGTCACATAATCATGGAGTTCATCACTACCGGTGCAAGCACCTAAAAAAAGCACCATAAAAATAGAAAGAAGTAAGCGATTCATCATTTACTCCCTCCATTTTTCGCCGCATTGGCCTGTGTTGACTTTTCGTTGTAACGATATGTTTTAGCCAACATACTCATCAACAAACCATGACCATCTTTTTCTCTCACCGTAGTAAAACTATCGAGAATCACAATGCGAGGTAATGCTGCCACGTCAGAAGTAAACTTGCCCAGTTCGTTATAACTACCGGAGAGCTCAATTCTCATCGGTAGTTCGGTTGAGAATTCGTGTTGAATTTCAGGCTCCCAGTTGATTCGCAGAAGTTTCAAACCATTATCCATGGCGATGAAACTGATATCATCCAGCAGACCTGCAACCTCATTTTTGTTGGGTAACTGACGCAACTGCGCCTGCAACAAGGCCTCGAGTTCTATCATCTGCTGTTTATAGGCTTCCAGATTACTGGCAAAGCCAGCTTTGATCTCAAACTGGGACTTAAGCTCCGTTTCTTTACCCCGACTACTGTCAAGTGCAGCAATGGAATCGGCGATAAAATAAATATATCCACCGACACAGATCAAAATAAACAACAGGGCAACAACGCCGATCTTGACGGGTTTCGGCCATACACCGACATCCTGAAAATCTAATTCATTCAAGTCTTGCAGGTTCATTGCTTACTCTCCTGCGCCTTTGATTTTATTAACAAATCTTGATTCAGGATTTTGAACATCATCGAGAACTCGCTTAATGCAAGAGTCTTGTCATTCGATACGAAGATTGAACTAATACTGGTCTGTCCCAACCAGCCACTCTTATCAATCATCCGCATCATATTAGCGACACGGCTATGTGCTTCTGTTTTACCAACAACATCGACCCGACCATTACCCAACGCCAATGAATCCAGATAGACACCATTGGTTACTAACGATGGTAGATCATTGTAAAGATGCACAGCTTGGTTACGGCTTTGCTGTAACTGATCAATTAACCGCATGCGCTCGATCAAATCGCTCCGCCGCTTTTTCAATTTATTGATTTCACCGATTCGGGCATCGAGAAGAGCAATTTCACTCTGCAAGTATTGATTCCGTTGCTCTTGATTTTCTAATGCCTGCTGAAAAACAAAATTAACCAACAAAACCAGACCCGTGGAAAAAACAGCCGCAACACCCAAAATAGCAAGAAATAAACGTTTTTGACGTTGTTTCGAAGCCTCTCGCCAAGGCAATAAATTTATATTTGACATGGTGCAAAGCTCCGCAATGCCAATCCAAGTGCCGTCATATACTTAGCACCATGTTTGACAAACTCACTCCGATGCTTGGGGCTGACACTAAATGGATCTGGGTGTTTAACCTCAATCTGTAATTCCATCGCCAACTGTTCCACCAAGCCAGGAATCAGACTCCCGCCACCCGAGAGGATCAACATATCAACCTCTCGATGCCCAGATGAGCTACAAAACAGTTGTATGTTTCGCCGAACTTGCTGCACTAGAAGGGTGATATAGGGGGCGAGAACATCCATGTCGGCATCAGCTGGCAGACGACTTTGTACTTTTGTTCGTTCAGCTTCATCTTGTGGAAGGTTATAAAACGAAGCGATTGACTGTGTGAAGTTATCCCCGCCAAAACTTTGAAGACGTGAATAAATAATCTCACTGTTTACCATGACACCAAATGTCAATGACACGGCCCCGATATCAACGAGAGCACAAACAGCTTGTGATTTTTCAGTTGCCAGTTCAGGTAACAGCGCCACGACTGAACGCCCTAAAGCATGGAGTCCGACATCAACCACCTTCACCTGCAGACCTGAGTCCTGAAGCGTCGTCACGCGGCTGGTAATACTGTCCGTCCGGGCGGCACTAACAAGCACATCATTTCGAGTTGGGTCGCTCAAGTTTGGACCCAGAACTTCAAAATCCAGACTAATTTCATCGAGAGGAAACGGGATCAGCTGCTCGGCCTCCATCTCGATATGGTTCTCGAGTTCCGACTCAGTCATCTTGTTATCAACCTGAGTCACCTTGGTAATAACATTTGAACCCGAGACTGCCGTCGCAGCAAAACGCAGACGACTGGGCAGCAGCTTGACGAGTTGCTTTACCGATTGAGAGATTTTCTCAACATCTTGCATTTGATAGTCAACCAGGCTGCCCTTGGGAGTCAGGACTTCTACGCAAGCATCGATCTGGAACCGACCCGGTTTACCAGAGATCACCACGGCTTTGATGGTCTGGCTACCAAAGTCAATCCCAATCATGGGAAACAGACTACCTTGATTTGTTAAACCAAACATAAATGCATCCGTGCGGTTAGGGGCAATAGAATAATATTTTGTGCGCTAATCCTATACAGAGCCAAGGCTCAGCACTACAGGAGTGTAGCAACCAAAACGCTCGAATTTGAACTAGTTAACAAATATACTGCAACGCAGTTCACGCGCTTCTCTCAAATTGGATGATTCAACATGCTCAAATGGCTTAAACGCCTGTTTTGGCTAGGCCTGTTTTTCGCAGTCATTGGTATAGCAACTATTTCAGCGTTTTACTTTACGCTGGAGAGCAGCCTGCCTGATGTAACAAGTCTACGCGAAGCCTCACTTGAAACGCCAATGCGGATTTACAGTTCTGATGATGCACTGATCGCAGAATATGGCGAAATGCGCAGAATTCCGCTCAAAATCAGCGAAATCCCTCAACCTCTGGTGGATGCCTTCCTAGCAATTGAGGATTCGCGATTCTATGAACACCCTGGCATAGACCCCATTGGCATCATGCGAGCCGGCTTCGTTTGGTTGACCACAGGGCAAATGCGCCAGGGAGCCAGCACCATTACCCAGCAGGTTGCTCGTAACTTCTTTTTAAGCCGGGAAAAAACCATCCTGCGGAAGGTGAAAGAGGTTTTCCTAGCTTGGCATATTGAGAAAGAGCTGAGTAAAGATGAAATACTTGAGTTGTATCTCAATAAAATAATGCTGGGGTACCGGGCATTCGGCGTTGGTGCTGCGGCGCAAGTTTATTATGGTAAGCGAGTGGATCAATTAACATTGGGTGAAATGGCGGTTATTGCCGGCTTACCCAAAGCACCCTCCTTACTGAATCCGATCCGCTCTCCTCAACGAGCCCAAGCACGCCGTAACGTAGTTCTGATGCGCATGCTGGAGTTGGGTAAAATCACTCGTGAACAGTACGACACCGCCAAAAGTGAACCGATTGCCACCCGCTACCATGGGGCTGATATCATGCTCAATGCAGCGTATATCGGAGAAATGGCGCGCAAATATATGGTGGATAAATACGGGGATGATGCTTACACCAAGGGGTTCAACGTCTATACCACAGTATCCGCCAAGCGCCAGAAAGCAGCCGATGACGCCGTGTTTCAGGAGCTACTCAATTATGACATTCGCCATGGCTATCGCGGTGCAGAGAAGCGATTGTGGCAGGCTCAGGAACCGGCCTGGAACAGTGACAAAATATATGAATATCTAACCGATGTTCCAAGCAGTGATCCTTTTGAACCCGCGGTAGTGACCCGAATTCGTGATAAACAGGTTGATGTGGTGATCAAAGGCGGGCTCGAAGGCACCATCAATTGGGATGGTATGAAATGGGCTCGTAGCTTCATTACTGATGATCGTCAGGGAGCTGCACCTCGTCGTGCAGCAGATATAGTGCATGTCGGCGATCAGATTTGGGTCTGGCCGGTCGATGACACCCAGCTTCGTCTCGCACAGATCCCGGATGTCAATGCTGCCTTTGTCGCGCTCAATCCACAAAATGGTGCTATCGAAGCCCTGGTCGGTGGGTTCAGTTTTGAATTGAGCAAGTTTAACCGGGTAGATCAGGCAAGACGCCAGGCCGGTTCCAATATCAAGCCCTTTATCTACTCTGCTGCATTCAACAGTGGATTCACTCTCGCCTCGCTGGTGAATGATGCCCCGATTAACCAGTGGGATACTGGCAGCGGTTCGGTATGGAGCCCTAAGAACTCCCCCCCTGTCTACGATGGTCCTATTACCTTGCGTGAGGCCCTGGCCCGCTCTAAAAATGTGGTCTCGGTGCGCCTGCTACGCAGCATAGGTATTGGAAAACTCATGGAACATTTGCGACTGTTCGGTTTTGATGTCAAGCCAGAACAACGCAATGAAGCCTTGGCCCTGGGTGCTATCGAAGTCTCACCCCTCGAGATAGCGACCGGTTATGCCGCTATTGCCAATGGTGGTTTCAAGGTCACGCCCTTCTTTATCTCCCGCATTGAAGATGCTCAGGGGAATAAGTTATTTGAAGCCACGCCTGCCAGTGCATGCAGTAGCTGTGACGATCAAACAACAACTGTCGGTCTCAGATTACCGACCAGTGGAGCACAGAGCAGCGGTGAAACTCCGGTCGAGAATGCTATTCCAGGTGCCCAGACAGCCCCCCAGATCATCAGTCATGCCAACTCATTCCTAGTTTCCGAAGCTATGCACAGCGCAATTTTTGGCGGCAAGGATCGCGGGATGAATGCGGGCTGGCTGGGTACGGGTTGGCGAGCAGCCAAGGCGTTGGGGCGAAATGATCTTTCCGGTAAAACCGGTACCACCAATGAAGCTAAGGATGCCTGGTTCTCAGGTTTTAACAGCCAAATTGTTGCCTCGGTGTGGGTTGGTTTTGATGACCATAGACGTAAGTTGGGGCGCTCGATTGCAGGGAATGAGTTTGGCGCTAGTGCGGCACAGCCCATCTGGATTGATTTCATGAAGGTAGCCCTCGCAGGCATGCCCGAGTCCCCCATACCTCAGCCCAGCGATGTCACCAGTGTCCGGATCGATAATATTTCTGGCCTGCTCAGCAGCCGGGAGGATGGTTCCAGCCGTAATGAGTTCTTTCAACGGGGTACCGAACCAACGCTAGCGAACCCCGGCAATGCAACCTTGTTTGGTGAGGGTGAACCCGCAGCCCCCGGTACCAGTACGGAAGATATTTTCTAGCGTGTCTAATCCCTAGCCCCATGAACAACAGGCTCTTTTATTTCCAGCCGGGAGATAAAAGAGCCTTTAAGGGGGCTAACACCTACTGCGCAATGACCACCCCCCCCCACGAGCAACTCGATACCTTTCTTGTCTACATCTTGCCTGTAGCTCGGCTATAGGGCACCATATGAGCCATCTTATCGACCTCAATGCAGACACAGAATACTGACTCGTCTGACTTGATTATGATCCCGACCACTGTGCTGTGGAATTGCTTGTCATGACGTCATCAAAATCTGCTAAATGGTTATGCGCTTCTCTACTCGGCATCTCGCTGTTAGGTGTTGCGGGTATCGTTGATCTGCGCTACCGATCGACCCCTTCATCTGACAGTTCAGCGTTAGTCTTGTCCAATACTCTGGTTCCCATTGATTTCAATCATCCAGACGCCCTGATCCTGAGCGAGCAACTGTCCCGCTTGCCCCGGGATATCCTCAAGATCCCATTGCTCAAGGCCACCCTGACTGAAGAGTTCGCTTTTTACTATGAAGCACATGAGAGCCGACTCTCCATCATGGGCACTCTTCGACGACTCGCCTACGAGCACGATTTGAACCTCACCGATGCACTGGTCCAGCAAGTTCTGGACTCACCAGCCGAGCTGGCACTCTGGCGTGGTACGGATGGCAAACTCGATTACTGGATGTTATCACTGGAGCAAAATCTGGTAACCCGCACGCTTAAAACCCTGGCCAAGATCGCCCTGAACGATAGCCAGCTCAGTAAGATTGGTGAGGTTCAGGTCGATGGTGAAACCGAACCCTTGTTGCAGTTAGCCTATGGTTATCAACGCCATCTGGTGCTTGCATCCCATGGTTCCCGTTTGATCATTCTCTCGGATGCCGGCATGTTGTTGGGCTATGACGAGAAAAAATCAGCTCCAGCTCCCAGTGCCGATGCTGAAGCTACTGAAGCTACTGAAGCTACTGAAGCTACTGAAGCTACTGAAGCTACTGAAGCTACTGAAGCTACTGAAGCTACTGAAACAGCATCCCAGCCTGAATATCAAGAACTCCATCTGCTGAACTCCCAATTAGCACATCTGAGTGCGGCACTAGGCTCGAAACAGGATCAGCAACTCGCGACTCGCCACCAACTTCTGCTGCCCGATCAGATAAAGGGCCATAGTCTGGTGATTAGCACCCATTTTCTCTCCTTTGGCTATCAACGATTCTTCCCTTCCCTGCAAGCAATCCGCTTCGATTTCGACGGTCAAAGCTGGAATAGCCAATTGCTTGTCGATGAAAGCCGACAACCCCATGGCTGGAAAAACCAAACCTTATGGCAAGCGGCCCCTACAGCACCAGCCTCCTGTAGCAGCCTGCCGCTCGACTGGAAGTCAGGCCGGAAATTAGCACAACGGTTGAATCCAGAAGATCCGGCCCTCGGTGCAGCGTTTGATAACCTGCAATCGCCATTGGCGGTCTGCTGGTATGGTAAATCGCGGCTCAGTACCCCGCTATTTATCGCCAGATTCAGCGATGACATCACGGCGAAAAAATTCGCTGAGCCTCTGGGCCAACTGTTCACGAACATCATAGGGGCTAGAGAATACGTACGTGGCGAACGATTCCAGGTTGAAGAAGAGGATAGCGAAAACGCTCACTACTGGAGCCGAGTGGTCAGTGCCCGCTATGGCAGCAAGCTGGCGGCCAAAGAGTCCTTCAAAGATGAGCTGTCAGCGGCACGCTATTTCCCGGTCAAATTGGCGATCTCCGGCCCCTATCTGTTTTTTTCACCCGATGGCAACCTAGTTGAACAGGCCATCCAAGTGCAGCAAAAACGCTATCCAGCCCTCGCCGATGGGATGAACAATGCCGATGAAGTTGTGGCCTACCTGACGCCGTCATCTCTGGCCGCCCTGTTGGAACGGGAGATGTATGCCAGCCTGCCCGGACAACTGGAACCCCTGTTCCGCAACGCAGCAAAACAGTACCTGGCCCCTCGACTCAAGACGCTAGCCGCCTATCCACCCATAACGCTCAGGCGCAGCGAGCCATTGGTGGGATTAGCATCGGGCAGGCAATGGCAACCCCTGGATTGGCAGTTTGCCACGCCATGAAATGGAGCTGGCTGCTGCTCGCACTGCTCCTGAGCCAGCCGCTACTGGCGTTGGAGGGACTGTCGACGGACCCGGCACCGAGCCAGCTGAATGCCGCGCAATCGCAACGCTTTCGCGCCTGGTTTACTCGGATTATCGATGAACAGGTTCGACGTCCCTCCCCGCGTTGGGTGCATCGGGATTGTGCCGGCCTCATCCGCTACGCCGTGGCCGAAGCATTGACGGACCATGATGAAAAATGGCAACGCGCCAACGGCATGAGCGTCGACACACTGCCGCCACCGTTGAACTTGAGCCCGGAACAGCAGGCACTCCGTTTCAACTGGCGCGATATTGATGGACAGAACAAGGCATTTGTTACGGCTCTGGCCCTGATCCAGGGCAATAGTCAGTTTGTAGGAAAAGAGATCAATCAGGCACAACCCGGTGATTTACTGTTTTTCGATCAAGGGGATGAACAACACCTGATGGTCTGGATGGGGCAGTACATCGCCTATCACACAGGTACAGTCACGCCGCACGATAACGGTTTGCGTGCGGTAACCGTTCAACAGCTCATTCAATGGAAGGACTCCCGGTGGCGACCCATTGGCAACAACCCAAATTTTATCGGCTTCTATCGTCTGGGCTTTTTATCACCCTAGTCGGTCTGCTTTCGACCGCACTGGTTCTGGCGGATGAGACTAATCCGACTCCAGATGAGCAGCGTGAGCAACTGGCTCAGAGCAAAAGCACCCTGCAGCCGGTGCCGACCAGCAACTACAGTCCACTCCAAGGCTCGACCTTCTATCTGCTGAGTGATACCAGCTATGGCAGCGATGAACCGGCACTGGTCAGACTCGAAGCTAACGCGCGCGAGCAATATTATCTGGAGCAGTATGGTGGTGCGGATGTGCGTCTATACCGGATACAGGAACCTCTCGCCTTCCTGAAAAAACAGTCCAATCTGCATCGGATCACGGTCCCTGCCCACTACCGGGGAGAAGGTTCGGCCAACACCCTGAGTTACCTCTGGGACTCCTGGTACAAGAGCAGCCGCCGCTCCTGGCAACGATTGCTGTCAGCCGATAGCCGCAAGAGTGCGACCGAGTTGGCGCCCGAATTTAGCACCAGCGCCCATATCACGGCCCCCACGCGCTATGAAAACCCCAATCGTTTTGCACCAATTCCGGAGCTGCCGCTGGTCGCCCAGTTCCGCTATCCCCTGTGGCAGGCCAAGGGCATAGAGCCACCCAAAGGCGTCAAGCTCGAGGGCAGCAGCAGCGAGTTTATCGCCCCCAAACCGGGCAATGTGATGATCCCTCTGGGTCCCCAGAAACCTGGGCTGTATCTGGTTGAGGCCATCATAGGTTCCCACCGAGCCACCACTTTGCTATTCGTTTCAAACAGTATTCTGATCACTAAAAATGCGGGTCATCAGTTATTAGCCTGGAGTGTCAACCGTCACGACGGTGCCCCCATGCCCGATAATCAACTCACCTGGAGTGATGGCACCGGCATTCTGCAGAGCCAGACCAGTGACGCCAAAGGGGTGGGGTTATTTGACCATGTCAGTCCCGAGCACAGCTATCTGCTGGCCCTCGACCATGAGGGTGGGCTGACCATCGCCGAGAACTTCTACTACGACAGCGAGATCTATAACACCAAACTCTACGCCGTCACCGATCGCCCCCTCTACCGTCCCGGCGATCAGGTGAATATGAAGTTCATCGCCCGCCACTTCACCAATGCCCGCGATTCCGAGTCGGTTGCCGATGGCCAACTGGGGGTCGAGATCCTCGATCCATCCGGCATCAACATGCTGCAACAGCAGACGAAGTGGCAGGCCAAACAAGGCGCTGATCTGGCCTTTAAGCTGCCCGACAACGCCCAGCCCGGTGGCTATGAAATCCGCATGACACTGGGCAATGACCAATATGGTGCCGCCTTCCGGGTGGCCGAATATGTCAAACCCCATTTCGATATCCAGTTGCATCTGGATACGCCAACCCACAAGACCGGTGAGGCGATCAAAGGACAAATCCAGCTACGCTACCCGAATGGCGATCCGGTGGCCAATGCGGCCATCAGTCTGAGTCTGCGGGCCCAGCAATTGAATATGGTGGAGGGTGAACTGCAATATGCCGGACTGTTCCCCGTCAAGTTGCAGCAACAAGAGCTCAAGAGCGATGCCCAGGGTAACGCAACGCTGGATCTCCCTGCCGCCAAAGAGCCCAGCCGCTATATCATGACCCTGCTTGCCAACGACGCAGCCGCCTGGCGGGTGAAGAGCACCCGCGAGATCCTGATTGAGCGCGGTGCAACCCCCTACCGACTGGCGACCAACAGCCAATTCAGTCAGCCGGGCGAAACGGTCAGCTTCGATTGGCAGGCCGAACCGACGACCCAAGTCACCACTGCCGCCCCGGATTCACTCCCCGTCAGCTATGAGCTGGTGCGCCTGGAAGACAGATCCCGACAACAGGGCGTTCTCGTGGCAGGCAGCAGTAGCCTGGATCTGCCGTTGACCGAGTCCGGCTCCTATACTCTGTCGTTGCGAGATGGTGCTGGCAACCTGCTGGCAGCCACTAATCACTGGGTTTCCGGGGATGGCATGAAGACGGCCCCCGGAGTGATCGAGGTGCGATTCGATCAACCTCGTTATCAGGCCGGTGATACCGCACAAGCGTTGATTACCTTTCCCGAGCCCGTCACCGAAGCCTTGTTGACGCTGGAACGGGACAAGATCGAGCATCACGCTCTGCTGACTCGTGGTGATAACTGGTTCACCGCCAAGCAGCTCACCCCCAGTCAGTGGCGAGTCAGCATCCCGGTGACTCCGGAGCTTGCCCCTAATGTCACCTTCTCGGTGCTATATGCCAAGCAGGGCGAGTACCGGTTCCGCAACGCCGGCCTGCTGGTGGCGCAACCTAAGGTCGAGGTGCAGATCAGTAGTGACAAACCCAGCTATAAACCCGGTGAAAAAGTCGAACTGGAACTGAGCAGTCAGCTGGCAGGTCAACCCGCTCCGGCGCAACTGGTGGTGAGCGTCGTGGATGAAATGGTCTACCTGCTGCAACCCGAGTTGGCTCCGGATATTCATGACTTTTTCTATCATCCGCGGCGTAACAATGTGCGCACCACCTCCAGCCTGAATTTCATTACCTACGACATGTCTCTGCCCTATGAGGGCAAGGCCAGTGGCGAGCGCCGTTTCAACGAGCGAGGCGTCAAGGTTCTGGAGCGCCCGCGACGCGAAGAGAAAGATACGGCCTTGTGGGCTCCGAATCTGCAGACCGATGCCCATGGCAAAGCCCATTTGAGCTTCATCATGCCGGACTCCCTGACGCGCTGGCGCATCACGGTGCGAGCCGTCACCGCTCACGGCGAGGTCGGCCAGAAGCTGCAGTATGTTCGCTCCGAACAGCCCTTCTATCTGAAATGGACGGGGCCGCAGCAGTTCCGCAGGGGCGATGAGCCCAGTGTCGAGCTGGTCGCTTTCAACAACAGCGCTCAAGAAGCCAAGGCCGAGGTCACCCTCAGCGGTCTGGCCGAGCCTCAGACCCACGCCATGACGCTGGCCCCCGGCGCCAACTATCTGCTGTTGCCGCTCAAGGATCTGCACAACAGTGACCTGACCAGTCAGCTCTCCATAGCGCAGCAGCCAGTGGACACGCTGCAGACGCGGCTCAAGCTCCAGCCGCTGTCTTGGGCCTCGGAACAGCAGCAACAAACCCCGCTGGCCTCGAACATCCCCCTCACCTTACCAGCCGATGCCACGGATCTGCGGCTGAGCCTGCAGTCGGCCGGCGATGGTGCCCTGCGGCGAGTACTGGATGATCTCATCGCCTACCCCTACGGTTGCCTGGAACAGACGGCCAGCCGTTTGATTCCGCTCGCTATCGCCTATCGGCTCGCCGATGAGCCCCATGCCTTGGATCAGCTCCGCAGCGAACTGCTCACCCATAGAGTGCGGCTGATCCAGATGGCCAATATCGATGGCAGCTTCGGGTGGTGGGGCGATCAGACCCAGGGAACCTTGCTGCTGAGTAGTTACGCCTATTTCGCCGACTGGTTTGCGACCCGGGCTCTGGGTCTATCGCTGCCGGCAGGCCAAGGCGATGCTCTGTTGGCCATTTATCAGCAAAAATCGGCCCAGGAGCCGGTTCTGTACCGTCAACTCGCCCTCTGGTGGATGACGCAAATGGGACTTCCTGTGGATACACTGCAACAGGGCGTCGATGAGGCGCTGCTCGCGCAGCTGGCGGATCACCCACTCCCGGCCATGGAACCGGCAGCATCTCCAGCACCTGCCGCATCGGCAGCACCGAAGCCGACAACTGACACGCCACAGGCCGCCCCTGCCACTGATAGCGCACAGGCGACTCCCATCGTCAGTGCCGCACAGCCAACGACAAGCAGCAGTGCCGCGACGCTTAGTGAAGAAGCAGTAAACTCGGTCCCTGCCAAGCCCGTCGTGGACGACGCGAACCTAGTGGCAGCTCAAGACCAATCCGGCACCAACAGCAACCTCGATGGCTGGATCATGAGTCAGCCACAGAGTGATCCGGCGCTGGCCCTGTCGTTACTGCTCAACCAACAGGTACACCGGCTGCGCAAATCCACGTTCCCCGCCCCGCTGGCGGCCGAGCTGGTCCGCTGGCAACCTTGGGTCCAGGCGAGCCAGCATCCATTGCTACAGGCTTTCCCGCTGCTCAAGGGGGCGACGCAACTCCCCGCCAATGAGCTTGAATCGCTGCTGACTCGCATCACACCACAAAGCCCGACCCTGGAACGCGCCCTGTTGCTGAGTCTGCTGCAGTCCCAACTGACGGCTACGACGACACCGGCTAGCAGCGTCAAACCCGAGGGTCCCTGGCTGAAAACCCGTCTGCCCAGCGGCGCTACTGAGTGGCACTGGCAAGGCGGCGACTTGCCCCATACGGTTCACTTCAAGGGCAGCCTGCCGGAGAGCAGCCAACTACTCATCCGTTATCAAAGTAGTGAGCAGCAAGGCGCCAAACTCCCCGTCACCCTGCAACGGACCCTCTATCGATTGGAGCCTCTGGACGATGGCAGCGGCTTCCACGCCGTGGCGGTTTCTCGAGATGAAACGTTGCAGAGCAATGCCCTGTATGTGGATGAGCTGGTACTGACACCGCCTCAGAACAGTAACTACCACTTCGGTCTACTGGAGGTCCCCTTGCCTCCTGGAGCCAGTGTGGAACCCTCCACCTGGGGCATAGCGGTGGCCGGATTGGATGGCAATGAAGCCCCCGTCAGTTTCGGTCGCGCTCAATTTGAGGAGGGCTCGCTCTCCTATCGGGTTCCAATCCCGGAATTGAACGCACCATTGACGGTTCGACAACTGCTGCGCTTTGCCGAACGTGGGACCTTCCAGCTTCCTGCCGGCCGTTATTTCCGCATGTACCAACCGGCGGAGAAGGCCTTGACCGATGATGGCAACCCAAGCCAATGGCGTGTGGAATAACCCATGTCAGCCAGACACCGGGCGGTTCTCGTCGCGAGCCTGTTGCTGAGTCTGCCCCTTTGGGCACAGGGCAACTGGCCGGATCGTCTGGCATTGGGCGGGGATGAGCCAAGATTGTGGCGACTGGGAAGTGATGCCTCACCGCAACCGCTTCCCTCCGAACTACAGACACCGCTTGGCAGCATCTGGAAGTTATTCGTCTACAGCTACCTGCAAGATAACGGTTGGCAGGAGTCGCCGTTGCAGTGTGATGGCTCTCGCCCCAAGGAGGAGAGTTACTGCTGTGACCCCGGAGAGACGATTACCCGGGATCAGGCTTTGATCCGCTCCTGCGGGCTCTACTTTTCCCCCCAACGGCTGGGGCTTAATGCCAATGACTGGCGTCACTATTGGCAGAGTCGGCAAGGACCAGCCTGGTTGACCGATATACATCAACTGCGGGAAGAACGTTATGTTCAGGTCTCGGCCCTATTACAGGCGCTGGCGATTGTTCCAGCAGCGGCTCAGACCAAGGCCAGTGCCACCTTGAGTGGCATCATGCTGCAAGGGCGAGGCAAAGCCGGTGTGGGTGCGCTGGGTTTGTTACTGCGGGCCAAGAGCTACACACTCCCCACAGCCGAATGGGGAACCATAGGCGGCGGGGCCGGTTGGAGCGATACAGGAACCCCCCTCTGGTTTGGCGGTCAGGGCGGCAGCCCCCAGGTATTTCAACGTTTGGCACCGCAGATGGCCAGCATCTTGTTACAGCAACCGGAGGCCAGCCATCAAGCCTGTGTACAGGTGCGTTTTTTTGCCCGTTATCCTCTGGCTCATCTACTTGGAGCCCAAGGAAAAGAGGCTAAACCTGGAGCGCTGCAAGGCAACTATCAGCTGCAATTTGCCAATGGCCAGCAGTTAAGCTGGCAGGCCGAGCCCGGCCATTTCTGGCTGGAACACACCATCGGCCAGCAAGCCATCATCCAGGGGCGGTTCAGCGAAATCGAGTATGTCGCCCGGGTCATCGACCGGGAAGGTGACGCCCATCATAGCCAAGCCAGCCGGGCTCTGGCCGTGGCGGCTCGCAGTTACCTCCGGCAACAGGCAAGCCATCAGGGCGATTGCCTGCAACTGGATGACAGCTCGCACTTTCAACGGGTGTCGCCCCATACCCCGTCGGCCGCCGCCATAGCAGCGGCCCGTAGTACCCATGGCCTGGTGCTCCAGGGTGTCGAGGTGCGTTATCACAGCAGTCGACCCGAGGTGAACCGCCTGAGTTGGCAACACGCAGTGCAAGAAGATAAATCCGGCTTTGACTTCACCCAGATCCTGGCCCGTGCCTATCCGAATGCCAGCCTGCAACTGCTCGACCACCCACTGGAGGCCGACTGTCAGCCGCTGCACGAGGCGCAAACCTGGCTACAATACCAGGCCACGCACTGGCAATCACAGTTGCGGGCCGAGCCGGGTTTCGAAGCGCCCGTTCAACCGCTCGGGGTTTGTCTACTGACTCAAGGCCGTCCCTATGCCGACAAGAAGGCACAACGGATCTATGTGCGCCCCAACCCGTCACAGGATGGCCGCATCGCACTGACCCACGAATACTTGCATCTGGCTTTTGCCCATCACCCGATGGGCGAAGACGAGACCTATATTGAAAACCTGGCGCGACGCCTGGTAAGAGGTGAACCATGATTCCATCCACACGGGCGTTGCTGATCCTGCTGACCGCCATGCCGCTGACGCTCAATGCCGCCGAATCCATTGAATTAGCCAACCCGATGGGGGGCTGGCGTGCCGGGGTCGCCGACCCGGATCACTACCTGCAAGAGGTGCATTATCCAGCCAATTCGGTATCAGTCCCGCAGGATCAGGGCAAAGAGAGTCTGATCCGCGGTCAGATCAAAAACAGCCCCAAGCAGAGCCGAAAGCCCTACACCCTAGTGGTCAATGGTATCGCCATGCCACAGCGGATTGAGGAGGATGGCAGTTTTTCTCGCCCCTATTCATTCGCGGCAGGGAGCAACAGCGTGGAACTGCGCAGCCCGGATGGCAAGACCCGCAAGCGGGTACAATTTTATGATACCCAAAGTGGTCAGGTGCGCCCCAAGCTCCGCATCCTGCTCTCCTGGGATACCGACAATACGGATCTGGATCTGCATGTGGTAACCCCGGATGGCGAACATGTGTTCTATGGCAATCGGGTTTTGGATAACGGTGGCGCGCTGGATGTGGACGTGACCACGGGCTACGGGCCGGAGATCTTCGCCTCGGCGGCTCCGCAACCGGGCACCTATCTGGTTTATGTCAACTATTATGGAAGTGGCGAGGATGAATCCAGTCTGACCACGGCCCAGGTCAGCGTGGTGACCGATGAAGGGGAAGCCAACGAACAGCAACAGAGTTTTCGCATTCCGCTGCGTCAGGCGGGTGAGCTGACACTGGTCAATCACTTCGTGCTGCCGTAACGGCTCAAATGGCCGTTCAACCCGCGAAAAACGCTGCTATTTTCCTCGGCTAAACTGCCCAGCATACGGAGAAAATGGCGTCATTATCAGTCTTGCACGAAAAGATATTCTGGTTAGAATGTTGAAAACCGGGGGCCTCAACAACCTCCGGTTTTTTTGTGCCCGCTACAGCTGCGGCTTAGAAAAGGATCGACAATATGCGTATCGAAGAAGACTTGAAACTTGGCTTTAAGGATGTGCTGGTTCGCCCCAAGCGCTCAACCCTGAATAGCCGCTCCCAAGTAAAATTGGAGCGGGAGTTTACGTTCCGGCATGCCCAGTGTCAATGGAGCGGCGTCCCCATCATAGCCGCCAACATGGATACCGTCGGCACCTTTGCCATGGCCCGCGTGTTAGCCAGTTTCGAGATGATGACGGCGATCCACAAACACTACAGCATCGAAGAATGGCAGAACTTTGTGGCGCAACAGGATGAAACCGTATTGCGGCATGTCCTGGTTTCCACCGGCACTTCCGCCAGCGATTACGAGAAGGTCAAAACCATTCTCGCCCTGTCACCGCAGTTGCGTTTCATCTGCGTCGACGTGGCCAATGGCTACGCCGAACACTTCGTCGATTTCGTGAAAAAGATGCGCGATACCTTTCCGAACCATGTCATCTGCGCGGGCAATGTCGTCACCGGCGAGATGGTGGAAGAACTGATCCTCTCCGGCGCCGACATGATCAAGGTGGGGATTGGCCCTGGCTCTGTGTGTACCACCCGAGTCAAGACCGGGGTGGGCTACCCGCAGCTGTCGGCCATCATCGAATGTGCTGATGCAGCCCACGGTCTGGGTGGTCAGATCGTCGGCGATGGCGGCTGCGCCTGCCCTGGCGACGTGGCCAAAGCCTTCGGCGGCGGTGCCGATTTTGTCATGCTCGGTGGCATGCTGGCCGCTCATGATGAGAGTGGTGGCACCCTCATCGAGCACGAGGGTCGTCGCTTCATGCAGTTCTATGGCATGAGCTCGGCATCCGCCATGGGCAAACACGCCGGTGGCGTGGCCGAATACCGGGCCTCGGAAGGTAAAACCGTGGAGCTGCCGTTCCGTGGCCCAGTCGATGCCACAGTGCGGGATATCTTGGGCGGTGTCCGTTCAACCTGTACCTATGTCGGTGCCGCTACGCTCAAAGAGCTGACCAAACGCACCACCTTCATCCGGGTGCGGGAGCAGGAAAACAACGTCTACGGCAAAGAGTAGTCACTGGATTTTCGAGCCGTCGACTCGCCGCAGCAGCATAAAATAAGGGAGGCTATTGCCTCCCTTAACACATAGACAAACAGGCTGAGCCAGGGCTCAGGCATGGATGTCAATATTGTTGCCAATCGACCCGGATGCAGATTTTGCCGGAGTCGCAGACGGTGCTGTTTGGGCAACCCCCTGAACCAACTCCAACGCGGCCTGCCCCTGAGCTTTCTGCTGACGATTTGCCATTACAGCAGCCAGCAGTTCATGGCTCACACTACTACTTGGTGCAGAAACACTCATAGCGACACCTCCTGTCCAACACATATATCGGCTGGCTCGGCACTAAGTTTAGCGCTCAATCAAATGATCCGATTCCACGGTTGCTTGCGGCTGGCGCCAGCGGCGTTGCAGTGCGGGGGCGTAGTGCCACAGGGCATAGCCAGCGGCGAGCAGCAGGGCGTAGAGCGCCTGTTCGGCCAGGGCCAGCAACACCAGGCCACACAACAGGCAACTGATCGCCGCCAGCAGACGTCCGGTGGCTGGCAACAGTCGCCATCCGGCCGCCATACACAGCAGGTAGACCAGAATGAAGTTGCCGTTGGCGTAGCGGATCAGCTGATCCAGCGGCAGGTGCCAGACCCGGGTCACTCCGGTCGCCAGCACGCACACCAGCAAGATACACAGCAAAGCGAGCACCGGCGTGCCGCGGGAGGAGAGGCGCGCCAGGGGGCGCGGTAGCTTGCCCTCGTCGGCCAGACTCCAGATCAGTCGGGCAAAGCCCTGCAGGTAGATGTTGATGCTGGCAAAACAGGAGAGATAGCCGAGGATCGCCGCCAGCCATTTCGCCGAGGGGCCCAGCAGTTGCGCCAGCAACACGGGAATGGCACTGCCATTGGTCGCCTCATCGCCATAGAGACCGAACTTCACCACCGCCACCGAGTTGGCCCAGTAGATGGCCCCGGCCAGCAGCACACCGCACAGCAACGCCAGCGGGTAATCCCGCCGCGGATTGCGAAACTCCTCGCCCATATGGGCAAACGCCTCCAGCCCGACAAAGCACCAGAACATCACCGCCATGGCGCTGCCCAGTGCTGGCAGGCCCGCCAGCTGAGGTAACGGCTGCAGACCATCGTGCCAGCTCAAGTCCCCCAGCCACCAAATCAGCACCGTCATGACGACTATGGCTCCCGCAATCAGCAACTGCAAACTACCGGACGAACCCGCGCCGCGCAGACCGAGCAGCAGCACGCCGCCCAGGGTCAGCAACTGCACCGCCCACAGGCTCCAGTCGTTCATTGCAAACAGCGCATGCCAAAAACCGGCCGCCATATTCAGCGCCGCCGGCAAGCCCACCGGCAGCACCGCCAAAAACAAAAACGCCGAGAAGCGTTCAGCCCCCGGGCCAAAGGCCAGGCCAATCAGGTGGGGGGCGCCTCCGGCATGGGGGTAGCGGCGTCCGAGACGGGCGAAAGTAAAGGCAATCGGCAGCACCAGCGCGATCAGCAGCAGCCAGATCCACACCGAGGACGGGCCCGCCAGGGCCGCCGAGGTGGCCGGTACCACAAAAATCCCCGTTCCCAGCAGCGAGGTGGCCAACAAGCCAATTCCCTGCCACAGCCCCAGCTCCTTGTTTAATCTCGGCATATCCATAGTCCGTTCACCTTACTTTCTGCTATGTTAACGCCGCCGGCTTGCCCTGTAACGGCGCAAATTGGCGGCGATGACGGTCAAAATGACGGTTTTGGTCGTCATGTTGCGTGCGCAGCGCGGCAGGCTCAGACCCGGGAGTGAGGTTGTTGGATAAGTACGATCAGAAGATCATGGCCCTGCTGCAGGATGACGGGCGCATGAGCATCAGCCAGTTGGCGCGGGAGGTCAGCCTCTCCCGCTCTGCCGTGACCGAGCGCCTGAAACGGCTGGAAGAGAGTCACACCATCAGCGGCTATCACGCCCGGCTGGGCAGCGCGCAGCAAGCGCCGATCCGCGCCTATTTCGAGCTGTTTTACCAGGTGGCGCGTTGCGAGCAATATGCCGAACAGTTACGGCTGCTGCCGGAAGTCCAGCTGTGTCACAGCATCAGTGGCCAGACCGATATGCTGGTCTATGTCGAAGTGGCGGATATGACGCGGCTGGAATCCTTGCGCCGCGAGATAGAAAACCTGCCGAATATCACCATGGTCAAAACCCATATGGTGCTCAGCGAGCTGATTAATCGCAAATTCTGATTTTGCCAGAATACTCAAGTTCCACGGCTGTTGCCCAACCCTGGTTTATACTTGCCTCATCAACCGGGTTGGCCTGTTGATGCCAAACGCGAATTCAGTTCGGAGTCATTGATCATGAAGTTGCTGTCGTCATGGATATGGATATGCTGGATAACCTCGGGGCTGGCCCACGCCGATACTCTACATGTCGGTACCGCCCCCTGGCGACCCTTCGCGTTTTATGATGAACAGCATCACCTCAAGGGGATTGCGGTAGATATTGCCCGCGAGTTGGCCCGAAGAACCGACCATCAACTACAACTCGAACTCTACCCGGCCAAGCGTTTGAACCAGTTGTTCGATGCCAAACAGCTGGATATCAACATCGCCGACTCACCGCAATGGAACCCGCAGCCCCCCACAGTGCCGTTGCGCTTTACCCGCAGCTACATGCAGGTTCGGGAATATCTCTATTTTGCCGATGATCATCATATGACGATCCAGGCCGTCAACCAGCTCAAGGATCAAGACATTGGCATTATCCGCGGCTATTTCTATCCCAAACTGGAGCCGCTGTTTCTATCCGGTCAGTTACGCAAACATGAATATGCGAATGAAGAAACCCAGTTGGAGATGCTCAAACGCCACCGGCTGGATGCCATAGTGATGGATGAAGTCTTGTTCAATCATCTGATGCAGCATAATCCGCAACTGGCCTCCACCTTCCGCCGCGGCGTTCAGCTGAGCACAGCGCCACTCGCCTTGAAGCTGCATGCTGCCGATGAACTGCTGGCACAGCAGCTGGATAATGCACTGCTGCATATGGAGCAGGAGCATGTCCTTGAGCGCATCATCCAGAGTTACAGAACACCCGCTTCGGCCAACGTCCACGAATGAGAATTCCAATCCAGGTTGAAGCCTGAAACGACGCATTATGGAGACAAAGCCACAAAAAAGCCCCGCCAGTGACGGCAGGGGCTTGGGCTAGCAGCCACCGCAAGCGGGGCCAAGTCAGCTTGATAACCGCCCTTATTGGGCGGCTATGCTGTATTTCAAAGTACTGTCGTTAAAGGTCACCTTGTAAGCACCCACTACGGTTGTGGTGATATCCTTACCGGATTTCTCGGCCACACCATCGGCGTTGTTGTCACCATAGTTGGTAGCCCAATCACCGTTGACATCCAGCTTGAAGCGTTGCGCCCCGTTGGCATCGCCGGCACCACTGAAAGTGATGTTCGCCTGCCAGGTGTTATCGGCCACCAGCGTCATGGCACTGGTGCCCCACCCGTTCGGCGTACCACGGAAATAGAGCTGGGTGAAGTTCTTCTTGAAGTTCACCACATCCTGCACCGTCACCACTGAGCTGGCGGTACTGGTCAGGCCGTCGTTATCGGTCACAGTCACGGTGACGGTATAGGTACCGGCGGCAGTGAATGTGCGGGTTAGGGTGCTGGTGGTTTCACCCGTATTCCACTGATAGCTCTGGATGGTGCCATCGCTGTCGGTAGAACCAGCAGCACTGAAGGTCACACTGCTGCCGGTAGTAACCGTGGTACTGGTTGGCGTCACGGCGGCGACCGGTGGTTTCGGTGTCACCGGACAGGCAACCTGATAGGCCAGGGTCAAGTCATTGACTTCGACGATGCAGGTACCCACCAAAGTGGTGTAGATATCACTGCCGGTCAGATCCAGCTTGCCATCCTTGTTGGTATCACCATAGTTCTGCGACCAGTCACCCTTCACGTCAAACTTGTAACGCTGGTTGGACTGGCCGTCGAAGACCACGCTGGTACGCCAGGTATTGGCGGCCACTAGTGTCATCGGCGTCGCCGCCCAGGCATTCGGAGTCCCACGGAAGTAGAGTTGAGCAAAGTTGTGGGCCGGGGTCGTATCCTTGAGCGTCAAGGTCACTTGCGCGGTATTGGTCGCTCCCTGGTTGTCGGTAACCGTCACACTGATGGTCTGGGTCTGGTTGACCGTGACCGCAATGCTGGCGGTGGTTGCACCCGTGCTCCACAGATAGCTGGCAATGGTGCCATCGCTGTCCGTAGAACCCGCTGCACTCAGGGTCACTACAGTTCCTGCATCCACCGTCTGGCTAGCCGGAGTAATGCTGGCAACTGGAGCCTTGTTGACCGGAACAGTCAGCGTCACAGATGCAGAGGAGGTTGCCCCCTTGTTATCCGTCACGGTCAGGGTCACTGTCTGGGTGGTGTTAACCGTCAGACTGATGGTCGGCGTGGTCGCACCCGTACTCCAGCTGTAGGCGGCGATGGAGCCATCACTGTCGCTAGAACCGGCGCCACTGAGCGTCACCACGGTACCAGCCGCTACGGTCTGGCTAGCCGGGGTAATCACAGCCACCGGCGGTTGGTTGACATCCACGTTCGGTTGTCCCTCAATCACCACGCCTGTGTTCACACTCCAGATACCCGCCGGAACTTTATAGTTCGCGCCACCATTGTTATCCCAAGTACCACTGCAGTTATTCGGCACAAACTCGACCGCATCCCCGCTTGAAACATCGACTGTGTACGCAAACCAGCTATTACCGACGCTGCTCATGGCCACACCCGGTGCTGTGGTCCAGGTCCCGGCATCAATCCGGTAGTGCAGACACGCCTTGTTCCAACTGGTATTGCGATAGTAGATGGTGGCATTGAGTTTCAGATCTGCAGGTTTGCCGCTGGTAACAGAACCATCGGCCGCCAGAGTGTAGATCCCTTCCTGGAACATCAGACCGGCTTCACTTGGCTTGAAGCTGGCTGAGCCGGCTTCCTGATAGCGCAAGTACATGCCGGAGACATCACCGCTGTAACTATCTTTGACCCGGAAGTACCGATCACTGCCCGACAAAGGCGCAACGGCTTGAGAGTCCCACTCAGGCTGCCCCTGATCCTTGGTATCGACACTCAGGCCACTGATGCCCGCCTGGCTGCCTTGTACATACACGGTCACACTCTTGCTCGGTGCCTTGTCGGTAAAGAACGCATGCTCACCGGCAATATCGCCGTTGATGTCTTCAACCTTCTTGGTCCCTTCCATCTTGTAACGACCGGCACCCACGTAAACTTGCTGGATCGTACTCTTGGTCACATTGCCCTTGGCATCAGTGGCTTCGATGTAATAATCCAGCAGTTGATCGCGATACTGGTTCAAGTAGGTGAAGTAGAGATTGGCAATCTTCTGGGCCGGAACCACCTGGAAGGCGGCCGTACTGCTCGGTTGCCAAGAGACACCATTGATATCGGCGCTCAGATCCCGCTCTTTCATGTCATAGCTGACCCACGGGCCAACGCGGCTCGGGTCCACATTCGCTTCGCCACTGTGAGCGACCGGATCATACAACTTGAACGTCTTATCCTTAGGATCAGCCGACTTGTTGGTGTGAACCCGCACCTTCAACTGGATGTTGGCCACGTCACTGACGTCATAGGCATAGGTGTAGATGGCAAACTCGTTGTCCATATACATCTTGGCCCAGCCTTCCGCCTTGGAGGCATTGGCACTACCCGGGTTATACGGGTAACGCTGAGGCCACCACAGGGAGGGACCTGTTCTGTCCTGCGCCTGATGCGCCGCGACATAGGGCTCGGTGAAATGCAGGGATTGGTTAAAGGAGAGAGTGGGTTTGACACCATCATCGATGTTTTCATCGTAATAACCGAAGCCGGAATCGATACTGGCGATCAGGAAATACCAACCCAACTCGGCGGGGTTAGCGCCACCGGCGTAGTCTTTGCTAGCATCGCCCTTGACCGGGTAGGAGAGCATCCATGGATTCAACTGATTACCTGCGTAGGTCACCTGCTTATCCAGTGCACTGGTCGGTGACCAGTAATTGGGATGGGAATCCAGCCAGATCTGTTCGGCGGTTTTGGCGTAGTTTTCTGCTGCTTGCAGCAGCGCAAAGTTACGCTCCAGATAGTGGTAGCCATACTCCAGCGAGGGCAAGTGCTGACGCAGATCGCCATTGGCGGCGTACTGCGAGGTATAGCTGGTGCCGTGAGCGGTATTGAAGGCAGCAAGCTGACCATTCCAGACGCCCATCGGCAGATGCCAGTGGTACCAGGTCGGATCGGCGGAGGAGTCACGGGTATCAATCCAGGAACCGTCCTGCACGTGAACCACGTCATCGGCCGGGATCGGATTGGCCCTGAGGTACTCTTCAACCCCCTCGCCTGTCACACCGCTGTCGGAGTAGGTGACATAACCGGAGTTCTTCCAGGTACCACCATCCCCGGCACGGCCAGAGGAGTTATCGCCATCGTGAGCGACAACGAAATACTGGGTCCGTCCCAGAGCGCCAGCCACTGACTCATACGGCTTGATGGCCGCGGCTGTGACCGAGCCCTGATAGCCCTCTTCCCAGGAGCTCGCCTGTTCGACCGGAATACCCGCCACCTTGGAGACAGCGCCAGTTTCCGGGTCCACGTATTGCACCCAATGCGGAATAGAAGCAAACGGGAACTTGTTCTGGGTGACTTGCTTCTCGTTGAACATTGGCAGGGAAACCCAGGAGCCGACGTTACTTTCGTTCTGCAAATCAGCCCGGTTCGGTGGCGAAATGACGGTATCGACCCCCGGATCATTCAGATAAGGGTAATCCTTCAGGGTCCGGGAGTAATGCACGTTGCCCAGCACCGACCAACTGATGCCCAACTTGTTCAACACCGGGATCAAGCGTTCGGAGAAGCCCAGTTCGGTGGGGAAGAAGCCTTTGGATGAGGTGAAGCTGCTACCGAGGAAGTAAGGCTGCGCCAGCGTGACGTTTTGATAGATCAGATCCTTGAGGAAATAATCATTGCCCACCAGGGGGCCCATGCTGTGGTGGCCGGTGAAGTGGATGGTATCCAGCGCCTTGAAGCCATTGGTCGTCTTCAAAGCCTGCTGGGTAGAGCGCCAGTAATCGCCCCATCCCAGGTTATAGCCATCCTGGTTGCCCAGTTCGGCAAAGCTCTGCACGTTGTTGATCACCGCCGCCGACATAGTGACTTGGGTCTGACTGAGCGGATGGCTGCTACTGTTGCTGGCCGCCGTTTCCATGGGCCAGCTCAGATAGGCACCTGTTTTCGCATGGTGCGCATAGTAGGACTCCAGATCATCGTGGGGCATCGGAGTTGTGGTATTCGGAATATAGAAGCTATAGCCAGCGGGAGGGCTGGCCTTGAGCTGCTTGACCTGACCATCGTACATATAACGAACCGGAGCGCCAACGGCCAGCGCATCGTACTTGCTGACATCATAATAGGGCCAAAAATTCGGCATATGGTTGTGGTAAATGTGGGTCGCGGCAATCTGGGCATGGGCAGGAGCTCCTGCGACACCGATTGCCAATCCCAACGCGACGGCGTATGCACAACGCATCACTCGCGGCGGGAGGGTCATTGGGTTTTTCATGGTTTGACACATTCCTTGTTTGAAGGGCAATCACTTGCTCGGCGATAGGCCAATAGCAATCTGGCCACCTGAACCGATCACCTCGGTCAGGACCCCGAATCAGCAGTCTCAGCAAGTTCGATAGCGGGTATCTCTCTGCCCACAGCTAGAGAAGCAGGCATCTCGAGATGCCTGTCCAACACGCCAGTCATGACTGGCAAAGCAGGTGCTGCCAACCGACAGCACCTGTTCATTCGGGCATTACTTCAACCAGTTGCCATCGGCACCGATTTTTCCCGGACCACTCAGCACATAAGCACCGATGGAATAAGGGTTGACGGTGAAAGTCAGGCTACCGTTGCTGACCGTGACTTCACGACCGGTCACCGCATCGCGGTAGGTACCGTTCTTGATACCGGATACCGTGATGCTCTGGCTGGAGCCAGTCGCCAAACCGACCACCGCATAGCTGGTTCCGGCATCGCGCACGAAGCTCATGCCATTGCCCCACTCGTTCACATTCAGCATGGTCCCCTTCTGCAGAGCCGGAATGGCCTTGCGGATCTGGTTCAAACGCTTGATGTGTTGATACAGCGGATTGGCCTGTAGCGCGGCACGATTGGCCAACTTGTCGCCGAAGTAGGCGCGACCGGTTTGATCCAGAGTGTCGGTGCTGCCGTTGATGTCCTCTTCCAGACCGGCTTGGAACATGACTTCTTCGCCGTAATAGAGCGCCGGAATACCGCGCACAGTCCACAACAGGTTGTAGGCCAGGGCCGCATTGGCGGGCTCACCGCCGTACCGGTATTTGAAGTCGTTATCCGGACCCACATCGTGGTTCTGGAAGAAGGTCACCAGTTGGGTCGGATCGGCGTAGGTCCAGTCAAAGTCCAGAACCCCCTTGATACCGCTGAGCGAACCCTTGGTGACGTTGTCACGGAAGGTCGAGAACAGCGGGAAGTCAAAGACCGAGAGCTTGGAGTCTCCACTCGGCTGGGACTTGCTGCTGCCGGTACGGGTGTACCACCAGGGACGGATCTCGGCTGACGCATTATCGTTGGTAATTTCAGAGCCAAAACCGGCGCCCTTCACCAAGACTTCGCCGAACACGAACAAGCCGGGCTTGTAAGCCTGCCAGTTCTGGGTATAGGTCAGTAGCTCATTACGCTCGACATGCTTGGCGGTATCCAGACGGATAGCATCGACACCCATATCCAGATACTTGTGGATGGCGCCATTCAGGTAATCTTTGACGTTCTGGTTTTCCGTGGCCAAATCGACGCAATCCCCTGCCATATGCTTGCGTTGCAGGGACTTCGGATTTTCCCAATCGCCACCGGACATGAAGCCATCCAGGTGATACCAGGCCGGATCTAACCCCGCCGCATCGATACCGAAGAAGCGGTTGGCATCGAAGCCAGCCTTCGGCAACGTGGTGCCGGTCTTGGGATCGACAAACGGCGTCACCCCTTGCGGGTCGCTGTTGTGCAGCGCCTGGAACCAAGACGGTGCCACGGCGTTGTCGTTGTCATCGCGGTTAGCCGACTTGTAATCCCCCAGGTTGCCCTGATAGGGACCATTGTTGACCTGGCCCTGAGTAGCACCGGCCGGAACGTAATACTTGATGGGCAGATGATCAATCCAGACCTGATCACGAATACCGTACTGACTGGAGTGGTTGATGACCACATCCTGAATCACCTTCATCCCCTTGGCGTGAGCCGCGTTGATGAAGTCCTGATAGGTGGCATCCGGTGACTCCAGGCGAGGATCGACTTTGTACCAGTCATAGGCGTGATAACCGTGGTAGTCGAGACCGGAGCGGTTCTCTACCGGCGGCGTGACCCAGATGGCGGTGAAGCCCAGATCCTTGATGTAGTCCAGTTGCTCGATCAAGCCCTTGAAGTCACCACGCCACTGCGGATCGCCCGCCTTGTAACGGTCACGGTTGTAGTAGTTGTTGCTGGGGTCGCCATCATTGAAGCGAGCCGTCATCACGAAGTAGATGGTCTCGCCGCGGAAATCACCACTGCTGATCTCTGGGCCTACCATATAAGTGAAGGTATTTTTGCTCTGATTATTGCTGGCATCGACCGCCAGTGTCTTCACCGTCAGATCCGCGGCAGAACCTGCAACCTTGTCCTCGGCGGTAAATGTCTGGCCGCTGTAGAGGGTGGAGCTGGTCGTGGGTTCGGTACCATCGAGGGTAAAGTAAACCTTGGGGGCCGCATCGGTATTGTCGGTCACCGTCAGTTTCACGAACTGGGTCGAGGTGTAGTAACCGGCCGCCGGATCTGCATTAACAACGGGAGCCTGAGTGTCCACTACGCCTTGCGCGGTAGCCGTCACCTGCTTGCTGGTCGCGTTGAAGCAGACCTTGTAGCTGGTATCCGCCGAGACCACATAGTCCGCCGTCGGGTAGGCTTCGGTCCAGTCACCCTTATGGTCGATCTTGAAGCGTGGATTGGTGCTGGCGGCACCGAACTGTTGGGTCGTGCAATAGAGGCCATCGCTGCCCAGCGTCATAGCCGTAGTGGCCCAGCCATTGGGGGTGCCACGGAAGTACCAGTTATCGACCGGAGTTGCCGAGATGGTAAAAGCAAAACTCTGTTGCTGTTGATTACCGGAGGCATCCACGCTCAGGGTCTTGATGGTCAGGGTTCCTGTCGCTGGCGAGAGGATCGTTTCGCCGGCATAGAGGGTGGAACCCGTGGTTGGCGTGCTGCCATCCAGGGTGTAGTAAACCTTGGCAGCCGTATCCTGGTTGTCGCTGACAGTCAGCTTGATGGACTGGGCCCCTGTGTAGCTACCGGCGGCTGGAGTCGTCGCAGCAACCGGTGCCTGAGTATCAGTGACCTGAGCGGCAGTCGCGGTGACCACCTTGCTGGTTGGATTGATACACACTGTGTAGCTGGTATTGGCCGCAACCACATAGTCAGCCGCGGGGTAGGCTTCTTTCCAGTCCCCATAGCGGTCAATCTTGAAGCGCGGGCTGGTACTGGCGGCGCCGAAGGTCTGATCACTGCAATATTGACCATCAGCCCGCAACACCATAGCCGTAGCCACCCAGCTATTGGATGTGCCACGGAAGAACCATTCGTTCACGGGGGTTGGCGTGCTACTGCAACTGGCGACCGCCGTTGCGGTTACGGCATTGGTGCTGGTATTGATCGCGATTTGGTAACTGGTATTGGCACTGACCGTATAGTCCGCCGCCGGATAGGAAACACTCCAGTCGCCATAGCGGTCAATCTTGAAACGAGGCCCCCCCGTTGCATCACCCGAGGCAAAGCTCTGGCAGGTTTCATATTGGGTCGAGGTCACAGCCGTCATGGCGGTTGCCGCCCAACTGTTGGCTGTACCCCGGAAGTAATAGTCCGCCATGGTTGGCAGGCTCACGCCAACGAGCAGGCAGGCACCCGCTGGCATCATCCATTTTTTCATGACATTTCCTTGTTGTTGTTGAACCTGTGTGGGCAAAGACGGTGGCCCGTTTTGCCTTGTTTTTTTTAGTAATGATTGAATGCACGAAGAGGTGCCGTGAAAGGCTAAACCTATTACCTGCTTATTTTCTTATCTATCAACAGTTCTGTGATCTGTGATGAGGTAACCGGTTACAAAATGCGAACGGTAGCGCTTTCAAACGAGAGGTTTTTTTATCCAATTTGATAAAAAAATACGCAAGAAACAGGTCAGAGGAGTATAGAAAACTGGCACTTTGGATGAAGCAGATAGGAGGACAAAAGGATCAGAAATGACGCCTCATCATTCCGGGGACATAGGAAGGCGACGACCGACAGGCTACATAAAGAGGCTGTTTATTACAGCCTCTTTATGTCATCAGAATATCCGCCATCAGAAGGAATAGTTGAAGGCGATGCCCTGAGCGTCATCATCCAGCAGGCTGGGATACAGGGACAATTTCTGACCACTCGGTGTAGTAAACAGATAATCAAAACCCACCGCAATTGCCGCACCGGCGATGACATCTCGCCAGTAGTGCTCATGGGCACTGACCCGGGACCAACCGACAGCGCCGGCCGCCACATAGGCTGGAGCACCATAGGTCCAGCCATAACGCATCTGCAGGTAGCCAGCACCGCTGAAGGCCAGAGCCGAATGACCCGATGGGAAGCTGTGCTCCTCACCATTGGGTCGAGTCGCATCCACGGTATGCTTCAACACTTCAACCGAAACCACAGTGGAGCCGAGAGCATAGCCAAACTGCTTGAGCCCCTCCTGATCATCCTGATACCAGGAGAAACCCGCGGCAATCGCGGGGATCGCATAGGCGCCGATGTCACCGTATGTTTCAAATGTGCTTTTTGCCTGGACCGGCAGCGCGACCACGCAGGTCAGCAGCAGATGGCTTGCTTTCATCCCTGTTCCCTATGCTTATGAAAGGCCGTTGGAAATCCTGGCCAGAAGGGTGCCTATGCTACCATCGAGAGCCGCAAAGCGGAGCGGAAAATAGCAAACCCCACGCCATAGGAAAGCCCAAGTGGGACCAAACGATGAGACGGCGACAGCCCTCCGGTGTGGATGCTCACGCCTGCGGTTCATACCGGTCGAGTGGCGGCGATGTCGACAAGAGATCCTGCAACCAGTGCAAGGTTGGCCCAATCCCCGCTTCGGCAGAGACCATCGAAGCCTCATGTTCGAGACTCAACATTCCCCGGTAACCGGACTGCTGCAATGCCACCAAAAAGCTGCGCCAGAACTCGGCATCATGGCCCTGCCCCGGCAGGCAATAACTCCAACTGCGGGAGCCACTGCGCTCATCCCGCGGATCGAGCACCCCCCACATCGCTTGTTGTTCCGGATCGGCCCGCCAGTCCTTGAGGTGAACATGGAACAGAGCCGCCCCCAGCAAGCCGATGGCCCGAACCGGGTCCATACCTTGCCACCAGAAATGACTAGGGTCCAGATTGGCACCGATGGCAGGACCGCATGCCTGCCGCAGTTGCAACAAGGTTCCCGGTGAATGCACCAGAAAACCGCCGTGCATCTCCAGAGCGATCCGCACTCCGGATTCAGCCGCGAGCCGGGCAATGGAGAGCCAATAGGGAATGAGCCTGGTTTCCCATACCCAGTGCTGGTACTCGCTGTTTTCATAGGGCCAACTGACCACCGGCCAGTTCAGCTGCTGGGGAACGGCAGCGGTAGCCGGAGCTCCGCCAACGCCCGAGAAGGTAACGACCGTCTCGATCCCCAGCCGGGAAGCCAGAGCTATGGTGCGACGCAGTGTGTGATCATCGGCGGCGGCCCGCAGTGGATCTGGGTGCAGTGGATTGCCGTGACAGGAGAGCGCCGTCACTTGGACACCGGCATCTTGGAACTGCTGTGACCAGCGCCGATAGGCCTTGGGTGTGGTGAGCAGCCGCTCCAGTGGGCAGTGAATCGCACCAGGATAGCCACCGGTACCCAGCTCCAGATGAGCGATGGCGTGCTCACGAGCGTAACGCAGCACATGAGCCAGAGGATAGGCATTGAAGGCGGCGCTGAAAAAACCCCAGCGCCAATCAGATACGACAGGCGATACTGGCATGAGGCTCTCAGGCCACCCCGCGGATATTGCCTAAAAAGTGCATCAGCTCATCGGCCGGTAGCGGGCGGGAGAAATGGTAGCCTTGCACCACCTCAACCCCCAGCGCCTCGACAAATTCCAGCTCCTGCTCGTTCTCTACCCCTTCGGCCACCAGACTCAGTGACAGGGAGCGAGCCAACTGGATGATCGCCTTGACGATCTGCTGGTTGTCCTGTTGCTGGTGAATATTGGTCACAAAGCTGCGATCAATCTTCAGGGTATCGAGGGGAAAGCGGCTGAGGTAACCCAGATTGGAGTAGCCGGTTCCGAAGTCATCGATGCTGATCTTGACCCCCAGTTGCCGTAGCTGTTCAAAGTAACGCCGTACCGGTGTCGCCCCCTCCATCACCACACCTTCCGTCAACTCCAGCTCCAGGCGTGAGCCGGGATATCCCAGCCGCGCCATGCGGCTGATCAGGCGCGGGACAAAATCATGCTGATGCACCTGAATGGCCGACATATTGACCGCAATCGGCAACAGCGGGAGCCCCTGCCGCTGCCAGGCCAGATTCTGTTTCATGGCCTGCTCCAGCACCCAGTCGCCGATGTCCAGGATCAGCCGGGATTGCTCGGCCACCGGAATAAACTGATCCGGCGGAACCGAGCCCAATTCGGCATTAGTCCAGCGTAACAGCACCTCCATGCCGACCATCTCATGGCTGCCCGCCAGGATCTTCGGCTGATAATGCAGACTGAACTCCTCGCGGCGGATCGCATCCTTCAGATGTTGTTCAATACCGATGCGGCGCAAATTGTCCTGCCCCATTCGTAAATTGAATTCCACCATCCGGCTCTTACCGTGGGTCTTGGCATAGTACATGGCCATGTCGGCATTACGGATCAGGGTATCGTAATCCTGGCCGTCTTCCGGGTAAGTACTCATGCCAATGCTACAGGAGATCGCAAACTCCACCTCGTTGAGGGTGAGTGGCACCTCGAACAGATGGCGCAGTTGCTGCCCAGCCCGAATGGCCGCCAGCCGATTGGGCTGCTGTCCCAGCACCACGACAAACTCGTCACCGCCAAATCGCCCCAGCGCATCATCAGGACCGATGAAGCCCTCCAGACGTTCAGCTATCAATTTTAGAATGGCGTCGCCGACCCCATGACCACGGGCATCGTTCAGATCCTTGAAGTTATCCAGATCGATGAAAAATAGCGCCACGCATTGGTGAGTCAGCTGCGCTCGTTGCAATATAACGTCAAAATTGGCCGCCAAGGCCGGACGGTTGGCCAGATTGGTTAGATAATCATGGTGCGCCATATGCCGCAGCATCAACTCGGCACGCTTGCGCTCTGTGATGTCACGGGCCAGACCGGCAGTCCCAATCACCTTGCCGCGACGGTCGAATAACGGCACTTTCACCGTTTCAGCCCAAGCCTCACGCCCCCCCTCGCCGGTAATGGTTTCTTCCCGATGAACCTGCTGACCACTCTTCAAGACCGCCATATCATCGGCGACATAGCCATCGGCCGCTTCCCGGGTCGAGAGGTCATAATCACTCAGACCAACCAAATCCTTGGGTCGACGGCCAAAGGTTCGACCAAACTGGGCATTCACAAACAGAAAACGCGAGCGGGTATCCTTGACCCAGGTCAGGTCAGGAATGCTGTCCATCAGTGCCTGCATATGCAGCCCCAGTTGTTGCAACTGCTGGTTGCGACGCCATACCCACACCAGAGCCAGGCTCAACACTGTCAAGACAGAAAGTAGCACCACAATAATCAGGGAATCAGAATCGAAAAGCGGCCACATACATGCTTCCTGCTGATGTGAAATGAATACGATCGGCACCCTGTCGGACACGACCGGCGAACCGCCGCTCATTGGCGATAAACACTCTGTCCTTATTAGAGTAGATTTGCGGGTAAAGAAACACTACCGGTGATCATTCTTCTCTCGACTTGCTGAACCCATCACGCTTCACGGGCTGTCATGCCAGCACAGCTCCCGATTAACCCTGATTTATCTCTATGAATTCACACAAAAAAGCCCCGTTCGGGGCCATTTATTCATCGACGAGCAAGGCTTGGCTAGCGACTCTAACCGCTGAATCACGACTCTCGTCCGGCCCCTTGGAGGAGAACTGTATCGAGTCGATCCAGTTAGCTGGAGCGATCGACCCTCATCCATTCCCGGCTGGGCGTGGTCCAGCGTTTAGGCCACAGGATGCGCAGATCCAGCGGCGACTGCAGGCGACCGGCCAGCTCATCAGCTAGATCACCATGGCCGAGAAACAGGTCGGCGCGTACCCGCCCCTTGATGGCCCCCCCTTTATCCTGGGCGATCACCACCCGAGAGAAGGGGGTCCGATCCGGCCACTGACTGCGGATCTTCAACGGCGTCCCCAAGGGGATATGCTGCGCATCCACAGCCACGCTACGATAAGGGGTCAAGCCCGCTTTCAGCGCCATAGCACCCGGAGGTCCAACGTGAGCCTCCTCCCGTCGGTCGATGTCATAGAAGACATAGGATTCATTTTGCTGGAACAGCCAATCGGTCCGATCCGGATTCTGCTGCACCCAGCGCTTGATCGCCTGCATGCTCATCTGTTCACGGGGCACCTCTCCGGCATCAATCAACACCCGGCCTATGGAGGTGTAACCGTGATTGTTCTTGGTGGCATAGGTCAGTTTCACCGTACTGTTATCCGGTAGTACCACCCTTCCTGAGCCCTGCACCCCCAGGCTGTACGCATCAAACTTGTCGCAATACATCAACACAGAACGCTGCAACGCCGGGGATGGCGCAGTCTCGATCTGGCGTCGCGTCAGGTAGGGAACCCCTTTACGCAGATCACTGGGGGTACCGTACACCGGATAATTAAGACGGGCCGTCGGCCGCCAACTGCAACGCAACTGGGCCTCCATATAACCGGTCAACAGGCCATCACCGCCATCCAGTTCATATTCATCAAAGTTCTGTTGGAAGAAACGAGCCGCTGCGGTTGGCGTCTTGGCGGTGCGTTGCGCCTGCCAGCATAGGCTCTGCCAGTGCATCCCCAGACGGGGGCAGGAATTCAAGAAAGCCTGCAAGGCTTCCTGCTGCTGGTGATCCTCACCAATCAGGGTCGCAGGCAGGGAGTGAACCTTGGCTCGCATCGGTACGGATGCCGGTGTCTGGGTCACGGTCGGTGACGAGGAGCAACCCGCTAACACCAACAGGCAAGCAGCTAATTTTTTGATCATGAACAGTTCCTGATAACAGCGCAACAGCGTGGGAAGACGCGACTACCGGGTAGCATAATCGATTTATGGACCTAGGCAGAAGCTTCCGTTTCTTTTCCTGCTGCCTGTCGAATTGTGAGCCCTCACTGAGTCTCTGCTGTTTTCGTATGACACTCTAGCTGCCTTCTACTTCACCCTATCAACCCACACTCAGATTCAAGGATGACACTATGACGGCACCAACAAGACTCAGCTCTGATCGAGCGAACACCAAACTGGTTCCACTATTGTTAAGCGCGCTACTGCTTGCCGCCTGCGGTGGCGGCGGTACTAAAGAGCTGCACACCGATGTCTACAAGGCGACCACCCAGGCCAGCGATCCGGCCGCCACCCCGACGGCACAAAGTGTCATGAAGTACCTGGCAGCGCTGAGTAACGACACCATTCCTGGTGTCATGGCGGGACAGAATACCGGTCACGGCGATCAGATCCTCAACGCCACCGGCACGGTCGGCTATGCGCCGCTCATCGATGAGCTGGAACGGCAGACTGGCGAAGCCCCGGCCGTGGTGGGGCTGGATTACGAATATGATCGCATCTTCACCCCGGAGCAGCTGGCCAATGCCAATCAGAAGCTGATCGAACACTGGCAGGCCGGAGGCCTCGTCACCATCAATTGGAGCCCGAACAATCCCTGGTGGAATGACGAGAGTGACCTGACCAACAACCCCGGCGGCGGTGATCTGACCCGTACCTCTGGCGGCGATATGACCCAGGTCAAGTTGGCCGATCTGGTCACGACAGGAACTAGCGTACATACCGTCTGGCGCGCCAAATTGGACCGTATCGCCGCCGCACTCAAAGAGTTGCAAGATGCCGGGGTTGTGGTGCTGTGGCGACCGATGCAGGAGATGAATGGCAGCTGGTTCTGGTGGGGGATCAGTACCCAGTCCGCGAATTGCAGTGGCTATACCAATGCCTGGAAAGATATGTATCGTTACTTCACTCAAGAGAAGGGGCTGCATAACCTGCTGTGGGTCTACTCTCCTAACCGGGGTCCGGAAACCACCAACGAAAGCTACGGCATCGCCTCGGTCGACTGGTGCTATCCGGGTGCGGACTATGTGGATGTGGTCGCTGGCACCCGCTACGACGACTCCCTCTCCATCGCCGATTACAGCAAATACAAGTCCTTCAACAAACCGCTGGGCATGGGTGAATACGGCCCGACGCTAGGCGGCACAGCTGCGACCGCGGGCAGCTATGACACCCGCAACTACGCCACCACCCTGGCCAAATATCCGGCCATCGGTTACTGGGTCAGCTGGCATGACTGGAACAACGGCGACGGCACCCGGGAGCACCAGGCCATGGTCGGCAATCAGCACACCAGCGAGCTGCTGCAGAATGCCGCCATCATCACCCGCAGCAAGGTCCACCTGAACGACGGCGCCCAGTAACCACACCCGGCCATGTCATAACCAAGCGGCCTCCTGGTTCTCAGGTCCGTCGGTTAGCGAGGACGAGATAGCCTATTGAGCCAACCGTTGGCGGCAGGGATGCCGCCATCGAGTCCCCAGGGAAGGGTTTACTGCGAGTTGGCGAGAGAGGATGTCGCGCCCGAACCACTGAAGTGACAAGGCGGAGCCACAAGCTCCGCCTTGTTGATCTGGCGAGAAAGAAAAGAGAGGCGCTAGAGTCCCCGCTGCTGCAGGCGGCGCAGAAACTCCAGCATCACCCGCTCATAGATGAGTTCCCCCATCACATGATCCTCGATGCCCCGATCGATATTCGGGTTGTCATTGATCTCGATGACATAGGCCTTGTTGCCGCGCTGTTTGATATCCACACCGTACAGACCATCACCGATGAGATTGGCGGCCCGCAACGCGGTTTCCCGCACACAGCGGGGCACCGACATCACATCCAGCGTCTCCCAGCCCCCGGCGTTGAAGCTGCCCCCCTCCTTGTGCTGGTAGATCTGCCAATGGCCCTGGCTCATATAATATTTGCAGGCAAACAGCGGCTGCCGATCCAGCACGCCGATGCGCCAGTCAAAGTCGGTATACATATACTCCTGAGCCAGGATCAGTGACGAGGCACTCATCATCTCCAGCGCCTTGGCCTCCAGCTCCTCGGCGGTGCTGACCTTGTGCACGCCGCGGGAAAACGAGCCATCCGGCAGCTTCAGGATGCAGGGCAAGCCCAGATCATGGATGGTCTTCTCCACCCAGTTCTTCTCCCCGGCCCGCAACACCCGGGTCTTCGGCGTCGGCACCTTGTGCTTTTCCAGCAGCTCGGCGAGATAGACCTTGTTGGTGCAGTACATGATGGAGGCCGGATCGTCGATCACCACCAACCCCAGCTTCTCGGCGCGGCGGGCAAACTGGTAGGTAAAATCATCGATATTGGTGGTGGCACGGATAAACAGGGCGTCGTATTCCCCCAGCCGTCCGAGCTGCTCCTTGTCGATCAACTCGACATTGATCCCCAGCCGCTTGCCCGCGCGGATGAAGCGCTTGATCGCCATCAGATTGGAGGGCGGCATATGCTCCTCCCGATCGATGAGGATGGCCAAATCATAGCGATAACGTTTGTGGTGGTTCGGCTGGCGCCAGATCTTGCGCGAGAAACGTTCCAGCGCGGCGGCAAAACTATCCTGCTGACCATTCTCCAGCAGATGAAACGAATAGGGCGCTATGTTGCTCAGCTGCCAGCCATGGGGGCCATGCCGAAACGTCACCTCCATCACCGGCAAGGGGTATTGATCGAACAGCTGCCGCGCCAGTTTCTGCAGCGCCGGGACCTCGGTCTGACCGAAGTAGAACAGCAGATTGACGTTCTCGCAGGGATGCCCGGCAAAGGCCAGATCCAGCGCCTCGTTCATACCGTGGATCACCATCAACTGCTGCTCGCGATTGGCGATCTCGTTGATGGTGCGCAGGGTGGGCAAGATGCGGTGACCCCGGGCCTCGGCCAGCAGGGTGCAGTAATAGCCGATACTCTGATAATCATAAGTCCGGCAGAGGTTGATGACTTGGGTGTTGCGTGCTGCCTTGTCGCTGCGATGGTCGAGGTAATCGCCCACGCTAACGACGCTTTCCGAGGGAAAGTAAGCAGCCCAATCTGATTTTTTTTCCGTGACTATAAGAAACTTGGCCATACAGACTCCAAGTTGAACAGCTACGGTATCCGGCACGGCGCAGGAGGGAGGTCGGATACGACCCGGCGGTAGAGTCTGCTGCAACGAGGAAGGCATTGGATACAACAGGCTCTCGGCCCAGCAGCATGCTATGCCCGTCACACTTTACCCGTCAAGGGCATAAGCCTATGATTTGGCGTCGTATGGGCTTCTCTTTTTGGCCTGCCTCCCCGCTGACCAGTTGGCTCACCGGGCAGACACTCTGCTGGCCCCGACCCTCCAGCCCATGCTGTTGTGGAGATTGCCATGATCCGCGTTGCTGTACCCGATGATCTGGAAGCGCTGCTGGCGCTGGAGTTGAGCTGTTTTCCCGGTGATCGCCTCTCGCCGCGCCAGTTCCGCCGTTTTATCAAGAGCGATACCAGCCGCACCCTGATCGCCGAACAGGATGGCGTCCTGGTCGGCTATGCCCTGGTGCTGTTTCACCATCGCACTCACCTGGCGCGCCTCTATTCGTTGGCGGTGGATAGCGCCCGGCGCGGTCAGGGCCTAGGGCATCAGCTACTGGCCGCCTGTGAAACGGCGGCGGTCGAGCTCGGCTATCTCACCCTGCGGCTGGAAGTCCGGCAGGATAACGACGAGGCCAAGAGCCTGTATCTGAAACAGGGCTACCGCCCGATCCGGGTGCTCGCCCACTACTATGATGATGCCGCCGATGGCGTCCGCCTGGAAAAGCGGCTGCAGCCCGGGCGGGTTCCTCATCTGCTGCCCATCCCCTACTACGCCCAGACCCTGCCGTTCACCTGTGGCCCGGCGAGTCTGCTGATGGCACAAGCCGCCCTGCAACCCGGTTTTGCCTTGAGCCGCCGCCAGGAGGTGCAGATCTGGCGCGAAGCCACCACAGTGTTCATGACCACGGGTCACGGCGGTTGTTCGGCACTGGGCCTGGCGCTGGCCGCCCATCGCCGGGGCCTGCAACCCACGGTCTGGATCAGTCAGACCCGCACCCCCTTCCTGCGCGGGGTACGCAGCGACAGCAAACGGCAGGTGATGGAGCTGGTACAGAGCGATTTTGAACAGCAATTGGCAGAATCCGGGATTATCCCCACGGTACGGCGGCCAACCCTCGAAGAGCTGGAGCGGGAGCTGATGGCGGGTCATCCGGTGTTGGTGCTCATCAGCACCTGGCGGCTGACGGGGGACAAGGCGCCGCACTGGGTGGTGCTCATCGGCATGGATGCCCAGTTCGTGTTTTTTCATGATCCGGACGTCGACAGCAGCCGGGATCGCCTCGCCTCGGCCATGCAGGTGCCGGTCCGGCGCGATGACTTCTACGGCATGATGCAATACGGCAAGGAGCGTTTCAGTGCCGCACTGGCACTGACGACGACCTAAGCGATCGCCCCTGTTAGCGCGCCCGCTATGCCATCGAGGCTCCGCTAGCAACAAACGACAGCGCCACCCGAAGGCGGCGCTGTCACAGACTATCAAGGAAGGAACTGGGCGGACGGCTCAGGCCACCTCCGCCTGCAGGCGGCCAACGCTGCGCTGGCGCCACCACAGATAGCCACCGATGCCGAAGCCCAGCCCGCACAGGCTGACCACATAGTAAGCCGGGGCCAGCACATCCTGCGCCAGCCACAGGGTCACCAGCATGGGCGTCAGCCCGCCGAAGATGGCGTAGGCCACGTTGTAGGAGAAGGACAAGCCGGAGAAGCGCACCACGGCCGGGAAGGCATTCACCATCACATAGGGCACGGCGCCGACGATGCCGACACAGAATCCGGCCAGCGCATAGTTGACCAGCAACTGGTCGGTGCCGGATTGCAGACCGGTATAGAAGTTCCAGCTACTCCAGGCCAGCAGCAGGGAGCCGCCCATAAAAGTCAGACCACTGCCCAGCCGATCGATCAGCCGTCCGGCGACGATGCAGCCCAGCGTCAGGGCTATGATGGCCAGGGAGTTGGCCTGCAGGGCATGGGTCGGCGTCACAGCATAGACCTTCTGCAGATAGGTCGGCGTCATCAGGATCACCACCACTATGGCGGCAGAGAGCAACCAGGTCAGCAGCATGGAGAGCACCACGGCCGTCTTGTGCTCCCGCAGCACCGCCTTGAGCGGCATCTCGGCGGCCAGCGCCTTGCGGGCCTGCAACTCGGCAAACACTGGCGTCTCGTGCAACCAGCGGCGCAGGTACATGGCGATGATGCCGAACACTCCGCCCAGCACGAAGGCCAGACGCCAGCCCCACAGACTCACCTCGACGGGAGTGAAGTGGCTATTGATGGCGGTCGCCACCAGCGAGCCCAGCAAGATGCCTGCCGTCAGCCCGGAGGTGAGGATGCCGCAGGCCAGACCGACCCGCGAAGCCGGCACATGCTCGGCAACAAACACCCAGGCCCCAGGCACTTCGCCGCCAATGGCCGCGCCCTGCAGAATGCGCAACCCCAGCAGCAGCAGGGGCGCCGCTATGCCGACCGAGGCATAGGTCGGCAACAGGCCGATGAGCAGCGTCGGCACCGCCATCAGGAAGATGCTCAGGGTAAACATGCGCTTGCGGCCAATCATGTCGCCGAAATGGGCCATGATGATGCCGCCCAGCGGGCGTGCCAGATAGCCAGCGGCAAAGATGCCAAAGGTCTGGAACTGGCGCAGCCAGTCGGGAATATCCGCCGGGAAGAAGAGGTTGCCGATGACGACGGCGAAGAAGACAAAGATGATGAAATCGTAGAACTCCAGCGCGCCACCCAGCGCCGAAAGCGCCAGTGTCTTGAAGTCCTGCCCGGTCAGCCGTCTGGCCGGAGTCGAAATTGAATTCAACATATCCTTATGTTTCCCATAGCATTTTAATGATGGCATTCACTATGCGACTGCGGGCTGGGGCTGTAAATCGCGGAATCTGCAATGTAGCCTTGCAGGTTATGGGGCCTGGGCGATTCGGATCGGTCGGCCATACCGCCGATTGGCCGGCTCCGGGTTGGCCTATTCCGGCTTGACCGGTTCCGGCTTGATTCGGCTCCGGCTTGGCCGGTTCCGCCCTGGTCGGCTTGGGCGATTTGCCAACCTGCTGTTGGCGGGGGCGGACCAAGGGGGAAAAGGCCTCCCCCTTGGCAATCCCGGGCCTTGGCGTATGCCGACCGTCGGGAAAGCCCCGGGCTCTGGGGCTCTCTTCACCGGCCGGGAGCCACACGCCATCCATGGCGTGACGCTCCCTTTTGCGGTCATCCTGACCGCGCACCGATTCCGTTCACCCCGCCACCCGGCCCGACAGACGGCTTGGAGTTTGGGTGATGAGGGGCAAATGGCAGAAGCCAGAAGCCAGAAGCCAGAAGCCAGAAGCAGGTCATTCTGGACGCGCACCGGTTGCGTTCATCCCGACAGACGGCTTGGGATTTTGGATTAACTGAAACGAGCAAAAGCGGCGTTCAACCGATCCCTCTGCTTCAGATCGACAGATGGTTTAGCTGATGGATTCAGGGTAAAGAGCCGAGCTCTTGTAGGAGCCATTAGCGCAGCGTAATCGCTCGCATGGGGCCATTGAACTGGGAGGATGAAAAGCAAATCCCAGATTGGCGGTCAAAATGTGAGCTCGCCCATGTGAATCCATTTTCCCCAACTGAAAAAGTGCGGTAGCGTATGAAATCAAATTACTCAAGGTTACTGTCAGCCATCACAGCTCCACCGAGATAGCACCTGGCACTGTGGCGGCCGCAAGCCCCTGCGGTAGCCATAACTGTCGCTGACTGAATAGTTCGAACCCCGCGCCGCCAATACGGTCATGGGACTCGAGAATATGCACAAAAGGCCCGAGTGAACCATGCGCCTGGATAGAGAAGTCGACCGCCTCCTATCATGCCAAAGAGATGAAGAGAAATAATTCAATGGATTGATTTGATGTATTTTTCGAGACAATCAAATAAATGGAATGCGAGAATGCAGCCACATAAACAGGAAATGTTTTCGCACAAAATAATCGCTAGCTTTCATTTTGAGTTACAAACATGTTGAATAAGTTATTCAAGTATACATCTTTAAGGCTGGAATTTTTTGATAGTTTATTAATCAGAGCAAGCCAAAAATACGCGCTCAATGACCCATTTGAACTTAGACCAAGTCAAGTAAATAACAACACAGAACTATCTGAGAAAGAATTTGAAACTCTATCTGATGCCTCATATTTTGATTATTCCGTTGCATCTTTTTCTGAGACCAATAACAACTTGCTAATGTGGGCTCATTATGCTGAGCAACACAAAGGGATTGTTATAGAGTTTGACCTAACAAAACCACTACTAGAAAAGTATCAAAGTTATAACGTTCTCACGTCAAAACTAGATAAATATGGTGAAGAAAACCTAGTAATAGATGAAGATGAAACAAGAAAAAGACTAGCTTTGAATGTAGGTAAAACACAAAGAGTAAGATATAACTCGAAACGACCCAGCATAGATAAATTTGAATCAATCCTAGAGCACTTCTTAATAAAAAGTGAAGAATGGATTTATGAGAAAGAGCATCGAGTAATTCTTCCTTTAGTTGCTGCAGAAAAAATAATTGTTCATCATGATTATTTACCCAGGATTGAGTTTACCCTTTATGATAGTGACTCTCTTGAAAAGACAGAACTAAATAATGGAATGTATCTTATCAACTTGAGAGATGTTACGGATCAAGAGGGCAATCGATACCTAAGAGACATGAATGAGATGGACATGTATGCACCAGCTGAAGACCTGAAGTACTCTTTTATTGAATCCATGTATTCAGAATATTTAAAGGATATATCTAGGGATCAAAGAACTATCTTTCTATATAAAATATCAGCTGAATCAATAAAATCAATTTATTTTGGATGCAGAGCGGACCCTGAACAGAAAACAAAGGCCATTGATAAGATTTTATCATCAAAAGAATTATCACACGTAGATATTTTTGATTCTATTCCAAGCGTTGATAGATTCGAAATTGAATTCAGGCCATTAAAGAAAACTTGAAGTTGGACAGTGAGCCTGCCCCCAGGCTGAAGTTAAATAATTAATTATCATGGGATAAAAATGGCAAATAAACAGCCTAAAAAACCAGCAAAAGCTGCGAAAAAATATGATTTTAAACTATCTGAGTTTGAAATTCATAAACTCAAGGGTGTTTCTGACTGTAAGGTTATGTTTTCACCGCATTCAGTAACAGCAATCATGGGCATCAATGGTTCAGGTAAAAGCACCATTCTTCATGCGCTTGCCTGCTGTTTCAAGCCTGTAGGTGTGACATCGAAACCTTATAATCGATTTTCAGACTTTTTTACTCCACACACTCATTCAACATGGACGGACAGCAAATTCATTCTAACTAGTGAGTATAGTATTTTTGATAATATTAAAGGCGCACCAAAAATAGAAAAAACAACCACTGAGTATGCAAAGAACAAACGTTGGACACCTATTTATGAACGTCGCCCAGAAAGGGAAAGCTCCTATGTGGGACTACAAGATCTGGGAACATTATCAGACAATAGAGGTGCAGGCCGTTATGCAAATTACACATCACAAAAACACCCACATAAAAACCTTCAAATAATAACAAAGAAACTTTCATACATAATAGGAAGAGAATATACAGACATTAAATTGTGCAAGACAAAATCTAAGGAGTTTCTAGGTCTTGAATATAATGGAGTTGTCTACAGTGAACACACGATGGGCGCAGGTGAGAAAAGAGTATTGGAAATACTCTTAGAGTTATATGCTGAAAAAATAGAGAATGGCGGCTTATTATTAATTGATGAACTTGATGTTCTTTTGCATGAATCTGCATTTTGTCGACTGGTTGATACACTGATTGAAGCATCAAAACAAAATAAAAATGAAGTTGTTTTCACAACACACCGAGAAACTATAGAGAAATTTCGAGATAGAATTAACATTACAGGAGTATGGAACACAGGATCCAAAGTTATAACATTACCTCATGTTGACCCAAGAATAATTACACAATTAACTAATTCCAACAAACCTTTAATGACCATTATGGTTGAAGATGATCTTGCAGCTACAGTTGTCGAACGGATCATAGAGAAATTATCGGCACATCGGTATTGTGAAGTTCTCACATTCGGTGCAGCTGATAATGCTTTTACTGTAATAACAGGACTGACACTTGCAAATGTCGATATCAAAAACCATCTGTGTGTTTTAGATGGAGATGTTTACATAACGGACGATCTGAAAGAAAAACAAATAAAAACATATCTTACTGGTCATGATAAGCAGGCAGAAATAAAAATCGCCTTAGAGCATATAAAGCAATTCAACTTACCTTTTTCTTTTATAAATGCAAATGATAAAGGACTTCCAGAATATAATCACAAAAGAATGCTTGAAGCCATTGCAGGCATAGATGACAATGAGATTTTAGTTGCTTCCAAAAGCACCGTTGGATTAAATGACTGGCATCATCTTTATCCAAAGATGAAAGATCAAACCAATATAAAGAATATCACCAACAAGGTAATAGAATTACTGTCTGAAAAAAGCGCACACTGGAATGCATATACTTCAGAAATATCTGACTGGATAAGGATTCGCTTACCGAAATAAAAACAAAAACATATAACATTGCAGTGTTCCACCCATTAACTTGAAAATCAATCACTCAAACATGACCACCAACAACTATCCATCCCTAAATAACATCTACGCCACCTTTATTATTTTGGCGGGTATCGCTACGGGTGGTTTATTTCTGTATTTCGCCGCACAGGAATCAACCGATACACCGACAGCCGTGGTAATAGTGGCATTTGCTGTTCTCGTTATCGCGGGATCAATGTATTCCGTCTATTCCGCGGCGCGGATTAGGGTGACGAGGGGCGGTATAAGCTCGGGCAATAAGCAGATTAAATGGGCCAGCGTCACCCAGATTAAAACTATTGGTTATGGCATTCACATTTATGCCGCTGATACAAAAATTGTGATTGCGCCTTGGGCGTACCAGGATCCTGAAGCTTTAATCTCTTTTATCCATACTCAATATCTAGAACAAGCCAACCAATAGAGTGTGTCGTGCGTGGAGTTAGCGAGCAAAACAACATTAGAAAATGTTAGCTGTCTATGAACCATCAACTGAAAGGAGTACAAGCGATGAACATCATCGAAAAAAACCTGGCTGCAATTTTGTTTCGTAACTGGTGGGTGCTGCTGCTGCGAGGCCTCATCTCGATCGCGTTCGGTGTCCTAATCTGGTTTCAACCGGAGATCTCGCTCGCCGCGCTGGTGTTGCTGTTCGGCATCTTCTCAATGGCAGACGGCATCCTTGGCGTCTGGACCGCAGTCGCGGAACGCAAGGAACGTGAGCACTGGGGGCTGCTGTTTCTCCAAGGATTACTCGGTATAGGTATCGGGTTACTTACTTTCTTCGTCCCCAGTGTTACCACGCTGGCACTCGTGTTCTACATCGCAATCTGGGCGATCACTACGGGTGTCCTCCAGGTCGTGGCCGCAATCCGCCTGCGGCAGGAAATCGAGGGCGAGTGGCTGCTCATCCTTTGCGGGATTGCTTCGGTCGTTTTCGGCATCGCCCTCATTGTGCAGCCGAGCGTGGGCGCCTTAGCCGTGCTTTGGCTGATCGCCGCGTACGCCATCGTCTTCGGTATTCTTCTTGTGATCCTGGCTTTCAAGGCTCGTTCGTTCGGTAACAAAGCTGGCGCCTGAACGATTCCCCCCACAAACACCGTTCTAACTAAGGAAACTTGAAATGAAGAAAGTACTTCTTGCATCAATGATGTCCCTGGTTTTCTCAGCGCCATCTATTGTTGACGCCTGCACGAGTTTTGTCATCAAGGCAACCGATGGTAGTCCGATCTATGGCCGGACCATGGAGTGGGGGGCGTTTGATCTGCAGTCCGAGCTGGTGCTGGTTCCTCGCAATATTTCGTTCACTTCCGAGTTGGGTGAAGGGAAAAAAGGAATGAACTGGCATAATAAATACGGATTTGTTGCCATCAATGCAGTGAAAAAACCATTTGTCACTGATGGTATGAACGAAACCGGATTGACACTTGGCGTTCTTTATTTCCCCGGCTTTGCCAAATATCAAGACTATAAGGCCGGCACCGAAGCCAGCACCATGAATAATATAGAACTCTCTACCTATATTCTCGGACAGTTCAAGACGGTTGCTGATATCAAGACAGCCCTACCGAAGATTCGTGTTATTTACAATGAAGATATTGCAAAAGCCTTCGGTGCCCCCGTTCCGCTTCATCTCGTTGCAACCGACAGTACCGGGGAGTCGATTGTTATCGAGTATGAAAACGGAGAATTGCATATTTACGAGAATACGCTGGGGGTTATGACTAATGCCCCCTCTTACAGCTGGCATGTGATGAACTTACGCAACTACCCGCAGCTCAGCTCTTATGGTGGAACACCCAAAGAAATTAAAGGCGTTAGTTTGGCTCCCTTTGGTGCAGGAGCTGGCATGATAGGACTGCCGGGTGATATCACACCACCATCCCGTTTTGTGCGCGCAGTTGCATACACATCAACCACGCTACCTTTCGATACCATCGATAAGGGAATCAACGAAGCCTCAAGGATCTTGAATAATTTCGACATCCCTCGCGGCATGGTGCGTGAAGGTGAAAATGCTGAGAATACCCACCTGAACTTTACCCAGTGGTCCACGATCGGAGACATAAAAAACAAGCGTTATTTCTGGTGGACCGAACACAACCGTCGCATGCGTATGGTTGATTTGAAGCAACTCAACTTTGTCGGTAATAACATCATCAAAACCCCACTGGATGAAGTGCGCAAAGAAGATATAGACGATCGCACGAAGGCATTATTATCGAAGTGATTTTTCGCTAAATGGCTGTTTCAACTAGCAGCTCACCCATCACAGCGACTTAGGTAGCGCTAAGCTGACCCTCTGCGCCAGGGATGGCGCGGCGGAGCCCCCATGGATGGGTTCACGGCGTGTCAGCGTGAGCTGCCTTGTCGATGGTGCATAATTTGGATCAGCTAGTTAGGAATGGGCAAACAAGGCGTTTAATCTGACTGCGAAAAGCACCGACTCTAGTGTCGAGCTGCTTTTCGCAGCAGCTGAGCCTGGTCATCGGTTTTCCATGCCGCCGCGGTAATACTTAATCGCTTTGATCCATGCTCAATATCTAGCGCAATGAAACAAATAATATTTGTCATGCGTGGCGTTAGTGGGCAACACAACCTGACCGAATAAATACGGATCCCTTATTTCATGAAAAGCTGCTTCTATTATTCAACATCTAGTTGGCAAGCCATCAATCCAGTCTCAGGACAATGCATTTGTGCGCCATCATCAGGCTCATATCCGGTAACTATATTTATGAATTCTCGCCCTTATCTGCAATCTATAGTTCTGAAAAACAAAAACGAAATCGATAGCGCTGCATACCCATTTTCAATTCCCGCTGTAGGTCATATTGAAGACATCCAATTTCATTCGGATGTTACTTTCTTTGTCGGGGAAAATGGTTCCGGTAAATCCACCATTCTTGAAGCCATTGCCTTGGCATTAGGGTTTAATGAAGAAGGTGGAACTAAAAACGTCAATTTAAATACCGCCTCAAGCAGTTCCTCGCTGCACCAGTATTTACGGCTGATTAAGAGTTATAAAAAGCCAGCTGATTCCTATTTTCTACGGGCTGAGAGCTTTTATAACGTGGCATCGTATATGGATCAGGTAGGTTACCTGCAGGAATATGGTGGCAAATCATTGCATCAAGGCTCCCATGGTGAAGCGTTTCTTGCCTGTTTGCTGAATAAATTCCGGGGGAATGGGATTATATATTCTCGACGAACCAGAATCCGCCCTCTCTCCGGCCCGTATTCTTACCGCGCTTTGCGCCATCGATCAATTAGTCAAGCAAGAGTCACAGTTTATTATTGCAACCCACTCCCCCATCTTGCTCGCCTATCCCAACGCACAAATTCTCGAATTTTCCGAGCAAGGTATTCGCCGGATCCAGTATGAAGAAACGGAACATTTCCGTATTACCAAAGACTTCTTAAATAACTACCCAAGACGCCTTGAACAATTATTGGCTGACACCGACCAATAAACGGATCCAGCGACGAGCGAATCTATCTGTTGCTCGTTTCAATTACACCCAACCCCAAACTTCAAAGCCGTCTGCCGGGCCGGTGGTCGGGGTGGCTGGAGCCGGTGCGCGGTCAGGATGACCGCAAGAGGGAGCGTCACGCCAGGGATGGCGTGTGGCTCCCGGCCGGTGGAAGACGACCCGCAGCCCGGAGCTTTCCCGGCAGTCGGCATACACCCAGCCGCAGGATTGTTAAGGGCCAAATCGGGGTTTGGACGGGATTGATTATCCCGGCCCCGATTTGGCGCGAGGGCAGGGACAGCCTGAGCGGATTGCGAAGCCATGGATGGCGTAGCGAGGCTTTTCCCCCTTGGCCCGCCTCCGCCAACGGCAGGTTGGCATATCGCCCAAGCCGACAGGGCGGAACCGGATCAAACCGAATTCAGATCCGGGTGTCGACCTCGACCGTCAAGGGCGAAAATCGTCACGCGGTATAACCATCACATTTCACGAGGATCCCGACCATGATTGATCATCTCAGTACCTATGCCAGCGGACTATCTGGCGACCCGCGACTTCTATCGTGCCGTATTCGCCCCGCTGGGCGTGACCGAGCAGATCGAGATGGTGGCCGAGTGGAATACCGAGTTCCCGACCCAGCGGATGTGCGCCTTTGGTCCTGCGGGGCGCCTCACCTTCTGGGTCATCGAGACCCGCAGCGCGGCGACGCCACGGCATATCGCCTTTAGTGCCCAGAACCGTGCCGCTGTGGATGCCTTCCATGCCGCGGCCCTGGCCCAGGGTGGGCAAGACAATGGTCAGCCGGGGCTGCGCCCCCACTACCACGCCCACTATTACGGCGCCTTCGCCTTCGACCCGGACGGCAACAACGTCGAAGCCGTCTGCCATCAACCCGAATAGCGCCAGCCGCAGGCACTAGGCGTTAGGATCGCCATCGACACAGATGACCTGGCCACTGTAGTGGGTTTTCATCCTCTCTTTGAGCAGGTTGCAGACCATGTCGGCCTCGTACTTGTTCAAGCCCCAGACCAGCATGCGCCCATCGCGCTCATAGCCGTTGCCGCGTTCAAGCCGCACATACGAGGTACGCGTCAGCTCGTTGGCGAACAGGGCTTGATAATTTTCGTCGAGCTCCGGCTTGCACTCATAGCGGATGAACTGGCACTCGGTGCACGCCTCCAGCGCATCGCGCCAGAAGCGCTCGCCCCGTGCCGAGCAATCCTCTTCATCCACCATCTTGCCGAGCAGCACCATATTGAGCTCTCGCCCTGCCACCGTCAGATCGACGCGAGCCTCGGCATAGATGGGGTTCTCGATCGCCACTATCTCCGCCAGATCCTGTCGATCGGCGTACCAGTAATATCCGGCAGCCGCCAGTATCAGCACCAACACTAACTTTCCCATTTCAACTCCCGTTCGTCTCTGTTCATCCTTGTCTGAAGAGGCGACATGATACGACAAGGCCCCCGATTGGCATCGACCCGTTTTTTCGCCATCTGCCGGGCCGGACGAAGGAGTGGCTGTAGCCGGTGCGCGGTCAGGATGACCGCCAGAGGGAGCTGTCAGAGGCCGACTGCCAAAATCAGAATAAAAAAAGGCCGGTTAAAAACCGGCCTTTTTTCAACATGTTAGCATAAGCTAGCAGACTACATCATGCCGCCCATGCCACCCATGCCGCCCATATCCGGGGCTGCTGGGGCATCCTTCTTCGGCAGGTCGGTGACCATGCACTCTGTGGTGATCATCAGGCCAGCCACGGACGCTGCGAACTGCAGAGCAGAACGGGTCACCTTGGTTGGGTCCAGGATACCCATCTCCAGCATGTCGCCGTACTCTTCGGTGGCAGCGTTGTAACCGAAGTTACCGTCGCCTTCACGGACACGGTTAGCCACTACAGACGGCTCTTCACCGGCGTTGGCGACGATCTGACGCAGCGGAGCTTCCATGGAGCGCAGGGCCACACGGATACCCACGGTCTGATCTTCGTTGTCACCCTTCAGATCCACCAGCTTGGCAGCGACACGCACTAGGGCAACACCACCACCAGCAACCACGCCTTCTTCCACCGCAGCACGGGTCGCGTGCAGGGCATCGTCAACGCGGGCCTTCTTCTCTTTCATCGCGACTTCGGTGGCAGCGCCAACCTTGATCACCGCAACACCGCCAGCCAGCTTGGCGACGCGCTCTTGCAGCTTCTCTTTGTCGTAGTCGGAGGTTGAGTCTTCGATCTGTTGACGGATTTGCGCCACACGGGATTCGATGGCAGCGACTTCACCAGCGCCATCGATGATGGTGGTGTTGTCTTTGGTGATGAGTACGCGCTTGGCACGGCCCAGGTCTTCCAGAGTGGCCTTTTCCAGCTCCATACCGATCTCTTCGGAGATCACGGTACCGGCAGTCAGGATGGCGATGTCTTGCAGCATGGCCTTGCGACGATCACCGAAGCCAGGAGCCTTGACCGCAGCAACCTTGACGATGCCGCGCATGGTGTTGACCACCAGAGTCGCCAGGGCTTCGCCTTCGACGTCTTCGGCGACCAGAACCAGCGGCTTGCCAGCCTTGGCCACACCTTCCAGCACCGGCAGGATTTCACGGATGTTGGAGATCTTCTTGTCCACCAGCAGGATGAAGGGATCTTCCAGTTCAACGGCGCCAGTTTCCGGCTTGTTGACGAAGTAGGGGGAGAGGTAGCCACGGTCGAACTGCATACCTTCGACCAGATCCAGCTCGTCGTGCAGACCTGTGCCATCTTCCACTGTGATGACGCCGTCACGACCCACCTTTTCCATTGCTTCGGCGATGAGGTTACCCACGGTAGCGTCGGAGTTGGCGGAGATGGTACCAACCTGAGCCACAGCCTTGGTGTCGGCACAAGGCACAGACAGCGCCTTCAGCTCTTCAACCGCAGCGATGACCGCCTTGTCGATGCCGCGCTTCAGATCCATCGGGTTCATGCCAGCCGCCACGGCCTTCAGACCTTCGGTGACTATGGCTTGCGCCAGTACGGTAGCAGTGGTGGTACCGTCACCGGCAGCATCGTTGGCCTGGGAAGCGACTTCCTTGACCATCTGGGCGCCCATGTTCTGGAACTTGTCTTCCAGTTCGATCTCTTTGGCAACGGTCACGCCGTCTTTGGTGATCAGCGGAGCGCCATAGGACTTGTCCAGCACCACGTTACGGCCTTTCGGGCCCAGGGTAACTTTTACGGCATTGGCCAGTACGTTAACGCCTTCCAGCATTTTCACACGAGCATCGTTACCAAACAGTACGTCTTTTGCAGCCATTTGTTTAAATCCTTAAATCGAGAGTTAGAGGTAAAGTGCCAACGGCAAACTGAGGCTTCTTACGCCAACCAGCTTACGCTTCTACGCCAACCAGCTTAGGCTTCGACGATAGCCAGGATGTCGGTTTCAGAGAGGATCAACACCTCTTGACCATCCAGCTTCTCGGTCTTGACGTTGTAACCTTCATTGAAGATCACCTGATCACCGACCTTGACGGCCATCGGCTTGACTTCACCACTGTCCAGGATACGACCAGTGCCGACCGCCAGAACTTCACCACGGGTGGACTTCTGGGCAGCAGAGCCCGTCAGCACGATACCGCCTGCAGATTTGGATTCGACTTCGGTGCGCTTGAGAATGACGCGGTCATGTAATGGACGAATTTTCATCGATAACTCTCCTACTGAGTGTTGTGACCTAAACACGACCTCCAGCCTAGAGCTAGAGATCGAATTTTGTGTTGTTAGTTAAACGCGGCCGACTATGACCTAATCGCCGTATTTTTCATGAATGTCCCTTCCAATGTGGGGGCAGATTTTCTCGCTTCAAGGGGCGGCGCTTAAAAAAAAAATAGCCCGCGACGGCCGCCGACAAGGGTGCAAACCCCTGCCCCGCGAGCGAGACGGCGTTACTCCTTGCGCTCGTATTCTCCATCAATGGTGGTCCCCGTCTTGGGTGCCGAGGAGCCCGGCGCTGGCGCGTCACGCTCGGCAAACGGGTCGCGCGGCTGCGCCTCATCCCCTAGTGGACGACCCGAAATATGGCTCTCGAAGGATGAGGTGTGAACCGAGCCGCGACTGACGGTATGAGCCAGATGGCTGATCCACCACGCGGTCAAGCCACGACGGATGGTCGGTTGCAGCAGCAGCAACCCGAGGATGTCACTGACAAAACCAGGGAAGATAAACAGGAAGCCGGCGACCGCCAGCCAGATACCTTGCAGTATTTCCGCACCGGGCGCTTCCCCGGCCTGCATACGCTTCTGCAGATTGAACAGGGTCATGACCCCCTGACTGCGCACCAGTTGGCCGCCCAGCATGGCCGCCAACACCATCAGGATCAGGGTCGTCAATGCCCCGATACTCGAGCCGACCTTGATCAGTACCCAGATTTCGACGAAGAAGAGCCCAATCAAGCCCAGAAAAAACTTACCCATAATGACCTCAAAAAACAGGCGGGCCGCTGCCCGCATTTTCTACAGATGGGGGTCTGCGGCAAGAAATTCAAGTCAGCTGGCGATTTTTTATACCTTTTCGTGGTGTCGTCTCGACGGCGCGCCCGGCACCCGGCTCATGACGCGCAGCGCTAAGCCGGGTCGTGAGCCATGCCCCGAAATCCGCCCTCGGGCTCGACTAGACTCAGGACTGAAGGCCCCAAGGGACCCGCTCGCCTGACCCGCCTGAGCGCTACGACACGGATGTATAGCCCAGTGCAATTCGACTCACGCCTTGTCTGTTCCGAGGTTTGTCATGAGCGACAGCATCCGCATCGAAGAAGATCTACTCGGTTCCCTGCCGGTTCCAGACCAACTCTATTACGGCATTCACACCCTCAGAGCCGTCGCCAACTTCCAAATCAGTCGCCAGACCGTATCCGATGTGCCGGAGTTGATCCGCGGCATGTTGTGGACCAAGAAGGCCGCCGCGCTGGCCAACGGTGAACTCGGCACTCTAGATCCCGACATAGCCCGCCAGATCGTCGCCGCCTGTGACTGCATGCTGGAAACCGGCGTCTGCTTCGATCAATTCCCGGTGGATCTGTTTCAGGGCGGGGCCGGTACCTCGGTAAATATGAACGTCAATGAGGTACTGGCTAACCTGGCGCTGGAGATGCGAGGGCAGGCCAAGGGGAGCTATGCGCTGATCCACCCCAATGATCACGTCAACAAGTGCCAATCCACCAATGATGCCTACCCCACCGGCTTCCGGGTGGCGCTGCTGGAGACCACCAATGCCACTCTGCATACCCTGATCGACCTCATCAAAGCCTTCGACGACAAGGCGCTGGAATTTCACGAGATCTTGAAAATGGGCCGCACCCAGTTACAGGATGCGGTGCCCATGACGCTCGGTCAGGAGTTTCACGCCTGGGCGGTGACCCTGCGCGAGGAGATCAAGAACATCAAGCGCTGTCAGGATCTGCTGCTGGAGGTCAATCTGGGGGCCACGGCCATTGGCACCGGCCTGAACTCGCCGCCGGAGTACTCGGCGCTGGCGATCCGTTATCTGGCCGAGATCACCGGCTATCCCTTCGAACCCGCCGAGGATCTGATCGAGGCAACGTCCGATTGCGGCGCCTATGTGATGCTGCATGGCGCCCTGAAACGACTGGCGGTCAAGCTCTCCAAGATCTGCAACGATCTGCGGCTCTTGAGCTCGGGTCCCCGCGCCGGATTCAACGAGATCAACCTGCCCCAGTTGCAGGCGGGCTCCTCCATCATGCCCGCCAAGGTCAACCCGGTGATCCCCGAGGTGGTGAATCAGGCCTGCTTCAAGGTGGTGGGTAACGATGTCACTATCACCATGGCCGCCGAGGCGGGCCAGTTGCAGCTCAACGTCATGGAGCCCGTCATCGCCCAGTGTCTGTTCGAGAGCCTGCACCTGCTGGCCAATAGCTGTATCTCGCTGCGGGAGAAGTGCGTCGAGGGGATCAGCGCCAACCCGGAGATCTGTGAGCACTATGTGTTCCACTCCATCGGTATCGTCACCTTTCTCGACCCCTTTATCGGTCACCAGGCCGGAGATCGCGTCGGCAAACTCTGCGCCGCCACCGGCAAGAGCGTGCGCGAGGTGGTGCTGGAGCTGGGGCTCATGACCCCGGAGCAACTGGATACTGTGCTGTCGCTGGAAAATCTCAAACGACCGACTTACACGGCTCGGCGCTATCGTTCACCCTAAGCCGGGGACGGACACCGCAATGCAGCGGTCGAACGCCGAGATGAGCCGGTCAGCTGTTGGCCCGTCCCGCAATCGAGATCGAGACGAGCCCGGCATCACGGGTGCATTTCCCCCAGGCCGCCGCTATAGTGGTGACCCTGTATGGCAGAGACTCTTTTGCCGTGAATTAGGTTTTTCCCCCGATGGATGTGAACGCCCATGACCGAAGCTATTCTGGTGCTCTGTACCTGTCCCAATGAAGGGGTTGCCACCCTGCTGGCCAGCGAGATCGTCGAACAGCGGTTGGCCGCCTGCGTCAATGTGGTGCCGCTGATCCACTCCATCTATAGCTGGCAGAACAAGATTGAACAGAGCGACGAGAGCCAGTTGCTGATCAAAACCCGCAAAGAGTTGTTCGAACCACTGCGCAGCTTCCTGCGCCAGCGCCATCCCTATGAGACCCCCGAGATCATGGCCCTGCCGGTGCTGCTGGCCGATGCCGATTACCTGAACTGGATTGCCGACGTTACCCGATGAACCTCTGCTCCCTGTCCCTGCATCTGTTGACTCTCATCGGGCGCTCGCGCCGGATGACCGGAGCCGTCCGTGTTCTCATGCTGGCCATCGGGGTGCTGACGGTTGCCCTTTTCCCCACAGGCCAGGCCGCGACTGACCAGACCGTCGCCAGCCAAAACACCGCCAGCCAGACGGCGACACCGTCGGCGGATGCCCTCCTCGGACAACTGGGACTGGCTCCGGCCAGACCACATTTTCTGCCAGCGGCACAGGCCTTCGTCTTCTCCAGCCAGCAACAGGGGAAGCAGCTGCGCATAGCCCTGGATATTGCCGACGGCTATTACCTGTATCGGGACAAGCTGCACTGGCAGGTGAGTGAGGGCCAACTGGGGGCCGTGACACTGCCACAGGGGGAATCCCACACCGATGATTTCTTTGGCAGCACTCAGGTCTTCTATCAGACCCTGGATTTCAGCATTCCCTTGCTGCAAATCCCCGCCGGTGCCAGTGTGCAAATCAGCTATCAGGGCTGTACCGAAGGGCTCTGCTACCCCCCGGTGACCCAGACCCTGGCGCTGCGGCCGGTCGCGGCCGCGACGAGCGCCGCCGAACCGCTTCGCACCCCGGCGCCACAACTTCAAGATTTAACGGCGACCCGGAGTGATCGCTCACAGACCGCCTTGGCCCAGGGCGGCTGGCAGGCGATTGGCTTGTTCTTGCTGCTCGGGGTCGGTCTGGCACTAACCCCCTGCATGCTGCCCATGTATCCCATCCTCAGCGCCATCATTCTCGGCCGCGGGGCTCTGCCACCGGGACGCGCCTTCGCCCTGTCATTGTCCTATGTGCAGGGCATGGCGTTGACCTACACCCTGATCGGGCTGGCGGTGGCCTCTGCGGGAGCAGGCCTGCAAGCCTGGCTGCAACATCCGTTGGTGCTGGGAGGCTTCAGTCTGCTGTTTGTGCTGCTCGCCGCCGCCATGTTCGGAGCCTTCGAGCTGCAACTCCCCGCCAACCTGCAGCACAGCCTGCACCGACTGGCCGGTCAGCAGACCATAGGTTCCCTGCCCGGCGTCTTCGTCATGGGGGCCATTTCGGCACTGGTCTGCTCCCCCTGCACCACGGCACCGCTCTCCGGTGCCCTGCTCTATGTGGCCCAAACAGGGGATCGATGGCTTGGCGCCCAGGTGCTGTATGCCCTGGCGCTGGGGATGGGTTGGCCCATGCTGTTGCTGGGTGTTCTGGGGCCGCAATGGTTGCCGCGACGGGGGATCTGGATGCAGCGCGTCAAGGTGTTCTTCGGCTTCGTGTTGCTGGCAGCGCCCTTACTGTTATTGGCGCGGATTCTGCCGGAGTGGCTGATCCGCAGCGGCTGGACTCTGCTGATCAGCAGCGGCTGTGGCTACTTGCTGCTGACTCTGCTGCCCATGACGCGCTGGCGTAGCGCCCTGTTGCTGCTGTTACCCCTGCTGGCCGCCGCTAGCTGGTATGGACTGGCGCCCACCCCGCAACCGGCCTTGCCGTTTGCGTCTATTCGCACCCTCGACGAGCTGCAGCAGCAACTGCAGCAGGCCCGTACCGCAGGGCAACCTGTGATGCTCGATCTCTATGCCGACTGGTGTGCCGCCTGCCATCAGCTGGAGCGGGAGACTTTCAGTGATCCGCACGTGCAACGGCAACTGGCCCATTACCGCCTGCTGCGCGCCGACCTGACCCAGGTTCACCCCGAGCAGCAGGCGCTGCTCGATCAGCTCCAGGTCACGGGCCTGCCCGCCATCCAGTTCTTTGGTCAGTCGCCCGCGCCCTTGGGGCGTATCGACGGCTTCCTGCCACCGGAGGAGTTCCTGCCCCGTCTGCCCGCCGAGTGCCAACCCGGCGTTCATTGTTAGCAAGCTGGAGGCGGCACCTGTCCGCACGCCATCGCTAGTCCCGGCGTTCAGTGCCAACGCCGGAGATACCCTCCGCCATCGATCCGCCCTCATCCGTCAGCCCTGAGTGCATCGCGCATGCTGCGGACTCATCATCCATCGGCAGAGCGATCGGGTGGCGAAAACAGAACGATCGTTTCGTCCGTTTAACCGTCGTTCAGCTTGAGCTGGATCACAGGTTATCGATTCAGCTTCCGTTTAACTTGGCTCAGCTAGATTGTCCTCATCGCAACAACCTGACCAGAGCGTTCATGCCATATCGCTCATGATTCTGGTCAGCCCAAACAACCATGAGGGTGACACAATGAAAGCCACGTTAATTGCACTGAGTATTCCGACCCTGCTGGCTGCTGGCTCCGCCTCTGCGGCCAACCTGTATGACAAAGATGGTACCAAGCTGGACTTATATGGCCGAGCCACAGGTCTGTACTACGGTTCATCCAATGACGAGGTCCGTGGTGACGAGAGCTACATCCGTCTGGGCCTGAAGGGCGAACGTGATTTGGGCAACAACCTGACCGGTCTGGGTCAGTTTGAATACAACCTGCCCACCTCCGGCAGCAACAACGATGAGCTGCGTCTGGGCTTTGCCGGTATTCGTCACGCCACCTTCGGCACCCTGACCTACGGTCGTCAGGATGGTCTGATTTCTATGGTCAATGACTACACAGACGTCCTACCCGAGTGGGGTGGTGATGGTCTGGGCAAAAATACCGAAGCCTTCGGTACCGGCCGCACCAATGGCCTGCTCAAGTATGCCTTCAACTATCAGGGCCTGACCCTGGCCGCCCAGTTCACCGGCAAGAACGATCCGCAGAACAATGACGCCAGCAAGTGGATGCAAGGCAGTGACGAGGGTTACGCCCTGGCCGCCAGCTACGACATGCCGATGGGTCTGAGCTTCGCCTCCGCCTTTAACCAGGCGGGCAAGACGGCGGATCAACAACAGCAAGCCCAGTTCGGTGGTCAGAGTGATGCCAAATTGGGTGCCATGGGTGTGCGTTATGCCGCCAACAACTGGTATGCAGCCGCCACCTATTCCGAAGGTCGCGACCACTATGCCATCGGTGATGGCTACGCCGATAAGAGCAAGGGTTATGAAGCCGTGGTCCAGTACACGGTTGCCGACAAGTTCACTCCGTCTCTGGGCTATGTGCGCAGCGACGTGAAAGACAGCAGCCAGAATTTCGATAACACAGCGAACGAATATGTGAGCCTGGGCGCTACCTATCAGTTCACCGATAACTTCCAGACCTATGTGGATTACAAGGTCAACCTGCTGAATGACAACAGCTTCACCCAGCAGTACGGCATCAATACCGATGATGTCGTCGCCGTGGCCATGCGTTACGACTTCTAAGTTCAAGGTTCAATCAAAAAGCCGGAGCCCATGCTCCGGCTTTTTGTTATGGGTGACGCAAGTCTCTTGAGTCTGCTCCGTCAGCAGATTAGTCTGCCAGCACTGTCACTTGCCTGAATCTTTGTCATGCCCGAAGCACTCTTCGATGTCGAACCTGCCTCCTGGTCGCTGTACATGCTGCGCGACGGGTCAGGACGTCTGTACACCGGCATCTCCACCGATGTGCAACGGCGGCTCGGCGAACATCAGGCCGGCAAAGGCGCACGGGCCTTGCGGGGGCGCGGCCCCTTGCTCTTGGTCTGGCAGCACTGGGTGGGCGATCACGGCTCGGCGCTGCGTCTGGAATATCGGCTGAAGCAGTGGCCCAAGGCGCGCAAGGAAGCCTTGGTCCTCGGCCTGATCCCGCCTCCCGAGGGGAGCGAATGAGCCAGACGCCCCTCGCCGCAGAGATCTCTCACCTGCGGCAACAACTGCTGGCCAGTTGCCCGACCCAACAATTGGCGTTCGGGGATGAAGTCTGGCCCCTGTCGCAACTGCTGACTGTTCTGGACTATGCCCTGCGCAGCGCCCCGGGCCTGAAGAGCGGCCTGGAACTCTGGTGTGAAGGGATCAGTCTGCTGGGGCTATCCTGGTATCCACAACTGAGTGGGCAGGAACCGCAGATCCGGCTCAGTTTTCTGCCGTTGCAGGAGGAGCGCCCCCTCGCAACGCTCTGGTTCCTACTCCAACTGCTGCATCGACAACTGGTCACACAGACCGATGCCGCCGGGTTTACGCTGGAGTGGCCTGAGCGGCAAAAGATGCCTGACACCAACACGGAGACGGCTTCCGAGCCATTAGCCGTTCGCTATGGTCCGTTACCGGTATTTCATCTATCCACTCCGCACACCTATGCGACTGACCCGGCTCTTGCGGAGCTACATGCCCCGCTAGCCACCCTGATCCATCGCCTGCATCGCCTCGGCTCCCGGCCCCGGAGTGTACTGGAACAGCTGAAACAGTGGCTGGATCTGGCCCTGCCGGAACAACTCTCTCTGGAGGCACTGGCCAGCCGCTTGCAGATCTCGCCCCGCACCCTGCAACGCCAACTCGGCCAGCAGCAGACCAGTTACAGCCGCCTGCTGGAAGAGGTGCGGAAGAACCGGGCCATCAGCCTGCTGTGCCATAGCCGTTATTCGGCGCAGGAGGTTGGCTTACGGCTGGGCTACCTGGATGCCCCCAGTTTTCAGCGCGCCTTCCGCCACTGGTTCGGTGTGCCGCCCGGCGAGTTTCGTCACCGTTTCTTTGCCCAGGATAGCCAACCCCAACTTCCGCCCGTGGTGCTCTATTACGCCATCAATGAACTGCAGGAGCAGAGCTTGCGCCAATACAACGGCGCCCGGGTCTGGATCTGTATCCGGAATCTGGCCTTCGACAAATCGTTGCAGTTGCAGTGCGAGGATCACGATGGCATCTGGCGCCCCTATGCCGCCACCTTCGAACGTTTCCTGAGCGGCGATGTGGAGCTCTGGTCAACCCCCAGCCTGCCCGTCCATCACCCGATGCGTTTTCGGATTGAATACCGGGTAGGCGGCCATATCTATCTGGATAATAACGGCGGTCAGGATTACTGCCTGGATGCTGCCGTGTTGCTCGGGCCCCATGCCGCCCTCTGTCACCAGCTCTTGTGGTTTGCCGAAGGCCCAGGCAGCGGACGCCTGGTGGCTCGCCTGTTCACCCGTCAACTTTGGCAGCAGGGCTGGGCACTCTGGAGCGATGGCCGCCGTCATCCACTCCACCCCGAGCCCTGTGGCAATGGCGTGCAATGGCAACTCTCCTGCAGCCAGAACAGCCCGGATCTCCAACTGCGTTTTGAGTTTTTAAATTCATCGCCCTATCAACACCTGCCGCTGGATAACCAGGGCGAAGGTTTCCTGCCTCGCCGGTTATAAGTCAGACCCGGCGATCAGAATTGCGTCAGTTCACAGTTTCCATCACTGGCACCAAACGCCAACACATTGGCGCATTTAGCTAATTTTATTTGACTACGGAAGCCTAAAATTAACGCCGAACTTTTCTGTCTCTATGGTGTAAACATGGAAAAAAACCGCGTATTCAAGCTTAGTACTCTGGCAATTAGCCTAGTTATTGGGCTATCTGCCTGTGGTAGCGACCACAAGGATACTTCTGTCCCCGCCTCCGCCGGGAGCCATGTGCCCTCCCCGGACTGGCGCGATCAGATAATCTATTTCTTGATGATTGATCGCTTCAACGATGGCGACACCACCAATGACGACCAAGGGGCCAATGAATATGACCCCAGCAGCGAAAAGAAATTCAGTGGTGGCGATCTGGTCGGGGTCCAACAAAAGATCGATTACATTCAGGGGCTGGGGGCTACCGCCGTCTGGACCACACCGCCGGTGGCGAACCAGTGGTGGGACCCGGCGCAAAACTATGGTGGCTACCACGGTTACTGGGCTCGTGACTTGCAGAAAGTCGATGAGCACTTCGGTGATCTGCAGAGTTATCAGGCCCTGGCCAAGGGACTGCATGCCCAAGGGATGTACCTGATCCAGGACGTGGTCGTGAACCATCTGGGTAACTTTTTTACCTACACCGGCAACTATGACCCGGCCAACCCCTGCCAGGGGTTCGAGTTGATCCCCGGCGCCCTGGCCGCAGGCCAGAGCTTGCCCGCCCCCTTGGCCCAGAATGACTGCAACAACGCCAGCGACTTCAGTGCCGCCATCTATCACTGGACACCGGCCATCAAGGATCACAACGACACGACTCAGGAGCTGACCTACCAGCTCTCGGATCTGGATGATCTGAATACCAGCACCCCGGCGGTGCGCGATTACCTGAAGCAGAGTTATCGCTACTGGATTGATCAGGTCGGGGTCGATGCCTTCCGCGTCGATACGGTGAAGTTTGTCGATCACGACTTCTACTATGACTTCTTCCACGCTCCGGACGGCATTCTGGCCGAGGCCAAAAAGACAGGCCGCAACGACTTCCTGAGCCTGGGCGAAATCTTCGAGGCCTCGACCCCCTATCACACCGAAGGGGAGGAGAAGCTCATCGCCTATCTGGGCAGCCAGGAAAAACCCGAGCTGGCCTCAGTACTGAACTTCCCGCTGCAGGCCACCATGAGCCAGGTCTTTGCCGGAGGCAAACCCACCGCCGAACTAGGCTTCCGCCTGCGCAAGATGATGACCATGTACCCAGACCCCTACCGGTTGGGCAACTTCATCGAAAACCACGACATGGCTCGTCTGCTCTCCCAGGGCAACCCGGAAGATCTGAAACAGGCGCTGTTCACCATGCTGACCCTGCCGGGTATTCCAGTCATCTATCAGGGTACCGAGCAGGCCTTCACCGGCTATCGCGACGCCATGTTTGCTGGCGGGTATCGGGAGGATGGTCAGCATATTGATTCGTTTGACTCGCAATCAACCATGTACCAATTCATCCAGCAGTTGGCGCAACTGCGTCACAACAACAAGGTGCTCTCCCGGGGGGATCTGACCATATTGGCGGAAGACAAGGCTGGTGCCGGTGCCTTTGCCTACCGTCGCCATCTGGATGACGCCGAGGCCCTGGTGATCCTCAATACCGCCAACCAAGCTGTGCTGCTGAACCAGATGGCCACCGGTCTTCCAGCCGGAACCCGACTCACAGTCCTCAGCCAGCTCAACGGTGAATCTTTATCCAGCAGCCTGGTGACCGGAGAGAACGGGACCCTGACTCTGGCGCTGCCGGCCAAGTCCGCACTATTGCTGGAGAGTGATGGTAGTGGTGAACAACCACCGGTCGACAGCAGCATGACGTTGGCCACTGAACTGGCGGATCAAACCCTGACCGCGGACCTGCCCCTCACCGGCACAGGTACACCGGACAGCACCATCAGCCTGGTGGTCGATGGCGAGCTGCAGAGCGCCACCCAGGTAGTAGTCGGCAACGATGGTCAATGGCACAGCACCCTGAGCATCCGCCACTTTGCGATGGGAACTCAAGATCACCGTCTGGCGCTGTATAACGCCGCTCAAGGCAGTAGCCTGGCCGATATCAACTTCCAGACCCAGCTGGCCTATCCCGACACCCCTTCGGTGACTGTGGATGACAGCGGCGATGGTCTCAATGGCAGTGCCGGCCCCCTAGGCAGCTACTCACTGCCTCAGGATGGACAGTTTTGACAAGACCCAGAGTCAGCTCGCCATCGAGGAAGCCAAGCTCTACCACGCAGGCAGCAATGTCCGGTTGAGCCTGAAAATGGCCAAACTCACCGACACCTGGGTGCCAACCAATGGCTTCGACCATGTTGGTTTCAGCATCTTCATGCACCTGCCGGAGCAAGCCGGTGGCGCCACTGTACTACCGAAGATCCAGGCAAGCATGCCAGATGGCGAAACCTGGCAACGGCAGGTGGTGGCCTTCGGCTGGCAAAACAGCCTCTACAGCAGTGAAGGCGCCACGGCCAGCCAGTTCGGCAAGGCGATTTCGCCAGCGCCGACCATCACGGTGGACAAGAGCAGCAATACCATCAACTTCGACTTCCCCAGCGCCCTCCCCCTGGGACGGCCGGCCAGCCTGAATGGATCAAGTTCTACATCACCACCTGGATCTGGATGGCCTCTCCAGCAGCTATCGCCCGCTGCAGGTCGAGCTGGGGCCCCTGGAACTTCGCTGGTGGTACCGATCAGGGACCCACGAATCTGGGATGACACTCCCTTGCTCAACCTGAGCGAGTAAACCTTTCGTCACTCGCTAACCACGCCCTGCCCTGACCGGCAGGGCGTTTTTTTTTGGCTCTCTCCCAGAGATGCGTGGTCCG
>CAXXIF010000011.1:0-87500 GCA_963677375.2 Aeromonadaceae bacterium
CTCGACAAGTGGTTGTGGGCCGCCCGTTTCTATAAGACGCGCGCCATCGCCCGAGCGATGATCGAAGGCGGCAAGGTTCACTACAATGGCCAGCGTAGCAAGCCCGGCAAGGGTGTCGAAGTCGGTGCGCTGATCACGCTACGACAGAGTGACGAGGAGAAAGAGATCTTGGTACTCCAGATCACGGAGCAACGCCGTAGCGCGCCACAAGCCCAGTTGTTGTATCAGGAGACTGAGGCCAGCCAAATCAAGCGAGAGCGCCAGGCCGAGGCCCGGCGCCTGAACAGCCTGTATGCCCCCCATCCAGACCAACGTCCGGACAAGAAGCAGCGTCGGGAGTTGGTGCGCTTCAAACAGGGCAACCACGAGTCATAAATGCAGCCGAAAACATAGAGAGACCATGATGAAAAAGCCGGATCAACTGTATCGTTATCTATTTGAGCACTACCAGGTTCGTGGCGAACTGGTGCAACTGGACCAGACCTTCCGCCAGATGGTGGCTGCCCAGACGTATCCGGAACCCGTGCGTCAACTGCTGGGCGAGTTGCTGGTTGCCACCAGCCTGCTCACCGCCACCTTGAAATTCGAAGGGACCATCACGGTACAACTGCAAGGTGATGGCCCAGTCCGCCTGGCCGTCATCAATGGTGACCATCGGCAACAGTTACGAGGGGTCGCTCGCTGGGAAGGCGAAATGCCTGCCGAGCCGACGCTCAAGGCACTGGTGGGTGATGGCCAATTGATCATTACCATTTCCCCGGAAGAGGGCGAACGCTATCAGGGGATAGTCTCGCTGGAGAGCGATAGTTTAGCCCGCTCTTTGGAAAGCTACTTTGCCCAATCCGAGCAACTGGCCACCCGGATCTGGATCCGCACCGGTGGCAGCCATGAAGCGCCATTAGCTGCCGGTATGTTATTGCAGACATTGCCCGCCAGCAGCGCAGAGCACAGCAACGAATTCGAGCACCTAGGCACGCTGACCGATACCATCAAAGACGAGGAGCTGTTCACCCTGCCCGCCGAAGAGATCCTCCACCGTCTGTATCACGAGGAAGAAGTCCGCCTGTTTGAGCCTCAGGACATTCGTTTCCTCTGCACCTGTTCCCGCCAACGCTGTGAACAAGCTCTGTTGCAACTGGGTCAAAGCGAGGTTGAAGCCATGATCCAGGAGCAAGGCAAGGTCGATATGCACTGTGACTACTGTGGAACTCATTATGAGTTCGACGGCATCGATGCCCAGGCGCTATTCAGCGAGAACCGGGCAAGCAGCGACGGAGCCGTGCACTGATCCGCCACTCCATCATCCGATGATTTCCAGAGGGGGACCGAGTGTCTCCCTCTGCCGAGCAATCGATGACTCCCCTAATTGGTGCGTTATCGCACATTATCCACATCTTTTATATTGTTTTTAAATCCTCCGCAAAAACCTTCAACACCAGACTAACTCACTGGAAATTAACGATTTCAATAGTATTTTCACACCCTAGTGCCACCCTGTAACCAGATTGCACCATCCAGCCATCCCGGTTCTTTGACTCGAGTCGCTTTTCTCTCGGTCAGCGCTGTCTAGACTCAGATCCAGATAGAGCATATCGCGACGACACCAGGAGAAGACAATGGTAAACCAAGCTACCCTGGCTGATGTATTAAGCCTCGAGCAATACGGCATTCATGATGTGGCCGAGATAGTACGGAATCCCTCATATGAGCAACTGTTCATCGAAGAAACCAATCCGGCGCTAACCGGTTTCGAGCGCGGCGTGGTGACATCCATGGGGGCGGTCAAAGTGGATACCGGCGTCTTTACCGGGCGCTCGCCCAAGGATAAATACCTGGTGCTCGATGACACAACCCGTGACACCGTTTGGTGGAGTGATGGCGGTAAGAATGACAACAAACCTATTACCCCGGAAATTTGGGCCCACCTGAAGCAGTTGGTCGACGAAGAGCTGTCCGGTAAACGCTTGTTTGTGATGGATGGCTATTGTGGTGCCAACCCGGATACCCGACTCAAGGTTCGAATCATCACCGAGGTCGCCTGGCAGGCTCATTTCGTCAAGAACATGTTTATCCGCCCGACCGATGAGGAACTAAAGGATTTTGTCCCGGATTTCGTGGTCTTGAGCGGCTCTAAATGCGTCAATCCACAATGGAAAGAGCAAGGGCTTAACTCCGAGAATTTTGTCGCCTTCAACCTGACCGAGAATCTGCAGGTCATCGGTGGCACCTGGTACGGTGGCGAGATGAAAAAAGGGCTGTTCTCGGTCATGAACTACCTGTTGCCACTACGAGGCATCGCCTCCATGCACTGCTCTGCCAACGTAGCGAAGGATGGAGATGTCGCCATCTTCTTTGGCCTTTCCGGAACGGGCAAGACCACACTCTCCACCGATCCGAAACGAGCACTGATCGGTGATGATGAACACGGCTGGGATGACAGCGGTGTCTTCAATTTTGAGGGTGGTTGTTATGCCAAGACCATCAAGCTGTGCAAAGAGGCCGAACCCGATATCTATAATGCGATTCGCCGTGATGCCCTGTTGGAAAACGTCACCGTGGATGAACAAGGCATTGTCGATTTCAACGATGGCAGCAAGACCGAGAACACCCGGGTCTCCTACCCGCTCTACCATATCGACAATATCGTCAAACCGGTATCTGCCGCCGGACATGCCACCAAGGTGATCTTCCTGACGGCGGATGCCTTTGGCGTGCTGCCCCCGGTTGCCAAACTGACCAAGGAGCAAACCAAATACCACTTCCTCTCCGGTTTTACCGCCAAGCTGGCCGGAACTGAACGCGGGATCACAGAGCCGCAACCAACCTTCTCGGCCTGTTTCGGTAAAGCCTTTCTGACTCTGCATCCAACCAAATATGGGGAGGAGCTGGTCAAACGCATGGAGGCCGCAGGAGCTCAGGCTTATCTAGTTAATACCGGCTGGAATGGCACCGGCAAACGGATCTCCATCAAAGATACCCGCGCCATCATAGATGCGATCCTCGATGGCTCCATCGAGTGCGCCGAGATGAAGACCTTGCCCATTTTCAATCTGGCGATTCCGCTGGAGCTCCCACAGGTGGACTCACATATTCTCGATCCCCGTGACACCTATGACAGTGACGCGGCATGGCAGACCAAGGCGTTGGACCTGGCAGGCCGATTCATCAAGAATTTTGAGCCCTATACCGATAATGAAGAAGGCAAGCGCCTGGTTGCCGCCGGACCTCAACTCCCTTGATCCCCGGCTTCTCGGTGTTATGACAAGCGGGCCTGATGGCCCGTTTGATTTTCCCGCACTACCCTGCATGGCGGAGTCTGATTAAGCCGCCATATATCAGACTATTTAGGGCATCTGATAACTGATTTGAGTGATATACCAATTTTTTTTGCCACTCGGAGTCTCGACGATAGCCTCATCATCCACCGCTTTCTTTAACAGCGCTCGCGCCATTGGCGAGTCAATCGAGATGTAATCCTTACGCTCATAGATCTCATCTGGTCCCACGATCCGCAAGCGCATGGTATCCCCAGCATCGTTTTCAATTTCGACCCAGGCACCAAAGAACACCTTGCCATCTTGTTGCGGGGAATAATCCACCACTCGGATCTCTTCCAGACGCTTGCGCAGATAACGTACCCGCCGGTCAATCTCCCGGAGTAACTTCTTGTTGTAGTGGTAGTCGGCATTTTCTGAACGATCACCGAGGCTGGCCGCCCAGGCCACTTTCTTGGTGACATCAGGTCGCTTTTCACGCCACAACTGATCCAGCTCCAATTGCAAAGACTCATAGCCCTGACGGGTGATCAGATTTGTTTTCATAGGGTCAGTAAAAGGAGTTATCCAGAGTCAACACAGTGTCTCCTTTATAACGGTTACCCCTCTGGGTTAGAAGCACTAAGCGTCCAACTTGGCCTATGATCCCGACAATTCGCATGTTCGGTGTCCGGTATGGCTGCTGTTCGCTCCTGGCAAGCTGCGCTATGCTGTGCGCCCCGACCCGGATGAAATCTCGAGAGTCGGCGTTCGATCAGATCCTGCCCGTTGTCATAGAGAGACTCCAGATGCCATCCATCAGCCACATCATAGCCACCGAGCTCAATGCCCGACCTGAACAGGTCGATGCCGCCGTCCGCCTGCTGGATGAGGGGGCAACAGTGCCCTTTATTGCCCGTTATCGAAAAGAAATCACCGGCGGGCTCGATGACACCCAGTTGCGGAATCTGGAGCAACGTCTTGGTTATCTGCGCGAACTTGAAGAGCGCCGGGGTGTCATTCTCAGCTCCATTGATGAGCAAGGTAAGTTAACCCCGGCACTTCGCACCGACATCTTGTCTGCGGATACCAAGACCCGCCTGGAAGATCTCTATCTGCCCTATAAGCCCAAACGCCGTACCAAGGGGCAAATCGCCATCGAAGCCGGACTCGAGCCCCTGGCTGATCGCCTGTTTCACGATCCAGACCTGACACCGGAGTTAGAGGCGCAGGCCTATCTAAATCCAGAGCAACAGATTCTGGATACCAAGGCCGCACTGGATGGTGCTCGCTATATCCTGATGGAACGCTTTGCCGAAAACGCCAGCTTGCTGGAGAAGTTGCGCAATTATCTGTGGCAACACGGGCTATTACAGGCCCGACTGGTCGCGGGTAAAGAACAGGAAGGAGCCAAGTTCAAGGACTATTTTGAACATCAGGAAGCCATCGCCAAGACCCCTTCCCACCGCACGCTAGCCATGTTGCGCGGTCGTAATGAGGGCATATTGAGTCTATCCATCGCGGTAGAGAATTCCGGCATCCTCCACCCCTGTGAAGCGATGATCGCCAGTCAGGTCGGTGTTCAAGCCAAGGGGCGCCCAGCTGACAGCTGGCTGACAAGCGTGGTGAGCTGGACTTGGAAGATTAAACTCGCCACCCAGATGGAAACCGAACTGTTGGGTCGTCTGCGAGAACTGGCGGAAGCCGAAGCCATACGAGTGTTTGCCAGTAATCTCAAGGACCTGCTGATGGCAGCACCTGCCGGGATGAAAGCAACCATGGGGCTGGACCCAGGTATTCGAACCGGCGTCAAAATCGCAGTCGTCGATGCCACCAGCAAAGTGGTTGCCACCGATACCATTTATCCGTTCGAACCCAGATTGCAAGTTGAACGGGCCATTCAGACCATCTATACCCTGTGTCAAAAGCATAACGTGGGACTCATCAGCATCGGCAATGGCACCGCATCCCGGGAAACCGACAAGCTGGTTGCTCAGATGTTGAAGCAATTCCCCGATTGCCAGGCCCAGAAGGTGGTCGTCAGTGAGGCTGGAGCCTCCGTCTACTCAGCTTCCGAACTGGCGGCCCTGGAGTTTCCCGATCTCGACGTATCACTGCGTGGCGCTGTCTCGATTGCCCGTCGCCTGCAGGACCCATTGGCTGAATTGGTGAAGATTGACCCCAAAAGCATAGGTGTCGGTCAGTATCAACATGATGTCAGCCAGACCCAATTAGCCCGGAATCTGGATGCCGTAGTCGAGGATTGTGTCAACGCCGTCGGTGTGGACGTCAATACTGCCTCGGTCCCGTTGTTGGCTCGAGTTTCCGGACTCAGCAAAACGCTAGCCCAGAATATCGTGGCTCAACGCGATGAACAGGGGGCATTTCGTAACCGGGCACAACTCCTGAAAGTCAGTCGCCTCGGCCCCAAGGCCTTTGAACAGTGCGCGGGATTCCTGCGCATTCAGGGTGGTGACAATCCTCTCGACGCCTCCTCGGTACACCCAGAAGCCTATCCCGTCGTGAAGCGTATCCTGGCCCATACCGGTAAAGCGGTGCATGAATTGATTGGCAACAGCCCGCTATTGAAGGAGCTCAAACCGGCCGAGTTTACCGACGCCCAATTTGGGGTCCCCACCGTCAGCGACATCATAGGTGAGCTGGATAAACCAGGCCGCGATCCCCGTCCCGAGTTCAAAACCGCGACCTTCCGCGACGGGGTTGAAACGCTCAAGGATCTGCAACCGGATATGGTGCTTGAAGGCACAGTCACCAACGTCACCAACTTTGGTGCCTTTGTCGATATTGGCGTCCACCAGGATGGTCTGGTGCATATTTCGGCTCTGACCGACCGCTTCATCAAGGATCCACGGGAAGTGGTCAAAGCGGGCGACATTGTTCGCGTCAAGGTGCAGGAAGTGGATGTCGCGCGGAAACGGATTGCATTGACCATGCGCTTGAATGATCAAGCCCCCAAGGCCACGGCAAACCAAGAAAGCCGCGCCGCAGGTACTACCAAGACCGCCCCCCGCCGCGAAGAGCGACCGCATAACGCCCCGAGTCGTCATGAAAATTCAGGGAATAGTGCATTTGCCGAGGCCTTTGCCAAAGCAAAACGTAAGTAACCAGCCTGCGGTCAGACAAACGGGGAGTACAAGCTGGCTCCCCGTTGACGCGCCACAAGAGTGCACCCAGAACAAGGGAAAAAGGCAGGAAGTAACGGCTGGCAAATATGAGAAATGGTTAGGCGTAACGACTGATTTGAGATTCTGCCATCGGCTGTGAAGCCAATTCATAACGACTGGATATGACCCGGTTGCGCTGGCTCATCAGATTCGTCAATGACTCCTGCACATAACTCCGGCTGCGGCCACTCGCAGCCGACTCAGTGGCGTTTGTGGACGAGCCGCTCTTATCTTCTGTATCGCTGCCGTTTGTTGTTGCGCCTCGGCTCTGCAACTGTGCCCGAGCCTCCAAGGCCATCTGTGCCGCCTTGGCTGCAACGGCGCGATCCTGACCTGATGGATCGACCGGAGCCAATGCCGCAGCTTGTACCTGCTGCATCTTGCGAATGGTCGCTTCGGGATCTGGCTCAGCGGAAATATCGATCTGCACCTTGCCGCCGGTGGCATAACGGCCACCGTCGGGGCCAGACTGCATGGTAAAACTGGGAGCCGAAGCGTATTGACCTCCGACCGCCTGATGCGCCTGCTCATGAGCCCGAACCTCTCGATCCCGCTTCTTGAGCGAATCGACAACTGCCTGCTCTGCTTGCTGCTGGCGTTCAGTTTGATCCTTACCAGAACCGGAGCGATCTCCGGATTGACCTTTCTCCTGGCCCTGTTGTTTGCCTTGCTGCTCATCATTGACAGCAGCCACATCCTGCTGTGACGTCGCCCCCCGACCCACTGTCTCAGGCTGATATGAAACAGGACGACTATCATTGTTCCGCGCCCGATCTTTTTCGCTACCAACTTGAGACTCTTTAGCGTAGGCATCCCCCTGGCGAGCCGCGGGAATCAGCTCACGTTGTTGAGTGTCCCGACGCGCAGCTTCAGTCGCTGGCTGCAACGCTAGGGGCACAAAATTGGGGTAGCTAAGCGCTATATTCATCTCAAGCTCTATCGCTCACGGTGCCGATTATGTCTGGAACACACCAGTCACACCCGAACATCAATCAGGGTTCCCATCATTTCATCGGCTGCTTTGACGACTTTGGCCGACGCCTGACCGCTTTGCTCGGCAACTTTCAAGTTCACCAGCTCGGTGGTCGGATTCACGGTTTCCGGTTTCGTCGATAGTTGCGCCAGCTTGGAACTGCTTGCATCCATCTGCTGCGTTGCCCGCTGCAGCCCTGTGTAGCCTGCATTGAGTGCGCTGTTGATTTGCATATTGGCCTCCAGAAGCCATGACCTCTGTCTAATTATTGGTCAAATCGATCAGAGATGAAAGGCTATTCCTTGTTTGAGCAGTAATGAATTCGCTGACCACAGCCACAAACTCATTACTTTCGGTAATAAAGGGAGCATGAGAAGAGGCGAGAAACAGATGCGAACTCATAGCCTGGTCATGCCTTGGCCACTCCGCCCATACCGCGGCTGGCACTAACGCATCCAGCCGACCAAACAGATGCAGACTTGGACAAGTCAGTGCTGAGAGATCCACTCGCAAGTCCAACTCTTGTAATAAAGATAAACCCAGACGCAATGACTCGGCACCTGGGGCCGGTCTAGACTGCAAACGTTCACGGAGTTTGCGTACATCGTCCCGCGCCGACGGGCTCCCCATGGCCTGAATGGCGAGGAAACGCTCGATGGTTTTCCCGGTATCCGCCAGCAGCAGAGCAAAAAAATTCACCAGAACTTCCGGCTTGACTCCCGGCCACTCCATTTCTGCGACAAAACGGGGCGAGCTAGCGACCGTCAAGAGACTCAGCACCCTTTCCGGGTGCAGGGTAGCCAACCGCATAGCCAGCATGCCCCCCAACGACCAACCCAACAGATGCGCCCGCTCAGGAAGCACCTGCAACAGGAGGTCCAGCCAGCCATCGAGCGTGGGGGTTTCCCCGCCCACATCGACACTGTACCCATATCCGGGTAAGTCAATGATATGCAGCTTAAATTGCTTTGATAGGTCTGATTTGACTCCATCAAAAACAGCACCATTCATTCCCCAGCCATGCAGTAGAACCAAATCTGGCCCCGCGCCTAACCGTTCTACATAGAGAGTCATTCCGATAATTCCTCGCTTGAACTGTGTACAGACCATCCATTTTTATCTTTTAATAACGCACCACCTTGATGCACCAAAAGGGTTAGCCACTGTGCAAAGATGCATCACGACGGAGCGAGACCTTCGCCTATTTGGGCAAAAATTCCGTTTCTGGAGCGCTTTCAGGCTTCATTCCCCGGTTTTTCAGGTTGGCACGTTTCCTGCGATACAAGATTCAGGTTAGCGACATCCTGTCCAGCCACCGAGTTCAACAGAGTTGATCTGTACGAATACCAGGACACGATTCTTTCAGGGAGATACCTACAATGAAACGCTTATTTGCAATTCTGGCATTGGTAGGGGCCTTTGGCTTCACCAGTCCGGCCTGGAGCGATGAAACCGCACCAACAACTGAAGTGGCAACCGAAGTTGCAGCAGCGCCAGCCGCTGATGCAGCACCTGCGGCTCCGGTGGTTACCGTTAATAAGGGCGATAATGCCTGGTTAATGGTTGCCTCAGCCTTCGTTATTCTGATGTCAGTCCCCGGCCTGGCTCTGTTCTATGGTGGCCTGGTTCGCACCAAGAACATGCTGTCCGTACTGATGCAGGTGTTTGCGGTCTTCGGGCTTGCGACCATTCTATGGGTCAGCTACGGCTATAGCTTGGCATTTACGGAGGGGACCGCATTCTTCGGAAACTTCTCGAAAATATTCCTCAATGGCGTCACACCTGACTCGATTGCGGCAACCTTCTCCAAGGGAACCGGCATCTCCGAGTTCATCTATGTGGTGTTCCAGGGTGCATTCGCCGCTATCACCTGCTGCCTGATCCTGGGTGCGTTTGCCGAACGTATCCGTTTCTCTGCAGTACTGATGTTCATGGTGTTGTGGTTCAGCTTCTCCTATGTGCCGATGGCGCACATGGTGTGGTACTGGGCAGGTCCTGATGCCTATACCAGTGCGGATGCCGCCACTGCTGCCGGTGAAACTGCGGGTTGGCTGTTCCAAAAGGGCGCGCTGGACTTTGCTGGCGGTACCGTAGTGCATATCAATGCCGCTATCGCGGGTCTGGCTGGCGCCTATTTTGTGGGTAAGCGGGTCGGTTTCGGCCGCGAATCCATGGCACCGCACAGTCTGACCATGTCCATGATTGGCGCCTGTCTGCTGTGGGTAGGTTGGTTTGGTTTCAATGCTGGCTCCTCACTGGAAGCAAACGGTATTGCGGGTCTGGCTCTGGTCAATACCTGGGTTGCAACCGCCATGGCAACATTCACCTGGCTGCTGGCTGAGTGGGGCCTGAAGGGCAAACCGTCTCTGCTGGGCGCCATCTCCGGTGCTGTTGCGGGTCTGGTTGCGATTACCCCGGCTTGTGGTTTCGTCGGTGTTGCCGGAGCCATGGTCATCGGTGGTCTGGCTGGTGTTGTCTGCCTGTGGGGTGTCCATGGCCTGAAGCGCCTGTTGAACGTCGATGATTCACTGGATGTATTCGGCGTGCATGGTGTCGGTGGTATCTTGGGTGCTCTGCTGACGGGTGTGTTCGCCTCGCCAGATCTGGGTGGTACTGGTGTGTGGGACTACGTGGCTAACGCAGTAGTGCCTGACTATTCCATCGCTGACCAAGTGAAGATCCAGGCCATTGGTGTCATCACAACTGTGGTGCTGTCCGGTGTCGTGTCTGTAGTCTCCTTCTTCATCGTGGATAAGCTGGTGGGTCTGCGTGTTCCGGTCGAAGCCGAACGCGAAGGTCTGGACCTGACTTCTCACGGCGAGCGGGCTTACAACTACTAAGTTGGACTGCTAAAACAGGAAGGGCGCCCTCGGGCGCCCTTTTCAGTTTCTACACTCTCCACATCGCCCACTCATCCATCCCCACCTCATGAAACTGCTGCAGCGCTTGCGCGCCCTAAGTCATCATCCAGCCTTGCTCGGTAACTGTTTGCTGTGCCAGCAACCGGTCCAGTCCCACCCACTACTGTGCGAGGAATGCCAAGCCGAGTTGCCCCGGATCTGTCATCCTTGTTCATGCTGCGCTTTCCCGCTACCAGAGACAGGAACATTATGTGGAAGCTGCCTGCAACACCCTCCCCTTTGGGATCGTTTACGGGTACTGGCCGATTATGAAACGCCCTATCGACAGTTGATCCATCGGCTGAAATATGCGCACCACCCCGAATGCGCCACCCTGCTAGGGCGACTGTTCAAAGAGGGAATCCATTGTGACGATAAACCGGAAGTGTTGCTGCCTGTTCCCCTGCATTGGTGGCGACAATGGCGACGAGGCTACAACCAGGCGGAGGAGTTGGCATACGCAATGGGTCGTCTCATGCACATTCCCACAGACAGCGACTGTTTACGCAGGGTACGAGCCACTCCTGCACAGGCAAAGTTGGACAAGATACAGCGGCAGAAAAATTTGCAGCATGCCTTCGTCATTCAATCCCTGCCCTATCGCCATGTCGCACTCATCGATGATGTGGTGACCACTGGGGCCACAGCTGAACAGATCACGACCGTGCTTCGCCAAGCGGGTGCAGAACGGGTCGAGGTCTGGGCCATCTGCCGAACTCTACGACATGCATCTTGAGGCTAGGCGTGGTCGTGCAAGCAGGGTATGATAATTTCCGAGTTGTTTAGTCAGGATTAGAGGATTGCCATGATCAGCATTTCCGACGCCGCTCAGGCCCATTTCCGCAAACTGCTGGAAAAGCAGCCTGATGGCACCAATATTCGCGTTTTTGTTATGAATGCCGGGACACCGAATGCCGAGTGTGGCGTTTCGTACTGCCCGCCGGATGCCGTTGAACCCGAAGATTTGCGTCTGCCGTTTAGTGGCTTCGATGCCTTGGTCGATGCCCAGAGTGCACCATTTCTAGAGGAGGCGGCCATCGATTTTGTTTCGGATCAGATGGGTTCCCAACTGACCCTCAAGGCCCCCAATGCCAAGATGCGCAAGGTCGATACGGATGCGCCACTGATCGAACGCATCGAATATGTGATCCACACCCAGGTCAACCCATCGTTGGCAGGGCATGGCGGCAAGGTAACCCTGCTGGAAATTACCGACGATGGTTATGCCATCCTGCAATTTGGTGGTGGTTGCAATGGGTGCTCCATGATCGATGTCACGCTCAAAGATGGCATCGAGAAGCAGTTTCTGGAGCTATTCCCGGATGAGATCAAAGGGGTCCGTGACGCCACCGAGCACAATCGCGGCGAACACTCCTTTTACTGACACTAATGATAGCGCCGACATAGAACAAAGCCCCGCATGCGGGGCTTTTGCTTATTCGTCTTTTTTGTCCCGACTGAGCAACGCCAGGGCCGCTTCTTTGGGGGGTTTATTCTGGTAGAGAATGGCAAATATCTGTTCACAGATAGGCATCTCGATGCCTTGCCGTGCAGCCAGTAGATGGACTTCGCGGGTATTACGGTAGCCTTCTACCACCTGACCAATCTCGTCCATGGCTTGTTCGACACATTTACCAGCACCGAGTGCCAGACCGAAACGACGATTGCGCGACTGGTTATCCGTGCAGGTGAGTACCAAATCACCTAAGCCAGCCATTCCCATAAAGGTTTTGGCATCAGCTCCCAGGGCAACCCCCAGACGTTGCAACTCGACTAATCCGCGAGTAATCAGTGCGGTACGAGCATTGGCACCAAAACCCAGGCCATCCGACAAGCCGGCACCAATGGCGATGACATTCTTCACCGCGCCACCCAGTTGCAAACCGATGAAATCGGGATTGGTATAAACCCGAAAAGATTTGCCGCAGTGCATCAGATCCGACAACTCATCGGCAAAGTCGTCATCCGTAGCAGCCACAGAAATTGCCGTCGGCAAACCGGCGGCCAGCTCGCGAGCAAACGTCGGCCCGGAGATCACCGCCAGAGGCACGGCATCACCTAGAGCCTCCCGTGCCACATCACCCAACAAACGGCCACTATCCGGCTCCAACCCCTTGGTTGCCCATGCGACACGAGCATCGGCAGCCAAAAATGGCTTCGCCTGACGCAGTACATGCCCAAACACATGGCTGGGAACGACCACGAGCAGCGTCTTGCTAGCCTGTACGGCGTAGGCCAGATCGGAGGTCAACTCCAGTGATTCGGGGAAAGGCACATCCGGCAAGAACTGTTCATTACAACGCGCCTGCTCCAGCAGGGCGATATGCTCGGGCTCATGGCCCCACAGCAGGATTTTGAGACCTTTACGAGCCAAAGAAATGGCAAGGGCGGTGCCATAAGACCCCGCCCCCAGGACAGATACCACAACATCCTGTGCCATATGCTTAGTGGCTCGCAGCTGTTTCTTGTTCCGCTTCCAGCTTGGCCATATGGGCAGCAAACAGGGCGTCAAAGTTGACCGGAGCCAGATTCAACTGCGGGAAGGAGCCCTTGCTCACCAGAGAGGCGACCACTTCACGCGCATACGGGAACAGAATGTTCGGGCAATAAGAGCCGAGGCAATGAGCCAGCTGTTGTGCATCCAGATTCGCTGCAGTGAAAATACCGGCTTGCTTGACTTCACACAGGAAGGCAACTTCCTCACCCAGATTACAGGTCACGGTCAGGGTCAGACATACTTCATAGATATCTTCCGCCAGAACAGCCGTCTTGGTGTCCATGTCCAGCTTCACATCCGGTTGCCACTCTTTCTGGAAGATGGCCGGAGTATTCGGCGCTTCGAAGGAAACATCCTTGATGTAGACGCGTTGAATATGAAATTCAGGTTGTTTCACTTCGTTGTTTGCTACTTCAGCCATTGACTTAATCCTTGTGAAAAATGAGCCCTGAACGCAGAGCTATAGAATTATTAACGCTTTTTGGTTACCGGCAGGTTCTCGCCTCGCCAACTGGCCAGGCCACCCCGCAAAATATACACTCGGGTAAAACCAGCTTTACTTAAGGCAGTGGCTGCCGCAGGTGCCCGCATACCACTCTCGCACACCACAATAGTGGGGACATCTTTATGCTTTTCAATCAGGGAGAGGTTATTTGCCTCAATCTGGGTGGTCAGAATGTTAACTGCGTCAACAATGTGCCCCTTCGAGAACTCATCCTGTGTCCGCACATCCACCACAATCCCGTTCTCCCGGTTAATCAGCAGCGTGGCTTCCCGGTTACTGATCTGTTTGATCGGGGAGAGTAATGCACGCACCGAGCTATAGATCAGCGCCACAAACAAACCGCACCAGGCTGCAGCCAGCATGGGGTTTCTGCCAATAAAATCGATATATTCTTGCATCTTGGGTCTAATCCACTCGCTAAAAATAAAACCCCGGCAGTATACATGGGGGCCGCGAGAATAGCAGCCTCAGCGGCGGCAAAGCTGGGAGTCAGCTCCCACCTCGATCAAGTCAAGTTATCATCAAGCAATGTGTGATCGGATGACTATTTCGACAGATGTTGTAATATGACTGCCCAGAAGCTTTATCCATTTCTGTCACTTCAATAGAGGACTCCCTCAATGTCTATCGCCAAGAAGCCACTGGCACTGATCATCATGGATGGTTGGGGCTACAGCACCAAGAAAGAGTTCAACGCCGTCGCCGCCGCCAAGACCCCGAATCTCGACGCCTTGTGTGCCAACTATGCCCATACCTTGATCTCTGCTTCTGGCATGGATGTCGGTCTGCCGGATGGCCAGATGGGCAACTCCGAAGTCGGTCACGTCAACATCGGTGCCGGTCGTGTGGTGTATCAAGAACTGACCCGCGTAACCAAAGAGATCCGTGACGGTGACTTCTTCACCAATGACGCCCTGTGCAAGGCCGTTGATGCCGCAAGCAGCCAAGGCAAAGCCGTGCACATCATGGGCTTGCTGTCTGATGGTGGTGTTCACAGCCACGAAGACCACATTGCCGCCATGGTCGAACTGGCCGCCAAGCGTGGTGCCAGCGAAATCTATCTGCATGCCTTTCTCGACGGCCGCGATGTTGCGCCCCGCAGCGCCCAGATCGCCATCGAACGCTTCGATGCCCTGTTTGCCAAATTAGGCAAGGGCCGCATTGCCTCTCTGGTTGGTCGTTACTATGCCATGGACCGTGACAATCGCTGGGAACGTGTCCAGGAAGCTTATGACCTGATGACCGAAGGCAAGAGCGAGTTTGCCAACTACGCCACCGCCAGTGCTGCCTTGGCCGCAGCTTACGAGCGTGGCGAAAACGACGAGTTCGTCAAAGCCAGTGTGGTCGGTAGCAATGCCGCGACGCTGAATGACGGCGATGCCATGATTTTCATGAATTTCCGTGCCGACCGCGCCCGTGAAATCACTCGTACCTTCGTCGATGCCGACTTCTCCGGTTTTGTCCGTAACAAACAGCCGAAGCTGGCTGACTTCGTCATGTTGACCGAGTACGCAGCAGACATCAAAACCTCCTGTGCCTACCCGCCAACCGCCCTGACCAACACCCTGGGTGAATGGCTGGCCAAGCATGACAAGACCCAATTGCGCATTTCAGAAACTGAAAAGTATGCCCATGTCACCTTCTTCTTCAATGGTGGTGAAGAAACCAGCTTCCCAGGTGAAGATCGTGAACTGATCCAGAGCCCGAAAGTTGCCACCTATGATCTGCAACCCGAGATGAGCTCAGGTGAGTTGACCGACAAATTAGTCGCCGCCATCAAGAGCGGCACCTATGACGTCATCATCTGTAACTACCCGAATGGCGACATGGTTGGCCACACAGGTATCTACGAAGCCGCGATCAAGGCCTGTGAAGCGGTTGACACCTCTATTGGTCGTGTCGTCGAAGCCCTGAAGGAAGTGGGTGGCGAATGCCTGATCACGGCCGACCATGGTAACGCCGAACAGATGAGAAACGCAGAGACCGGTCAACCCCATACCGCTCATACCAGTCTGCCTGTGCCACTCATCTACTTCGGCCGTCAAGCCGAGGCCATGGAAAACGGTAAGTTGTCAGATTTGGCCCCGACCATGCTGACGCTGATGGGCATGGAAGTGCCGCCGGAAATGACTGGCAAGCCCCTGATGATTCTGAAATAATCCGCGCCATGCGGGTGACGGATGATTCTTATAAGTTACTGACTCGCGTCGGCCTTCTGGTCGGCGCGTTGTTTTTTTGTCCGTTACTTCACGCGGCTGCTAATCCGGAACTGAACAAGGTTCGCGAGCAGATCCAGCAAAAACAGCAAGAAATTAGCTCTCAGAAAAAAGATCTCGATCAATTGCATCAGCAGTTACGCCAGGATGAAGCGGCTGTAACCTCTCTGGCAACCCGCTTACAGGGCTCCCAGAACAAACTCAATGCAACCCGCAAACAACTCCGAGCTCTGGAAACAAAGGGCCGCGAGCTGACCGCCCAACTCAAACATCAAGAAAAATTGCTGGCCGAACAACTCGACCACGCCTATCGAATGGGCAATAGCGATTATCTCAAACTACTACTCAATCAGCAGGATCCGGTCGCCATCGGCCGCGCCCTCGACTATTACGGCTATTTCAATCAGGCCCGGTTGGATGCCATTGCCGCCATCAAAGAGACTCAAAAAAGCCTGGCTCATAACCGTCAACAAACTGGCAAGGCAACTGAACAGTTAAGTTCACTGGTTAAGACTCAACGACAAGATCAAGCCAGCCTCAAGCAAAAGCAGATGCAGCGCGAGAGCACTGTGAATGAAATTAAGAAATCGTTACTCGATGACCAGCAGCAGTTGGCCAAACTTCGCCTCGCCGAACAACAGATGCAGCGCAAGATCGAAGAGGCGCGCAAGCAACTCGAAGCCGAACGCAAGCGCAAGAAGGCGGAAGCCGTGGCTCGTGCGCGCGCAAAAGCTCGGGAACAAGGCCGTTCCGAGGCGGCAGCAGAAGCTCAGGCCTCAGCTACCATAGCCCAGGGCGACCATAAAGGATTAGGCAAAGAACGTGGTCGTCTGCCCTGGCCGCTCCACGGCCCCTTGGTTCGCCGCTTTGGCGAGCATCGCAGCGGTGAAGTGAGCTGGAAAGGGGTGCTGATTGGTGGAGGTGAAGGTGCAACGGTCGCGGCTATCGCGGATGGCGATGTGGTCTTCGCCGATTGGCTGGAAGGTTTTGGCAACGTCTTGGTGATCGACCATGGCAGTGGCTACCTGAGCCTGTATGGCAACAACTCGGCCCTGCTCAAACACAGTGGGAACGCGGTTCATCGTGGCGAGCCAGTGGCTCGAGTCGGGAACAGTGGTGGACAGCCCAAAACCGGACTCTACTTCGAAATTCGCTGGCAGGGAAAACCGGTCGATCCTGTCAGTTGGTTGGGCCGCTAACTCGTCTGGCGCTCAAGGTCTGCAATCAGCCACAGTGCATCACTGCGACTGGCACCGCAGACATCGGGCATGGCCTGAAAACCCAGGCAAACCGCAGGACGGTTGCTCATGCCGAATAGCAGACACAGATCCTCGCTGTCGAGCTGAATACAGCGTACACCCGCGGGTTTGCCCTCTGGCATGCCGGGAATAGCGGAACTGATGCTGGGAGCAATACAACAGGCCCCGCAATCGGAACGACACTGCATATCCAGACTCCCGCATGAAAAACTTCAGCCATTCTAGGGACAACACACCGAAGAGTCACAAACAATTGCTACAAAATAGCGCTGACCCAGCCGGAGCTCGTTTGCCGTGTTAAACTTGTCTTACCCCATGGACAGGGCTCCCCCCAAGCAGAGCCCCTATCTTCCGCTGAATGCACCTGCCCGATGCCAGCCAGCGATCAAGGAGTCATCATGCGATTAACGGTACAACATAGCGCCGAACTACTGCCCTACTGGCTGGATAGCCTGAACAAGCTTTTGATGGCCGACGGCCTGAATCGTGAAGAACTGCTCCATGCCGGACATTGGCATGTGGCTACCTTCAATGATCGGATCGTCGGTCTGGCAGTGACCAAAGATGAAGAACTCATCTACTTTGCGGTCCGCGATGCCACACGACGTCGTGGCGTCGGCCAATATCTGCTGAGTGAAACCTTGAGCTGGATGCAGGCCCAGGGGTGCAGCCAAGCCATGCTCTCTACCCATGCAGCCCGACCCGAGGAACACTCCGCACTGGCCGCCTTCCTGCTGCACAACGGCTTCACCCGCAACGGCGAGCGCTTTCTGCTGACCCTCAATCGTTAGATCGCGGCATGCAACCAATAAAAAAGAGCGCTGGGCGCTCTTTTTTATTCTCGTTATAGGGAAAAAACCCAACTCAGAGGATGATGTCGCGCAGACGCTGATCCTTGCGGTCCAGATAATGGATGGAGCTGATACGGCGGATGGTCCGTGACTTGCCACGGATCAGCAGTGTCTCTGTGGTCGCCAGAGTGCCATCACTGGTGATCCCTTCCAGCAGATCCCCCTTGGTGATGCCAGTGACCGAGATGATGACATTGTCGGTGCGCACCATGTCTTCCAGCTTGAGCACCACTTCCGCGGCAACGCCCATCTTGGCACAACGGGCCAGCTCGTCGGCTCCCAGTATCCGGTTCTCTTCAGTATTCCCCTTCACCTTGTGACGGGGCAACAACCGACCTTGCATGTCGCCATCCAGGGCGCGAACCACGGCGGCAGAGACCACACCTTCCGGGGCACCACCGATGCAATACAACATGTCGATCTCGTTATCCGGCATACAAGTCAACACGGACGCGGCAACATCACCATCGGGAATCGCAAACACCCGGACGCCCATCTGCTGCATCTGGCGGATGGCATCATCATGTCGGGGCTTGGCCAGGGTAATCACGGTCAAGCGATTGATTGGTTTATCCAGCGCCGCTGCTACGGCCTGAATGTTCTCAACCAGCGGCTTGTTCAAGTCGATCACGCCCTTGGCCTTGTAACCGACAATCAGTTTTTCCATATACATATCGGGTGACTTCATGAAGCCCCCCTTGTCGGCAGCAGCCAGCACAGCAACGGCATTAGCCTGTCCCATGGCGGTCATCCGGGTGCCATCGATAGGGTCAACCGCAATATCGACCGCATCACCGCCACAGCCAACCTTCTCACCGATAAACAGCATGGGCGCTTCGTCGATCTCGCCCTCACCAATGACGATCTCGCCGTCAATTTCCACCTGATTCAGTACCAGTCGCATCGCTTCTACAGCGGCGCCGTCGGCCACATTCTTGTCGCCACGACCAAGCCATTTGTAGCCTGCCAGTGCGGCCGCCTCGGTTACTCGGGAAAATTCGATCGCCAGTTCACGTCTCATAGCTGCATTTACCTGTGGATTGTGCGGAGGATTCGTCAAAACGGCGGCATTTTACCATTACAGGAAAACCTTTGCCTGCAGGAATCACCATCCGGGGTCGATCGTCAGGTGTTCCCAACCCGCAGAGAAGTTCCCGCAACATAAAAACTTCATCCAGAGGTAACCAAAGTGTCACGAGCCGCTTCTAGCATGGCCCTCGTTGATAACCCTCGCGAAACAAAAATTGCCCGATACAAGGAATGATTGATGAAAAAGTTGACTGCTGTTGCTGTAGCCCTGCTGACTGTGACCTCTGCTGCTCAGGCCGCCGATGTCTACAAAAATGAACAGATGTCCCTGGACATGTATGGCCGTATCTACGCGGGCCAATTCTTTGGTACCAAGCAAGAAGGTACTAAGGACTATAGCGAAAAGCTTGGCGCTAACCAGTTTATCCGTTTCGGTGTGAAGGCAGACAGCGCCATCACCGGCACCATGAAAGCCGTGGCGCAATATGAAATCCAGAGCTACATCGGCAATAGCGAAAAAATTAACAACGCCTCGTGTGACAAAATCACGCTGACCGGTGACCAACAAACCATCACCCCGGTCTGCAAAGATGACAAGCTGCGTACGCGTCTGGCCTTTGCCGGTGTGAAGTCTGAGAACTGGGGTCAGGTGACCTTTGGTCGTCAAAAAGGCGCCGTTGCACTGATCAACGACTGGACCGATGTGGCCTTGGCCGACGGTTACGGTAACAGCGCACTGGGTTCAGGAACCGATACCTTCGGCACCGGCCGTTCTTCTGACCTGCTGAAATACTCCGGCAAGTTTGGCAATCTGCAAACCGACGTCAGCTACAAGTTTGATGGCAACACATCCGAAGAAGTCACTAACGCCAGCGCCGATGCCGCCTACGGTTTGGCCGCTGCCTACACGCTGAGTAACGGCCTGGGTTTTGGTGCCGGTTATAACGTGGGTACCCGTGACAAAGCTGGTGAAAATGATGCCAAACTGGCTCTGCTCGGCGTGATGTTCGATAACAAGTCTATCTATGCCGCACTGAACTACGCCGATGGTACCGACTATCTGGCCACAGGAACCGACCACACCGGGGTTGAAGCCGCACTGGGTTATAACTTCGTCAACGGCTTCGGCTTGATGGCCAACTATAACAAGCAAAAAACTGACACCAACGGTGCCAAAAACGATACCGTGGATTACTACACCCTCGGCGCTCAATACAAGTTCAACAAGGGCTTCCGCGTCATCGGTGAATATCGCATCCAGAACCTGGACGCCAAAGATTCCACCAAGGCAGAAAAGGTCAAAGACGATTATCAACTGGCCGCTCGTTACGACTTCTAAGTCGCAACCCAAGCCGGATCAGAAGAGGCGCCGCAAGGCGCCTCTTTTTTCGTCATTCGGTTTTACTATCACTCAATCCCAGCAGCGCAGATGCTTGGTCACGAATGACTAATCCTTGCCCGATTCCTGATTGTGATACTGAATGGCAATGTCCCGGGAAGACCGATAGACATCCGGTACCTGATCAAGTGCACTGACCGTCACCCCCAGATCCCGCAACAAGCCATCCTGCAGACTATAGATCCAGCCATGTACCGCCAGATCCTGACCACGCTTCCAGGCATTCTGCACTATGGTGGTGTAACAGACGTTGGCCACCTGTTCCAAGACATTTAATTCGCACAGAAAGTCCTGCTGCTCCTCCGCCGAGCCCATGGCTTCGATCTGCGGCTGATACTTGAAGCGGATGTCCTTGATATTGCGCAGCCAGTTATCGATCAACCCCTGCTCGGCATTCCCCATGGCGGCAATGACGCCACCGCAGCGGTAGTGACCACAGACGATGATGTGTTTGACCTTCAATACATCGATAGCGTACTGAATCACCGATAGGCAGTTGAAATCGGTATGGATCACCAGGTTGGCAACATTGCGGTGCACAAAGACATCACCGGGCAACAGGCCAAGCAACTCATTGGCGGGCACCCGGCTGTCGGAGCAGCCAATCCACAGATATTCAGGCGCCTGCTGGGCACTGAGTTTTTCAAAGAAGTACGGGTCTTCTGCTTTGATTTTCTCTGCCCAGACCCGGTTTTGAGCAAATAAATGATTCAACAGTTTCATCGTCTGCTTCCTTGTGCGACTGAGCGCTGACTAGTTACCGGCAATCTTCATCTGCTCCAGCAAAATGGAACCACTTCGCAGGCTGGAGCGGTTGTCCCAGTCACTACCCACGGCCACCATGTTGCGGAACATCTCCTTGAGATTACCGGCTATGGTGATCTCTTCGACCGGATAAGCAATCTCGCCATTCTCCACCCAGAAACCAGCAGCGCCCCGGGAGTAATCCCCGGTGACCACATTGACCCCCTGCCCCATCAACTCGGTGATGAGCAGGCCAGTTCCCATCTGTTTAAGCAACTCCTGCTGGCTCTGCCCCTGACCAGTGACCAGCCAGTTATGAATGCCACCCGCATGGCCCGTCGAGGGCAATCCCAGTTTGCGCCCCGAATAGGTGGTCAGCAGATAGGTTTGCAGACAACCGGCCTCGATGATCGCCTGATCCCGGGTTCGCACCCCTTCGGCATCGAAGGGGGAGCTGGCTAGGCCGCAAGGTAGCAGCGCCTGCTCATCAACTCGTAACCACTCGGGAAATATCTGCTGACCGAGGGAGTCAAGCAGGAAGGAGGATTTACGATACAGATTGCCGCCACCAATGGCCGAGACCAGATGACCAAACAGCCCGGCAGCGGTATCGGCGTTAAACAGAACTGGCAGGGTCGCAGTGCCGATCTTGCGCGCTCCCAGACGGGAGACGGTGCGTTCCACGGCCTCGTCGGCGATGCGCTCGGGAGTCCACAGATCCTCGATGCGGCGGCAGGACGAATACCCATAATCCCGCTGCATTTCGCCATCCTGTTGCCCGATCAAGACACAGCTCAACGAGTGACGGGAACCGGCATACCCTTTGACGAAGCCATGGCTATTGCCATACACCTTGATGCCATGGTGACTGCTGAATCCGGCGCCATCGGACTGCTTGATCCGCGGGTCCCGCCCCAGGGCATGCAGCTCGCAACGGCGGGCCAGCTCCAGACCAAATTCCGGGTTGGGCTCTATGGGGTGCAACAAATCGAGATCCGGGGCATCCCACGCCAGCCATTCGGCATCGGCCAGGCCGGAATAGGGATCGGCGGCAGTGTGGCGGGAGATCTCCAGTGCCGCCTCGACGGCGCTGCGCACGGCATCCGGCCCCAGATCCGTGGTCGACGAGGAGCCCTTGCGACCATCACGATACACGGCGATGCCCAGGGCACCGTCCTTGTTGAATTCAATACTTTCGACCTCGCCCCCCCGGGTATTCACCGAAAGGCCGGTCTGTTTACTGATTGATATCTCGGCACTGTCGGCACCCAGTTGGCGGGCAATGGCCAGCGCATCAGCGACGACCGCCTCCAGGTGCGTCTGTTCCTGGCGTACTTGCTGCTGCAGATCCATAGTCATACTGTCTCACCTTCGTTAGCGGCCCAGCCTATCACAGCCCAGCAATCAACGGGAGAAGCTGGTAACATATTCAATATGTGAACTGGAAATAGAATCGCCATGCAGAATCAATTTGACGAAACCCACGACGACGAGTGGGAAGATGAAGGCCCAAGCAAGACCCAGATGAAGCGAGAATCAGAAGCTCTGCAGGCTTTGGGTGAAGAGCTGGTCAACCTGAAACCGACCGAACTGGTCAAGGTGCCACTCGATGAGTCGCTGCAGGAAGCCATCGCCTTGGCCCACCGCCTCAAGGGCAAACGGGAAGCCTGGCGTCGGCATATGCAGTTTATTGGCCGCTTGATGCGCAGCCGTGACACCACCGAAATCGAACAGGCGCTGGAGGTGATCCGCAGCCGCCATGTGATCGGCAATGCGCGCATGCACAAGTTGGAACAACTGCGCGAGCGCCTGATCGAGCAGGGTGATGACGCCATCAACGAGCTGTTGGGTCAGTATCACGATCTGGATCGTCAAAAACTGCGCCAGCTGGTACGCCAAGCCAAGAAGGAGCGTCAGGACAACAAGCCGCCTGCGGCGTACCGCGAGCTGTTCCAATACCTGCGCGGCGAGCTCGAAGCGATTATCTAGATCGCAGTGCCACTCCATAAAAAAACAAGAGGGCGGATACGATCCGCCCTCTTGTTTTATGTTTGCGCCTGTTGTGCGCTTCGCGCAGCAATGGCTTCAACCCTAACGGGTACCGCCCACCGTCATGGTATCCAGCTTCAGGGTTGGCTGACCCACACCGACCGGCACGCTCTGACCATCCTTGCCACAGACGCCGACACCGGCATCCAGGGCCAGATCCCGACCCACCATGGAAACCTGTTGCATCGCTTCCGGGCCATTACCGATCAGCGTCGTGCCCTTGAGCGGAGCCGTGATCTGACCATTCTCAATCAGATAGGCTTCCGAGGCGGAGAAGACAAACTTGCCGGAGGTAATATCGACCTGCCCACCACCGAAGTTGGGGGCATAGATGCCGTTCTTCACCGACGCTATGATTTCGGCTGGATCGTAACTGCCCGCCAGCATGTAGGTATTAGTCATGCGCGGCATGGGCAGATGTGCATAAGACTCGCGACGGCCGTTACCGGTCGGTGCAACCCCCATCAATCGGGCGTTCAGTTTATCCTGGATATAGCCCTTGAGGATGCCCTTCTCGATCAGCACGTTGTACTGACCCGGCGTCCCCTCGTCATCTATGCTGACGGAGCCGCGACGTCCCGGCAGGGTGCCGTCATCGACTATGGTGCAGTGTTCGGAGGCCACGCGCTGACCGATCTTGCCCGCAAAGGCCGAGGAACCCTTACGATTGAAATCGCCTTCCAGACCATGTCCGACCGCTTCATGCAGCAAAACTCCTGGCCAACCTGGCCCCAAGACCACCGGCATAGTCCCGGCGGGGGCATCCACAGCCTCGATGTTGACCAGCGCTTGGCGCACCGCTTCACGCACATAGCCCTGCGCCCGCATTTCGCCCGCCACCGGGTCGAAGAAGTAGTCGTAGCCGAAACGACCACCACCACCCGAACTCCCCCGTTCCCGGCGCCCATTCCGCTCAACCAGGACGCTGCAGTTCAGACGCACCAGCGGTCGAATATCGGCACTCAGGGTGCCATCGGTGGCGGCCACCAGCACCTCTTCGTAGACCCCGGACAGCGAAGCAATGACCTGACTGACCGCCGGGTCCAGCGTCCGGGCGAAACGGTCCATCTGCTCCAGCAGGCTTATTTTTTGTTGCTTGTCCAACGAGCCCAAGGGATCAATCGGCGCGTACAGGGCCGGAGCATTCCCCGGTTGCCAGATGCGGATCTCACCATCCCCCCCACTCTGCGCAATTCCGCGCGCAGCAATCACCGCCTGACTCAGGGCATGGATATTGATTTCATCCGAATAGGCAAAACCGGTTTTTTCGCCACTGATGGCCCGTACGCCAACCCCCTGGTCGATGTTGTAACTGCCATCCTTGACGATGCCATCTTCCAGCACCCAGGATTCGTGATAGCTGCTTTGAAAATAGAGGTCACCAAAGTCCACTCGATGGCTCATCAGTTGGCGCAACATACGCGCCAGCATGGCTTCATCCAGTTCATGGGGTAACAACAGGCGTTCGGATACTTGCTTTAACAACATCACTCGGCATCTCTCCATCCGTCACGCAACCGGGCGTGATGCAACACTGGCATATCGGTGCGGATCTTGTTCAGAAATTGTGGGTCCAATTCGGCATGGATCACGCCGACAGTATGGCCTGCTTCCGCCACGACCTGCCCCCAGGGATCAATAATCACCGAATGGCCCCAGGTCTGACGACCGCCGGCATGCTCACCGCACTGGTTAGCAGCCAGCACGTAACACTGGTTTTCGATGGCGCGCGCCCTGAGCAATACCAGCCAGTGGGCTTGTCCGGTCAGATAGGTAAAGGCGGCAGGAACCAGCAGGATCTCGGCTCCCGCGACACGCAACTGACGATACAGTTCGGGAAAGCGCACATCGTAGCAGATGGAGAGCCCGAGGCCACCAAAAGGTGACGGCACCACACAGCAACGCTCTCCGGGGACGAAACTGGCTGACTCCCGGTACTGGCCATGACCGTCCGCTACATCCACATCAAACAGATGCAACTTGTGGTAATGGCCCTGCAACTGGCCATCCGGCGAATAAACTAGGGAGCTGGTATGCAGTCGGGTCTCACCGTCGACCCGTGTGGGCAGCGAACCCGCAACCAGCCAGATCCCCCACTGTTGCGCCCACTTCGCCAACTGCCGCTGGATCGGGCCATCCCCCAGGGGTTCGGCCCACTGCTGATAGGCGGCGGAGTCCCCCAGACAGGCAAAATTTTCCGGTAGCAGCACCAGGCAGGGTCGCTCCGTTGGCAACTGAGCCAACAAGCCGTCAATCTGCTGCCGATTCTGCGGCCAGCTTGCACCGCCATTGAGTTGCACCGCCACCATTCTCATCGCCGCAGCACCTTCTGATAATCTTCGCCAATGGTCTTGATCTGTCCGCGTTCACGACCGACTTCAACCACGTCAGGGTCGGAAAGCGGCCCCATGACATGGAATTGAATACGGGTAAAGACATCGATGACCGGCGACAGCAAGGTGGATGCCGCCAGCACATAAATCCCCGTCACCGGGGTGACGGCAAACGCGGTCGCCAGAGAAACACCTTTATTCAGATGCGGGGTAAAGTCGAACAGGAAATCCAGCTGCTTATTCGGCATGTCGATCTTGCCCTTGCCTAGAATATCCCCTGCATCCCCGAGCAGTTCAAAGTCGTCACTGTGCAGTACCCCTCGGCTGATGGTGCCACTGGCACGGATCGATTTGAAGTAGAACCCCTTCTCGAACACATCGGTAAAATCCAGGCTCAGGCGACGAATGATGGCGTTGAGGGAAAAGACCGACAACAACTGAGCTCCCTTCGAATCCAGCTTGCGCAGTAACCCCTTTCCAGTCTCGAAATTCAGTGTCCCGGACAGGCTCGGTATATCGGGCTGGTAGAGCGGCCCTAACCAATTCAGCGCCAATGCCCCCTTGGCCTCGGTCCCGGCAACGCTGGCGGCATAGTGCCAATCACTCAACCAGGATTCGATACTCGCCAGTTGGATATTGGCCTGGAGTTGACTGCGCCCCTCTCCGTTCACCAGACGCCAGCTCCCCTGACCGGAGAGCCGGTTCCCACTACTTTGCAGTGAAAATTCAGGGATGAGCAGGGCCTGTGGGACGGCTCGTCCACTCACCTTGACCTCACCCAGCAGAGCGTCATCCAGCTGACAGCGCTGACAATGAAAGTCAAAGGAGGGAATGGCCGCCAATTGCCGTTGCTGTTCCGGGAGTGACAGTACCGGAGACGCTGTGGCGTCACTAGCCGGATTCGCCGTGCGCCAGTGCAAATGAGATAACTCGATGGACAACGGACGCTTCGGCTTCCACACCAACTCGCCGGCCACCTGATTGGAGAGCAGGGTCGCCTTCCCGGTTTGCCCTTCCTGATGTAACAGCAGGGAGCTGTTCTCCCAGGGCTGTTGCGCCCAGTTCATCTGCTTGACCCGCAGCTGCACACTGAGTGCAGGCGGGAGCCAGTTCGCGACGCGATTCATCCCAGCATCCGCCGTTTTCTGGCTGATGGTTTGCCACCAGCCCAACCAGGCATCGGCATTCAACTGCTCGAATTTCAGATCGACATTCATCGGTGCCGGTGTCAGGGTGCCGCCGAAAGAGTCTTGGTTGCGGACCCAGAACTGGGTGAATTGCTGTTTGTTCGGGTCAAGTTGACCTTCAAACTGCAGGCCATTTTGCCAATCAGCCAGCAACGTCGAGCTATCTTGAGTGCCCCGCGCCGTCAGACGCAGCGGTTGGGCTTGTTTGGCCGCCTTGCTATAGGGGGCTGGCCAATTCAAACCCAGCCCTTGCAGATCACTCTGCCATTGCGCCTGATAGGCATAGCGACCTTTCGGTTGTAACTGCAACGCCAGGGAACCGGTCCAGTCGGCTTGACCCGCGAAGGTCTGCTGCCAGCCGGCCGACAGAGTCCGGGCCCTTTCCTGGCTCCAGGTGCCCTTCAGCCCGAGCTTGACCTGATAGTTATCGCCCTGTTGAGTCCCGAGGTAGTCGATGCGCAACGGCTCGCCCCACAGTTCGGCATTCAATTCGCTGAAGCGGGTTTCGGCATCGGTAAAGAATAACTCGCCCGTCACCTTCTCTAAGGGCAGGCCCAGACTGACGATCTGCAGGTCATTGCGAGCAAATTGCACATGCCCCAGTACCTTGACCGGATCACCATCCACCGGAATCACCAGTTGCAGATCACCGGTCAGCGGTTTACTCAGCCGTAAGTCCTGCAATGCTGCGCCTACCGAATCCTTGACCCCGGAATCTTGCAGGTAATCGCTCACCGCTTTCGCTTCCCCCTGGATACCGGCGTTGATATAGAGGCGGCTGTGGGGCTCCAGCGTCGGAAACCAGGCATGGATATGGTTGCTATGGGCTTGGCCCAAACGAGCCGACTGGCTGCGCATCTCCAGGGTATCGTTCTGGAATAGCAGATCCAGTGACATCTCCTTGAGCGGTTGCCAGGCCGGGTCAAATTGGAAGCTCGCCTGACGCAACGGCACCCAGGCTTGAAAAATACCCCCACCCTGATGGTAGGGGAACTCGTCCAGGGGCCCATCCCAGAGCACTGTCGCGCCGTCGGCATGTCCGCCCTGCAGCGCCGCCCGCAAATAATCGGTCAGCCCCTGTCCCATGGCCAGACGCGGGTAATAACGCCAGGCCTGAGCGGCATCAGCCAGATCGACCCGGGTCACCAGCGCCAGATAAGGGCTGTTTCGGCTGGGTAAATCCAGACGAAAATCGGTATCCGCTTGCAGGGCTGGAGTCACCAGATGCAACTGCTGACCACCCAGTTGCCAACCCTGCGCAGTCTGCTGCCATTGCAGTTGTCCACTCAGGCGGGTCAGCGGAATATCTGCCGGGAAATAGGGGCCAACCTGGACCACTTGAGCACCCAGCCGCACATTGACTCGACCACTCTGGTCATCCAGCACAAAGTCGCCATTCACCTGCTGCAAACCGGGCACCATCTCCCAACGATGCCAGCCCAGATCTTGCAACTGTCCCGACAGTTGCCAGTGACCATCGCTGTCGCGGCGCTGGAAAGCCAACTGCTCCAGAGTACCAACCGGTTTCATTTGACCAAGCGCCTGACGGCTAACACTGTGCTCCCCGGCCAGCAAGGCCAACACAGGCGTGATCGCAGGCAGGCTGACCGGATCGATGCGGCCACTCAGGACCCCGGCTTGGGCATCCACCTGCATGTGCCATGGCCGCCAAATGGAATCATCGCCCTGCACTTCGAGATCATGGCTGGCCAACTGCCAGCCGGCGTCCAGCCGCTGCCATTGCAACACACCGCCCCGCAACGCAACGTGATGCGGGCCACCGGCCTGTTGCCACTGCAACTGATTGTCACCGACTTTCAGTAAGCCGAGTTGCCAGTTATTGGCCTGCCGTTGCAACCAGAACTCAAACCCGAGCTGGCCTTGGACGCCATCCTCGCTGGTACTAGCAGCCGAAGAGGCAGGAGCCTGTGGGCGCTGGCTATTGCTGGCCAGATAAAGCTGACCATTCAAGGCCGCAGGCGACTCGGCAGGGCCATTGAAATCGGCAATCAGCCGGATTTGGTGGGTAATACCGTTATGATGAAGCGCCAGCTCACCGTCACCTCTGTGTCGAGAACCCCGGTTCTGCCATCGCAAACGACTGATACTCAGCGAGCCCAGATCACCCACCGAGGAACGGACCAGCAGACGGCTATCTCTCAATTCAAACTGCTTGAGGCCCCCCAGCAACAATCGGCTCAACGGCTGCCACTCCTGGCTGGCCTGACTCTCCCCTTCGGGTGAGCGGAGCAGGCGCTGGGGCAGGATCAGTGTCACCCCCTGAAACTGCAGCTCACCGATAATCCATTGCCGCTGACTCAGGCTCTGCCACAGATCCAGCTGCAACGTGGCATCCTGCACCTGAAGCTGCCATGGTTCGCGATTTTTTTGCTGTAAGCTGAAGCCCTTCAGGGCGATCGCCGGGCCAAAGTCAGTCCAACGGGCACCTAGCGAATCAACCTGGCTTTCCAGCGCCGGATCGGCGACCAGCCAGTTCAGCAGCGCCTGGCGCTGCGCCTGTAACCAGGGCACCCCAAAGCGTGCCGCACTGACCAGTAGGGCCAACAGCAATAGCAACAGGGCAAACAGGCGCCAGGTATGAAACAGGGTCCGGCGCAGCACTTACATCATTACCACGTCAAATTGTTCCTGGCTGTAGAGGGGTTCGGCATGCACCTTGACCTGCTTGCCGATGAAGACTTCCAGCTCGGCCAGGCTATGAGACTCTTCCACATGCAGAGCCTCCGCCACTTGCAGCGCCGCGTAGACGACAAACTGGTCCGCATCATAAGCCCGGTTGACCCGTAGAATTTCCCGCAGGATCTCGTAACAGACGGACTCCACCGTCTTGACCCGGCCCCGGCCCTTGCACTCCGGGCACTCGGAACAGAGCACATGTTCCAGACTCTCGCGGGTACGCTTGCGGGTCATCTCCACCAGACCCAGATGGGAGAAACCATTCACCCCGGTCTTGGCTCGATCCCGCGACAGCGCCTGCTCCAGACTCTGCAACACCCGGCGGCGGTGATCCTCGGATTGCATGTCGATGAAATCGATGATGATGATGCCGCCCAGATTCCGCAGTCGTAGCTGGCGGGCAATGGCTGCCGTCGCCTCGACATTGGTGTTAAAGATGGTCTCTTCAAGATTGCGATGGCCGACAAAGGCACCGGTATTGATATCTATGGTGGTCATCGCCTCGGTCTGGTCGATGATGAGATAGCCACCGGACTTCAGCTCCACCTTGCGCTCCAGCGCACGCTGGATTTCGTTCTCCACGTCATAGAGATCGAAGATCGGTGAATCCCCGGAGTAACAGTCGAGTTTATTGACCATCTCGGGGACGAACTCTTCGGTGAAGAGTTTCAGCTGTTCGAAGGTTTGCCGGGAATCGACGCGGATCTTGTCGAGTTCGGTGCCAACGAAATCCCGAAGGATGCGAAAAGCCAGACTCAGATCTTCATACAACATGCTGCAGGGCTTGTTGCGAAGTCGGCGCTCCAGTACCTTGCTCCAGAGCCGCTTGAGAAACTGGGTATCCTGCTCCAGCTCCCGCTCGCCCACCCCTTCAGCCGCGGTCCGGACGATGAAGCCGCCCAGATGATCCACCTGTCGGGAGACGATATTCTTCAGTCGCTCCCGCTCCGTTTCACTATCAATGCGCTGGGAGACGCCGACATGGGAGCTGCCGGGCATAAACACCAGATAGCGGGAAGGCAGGGTAATATCTGTGGTCAGTCGCGCACCCTTGGTGCTGATCGGGTCTTTAACCACCTGCACCATGATGTCCTGACCCTGACGCACCAGCTCGGCAATATTGCCGACCTGAAAATGTTCTTTTTCACGGACATCCACACATTCGGTGTGCGGCACTATGTCCGAAGCGTGCAGAAAAGCCGCCTTCTCCATGCCGATATCGACAAATGCCGCCTGCATTCCAGGCAGAACCCGGCTGATCTTGCCCTTGTAGATATTGCCCACCAGGCCCCGCTTGGCCTGACGCTCGATATGGACCTCTTGCAGAATACCGTGCTCGACCAGGGCAACCCGAGTCTCTGACGGTGTTACGTTTACCAGAAGTTCGGTTGACACGTGAGAGCTCCTTGTCTGCTTATAGGTATTGTTTTAACAGCAGATCTGTTTCCAACAATGGCAGCCCCACCACGGCGGTGTAGCTACCCTCGATACGACTGACAAATCGACCCGCCAGGCCCTGAATGCCATAGGAACCGGCCTTGTCGGCGGGCTCCCCAGTGTGCCAGTATTCGGTGATCTCTTCGGCAGATAATACCCGGAACGTGACATCCGTGGTGACCAGTGTCACTGAAACCCCCGGTTTACCGGCTAATGCCACCGCGGTCATCACCTGATGACGTCGGCCGGAGAGGGAGGCCAGCATGCGCTCGGCATCGGCCTGGTCCCGGGGCTTCTCCAGCACCACACCATCCAGCACCACTATGGTATCCGCCCCCAGCACCGGTAACCGGCCCTCACAACGTTGCCACCCCGCCTGTGCTTTGGCAGCCGCCAGACGTTGGGCGTAGTCACCGGCGGCTTCGCCGGGAGCAAGCTCTTCAGGGACATCGAGGCTCAGAACCTCGAAGGGATAGCCAAGCTGAGCCAACAGCTCACGCCGCCGGGGAGAGGCCGAAGCCAGATAGAGACGGGGAGCAGCAGCGAGAGTCATCAGCGGATACGGAATTTGCGGCGCAATTTGCGCAAGGAGAGGAACGTCCAGGGCCAGAGCGCCATGGTGCTCAGGGATGCCCAGAACAGTCGATAGTTCAGCGATGCCATGCCGAACAGATGCTCGGCCCAGAACACGGAAAGTTGCCCCAGCAGACTGATGCAACCGATGACCATGGCCTGTTGCCAGACAGAAAAATTACGGATTTTCTGGAACTGCATCGCCGCCACATAGGCCATGATGGCCATCGACAACGCGCGGACACCCAAGGTAGAGCCCAGCAGGATATCCAGCAACAGCCCAGCCACCCAGGCGGTGCCGATATTTACCCGATGGGGCAAGGCGATGACCCAGTACAACACCACCAACGCCACCCAATCCGGCCGATAGGTATCCAGCAATGGGGGCATGGGAATAATCGACAGCAGCAACGCCAGCAGTATGGTCAGATAAATCGAGCCAATGCCATGTCCAGTCAGATTCATCGAGTTACAGTGCCTCCGCGGGCGGGCTGAGACGAGGGAGTTGCCGAGCCCCGGTGTGGCGCCGCAGTTTTGGCCGGCGTCACGACACTGGCAACAGGTTTGCCCGGCTTACTCTTCCGTGCTGGCGAACTGTCGACTGTTGCGGCGGCACTACTGGTGGCAACCGGCAAGATAGCCTGAACTTGAGGCGCATCGCTGATCGGAGCTGGCCATAGCAGCAACAGGTAGCGTAACCGGTCCAGTGACGCCAGAGGTTGCGCCTTCACCTCGGCAAAGGGTTTGCCCTCTTCATAGGAGAAACGGGTGATGCGAGCGACCGGATAGCCCATCGGGAAATGTCCACCCAGGCCGGAAGTGACCAACAGATCGCCCTGCTGCAGATCGGCACTGCGTGGAATGTTCTTCAGGGTTAGTTCGTCCAGACTGCCGGAACCGCTGGCAATGGCCCGGATATCGTTGCGTGTCACCCGCACGGGAACCGCATGGCTCAGATCGGTAATCAGCAATACCCGGCTGGTGGTCTTGCCAACGCTGACCACTTGGCCAACGACACCCTGATCATTGACCACCGGCTGCCCTTCAAATACGCCATTGCGCTCACCGCGATCGATGACCACCTTGTGAACAAAGGGGTCCGAATCCACGGCCAGGATTTCGGCCACCATCTTGCGAGAGTCCGCCTGGATCGGGGAACCCAGCAAACCACGTAACCGTTCATTTTCTTGGCTCAACTGGTTCAGGCGCAACAGATCGCTGCGCAACAGAAACAGTTGTTCCTCCAGCTTCTGATTCGCATCCTGAAGCTGACTGCGGGACTGTAATTGCTCATTGACGCCATCAGCCAGCTGGCGTGGTGTATCGGCCAGATAAATCAGCGGGCTGACAAACGAATCCATATAGATACGCACACCATTGAATAGATGAAAGCGCGCATCGGCCACAATGCCAGCTACGGAGAGCAGCACAGCCAGGAAGAGTCGGAGTTGCAGGGAGAGGCCCCGGCCAAAAATTGGGTTCATGCTGTCCGTCATATGAAACCGGCCCGCAAGGGGCCGGCTTCAGGGGTTATTCGTAGTGGAACAAGTCGCCGCCGTGCATGCCGATGAGCTCGAGTGCTCGGCCACCACCACGGGCGACGCAGGTGAGCGGATCTTCTGCAACCACCACAGGGATCCCGGTCTCTTCCATCAGCAGACGGTCCAGATCGCGCAACAGGGCGCCACCACCGGTCAACACCATGCCCCGTTCGGAGATGTCGGAAGCCAGTTCCGGCGGCGATTGTTCCAGCGCCACCATGACAGCACTGACAATACCGCTCAGCGGCTCTTGCAACGCTTCGAGGATCTCGTTGGAGTTCAGGGTAAAGCTGCGCGGTACCCCTTCAGCCAGGTTACGGCCACGGACTTCAATCTCGCGAACTTCATCGCCCGGATAGGCAGAGCCGATCTCATGCTTGATGCGTTCAGCTGTGGCCTCACCGATCAGGCTGCCGTAGTTCCGGCGCACATAACTGATGATGGCTTCATCAAACTTGTCACCGCCGATACGCACGGATGAGGAGTACACAACGCCATTCAACGAGATAATGGCCACTTCGGTGGTACCACCACCAATATCCACCACCATGGAGCCGGTCGCCTCGGAGACTGGCAGGCCAGCACCGATGGCAGCAGCCATCGGCTCGTCGATCAGATAGACTTCGCGCGCACCAGCGCCTTGAGCCGATTCCTTGATGGCACGGCGTTCAACCTGAGTGGAACCGCAGGGAACGCAGACCAGCACACGAGGGCTCGGACGCAGGAAATTATTGTCATGCACCTGCTTGATGAAGTGTTGCAACATCTTTTCGGTGACATAAAAGTCGGCAATGACCCCATCCTTCATCGGACGGATGGCAGCAATATTGCCCGGAGTACGTCCCAGCATCAGCTTGGCCGCATGGCCGACCGCCGCCACAGACTTGGCGTTACCGCCACGTTCCTGACGAATGGCAACCACAGACGGCTCGTTCAGCACTATGCCTTTGCCCTTGACGTAGATCAGCGTGTTGGCAGTACCCAAATCGATCGACAGATCGTTGGAAAACAAGCCTCTGAGATTCTTGAACATGGTAGCGGGGGATCCTGGAAGTTGGGACTGGATAAAAACCGGCTAACTTTACCAACCTGAGGGGCATTGGGCAAGTAAACATCCGGACGCAGAGCCCGCCATGGCGCAGAAATGACGAGACAAGCAACAATGACAGACCCGTTCACGGAGCGGGTCCGAATTGTCGCTCAATTGAATCTGTATTTTGCGCTAACCGACTAATTCAGCACTTCACGGCGGTAAATAACCCGGTCACTGCTGCGCCACTGATTGAAGAAGGCCCAGCCGCCCATATCCGCAACTGTAGTCGAGCCATCGCCATTCCAGTCGAAACTCAACCAACTGGGTTGACTGGGTTGTTTGCTCAGATCCAGTTGATAGTGGACCCGATCACTGACACCGGGCGCCGTAAAGTGCAGCCAGATGTAACCGGCTTGAGCCGTGGTACTGGTCGGCTGCCCACTTGGCGTATCATGGTTGGTATCCAGCGCCAGCCGACTCTTGGCACTATTGTCATTCATGGTCAGCTCGGCGCGGCTCACATCATAGCTGCGATCGAAGATAAAACCGCCGCTGGCCTTTAAATCCAGAGCCGTGCAGTTATCGGCCCCATTGCGCAACCACTGACCACCGTTGTAGCTCTCCATGGTCAATGCCAGGGCCAACGGACTGTTGACCGCTGCCCGACCCGAGCCAAGCCGCAGTCGGCCATAGCGCAGATCCTGAACTCCGATCCGCACTGCAGTGCAGGCACTGCCGCAACTACCACTGGTGATAACATCCATATCCCGGTTCTGTAAGGGGATATCCACCGCCGGTTCGTTATCCATCACGCTGACCCCGATCGCCAACTGGCTGAAGGGGCCATCGGGAGTGCCAAGGCGAGCGAAGGTTTCTGGGTAGTTGCTTATCGCAAACAGCCCCTGCTGCCAATTCGATACCCCCAAGCCACTCAGTCGTGAACTCAGCGACTGACCGCCATCATTATTTTCAGCCACCAGCGACACCAACCCCGGAGCAAATTCATCGCGATAATTCCGCGTCGTCCCGCCACTGCTATTCCGAGCCGCAATGGTGAAGCTGGTCGGCATAGGTTGATCCATATAGCTGAAGCTACCACAACCGGGCGTTACGCTGCCGTTGCTCAGCATAAAGTCATAGGGGGTGAAACGGCCCACCGGAGCACTCTTCGCAACCGGCAGTGCATAACCCATATACAAAGGTGGCGTGGCGGTGAATCGGAACACCCCCACCTCGCTCACTGACTGAGACAGGCTCATCTGGCCACTGCTACTGGCGGTGTGATTGTAATTGCTCAGGCCCACAGAGCCGTTGACGCCCACACTCGGTGCCACCAGCTCACTGCCCAACGGGATGTTATTCAATACAAAATTTGGAGTGGACATATTATTGATGCACAGATCGGTATCGCTATCTGACTCCCAGGCCTTGGCCGTTACGGTCAAGGGGAAGGTCTCTCCGGCCCGTCGGAAGTAGGGACAACTGCTATTGCCCGCCGCGCAGACGGTTTGCGGTTGGATGCAGAGGCCAACCGGTCGGCTGATAAACTGATCGCTGCCGTTCATCACCAGACCGGCATCGCCATTGGTTGTGGAACCTGTATAGCTGGCATTGAGCTGCATCTTGCCCGCATCGGCGTAGTTAACGTTGAGCAACGACTGGCCCTGCGCATCAAAAGTAAGAGTAATGGGCGTTGCGGTGGCGCTCGTCAAACCGACCGCACTGGTATTAACCGAAACCGCCTGACTCACGGGGCGGCCGCTGGCTACGGGATCTATGTAGTCACTCCAGAAGGCAAGACTTCGGCTAACGCTGGCAAAGCCTGGGACACACTGCTGGGTCACATCATCTTTTTTCACCGCCTTGATCACCACTCCCGTAGCCGGCCGGTTCGCCAACTTATCCGGCACATCGAACACAAAGCCACTGTCGGCGAAAGTCAGGGTGCAGCTTGTCTCACTCAAGGAGCCACTCCCCGCCCGGCAGAGGGTCTTGCTCAACGGCTTGGTCGCCGGAGTGGAGCTGGTGACGCCTATGGTGGTGCTACCTGCGGTGTTCTTGCGCAGTTTCACTTTCGTTGAACCCGTGGTGAAAGTGACACTATTCCCCCCCACCCAGCCCCCATCGGTTAGCGTTGACGGGCTCAGCACGGCGGTAACTGAACTAGTGATAAGCGTCGAGCAAGCCGCATCGGCACAGGCGCGAATGGTCATCTCTTCCGGATTGCAGGTCAGAGCTTGCCCACTGTGATCGAACTCGAAATGGTCAATCTGCTGCCCCACAGGTCGAGAGGAGATGGAGCAGATCCGCACATTGTCCAGCTCGTGGATATCGGTTGATCCCCCGGTGGAGCCGGTAAAGGAGAGGTAGAAATCTGCAGGTACCGCCGCCTGACCGGATTGACCGATAGCGTTAAACGTCGGGATCAAGGTGGTATAACCCGACCCTGTATTGCGCTCGATCGTCACCAGCGCCTGATTATTAGTTCGGGAATCAACCGTCAAGCGGTAACGATGTGCCGGACTCGGATAACTGGTGCCGCTATAAATCGCAGGGCTCAGTACCCCGGTACCAAACAGATAGCGATACCCTGTGTAGGTTGAGCCAGATCCGCGAATCGATACCGTATTGGCCAATCGACTCTGGCTGTTTGCTCCCCCCTCAGCCCGGAAGTTGCCATATTCATCGATACCAACCCCGAGCCAGCCGCCCGCAAAACCAGGAGCATTCGTTTTATAACCATAACCCAGAGGTCCACCACTGCTACCAGGTTGAGGGGTAATACTGGCATCGGACAGCACCATGGCAATGCCATCTGCACCATCTCCGCCATACGCCGCCTGATCAAATTCGATCGTCACCAAATTACTGGCCGCTGGAAACAAACGTTGGTAGGTAATCGAGGTGGCCTGATTGGTCACCGCCTGAGTCAGGCGTAAACGGCCATTGACAATACTCGGGGTAAACGAGCCACCACTCTTGGCAACGACCCAGTCATTACTTAACGGGGATTGATCAAATTTATCCTCAAAACACTCCATGGGCTGGCAGACACTTGGAATACTGCCATCCTGAGCTTGATAATTAATGACGGCATTATCCTGCAAATTGACGTTGGTGGCAGAGACAGCCCCGGTCAAAACTGCTTGGTTTTGCAGATTGAAAGGATAATCCTTGATATAGAGGAAACCATTGACTGTGGCGTTGTCATAGACAGTTGTTGTGCCAAAAACCACGAGCAACAGATTGTTCGCATTCCCTCCAGGGTTGATCTTGAGCTGATTATTTAACGCCAGTGGTGCATTAACATAAACTCTGGCCGTTCCACCATCATCGAAAATAAATTGATCATTGCTCCCCATGGCCCCAATGGAATTGATCCAATGCTCTGCACTGGAGAAATAAAAGGAAATATTCGAGGTACTAACATGGCTGAATGATGCGAGATAATGAGCTGTCAGATAACCATTGATATATCCGTTATCACTGACGTACAGAGTCTGATACAGAATAACCGCCAGATTGCTGCGGTCGCTCGAGTCATTCAACGATCCCTGATTGCGAATGTTCATGTCATAGCTTTTCAGCACTACAACACCATTTTGTCGAAGCTTGGATTGATCCGTCAGGTTGAGGCTCTTGATATTCCAGTTCCCGGCCTCCAGTGTCATGTTCGACGAGGAGGACAATGTAAGCTCGTTGAGATAATGGGGCTGAAATTTAGCAGTAATAGCAGTATCGCTATATACGGATGCCACTAGCTTGTTATAGACAGTAACGCTGGCATCGAGCAGTTTGCCACCATTCGTTAACGTTAAATTTTTTACCTTCAGACTGCCAGAGCCGTAGACGCCATTGGCATAACCATCGACGCTCAGGTCATTGACCGAAACAGTCGCACCATTGAGGTTCAATTCGGCGTTACCGTTAATAGTCAGCGATTTGAAACCATAACTGCCTCCCGACTGCAATGTCGTGGTACAGCTATTCCAGCTGATATCACCATATTGTCCTGGTGCCAAAACCTGTGGCGCACTGTTATTACATTGATTGGTTGTGGTGCCATAATTGACAACAAAATCATTCGGGTCAGTCGGATAATCATTCGGGTCATTGATAAAAGACAAGTTGGGAATCGCCGAAGCCAACACACCGCTGACCGAACAGTTACTACTGCTGCCATTACAACTAGCATTACCTTGGATACTCTTAGTCAAGAATGGAAATGGAGTCGAAGGAGCATTCGTGATGGAACTCTGGTTCTTCATGGTCAACTTGCCCGGCGATGCGTGACTCTGCACTGCATTAGCAAACAGACCATCGCACGTCGACAGCGCATGAGCCGCACTCATGCCTAGAAAAACATTGATACAGGCCGCAACGACTATAGCCTTCGAGCGACTTATGTTGACTCTCCCTCTGCCTCGTTCGCAACTTTCGTGGCGTCGATTCATTGCCCACCCCCATCAAACGCTTCGGCTTGTACCGTGCGGCTGACGGTAAAATCCGGATTGTTATTGTTGCTGTCGGCCAGATTGCCCCCCCCTTCACAGCGTCCAGTACTGGAGAGCCGATAACTGGTGACGGCACCACTCACCGTCAGGGCGGAACAGGTAATCGTGGCGGCACAGCCCCGCAGCCCATCGGTGGTGAAGCTCAGACTGGTTGCCACCTTGTCACAACCGGTTTTATTGGCGCCATCTGGTGTTGTGGCCTGCCATACATTATTCGGGTAGAGCTGGTACAGCCCTTGCTCCACGCCGCTCTGGGCCGCCATCAGGGCCCGCACTCCCAACACCTCGACCGTGACCTTCTCGCCACTATCGAGTAACAGGCGCCCTAGCGCGGCGGCCAGCAAGCCGACGATCACAATGACAAACAATGCCACCATGATGGCACTCCCTTCCTGCCGGGCTTGACTCTGCCGCACTGCGGTTTCAAGGCACATTGCTCACCTCCACCTGATGGCTGAATAGCACAGTTTCGCCGCGCTGACTGAAGGTCAGATGGATACTTAACTCGCCACTGGTGTTGAAGGCTTGTGGATCTTGAAAGAATCGGGCGCTATTCAGATGCTCCGCCATCAGAGCACTGCTCAAACTGCCGTTTACCAGGGTGGTGGACTGGCGTACCAGTTGGTTTTGACTATTGCGGCAGTAGGAAACCCGCTCACGGGCGAAAAAGATCCGCGCCCCGGGTGAGGGTGCGGCAAAACCGGCAAAGACCCCACTCGGGATCTGGCTCAGGCTGACGGTCAGCACGTTGTTATCGCCATTGACTGCCAGCGGCGCGCTCACCACCCGCGCCGAACAGGCACCCGCCGTGCAGTTGTAGGGGGCCGAGGTTCCCAAGCCAACGGGATAGACGATTGCGTAGTCTTCCGGCTTCACACTGCCAGATTGGGGAATAAGAAAACTCAAGGTTCCGCTGGCACTGGTCGGCAACAATACGTAGCGACTGACGGCGGCCAGCGGCCAGAAGCTGACACACTGCTGATCGCTACTGACCACCAGACTCCCCGGTACCGCATCCCGCAACTCCCGATTCAAGCGTTCGACGCCAAACCGTACATCACTCATCAACTGCTCGCGAGCACTGGCATCGGCATAGAGTTGGGTACTGCTGCCAATAAACTGGCTACTGAAGGTGGCCATCACCCCCAGCAAGATAATCACAACCACCAGCTCGATCAGGGTAAAGCCCCGCGATTGGCCCATTACCCGGTATTGACCCATCAGTAGTTCCCCCGTAGCACGGCAAAGGGCTGCTCACTGCCATCGGGCAGCTTGACCGTGACTGTGATGAGCTTGACCGTGGTACACAGGGTGGCACTACAACCGCTCCCCGGCGTGACCAGGATCTTGACCTGATAATTGGGGTAATCATTCTGGGTCGTGACGCTGCTTTGCGTGAAATAGCTGGCGGCGACCCACTGCCCACCGGTGCAGGCGACCAGATGCTGACTGCAGATGGCCGGGGTGTGGTAATCATCAACATCGTTGAACAGGTAGGCACTGGCTTCACCTGCATCCGGGCCATAGGCTGAGGGCTGAGTGCACACCGGATAGCTCACCCCGTCGACACTCTCGCCACAACGCCAGTGGCTGCCGTTATGGTCCGAATTCTGATCGAAAGAGCGGGCACTGATCTCGTTCAACAACCGCTGGGCCAGTTGCGCCGCACGCACCTGCTGCACCGGGTCCGTACTCTGGGCCGACTGGTTGATGAGTAGCCCCAACATGCCACCCAACGCCACGGCGATCAGCACAATCCCGATCACCAGCTCGATCAGGGTAAAACCCGATGAACGAAGCCGGTTAATCGAGTGCATAGACATACCCCTGGGCATTGATCTGGACTCGCGCCGTCTCACCGCCATCGCTGATGCTCAACTGACAGCCGTTGGCACAAGCGTCCAGCGGCCGTCCCATACGGTCGAAACGCAGCAGGTTTCCAGCTGGTGAGCTGATGCTGATATTTCCACTTACCGTCACGATGCGGCCCTGGTTTACCTGCGCTGTACTCCAGTGACTGATGGCGGGCGGTGCCGCGCAAGGGGTCGTGGTGATATGGGCAAAACGCCCGCTTTCGACCACGCTCCAACTGCAGCGATCGGCCGGTTCGTTCATATTATGAGTCTGCACCAGCCGCAACCGGGCCACCAGCTCATCGCGCACGGTTTGCACCTCAAAGCCACCTTTGCCCAGCCATTTAGGCAAGGCAAAGGTGGCTAGGATGCCCAGCAGCAGGATCACCACCACCAGTTCAATCAGGGTAAATCCGTTCGGTTTTGTCATTACTCAGCTACCGTCACGAACAAAGAAGGCCCAAATAAAAGGCTCTGTCCCAGTGATGCGTTGCTCGGGTCAAAACCCGGCATCAGGCTGCTGTTCAGGAGTCAGAACGAACAACACGTCATGGGTACATAGCTAAATAAAACGGGGTGCGGCTTACCGCCTGCACCCCGCCTACCCGTCCGGCTTGTCTGGAAAAACCTTGACATCAGCCGTCTAGCTATTAGCAACCACTAAAGTTAACAGTAGCAGTCGGTCGAGCACCCGACGTAGTTGTAGGCACATAGGTGACATTGCATGATGCAGAAACACCACCAGATAATGGCCAGACCACCCAACTTGTTCCTGAAGCACCAGATGCCCAATCAGTAGCAGAGAGGTCAAGTGTTGCACCAATACCAGCTGCAGTTCCGGCCGGGTAACCATAGGCGGTGCTGACAGTAGAAGTACCGGCTGAAACAGAAGAACTATCGATTCCTTCAACACCCCGAATCACAGACTTGGAATAGATCATGGATGCGGAGCTTTCCATCGCCGCCTTGACACCATCCAACGTTGCTTTACGAGCATCACCCTGCAAATTCAAAAACTTAGGTGCGGCCGTGATTGCCAGAATACCCAAAATAACGATCACAATAACCAGTTCGATCAGGGTAAAACCTGCACTACGTTTCATATAACAATTTCCTTCAAAGGTTGGTTCAATTACGGATTCAATTATTGATATGGGTTTCCACCTGACCGGAAGCCGGGCGATAACTAAAACTCTTGAACTTGTCAGTTCGGTTGTTCGGATCTTCATAGCCGCCGTTGGCTGTCTTGTTCAGCGCGTTGACCAGATAGTAACGACATACCGAATCATTACCCGAGCCATCCACGGATACATAGTACTTCAGGTCATTTTTGCTAGTCACCACCGAATTAAAATCGTTGGTGGCCTTCGGCGGGTTCTGTAACAGGCCATTCCAGATGTAGAGACAGCGGTCGGCGGTCAGTCCACTGGGGGTCACATCCACGGTGCCGCTGGCGCTGGTATCCATCGGATAACCCGGCGAGATCAACCCGGCTTCCATGTCGGCATCGCTGGGGGTCGTCAGATAGAAGCGGTAACCATCATACAAAATAGTGTTGATGCCTCCCTCCTTGCTGCGTCCCTTGGCCTCCCATTGCGCTCGCACCAGCAACACGCCGGTGGCAAAACCGCCCGCGACGCCCTCGACACTGGCATTCTTGGCCTCCTCGGTGACATCGAGAAAACGCGGCAGCGCCGTGACCGCCAGTATCCCCAGCACCACGATGACGATGACCAGTTCGATCAATGAAAAGCCGGTTTGCTTTTGCATGCTGCTATCCCCTTTTTTCTCGATAAATTATAGGGTTAATTGATGAAGAACTAAACAAAAACCTCAGTTCCCGATGACACTCACAGCGCCATCCACAAACTGGTACGCAAAACCGCCCTGCTGCAACCGGTACACGCAGCCAGGGGTCGAAATCAGGGCCGAGACTTGCAGCGGATCGCCATCCACCTCCGGTGGCGTCGACAACAAGGCGCGCCATAACCGCTCGCAAGCACTGCCGGTTGTTAATCCGTCCGCTATATCCTTCGGCCAGCCTTGCGAGCTCATCACCACTTGAAAACTCACCCTGGACTGGCTCGACAGCCTGTCATGGTCAACGGCCCAGCCCGCGAAGTAGAAACGTGCCGGACGGTTCGACTGCAACCACTCGCCGTGCAACAGAGCCGCCTGTTCGGCAAATTTGCTGGCTAGCGGGGCCATGATGGCGGTTTGCGCATCCAGCCGTTGCTGCTGGAAGTGTGCCACCAGGCTCCACATCAACAGCACCATGATCCCGATGGTCAGCCAGAAGCGGAACAACCTCAGCAATTGCCAGTTCGCATCACTCTGCTGGGACATGCTCAGTGGCCCCGAACCGCACGCATCATGTCCCACATCGGGGTAAAGATGCCTAACGCCAGTACCAGCACCATGCAGGCGACGATCACCAGCAACAGGGGTTCAATCCGGGCGGTCAGAGTCCGCAGATCGTAATCGACTTCCCGTTCATAGAACTCTGCCGCCTCCTTCATCAACTCATCCACCTGGCCTGTCTCTTCCCCGACCGCAAACATCTGCATCACCAGCGGGGTAAACAGCTGACTGGCGGCCGCGGTCCGCATCAGGCTCTCGCCCCGTTCGACCCCGGTACGCATCTCACGAATGCGGTTGCCGACGAAAGTGTTATCCACGGCTTCTGCGACCATGCTCAGAGCATGGTTCAAGGGCACACCGGCACTCAGCATCATGGCGAAACTGCGGGCAAAACGCGCCAGCAAGGAGCGGTTGATGATGCTGCCCACCAGCGGTACATGCAGTTGCCAATGGCTCCACTTTAGCTTCCCGGATGGGCTTTTGACCCACTCCAGCCAGCCGAAGATGGCCGCCATGCCCAACAGCAGCAGCAGCCACCACCAGTTGACGAAAAAGTGGGAGGTAGCCAACAGGATACGAGTTGCCAGCGGCAGCTCGACCCCGAACTTGGCAAACATATTGGCAAAGGTCGGGATCACGAAAATATTGAGAATGAACATGGCGGCGATGATGAAACCCAGCACCAGCATCGGATAACGCATCGCCGTCTTGATGCGCTTCCGGGTCTCCAGCTCCAGGGCAAAGTAGTTGGACAACTGCAGGAAGGACTCTTCCAGTCGACCGGTATTTTCCCCGACATTGATGATGGCGATAAACAGGGTATTGAACACCTTGGGATAGCCCTGCATGGCCGCCGACAAGGGGCGGCCGTTGCCCAACTCGGCCTCCAGCGCCTGCAGGGCCCGCCGCAGCGGCTTGCCATGGGCCGAATCACTCAAGCCATGAATGGCGCGCATGATGGGGATACCCGCCTTGGTCAGGGCGTACATCTGGCGGGTAAAGATCACCAGCTCCTCCAGCCCGACCTTGCTCTCCAGCAGATCGCGCCAGGCAATCCCCTTGCGCGGTGGGCGCCCGGCTCGCAAACCGGTCGGCATTATGCCCCGGCGCATCAGCTGATCCGCGGCGGCTAGCTCGCTGGCCGCCTCCAGCTGACCACTCACCGCCTGCCCCTTGGCATCCCGCCCCTGATAGGCGAAAAAGGCCATCAGCTGACGACCTCAGCCAACCGCAAGACTTCATCCACCGTCGTGATCCCCCGGGTGGCATATTCGAACGCCATATCCACCAGCGGCCGGTATTCCGCATGCTCCCGGGCGGCGCGGGCAAAGGCTTCCGGATCGCTACGACGCAGGGCATCCATCATCGGCAGATCCAGCTCCAGCAATTCAAACACCCCGATCCGTCCGGCATAACCGGTGAAGTTGCAGCTCTGGCAACCACGGCCACGATAGAATTGATGACCATGAACAGTGTCGCCAAACAGGTTGACCAGCCAGATCAGATCTCCGGCCTCGAGGGTGTGCACCTCGTTACAGTCGCGACAGATCCGGCGCACCAATCGCTGGGCCACAATAGCGCGCAGGGCGCTCGCGACCAGATAACCCTGAGCCCCCATGTCCATCAGTCGCAAGGCGCTGGAGATGGCATCGTTGGTATGCAGCGTGGTCAACACCAGGTGGCCGGTCATGGCCCCTCGCAGACCGATTTCAACCGTCTCCTGATCGCGCATTTCCCCGACCAGCAGGATATCTGGATCTTGCCGCAGGGTGGCGCGCAGCACATTGGAGAAATCCAGGCCGATTTTCGGATTCACCTGCACCTGACTGATCCGCGGTAGTCGATATTCCACCGGATCTTCCACGGTAATGATCTTGCTCCCCGGCTGATTCAGTTCGGAGAGGGCGCCATACAGGGTGGTGGTCTTGCCGCTCCCGGTGGGGCCGGTGACGACGATCATGCCGTGGGGACGTCGCAGTTGACGCCGGAAGCGCTGCAGGATCTGCTCCGGCATACCGGTATCATGCAGGGACAACAGCCCTGCCGACTGATCCAGCAGACGCATGACCACAGACTCCCCATGCTGAACCGGCATGGTCGAGATACGGACATCGATCTCGTGGCCGCGCACCCGCATATTGAAACGACCATCCTGAGGCAGCCGCTTCTCGGAGATATCCAGACCCGCAACCAGTTTCAACCGCAGCACCAGTGCCGGGGCGATCCGGACTTCATTCAATACGTTTTCGTGCAGCACACCGTCGATACGCTGACGAATGCGCAAGACCTTCTCATCGGGCTCGATATGAATATCCGAGGCATGAACCTGCACCGCATCTTCAAATACCGAACGCAACAGCTTGACCACAGTCGCTTCGCTTTCGCTACCGACTGAATCCGCCACGCCCAGATCGAAACCGGTGGCCTGATACTCCTCTTGCAACTGTTCGGCGAAGCTCTCGATTTCCTTGGTGCGGCGATAGAGTTGATCAAAATACTCCAGCAACTGGGCTTCGCGGGCCACCGCCAGCTTCAACTCCCGAGGGCTCAACATGGCAGCCAGGGCATCCAGCGCCGCCAAATCCGCCGGATCGGACATCACCACTGTGACCTCATCACCCGTCTGGTTCACCGCCAGGGCGCGATAGCGACGGGCATGAACCTCGGGGATCAGCTGCACCGCCTGGGTCTGGATGGTCAGCTTGGAGAGATCAAAGAAGGGGACATTCAGCTGTTGGGCCAGAAACTTGAGCAGCTGTTCCTCACCGATGAAGCCCAGATCCACCAACGTAGTTCCCAGCTTGCGTCCGCTCTGCCGTTGCTGCTGCAACGCCATCTGCAATTGGTCATCGGAGATAATACTCTCGGCCACCAGCAGGTCACCGAGCCGCATCTTGAGTCGTGGTTGCGCCATGGTAACTACTCCAATTGCCCGATACGCTGCTGCACAAAATGCCGGGAGCCAGCACTCAGCGGCAGCCCCAACGCCTTGCGATAGGCCTCCAGAGCCGCTTGCGGCCGCCCCTGTTTATCCAGTGAAATACCCAGACCGAGCCACCAGCGCGCCTCTGCGGGTTGTGCTTGTGTCAACAACCGGTAACTGCTGGCGGCCAGACTGGTTTGGGATAACTCCTGCGCCAGCGCGGCTCGGGTCGCATAATAATCCAGGTTGCTGGCAACCGGCGGCTCCCAGCCATTCAGGCTCTGCAGTGCCTGCGCCTTGTTTCCTGTGCTCAAGGCCAGACGGGCTTGCATCAGACGAAAATCCGCCCGAGCCGGTGCCAGCCGGATGCCCTCTTCCAGCAACTGCTGCGCCTCCGGGACCCGGCCATCCCCGTAGAGCAAACCGGCCAGACGTTCGCGAATTTCATGATCTTTAGGCTCGTTGGCCAGAACCCGGGAGAAGGCATCCCGAGCCACATCCAGCTGCCCCTTGGCCACGGCTTGTAGCCCTTTACGGCGATCCAGCGCCGCCTCTTCGTGGGGGCTCAGATGCTCTTCTGTGATATCCAGCGAGCCTTGGGGTTCCACCATTGGCTCCTCGAAACCACCGGCCGCGGCTTGAGCCGCCTCGGTCAGCCGGGGCCCTTCATCCGGCCCCAGTAGCGCATCATCCAGGGTCTGCTCGGAAGGTGCCGCTGCGACCGTCGTGGCATCCGGAGCCACAGCAGCAGGAGTAGCCTGGGTCGTGGGTTTGCTCGGCACCGGAGGTTTAGCCTCTGTACCCACAGTGGCCGTGGCTATCGTTGCCGGAGCTATCGTTGCCGGAACGACGGGGGTTGCTGATTTGACCACCACCCTGGGAGCCGCTGATTCGGTCGCAACCACAGGCGCGGCCACCGTCATCGGTGCTGCGGTTGCAACCGCAGAACTGGCGGGCGCTGACGCGGGCGTGACGACGACAGCTGCCGGAGCCGCCTGCACGGCAGCCGATGAAGTGGCAACCCGCGCAGCCGAAGTCACACCCTGAGCCGGTTTATCCAGCCACAGGTGCCACAGCACATACGCCAGCACTGGAATACCAACCAACGCCAGCAACCAGCCCGCCAGGACCCAGCGCAGACGTGATTGAGCGGGGGGTAGATAACGGCCGGACAGAGTCTGTCCTTCGCGCTGCTCAAGATCTTTGAGCATGGTATTGATGACGCTCATAACGCTCCCCGCAACAACATGGCCGAGACGATCCCCACCAGCAACCAGCCACCCCACCACCAGAGGGCGACCGGCAGGGTTGCATCCTCGGTATCTCGCACCGCAGCCCGCACATGCTGACGCCGTATGCCGGACACGCCCTGGCCATAGGCCACCATCAGGCTCTTGTGGGCCAAAATATTGATGAGCCGCGGTATGCCACGACTGGCGCGCCACAGCAACCGCACCGCCGAGGGCGCGAACAATACAGGACCGCGATAGCCAGAGGCCATCAGGCGATACTCCAGATAGGCCCGGGTCTCGTCACGCAACAGGGGCCGCAGGCGGTAAGAAAAAGTAATACGTTGTCGCAGTTGCCGCAGTTGATCCGCCTGCAGGCGGACATCCAGCTCCGGCTGACCAAACAACACCACTTGCAACAACTTGCTGGATTCAGTTTCCAAATTGCCAAACAGCCGGATGGCTTCGAGGCTGGCATCGGGCAGGGCCTGGGCTTCATCGAGCAGCACCACCACGGGACGGCCGGCACGTTTCAGCTCGACCAGCCGCCGATGAATGGCATCGGTTACGGCCAGAGCGCCCCCGTCAGCCGTGACCCCCAGCTCCAGCGCCAATGCCTGTCGCAACTCATCGGGGGACAGATAGGGATTCGGCAGATAGGCCAACTGATGAGAGGCAGAGAGCTCCCCCATCAGCTTGCGCAGCAACAGCGTCTTGCCGGTGCCCACTTCTCCGGTCACCTTGATGAATCCCTCACCGCTGGCCAACGCCACACGCAAGACTTGAAGGGCCTCCTCATGAGGAGGCAAGCCATAGTAGAGCCCGGTGTTCGGGGTCAGGCTAAAGGGTGGCTCTTGCAGACCGAAATGTGTTTGATACACGGCTTAACGCCCCTCCGGATACCATTTATCCAGCAACTCACCGGAACGCTGCAGCTCGCGCTGCCAGGTATCCCCTTCGATCACTTGAGGTTTCAGCATGATGACCAGTTCGGTCTTATAGGTGCTATCCGCCCGGTTGGTAAAGGCCTCTCCCACCCAGGGAATGTCGCCGATCCAGGGCACCTTGCTGACCTTCTGCTCCTTGTTAATCCGCATCAGACCACCGATGACAATGACATCACCCGACTTGGCCTGCACCACGGTATCGGACTCCCGGATGTTGCTATAGGCCATCGGCAGGTTGTAGGCGGTCGAGGTTCCGGTACCGGATAATGAGCCCAGATCGATGGTTTTCTTCTGCTCGGTCACATCGATGACCGAGGGGTGAATATGCATCAGCACATTGCCCTGATCATCAATCTGCGGCATCACATCCAGCGCGACGCCGGAGAAGAAGGGGGTCAGTTCAATATTGGGTGTCACCACCGGATTACCGGAGGTGACCACAGTGTCACTGGAGATACCGGTGACGAAATACTCATCACTACCGACCTTGATCACCGCTTTCTGGTTATTCGTCGCCGTCACCCGTGGGCTGGAGAGGGTATTCACATCCCCCTGGGTTTTCAGCAAGTTCACCACGGCTTCAAAATTACCGTCCGAGAACTGCAAACCGGCACCACCCCCCAGAAGATTGGCAATGGTATTGGTCACCGCAGGCAGACCGACCAGAGAGCTGGCATTGGTGACGCCCTTGCCGCTATTCCACTGGGCACTGAGATTGTTCCATTCGATACCCTGTTGATAGCCCTCGCTCAGACGGACTTCCATGATCTTGGTTTCCAGGATCACCTGCCGTTTGAGCTGGCGCTCGGACTGCCCCAGAAACTCTTTGACCGCCTTCAGATCGTCCGGCATGCCACGTACCGTGACCAGGCCGGCCTGAGGATTGAGAATCACGGCACGGCCTTGACCGGACCCCACCAGGTGCTGCAAAGCCGTATCCAGATCCTTCCAGAAGTTACTCTGGCTGCCGGTCTCGATGACGGTGCCATTGTTGCTGCTACCATTGTTGCCGTTATTGCTGTTCTGATTGTTATTGTTATTGCTGCTGGAGTTCGTCGAGTTAGAGTTATTCGAGGAGTTATTGTTATTACTCTGATCGCTAACGCCCCCGGAGGTAATACTGGTCCGCGACATGCCTTGGCGAGTCAACATCAGATAGTTGACCGGGAAGCTTTCGGTGCGGAGCCCTGCCGGGTAGATGTGATACACGGTGCCGGTTCGACGAATATCGTAGCCGTACATATCCGCCACCGTATCCAGCACCTCCGGCAGCGTCACCTCACGCAGATCCAGATTGATACGCCCTTCCACACCGGGATGCACCGCCACGCTGTAGCGACCATCCTTCATCAGGGAGGCAAAAAACTCGCTGGCTTCCACATCTTTAGCCGCGACCCGGAAACGTCGTTCGTTGACATACGCCGTCGGAGCTACGGGCATCGGATTCTTCGGCAATAACTCATCCTGCACCGAATCCGGTACCGTCAGGGCCCCGGCCTGCTGCTGCGCCTGCTTGAGGGCATCCTTACTCTCGGTCGGATCAGGATGCTGGTAAGTCACACAACCGCCCAACAACAAGGCCAGAGCAACCAGAGAGAACGAAAATGGCATCTTGTTCATTGAATTTTGACCTTGCTTGAATAAAGGGGAAGCGAATGGCGCTGACCATCCCGTTCCAGAACCACACCATCCCGGCGGATATTCACCAGCCGATAACCAGCGACCCGTTCGCCAAGGCGATAACTCTCACCATCGAGAATGGCGCGCTGGGGTCCACGTCCGAGAATCAACCCCTGCAAGCGGGGCAACTTCTCCGCATGCGGCGCCCTATTCCCTGACGCAGTCCCGGTCAGGGGCAGAGTCGGATCTTGCAACGTATCCAGAGCAGCCTGAGCCACACAGCAGGGCAGAATGAGCATGAACCACCATCTAGCCACGAATAAACTCCTTGCTCCCGCTCAGGGTATAGAGCTCCAGCTCCACACTCGCCTGAGGGTATTGTTCTACCTGATAATTCAGTCTCCGCCAGTAAAAGTGCTCCGGTAACCCCTCCAGGGCCCGCAGATACTGGAAAATATCAAAGTAACTGCCTTCCAGCCGCAGCCGGATGCCGTGCTGGAACAGAATATTTTGCTCCGGATCGGGCAGCAGCGGCTTAGGAGGCAACGAGGTCAGCGACACCAGCCGTAACCGGCCGGAGCCTGCCAGCATCTGCTCCAGCAAACCGGGCATCCGCGCCGCCGGGATGAGATCCAGCGTCTGATCCTTGAGTTGGAGCTCCAACTGGTGGACTTGCCGCTCCAGCTGGGCCTGTTGCTGACGCAGCGGCAGATTGGGATCTTCCAGCAACGCCTGCTGACGCGCCTGATTCTCCATCTGTGTCTGGGCAATCGCCGAAGCCAACTCCTGTTCCTGAGCCCGATGACGCTGATAGGCCTGCCAGCCCGGCTCCAGCACCAGGCTATAGGCGGGCATCAGAATCAAGGCCACTCCGGCCAGCAAGACCAGCCAACGCTCCCGAGGGCTCATGGTCAGAACCCGCGTGGAGAGGTGTTGCCACCGCTGTTTCATGACTTTCTACCTCCCGGAGCTGTCGTGGCGCCAGGTGCCGAACTCGCTACCAGCGGACTACTCAGATGAAACGACAACTGCCCGCTTCCATCACGGGAGATTTGCAACTCGGAAAACTCTTTTCCGGTCAGGGACTCGGTTTCAGCAAAACGGTTGACCCAGGCGGGCACATCCTGACTGCTGCTTGCCAGCCCGGACAATTCGAGGCGCCCCTCCTCCAACTGGATGTGCTGCAAGGCAATGCCTTGGCTACGAATGCGGGCCAGGTCACTCAGCAAGACGGCAAACCCGTTACTCTTGAGCATCTCCCGCGCCGTCAGGCTGTTGACCAACTGCTGTTTGATCTGCAAGTCATGCTGCATCTGTTTGTTCTGCCGACTCAGCTCGGCATCCGGTTTGTGCCGGGCCTGCTCGGCAATCAAGCGCTCACTCTCCAGGCGCAGGGCATTCAGGGCCAGTTCCTGCTGCTGATTCGCCGTCTGCTGGCTGGTTTTCAGTTGCTGGATCAGCAAGCTGCAGCCAGCCACCACCAACAAGGCCAATACCCAGCCGGCAATCATCTGCGGCAGAGTGGCCCATTGCCGACGCGGCCGGAACTCCTCGCCATACAGGTTAATGCGGATCTTCATGCTTCGACCTCCGCCTGCAATACCCCGTAGAGCGGGAGGTATTCGATGCCAGCCGCAATCGCCGGATTAGCCAGCGCACTGACCGACATGGAAAAGTTACCCGCCAGATGACGGACCAGGCCGCCCAGATCCGGGGCTGCGATGGCCACATGCAAGTGGGCAGCTTCCGGTAATTTCAACTGCGAGACCAGATAATCCAGCGAACGCTGAATTTCCAGCGACAGGTTATCCAGCATGTCCGGGTTGAGATTGCCAATCGCCTGCTCCGCCAACTGGGCGAAACCGCGCAACTGGCGACTGAAACAGAGCTGTCCCCGATGCACAGCTAACAAGGAGACATCCTGCCCCGGCACCTGATACAGCAGCAGTTGCATCTGTTCCTTCTGACCCAACAGATCCGCCAGCGCCAACTCTTCAGTGCTCACCGACTGCAGCACCGCAACAGCATTCACGCCCTGGGCAACCAGCTGCATCCGGATCTTGGGGACGCAGACCACGGCCAGCCGCGGTCGGGCTGCCGGATTGGTGGGCAGATCGTAATAATCAAAACTCAGTTGCAGCACAGATTCGTTGACGAAATCCTTGACCGCCCAGGGCAGGGCACCGGCGAGTTCATCATCCGGCACCTCGGGCTTTTCGATCTGGACCTGCTGAAACAGGTTGGCCGGTAACAGGGCACGAACCGGGCTACCGGTGAGCTGGGTACGGCTGAACAGGCTCTGCAAGGCCCGTGGCCAGTCAGCCTGACCATTGCACGGCTCTTGCTCAAAAACAGGGGCCGGTTGGCCGCGCACCAGCAAGATACGCTCTTGGCCAAAGCCAAGCGCAACCGGAGGCTGATTCGCCCCCCGTTGAAACCATGTGCTGATTGTGCGGATCAAAACGAAAGCCCTCACTCATTAATTAGCCGACCATCATAGGTCATCTCTGGTTAAACCTGAACCCTGAGCGGCCATCGACAGGATCTTGTTCTGGTCAGGGACATGACAACAGAAGAGTCTCATTTAAATCTTGTTTTGGTTATCAAACCAATGACCCTGGCCACCGACGACGCCCAACGACTGCAATACTTGCCACTCGGTTTCACTCTCGACCCCGACAGCGATGACCTGAGTCTGACTATTGGCACAGCCACCGACCAGAGATCGTACCGCCATCTGGTTCAACGGTCTGTGCTGAATGTCGCGGACCAGACTGGGGTGGATCTTTAAAAAGCTCAATTCAAACTCTTTGATATAGTGAGTGCTCACCACATCTTGCCCGGCATGGTCCACCGAAAGGCGGCAGCCTAATAGCCGCAGCTCCCGCAACGGTGCCCGTAGAGCCTCCTGATAACGATTCACCAAGGCTTCGTTCAGTTCCAGCACTAGCATGGCGGCACGCCGACGACCGAGCCGCAACAGCGCCATCAACAGCCAGTGCCGGTATTCAGCATCGAGCAGGCTGAGCGGGTGCAGATTCAGCGCCAACGGGACTCCCTCCTCCCCCGGTAGCAGCAACAAGGCCAACTGGGTCATCTGACGATCGAAAGGCAACAGCATGCCCACCTTCTCGACCATGGCGACAAACACAGCGGCTGGCAGCAAGGTTCCCTTGCCATCCGGTAGCCGGGCGAGCATCTCGTGCAGATGGGGGACCAACGGCTTGCCACTGAAAGCACTCTGCAAGCGATAGGTCAGTTGGTGGCGACTGAATTGCCGCTCCAGCAGCGTACGCCAACGCACAGTACCCTTGTCCGAAGCATCGACCCGCAACAGCTTGTCATACAAAAAATAACCGGCTTCTTGCTGCAGGCGGGCACCGCGTAACGCCAGCTCGGCCTCTTCTTCGACCTGCATCATCAACTCACCCGGTTGATAGCAAACGGCACCCATATACAGGGCCCGACCCCCATCCACATAGTCCGGCCAGCTCAGGTGCTGCAAGCGGCGGAACAACTGCTCGGCCGCCGTCAGCGTCTCCTGCTTGGACAGCCCGGGTAACAAAATGGCGAGTATATTGCCCGCATAGCGCCCCTGGATCGCACCGGCATGGCGTTGCAGAAAGTGCCCGACCAGAGTGCTGCACTCCAGCAGGCCCTCATTGGCCCTATCCTCCCCCTCTTGCCGCAGTACGCTCTCCAGCGCTTCCACCTCCAGCAACAGCACAGAGCCCATGCTGTAGTCGGCATCACTCATCGCCGCCTCGAGGCGATTATCAAAGAAAATCCGGTTCCCAATGCCCAGTTGTTTGTCGATGAAGACGTTGCGCCGGATGAAGGTATCAAACCGGCTGCGCTCTTTTTTGGCATCGGCCAGCTCATTCTGCAGGAAGGTTAACGCCTGGCTGGCACTCAAGGGCCACTCCAGCGCCGTGTCATGGCGTAATTTGCCCGGATCGGCACTGAGAATGTGCTGACCGCGTCGGGCCAGAAGCTCGACCCCCTTGAGCTGCCGTCGCAACCAGAGTAGCGCCAGCCAGAGCCCCGCACTGATGACGACAAACCCCAGCACCAGGCTGGTGATGGGGGCATAGAGCCGATCGAGTTGGCGAAAGGAGGGCTCGACCCAAAAGTCCATGTGCAAGGTGGGATAATGCAGCCCTGCCAGACGCACCTCATCGAGCCGGGGCAACTGCTCATCAAGTGTCGGGACCTGGTATTGAAACAGCAGCCCATCATCCAGCGTCACGGTCAGCCCCTTGACGCCATTGGCCTGCAGCAGAGGCGGTAGCCATCCTTGCAAACGAGGGCTATTCGGTTGTGCCAGCACTTCTTGCTCGAAGATATCGACGACCGCCCGCAGTTCATCGCGTTGAAACTGCTCGGTCAGACCATGAAAGGCCATACCCGCCGCCGTCAGCACCAGTAGCACTGTCCCGATGACGCACAGGCACAGTAGCGCCACTATCTGGTTGGTTAATCGCATCGGTCATCCCTAACCTGGACCCATTCCACCGGCCATTCTATCAGGCGCCGCCGCTTTGTTCAGTGACATCGACGGACGCCAGCCCGCCTAAAGACGGTCTAGCCATGCTACGACAAATTATGGCGTGCAACACTCACTCGCGAATCAGCCGCCGAACTATGCTGAATGGGTCCGTTATTTACTGTAGGGAAACACCATGTCCTTTTTCCTGGATCTGCCGATTGGTAAAAAGTTGTTGCTCACCTTTGGCCTGATGGCGCTGGTTGTCCTGGCGCTGGGGCTCTTCAGCATCAGGCAGCTTGATGCCGTGAATATGAGCAGCACTGTGATCGTCGAAAAGCACCTGCCACGACTCATGAATGTCGATTCGATTGATGTCAAACTCTCGGATTTCCGGCGCCGTCAGCTGCGCATGCTGGAAAAACACGCTGCCGCAGACATGCAGAAATATGCCGGACGACTACAACAGGATCAGGCCGCGATCGACCAGGCTTTCGACTCGCTACAGTCCAAAGGCATGGATGAGGAACAGAGACCCATCATCAGCAAGCTGGCCTCCCAGTGGCAAGACTACGCCGCACTACAACAGCAAATGAACCAACTGGTCCAACAGGGCGATCAGCAAGCGGCCGCCACCCTGCTCAATGGTGCCGGTGATGAGTTATTCCGTGCCATCAAGGATAATGTGGCTCAACTCATCGAGCACAACCAGCAGGATGCCAAGGCCGCCAGTGACGAGGGTGACCGCCTGTATGCCGATGCCATTATTCTCATCTGGAGTCTGATTGCCGCCTCCCTGCTGCTGGTTGCGTTCTGCGCCTGGGGATTGGGCAATCTGATTAGAACCCCGCTGCAACGGCTGCTCCAGCAGGCCGAGCAGGTTGCCAATGGCGATCTCACTAGCCAGCTCGACTACAACCGCTTCTCGCAGGATGAAATCGGCACCCTGGCCCGGGCCTTTGGCCGGATGCAGCAAAACTTGCGCACTCTGGTTCAGGAATTATCCTCGGCCGTCGAACAGCTCAGTAGCGCCGCCGAAGAGGTCAGCACCATTGCCGAACAGTCCTCTCAAGGTCAGCAACGTCAACAGAGCGAAATCACCTATCTGGCCACGGCAATGAACGAGATGAGCAGCACGGTCAACGAAGTGGCGCGCAACACCACCCAGGCGGCGACGGCGGCACAACAAGCCAACCATGAGGCCGTGGCTGGCGGAGCCGTCGTACATGAAACCCTGCAAGCCATCCAGCGGGTGGCCAATGAAGTGGAGCTGGTGACTCGCGTGGTGCAGGAACTGGATCAGGACAGCAGCCGCATCGGCGTGGTGCTGGAGGTGATCCGTGGCATCGCCGATCAGACGAACCTGCTGGCGCTGAATGCGGCCATCGAGGCCGCCCGGGCGGGTGAACAGGGCCGCGGTTTTGCGGTGGTTGCCGACGAAGTGCGAACCCTGGCCAAACGGACCCAGCACTCCACTCAGGAGATCAACAGCATCATCGGCACCCTGCAGCAGCGGGGCAAAGAGGCTGTACAAGCGACACAGGCCGGACAACAAATGGTGGGGCTGTGCGTGCAGCGCGCCGAGCAGGCGGGCCACAGCATCGAAACCATTGCCACCGCCGTCGCCGATATTTCCGATATGAATACCCACATCGCCACCGCCACCGAAGAGCAGAACTCGGTGGCCGAAGACCTCAACCGCAACATCATCAATATCAATACCGCCTGTAGCGAGCTGGCCGAAGGCACCCACCAGACCGCCAGTGCCTGTAAGGAACTGAACTCGCTGGCTCATCGCCTCAGCGAACTCGCCCGCCGCTTCCGCATCTAGACGATGCCATGCACACGCCTCAAGGGAACCCAGGTTCCCTTTTTTGTGGTTGTTCGCGAGCGGACTCGTGGTCGCCAAAAATTGAACTGCCGATCTGAATATCCTCAGGTCGCATTTATACAATCCTGCCCAGCCGCCGGCCCTTATTCTGAGAGGGTCAACCCATCACAGGAGTAAGCCTTATGCCCCTCAAAGCCGCTTTTATTTTTATCGCCCCCGAGGCAGATCCGGCACAGCACCAAGCCCAGGTCAAAACTCAGGCCGTCGAAGTCACCACCTTGGCTGTCGCCAGCTATGCCGAAGCAGAACGGGCAGCCAAAGAGCTGGTTGCCGCAGGCATTGTCGCCATCGAGTTGTGTGGTGGCTTCGGGATAGAAGGTGTCGCCCGAGTCAAACGGGTCGTCTCGGGTCAAGCCGCCGTCGGCGCAGTCCGCTTCGACTGTCATCCCGGGCTCGACTTCAAGAGTGGCGATGCGCTGTTTGCGTGATGCCGCTACGCCCTCCGCATTGGGTTTCCAAAATCGGAGGGCGTATGATGGGCGACAGACAGAGTCCGGAGAACAGAACATGGAGTCCACGGCCATTGCACGCTGGAGTCACCCCCCTTGCCGTCTCCTGGCGCCGTTTATCGATCGCTTCTGGGGCTGGCAAAGTGCGGGGCCAGCCTCTCTGCCCTTGCTCCTTCCCGGCACCGGCAGCGAGTGTCTATTTCACATCCAGCAGCCGTTGCGGTACTCCGACGGCCAGCCACTCCCCTTAGCCCACCTGCTTTGTCCGCGAGAGCGAACCACGCAACTGCATGCGCAGGGGGCGCTGGACTTCATCGCAGTGCGTTTCAAATCGGGGCAACTCCGCCACTTCACGGCACGGCCATTTATCGAGTTGCACGATGAATTCTCGTCCATCGAAACACTCTGGCCTGATGAAACGGCCACCTTGGCACAGCAGTGGACTCGGACGGCCGATCGTGCAACACGGCTAATGCAGCTCGAACAGTTCCTCTACCGCCAGTTGCTCCAGCATCACCGTCCGTGCGAGCAGGCTCAGGACGCGCTGATCAACCGCCTCTACTATGCCCCCAACCAGCGCATCGCGGCATTGGCCCGCGAGTGGGGGTGGAGCAGTCGTCATCTTGAGCGACGTTTTAAACAAGCGTTTGCGGTGTCCCCCAAACGTTTTGCACGCCTGGCCAGACTACACCACTGCTTGCGGCAATTGACACTCCAGCCCCAGCGCGAACAGCTGGCAATCATTCTCGAACGAGGCTTCAGTGACCAGTCCCATTTCATTCACGAGAGTCGCGATCTCGTCGGGCTGCCCCCGGGACAACTGCAAGCCTTGATGAGCCAGGGAACCCACTACTACCATGCGCCATCCCGGCAACCAGACTAAGGGGGTCTCCATGACACTGCAGAATCTGCTGGCAACTATTCCTGCGCAACTGGATACCGAACTGATTGAACAGATTGCCAGCAAGGGGAAGGTGGTAATAGAGCGCATCCTCTCCCGTGGCCAGAGTTCACCCACCTCCGGCTGGTACGATCAACCTGAGGATGAGTGGGTGCTGCTGCTCGAAGGGGAGGCCATGGTTGACTTCGCCGATGGCCGTCAATACCACCTCCACCGCGGGGATCACCTGCTCATCCCGGCACACTGTCAGCACAAGGTTGCCTGGACCCCCACGGATCGCACCACCATCTGGCTGGCCGTCCATTTCTGACTCGCTCGTCCGACTACGCGAGCTGCTCATGCAGCCAGTTGGTGAAGGCCTGAAAACGGAGGCGGTCGCGATTCTCGTGCGGGCAGAGCAGGTCGTAACCCCGTTCGGACGGAACCAGTTCGGGACAGGGAGAAACCAGGGCTCCCGAGGCCAGCAACGGGCGGACCAGCACCTCTCGCCCCATAGCTATGCCCATGCCCGACTCGGCCGCCTGTAGCGCCAAGCGATAGAGATTGAAGCTGCAGGTTCGCTCCTCCAGTGGCAAGTTCACCCCCACCTCGCGGCACCAGTGGCGCCATTCTCCCACTGCCTCCTGCACATCGGTGGACTCGGAGGCGTGGATAAAAATAGCCCCGGCCAACCGCTCCGGCGTCCCATCACAGGCCAACTGGCGAGCATATTCAGGAGAGCAGACCGGCAGCAAGCGTTCGTTCATCAGCCGCTCCTGATAGAGATCGGCATAACGACCATTGCCATAGTAGATGGCCAAGTCGACCTGCTCTTCATTGAAATCGACAACGCCGGCTCGCACCTTCAACTTCAGATTGAGGCTCGGCCAACTGCGCTGAAAATCGGGTAATCGGGGCATCAACCAGAGTTGTGCCAGGGTCGGCGCGATACCGATATGCAACAGGCCCCGCAAGTCCTGCTCACGGATATCCTCGATCTCGTCGTTGATCTGACGCAATGAGCGACTCAGGGTCGCCCGCAGGCGTTCCCCCTCCTGAGTCAGCGCCAGCTTGCGGGTCAGCCGAATAAACAGACGAAAACCAAGCAGCGTTTCCAGATGACGAATGCGGTGACTTACCGCCCCCTGTGTCAGGTGCAGATCTTCGGCCGCCCGGGTAAAACTCAGGTGTGTAGCCGTGATCTCAAAGGTATGCAGCAGGGCCAGCTGATTCTGTTGTACCAACACTCCAATCCCCTCCTCTATGCCGACGCTAACGTGACGAGATAAACAGCATGCATGAGCCAAATTAATCCATCACGGCTTTTTTTTCGTTTGTGAACTCAAGAGCCCGGCTCTTTAATTAATCATGTTCGTAAATCAACGTTGAGGTGCATCATGTCAGGACTCAAAATAGCGGTCATCGGCGCAGGCTCCAGCTACACACCGGAGCTGATCGAGGGGCTCATCAAGCGGCAACACGAGCTCCCACTGCGGGAGCTGTGGCTGGTTGATATCGAGGAAGGGCGCGAGAAGATGCACATCATCGCCAACCTGACCCGGCGCATGTTTGCCAAAGCCGGGATCTCGGTACGGGTCGAAGAGACGCTGGATCGCGAACCAGCCCTGACAGGAGCCGACTATGTCTGCTCGCAGTTCCGTGCAGGCTGCCTCGATGCCCGGATCAGCGACGAACGCATCTCGCTGAAATATGGTCTGATCGGTCAGGAGACCAACGGTCTCGGCGGCTTTGCCAATGCCTGCCGCACCATCCCCATAGCGCTGGCCATCGCCGCCGACATGGAGCGCCTCTGCCCCGACGCCTGGTTGCTGAACTTCACCAATCCCTCCGGCATGGTGACCGAGGCGGTGCTGCGCCACAGCAAAATTAAGGCGGTCGGGCTGTGCAACGTCCCCGTCATCATGCAAAAAGGGGTGGCCCAACTGCTGGAGTGCCAGCAGGAGTCGGAGTTCATCATGCAGGTGGCCGGGCTCAACCACTTCATCTTCGCCCGCCAGATTTTGCAGCACGGTAAAGACCGACTGCCCGAGGTCATCGAACAGATCACCCAGGGTCGCGATCCTTTGGTGCCGCGCAATATACCGCCCTTCCGCTGGCCCGAGCACCTACTGAAAGGGTTGGGCATGATCCCCTGTGCCTACCTGCGCTACTACTACATGAGTGACGACATTCTGAAGCAGGAGCTGAGCGAAGCCAGCGGTGAAGGCACCCGCGGCGAAGTAGTCAAGGCGCTGGAGCATCAACTGTTCGACATCTACCGCAATCCGGAGCTGGCCGAGAAACCCAAGCAGTTGGAAGGGCGCGGCGGCCAATATTATTCCGAAGCGGCCTGTGAGCTGATGAGTGCCATCCACAACGACAAGCGGATCATCATGCACGTCAACACCCGCAACAACGGGGCCATCAACGGTCTGCCCGATGAGTGTGCCGTCGAAGTCAGCTCGCTGATCACCCGCTCCGGCCCGCTGCCGCTCAACGTGGCGCCGTTCCCGGATGACACACTCCGGTTGCTGCAACTGATGAAGAGTTTCGAACAGCTGACCATAGAGGCCGCCATCACCGGTCATCGCCACACCGCCTGGCGCGCCCTGGTTCTCAACCCGCTGATCAACAACGGCAGCGTGCTCAAACAGGCACTGGATGAGGTCATCGAACAGAACAAGACGCTGATGCCCGCCTTTCACGCCTGAACGCCATAGGTCGACAGCCGCCATAAACAAAGAAGCCTCTGAAATTCAGAGGCTTCTGGCATGTTAGGAGGTAAACGTCAGAACGGGATATCGTCGTCGAAGTCCATCGGTGGCTCGTTGTAGGTCGGTTGCGCAGGAGCCTGATTGTAATTGCTCTGGGGCTGGTAGCCGCCTTGCGGGGCTGCATTCTGGGGCATGGCCGGAGCAGCTTGCGGCGCGTAACCGGCTTGCGGTGCGGCGGCAGCGGGCTGTTGTTGCGGACGCCCCCAGTTGCCTTGTTGACCCTGGGGCTGGCTTGGCGCGCCCATGCTGGCACCACCACCGGCATTGCGGCCATCCAGCATCTGCATCTCGTTGACGATGATTTCGGTGGTATAACGCTTCTGGCCTTGCTGATCCTGCCATTCGCGGGTCTGCAGACGACCTTCCAGATAAACCTTGGAACCCTTCTTCAGGTATTCACCGGCGATCTCGGCCAGACGGGCATACATGGCACAACGATGCCATTCGGTCCGTTCCTGCAGTTGACCCTGCTGATCCTTCCAGGATTCGGAGGTAGCAACCGTAATATTGGCCACCGCCTTGCCGTTCGGCATGTAGCGCACTTCCGGGTCCTGGCCCAGATTACCGATCAGGATGACTTTGTTGACGCCGCGACTGGCCATAGTTTCACTCCGCTTTCATTGATGGCCAGATTGAACCTGGCGCTGCAAATTATTGGGGTCGCATATTACCAGCCTGCCCCTGTTTTCGCACCCCGTGGATCGTCGAACAGAGAACATCTGCACAGATATAGGCGCTCCCACCGCTCAACCGTGATGAACAGTATGGGCCACCATCTTAGCCTGATAACTGTCTATTCATCCAGTGCCTGCTGTGCCATACTGGCGTTTATTGCTTGTTTTACTATCAGGTCTGCCATGGACAAGATCGAAGTTCGCGGGGCTCGTACCCATAACCTGAAGAACATCAGCCTGACGCTGCCCCGTGATCGGCTGATTGTCGTCACCGGACTCTCCGGCTCCGGTAAATCCTCACTCGCTTTCGATACCCTGTATGCCGAGGGCCAGCGCCGTTATGTGGAGTCGCTTTCCGCCTACGCCCGGCAATTTCTCTCCCTGATGGAAAAGCCCGATGTCGACCACATCGAGGGCTTGTCGCCGGCCATCTCCATCGAGCAAAAATCCACGTCCCACAACCCGCGCTCCACCGTGGGCACCATCACCGAGATTTACGACTATCTGCGACTGCTATTTGCCCGGGTCGGTGAGCCGCGCTGTCCTGAGCATGACATTCCGCTGGCGGCCCAGACCGTCAGCCAGATGGTGGATCAGGTGCTGGCCCTGCCCGAAGGGCAGAAGATGATGATGCTGGCCCCCGTGGTCCGCAACCGCAAGGGTGAACACAAGCAGTTGCTGGAGAATCTGGCGGCCCAGGGCTATATCCGCGCCCGTATCGACGGCGAGGTGTGCGATCTCTCCGATCCACCGGCGCTGGAGCTGCATAAGAAGCACACCATAGAAGTGGTAGTCGACCGCTTCAAGGTGCGGGAGGATCTGCAACTGCGATTGGCTGAATCCTTCGAGACAGCGCTGACCCTCTCCGGCGGTCTGGTCTCGGTGATGGAGATGGATAATGACGCCGCCAGCCCCATGGTCTTCTCCGCCAACTTTGCCTGTCCCGAATGCGGCTACTCCATCAGCGAACTGGAGCCGCGCATCTTCTCGTTCAACAATCCGGCCGGGGCCTGCCCGACCTGTGATGGTCTCGGGGTGCAGCAATATTTCGACCCGCAGAAGGTGGTGGGCAACAGCGAGCTATCCCTCTCGGGTGGCGCCATTCGTGGCTGGGACAAGCGCAGCTTCTATTACTTCCAGATGCTCAAGGCTGTCGGCGACCATTATGGCTTCGATCTGGAGGCGCCCTTCGCCGAGCTGACCAAGGATCAGCAAAGGGCCATCCTGTATGGCACCGGCCAGACCGAGATCGAGTTCCGCTACATGAACGATCGCGGCGATGTAGTGGTGCGGCGTCATCCCTTCGAAGGGGTGATCCCCAACATGGAGCGCCGTTATAAGGAGACCGAGTCCAACAGCGTGCGCGAGGAACTGGCCAAGTACATCGCCAATCAGCCCTGCCCCAGCTGTAAGGGCAGCCGCCTGAAGCAGGAAGCGCGAAACGTCTTCATCGAAGGCACCAATCTGCCAGCCATTGCCGAGAAGTCGATTGCCGAGGCTCTGAGCTTCTTCCAGCAGCTGCAGCTGAGTGGGCAAAAAGCGCAGATTGCCGAGAAAATCCTCAAAGAGATCAACGAACGGCTGGGCTTTCTGGTCAACGTCGGTCTGAACTATCTCTCGCTCTCCCGTTCGGCGGAAACCCTCTCCGGCGGCGAAGCCCAGCGTATCCGGCTGGCCAGCCAGATCGGTGCCGGTCTGGTGGGGGTCATGTATGTGCTGGATGAGCCCAGCATAGGCCTGCACCAGCGCGACAACGAGCGGTTGCTGAAAACCCTGTTCCATCTACGGGATCTCGGCAACACCGTCATAGTGGTCGAACACGATGAAGATGCCATCCGCATGGCGGACCATGTGCTGGATATAGGCCCAGGCGCCGGGGTGCATGGCGGACATATAGTCGCGCAGGGGACCCCGGCCGACATCATAGCCAACGAGAACTCGCTGACCGGCGACTACCTCTCCGGCCGCAAGCGGATCGCCATCCCGGCCGAGCGCACGCCCCTCTCCGGCAAGTGGCTGAAGCTGACGGGGGCCAGCGGCAACAACCTGAAAAAGGTCAATCTGCAGATCCCCATCGGGGTCATGAGCTGCGTCACCGGGGTCTCCGGCTCCGGCAAGTCGACCCTGATCAACGACACCCTGTTCCGCATCGCCCATCGCGAGCTCAACGGCGCCACCGTCGAGCAGCCGGCACCCTATCTGGATATCGAGGGGCTGGAACATCTGGACAAGGTGGTGGATATTGACCAGAGCCCTATCGGTCGCACCCCGCGCTCCAACCCGGCTACCTATACCGGGCTGTTCACCCCGATCCGCGAACTCTTTTCCGGCACCCAGGAAGCCCGTTCCCGGGGTTATCAGCCAGGTCGTTTTCTCTTTCAACGTCAAGGGCGGCCGCTGCGAGGCATGCCAGGGCGATGGCGTGATCAAGGTGGAGATGCACTTCCTGCCGGATGTCTATGTCCCCTGCGATGTCTGCAAGGGCAAGCGCTACAACCGCGAGACGCTGGAGGTCAAATACAAGGGCAAGAGCATTCACGAGGTGCTGGAGATGACCGTCGAAGAGGCCCGTGCCTTCTTCGATGCCGTACCGGCGCTAGCACGCAAGCTGCAGACGCTGATCGATGTCGGCCTCTCCTACATCACGCTAGGACAGTCGGCCACCACCCTCTCCGGCGGCGAGGCGCAACGGGTCAAGCTCTCCCGCGAGCTCTCTCGCCGCGACACCGGCCAGACCCTGTATATTCTGGATGAACCGACCACGGGGCTGCACTTCCACGACATCCAGCAACTGCTGAAGGTACTGCACCAGTTGCGGGATAACGGCAACACCATCGTCATCATAGAGCACAATCTGGATGTGGTGAAAACCGCCGACTGGGTGGTGGATCTGGGGCCGGAGGGCGGCTCTGGCGGCGGCCAGATCCTGGTCACCGGCACCCCGGAGGAGGTAGCTGAATGCCAAACCTCCCACACCGCCCGTTTCCTCAAGCCCCTGCTGGAGCGCGGGCATTGAGCCCCCATGCCACGACAAGGAGTCTCCGATGGCTGATCTAAATCTCCCTACTCCGCTGGTTTCCATCGACTGGCTGGCGGCCCACCTCGACCACCCGGATCTGGTGGTGCTGGACGCCCATATGCAACCGCCTTCGGCACCGGCCAGTACCGCGCCTGTGCTGCAGATCCCCGGGGCCCGTCGCTTCGACTTCGATCAGAAGATCTGCGCACCGAACACCAGCCTGCCTCATATGCTGCCCAGCCCCGAGCTGTTCAGCGCCGAAGTTCAGGCGCTGGGCATCAACGCCCGCAGCCTGATCGTGGTCTATGACCGACTCGGCATCTTCTCGGCGCCCCGCGCCTGGTGGATGTTCCGCGCCATGGGCCATAGCCGGGTCGCGGTGCTGGATGGCGGCCTGCCCGCCTGGCAAACCGCTGGTCTGAGCGTGGAGCCGGAAACGGCCTATGCCGGTGCATGCGGTGATTTTGTTGCCCGGCTGCAACCCGGGCTGTTCTGCGATGCCGATACCGTCGCCGCCGAATTGAGTAGTGGCCGTCGACCTGTGCTGGATGCCCGAAGTGCCGCCCGCTTCGCCGGTTTAGAGCCCGAGCCGCGCGCCGGATTGCGCGCCGGCCATATGCCGGGAGCCTTGAACCTGCCGTTCGGCCAGTTGCAGCAGGGTGGCAAGATGAAGCCGGTCGCCGACTTGCAGGCCGAGTTCGCTCCGGTACTGGGCGAGCAGCAAGCGCCGATCTTCAGTTGCGGCTCCGGTGTCACCGCCTGCATTCTGGCGCTGGGCGCCGAACTCGCCGGTTACTCCGGGCTCACGGTATACGACGGTTCCTGGAGCGAGTGGGGCGGCGATCCCACGCGGCCGGTGGTCGGTAGCGACGGTTAATCTCTGGAGTCGGCTAGACTTAAGCAGCCGACTCATTACGGAGAATGATCATGGCTCAGCAACAACTGATCAGCGTGACGCTATTATCCCTGCTGGCGGCCTGTGGTGGCAGCGGCAGTAGTGATAACAACGGCACCAGTAGTTTCTCGTTACAAGTGTCAGATGCTCCGGTCGATAGCGTACAAAAAGTCTGTATCGCCATCGCCGGACTTCAACTGAATGATAGCAATGACAAGCCCCTCGCCAGCTGGTCCCCCCTGGATCTGCTCCCCACCAGCAATGATGACGACTGCCTGCCGACCGGTTACAGCATCCCAACCGACAGCGATGGCCACCCGCGTTTTCTCTACCTGGATCTGCTGCACTATCAAAGCGGCGACAGCTTTGCCCTGTTAAGTAACCAGAGCATCAGCGCCGGTGATTACCAGCAACTACGCCTGCAGGTCGAGGATGGTCGCAGCGAGGCGCTGGATGGCCCGGCCTCCCACCCCAGCTCCTATGTGCTGGATGATGCAGGCAACACACTGCCGCTGGAAGTACCCAGCAGTGAATTGAAACTGCACGGCTTCAACGCCCCAGCCGATGGCGTTGCCAGCTTCCAGCTGGAGTTCAACCTGCGTCATGCCATGGTGCTACCCGGCCACGGTAACTACTACAAGCTCAAACCCAATGGCGTCAGCTTGCTGGAGGTCGCGACCCTGACCACACTACAGGGCCAGGTCAGCGCGAACCTGTGCGATGGCAACCTCGACCACGCCGGGGTTTATCTTTATCCCGCCCGTAACGGCAGCGACTTGCCCTATCTGGGGTTGAATAGCGATGCCGCCAGCGGTGGACCTGTGCTCACCAGTCTGCTGCAACCAGCCACCGACACTACCCCGGCCAGTTACCGGCTGGATTATGTCAGCGCGGGCAGTTACGACCTGCAACTGGTCTGCAACGCCAGTGAGGACGAAGTGGCTGACAGCGGTAGCAGCGGCTTCATCCCGACCATCGGCAGCAGCCAGTTGGGGATCAGCGTCGATCCGGCAGTTGAGAATCCGCAAACCATCGACTTGACCGAGGCTCCCGTAATCTGACAGACATGCAAAATCCAAGGGGCATCGGCATACTCTCCCTAACAAAAACGCGCCATTCGGCGCGTTTTTACATTTATGCTTCGCTTTCGGCTCAAGCGGGCAAGCGATAGCGATTTACTTCCTGCTCCAGCCCATGGGCCTCGCTGGAGAGTGAGTGGCTGGCAATTGTCAGTTCACCCAACACCTGCCCAGTCTCCTCTACGGCTTCACGGATATGGATCAAGGCGCCCGTCACCTGCTGGGCAACCTGGTTTTGCTGCTCGGCTGCGGTAGCAATCATGTCGGTACGCTCGCTCAGCTGGTTGGTCTGGCTGGCAATTCGGGAGAAAGCGGCTTCGGCACTGTGGGCCTCGGCCATCGCGGCCTCCGCCTGGGAAACCGAACGCCCCATCCGCGACACCGCATGCTGGGTGTTCTGCCGCAGCGCCTCGATCATGCTGGCAATCTCTTTGGTTGCCAGTTGGGTACGCCCCGCCAGTTGACGCACTTCATCCGCCACCACAGCAAATCCACGGCCATGACTACCCGCTCGGGCAGCCTCAATGGCGGCATTCAACGCCAGCAAGTTGGTCTGATCCGAGATGCCATTGATGGTATCGACCACATGATTGATCACCTGGACTTTTTGCTCCACCTCATCGATGACGCCGGCGCTGTCAGTCAGTTCCTGACACAAATCCTGCAACGAGCCAATCGCCTTGCTGATCTCCTGTTCTCCACCTCGAGCACAGAGATCCGCTTCCCGCGTTTCAAGCGCACAGTGCTGGGACTGACTGGCCACATCACGGATCGAGGTGCTCATCTCTTCCATGGCGGAGGCCAATTCGTTCAAATGACCGTGTTGCTCATGGACAGCCTGGGAGACCTGCTGCACACCAGTATTCATTTGAATCGAGGCTGCAGCCAATGTTTCCGCGCTGCCACGTTGCAGGAACAGCAGCTCCGCCAGATTGGTGCGCGTCTGTTCCAGCTCCCGATTGATGGCGGCAAATTCATCTTGCCCCCAGATTGGAACCTGGCGATCCAGAACCCGCTCCGAGATGCGCTGCAACCCTTGCAGCGAGAGACGGACTTGCAAGCGAATGGTATTGGCAATCAGCTTGACCACCAAGATCAGTGCCAGCATGGTCAGCAATACGCATGTCGCACTGTTCCACATGTAAGCGGAAAAAGCGGCATCGGCGCTGTCCAGATAAATACCGGACCCCAGTACGTACTCACCAACCGGCATCAGGTAGGTTGACTTGCCTTGCACCTGGGTACTGCCGGGTTTTTGAAAGTCATAGTGGATAAACGTCGGCAGCTGAGTACGAATGACCTCCATAAAGGAATCTGAAATATCCCGCCCAGTCTCATTGACCCGGGTCGGGGCAACCGGCTTACCTTCATTTTCCGGCTTGGGTGGAAACACCACCATGCGCCCCTGCTTATCGGCCAGGAACAGATAGCCACTTTGGCCATCGCCCCAACGAGCCTTACCGAGCAAGGCACGAGCCTCGCGCTGGAACTGCTGATCATCCATGCGGCTGTTCAGATCGCCCAAGATCCCGGCATAACTTTCCACCTGACTTTGCAGGCCCGACTCCAGGGCCTCACTCACCGAATCCTTGGCTGACAGCGCATTGAATAATGCACCGCCGAGACTTAACAACAACATAAGTCCCATCAAAACATTCATCTTCGCCCCGAACTTCAGACGAGATAACAATATGGCCACCCGAGATGGATTCACATGACCATTTTTTTCCGCAGGCAACAGCATCGCACTATCCATTAAAATATCCACAATTTTTATAAGCTCAAAAATTGAGCGGCCGAATTTTAATCATGAGCATGGGCATTAGCAAACGATATTAATGTTACTTAATGTAAGCACTGAATGTATGCTCTAGACGAAAGCAGGGAATATTTGAATTTCTTTTTTATATCAACGCATTAACGACATGCAGCGGCATATTTACAATATATTTACCATCACCACTCACGACCTGCATATATCAAATCACGATCTCTCGATAGAAATAAACTCAATCAGGTCCGATCAGTCGAATTAAATAGAAAAATAACGAACACACAACCAATAAAACACATATTTTTCATGGTGATATATATATTAATTGGAGGCTGTCATGTGTATTCCTGATTACCATCGAGACTCAGCCAGCTTCAACAGGCGTTGTGGCATTGGAGCCGTTCGAGAGCCGACTCTGATCAGCTCCATTATCATCGACTCTAGATTGAATCGGTGATTGAACTTAAAGCAGAACTCCGCCAAATACCGCGGTAGATGTTTCTGATTTATTGCGTGATACGTTCCATGCATGGCGTTTTTCACGTTGCCTATCATCGTGTTGACCCACTTGAAATACGGCAGTTTTACGCTGGCAGGACCGCCGCCTGTCACGATAGCTAGATGAGCATTCTTGGCTTCTTCAACACCACGGAAACAGGCCAGACCATCAGATACCACCAAGGATGATGGCCGCAGGTGTTTAATAGCCCATTGCGTGAGTTCTTTTTTCTTGAATCCCTCAACGGCACTGAATCGCATATGGATCGGGTGCCCTTCGTGATTGAGTGAAACGGCAGCAACAAAAGGGCGCTTACCCGCAGCGCCACGGCCTACCTTTCCAGCGCGGACACCACCCCAATAGGCATCATCAAGCTGGATGATCCCGGAGAGAGGAACCTCATCATCCCGCTCTTTCATGGCCTGCATGAGCTTGTGCTTAAGCCGCCAAGTGGCGTTGTAGGAAATGCCAAGCTCACGGGATAGCTCGAGAGCGGAAACACCATTTTTCTCTTGAGTCATCAGATAGATGGCCAGAAACCAGATGGAAAGAGGCAATTTGGAGTAGGCAAAGAGAGTCCCGGCGGTTACCGAGGTTTGTTGGTGGCATTGATTACATTGGTAGACGGGTCGCGATTTGAGCTTGCAAGCATGGGAGTGTCCGCAGTTTGGGCACTGGAATCCGTGTGGCCAGCGGATGTCAAATAGTCGCTGCTGACACTGCGCTTCATCGCCATAATGCTGAATAAAGGTATGAATGCTCATGCTTTTTTGAAACTGAACCTTGTTTCTGGCCATGATATTAACCTCCAGAACAGAACTCTTTAAGAGTAGTTCTGAAGGGCTGAATCATGGTGGTAATCAGGTGTGTATTTGATGTCACCGCACACACAAAATAAAACCCATTTGAGGCTTATTGCGTCACCTCGATTCATTAGCCACTTTTTCTGGAAGGCACTCAACTACACAGCTGTTCCGAATAGCCGATCACTCACCACAGCGACTGGGTAGCATTAAGCTGACCCACCACGTCAGGGATGCCGCGGTAGGCCCCGATGGAGGAGTTCACGGCGTGTCAGCCTGTGCCTCCTTGTCGATGGAACATCATTAGGAGCGGCTATTTAGTCACCGGTACGGCATGTGTCATCAGGTATCGAGAGGCTTCACTCGCCAAACTTGGACAAGTCGCTTGCAAGATGGGATCATGTCCGACATCAGCGCCAGCCCGTACGGCGCATTCATTTTTTCGCCGAACCATGGGGCCCTTATGAGCTACGAACTGAGCGACACCGAACGCAATGCCGCCTTGCAACTCAATGCCGATTATCGCTATGACCACTTCATCAGCAAGGTTGCCCAGCATCAACTACTCTGGGTGCTGAAAGGCGATAAAGGCTTGTTACTGCTGGAGAGTGAGGGCGACGTCTGTCTGCCACTGTGGCCGCACCCGGATTATGCGCAAGCCTGGATCAAGGATGAGTTGGCCAGCTATGAGCTGCAGTCCATCACTCTGGAGATATTTTTAGAGCGCTGGGCCGAAGGGCTGGAGCAGGATGGTATTGCCGTTGCCGTCTTCCCGTTGCCTGATGAATCCGGCCTGGTCGAAGATGCCAGCGAGCTGGCGGCAACGCTCGAAGAAAAACTCGAACAGCTCGATCAACCACAGGCTTAATTACCATCCACTTTCTGTCCGTACTGCTGCGAGGCCCCTATGAGTGACCCGTTAACCCAGGAACAGTATCAAAGCACCATGGCACTGGATGCCGACCAACGTTATGACCACTTCATCCAGCAGGTTGTCGCCCAAGGCGAGCTGTGGATACTCAAGGATGAACAGGGCTGCATGCTGCTGACCGCCGATGAGGAAGATTGTATTCCGGTGTGGTCCCACCCCGAGTATGCCCAAGCTTGGGCCGCCGAGGAGTGGGCCAAATGCGAACCATATGCCGTGCCTCTTAAAACCTGGCTGGACCGCTGGGTCAAGGGCATGGAAGAGGATGGACTGGCAGTCGCCGTGTTCCCGCTGCCGGAAGCCATAGGCGTGATTGAAGATCCGGCCGACGTGGCCGATGCCCTGCTGCGCCAGATGGCCAAGCAAAACCGTCGTAAATAGCTCAATATTCGAGAAACAGGGACGCTTGGTCGTCCCTTTTTAATTCTGTAATAACCGTCTATCACACTTGCCTGGCTCGCACCCGATGGCAACTGACGAGTCATACCATAGCCCACGCCCTCGGCTGATAATTTCGGCATCATAAACCATCGAATCACCAAAAATGCTCTTCCATTGGAACCGGCATGACTGTATGTTCATACAGGCCTGACCTCGTAGTCTTCTTCTCAGGTTGCGATGACAATACCCTAGCATCGATCTCACCTCATCCACGCAGAGGAGTCACCACCATGGATGTACAAATCATTACCCGCGATGCCCAACAGGTCGCCTATATTCGCGTCTCCGGCCCCTACGACGAGACCATGCCCGACGGCTTCAACCGGCTGATGGCCTGGGCCGAGCCGCGACAGTTGCTGGCAGGCGACTGGTTGGCTCTGTATTGGAATAATCCGCAGATCACGCCACCACAGGATCTCCGCGCCGATGTGGCCCTGAGCGTGCCCGTTGGCACCGAAGTCAGTGGTGAGGTGCAGTTGCAGACGGTACCCCAAGGCCTGTATGCCTGTTACCGTTGCCGAGTGGAAAACGATGATTTCGCGACGCCCTGGAATGCCCTGTTCCGTGACTGGCTACCGCAGAGCGGCTATCAGCCCGCGGCCGGTCCCTGTTTCGAGCAGTATCTGAATGATGGTCGTCAGGATGGCTACTGGGATCTGCTGATCCATACGCCGGTACAGCCGCGCGCATAAGTTTCCAGAGCCCGGAAACGTCACCGCCATCCCGAAGGATGGCGGTGACAGAGGCCTGAATTCAAGGTACCGGTCAAGAGTACCGAGTCTGGGTCCGTCGGATGACTAACCAAGCAACCCGATGCCGCCGACTTTATTCACAGACGACCCCTTGTTGCGCCAGCTCTATGGCGGGTAGCGGACGAGAAAACAGATACCCCTGTAGCTGTTCGCAGCCAAACTGGCCCAGCAGCTCAGCCTGGGCCTGAGTTTCTACCCCTTCGGCCACCAGCACCAATCCAAGCGTCTTGCCCATCCCTATGATATGTCGGGTCAAATCACGGCAACGTTGATTGCTTTCCAAATCGATGATGAAGGAACGGTCGATCTTCAGGGTATCGAGCATGAAACGACTCAGATAATTGAGGGAGGAATAGCCGGTACCGAAATCATCCAGCGCCAATTTGACGCCCATGCTCCGTAGCGCCTGCAGTGAGGCCGAGATAACCGGGTCCTCTTCGATCAGGGTCCGTTCGGTCAGCTCCAACTCCAGACTCGAAGCCGCGATACCGGCAGCTTGCAGGGCCTGTTCTACATCCTGGATAAAATGAGTATCCGCCAACTGCCAGGCCGCCACATTGACGCTCATGCTGACATTGGCCAAGGTGATATTTTCACCTCGCTGCCAAGCCCCCAACTGCCGACAGGCTTCCTGTAGTATCCAACGACCCAGCGGCAGAATCAGTCCGCTCTCCTCGGCCACTGGAATAAAGCGATCGGGAGACACCATCCCCAAGCGGGGGCTGTTCCAGCGCACCAAGGCCTCAACCTTGCACCAGTTACCGCTCCGGACATCGATGATCGGTTGATACACCAATGAAAACTCCTTATTTTTCATGGCTTGTCGCAACTCGATATCCAGGGTCAGACTGTCATGAGCCGCTTTGGCCAACGCGTCATCAAACACTCGGTATTGATTCCGCCCTCCGCGCTTGGCCGCATACATGGCGCTGTCGGCATAGCGCAGTAACATATCGCCATCCGATGCCTGCTCGGGATAAAAAGCAATCCCGATGCTGGTTGTCACCACCACGTTCATGTTGCCTAGGACGAATGGCTCCCGGAACGAGTTGGTGATCGCGCTGGCCAATTGCAGACCCAGTTCGCGAACCCCCTCTTCACTCGCACCCGGCAGCAGCACCACAAATTCGTCGCCCCCAAACCGGGCGACACAACTGACATCGTCCATCAACTGGCTTAAACGGTCACCCGCACCGTGCAACAATGCGTCCCCCAAGGGGTGACCCAGGGTGTCATTGATCCGCTTGAAATCATCCAGATCGAGAAAAATCAGCGCATGAGGATGACAGGGGGCTCCCTCGGCGGTCAGGGTCGCCAATCGTTCATTCAATGCATAGCGACTCGCCAGTTCGGTCACATCATCCACATTGGCCGCCGACAGCAACAGCTGTTCCTGGCGTTTACGCGCCGAGATATCGCGCAGTTGCACCAGAAACAACAGGTTCCCATGCTCCCAGTAGGGGCTGATGAGTCCTTCCAGAGGAAACAGCGAGCCCTGTCGACCCACGCCAACGCTCTCGATGCAAAGTGGAAATGACTCATCAGGCAGGCTGAGCAGGTGGTAATAGGATTCCAGTAGCTCATTGGTGACCGAGTGGACAAAGTCATGAATATATCCCCCCTGCAAGTTGTCATTCTGGTCACCACCAAACAGTCGCACACACGCGGGGTTGGCATAGAGGATCTTGCCAGCACGATCATGGACCCAGATGCCATCCGACAGAAAACGCATCGCATTGGGGAAACGCTCCCGGACTTCATGCTGTACGACGTAGAGCAAGCCCAGCATGGAGAGGGTCTTGGTAAAAAAAGCCAGCAGGTACAGAGTTGGCAACCAGTGATGGTTGGTCAGATTCAGCGCGAAGGCCACATTCAACACACCCCGGAGCAAAAATATGGCCCCCACCAGGCGGTAAACCGGCCGTCGCAAGGCCAGGCGGTAACCGGCCCAAGCCAGTACGCCACCTATGAATAGCACTGCCAGAGGCTCACTCAGCGTGCGGTCGATATTCCCCAGAAGGGTAAACAACAGTATCAGGGAGAGAAAGCCGTAGCCTAATCGTCGCCAGGCGAGCGGCGCCCCCAGAAAGACTTGTGTCCCCTGGATGTACAACAAGAGACCCACACTAAAACACGTGAGGATTTCCAACCGATGAAGATGGAACAACCAGGTGCCGGGTGGATACGGCTGGAATACCCATAACACCGTCATGAACCCCAGAGCCAACTGACCCAGGCCCCAGTACACGGCATGCCGCTCTTCCCGCTGTCCCAGCCAGAGCAGGATGAGCGCGGCACACAGCATGGCATCTGCCAATATCGAGAGGTACAGCATCTCCTGCCTATCCATTCTGCTTTCCTTACCACATCAGCCAACGGCTACAAGATAGCACCGTACGCTTTTCCCTGTCCCGTCGATGACCTTAAGGCGCGGGTTGCAAAGGGGCCGTGTATTGATAGGTCAGGTGGCTGACCCGATCCGCACCATCCACAACACAGGAGAAGGAGAGCTGACGCCAGCCGGTGACAAAACGCGCCTGGAGGGGGCCGGAAAGCGAGCGACCTTCGGCCTTGAGGGCGCCGGTCGCATGCAGTAGCTTTTCCGCCCGGGTCAGGGCGTAGAGCTGGCCGATGCACAGGTACTCCACCTTCGCCGCGCCCTGCAGATGAATATCGCTGCCCGGCTTTTTCAGCCGAACCTCGTAGGCGCTGGGGGCAAAGGCGGTAAACAGTTGCAACGCCCGCTTCTGCAGCCACTCCTGACGGGTACTCCAGGTAGCAGTGCCAGGCAGTTCATTCTGAACCCCCGTCTCGTCCTGCCACAGGATCATGTTCCCCCGGCCATCAAACTGATAGCGACCATAGGGCATCTGTACCGCAAACAACTTGCCCCGTTTGAAGTAGTAGCGACTATCCCCCTGCCACTCCCGTTTTTCATCGAGGATGGGCACCTTGATGATCACCGGCAGGCCATCCTGCCAGGCGGTCACATCCAACCCATCGACGGTATAAATCTGGATATCGAGCGATGTTTCGGCCGCTTTATCCATGGTTGCCAGTTGGGCCGCCAGATCCGGCGCCTGGGATGAAGTCGCCGCCTCACAGGGCAGAGCCAGCAGCAGGGCACTGCTACACCAGGCGATATAAAATAGCTTCTTGAACATCACGAGTTCTCGCATTGGGGGCGCTGACGCGCTTGCGGTTTAAAGAGGCGGCAATCGCCGCCCCTGATTCAGATCGCGGGCGACAGACGTTTTTCCAGACGAATTCCGGGGCGACCCACGCCATAGTAATCGGCGATGGTTTCCACCGCGACATATCCCTTGCGCTGATACAGATGAATGGCCTCTGCGTTATCACAATCCACCTCCAATCGCACCCGACCCAGCCCGCGAGCCTGGGCCTCAAGCTCGGCCACTGCCAGTAGCAAGGAGCCCAGCCCCTGCTGGCGGTGCTGCCAATGGACCGCCAGTGTGGTCAACGACACCTGATGCCAACCCCGATGCGGCAACAGCGCCAGATAGGCCAGCACTTGCTCCCCATCCAGGATCAGCCAGACGCGACGACTCTGGCGCTGCAATTGCTCCCGCCAGTGGCGACGACCAAAGGCCAGCCAGGGCGAAAAACAGTAGCGCTCCAGTACCAGGATCGGTTCCAGATCGGCTCGGGTCGCCGGGCGTAGCTGGTAACCTCGTTGCGCCAAGACGGCCTGGCCGTGCAAATCGGCTAGTTGCTGCGCCAACCGGGTCGCGGCTTGCGGCTCGAGCTCATGAATCGCCATGACCCGCGCTACCCCTGCACCATCTGGCACGACTCCCGCAACCTCAGCTGGCCGGTGAAGGGAAGGAGAGGCTCGACGGGGGTGCCATCCGCCAGGCGTAGCGCCTGCTGGATCGCCAACACGCTCATCTGCTCGATGGGAATATGCACTGTACTCAAAGCCGGGAAGAGATAGGCGGCCGCCGGTTCATCATCGAAACCGAACAACGAGACCTGCTCCGGAACCTGGACCCCGGTTTCGCGCAGGGCACGCAAGGCACCAATGGCCATGTCATCATTGCTGGCAAACAACGCCGTGAAGTCGAGGCCGCGGGCCAGCAGCTGCTGACAGGCGCGATAGCCTCCCTCCACCAGGTTATCGCCCTCCACCACCCAGGAATCCGGGACTTCGATACCGGAGTCCAGCAGTGCCTGTTGCCAGGCCGCCAGCCGAGTACGAGCGGTCAGCGTCTGTAGTGGACCGCTGATACAGGCAATGCGGCTATGGCCCTGCGCTAGCAGATAGGCCATAGCAGCGGCCACGCTACCCGCCTGATCGAAGACCACGGCCCGCTCTGGATAGCCGGGAACCGGGCGGTTCATCACCATCAGAGGTACCGGCAAGGTTTCCACCAGCTGCACCAGATCGCTCTCGGGCATGTAGCGGCTGTAGAGGATGATGGCATCACAGCAACGATCCACCAGCAGTTCGACCGCCGCCCGTTCACGGACCGGATCATCATGCCCATCGGTTACCACCAACTGCTTGCCCGCCAGCTCGGCCTGTTGCGCCATCGTCTTGAGCAGACGGCCGAAATAGGGCCCCTCGAAGTTGGAAACCACCAGACCCAGGGTATTGGATTTTTGGTTCGCCAGCGCCTGAGCCAGCGAGTTGGGGCGAAAGCCCAGTTCGGCAATGGCGGCGTTCACCCGATCCCGGGTGGCCTGACTCAGGACTATCTTGCCGCTGAGTACGCGAGAAACTGTGGATTTGGAGACTCCGGCCTTTTCGGCCACATCCTGCATGGTAACCATCAATACCCCACTGTTACGCCAGGACCACGACAGAGCCATGGCCCGACAGACGATGTTCTGAGAGCGGCGAAGTGCCGCTCAGGGCTGAACCTTCTGTTGCCACTGGGCAGCCTTCTTGGTATCACGAACAAAGCCCAGTGACACCGCCTGCTCCGGCGGGATCGGGGCCAGCCCCTTGGTGTACAGACTGGAAATCAGACTGGCCAGCGCCGGTGAGGGTTGCTGGGCATAGTTCATGATCGCCACCCGTCGCACCTCGTTTTCCGGTTGCACCAGGGAGGTGAGCAGCTGGTGTTGTTCCGTCGCCGACCCCGCCATCATGATGGGAGTCCCCAGATCCACCAGTTGGAAGAACCAAGCCATGCACGCTTGCAGATTCTGTTGCTGGCACTGGCTGGTCAACAAGGTATTGGCCTGCTGCATCATGGGGTCCTTATCCAGCCCGCGCCACAAGGTGATCTGTTGCGGCGAAAGCCCCTCGTTACCGGCCTGAGCCTTGATCAGGGGCTTGTGCGCCTGAGCACTGAGCAGCGCCGCATACAAGAGGGCGGCCCTGGGCTCTTCCTGAACGTGGGGTTTGAGCAGGGCGACCAGATCGGTGAAGCTCTTGTCACTGGGGTCCTGGACCACGGGTTCAGCCACCAATCGGATATAGGCCAGCGGCGACTCGCTCTGAGAGAGAGTCAGGAACTGAGCCAGCAGTTGCTGATACTCGCGATCGAGCGCATCTTCACCCACCGCAGCCTGGGCCGGCCCCAGCAAGGCACAACAGGCCAACACCATAGCCGCGACTCGTATCACATACCCCATAACCCCACTCCTTTCCGACTTTCGACTACTCATGCTATGAGTGCCATTGTGCCACGCCGAGGCCAAGCCTGCTGTGACTGTGCTGCTTGTTTGTTGCCACGCCAGAAGGACACAGGGCACCTCATGGCGCCCTGTGTCCTGTCGCAACCCCTTACTCGGGTTGGTAACCCAGGTTCGGGCCGAGCCAGCGCTCGGCCTCCTCCAGCGTCATCCCCTTGCGCTCGGCGTAGTCTATGACCTGATCCTGCTGGATGCCGGCCACCGCAAAATACTTGGCATCCGGATGACTGAAGTACCAACCGGAAACCGCCGCCGCTGGCCACATGGCATAGGATTCCGTCAGTTGCATGCCGATGGCCTCCTCGACTCCCAGCAGTTGCCACAGGCTACCCTTCTCGGTGTGTTCCGGACAGGCTGGATACCCAGGGGCCGGACGTATGCCCTGATAGTTTTCGCGGATCAGATCCTCATTGGAGAGCGCCTCGTCCGGCGCATAGCCCCAATACTCGGTGCGCACCCGTTCATGGAGATACTCGGCAAAGGCTTCGGCCAGACGGTCACAGACCGCCTGCACCAGGATGGCATTGTAGTCATCCCCCGCCGCCTTGAATCCTTCGGCAAGCCCCGACTCGCCAAAGCCACCACTCACCGCGAAGGCTCCGACCCAGTCGGCCACACCACTGGACTTGGGCGCCACATAATCGGAGAGGCAGTAGTTGGGAAAGACGTTACCATCGCGAGCCTGGCTCAGCTTGTCGGTCTGCTGGCGCAGGCCGCGCAACACCTGTTTGACCTCGGAGCGGCTCTCGTCGGTATAGACCTCGATGTCATCCCCGATACTATTGGCCGGGAAGAGCCCCAGCATGCCGGTCACTTCCACCTCACCACTACCACTCAGGCGATCCAGCATGGCCTGGGCATCGGCAAACAGGCGCTTGGCCTCTTCGCCCACCACCTCGTCCTCCAGGATGCGTGGATACTTGCCCGCCAGCTCCCAACTGAGGAAGAAAGGCGTCCAGTCGATATAGCGGCGCAGCGTTTCAATCGGCACGCTACGCAGCACATGGATACCGGGTTTCAGCGGTTTCGGGGGCTGATAGTTGGCCCAGTCACAGGACCAGGCATTGGCCCGGGCCTCCGTCAGCGGGACAGCCTTGGTACGCGGTTGCTTGCGACTGTGTTGCTCGCGAGCGGCGTCATACTCCTTGGCTAGACGGGCCGCGAAGGCGGGCTTGAGCTCGGGCGAGAGCAGGCTCTGGGCCACGCCCACGGCACGACTGGCGTTGGAGACATAGACCACGGGCTCGTCGTAGTTCTGCTCGATCTTCACCGCGGTATGGGCCTTGGAGGTAGTAGCACCGCCGATCAGCAGCGGTATGGTGAAGCCCTGACGCTGCATCTCCTTGGCCACATGCACCATCTCGTCCAGTGACGGGGTAATGAGGCCGGAGAGGCCAATCATGTCGGCATTCACCTCGCGGGCGGTCTGCAAAATTTTCTCGCAGGAGACCATGACCCCCAGATCGATGATCTCGAAGTTGTTGCACTGCAACACCACGCCGACGATGTTCTTGCCGATGTCGTGGACATCGCCCTTCACCGTCGCCATGACAATCTTGCCATTGCTGCTGCTACCGGACTTCTCGGCCTCGATATAGGGCTGCAGATAGGCCACGGCGCGCTTCATCACCCGCGCCGACTTCACCACCTGAGGCAGGAACATCTTGCCCGCGCCGAACAGATCGCCGACCACGTTCATGCCCGCCATCAGCGGCCCTTCGATCACTTCGATGGGGCGAACCGCCTCCTGGCGGGCCAGCTCGGTATCTTCATCGATGAAGTCGGTGATCCCCTTGACCAGCGCATGCTCCAGCCGCTTGGCCACAGGCCAGCTGCGCCATTCCTGTTCCCGCGGATCGGCAACCTGCTGGGCGCCGCCACGGTACTTCTCAGCAATCGCCAGTAGCGCTTCGGTGGCACCGGCGTGGGTGTTGCGTACCACATCCTCGACCGCCGCCTTGAGCTCGGCAGGAATGTCCTCGTAGATGGCTAGCTGACCGGCGTTGACTATGCCCATATCCATGCCGTTCTGGATGGCGTAGTAGAGGAACACCGAGTGGATCGCCTCGCGCACCGGCTCGTTACCCCGGAACGAGAAGGAGACGTTGGAGACGCCGCCGGAGATCATGGCATGAGGCAGTGTCGCCTTGATGTCCTTGACCGCCTCGATGAAGTCCATGGCGTAGTTGTTGTGTTCATCGATGCCGGTGGCCACAGCGAAGATGTTGGGATCGAAGATGATGTCTTCTGGCGGGAAGCCCACCTCATCCACCAGGATGCGATACGCCCGCTGGCAGATCTCGAACTTGCGCGCCCGGGTATCAGCCTGCCCCTGCTCGTCGAACGCCATGACGATGACAGCGGCGCCATAACGACGCACCAGCTTGGCCTGGGCGATAAACTTGTCGACCCCCTCCTTCATGGAGATGGAGTTGACCACCGGCTTGCCCTGAATGCACTTCAGCCCCGCCTCGATCACCTCCCACTTCGAAGAGTCAACCATGATGGGCACCTTGCAGATATCTGGCTCGGTGGCAATGAGATTGAGGAAGCGCACCATGCAGGCTTCGGCATCCAGCATCCCCTCATCCATGTTGATGTCGATGATCTGGGCACCGCTCTCCACCTGCTGGCGGGCGATATCCAGCGCCTCATCGTAATTTTCTTCGCGGATCAGACGCTTGAACTTGGCCGAGCCGGTGACGTTGGTGCGCTCCCCGACGTTGACGAACATGGAGTCGGCCGCGATCGTAACCGGCTCCAATCCCGCCAGGCGACAAGCGACCGGGATCGCAGGCAGGGCGCGCGGTTTACACCCGGCGACCGCCTTGGCCATGGCTGCAATGTGCGCCGGTGTGGTGCCACAGCAACCGCCGACCAGATTCAAAAAACCGGATTGTGCCCACTCACGGATATGGTCCGCCATCTCGTCGGCTTCCAGATCGTAACCGCCGAAGGCATTGGGCAGACCGGCGTTCGGATGCACCGAGACATAGGTTTCGCTGATGCGCGCCAGCTCTTCCACGTACTGGCGCAACTCTTTCGGACCCAGCGCGCAGTTGAGACCAAAGGAGAGCGGACGGGCATGGCGCAGTGAGTTATAGAAGGCTTCGGTGGTCTGGCCGGAGAGAGTTCGACCCGAGGCATCGGTAATGGTGCCGGAAATCATCACCGGCAAGCGATAACCCAAGGAGTCGAACACCCCTTCCACCGCAAACACAGCCGCCTTGGCATTCAGGGTATCGAAGATGGTCTCGATCATGATGAGATGAGCCCCACCCTCGATGAGCGCCAACGTCGATTCGGTATAGGCGTCAACCAGCTCGTCATAGGTGACGTTGCGGGCTCCCGGATCGTTGACATCCGGCGAGATGGAGCAGGTGCGGTTGGTCGGACCGAGTATCCCGGCGACAAAGCGCGGCTTGGCTGGATCTTTGGCGGTCCACTCATCGGCCACTGCCCGAGCCAGCCGGGCCGCTTCGCGGTTGATCTCGGCACTGAGATCTTCCATATGGTAGTCGGCCATGGCGATACGAGTAGCATTGAAGCTGTTGGTCTCGAGAATATCGGCACCGGCGGCGAGATAGGCTTCATGGATCTCACGGATCACCTGAGGCTTGGAGAGCACCAGCAAATCGTTGTTGCCCTTCAGATCACTGGGCCAGGCGGCAAAACGCTCGCCGCGATAGTCGGCTTCCTTCAGCCCGTAGCTCTGGATCATGGTCCCCATGCCCCCATCAATCAGCAGGATACGTTCCTGCAGACATTGTGTGAGTCGGGATTGGATCGGCATTCCTTGCGCGTGTTCTGCCACTGGCTTGTCCTCTTACTGCTTGGGCCCTTCCGTGCGCAAACGCACCAAAAGGCGAATATCATCATCGGGTTGCTGACTAGACGCTGGTGCGAGTGACTGGCAGTATGGAAAAAACTGCGAGCCTCTCGTCATGAACCAGAAATCCGCCACGACCAACCCGGAGCCCGAGCTGGTCACAACCAATTTTACCCAGCGCGTCTATCAGGTGATAGCCGCGATTCCCTATGGACGAGTTGCCACCTATGGCACGGTTGCACGTCTGGCTGGGTCGCCTCGTGCAGCTCGACAAGTCGGTGGAATCCTCTGTCGATTACCGGTTGATACGCGTCTACCCTGGCACCGGGTGGTCAATCGTTTCGGTACCCTGTCCCTGCGCGATGACGATTATCAACGCCAGCAGGGTTGTTTACAGCAAGAGGGTATCCCCTGTCAGCCATCCTGCCCCATCGATTTGGTACGTTACGGCTGGCAGGGAGAGTAACCGACCCGACACAGAATTGCTGGCCGATCAGGGTAAATTACTCAAATCAAACGGCGTATTCTGGTACACGTAATAATTCAGCCAGTTGGCAAACAGCAGGTGGCCATGGCTACGCCAGGTGGCGCTTGGCGGCTGATTCGAATCGTCATTCCGATAGTAATTCTTCGGCAACTGAGGGTTCATCCCAGCACCACTGTCGCGCATATATTCCTGATGCAAGGTATCGGCATCATATTCCGGGTGCCCCGTCACATAGACTTGTCGACAATTCGGGCTAACCGCCAGATACACGCCCGCCTCTTCTGATTCGGCAAACACCCGCAGATCGGTATGCGCGCGGATAAAATCACCTTCAAAATTGGCATAACGTGAATGGGGCGCCAGGAAGTGGTCATCAAAGCCACGAACCAGAGGGTCCAGCTCCACCAGACGACAGTGTTCATAAACACCCGAAAGCTTGACCTCACGGGTCTGTTTTTCCAGACCATAGATTACTTTGAGTGCCGCCTGGGCCGCCCAGCAGAGAAACAGGGTCGACGTGACGTGTTGGCAAGACCATTCGATGATCTCGACCAGCGTATCCCAATACACAACGTCGGAGAACTGGGTCAGACCTAAGGGTGCCCCTGTGATGATGAGACCGTCATAGCGATTGTGCTTCACTTGAGCAAAATCCCGGTAGAAGGTGTCGAGGTGCGCCTTCGGTGTATTCTTAGATTCACGATCATCGATGCGTAACAGATCGACGTGTACCTGCAGGGGTGAATTTGACAGCATGCGCATCAACTGAATTTCTGTCTCGATCTTCTTCGGCATCAAATTCAGCAGCAGAACCCGTAACGGACGAATATCCTGATGAAGAGCTCGACTCTCGGTCATGACGAAGATGTTCTCTTCGCCAAGCACGTCGGCAGCCGGCAAACGGTCTGGGATCTTGATAGGCATGGTTCACTTCCTGTACTACATCGGTAAAAACGTCTGGACATCCAGAAATCTACACCAATCAATGGCTCGCTGTCACCTCTTAGCTATTTTGTGACAACATCGATAGAATGCTATTTCTTCTTCCAACAGCCCTTACCTAGCCGAGGTGGCGGTTTTATGTGTAATCTAACTAGATGACTGGCATAAAAATTTCTATCGACCGACTGCAGATCGGTAACTACGTCAAGCTTCCACTCAACTGGAAGGATCACCCCTTCCTGTTCTCCAGTTTTGCCATCAAGACTCAGGAAGAGATCGACCTCATTCGCCGTCTCGGTCTCAAACAAGTCATCATGTTTCCGGACAAATCCTCGACGCCACCCAAGCCCCTTCAAGAAACCGAAGTGAATAGCCGGGAACAAGCAACCGACAAAGAGCTGGACGATATAGAGTCCGAATTGGCCGCCGAAAAAGAACGGCGCATCGAACAGCTCAAACTCTATCGTCGCAATTTGCAACGCAGCGAGAAAGCCTTCGAGCGCTCCCTGAGCCAACTACGCAATCTGATGAACAAGCTGCAAACCCGGCCATTGACCGCCATCAAGGAAGCCCAGGAGCTGGTGGATGGCATAGTCGCCCAGTTGCTGAGTACCGACGAGATGGTATTGCATCTGATGTCCGAGTCACCGGAAGGAGAGAGTATTTATTACCACTCGCTCAACGTCTCCATTCTCAGCATGCTACTGGCCAAAGAAGCCGGATTTACCGAGGAAGAGATGAAGCAAGTCGGCTTCGCGGCTCTGGTCCATGATATTGGCATGTTACGTATTCCGACCCAGATCCTGCGTAAAAGCGAACCTCTGACGCGCCCGGAACAGAATCTACTGAAACAGCACACCCGCTACGGTTATGAACTGCTCGACTTGACCAAAGACTGCCCGGCCACCGCCAAAAATGTCGTCATTCATCATCACGAACGGCTGGATGGCACAGGATTCCCTGATGGTCTCAAAGCTGAGCAACTGGATAAACTGACCCAGATGGTCAGCGTGGTGGATGAATATGATGAACTTTGCCATCCCCAGGATCAGGGCAAGGCCAAAGTACCCCACGTGGTGCTCTCCTTCTTGTTCAAGAATCGCACCAAGCAATTGAACAAGGATTACATCGGTCTCTTGGTCAAACAGCTCGGCATCTATCCACCCGGAAGCGTGGTACAACTCTCCAATGGTCAGGTCGGGTTGGTGATGTCGGTCAATCCCAAGCGCTTGCTGTTCCCCAGCGTCCTTATCTATGATCCAGCCATTCCTCGACAAGAGGCACCCATTATTGATTTGGAAGATGTCGGGCTGACCATCGGCAAGGTAATAGCTCCTACCCGATTACCCGCCCCGGTATTTGAATACTTGAACCCGCGAACCCGGATCAGTTTCTATTTTGATCACAGTAACGTACCCACGCGCGCGTGAGGCGCCTCCAGTAGCAAACTAACCGCGTCACACACGGATAATTTCCCTTCCCAGGGGATGAAACATTGCATAACCTCTCGATGGACAAGAAGCATCTTGGTTGTTACCTCAGAATACTTCCGTTTTCCACGAGGATATGACGCCCCATGATCATTGAAATCATCTCTACCGGCGACGAAGTGCTCACCGGTTTTACTGTCGATACCAATTCAGCCTGGCTGTGTCAGCGTCTACTCGATCACGGTTGGCAGGTTCGCCGACGACAAACGGTCGGTGATCGGATGGATGACCTGGTTGATATTCTGCAAGAACGCGGACAGGTTGCCGATATTCTGATCGTCAATGGCGGCCTGGGGCCGACATCGGATGACAAGACGACAGAGGCGGCAGCTTTGGCGGCCAACGTTGACCTCGAACTCCGGGAAGAGTGGTTACAGCTACTCATCGACCGCTACAGCACCCGTGGGCGCGCCATGCCGGAGAGTAACCGGAAGCAGGCCATGCTGCCGACGGGGGCCACCCTTATTCATAATCCCATCGGTACCGCCTGCGGCTTCCACCTTGCTATCGGCAAGGCTCGCTGTTATTTCACTCCCGGCGTCCCGTCAGAATTCAAACGCATGGTCGATGAACAAATACTCCCGGATCTAGGCACCTGCTTTGTACATGGCAATACCGAGGTTCGTCGCTATTTCACCTTCGGCGTCTCCGAGTCCTCGCTCAGCGATCGACTCGATACCCAAGCCTGGCCCGCACACATCGATCTTGGCTACCGCTCGTCCATGCCGATTATCGAACTCAAGCTCATCAGCCAGCAAGCCGAACAAACCGACTTTGCCACCGCAGAACAACAACTGTTGGCTGTCATAGCCCCGTTTCTGGTGGGTACAGATGAGCTGAATTTACCTCGGGAATTACACCATAAGCTGGGGAACCGAACGCTGCAGGTGTATGAATCTGGCTCTGCAGGCAGGTTGATCCATTCATTAGCGCAAGAGATCCCAACGTTGACCGGCAGGCTGGAACAACTGCCAGAACAGGCAGAGTCGCTGTTCGAGCACGTAAAAAAGAATCAAGGACTCACCTTGGCAGTTGGTTGTGAAACCGAACAGGGAATTCCAATTGCCTTGTGGGATGGTAACGTTGGTGCCGCACAGACGCTAAAGGTCGGCATTCAAAACCCGAGCCTGCGTCAGGGGATCATCGCATTTGCAGCACAAGACATGTTACGACGTTATCTGAATCAGGAACCCCTTCTGGGTGCCTATGAAACATTGCAGCGCACCGAAGAGCTCATTGCGAACTAGCAGGGCCGCTACGGCGGCCTTAATCATGCTCGAAATTCAAAAACAAAAACCCCGCCAAAGCGGGGTTTTCTTTTGTCGTGGTGCTGATACCCAGAGTCGAACTGGGGACCTCACCCTTACCAAGGGTGCGCTCTACCAACTGAGCCATATCAGCACGTATCTCGTGCGATATCCGGTCTGACCGTATATCTAAATTGGGTGTCTGCAAGTAGCGTCCTACTCACTGACTAGCCCTGTCGCTAGTGCAACAGAGTCAAATTGGGTGCCTGGCAGTGTCCTACTCTCGCATGGCGAATGCCACACTACCATCGGCGCTACAGCGTTTCACTTCTGTGTTCGGCATGGGTACAGGTGGTTCCACTGCGCTATTGCCGCCAGGCATAAATCTTCAATCTGGGAATAAGCTGACTCGTTCTGTCTACCGTCACAAGCATTTAAAACTTCTTGGGTGTTGTATGGTTAAGCCTCACGGGTAATTAGTATGGGTTAGCTCAACACGTCACCGCGCTTACACACCCCACCTATCAACGTTGTAGTCTTCAACGGCCCTTTAGGACACTTAAAGTGTCAGGGATGACTCATCTCAGGGCTCGCTTCCCGCTTAGATGCTTTCAGCGGTTATCGATTCCGAACTTAGCTACCGGGCAGTGCCATTGGCATGACAACCCGAACACCAGAGGTTCGTTCACTCCGGTCCTCTCGTACTAGGAGCAACTCCCTTCAATCATCCAGCGCCCACGGCAGATAGGGACCGAACTGTCTCACGACGTTCTGAACCCAGCTCGCGTACCACTTTAAATGGCGAACAGCCATACCCTTGGGACCAACTTCAGCCCCAGGATGTGATGAGCCGACATCGAGGTGCCAAACACCGCCGTCGATATGAACTCTTGGGCGGTATCAGCCTGTTATCCCCGGAGTACCTTTTATCCGTTGAGCGATGGCCCTTCCATTCAGAACCACCGGATCACTATGACCTACTTTCGTACCTGCTCGACCTGTCCGTCTCGCAGTTAAGCTAGCTTATGCCATTGCACTAACCTCACGATGTCCGACCGTGATTAGCTAACCTTCGTGCTCCTCCGTTACTCTTTGGGAGGAGACCGCCCCAGTCAAACTACCCACCAGACACTGTCCCTGGCCCGGATAACGGGCTGAGGTTAGAACATCAAACATACCAGGGTGGTATTTCAAGGTCGGCTCCATGACAACTAGCGTCGTCACTTCCAAGCCTCCCACCTATCCTACACAAGTAGGTTCAATGTTCAGTGTCAAGCTGTAGTAAAGGTTCACGGGGTCTTTCCGTCTAGCCGCGGGTATACGGCATCTTCACCGCAATTTCGATTTCACTGAGTCTCGGGTGGAGACAGCGTGGCCATGGTTACACCATTCGTGCAGGTCGGAACTTACCCGACAAGGAATTTCGCTACCTTAGGACCGTTATAGTTACGGCCGCCGTTTACCGGGGCTTCGATCAAGAGCTTCGCTTGCGCTAACCCCATCAATTAACCTTCCGGCACCGGGCAGGTGTCACACCCTATACGTCCACTTTCGTGTTTGCAGAGTGCTGTGTTTTTGATAAACAGTCCCAGCCACCTGGTCACTGCGGCTGACAATAGCTCCGGATGTGCATCCTTCACCACCATCAGCGTACCTTCTCCCGAAGTTACGGTACTATTTTGCCTAGTTCCTTCACCCGAGTTCTCTCAAGCGCCTTGGTATTCTCTACCCGACCACCTGTGTCGGTTTGGGGTACGGTTGGCGGTAATCTGAAGCTTAGAGGCTTTTCCTGGAAGCATGGCATCAGTGACTTCGCATCCGTAGATACTTCGTCTCGGGTCTCAGTGTTAATGCCGCAGCGGATTTGCCTACCGCGACCACCTACTTCCTTTCACCAGGACTACCAACGCCTGGCCCACTTAGCCTTCTCCGTCCCCTCATCGCAATTACCGTCAGTGCGGGAATATTAACCCGCTTCCCATCGACTACGCTTTTCAGCCTCGCCTTAGGGGCCGACTCACCCTGCCCCGATTAACGTTGGACAGGAACCCTTGGTCTTCCGGCGAGGAGGTTTTTCACCCCCTTTATCGTTACTTACGTCAGCATTCGCACTTCTGATATCTCCAGCATGCCTCACGACACACCTTCACAGACTTACAGAACGCTCCCCTACCACTCAATCTATTGATTGAATCCGCGGCTTCGGTGCCTGATTTGAGCCCCGTTACATCTTCCGCGCAGGCCGACTCGACCAGTGAGCTATTACGCTTTCTTTAAATGATGGCTGCTTCTAAGCCAACATCCTGGCTGTCTGAGCCTTCCCACATCGTTTCCCACTTAATCAGAACTTTGGGACCTTAGCCGGCGGTCTGGGTTGTTTCCCTCTTCACGACGGACGTTAGCACCCGCCGTGTGTCTCCCATGATTGCACTTACTGGTATTCGGAGTTTGCATCGGGTTGGTAAGTCGGGATGACCCCCTAGCCGAAACAGTGCTCTACCCCCAGTAGTGAGACATGAGGCGCTACCTAAATAGCTTTCGGGGAGAACCAGCTATCACCGAGTTTGATTGGCCTTTCACCCCTAGCCACAAGTCATCCCCTAACTTTGCAACGTTAGTGGGTTCGGTCCTCCAGTAAGTGTTACCTCACCTTCAACCTGCCCATGGCTAGATCACCCGGTTTCGGGTCTACTCCCAGCGACTAATCGCCCAGTTAAGACTCGGTTTCCCTACGGCTCCCCTATACGGTTAACCTCGCCACTGAAAGTAACTCGCTGACCCATTATACAAAAGGTACGCAGTCACCGAACTAGTCGGCTCCCACTGCTTGTACGTACACGGTTTCAGGTTCTATTTCACTCCCCTCACAGGGGTTCTTTTCGCCTTTCCCTCACGGTACTGGTTCACTATCGGTCAGTCAGTAGTATTTAGCCTTGGAGGATGGTCCCCCCATATTCAGACAGGATGTCACGTGTCCCGCCCTACTCGATTTCACGCTGAGTTTGTTTTCGTGTACGGGGCTATCACCCTGTATCGCCGGACTTTCCAGACCGTTCCACTAACGCATTCAACGCTTAAGGGCTGCTCCCCGTTCGCTCGCCGCTACTGAGGGAATCTCGGTTGATTTCTTTTCCTCGGGGTACTGAGATGTTTCACTTCTCCCGGTTCGCCTCGCAACACTATGTATTCATGTTGCGATACTGCATAAATGCAGTGGGTTTCCCCATTCGGATATTGTGGTGTCAATGCTTCTTACCAGCTCGACCACACTTAACGCAGGTTAGCACGTCCTTCATCGCCTCTGACTGCCTAGGCATCCACCGTGTACGCTTAGTCACTTAACCATACAACCCCAAGAAGTCTTTCGACTTAAGCGGCCGTAATCACA
>CAXXIF010000011.1:90000-203303 GCA_963677375.2 Aeromonadaceae bacterium
TCTGTTGCTTTCTTTGTATTTCTTATCAACTTGGTGACCATTGCGATGAATACATCCCAAAACTCGTATTTTCGAGCTTCAGCCATGGCCTTCGGCTTGGCCGTATTGTTCTACGTTTTAGCATCCGCCTTTTCCACAGCGATCGATGCCGCCCTATTTGCAAGCCTAGCTGCTTTGGTATCCGGGCTATTAACCCCGCTACTCATCTGCCGCGGTGCTTGTACTACTTCCGCCAAGGAATCCAGAGCCCAAAACCCTCAAGCAACATCACATGCGGTTATGAGCGCAACACATGATGCGGCGATCATTACAGATGCCAAGACGCTCTATGTTGGTAACTTGCCCTATAGAGCCAATGAAGCGGCGATCCGTAAACTGTTTTCAGAATATGGGCAGGTGATCTCGGTTCGTTTGGTCAAAGATAAGGAAACGGGAAAACGGCGCGGCTATGGTTTTGTCGAAATGCCGGAGAAAGAAGCCCATGCCGCGATCGCGGCCTTGAACGAAACTGAATATCTGCAACGAACGCTGAAGGTTCGCGAGGCTAATGAAAAACGGGAAAGCCTTGAGTCATCAGATGAGAATGAGGCCTGAGCACTAATTTCTTTATTCAGACCACTCGATGAGTGATTCAAGGCCGTAAGACTGCAATGCAGTCTGTAATAGACGAGCCTTGTTATCGAGCCGAGTACAGTACGCCCAAGCCTCCCCATTTTCTGCATCATTTACTCCCCCCACTAAACTCTGCACTCGGCGGGCCACCGCCGAGCCTGAGTCCACCAACATGACACCAGGCAATGCGAGCAAGATCTCCTCCTTGAGCAGCGGGAAATGGGTACATCCCAATATGATCGTATCGGGCGATGTGTCCGCCTCACGCCAGGGCGCTAAGATCTCGTGGATACGAGCCTGATCAACCGGCTCTCCAGCCAGCTTGCGTTCCGCCTGAATGACCAGCTCCGTTGAACCGCAGCGCAGTACTCTATGATGTGTGGCAAATTCGAGAATCAACTTCTCGGTATAGGGCCGGGAAACCGTCGCCGGCGTGGCCAACAAACCAATACACCCATTCCTGGTCAGCTTGGCGGCCGGCTTGATAGCAGGGACTACTCCGACGACAGGCACAGATAGCAGGGTTCGTAATGACGGAAGAACCTGGGTACTCGCCGTGTTGCAGGCAATGACGACCAAATCCACCGGATGGCGCGCGACGACACGACTGATCAAACCGCAGCAACGATGAACCAGCTCATGTGCAGGCAATTCACCATAGGGGAACTTGGCGTTATCAAAGAGATAGATGTAGTCCAGGTTCGGAAGCACATGGCGGATCTCATCGTAAACCGACAAACCACCAACTCCAGAGTCAAATATCAGAACTCGCTTACTCACACATCCCCCTCACGCAGGGGGCATATAATACCCTCATGTCTCGAGCTGGCATAGCATGCTGGCAATCCCCGAGATCATGAAAAGGGGCCTTAGCCCCTTCATCTACCTGTAACTCATCGACTAATCCGTTAAAGCTGGTAATTCACCGTCATATAGAAGGCTCGTCCAGCCGCAGGATAACCCACAGCTGTTTCATATTGCTTGTCCAGCATGTTGGCCAAGCGGCCCTGCAATTTGAGATGCGGATTCACCGAGTAGCCGACACCCATATCCCAGAGGCTATAACCGCCCAGCTTGACGGTATTGGTTGCGTCATCATAGCGTTCGCCCTGATAAATCCAGCTCAGAGATCCTTCCCACTGCTGCACGTTAGCCTGAGCAACCCACTTGGCATTACGTTTGGCAATCCGCTGCAACTGCTTATCGCGCACCGTATCCTGAGGGTCCTTCAAGTCAGCCGACAGACGATGGCTGATTTGCGCAGTATCAAATTCGGCCTCCAGCTCCAGACCATCGATTCGCGCCTGTCCTACATTCTCGGGACGCCACAAGCCACTATCATCCGGTGCCCACTGGATCATCTGGTCGATATCGTTGCGATAGCCGGTGACACGCCAGATCACCATTTGCGTCACGCCATCCAGCATTAACTCACGGTTTTTGGACTCTTCCGGCTGAAGATCCGGGTTGCCGGGGGTATAAGCATCCGGGAAATAGAGATCGTTGAAAGAAGGAGCGCGGAAGCCGGTGCCATAACGGCCACTCAATCGATAATTGGCAAAGAAAGTCCAGCCCGCACCTGCTTGCCAGGTGTTATGCCGACCGTACTGATCATTATCATCGGTTCGGCCACTCAGTTCGGCTTGCCAAGCACCTTGCTGATATTGGCTCAGGGCGTATAAACCTGTGTTGTCACGACCATGGGTATCATCGGAATAAGCAACGCCGCTGGAAACTGAATCCGGCGTCAGGCGTTCACGTCGCCAGTCGATACCCGTTCCCAGGCGCCAAGCATCCGTCAGCGTCAAATCATGCAGCCAGCTGAGATTATATTGACGGATGTAGGTCCGATCTTGTGCCGCATCATGGCTGATGCTATCGGGATAGTTATAGAGATCTTCGCGCCCATAGTTACCCTGGAGTTCACTCTGATACTTACCCTCATGGTAACGACCGCCGATCAAATAGCTTTGATTATCGGACCAAGTCTCTTTACGTTCATGTTGCGATCCCCAACTGCCGGAATAGGAATTATCGTATTGGGCCTGGTTGCGGAACCAGCGGGCTGTTGTAAACAGATCCAGATGATCGTTCAGCGCCTGTTGGTAATCCAGCATGGCGTTGTAACCCTCATAGCCATGCTCATCACCATCATTCACGCCCGCAACCGGGTGAACGTTATAGCCGTCTTCTTGCTCAAAACCGGCAGCGCCCTTGAATTGTCCGGCTTTGCCGACCGTGGTTGCGCTGTTCCAGGCCAGTTGCCGCTCACCTAGGGAACCGGCTCCGCCACTAAATTGGTGACGTTGGGTTCCGACATCGGGCCGAGTAATAATGTTGATGACACCACCAATAGCGTCAGCCCCATAAATAGAGGCCCGAGCACCGCGGACATATTCGATACGTTCGACCTGATTGAGTGGCAGATCATTCAGATTGGCACCACCCGAGGTGATGGCATTGACCCGAATGCCATCCACCAGCACCAGTGTTTGCGCCGATGTCCCGCCCCGTACCGCCGTTGAGGCGCTCTGGCCATGGCCACCATAACTGATAGTCTCCACGCCCGGCAGAGTACGCATCACTTCAGTGACCGTTTTGGCTTGCAGGCGTGAAATCTCTTCGCGGGTAACAATATTGACGGGAGCAAGAATAGAGGCTTCCGGTTCGGCAAAGCGCGAGGCGGTAACCACCATCGTCTGTTCCGTCGATGGGGAGTCAGCTTGTGGTGCAGCAATAGCTGCCACGGGCAGCAAGCCTGCTACCCAGAATGATTTGCTCATAGAATTCCCTAATGCGCGTAGTGTCTATGAAAAATGGAGGGCCGATGGCTCGGCAATGGCTCAGGCAGGTCTTCGGGCTCGGAGGCAATGTACCTTGGATGACGACTTCCCACCGGTGCCGGCAGTGTCTGGGTCAATGATCTTGACCCGTGTCATCCTTGTTCCTCCATACCGCTGCGCGTCAGCTCCGGATTCTCACCGGATTCCCTTTTAAGCTGTAGCACCAGAGTGGGCGGGATTATAAGAGCTTACCCCCGTCATGTATACAGAGGTAAGTCTGCGAATTAACTCACGTTTTTTGCGGGTAATTGATGCTGAGGTATGGCCTCTCGTCAATATTCAGCTTGGCCTTGAGATATACAGTTAACACAAAGAAGAAATTAGCCAGCACGTTGGCAAAGCGTGGCAACGTCGGCTCGAAACGTATCCCAGCTTCATCCAGCCGAACCAGCATTCGCACTATCTTCTTGGCATTACAGCGGCACAGATGTAACGCAGGAACCGGCTGGGGTCCCTGAGGTAACACAAATCCGTTCACGCGCTCCCCACTGGCTCGCAGATAATCGTCATAACGCTCTTTCAACCACTCGATATTCTCCTCGAAGATACCGTTTTTACCGCGAACCGAACCATTCAGATGGTAAATGAGCGTTTGCAACGCCTGTAGATCTTCTCGGATCTCTTGAAAATCGGCGGGTAATTGCGCCAGCACCTGACCGACTTGGCAGCACAACTCGTCCGTTAGAATTTCATAATCACAGGTCGGTTTGGTTTCAAAAATAAAGGGATAACAGAGCTCACGCAGATCGGGAGTACGAGAAAGGGCCATATCAGAATCCTGCAACGAAGAGAGGTCACCAGCGCAGGAGTGTGCCTGCACCCGGAGGTGCAGGCAATCATTCAGGCCGTTAACTGGCTAGAGCGGCGAGGACACCAAACATCCGTTGGTTGAAGTTGTTAAAATTATTGAATACGGCCTCAAGCGACGGATCGGGAGATCCGACCTGATTCGCAACCACCCACTTGCTTAACGTATTTTGCTGCTCGGGCTCAAAGGTCGAGTTGGCCTGTGCCATCATTTCCTGGAGCTGTTGCAGATAATCAGCCAATGGGGCCAGTACCTCTTGAGTTGCCGCCGGGGTTGTGGCGACGGTCGCCTGCTTCGCAACCTGTGGCGATGGCTCGGGGTTTTCGGTCGGAGTCTGGGCAACGGGAGCAGCAGATGCAGTGGTTTGCGTCAAAGCAGCACTCCAAGCGACTGTTTGTTGCTGTTTCAGATCCAGTGACATGCTTGCTAGTTGGGTATCATCCAACTGGAACTGTTGCGCCATATCGAAGGCCCCTTGCAGATCACCACTGAAAAAGCGATCGGATAGAGAGCCCATCTGTTGCACCAGAGAACCAATAGACTTCAGTTCATCCGGATTCAGATCGCCCTGTACTGAAAAACTAAAACTGGCCGTGTGGGAGTAAAAGAAGTTGGCGCTGCTCGCTGTCAGCCTGTCACCGCTAGCTGCGCCATCGGCTTGTCCCGGACTGCCAACTTCCGCATATGCCCCCAACGCTTTGCGATTCATCTGGGCACTTCCCTGTTGCATGCGCCATTGCTGGGAATCATCAAACTGAAGCGTCACCCGGTCGCCTTCCTTGGTCGTTAGCTCCAGACTGCCCTGATTGCGGGTTGCTGCGCTGGCTTGTGCCACGGCCACGGAGGAGGAAACTTGAGTCGCATCCGCTGCAGAGCCGAACAACTCCTGCTCGAACTTGCCCAAGCCCTCCTGAATGACGGCATAACTCTTATCAATCCCCTTACCAAGATCTTCGCTGAGCATGCCCATATCCGTGAGTTCTTTGCGCGCTTCACCAAACCCTTGCTCAATACCCTTTTGCGCTTGTGCCAGCATGCCTTTCAGTTTTTCGTCATCGCCCCCCTCGGCCTGCGCCTGGCGAATACGGCCCGTGACAAAACCCAGTACGTTCTTGGCAACCGCCTTATAATCGAAGCCCAACGGATTATCTTCGCTGGGTTCAGTTGCCGTGTCGGTCGCGGGCGCCTGGGTGGGAGCGGCATTAAAACTATGACCATCCAGAGATAAGCTCTTGCTGATGGAAACATATAACACCATCTGGCCAACCCGTACCGGTGTGGCTAAATCGACCCGATCTTGTGCCTGTTCTGCCTTTGCCTGCCCCTGGATTTGGGTATGCCCCTTGTGTTTCAGACTCGGAAATAGCGAGTCATGCAATCCGTCCACTTTCATAGCGTCACCTCCGACACTTAACCTTGTCTTGATTATCGGCACGAGTGAACAAAACTTGACCGTTTTTTGCTGGACAATCTGCGATCTGTCCTTACAATTTCGCCCCTCCAAAGCCAGAGCACGAGACACAAGATGAGCCAACCCGCATGGGATCCAGCCCGTTACCCTGAGCAACTGACGGCAAAACAGCAGCAACTACAGGATTTGTTTGCCGAATTCTCACCTCCAACACTGGAACTCTTCGCCTCCGCCCCGGAGCACTACCGTATGCGGGCCGAGTTTCGCATCTGGCACGAAGCCGACGATCTCTACTACGCCATGTTCAATCAGGAGAGTAAGGAGCGGTATCGGGTCGATCAATTCCCCGCCGCCAGCTTACTGATCAATCAGTTGATGCCGCGGCTATTGGCAGCCCTGAAGCCTCATGCCTGCCTGCGTCTCAAGCTCTTTCAGGTCGATTTTCTGAGCACCCTCAGTGGCGAAGCCATCATCAGCTTGCTCTATCACCGCAAGTTGAATGCCGAGTGGGAACAGACTGCTCGCAATCTGCGTCAGCAGTTACGTGATGAAGGATTCAACGTCGAACTGATCGGCCGCGCCCATAAGCAAAAAATTGTCCTGGAACGGGACTATGTGATTGAACGTCTGCAGGTGGCAGGACGCGAGCTGCAGTACATGCAAGTTGAAAACAGCTTTACCCAGCCCAATGCCGGCATGAATCAACAGATGCTGGAGTGGGCGCTGGATGTCACCCGGAATGCCGAAGGGGATTTGCTGGAACTATATTGCGGAAATGGCAACTTTTCCTTGGCCATGGCTCGCAATTTCAACCAGGTGCTGGCCACCGAAATCGCCAAGCCATCGGTGGACTCGGCGCAGTTCAATATCGCGGCCAATGGTCTGGACAACGTCAAGATCCTGCGCATGTCGGCGGAAGAATTTACCATGGCGATCCGTGGTGAACGGGAGTTTAACCGTCTCAAGGGGATCGACCTGCAGAGCTATCACTGCAATACCATCTTTGTCGATCCACCACGGGCCGGTTTGGACCAGGCAACTCTCGACATGGTGCAAGGCTATGAACGAATCCTGTATATCTCTTGCAACCCGCTGACACTGCAACAGAATCTGCAACAACTCACCCAAAGTCACCGCATCGAGCGGTTTGCCCTGTTCGATCAGTTCCCGTATACCCACCATATGGAGAGCGGCGTCTGGCTGGTTCGCCGCTGAGCCTCAGCCAAACAACAAGGGCAGCCGGTGGCTGCCCTAAGCGTCACAAACGTCAATAGTAGTGGCCTCAAGCCACCTGGCGAGAATCCGCACCCGCTGTGGACTCATCCTCATACAGATGAATGTGCGTCACTCGCGCGGCAGAACCAGGCTCGCTGATATGATAGAAACGGTTGACCATCTGCCGGGCGGCGCAGGTGCAACGCCCGCATTGCGTCCCAACTTTCAACTCCTGTCGCAACTCACGCATCCCGACATTGCCCCCGGCGAGCAGAGCCGTAATCTGGGTATCGGTAACACCGTTGCACAAGCAGACGTACATAATTTCGCTCTCAATTTAACCACTCTTTCTTGATAATAATTATCACTACCTGGCATTTCAACTATTTCATGTATCCATAACGTCATTTTTGAGCAAAAAACAGACGAAGCATTAGGCACGTAGGAAGCAGAGCGCTTAATCTGAATACGTTGAACCACTCGGAAATCCCTCGACACTCTTGTGCGCAAAGGAGAATCCTATGCAAGGTGACCCCCATGTCATTGCCCTATTGAACAAGGTTCTGACCAGCGAATTAACCAGTATCAACCAGTTCTTCCTCCATGCCCGCTTATTTCGTCATCAAGGGCTCAACAAGCTCAACGACAAGACCTACAAAAAGTCCATTCAGGATATGAAACAGGCGGATGCCCTGATTGAGCGCATCCTGTTTCTGGAAGGGCTGCCCAACCTGCAGCAATTGGGACACCTGAAAATTGGTGAACATCCTCAGGAAATGCTCAGCTGTGATGAACGGTTTGAGCAAGAACAGTTGCCATTGCTCCGTCAGGCGATCAGCGCCTGTGAACAGGCCAGTGATTACGTCAGCCGAGATCTGCTCGAGGAGATTCTCGAAGACGAAGAGGCGTATCTGGACTGGCTGGAAACCCAACAACAGCTCATCCATAGCACAGGACTGGCTAACTATCTGCAAAGCATGATTGCATAAGGAGCTCGTGATGAAAGGTAAAACCAATGTCATTGCCGCACTCAATACATTACTCGCCAGCGAGCTCTCGGCTATGGATCAATATTTTATTCATTCCCAGATGTACCAGGATTGGGGTCTCAACAAACTGTATGAGCGCATCGGCCATGAGTTCGATGATGAGAAAGGACATGCCACCCTGCTGATCAGTCGGATCTTGTTCCTCGAAGGTATCCCCGATCTAACGACCCGCGACCCTATTCAGGTCGGCAAAGATGTTCCCCAGATGCTGCAAAATGATCTGCAACTGGAATATGACGTAGCGACCGCCTTGAAACAGGCCATCAAGCTTTGTGAGCAGGAGCAGGATTACCAGACCCGAGAGATTTTGGAAAAATTACTCGAAGATACTGAAGATGATCATGCCTACTGGCTGGAAAAACAGCTCGGCCTGATCAAGATGCTGGGTTTGCCCAATTATCTGCAAAGCCAGATGTAGATTGTACGGATAGAAAAAAGGCACCTAGGGTGCCTTTTTTCATCTCGGCTCTCGAACACTTCAGAGCATGTAGTGATCCGGCAAGGCCAGACGCGCCACACCCGAATCAACCGCCGCCAATGCAACAGCCCGAGCCACCCGAGGGAGTAAGCGGGGGTCCATGGGTTTGGGAATCACATACTCGGGGCCAAAGTGCAATTCACGGACATCGGCCGCCTCGAGCACTTCAGCGGGAACCGGCTCCTTCGCCAGCTGCCGCAAGGCTTCCACCGCCGCCTTTTTCATTTCGAGATTGATGCGACTGGCCCGGACATCCAGCGCCCCGCGAAACAAGAACGGAAAACAGAGCACATTGTTAACCTGGTTGGGGTAATCCGAACGACCCGTCCCCATAATCAGGTCATCCCGTACCGAATGAGCCAACGCCGGATCGATTTCCGGATCGGGATTGGAGCAGGCAAAGATCACCGGGCGCGGCGCCATCAAGGCCACCTCTTCGGCACCTAACAGGTTTGCTCCCGACACCCCAACAAAGATATCGGCGCCCTCGATGGCTTCGCGCAGGGTTCGAGCTCCGGCATCGTTGATAAATCGAGGTTTCTGTCCGTTCAGATCGGTGCGATCGGAACGAATCACCCCATGGCGATCGACCATAAACAGCTTTTCCTGGCGGGCTCCACAGGCGATCAATAAGTCCATGCAGGCCACACCGGCAGCCCCGGCCCCCAGACAGACAATCCGGCACTCCGCCAACTGTTTACCCTGTATTTCCAGAGCATTGAGCATACCGGCGGCGGTTACAATCGCAGTACCATGTTGGTCATCGTGGAAGACCGGCACCTTGCAGCGCTCAATCAACGCCTGCTCAATCTCGAAACACTCCGGCGCCTTGATATCTTCCAGATTGATGCCACCAAAAGTATCGGCAATGTTGGCCACGGTACGGATAAAATCGTCAGTATCGGTATGCGTGACTTCAATATCGATGGCGTCAATCCCGGCAAAGCGTTTGAATAACAACGCCTTGCCTTCCATGACTGGTTTGGAGGCCAGCGGGCCGAGATTACCGAGACCTAAAATCGCGGTACCATTGGTAATCACAGCCACCAGATTGGCCTTCGAGGTATAGCGATAGGCCTCATCAGGATTGGCCGCAATTTCACGGACCGGTTCCGCCACTCCGGGGCTATACGCCAGCGTCAGATCCAGAGCCGTTTCTGCCGACTTGGTCAGTTGGATAGCGATCTTGCCTGGAGTCGGATAGGCGTGATAAGCCAGAGCTTGTTGTCGAAGATCGGACATCAGCGGTTCCCTCAGCAGCAGGTTGAAAAAGAGATAATGCCCCAGATCGGGTATTATGGATGATGAAATCATATGCTCCCTGTCTGGCTTCACAAGGGCTGTCCGAGTCTTGCAGTGGGAATATTTTCCAAACCCATGCCGTACCATGTCCCTGCGTAGCATCTCTCGATACAGAACGGGAAGCAGGTTTTCTTTTTGAGCACGACAACGAATAACATCATGAACCAACGCACCTATTGCCAACGCTGTGAACGGCCGAGTTCCCGCTGCGTCTGTACATTGGCGACCCAAGTCAAACTCCCCTGGCGTCTGGTCGTGCTGCAAGACCCCGGCGAGAAGAAACAGGCCAAAGGCAGTGTGGCTTTGCTGCGGGCCTGCCTACCGGAACTCACGGTATGGTGCAGCCCGGACTTTGCTCATCATCCAGAACTGGATGAGCTACTGGCTGATCCGAAGTGGCAATGCGTGCTGCTCTACCCCGGCGATAGGGTCCTACCGGTCGAGGAGTGGAGCGGCTCCGCGCATCGCCACCTATGTTTCATTGTTCTGGACGGCACCTGGCGCAAGAGCCTGAAGCTCCTGCACAGTCATCCGCAGCTGGCTCGTCTGCCCCGGGTCGCCCTGAGGCAATCCGCTCCCAGCCGTTATCTCATCCGCAAGTCCCCACGCCAGGATGGACTCTCAACCTTTGAGGCCGTCAGCGGCCTGCTGGCCGAATGGCAAGCCCGTCATGGCTCAGCGTCAGGAGTTCAGGATGCAGAGCGTCTGTTCGCCTGTTTCGCCCGCTGGATTGATCGCGAGCTGGCGGCGCTGCCAACTGAGATCCGTGCTCGTTACCCGACGAGACAACCAACAACCATCACCACCCCGGAAGCCATATTACAGCCATAAAAAAAGCGCCCCGAAAGGCGCCTTTTTTGCGGTCGGCAAGAATTATTTCTTGCTGCCCAGAGCGCCGAAGCGCTTGTTGAAGCGGTCAACACGACCACCGGTGTCAACCATCTTCTGCTTGCCAGTGTAGAACGGGTGGCATGCAGAGCAGACGTCGAGGTTCAAATCGCGACCACCAGTGGAGTTGATTTGGAATTCGTTACCGCAAGAGCACTTGACGTTGATCGCTTTGTACTCTGGGTGGATACCTTGTTTCATGGACAACCTCTATATTTAGGCCGTGTCGCCATCCAGCCTCACGCCAGACACCACACGAATTGGAACGGATGTTTTAAGGGTGCGAATAATATAGGATCGATCCACGCAGCCGCAAGTATGATCGCAGAAAAAACAGGCAACCAGTGAGCGAAATGATCTCCTACCTCCCCATCCGAGTCGCCCTTCCGGTGCCGTTGCGTCGTCAATTCGACTATTTGGCCCCCCAGCCCTTGCCTGCTATCGGTTGCCGGGTGCGGGTCAGCTTTGGTCGCCAACTGCTGGTTGGCCTGGTAACCGGCCACCCCGAACAGAGCGATCTGCCACTGGAAAAGCTCAAACCGATCGCTGAACAGCTGGATCGCTCGCCTCTGCTTCCCGAGTCCCTCTGGCAATTATTGCTCTGGAGTGCCCAGTATTATCAGCATCCACTGGGTGAAGTGCTACAACATGCCCTGCCGGTGTTACTGCGCCAGGGGGAGCCCGCCATCCGCCGCCCGCTGGAGAGTTGGCGCCTCACAACGTCGGGTGCCGCCAATGATTATGTGCCGGGGAAAAACGCCCTGCGCCAGCAGCTGGCATTGCAACTGTTGCAGGATGGCCCGCTCACCGCCGCTGACTTGCGGGAGGCAGGCGTCGAGACCCAGGTGCTGGCCAAACTGGCCGCCAAAAACGTGGTGGAAGCCATCGATCTGCTGACACTGCAGGAAGATTGGCGCGACAACCTTCTGCTCCATGAATCCGATCAACACCAGCTCAACACCGAACAGGCGCTGGCTGTGGCTCAAGTCCAGAGTCAGGGCTCCGCCTTCGGCGTCTTTTTGCTGGATGGCGTGACCGGCTCCGGCAAGACGGAAGTGTATCTACAACTGATCGCACCGGTACTGGCCCGCGGCCAGCAAGTGCTGGTACTGGTACCCGAGATAGGCCTGACCCCCCAGACCCTGCAGCGTTTTCGGCGCCGTTTTGCCGCCCCCATCCTCACCCTGCACTCCGGCATGAATGATCGCGAACGGCTGGAATCCTGGCTGGCTTGCCAGAGTGGCGAGGCGGCGATCCTGATCGGCACCCGCTCGGCACTGTTTACCCCGTTCCGGGATCTGGGGCTGATCCTCATCGACGAAGAACATGATGGCTCGTTCAAACAGCAGGAGGGGTTTCGCTATCACGCTCGGGATCTGGCCGTCATGCGGGCACGGCTGGACGCCTGCCCGATCCTGCTCGGCTCGGCGACCCCATCACTGGAAACCGTGCAAAATGCCCGCAGTGGCAAGTACCAGCTCCTGCGGCTGAGCCAGCGCGCCGGGGGTGCCAGTGTGGCGCAGCAGGTGGTGCTGGATATCAAGGAGGTGCCGCTGCAGGCCGGGGTTTCGCCCCAGTTGTTGCAGCTGATGGAGAGTCACCTAGTCGCTGGAAATCAGGTGATGCTGTTCCTGAATCGCCGGGGCTACGCTCAATCCCTGCTCTGCCATCACTGTGGCTGGACCGCCGCCTGCGGCCGTTGTGATGCCTACTATACCTGGCACCAGGGAAGCCGACGGCTGCACTGCCACCATTGCGACAGCCAACGCCCGGTACCCACAGCCTGTCCGGAGTGTGGCAGTACCGAGCTGCAAGGGACCGGCGTCGGCACCGAACAGGTCGAAGCCTTGCTGAGTCAGCATTTTCCCCGATTTCGCACCATCCGTATCGATCGGGACAACACCCGGCGCAAGGGGGAGCTGGAGGCCCATCTGGAGGGTATTCGCCACGGTGAGTATCAGATCCTGATCGGCACCCAGATGCTGGCCAAGGGGCACCATTTCCCGAACGTCACCCTGGTCGGCTTGCTAGATGTGGATAGTGCGCTGTTTTCACAAGATTTTCGAGCCACCGAACGACTGGCCCAACTCTATACCCAGGTGGCTGGCCGCGCGGGCCGAGCCAGCAAGCCGGGTTTGGTCGTGCTGCAGAGTCACCATCCAGGTCACCTGTTGCTGCAAGATTTGGTACAGAATGGGTACGAACATTTCGCCCGCACCTGTTTGCAGGAGCGCAGTCTGTTAGGGTTACCCCCCTTCGCTTTCCAGGCCCTGCTACGCAGCGAGGCCGTGCACAAGGTAAACGTCGAACAGTTCATGCTGGAGGTGGCCGGGCTCATCATGGCCCGTCGGGCTCTCTACCCCGGCCTGCAGATGATCGGACCTATCTCGGCGCTGATGGAGCGCCGCGCGGGCAAGTACCGGATGCAACTGCTGTTGCAGGCCCCCCAGCGACCACCGCTGGCACATCTACTGACCCAGATACTGCCGGAGATCGAGGCGCTGCCCAGTGGCCGCAAGGCCCGTTGGTCACTGGATGTGGACCCGCAGGAGCTCTTTTAGGCTCTGGAGTCCAACCCTATGCCGATCCGTCATCGCTCACCTAGCCACCAGTGCAATTTGCAAACGACGGCTGTTTGCAACGCAAAATGAAAAGCCGAGACTCAGTGCAGACGCAGCGGTTCATGAACCACATTCATTAAAAAACGTACTGCGTCGCTGCAGTCATCACTCGCCAGCAACTCAAGTTTCTGCTCACCGGAGAGCGGCAGCACCTCCAGCCAACGCTGGGCGACCCAACAGGCATTTTCCCACTCGGGCTGTGGATAATAGGCTGCAAAATCAGGGTGTTCCTCAAATAGCTCCCCCAGTTTGCGCGCCAGAATATCTTGACGGGGAGCCAGCTCGATAGCTTGCCAATTCGGCAGAGGGGTTACCTCTCCCATCAGCAAACCGTCACTGCCAACCTCGATACGGTGTAGTTGATAACGTTCGATGCCTCGCACCGTGATCCCCAGAGCCCCATCCGCTAACTGATTGAAATCTATCACTTCGACTCGAGTACCCATGGCCAGTAATGGCATCTGGCCATCCTCGCGACCTGTGCCCAACAGACAGAGACCGAAGCCATGGGGCTGGCTCAACGTCAGCATGCGCAGATACCGGGGCTCGAACAACCGCAGGGGCAGTATTCCTCCCGGCAACAGATGAACATTTAATGGAAACAGAGGTAGGCGCATCATTTCCCCTCCCGGTAACGCATGCCAGTCAAGGCGCTGCAATCGAGGATGTTGATCAAGGCAGTCATCGCTTATCGGGCGGCTAGCCCGGCTTGCCTCACCCTTCCTCCTGAGCAAAGCATAAATCCAGCCAACCCGCATCTGGCGGCAGAGGTAGTCAGGACGCGCTATTCAGAGTAAAATTTGCCCCCTTATAAATTCGTAGTACCAATGTTTCCAAATGTGGGTGGGCAGAGATGAAAGAGCATATTCAGCAACTACTTGAACAAACCGTGGCCAAGCTAATCGCCCAGGGTGACCTGTCGGCAGATCTGGCCCCGCGTATTCAGGTAGACAACACCAAGGATAAGGCTCATGGCGATCTGGCGACCAACCTGGCCATGTTGCTGGCTAAGACCGCAGGCAAGAACCCGCGTCAACTCGCCCAGCAACTGATCGATGCCCTGCCCGCATCGACTCGTGTAGCCAAGGTGGAGATCGCAGGTCCTGGCTTCATCAACTTCTATCTCGACAGCCAATGGCTGGGCCGTCAGATCGATGGGCTGCTGAACGATCCGAAGCTGGGAGTCAAACCCGCCACGCCCCCCCAGACTATAGTGGTCGACTATTCAGCCCCCAACGTCGCCAAAGAGATGGCCGTCCACCACATCCGCTCCACCGTCATCGGCGATGCAGTCACCCGGACTCTGGAGTTTCTGGGACATAAGGTGGTCCGCGCCAATCACGTCGGTGACTGGGGTACCCAGTTCGGCATGCTGATCGCCTATCTGGAAAAGATGGAAAACGAACATGCCAGCGATATGGATCTCTCCGATCTGGAAGCCTTCTACCGCGAAGCCAAAAAAAGCTACGACGAGGATGAAACCTTCGCCGAGCGCGCCCGTGGTTATGTGGTCAAGCTGCAGGGTGGCGATGCCTACTGCCGAACCATGTGGAAGAAGCTGGTCGATCTGACCATGGCTCAGAACCAACTGATTTATGATCGCCTGAACGTCAGCCTGAGCAGCAAGGATGTGATGGGTGAGAGCCTGTACAACGACATGTTGCCCGGTATCGTCGCGGATTTGCAGGCCAAGGGCATGGCCGTCGAGAGTGAAGGTGCCCAGGTGGTCTTCCTCGACGAGTTCAAGGGCAAGGATGGCGAGGCCATGGCCGTCATAGTGCAGAAAAAGGATGGTGGCTTCCTCTATACCACCACCGACATCGCCTGTGCCAAGTACCGGGTCGAGACTCTGGGTGCGGATCGGGTGCTCTATTTCATCGATTCCCGTCAGCACCAGCACCTGATGCAGGCCTGGAGCATAGCGCGCAAGGCCGGTTATGTGCCGGAGAACGTCACTCTGGAACACGAAGCCTTCGGCATGATGCTGGGCAAGGATGGCAAGCCGTTCAAGACCCGCTCCGGTGGAACCGTAAAACTCTCTGAACTGCTGGATGAAGCCGAACAGCGGGCCCGGGATCTGATGGCCAGCCGCAACAGCGAGCTCAGTGTCGAAGAGCAGGCGGGCGTGGTGCATGCCGTGGCCATGGGCGCCGTCAAGTATGCGGATCTCTCCAAGAACCGCACCACTGACTACATCTTCGACTGGGACAACATGCTGGCCTTCGAGGGCAACACAGCTCCCTATCTGCAGTATGCCTATACCCGAGTCCAGTCCATCTTCCGTCGCGCCGGAGACGATGCGGCATTAGGCCCGGTGCAGTTGCAAGAAGCCGCCGAAGAGGCTCTGGCCCAAAAATTGGTGCAGTTCAACGATGCCATCCAGAACGTCGCGGCCAAGGGGATGCCGCATCTGCTATGCACCTATCTGTACGAACTCTCCGGTCTGTTTATGAGCTTCTACGAGGCATGCCCCATCAACAAGGAAGGTGTCGAGCCTGCACAGAAAGCCAGTCGTCTGACGCTGTGTGCCGCCACCTCCCGCATCATCAAACAGGGCCTGGCCTTGCTGGGTATCCAGGTTCTGGAGCGGATGTAAGTCATGACTCAGGATTACGTTCGCACGACCCGGCCACCGCGCAAACGCAAACCGGCCGGTCGTTCTGCCGCCAGTCGTCGTCCCGCCCCGCCCGCCTTCCCCATGGTGCGGGTGGTGTTGGCTGTAGCGCTGGTCATCGGCTTCGGTATCTTCCTGTATGTGCTCAAGGGCAGTGCCGGTACGCCCAAGGAAACCACCAAGGCAGCTCCGGTCGTGAAACCTATCCCCATCGAGGATCAACGTCCGGCCAAGGAAAAGTTCGACTACATGACCCTGTTGGAAAACAAGGAAGTGAATGTCGATCTTCCCAGCGGCGCGACGCCCACCGATCTGAGTATCGATCCGGAACAGCGCAAACGGCTGCTGGCCCAGCAAGAGTTACTGGAGCAACAGCGTCTCAAGGCGCAACAGCAAAGTGGCGCCCTGACCCCCACTCAGGGCGGCGGACAGGCCGCCACCACGACGGGCTCGACGCCAAAGCTCAGTGAACCGGAACGGGCCGCCGCCCTGCTGGCCGGACAAATAGTGCCCTTTGCCAGCACAGAGTCCAAGTCCGCAGCGCCAGCGACACCCGCCGCAACCAGCGGTCGCGTCATGATGCAGTGCGGTGCCTTCCGCAGCGCCGACCAAGCTGCATCCATGAAGCTTCGACTCTCCCAGCAAGGACAGTTTGCGCAGGTCCAGCAGGCACAGACCGCCAGCGGCTCTTGGTACAAGGTTGTCCTCGGTCCCTTTACTTCCCGCACCGACGCTGAACACAAGAAAGCCGAGCTACAAGCCCGGCATCTGGTCGACAACTGCACCCTGTGGAATTAGTGGTCCGGCCTAGCACCAGGCCATGCAGACAAAGCAACAGGGCGACCCTAGAGTCGCCCTGCTTCTATTCAACTCACACCCCCGCTCTTGAAAAGCCTTGCAACTGACCCCATCTGTTTGACAGACACGCGTACAAGCCCATAACGGCACGCTCTATCAGTTCAAGCGAGGTTTCCTGTGACTACAATCGTATCCGTCCGTCGTAACGGCCAGGTCGTGATCGCTGGCGACGGCCAGGTCTCTCTGGGTAATACCGTCATGAAGGGCAATGCCCGCAAGGTCCACCGTCTGGCTGGTGGCAAGGTACTGGCCGGATTCGCCGGGGGCACCGCCGATGCCTTCACCCTACTGGAGCGCTTCGAAGCCAAACTGCAAGCCCACCAGGGCAATCTGGAGCGCGCTGCCGTGGCGTTGGCCAAAGAGTGGCGCAGCGATCGGGCGCTGCGCAAGCTCGAAGCCATGCTCGCCGTCGCCGATGCCAACAAGTCGTTCATCATCACGGGGAACGGCGACGTAGTGCAGCCAGAGCAGGATCTGATCGCCATGGGTTCCGGTGGCAGCTATGCCCAGGCCGCGGCTCGGGCCTTGCTGGAAAACACCGAGCTGGATGCAGAAACCATTGCCAAAAAAGCCCTGACCATAGCCGGTGAAATCTGCGTCTTCACCAACAGCTTCCAGACCATTGAAGTGCTGGACTACCCAACTGCCTGATTTGTACTCCGGGCCGATGCGGTCGGCCCGTCATAAGGAATCCACCATGTCCGAGATGACCCCTAGAGAAATCGTCCACGAGCTGGACCGTCACATCATTGGTCAGGCTGATGCCAAGCGCGCCGTCGCCATCGCCCTGCGCAATCGCTGGCGCCGCATGCAGCTGGAGCCAGGCCTGCGCCAGGAAGTCTCGCCGAAGAATATCCTGATGATCGGCCCCACCGGGGTCGGCAAGACCGAGATCGCCCGTCGTTTGGCCAAACTGGCCAATGCCCCCTTCATCAAGGTCGAAGCCACCAAGTTCACCGAAGTGGGTTATGTCGGCAAGGAGGTGGATTCCATCATCCGCGACCTGACCGATATGGCCATGAAGATGGTCCGGGACCAGCAGATCGAGAAGAACCGTTTCCGCGCCGAAGAGGCGGCCGAAGAGCGTATCCTCGATGCGCTGCTGCCGCCCCCCCGCGAGGGCTGGGGCCAAGGCGAAAAGCCGGATAATAGCCACACCCGCCAGATCTTCCGCAAGAAGCTGCGCGAAGGTGAACTGGACGATAAAGAGATCGAGCTGGAACTGGCCGTCCCGCAAGTGGGCGTCGAGATCATGGCGCCTCCCGGCATGGAGGAGATGACCAATCAGCTACAGAGCATGTTCCAGAATATGGGCCAGGGCCAAACCAAGAAGCGCAAGCTGAAGGTCAAGGACGCGCTCAAGCAGCTCATCGAGGAAGAAGCCGCCCGTCTGGTCAATCCGGAGGAGCTCAAGGAGCAGGTAATAGCCGCCGTGGAAAACCAGGGCATCGTCTTCATCGACGAGATCGACAAGATCTGCAAACGCGGTGAAAGCAGCGGCCCGGATGTCTCCCGCGAGGGAGTACAACGGGATCTGCTACCCTTGGTCGAAGGCTGCACCGTCAATACCAAACACGGTATGGTACGGACCGATCACATACTGTTCATCGCCTCGGGAGCATTCCAGATTGCCAAACCCTCGGATCTGATCCCCGAGTTACAAGGCCGTCTGCCGATCCGCGTCGAGCTGGGAGCCCTGAGCACCGATGATTTCGAACGCATCCTCACCGAACCGAATGCCTCGCTGACCGAACAGTATCAGGCGTTGATGGCGACCGAAGCGGTGACCATCGAATTTACCAGTGGCGGCATCCGTCGCATCGCCGAAGCCGCCTGGCAAGTGAACGAGCGCACCGAGAATATTGGCGCCCGTCGTCTGCATACCGTGATGGAGAAGTTGATGGAGGATATCTCCTTCGAAGCAGCCGACCATGCCGGACAAACCCATGTCATCGACGTCGAGCATGTCAACAAGCATCTGGGCAAGCTCATCGAAGATGAAGATCTGAGCCGCTACATCCTCTAAGCCAGCACGACCGGACCAATCCTGTGATGGGTCCGGTCGTTATCGTCCGCAAAACCATGAAGCCGGAAACAGTAACCACCTCAAGTTCCGGTATTCGCTTTCCAAAGCCCGGACAGCTCCTTATACTTGAGCCACCTGTATCCACCTCGGTAAAAAAACCATGGAATACAATACTTCAGAACTTTGTGACACCTATGCCGATCTGGTCGACGTCGTCGAGCCCATGTTTAGCAGTTTCGGCGGCCGGAACTCGTTCGGTGGCGTGATCAGTACCATCAAGTGTTTCGAAGCCAATGGCTTGATCCGTGAACTCATCAAAGAGAGCGGTATCGGTCGGGTATTGTTGATCGATGGCGGCGGCTCACTGCGGCGCGCGCTGATCGATGCCGAGATGGCGACCATAGCCCAGGAAAACGGCTGGGAAGGTATTGTCTGCTACGGTAGCGTGCGGGAAGTCGATGCGCTGGGTGAACTGGATATCGGCATTCAGGCACTGGCCTCGATCCCGGTTGGTGCCGTGGATAGCGAAACGGGAGATACCGATCTGCCCGTCAACTTCGGCGGTGTCACCTTCCTGCCGGATGACCATCTGTATGCCGATACCACGGGTGTCATCCTCTCGCCGGACCCCCTCGATATCGAGTAGTGACAGCAACAAAAACGCCGGTCGATGACCGGCGTTTTTGTTATGGCATCCGTGACTGAATTAGACGTTCTCTTCCATCTGATCCATCTTGCCCAACAGGGCGCGCAGGCGCTCTTGCCAAGCCTGATGATCGTTGCGCAGTTGCTGGTTTTCATCCTTGAGCCGCAGGTTCTGAGTCTTTAACTCTTCCATTTCCATTTTCAGCAGTGCGATATTGTCGACCGCGGTCTGCACCTTGGCTTCTAGTTGTTCCAGTACTTCAAGAGACATAGTCATACCCATTGTCTTGTTTATCATTTCCGGGAGGCGGCCACCCAGGCTCAGGCCTCAGAATACCCCGTCACCCCGGAGGCAACAAGGGTTGACGCCCGCTTTGTGCCCTTGACTGCCTCACTTGCTGCTTTCCTCGACACTCTCAGGCCCATTGGCGATACAGGGCAAACAGACCGGCACAGACCAGCAACATCTTGCCCGCATACCCCAGATTCCAGAGCAGCAGATCCCGGGCTCGCACCCGATAGCAGGCCAGCAGAGCCAGATTGGCCCCCGATAATGGCGTCGCTCCGGTCGACAAGCCCCAGCCTAATAGAAAAGTCATCCCCAACAGCGTCGGGTCCGGATGTAGATGCCACAGCAGGGGAGAAAGACTCGAGATGGTGATGATGGGGTGAACCCCCAGATAGGCAATGGCCAGAATCAAGGTCACCGTCAGCGTCGCCTCCAGGACTCCGAACTCATGGAAAGCAGCCAGCAAGGGCGCCGGAGACCAGACCTGGGTCAGACCGTTGATCGCCGCTGCCAGTAATCCGGCGCCAAGAAACAGCACGATCTGGCTGCCCATGGCCGGAAACCGTTCGGTGACCTGACGCCGCAGGGCCAGGGTAACCCTCTGCTTGGGCATTAGCAGCAGAGAGATCAGCGGCGCCGCCAAGGAGATGATGCCGACTATGCTGAGCTCAGGCCACAGCAGCCGTCCGACGATCACGGTCAAGGCCAGTAACCCCGGCAGCAACAGCGTTTGTACGCGAAGCGGATAACCTTCGAAGTTTTCAATGCCCAGCTGTCGCACCTCCAGCAGGGTAATCAGCATGGCCGCGACCGTCCCCAACAGCCCGAAAGGCAGGATATGGGTGAAGATCATGCCGGGGGCGTAGGTGACCGCCACCGCCATGGCAATAAAGAAGGGGGACCAGAAGGCGGCCGAACAGTAGATGCGGCTGAGCATGATCACCTGACGCCGCTCCAGCATCCCCTGTCGGGCCAAGCGATCACCGACTACGAACAGGACTGACATATTGATCACGGCACCGAGCAGATTGACCCCCAGCAGGGTTCCCCACGCCCCCTTCCAACCCGACCAGGTCCCCTTGTTTTGTGCCAGCGAACCGGTCGCTAGGTTCAGGCAACTGACGGCGGCAAACAGGGTAACCATATCGACGTTCGGCAGTAATAGAGTCGAGACTTCCAGTCTGGCCCCCTGACTCCAGGCTAGCGCCAGTAACCACAGAGCGCACAGGTAGAGTACCGAGCACTGACGGCGAGCCGCCGGGTCGAGGCCAGGCCCCAGCAAGAGTGCCGCAGCCCAGGCCAGTACGGCGGCGGGCCAGATGGAAACTTGCAGGTACAGGTGAGCCAGATCAGCCAACCACATGAAGAGAATCAAGACACCGGCAATCCGTTTACTCAAGCCAGGACTCCTTGCTCAGGCTGAGGGCAGGTGAAACGTACAACCCGTCCCGCCTGCCAGGTCGGGACGACCGGCGGGCTAGAGCCCCTGATTCATATCCAAAGAGGGTTTGTCACAGTCAGGATGGCCCACTTCCCGGGCGGGGACACCGGCCACCGTGGTATGGGGCGGCACCGATTGCAACACCACGCTACCCGCCCCTATCTTGGCACCCCGGCCAATTTCAATGTTACCGAGCACCTTGGCTCCGGCACCAATCATCACCCCTTCGCGGATCTTCGGGTGGCGATCGCCATGTTCTTTACCGGTCCCCCCCAGGGTCACGTTCTGCAGAATAGAGACATCGTTCTCCACCACAGCCGTTTCGCCGATGATGATGCCGGTCGCATGATCAAACATGATCCCCCAGCCAATCTGCGCCGCCGGATGAACATCGACCGAGAAGACCACCGAGATCTGGTTTTGCAGGAAGGTAGCCAAAGAATAGCGCCCCTGCTGCCATAGCCAGTGAGCGACTCTATACCCCTGCAGGGCATGGAAACCCTTCAGATAGAGCAGTGGCGTCGAGTAGTAACGTACCGCCGGGTCCCGATCCTTGACCGCGCAAATATCGGCGGCGACGGCATCCAGGATCTCCGGATGTGCAGCTAACGCGGTCTCAATCACTTCACGCAGCACCATGGCTGGCATGACGGCACTGGCCAACTTGTTCGCCAGTTGGAAGCTCAGCGCCGAGCGCAACGACTCGTGATTCAAGATGGTCGAGTGGAAGAAGCTGGCCAGCATCGGCTCTTCTGCGGCCATGATGACGGCCTCGTTGCGGATCTTGTCCCAGGTGACTTGTTTAATGCAGGCCATAACTCATCCTTCTGCTTCTGGGAGGTGGGCCTTGGCATTTTCTTCTTCCACCGCCGAAATGGGGTCCATATGAATAATCACATCCGCACCGGGAAATCCATCACGGATCAGCGCCTCAGCCCGATCGGCCAACTCGTGAGCCCGCACCAGCGGTAAGGCATCATCCAGCTCCAAATGCAGTTGGATAAACCGCAACGGCCCGGATTGCCGGGTCCGCAAATCATGAATGCCATGCACCCCGGGAACGGAAAGGGCCAAGGCCGTGATTTGCTCCCGTTCTTCATCCGGTAGTTGCCGATCAAGCAGGGTCTGCACCGCTTCATAACCAATCTGCAGCGCTCCTTTAAGGATATAGAAGCCCAGCAGCATGGCAAACAGACCATCGGCCCATAACCAGCCATACCAGGAGAGACCCAGCGCGAGCAGGACGCCGGCATTGAACAGCAGATCCGATTGATAGTGCAGCCGGTCCGCCTTGATGGCCTGGCTCTGGGTCTTTTGCACCACCATAGTCTGGAATATGACCAGCAACAGGGTCAGCAGCAAGGCTCCTATGGTCACCCAGAGGCCTATGTCCAGATGGCGCATCGGCTCCGGACTGATCAGCCGGGAGAAACCATTCATCACCAGTACAAGAGCGGAACCGGTAATAAAAGCGGCTTGCGCCAGGCTGGCGAGCGATTCAGCTTTACCGTGGCCGAAGCGATGATCATCATCTGCCGGGGTCAGGGCATAACGGATCGCCACCAGATTGATAATCGAGGCACTGATATCCATCAGAGAATCGGTCAACGAGGCCAGCAGGCTGGATGAGCCGGTCAGCAGCCAGGCCGCCAACTTGCCAAGAATCAGTATCCCAGCCGTTGCCGTTGACGCCAGACCCGCCAGCGTTACCCAGCGGGAATAGGAAGCAGTGGTCACAGTGTCATCCTCGACGAACCAGGAGGCAGTCCGCACCTCCGAATGTGAATAGGATCACTATCATACCGATTGCCGGGGTAAGGACAATCCCCTGCCTCCCCCCAGAGGAAACGAGTCCCTGGTTACCGCCAACGACGGGCGCCAAAGGACGAAAATAATGCCCCGGCACCCTGCTTAAGCGGATGGCAAATCGGCAACGACGAAGCCGACTTGACGCCATGCCTCGTAGCTGACAATGGCTACGGCATTGGAGAGGTTCAGACTTCGGGAACTGCTGAGCATGGGAATTCGGATCAACCGTTCACTGGGCAGGGCATTTCTGACCGCATCCGGCAGACCTGAGGTTTCCGAACCGAACAACAAAACATCGCCGGGCTGATAGTCAGGCTCAGTGTGTGGACGGCTTCCCTTGGTGGTCAGGGCGAAGATCCGCCGCCCCTGCATCGCTTCGGCAAAGGCGGCGTAGTTGGCGTGTCGAGTGACGGTCGCCAGATCGTGATAATCCAGACCTGCACGTCGTAACTTTTTCTCTTCCAGATCGAAGCCTAATGGTTCGATCAGATGCAGATGGCAACCATTGTTGGCCACCAGGCGAATGATATTGCCGGTATTGGGAGCAATCTGCGGCTCAAACAGCGCGATATGAAACATGAGAAGCCTTGGTCGCAAAAAGCTGATTCTACCCCAAGCAACCGGGTCTGAAACCAAGAAATCGAGAGCACAAAATAGAGATGAGCAGGCGGAGAGCATAACGAAAATGGAGAACGGCGGCTGTGCCGTCCTGCCATGAACAGTCGAGGTTAGTGCCAGCTGCCGTTGCGGATCACGCCAACGGCCAGTCCCTCGATGCTGAGTGATTGTTCGGTCAAGTCGACCTGGATGGGTTCCAGCTCTTCATTCTCCGGCAGCAGACGGACCTGATTGCCCTTGCGTTCGAATCGCTTCACCGTGACTTCATCGTCGCCAACCCGGGCGACGACCACCTGACCATTACGTACCTGTTCGGTCTTGTGCACTGCCAGCAGATCACCATCCAGAATGCCGATATTCTTCATGCTCATCCCCTGCACCCGCAGCAAAAAATCGGCGCGGGGCTGAAACATGGCCGGATCGATCTGGTAATGAGCCTCGACATGTTCCGCCGCCAGAATCGGCTCTCCGGCTGCAACCTGACCAATCAAGGGCAACCCCAGCTCCTCTTCGGCCTCATCCTGCAGCAGCTGAATACCCCGGGAAGTCCCCGGCATGATATGAATCACCCCTTTGCGCGCGAGCGCCTTGAGGTGCTCTTCTGCGGCATTGGCCGATTTAAATCCCAGTCGGGTCGCAATCTCGGCCCGGGTCGGTGGCATTCCGGTCTGCTGCATGCACTCTTTGATCAGTTCCAGTACTTCACTCTGGCGAGGGGTCAGAAGCTTCATAAATTTGCCTGTCTATTTATACAGATAACTGTGAGTATATACAGGCATCGAGCAAGTGCAAGGTAAATGCCAGACAAACCGCGGGGAAATGCAGGCTCCGCTGATCCGGGTCAGCAATTCACGACAAGTCGGGCCAGTTTTGCTATGCTGGCGCCGCATTTTATTTTGAGGATCCCGCATCATGTCCTTCGGCTTTTCGCTGGCCAGGGCCTTGTGCCGCCTGCCTGTTCGTCTGTTGGTCAATCACAGCAGCCTCCCGGAGGACCCCGTCAGTCAATTGGGTCTGGACCCGGCACGCCCTATCGTCTATGCCCTGAGCACAGATTCGCTCAGTGATTTGCTGACGCTGGAGCTGTGCGCCAAGGAGTTGGGCCTGCCGAGCCCATTCAACCCGCTGTTCCTGCAGGGCGGTTCTCATCCCCGGTACGTCTGTCTCGACCGCACGCCTTTGCCCTTCGGGCTCCAGCGCACCGAATTACCCAGCCTGGATACGTTTCAGCAATGGCTGCGTCTGCATGAGCAAGACTCCGAGTTGGATATTCAGCTGGTTCCCGTCACCCTGCTCTGGCGTAGAGCGCCGGGTCGTGAAAAACCCCGCCGCCTGCAGCCGCCCCATCGCACTCCCGACGCCCTGCACAAGGCGCTGATCGTCACCCTGTATGGTCGCGAAAATCGAGTCCGCTTCTCGGCACCCGTCTCGCTGCGGAGTCTGGTAGCCGAACTGGGCACCGACGAAGTGGTTGCTCACAAACTGGCACGGGTGGCCCGCATTCACTTCAGCCGTCAGCGCCAGGTCGCCAAGGGGCCTCGGCTGCCGAACCGTCAGGCGCTGTTCCGGGAGTTGCTACGGAATGAGAACATCATGCGGGCCATTGCCGAGCAGGCGCAAAGCGAAGGCTGCAGCGAAGAGCAGATCCGCAGCCGTGCTCATGGTTATCTCGACGAGATGGCCTCCGATTTTTCGTACCGGCTGATCCGCTTCGGGGACTACTTTCTGGGCTGGCTGTGGAACAAGCTGTATCGCGGCATCACGGTGCGCGGTGCCGAAAAGGTGCGCCGACTGGCCCGAGAGGGACATGAAATCATCTATATGCCCTGCCACCGCAGCCATATGGATTATCTGCTGCTCTCCTATGTCATCTATCACCAGGGCATGGTGCCCCCGCACATTGCCGCCGGGATCAATCTGAACTTCTGGCCCGCCGGCCCGATATTCCGGCATGGCGGCGCCTTCTTCCTGCGCCGCAGCTTCAAGGGCGACAAGCTCTACAGCACCGTCTTCCGGGAATATCTGAGCCAGTTATTTGCCCGTGGCTATGCCGTGGAGTACTTCACCGAAGGCGGTCGCTCCCGCACGGGGCGCCTGCTACAACCCAAAACCGGCATGATAGCCATGACCTTGCAAGCCCAGCTGCGTGGCATCAATCGTCCATTGACCTTTGTCCCCGTCTACCTGGGATACGAGCATGTGATGGAAGTGAACACTTACCTCAACGAGCTCAAGGGCAGTCGCAAAGAGAAAGAGAGTTTCTGGCAGGTGCTCGGCATCCTGGGCAAGTTGCGCAATTTTGGCCGCAGTTTTGTCAATTTTGGCGAACCCCTGACCCTGCATCAATTCTTGCAGCACCAGGTTCCCCAGTGGCGCGATGATATCGACCCAAGCGGACAATGCCGCCCCGAGTGGCTGCCGGCCACCGTCGATGCTCTGGCCAACCAACTGATGACCCGCATCAACGATGCCGCCGCCGTCAATGGCCTGACGCTGAGTGCTCTGGCTCTGCTGGCCACCGACAAACAGGCTTTGCCTCGTGAGGATCTGCTGGCACAAATCCGCCTCTACACCGAATTGCTGCAACGGGTGCCCTACAGCCCGTTCAATACGGTACCGACCGAGAGTGCCGAAGAGTTGCTGGATCAGGCGCTGGAGCTGAACAAGTTCCAGATCGAAGAGGATCGCCTGGGCCAAATCATCAGCATGGATCGCTATCAAGCCATACTGATGACCTTCTATCGCAATACCATTTTGCACCTGTTTGCCCTGCCCAGCCTGATTGCAACCCTGATTGAGCGCAATGAAGGCTTGAGCCACGCCGATCTGCTGAGCCGCTGCCGCCGTCTCTATCCACTACTGAAAAACGAGCTGTTCCTGCGCTATGAGCCGGAGGCGCTGGATTCCCAGGTTGAAGCCATCTTGAGCGCACTGCGGGAGCTGGCACTGATCGAGGAACACGATGAAGGTTACTGGGTCCGGCCGGAAGAGCAGATGCGGCTGTTGCTGCTGGGCCAGAGTATTCAGGAAACCCTGCAGCGTTACGCCATCACCTTGTCTCAGATCCAACAGCAGCCGGATATCACGCTAGCCCAGCTGGAATCCGACAGCCAGATGATGGCGGTGCGTCTGGCAACCCTGCATGGCATCCATGCACCGGAATTCAGCGACAAGAGTCTGTTCAAGACCCTGCTGCTGAGTCTGCATCAGGAGTGTTACCTGCAATGCCAAGGGGATGAACAGCCGGTCAGTCTCGATACCGCCGCGCTGAGCGAATTGTCGGCAATTCTGTTACCGCTGCTACCGGATCGGGTCAGGCGCACCCTGTTGATGCCCGCGCACTAAACACTATGGATCACTGGTCCGAAAGATAGGGGGCGCAGTTGTTGCTGACTATCGTGTTGATTGCAGAGCCATGGTGACACTGGGTGGTGACAGGCCTTGGTTGCGGGACGTCGCTAGCGGCGTCCCGGCGAACCACGGCCAGAGAGTGACACTCTGCCGGTTATAGCTTCCGACCGAGCCGGTTCTCTATCTGACGCTTCTCCCAGGCCGGGCTGAAAAAGTTAAATACTTCAAAAACGTTCAAGCCATGGGAGAGCAGCCCGACTCCCCAACCCAGCATGGGCCACCATGCCCAGATGTAACTGGGATTGGTGGATAAGTTGATGACAAACAGCATGGCGATCACAACGACATACTTGATGGCGTGTGAATAGAACCCCTTGATGTCACGAACGTATTCCATCGCTTGCTGCTCTGTTTTATCCATCTGGTTGTCTTGAGTCATGTCATTCTCCTTGGGTAGTGTATCGACATGAACATCAAAAACAGCGGCAAGGGATTTTAATGATTCCAGCCCTGGAGTCTGACCCCGTTCAATTCGCTGGATGGTACGGATACTAAGGCCACTCAGTTGAGCGAGCTGCTCTTGAGACCAGTTCCGCTGCAACCTCAGTTTACGCACATTCATGGTTATCCCTCTGTTTCTGGTGTTCGATCGAAACTATCCAACAAAACCAAAGCAAACGTGACGACATCTAGGCGACACTGACCTGACAGTTCAATTAAATCAATTAGTTATAACGTAAAATATCGCCATTGAGCCTGTCCTGCCGGATGGCAATCAAAGCGCCGACAGCCCAAAACGGATCAGATAAGGCAGGGCGTGTTGCCATTGAGCCAACCGCTGGCGGCAAGGATGCCGCCATCGAGCCCCCACGGATGGGTTCACGGCGTGTTGGCGACAGGAAACTCCCCTGCATTTTTCTTAACTGAACGGCATTGGCCAGCAGCCAGGCTCCAGCCGTGTCACGACGCTAGGAACCGCTATCCCAACAGGGTCGAGAACAGGATGCCGATAAAAATAGTTCCCCCGACCCAGTTATTGGCGAGGAAGGCGTCAAAACAAGCTTGTCGCTCTCGATGCCGAGTCAGCCAGCCCTGACGTACAAATAGTACAGTCGCCACCAGCAGCCCCCCATAGAAGGGCCAGTGCAACCCCTGCAGTCCCCCTACGCCAAATAACACCAGCAGGGTCGCCCCCTGCAGCAGAGCTATGATCAACCGGTCATGGCGACCAAACAGGATGGCCGTTGACTTGACGCCGATGCGCAGATCATCGTCACGATCCACCATGGCGTAGTAGGTATCGTAGGCCACAGTCCATAACGCATTGGCGAGAAACAACAACCAGGTACTCCAGACCAGCTCCCCGCTGACCGCCGCCCAGGCCATAGGGATCGACCAGGAAAAGGCCAACCCCAAGACCAGCTGAGGCAGATGTGTCACCCGTTTCATGAAGGGATAAAGCACCGCCAGCAGCAACCCCACTAAGGAGAGTTGCATGGTAAAACGGTTGAGGGTCAGCACCAGCACGAACGAGAGCCCGACGAGCACCACAAAGAAGATCAACGCCTGACGCGGGGTCAACCGCCCTGCCGGTAACGGGCGCTGTGCCGTGCGTTTGACATGGCCATCCACATGACGATCGGCGTAATCATTGATGACGCATCCCGCCGAACGCATCAGGAAGACCCCGAGAATAAAGACCAGCAACACCCACAGCGACGGCCGACCGGCCGATGCCAGCCAGATAGCCCACAGCGTTGGCCAGAGCAGCAACAGAGTTCCGATGGGTTTATCCATTCGAGCCAGTTGCCAGTAGGCGGCCCAGGGGGCGCGCGTCACCAACTGCATGGTCACTCCTCGTTAACTATGCCCGCATACAGCGGAGCATCCGGTAAAAAGACTTCGGTAATAGCGCACTCCCCCCGAGGCAAGTGCAATCGAGAATGGCGCCCCCACAGTGCCGCGGGATGAGGTAATTGCCAGGCCTCGAGTGCCACGGCCAGTGCCGGTTCCGCCGCCAGATCCGCCCACATCAGCTCATCGCGCCGCGCTCCCGCCACACCGAACAACCAGTCACCGAGCGGTTGTTCCCCCAGAATGTTCAACTCCGGATAACAAACCAGCGTGCCTAGTGGCACTTGCGTCAACCCCCAGATCCAGGGACGTCCGGCCTTCAGCAATAGCACCTGTCGCTGCCAAAGCTCCGGATCGGCTGCCAAGATCCCCTGTTGCAGGCAGACCACCGACAAGGCGCCAGGTTCGGCTCGCAATCGCTGAGTCAGAGAACCGCGCACCGCCAGCCAGTCCAGCACACGCGGAGGAATGGACCCCGATCGCAGAGAGCGCCAGGCAATCGTCGACAGGGATGACACGGCACACCAGTCACGCACAGGAAATTGAGCTTGCAAGAACACTCCAGTCAAAGAAACACCACAAAATGCCTACCGCGAGCCCATAGTAAGGAGCTCTACTCTTGACGACCAAGCCTCCACCACCAAGAATGAGCGCCATCACCTCTTTTTTTGCCGAACGCCGGGAAGCCGACATCATGCGCAAGACTCTCTCGCTCCTCCTGCTGCTCTTCACCACCTGCCTTTCTCCCCTGACGGCCATCGCCAGTGAAGGGGGGGGCGAAGGTGAGGCGGCTGCCGTGCCCTCCGGTATCGGTTATTACACCCTAGACCCGGAATTCATCACCAACTTCATCACCACGGGCCCCAATCTCGGTTACGTGCGCGTCAAGGTTGACCTGATGGTCGATAATGCAGCCGACATCGAAATACTGAAGAAACACGATCCCCTGCTGCGTGATGCCATTAATACTCTGCTCGGTGCCGAGACACAGGATGATGTCAAAACCCAGGAAGGTCGGGAAAAGACGCGACTGGCCTGTAAAGCCAAGATCGAAGAACTGCTGACCAAGGAAGAGGGCCGCAAAGTTATTCGCGACCTGTTATTTACCAACTTCCTGTATCAGTAATCCGCGATTCACACGGTTTTGGATCGCGCCGTCCGGCCGTCGATCCAACCATGCAACAAGCCGATTGCTAATCCGGCCAGGTGGGCAACATTCGCCAGATTGCTGCCCAGCACACCACTGAAACCTATCACCAACCAGACCAGCATGAAGATGAAGATGCCATCTTGTAGCTGCACCTCACCCTCGGGTCGCATCCGCCCGACGATCCAGGTGTAACCCACCAGGGTATTCACCACTGCCGAGAGGCCACCAAAATTAGGTCCGGAAACCAGAAACTCCAGCAGATTGGGGATCACGGCGCCGACCAACAACAGAGTCAGTAATTTGCTGCTTCCCAGTTGCCGTTCGACCAAGCCCGCCAGATACCACCACCACATCAGGTTGAAGATCAGGTGCAAGGCGGAAAAATGCAAAAAGGCGGGGGTCACGAAACGCCAGATCTGCCAGCCACTGAGTTGCGAAATATCCTGATGGAAACTCAAGCTGTCGTAGAGGTTCAACCCGATGAGTTGCAACACAAACAGACAGGCGCACAACGCCATCACCAACAGGGTGACGGGGCCGGCCTGCATGAGGAAATGGGCCATCAGGCTATGATGGCCCGCACTGTAATCAATGCGGCTATTGGGCGTACCACTCTGCCAGGAGACCTCGGCGTAACGAGGATGATGAGGCTCCTTGAGGAAGCGTTTGACCTCAGGCTCGGCCTCACCACTGCGACTCTCATCGGCCAGCCAGACGGTGATGCCCACTTCGGACTGGGTCAGCTCACAGTGCATACCGCGACTGGATAGATAATCGGCCAGACTCTGGGCCAGTCGCGCATCGTTGATCACCAGCAGTTGCTTCATGGTTGCAGATCCCGCCCATCCTCGGCACGCTCTACCGGAAAGCCCAATCGCCAGCCCTCGAAACCGCCATCGACGCTATAGACCTCTTCAAAACCCTGATCGACCAGATACTGAGCCGCACCCTGGCTGCTGTTGCCGTGATAACACATCACCAGCACCGGAGTCGCAAAGTCAGTCTGTTGCATGAAACTCACTAAGGTATCGTTGGTCAGATGAAACGCGCCAGGGGCATGGGCGGAGCGGAAGCTACCCGGATCGCGAATATCGACCAAGCGCGCGCTACCGCTTTGCAGCAGCTCATCGGCGGCGGAGAGGGAAATGTGTTGAAACTGGGACATGGGTTACTCCTGTCGTTATCTGCGCCCAGTTTACCCGATTGTTAAAAAAAAGGATCATCCGACTCACATCAGATGATCCCTCGTTCTACTACAGGGTTCGGGTTGCGACGCAGGCTCCAGCCTGCCCCGCTTAACAAGGTTAACCGCCGAGATAGGCCTGGCGCACCGCAGGGTCAGCCAGTAACTCGGCACCAGTGCCTTCCAGCACCACGCGACCGGTTTCCAGCACATAGCCCCGATCGGCCAGCTTCAGCGCCTGGTTGGCATTCTGTTCGACCAAGAAAATGGTCATGCCGCGATCCCGCAGCCGTTCGATAATTTCGAAGATCTGCTGGATGATAATCGGCGCCAGACCCAGCGAAGGCTCGTCCAGCAACAACAGCCGCGGCTTGCTCATCAGAGCCCGGCCTATGGCCAGCATCTGCTGCTCGCCACCGGACATGGTGCCGGCCCGCTGATGGACCCGCTCCTTGAGGCGGGGAAACAGCTCGTACACCTCGGCCAGCAGCGCCTCCTGTTCCGCCTTGTCGACGAAGAAGGCGCCCATGTAGAGGTTCTCCTCCACGGTCAGACGACTGAAGATACGACGCCCTTCCGGCACTATGGCGATGTCGCCGCGCATGATCCTGGCGGTGTGCCACTGAGTAATATCCTGCCCCTCGAACAGCACCTGGCCGGACTGGGGCTTGGGATCACCGCACAGCGTCATCAACAGCGTGGTCTTGCCAGCTCCATTGGCACCGATCAGGGTGACAATCTCACCCTGGTTGATGTGCAGGCTGACATCATGCAGTGCCTGGATCTTGCCGTAGTAAGTGGAAACGTTCTTGAATTCCAGCATGGGATACCTCAAAACTCACCCAGATAGGCCTTGATGACGGCCGGATTATTCTTCACCTGTTCCGGCTTGCCTTCGGCCAGCGGACATCCCTGATTGACCACATAGATCTGGTCGGAAATTTCCATCACCAGTTTCATATCGTGCTCGATCAGCAAGACGGATACACCGAACTCATCCCGCAACAGACGGATGAGATCATCAAGGTCGTGAGTTTCTTTCGGGTTCAGACCCGCCGCCGGTTCATCCAACATCAGCAGTTTGGGCTGGGTACACATGCAACGGGCAATCTCCAGGCGACGCTGCTGACCATAGGCCAAACCGGTCGCCGGACGATTTGCCATCTCGGTCAGTCCCACCTTGTCCAGCCAGAACAGGGCCCGATCCAGCGCTTCTTTCTCTGAACGACGGAAAGCCGGAGTCTTGAAGATGCCCTGCAGCAGACCGCCGTGCATGTGGCGATGCTGGGCCACCAGCAGGTTTTCCAACGCCGTCATCTCCTTGAACAGCCGGACGTGCTGGAAGGTCCGCACCACGCCCTTGCGGGCGATGAGATGACCCGGCACTCCCTGGATCTCCTCACCGGCATAGCGGATGATGCCCTCACTGGGACGATAGAAACCGGTCAGGCAGTTGAAAACCGTGGTCTTGCCTGCCCCGTTGGGCCCGATGATCGAGACAATCTGTTGCTCTTTCACCTGCAGCGCCACCTTGTTGACCGCCACCAGACCGCCAAAACGCATCGTCAGGTCCGAAACTTCCAGAATATTGCTCATTTCGGCACCTCCATGTGCTGACGGGTCATCGGCAGCAAACCCTGGGGTCGCCACAACATCATCACCACCATCAACAGACCAAACATCACCATCCGGTATTCATTGAACTCACGGGCCATTTCCGGCAACAACGTCATAATGATGGCGGCCAGCACGATCCCGATCTGGGACCCCATGCCACCTAGCACCACTATGGCCAGGATGATGGCCGATTCGATGAAGTTGAACGATTCCGGACTGATGAAGCCCTGACGCGCCGCAAAGAAGCTGCCGGCAAAACCGGCAAAGGCGGCTCCGATGGCAAAGGCACTGAGCTTGATCACGGTTGGGTTCAAGCCCAGAGAGCGACAGGCGATTTCATCTTCGCGCAATGCTTCCCATGCTCGACCCAGCGGCATACGCAGCAAGCGGTTAATGACAAACAGGGTAAACAGCACCAGCAACACCGCCATCAGATAGAGGAAGATCACCTTGTGATCGGCCACGTACTTGATGCCGAAGAACTGATGGAAGGTTTGACCACCCGCCTCGTCCGCCTTGCGGGCAAACTCCAGACCGAACAGCGTCGGCTTAGGTATCCCGGAAATGCCGTTCGGGCCGCCGGTGATAAAGTTGAGGTTATTCAACAAAATACGAATTACCTCCCCGAAGCCAAGAGTCACGATGGCGAGATAATCGCCGCGCAGACGCAAGACGGGGAAGCCGAGCAAAAAGCCGAACCCGGCGGCCAGCAGGCCCGATAATGGCAGCGCTTCCCAGAAGCTGAAGCCGAAGTACTGGTTCAACAAGGCATAGCTATAGGCGCCGACGGCGTAGAAGCCGACATACCCCAGATCCAGCAACCCCGCCAACCCGACCTGGACGTTGAGACCGAGCCCCAGCATCACATAGATCAGGGTCAGGGTCGCCAAATCGACCACGCTACGGCTGGCAACAAAGGGCAGCACGATCAAGGCGCCCAGAATCAGCAAGGAGCCCAGACGGTACAGACCCGGTTTGTCGCTCTTGCTCGGCAGCGTCAGCGTCGGAGCCAGGGCTCCCACCTGGCCAAACAGCCCGAGAATGCGCTCCCGAAACAGTTGGAAAAAGAACACTAGCCCCACGCCGATCAGCAAAGCCGGGCCGTTATGACCCAACTGGCTGACCACAGTCAGACCCACACCCTCGGTCTGCAGCTGGAAGCCGAATAACCAGAGGGTCAGCAGCAGCGTCATCACGCCAGCAATACAGGCATTCTTGAAATGCATTACACCTTCTCCACTTCAGGACGGCCCAGAATACCGGTCGGCATCAGCAGCAGGATGGCCAGCAACAAACCAAATGCCACCACATCCTTATATTCCGAACTGAGATAGCCGGAGGTCAGCGCCTCGGTCACCCCGAGAATCAGACCACCCAACATGGCACCGGGAATGGAGCCAATGCCGCCGAGCACCGCCGCCGTAAACGCCTTGAGACCAGCCATGAAACCAATCGACGGGTTGATGACACCGTAATACATGCCCAGCAAGACCCCAGCAATCGAAGCCAAGGCGGCACCGATCACGAAGGTCATGGCAATGACGTTATTGGTGTTGATGCCCAGCAGATTCGCCATCTTGATGTCTTCCGAACAGGCGCGACAGGCGCGGCCCATCCGTGAACGGCTGATAAACAGGGTCAGCCCGAACATGCTGACAAAGGTGACGGCAAAGATGATGATCTGCATCCAGGAAAGACTGGCTGCAAACTTCTCCGGGCCAAATTCGAAACCGCCAGTGACCAGGGCTGGCATGGCAATGTCCCGCGAGCCCTGGGCGAAACGCACCACGTTCTGCAGGAAGATGGACATACCGATAGCCGAGATCAGCGGGATCAGCCGGTTACTGCCACGCAAGGGGCGATAGGCCACCCGCTCTATGGTCCAGCCATAGCAGCTAGTAATAATGATCGAGATGACGAAGGCGCTACCCATCAGCAGCACAGAACTGTCGATCCCCATCATGGTCAGGGCCGCAATGACCATGAAAGCCACATACGATCCCAACATATAGATTTCGCCATGGGCGAAGTTGATCATGCCGATGATGCCGTACACCATGGTGTAACCAATGGCGATCAACGCATAGGTGCTGCCAATGGTCAGGCCATTGAGCAACTGCTGGATAAAGTAAAAAAATTGTTCAGACATAGGAATATTCCCTGTGCACCCGACATTGTGTAGATGGTCGTCCTGACAGGCTGGACGATAAATGAAGGGGCGGCTCAAGCCGCCCCTCGGGTCGCAAAACAGAGCTTACTGCAGAGTGGTGGAAGAACCATCCTGGTGCCAGTCGAATACACCAAACTCGAACCCCTTCAGGTCGCCCTTGGCATCCCATTGCAAGTCACCCATAACGGTCGGGATCTTGCTAGCTTTCAGTGCCTTAGCCACATCGGCTGGCTCTTCACCGGCTTGCTTGATGCCGGCAACCACGCTCTGGATCGCGGCATAGGTGGTCCAGATGAACGGGCCGGACGGGTCCTGCTTATTCGCCTTCAGTGCATCAACCAGATGCGCATTCGCCGCTTCCTGATCGTAGCGCTTCGGCAGGGTCACCAGCAGACCTTCAGAGGCCGGACCTGCGATAGCGGAGATATCCTTGTTACCCACGCCTTCCGGACCCATGAACTTGGCCTTCAGGCCCTTTTCAGCCGCCTGACGCAGGATCAGACCCAGCTCGGGGTGATAGCCACCGTAGTAGACGAAATCGACATTATTTTTCTTCAACTTGGCGATTTGAGCCGAGAAATCCTTGTCGCCAGCGGTGATCCCTTCGAAAGAAACCACATTCACGCCCGCCTTCTTCAACTCATCACGCACGCTGGTCGCAATGCCTTCACCGTATTGCTTCTTGTCATGGATGACGGCCACAACCTTCGGTTTGACGTGATCGATGATATAACGCGCCGCAGTTGGGCCCTGATCGCTATCCAGACCAATGGTACGCATGGTCAATTCATAGCCGCGGTCACTCACCTTTGGACTGGTGGAGGCCGGGGTGATCATCAGAATGCCTTCATCTTCATAAACATCGGAGGCCGCCAGTGTGCTGTCAGAGCAGAGGTGACCGATGACGAACTTGATGCCATCGTTGACGATCTTGTTGGCAACGGCAACGGCTTGCTTGGGATCGCAGGCATCGTCATAGGATACGGCTTCGAGTTTCTTGCCGTTGACGCCGCCCGCCTTGTTGATCTCTTCCACCGCCAGCTTGCCACCGGCAAACTCCATGTCCCCATATTGGGCAACCGGGCCAGTTTGGGGGCCAGCAATGGCAATTTTGATGGTATCTTCCGCCATGGCTTGAGAAGCCACGCCGAACAGGCCAACTGCGATGGCCGCAGTCAGCGCGCCTTTAGTCCATTTACTCATATCTTGTCTTCCCTCTATTTTTTTGTTGATTATGCGCTGTGCGCTTTTTTTGGCAGAGTCTGCTGGGGTATAGCGACCCGTTCCGAGTTTTCTATCATTGCGTAGAATCACAAACAAGAGAGAAAGACGAAAATATTCTTCCGAAAAACAGATAAACACCCCTGTCGCAACACCAACAAATACGACATTTGCAGATTTTAAAACCACAAAAACAAAATTAACCCGATATCATTCTGAAACAATCTCGCCAAAAACCAGCATATTACGCTTTTGTGAAACAACTATTTTCCGCTTCTTCGGCTGGTGCAATCTCCGCCCGAACGACACCCTTTTCGGGTTTTATGCCTACTATTGGGTAAGAACGGAAGCATGAGAAATATCTCTCAATTTTCCGGCACAAGATCTGCTAAGGTTCGCTACCTTTTTTCAGGAGACGCAAGATGGCCACGATCAAAGATGTCGCCGCTCGGGCTGGTGTATCCATCTCCACCGTGTCCCACGTCCTCAACCACACCCGCCGCGTCAGTGAAGATGCCACGCGCCATGTGCTTGAAGCGGTGGCGGCGCTCAACTATGCCCCCAATTCTGTGGCCCGCAGCCTGAAGGTCAACCATACCCGGACCATAGGGCTCTTGGTCACCGCCAGTGCCAACCCCTTCTTTGCCGAAGTAATCAAGGGGGTAGAAGATTACTGCTTCAATCAGGGCTATAGCCTGATCCTTTGCAACACCGAAAACCAGCTGGACCGCCAACGTCATTATCTGCGCATGCTGATGGAAAAACGGGTTGATGGCCTACTGGTGATCTGTACCGATATTGATGCCGAAATCCAGGCTCTGCTGCGCAGCTATCAGAGTGTGCCCCAAGTGGTCATGGACTGGGGTGGTCAATGCGATTTTGCCAACGTCATCAATGACAATGTGCGCACCGGTGCCTACCTGGCAGGGAAGTATCTGGTTAGTCAGGGCCACCGCGAAGTGGTTTGTATCACCGGACAATTGAGCAAACAAACCACCCAGCAACGGATTGACGGGGTACGAGATGCCTTGGCCGAAGTCGGTCTGACCCTGGCCGAAGAGAATATCCTCGAAGGGGATTACGAGATGCAGAGCGGTTTTGATGCCATGCAGCAGTTACTGGCTCGGGCCGAAAAACCAACCGCTGTCTTTGCCTTTGACGACCCCATGGCGATCGGCGCCATCTGTGCCGCAACGCAAGCCGGCTTCAAGGTACCGGAAGATATTTCGATTGTCGGTTATGACGATGTAGAAATGGCTCGCTTCTCCAGCCCGCCCCTTACTACCATCCGCCATCCGAAGGCGGAATTAGGTCAGCTGGCCGTCGAATTGCTGGTCAGTCGGGTGCGCAACAAGGAATTGACCGTTGAGGCACTGAATGTGCAGCCTGAACTGGTGATCCGCAACTCTGTAGCCCCGCCACGGCAACGCTAAACAGGATTTGCAGAGCCCGAAACAGAGGGGCGAGCCGAGGCTCGCCCCTGTTCATTCACACCGTCACCCCTTTCTCTTCCACCTGCTTGGCACGAAAATAGGCTTCGATACCCGCCAGTTCAGCCTGGTATTCGGCGGCGACATAGGGTCGAAACAGGAACAGAACCTTAGGGATAACCCCGAACACGGTACTCTTGCTCAACGCCATTCCGGGATGAAGCGTACGCTGATAAGCCACCCAGAAGATCAGCAACTGTTTCATAACATGCAGCATGTTATCGAGATCCTCATCGCTGACCACCAGCACCCCATGACTCCGCAGCTCTTCCATGTGACGGCGCATCAGATCGTAGACCGGCTCCTGGATCTTGCGGTACCAGGTGCTCAGGCTTTCATTACGGGCCAGGATATCCGGCAAGTTGTCATAGGCAAAACGGAAGCGCCAGATCACATACAACACGCGCTCCAGATAGAGCTGGCTGGTTTGCAAACTGCCAAGATGTTCCGTCGGAGCCTCGGCATCCAGCGCAAATAGAGTGGCCAGCTCCTTGGCATAGAGTTCGAAAATGGCCTGGATAATGTCTTCTTTGTTGCGAAAATGGTAATAGAGGTTGCCAGGGCTCATGCCGAGATGAGCGGCAATATGATTGGTGGTGACGTTCTGTTCCCCCTGCGCATTGAACAGCTCAATCGCCGCAAAAATGATCTTGTCTTTGGTTTTCATGGTAACCCTTGAAATATGAGCAACTACTCTATATGGCATAGCACACACTCAGACACCTTGCGTCCGATGTCATCCATACCTTGTTATTATCGTTAGAAAAACCATACCCCTCGGCATGTGTAAGCCAAAGGTCGGGATGCCACTATATCATCTTGTCCTCCCTGAACATCTCCGACCAAACCTGAGCCCCATGCAAACCCGCAAATGGTTGCCAACCCTTAGCCGTTCAAGCTGGGGCATGATAAACTCGGCCCTCTGATTCATCTCTTTTTCGGCTCATTAACGAGGCAACAGCTTATGATTATCGTCACTGGTGGCGCCGGTTTTATCGGCAGTAATCTCATCAAACTTCTCAATCAGGCCGGTCACAAGAACATTGTCGCCGTTGACGATCTGACCGACGGTACCAAGTTTGCCAATCTGGTGGATCTGGATATCGCCGACTATATGGACAAAGATGAGTTCCTCGCCCGCGTGGTTGCTGGTGACCCCTTCGAAGAGTGGGATGAAATCGAGGTGATCTTCCATCAGGGAGCCTGCTCGGCCACCACAGAGTGGAATGGCAAGTTCGTGATGGAAGTGAACTACGACTACTCAAAAGATCTGCTGTATTTCTGTGTCGCGCGCGGAATCCCCTTCATCTATGCCTCTTCCGCCGCCACCTACGGCGGGCGCAATGACAATTTCATCGAGGACCGTCGTTTCGAACAGCCGCTGAACGTGTACGGTTACTCCAAGTTCCTATTCGATGAATATGTCCGTCGTCTGCTGCCAACCACCAACAGCCAAATCGTCGGCCTCAAGTACTTCAATGTCTATGGTCCTCGTGAGCAGCACAAAGGCAGCATGGCTAGCGTCGCCTTCCATCTCAACAACCAGATGAAGGATGGTCAGAATCCCAAGCTGTTTGAAGGCTGTGATGGCTTTGGCGACGGCGGCCAGACCCGCGATTTCGTCTACGTCGAAGATGTCTGCAAGGTCAATATCTGGTTCTGGAAGAATGCAGGCAAGTCCGGCATCTACAACTGCGGTACCGGCCGTGCTGAGCCCTTTTTGAATGTCGCCGAAGCTGTGGTCAAGCACCATGGTCGCGGCCAGGTCGAATTCATTCCGTTCCCGGATCACCTCAAAGGCCGCTATCAGAGCTATACCCAGGCCGACCTGACCAAACTCAGAGCCACCGGCTGTGACGTCCAGTTCCGCTCCGTCGCCGAAGGCGTTGCCGAATATATGGAATGGCTGAATAAGGCCTAACACACGAACGCTGTCGGTATCCCGTCTCCATCAGGATGCCGACCCTCTTTATTCTATAGTCCCACCGACTGACCAACTTGATGAGATTGATCCTATGAACATCGTTTTTTCTACTACCCGTCAATGGAATCCTGGTGATGAATTCATTCTGATGGGTTGCATGAATCTGCTGCGCAAACAGCTGGGTGATTTCAATTCCATCATTTACAACCGGAACCCCCAGATCCGCCGCGCCCGACGCCACGACTTTGTCAAAAAGATCGACAACCTGCTCGGCCGCGACTTCATGGAAAAATTTCTCGATAACTCGGTGAAAGATCGCCTGCCGATGGATTACGCCGATCTGGTGGTTTTTGCAGGCTCTCCGGAATGGCGTGGGCTGCGGATGAACAAGCTGTATCGCTCCATTCTTGAATACCAGCTGCCGACCCTGTTTCTTGGTCTGGGTACCAGTGGTCGCTTTACATTTGATGAGAGCCATTTTACGGCCGACGAAATGGCGGTCTTCCGTGCCGCCAAGCTCATCACCTGTCGCGATGAAGATACCCGGCTGAGCCTGCAGCCATTACCCGTACACCAGATCCCTTGTCCTGCGCTGTTCTCCAGTCGCGAGCAACGCCAGGTAAAAGAGGTGAAACGCATCGGCTTAATCTATGGCACCAAGTCCGCAGTATCTTGTAACAATGTTTCAGCTAGCACCCATGACTACCTGATGAAGATCTATAACCACATACTGCAACAGTATGGTGATCGCTATGAGGTCGAGTTCGTTGCGCACTACATTGATGAGTTGACGCCGTTCAAACAGGACTTCCCAGGGCAGACCCTGCGCTACTCCTTCGATTCTCGTGATTATTTGGATATTTTCGGTCGTTACGATCTGGTGATTGGTCACCGGGTGCACGGCATCGGTATGAGTGCCTCGCAAGGTACGCCAGGTATCATGATCGCCCATGACCCCCGCGCCTCCACGGTGAAGGGATTCCGTGCCGCCATGGTGCCGGTCGGTGAAGAATTGACACATCTGGATCAGCTGATCCATGAGCGGCTGGAGAACATTGCCGAGTTCAGTCAGCAATTGCTCGATCACAAGGCAGCGACTGAAGCGGTATACCTTGAACGTTTTGCCGCAGCCGGTCTGTGATTCTGTCGGAGCGAGCATGTTCAAGCCACTGAAAAGTGCCGTACAGCGAGGGCGGGATGCCTTACGGCGCGCCCTTGGCCGAGTGCTCTTCGACCACCCGATACGATCTGCCCGTGGAGGTGCCGGACGAATTGTACTGGTGCGTTGGGATGCCAAGCTGGGAGATGCCATTGTATCCTCCTGGTTCTTCGAGGCCCTCCGCCAGGCGCGTCCCGGGATTCAGGTGGAGGTCATTACGACACCCGCCATGGCATGGCTTTTTAGGGATCATCTCGGCGCCGACCATGTCTATGAGTGCCCCAAGCGTGCAGGTTACTGGCAACTCGCCCGTTTAGCCCGTGAACTGGGCCCCATCGAATGCTTGGTTCATTTCAGTAAAGCCCTCAAGATGAAAGATCTGTTTTTCTTGAGCCGGGTTCGGAGCCAGCATATTGCAGGCCTGGACGATGACCTGGAATGCATCGATATCAAGTTGGGCGCTCGGTGTCAGGGCATGCACTTTGTCGAGAAATTTGGTCAACTGGCCCATGCATTGGGAGCAACCCGCTTCAACACGCACTACCGTATCCCGTATCTGGCCCGGCATGAAGAGGCGGTGGCCGCGTTCTGGCCGAGTAGCCGCCCTGTGATTGCCATCAATGGTTATGGGAGTGGCGGATCTCGCCGGTTAACTCCAGCCAGCATGCATCGCCTGATCAGCCTGGTCCACCAGCAGATCCCGGAGGCTGATTGTTGTCTGCTCTTTGCGCCGGATAGTCGGGAGGAGGTGATGGCTCTGTGCCGGGAGCTCAACAGCAGTCGTCTGTTCTGTTATCCGGCCAGTACTCATATTGCCGATGCTATTGCCCAAATCCGCCGTGCGGCGGCCTTGATCTCGGTCGATACCGCCACAGTACATATCGGCGTCGGTCTGGATAAGCCGGTATTCGGGCTCTACAACCCGGATGCCGAAAATCTTCAGGACTGGGGCCCTCGCCATCCCTTAGCCGAGACGCTACTGTCCAAGGCAACCCATCCCCAAGACATCAATACCTTGCCCTGGGATGAATTGGAGCAACGTCTTCCGGCTTGGTGGCAGCAAAGCTACCCCACAGATCGCAGTTCTGCTGTTCCGCATGAATGAGAAACTAACGATGAAAATTCTAGTGATTGCCCCGGCCTGGGTCGGGGATATGGTGATGTCCCAGAGCCTGTATCGTTTGCTCAAACAACAGCACCCGGATGCCGAGCTGCATGTGATGGCACCCGGCTGGTGCTTGCCCTTGCTGGAGCGGATGCCGGAAGTCGATCGCGCCATCACCATGCCGCTGGGTCATGGTGAACTGCAACTGGGAGCCCGTTGGCGCCTGGGGCGCACGCTCAAGACTGAAGGCTATGACTGGGCACTGATACTGCCGAACTCACTGAAATCGGCGTTGATCCCGCTATTTGCCAACATTCCCCGCCGCACGGGCTGGAAGGGCGAGAGCCGTTATGGCCTGCTCAACGACTTGCGCAGCAACAAGCGTGACTTCCCGCTGATGGTGCAGCGCTACATGGCGCTGGCGTTTGCCAAGTCGCAGATGACGTCCGCGGCCGCACTGCCCGAGATTCCCTATCCCGCCCTGCGCGTTGACCCAGAGCAACAAAACCAGGCTCGGAATCGACTGGCCCTCACCAGCCCGGCACCTGTGCTCGGCCTCTGCCCCGGCGCCGAATTTGGCCCGGCCAAGCGGTGGCCCGAAGCCCATTACGCCAACATTGCCGAACGCTGGTGCGCCAAGGGTGGTCAGGTGTGGATCTTTGGCTCCGGCAAGGATAGCGACGTCGCCCACAGCATCCTCAATCATCTCTCCCCGACCGCTCAGGGGCAGTGCCAGATCCTGGCCGGTCAAACCAGTCTGACCGAGGCCATCGACCTGCTTGCCGCCTGCGATGCCACTGTCTGTAACGATTCAGGGCTGATGCATATCACGGCGGCCGTCGGCACGCCGCTGGTCGCCGTTTACGGCTCGACCTCCACTGCCTATACCCCGCCCTTGAGTACGCGGGTGCAAACCGTGCAGACCGAGATCAGCTGTCGTCCCTGCTTCAAACGCGAATGTCCGCTCGGGCACCTGAAGTGCCTGACCGAGCTGACACCGGATCGGGTCTGGCAAGCCTTGACCCAGTTACACCCAGTGCTGGCGCAGGATGTAACCCCTATTACTTTGGCCTGATGACTGAGGATTTCCCTTGTCGACACACAATTTGAAACCACAGGGATTGGACGCCTATGTCAATCCCCTGTTCTGGGGCGGCCTGCTGCTTGGCCTTCTGCTGTCACTGCTGTATGCCGAACATCAGGTATTAACCGGCGATCAGACCCAGATGCTCTACAAGGGCTATCTCGGTGCTCTGCAAGGCACCTGGCTCAGTTATGGCAATGCCGCCAGCGCGGTCGGCAACGTACCCGGCTCACTCTCGACCTATCTGGTCGGTCTACCACTGACGCTGTGGTATTCACCCTATGCGCCCATGCTGTTACTGCTTGCCATGCGGCTGGTCAGCTACCTGCTATTTGATAACATCATCCAACAGTTGTTTGCACCGCGCATCCGTTTGCTGTTCATGCTGCTGTACTGGCTCAATCCCTGGTTCATGTACGAGAACCTGCTCTACAACCCGTCGTATCTGTTCCTGTTTGCCGCCATGCACTTCTGGTCGGCCTTTCACCTACGCCAGAAACCCTCGTTTTTCCACACCCTGATCCATGTGCTGGCCATTGGCATGGCGATGCAATTGCACTACTCCTGGCCCATTCTGGCCGTGATTTCGGCTTATCTGGTCTATCGTCGGTTGATGCGTATCCACTGGCTGGGACTGGCCGTCGCCGTACTGCTGATTGCAGCCTCACTCATTCCCTATCTGCAGGAATTAATGAGCAATCAGGCCATCAGCCATAATGCGGACCCAGAGGCGCAGAAGCGCTACATCGGCTGGGGCGGCGTACATGTTTACCCAGTGCTGAAAGCCTTCATCTACTGGTTCCGCTATGGCTCCTGGCTATTTGCCGGCCGCCTCATTGATGAGACCCACTTCGCCTGGGTCACCAGTGTACCAAGCATCCAGCTGGTGCTGACCTGGATCTGGCGAGTCGTAGTCTACGCAGTTGGCGCACTCTCGGTCGTGCTGTCGCTGAAGGCCAACTGGTTTGTCTGGAAGCAAGTGAAGGGGCAGTGGTGGCGTCGTCCCTATGTCGAAGAGGCGGATGGTGAACAATGGTTTGCCCTGTATGGGGTGGCGGCGTTGTTCGCTATCTTTATCAGCGCCGTGTTGTCACCCATCATCTTCAGCTATTGGCATCTGATGATCGCCTTCCCGTTCGCACTGATTCCGCTGCTGCTGTTTATCCGCCATTGGGCACAGACGCAACCCGAGAAGCGTCTGGGGCAGGCCTTACTCCTCGCCGCGCTCTATTGCCTGTGCGTCAATCTGGTTGCCGCCAATGACAGCCGGAAATTTTCCTATCGGGTCAGCTTCAAGAGCCAGACGAAGCCTATGTGGCGGGAGCAACAACAGCAGGGACTGTTACTACCCAAAGCGGATAAACCAGCACCCTAATCGAGAATTCCTCCGCTACTCGCTCCTCCCCGGCGGTTCCGCTGCCGGGGCTGGAATTCAATCGGGCCCAGCCACCAGGCGGCATGACGCACAAATGATAACGCCGATAACTGCACTGGCTTGAGTCTGCTCCCCGCATCACCGATACTTCCGGCCACCTAGCTTTTGACCCACCGGTGCCTCATGCTCTACCGTCTGCTCTACAGCTTGATCATCTATCTGACGCTGCCCCTGGTGCTGTATATCACCTATCGCTCCCGCCCCGGCAAGCCCGATTATGGTCAGCGCTGGGCCGAGCTGCTGGGCTGGGGACCTCGACTCCAGAGCCCGACACCACCGCTGTGGATACACACCGTCAGTGTCGGGGAATCCTTGGCCGCCATCCCCCTGATCCGGGCCTTGAAGGCGGCGCATCCCGAGTTGCCCCTGCTGGTGACCACCACCACCCGCACCGGGGCCGACCAGATCGCCAAACTCGGCGAGTTAGTCACCCATCGCTATGCACCGCTGGATTATCCGGATGCCGTCTGGCGCTTTCTACAACGCACCCGACCTCGCGCTCTGGTGATCATGGAAACCGAACTCTGGCCGAACTGGCTCGCCGCCTGTGCCCGCCGCCAGATGCCGGTGGTGGTGATGAACGCCCGCCTCTCCGAGCGCTCCTGCCAGCGTTACCAGAAGGTGCAAGGTGTCTTCCGCGCCATGAGTCGCCATCTAAGCTTGGTACTCTGCCAACACCGTGACGATGAAGCCCGGTTTCGCCGCTTGGGGATACCCGCCGAACGCTTGCAAGTGACCGGCTCACTCAAGTTTGATATCCAACTCGATCAATCCCAGATCGAAGCCGGACAGCGGTTACGCACCCATATTGGGGCGCGGCCGGTCTGGATCGCCGCCAGCACACATCCCGGTGAAGATGAACAGATCCTCACCGCCATGGCCCAGGTTCGGCAACAGCTACCACAATGCCTGCTGATCTTGGTGCCCCGTCACCCGCAGCGCTTCGAGGCGGTAGCAAGTCTCTGTCAGCACCAGGGATTCACCACTGCTCGTCGTAGTCTGCAGGAACCCATCACGGCCAACACCCAGGTCTATCTCGGCGATACCATGGGCGAGATGCCGCTGCTGTTTCAAGCCTGCGATCTGGCCTTTATGGGCGGTAGTCTGGTGCCGATCGGCGGCCACAATCTGCTGGAGCCCGCCAGCCTCGGCAAGCCGACACTCATAGGCCCTCATTACTTCAACTTCACCGATGTCACCCGCCAGCTGTGCGACAGCAAGGCCTGTGTCATAGTCGAGGATGCGCAAGCGTTGGGCGCGACTGTACTGGCGCTGTTGCAAGATGAGGAAAAGCGGCAGCAAATGGGCATGCGCGCCTTCGATGTGGTCGCCGCCAATCAGGGGGCCCAGGCTAAAACACTGGCAGCGATTGTCCGCAGTTGCGAGCTGGAGTGCAGCGACTAACGAACGGGTTGCACCGCCTTGTATCCATCCAGCAGGGATAACCAATCATCCTGCTGCCAATGAAACTCGGGGTGCAGCCCAGCCTCCTTGCGCAAGGAGCGCAGCAGGCGGGCCAGCATTTCGGCCTGCCAGGGGCCGGGTTCACGCAGGCCGCATTTGTCAAAGTCGATGACCCAGATCTGGTCGTCCCCATCCAGCAACAGATTGTGGGCGTTCAGATCCGAGTGATAAGCCCCGGCTTGATGCAGTCGGGCGATGAGTGCCCCCACCGCTTGCCACCGAGCCGCACTGAGCGATTGTTCGCGCAGCAACTGCACCAGATCCCGCGCGCCCGGGATCTGCTCGATCAACAGATCGGCCCGATACCAGAATCCCTGCCGCTGCACGCGAGCCGCCACCGGCCGTGGGACCGGTAAGCCCAGCTCCCGCAACTGACCCAGAAGCCGGAACTCGGCCATGGCGCGCGAGGATTCAACGCCATGAAACCAGAACCTGTCCGGATTGATTTTGCCCATCAGGCCACCGCGCCAGTAGTGGCGCAACACCAGCGACAGGCCGCGGTGACGGACGAACCAGGTCACACCACGTCCCCGGGATTGGCCAGTCACGGCATCTTGCGCCTGCCAATAAGCCGGGTCGAAGGCCTCGACGGAGAAATCAGGGAACAGCTGCTCATCAAACCAGCAGGTGTGTGAGCCATGGATCAGGGTTTGCCAGCCGTGCATCGCGCTTCTCGTCCGTTGGCTCGAATGGAGTGGATGGACATTTTACAAGCCTTGCCCGAGTTTGCATAATGCCCGCACTCCTTTGTCTGGAAGCCATCTCATGTCGCTGTTTTCCCACGCTCCAGAATCCCTTTGCATCCTGCGTCTGTCGGCGATTGGCGACTGTGTGCATACCGTTGCCGTAGTGCAGGCTATCCAGCGCCAATGGCCACAAACCCGCATCACCTGGATCATGGGTAAGGTCGAGGCCATGCTGCTGGGTGACTTGCCCGGTATCGAGGTGATCCCCTTCGACAAGAAGCTGGGCTGGCGCGGTTACCGCCAGGTGTGGCGCCAACTGCAAGGCCGCCGCTTCGATGCCCTGTTGCATATGCAATCGGCCCTGCGCGCCAGTTTGCTCAGTCTGGGCATCCGCGCCAGCCATAAGCTGGGTTTTGATCGGCAACGTGCCGGAGATGGTCAACGCTGGTTTACCAATCATGCGGTTCCGTCGCCTGCTTCCCCGCATGTGCTGGATGGTCTGATGGCTTTTGCCGCCGAGCTGGGAATTACCGATCTTGAAGCACACTGGCAGATCCCCACCTCGGCGGCCGACGATGCCTGGGCAAGCGCCCATCTGGATAACGCCCGTCCGACGCTGGTGATCGCTCCGGCCGCCAGCAAGGCCTACAAGAACTGGACCGTGGCAGGCTATGCCGCCCTCGCCGATCATGCCGCCGCTTGCGGCTTCCAGGTGCTGTTGTGCGGCGGGCCGACCCCGCTGGAGCGGCAGATGGCCAGCGAGATCATGGCTCTGTGTCAGCACCAACCCGGGAACCTGATCGGCCAGACCAGCCTCAAACAGCTGATGGCGCTGATCAAGCAGGCACAACTGGTGCTGGCGCCGGATACCGGCCCCACCCATATGGCCACTGCCGCAGGCGTGCCGGTGATCGGTCTGTATGCCCACCACAATCCGGAGCGCACTGGTCCCTATCAGTGCCGCCCCTACGTGGTCAGCGTCTATCAACGGCTGATGGAGGCACAAACCGGACGCCCACTGGCCGAGTTGCCCTGGCGCAGCCGGCTCAAAGATCCGGATGCCATGCAGCAGATCACCCCGCAACAGGTAATTCACCAATTTAACACCATCGCCCAGGCCCATGGCCTGCTCAAGGATGCCCCATGAGCCAACCCCGTATTGCCGCCGTCCTCATCGTCAAGAATGAGGGCGAGAACCTGCGCGCCTGTCTGCAAAGTGTGGCCGGATGGGTCGACGAGATCGTGATCCTCGATTCCGGCAGCAGCGACAATACCGCCGAGATTGCGGCCGAATTCAAGGCCAACTATCAGATCGAACCCCATTGGCCGGGATACGGACGGCAGCGGCAACTGGCCCAGGCACTGGTCACGGCCCAGTGGTGTTTCTGGCTGGATGCCGATGAGCGGGTGACCCCAGAATTGCAAGCCGAGGTTCTGCGCGTCTGCGCCGCGCCGGCCGGACGCACCGTCTACGCCGTCCCGCGCTTGAACTGGGTGTTCGGACGCTTTATCCGCCATTGTGGCTGGTACCCGGATCGGGTGCTGCGGCTCTATCCCACCACGCTGACCCGCTACAACGACGCCCTGGTGCATGAGAAGGTCGAGCTGGATGAGAGCATGCAGGTGCAGGCGCTGCGCGGCGATCTGTTGCATACCCCCTATCGGGATCTGGAACACTATCTGGTGAAATCGGCCCGCTATGGCAAAGCCTGGGCCGATGGTCGGGCAGCGCGGGGCAAACGCGGCTCGCTGTTGCAGGGGTTCGGTCATGCCATCGGCTGTTTCTTGCGTATGTATGTGCTGCGGCTGGGTTTTCTCGATGGCAAGGCCGGGTTGTTGCTGAGCATCCTCTCGAGCCACTCCACCTTTATCAAATATGCCGACTTGTGGCTGCGCGGCCGTACGCAGGGAAAACCGGAATAATCGGGGCCATAGCCCCAGCAAGAGCCGGCATAGAGACCAATAAAAGGTACCCGATGAGGTAATGCCGGTCAGTTAAGAGGTTCGGGCGAGACATCCTCTCTCGCCAACTCGCCGTAAACCCTTCCCTGGGGGCTCGATGGCGGCATCCCTGCCGCCAACGGTTGGCTCAACAGGCTATCTCGCCTTCGCTAACGCAACTGGCATTAACCCAATGAGCTTCCTGCTTCATGGGATCGCCACCGTACCGGGTGGATAGCAACCGGCACTACTCTGCTGCGGGCTGCAGGGCCGCAAACCAGGTTTGGACCCGAGGTAAAGTCTCGGTCATCGAGATGAGGTGCATATTCTGGCCATCCCCCACCGTCGGTGCCGCGATCGCCAGATGACGCCCGTCACTATTCAAGGGTTGCCAGCGCAAGGGGGTCGCAGAGCGGCGGGCCGGGAAGAAACCGACGGTGGGCACATCCAACGCCGCCGCGATATGCAGAGGGCCGGTACTGCCGGCGATAAACAAGGCGGCATTGGCGATGACCTGGCAGAAGCGGGGCAAGCCTTCACGGGAGTGATAGATGGAGGCATGACCACCACCTTGCTGCACCAGGGTCTCCAGCGCCGCTGCCATCTCGCCCTCACCGGGTCCCGCGGTCAGCACGCAGGGATAATCCGGATAGTGCTGCTGCAAGCCTAGGATCAGCGCCGCGTACTGCTGCAGACTCAGATTATTGGCCGAGCCGCCGGTACCGCAATGCACCATCAGCCAAGGCTTGGCCGGATTGATCCCCAGTTGCCCGGCGGTATCACCCCGCACCGCAACCAGGAGTTCATCTTTGAACGCCAGATAGGGAGGGTTAGGTTCGACTGGCGTTTGATTTTGCTGCTGCAGAAAATGGCGGATCAGATCCAGATTGTACTGGGACTCCGGCTTTTCCGAGCGCGAGCGGCGCTGCACCAGGCGATGGTTATAGAGAAATTGCGCTAGCTTGGTGGCTGGAGCCAGTCGATAGGGTATCCCGGCGCGCCACAACAACCAGGCGGTGCGCCAGCGGGAAAACAGTGCAATCGCCACATCGAACTGCCCTTGCCGCAGTCGACGCAGCAGGGCAATCTGCTCGGCCCGGCTCGCCTTGACCCCCGGATCAAGAATGACCTGATCGATCCAGGGACAGAGCTCGGCCAGCGCAGCGGTATAGGGCGGAACCAGTGCCGTCACATGGCAGTCGCACGACGCCTTGAGCATGGCGAAGCTGGGCCAGGCCAGCATGAAATCGCCAATCTTGTCGTTACGCACCACCAGAATACGTTGCATCGTCGCTCTCCTTCACCGCAATGGCGGCTATTCTTGCCAAAGGCCGTACCTTTCACAAGCAGGCAACCGTATAATTCACCAAGAATTTTCCGCGAGGATCTATGTGATGCACACCAAGGCTATATTTCCCGGAACCTTTGACCCGTTAACCCTCGGGCATCAGGATCTGATCGCCCGTGCCGCCGGTATTTTCGATGAGGTGATCGTGGCCATCGCCATGAGTCCGGGCAAACGCCCGCTCTTCAGCCTGGAGGAGCGCATCACCTTGGCTCGTCAAAGCTGTGCGCCCTATGCGCAGGTTCGGGTGGAAGGGTTCAGCGGTCTGCTCATCGATTTTGCTCGTCAGCAAGGCGCCAACGTACTGGTGCGCGGTATTCGCTCCATGACTGATTTCGACTATGAAAATCAGCTGGCGGGTATGTACCGGCAGCTCATGCCTGAGTTGGAAGTTCTATTTCTGCCATCCCGTAGCGAGCTCAGTTGCGTCACCTCCAGCCTAGTGCGTGAAGTGGCCCTGCACGGCGGCGACGTCAGACCCTTCGTCAGTACCGAAGTCGCCAGTGCGGTGCAGGCCAAACGACAGCAAGTTCCCCAGCAGAATTAACGCTGACACAGGCGGCAGTAGACGGTGGTTCTCTGCCCCTGCCGCAACTCTTCCAGCGGATGACCGCAGCGGACACACGCCTGCCCAGCCCGGCCATAGACTCGCAACTCCTGAACGAAATACCCTGGCCTGCCATCGGCGCGGGTGAAATCCTTGAGCGTGGTGCCACCCTGCCGGATCGCCCGCTCCAGCACCGCCTTGACCTCAGCCACCAGCCGTTCGCACTCCTCCAGACTCAGGGTCGAGGCACCGCGTCTGGGATCTATACCCGCGGCAAACAACGACTCGTTGGCATAAATATTCCCGACCCCGACCACTAGCTGGTTATCCATCAGCCAGGGCTTGATGGCGCTGTGTTTGCGGCGATTGCGCTGATACAGATACTCGCCGCTGAACGCCTCGGTCAGAGGCTCTGGCCCCAAAGTAGCCAGCAGCGGATGCTGATGGGGGTCATCCGGGGTCCAGAGCAGAGCGCCGAAACGACGGGCATCGTTGAGCCGCAGCAACTTGCCGTTATCCAGTTCGATATCCACATGATCATGTTTTTCCACCGCAGCACCTATGGGCAGGATGCGCAATCGCCCCGACATTCCCAGATGCAGGATGGCGGTGCCCAGGGTGGAGTAGAGCAGCAGATACTTGGCGCGCCGCTCAACGCGTTCGATGGAGCAACCCACCAGCTGCTGGATCTCGGTCGGGATTGGCCAGCGCAAGGACGGAGTCCGGACCACGACACGAGTCACCGTATGTCCGAGTAACCAGGGGCTGATCCCCTGTTTGCTGACCTCGACTTCGGGTAGTTCGGGCATAACGCATTCCTTTCATCACAAACTGTTAACAACAGCGGCTATTGTGACCCAAGGCTGGCGCCTATGCACCTGCCGACAGCGCCGAATCGCAGGCATAAAAAAACCCGACCGAAGTCGGGTTCTTTTCAAGCAAGGCACGATCAATTACTTGATCTTGCCTTCCTTGTAGATCACATGCTGACGAACAACGGGATCAAATTTCTTGATTTCCATCTTCTCAGGCATGGTGCGCTTGTTCTTGGTCGTAGTGTAGAAATGACCAGTACCGGCGCTGGAGTTCAAGCGGATTTTTTCGCGTACACCTTTAGCCATGATCTATCTCCTTACACTTCACCGCGGGCGCGCAGATCAACAAGAACTGCTTCAATACCCAGTTTGTCAATGATACGCATGCCCTTGGTGGATACACGCAGCTTGACGAAACGCTTCTCGCCTTCAACCCAGAAACGGTGAGTTTGCAGGTTAGGCAGGAAACGACGACGGGTCGCGTTTTTAGCGTGGGAACGGTTGTTACCCACTGCCGGACGCTTACCGGTTACTTGGCATACTCTAGACATGTCAGTCTCTCCAAATCTTACTTCTTTTGCTCGAGCATTTCTCAGCCCCGCTGGCCTGTTGCGGGGCCACATAGAAGGCGGCATTTTATACAGCATCGCTCGGCGAAGATCAAGCAAAAGCCAAGCGGTGATCGGCTATAGCCAACCACGCTCGGCAAAGGAAACCGTTTCACCGTCACCAATGACCAGATGATCAAGCACCCGCACATCGATGAGACCCAGGGCCGCGCAGATGCGGTCGGTCAGGCTTCGGTCTGCCCGGCTAGGCTCAGCCACGCCGGACGGGTGATTATGGCAGAGGATCACTGCTGCTGCATTATATTTGAGCACCGTCTGTACCACTTCCCGTGGATAGACGCTGGCCGCGTCGATCGTTCCCCAAAATAGTTCGGTGAAATGCAGCACCCGATGCTGATTATCCAGCAACAGCAGAGCAAAGACCTCTTGCCGCCGGTCCCGCAACCGGGCCTGCAAGAAGCGTCGGGTCGCCGTCGGGCTGGTCAAGGGGTCACCCCGCTTCATCACCTCATCCAGATAACGGCAGCTCATCTCCAGCACCGCCTGCAGTTGCACAAATTTGGCTTCCCCCAGCCCATGGGCCTGACAAAACTGCCGTTGCTCGGCGGCAAACAGCCCGCGCAGGGAACCAAATTCCGCGAGCAGGCGGCGCGCCAGCTCCACCGCATCCATGCCGGAGACCCCGGTACGCAGAAAGATGGCCAACAATTCGGCATCACTGAGCGCCGCTGCCCCTTTGCTCAGTAGCTTCTCTCTGGGCCTTTCGCTGGCAGGCCAATCGCGGATCGCCATTCCTTCTCCTTGTTGCTCGTTCCAACCCTGTCTATTGCGAGCACGATTCTTGCTGCACCTGCCGAAGCATCTCGGTGCCGAGCAGCCCTGAAGATAGCAACTCAAGTGGAACCAACCTCCTGTCAGCTCTCGGACTCTGTGCGTCACAACTGACAAATTGACATATGCCGGTGATAGAACGGGGGTGTGATGGCGGCTTCTGCTCGCTGACCATCCCTTGTGATATTCTCTTGCCCTCGACCTGGTAGCAGGAATTAAAAACGTATGGAACTGCGCGATAAACGCATATTACTGGGCGTCAGTGGTGGCATTGCCGCCTACAAGAGCGCCGAACTGGTGCGCCGTCTGCGCGATCAGGGCGCGGAGGTCCGGGTGGTGATGACCGACTCGGCCCGTGCTTTTATTACTCCCCTGACCCTGCAAGCGGTCTCCGGCCACGCGATTCCGGCCGGTGTGTTGGACCCAGCCAGTGAATTGGGTATGAACCACATCGAGCTGGCCAAGTGGGCCGATCTGGTTCTGATTGCTCCAGCCACGGCCAATGTGATTGCCCGTCTGGCCTGTGGCATGGCCGATGAATTGCTCACGACCCTGTGTCTGGCAACCCCGGCACCGGTCGCGGTGGCCCCGGCCATGAACCAGCAGATGTACTTGCATCAGGCTACTCAGGCCAATCTGCAACTGCTGGCGCAACGCGGAGTGCAGATCTGGGGGCCAGCTTCCGGCACTCAGGCCTGTGGCGATATAGGTCCGGGGCGCATGCTGGACCCGAACGATCTGGCCACCGAGTGCTTACGCTTCTTCGCTCGCCCCTCCCTGAATATCAAGGTGCTGATCACCGCAGGGCCGACCCGCGAAGCGCTGGACCCGGTCCGCTACATCAGCAATCACAGTTCAGGGAAAATGGGCTTCGCCATTGCCGCCGCCGCCGCGGAGCTGGGCGCCGAGGTGACCTTGGTTGCAGGCCCGGTCAACCTGCCGACCCCGTCTGGCGTGCGCCGCATCGATGTGGAGAGCGCTCTGGAGATGCAGGCCACCGTAGCTGCTGAAATCGGGCCACAGCAAATATTTATTGGCTGCGCCGCCGTCGCCGATTACCGCGCCGTGAATATTGCCCCTCAAAAAATCAAGAAATCGGCCGATGAACTGACACTGACCCTGGTGAAGAACCCGGACATTATCGCCGAGGTCGCCGCGCGTGCCGACAAACCCTTCGTCGTTGGTTTCGCCGCCGAGACCCGAGATGTTGAGCACTATGCCCTCGACAAGATGACCCGCAAGGGGCTGGACATGATCGCCGCCAACGATGTGGCACGGGAAGGTCAGGGCTTTAACAGCGACAACAATGCACTGACCGTCTTCTGGGCCAATGGCCGACAGGAGCTGCCGCTGGCGGCAAAAACCGAGGTGGCCCGCCATCTCATGACACTCATCCTCAAGAAGTACCGACATGAAACAGATTGAACTGAAAATCATAGACCCGCGTATCGGCCATGAATTCCCGCTGCCGGAGTACGCCACTCCGGGCTCAGCCGGTCTCGATCTGCGCGCCTGTCTGGATGCGGCCGTCGAGCTGGCGCCCGGCGCCACCACCCTGCTGCCCACAGGTCTGGCGATTCATATTGCCGATCCGGGGCTGTGTGCCACCATACTGCCGCGTTCCGGCCTCGGTCATAAGCACGGCATAGTGCTGGGGAACCTGGTGGGTCTCATCGATTCCGACTACCAGGGTCAATTGATGGTCTCGGTCTGGAATCGCGGCCAGCAGAGCTTCACCATCCAGCCCGGTGAGCGCATCGCCCAACTGGTGTTCCTGCCGGTGGTGCAAGCCAGCTTCACCATTGTCGATGAATTTGATAGCAGTGAGCGGGGCGAAGGGGGCTTTGGCTCCTCTGGCCGTCATTGATGGCCTGACCTGACTGCAGTATCGCCGTGGCATCGAGGCCACGGCGAATGGTTCCTCCATTGTCTTCTCGTTTAGGGATTATTCGGACATGACAAGTCAAATTGCCACGCCACCCACGTCACAAGCCCCCCATCGCCGTGAACAGATACTGCAGGCACTGGCCCATATGCTGGAGCATCAGGCTGGCCAACGGATCACCACCAAGAGCCTGGCCGCCGAAGTGGGCGTCTCGGAGGCGGCCCTGTATCGCCACTTCCCCAGCAAGGCGCGGATGTTCGAGGGGCTAATCGACTTTATCGAGGAGACGCTGCTGTCTCGCGTCAATCTGATCCTGAGCGAAGAGAAAGATACCCTGGCCCGCTGCGAGAGCATCCTCCTGTTACTGTTGAAGTTTTCCGAGCTCAATCCCGGTATTACCCGCATTCTGACCGGAGATGCTTTGCAAGGGGAACATGAACGGCTACGGGATCGGGTCACTCACATGTTCGACAAGCTCGAAAGCCAGCTCAAGCAGGTACTGCGCGAGCGCAAGCTACGGGAAGGCAAAGGGTTCTCGGTAGAAGAGGCTCAATTGGCTAATCTTCTGCTCGCTTACGTGGAGGGGCGACTCAGTCAGTTTGTCCGCAGCCAATTCCGCTTGCGACCCACCGCCAATTTCGACACCCAATGGCAATTTATTCATAACCAGCTGCTACAAAGCTGAACATCGGATGGCGGGAGCTCGACTCTCCGCCGCTTACCTGCGAGGAGTCGCCTATGGAAACTGAAATGCTCGATAACGCCACACACTGGCTGACCAACAACCAGACCCTGCTCATCGAGTATGGCGTCAACATAGCTGCCGCCCTGCTCACCCTCTGCATCGGCTGGTTTGTGGCCAGTTTGCTGACCGGTGGCATGACGCGGCTGATGAAGGCGCGCCATCTGGACGCCACCATCACCGACTTCGTTGGCAATCTGGTGAAATACGCCATTCTGGCCTTCGTATTCATCGCCGCCCTCAGTCGCATCGGCGTACAGACGGCCTCGTTTGTTGCGGTGATCGGTGCCGCCGGTCTGGCCGTGGGTCTGGCCCTGCAGGGCTCTCTCGCCAACTTTGCCTCCGGCGTCCTGATTATACTGTTCCGTCCTATCAAGGCGGGGGAGTTCGTCGAGGTTTCCGGCACCGCAGGTGTAGTCCAGACGGTGCAGATCTTCACGACCGTACTGACCACAGGCGACAACAAGATGATCGTTGTCCCGAACGGCACCATTCTGAATGGCACCATCACCAACTTCTCGCGCATGGAGACCCGCCGGGTCGATATGAGCTTCAATCTCGCTTATGACGTCGATCTGCGCCATGCCAAGGAGTTACTGACCCGTCTGGTCAGCGAAGAGCCCCGTGTCCTGCCGACTCCGGCTCCGGTGATCGCCGTCGCCGCACTGACGGATACCGCAGTGCAGATCATAGTGCGCCCCTGGGTGAAGAATGGCGATTACTGGGATGTCTTCTTCTCGTTTCAAGAACGTGTCAGCCTGGCCTTCGAGGCTGAGGGATTCAAACGCCCGCTACCCCAGGTGGCCATGCACGTCCCCAAGGCCTGACGCCGATGGCGCTGTAACTATATAACCAGACCCAAAACGAAGGCCTTGCCCCAATGAGGGCTTGTGAATCAAAGAGCCGGGGGCGAGGACGAAAAGCAGAGTGATGGCGGCAGGGATGCCGCCATCAAGCCTACAGGTATGTAGTCACGGCGTCTCTGCGTTCGTCCTGACCCCGACTTTTACTCCAGGCAACAGATTACTGGAACAGAGCCACAACAAAGGGCCGGACATAGTCCGGCCCTTTGGCTTGATGGCATACAGGGTGACAGAGCATCACCCGTGATGGATTAATGCTTCGGCAGTTCCATGTCGGCGCGAACTTCCAGGCCACTGGCAGTGAAGTCGAAACCGGAGCTCAGGCGCATGCCACGCATCTTGGCGATCATGGCTTGTGCGGCCTTCATCTCTTCCACTTCCCGATCCGCCTGAGCCTTGAGTTCGGCGGCGGTCGGTTCGGCATAACCCTCTTCATCGGTAGCGGCTTCATCCGTCGCTCCTGCCGCACTGGCCGTTTGAGCTTCGGTTTCTGCCGCAGCGGTCAGGGCCGCTTGTCTGTCCTGCTTGCTCTTGAGCACCAGATCAAACGCATCGGCAACCAGGCTGTAGTCCAGACCGAAATGGAAGAAACCATTGGGCTTGAGCGCCTGCTTACCCAGGGAGGCCGTCAGGGCCTCGGCCTTGTCGCCACTGAACAGGGCGATATGGTTCCCGAAGAGCCCCAGCTTGATCTTGCCCGGCAACTGGACTGGCAGCGGCAATGGCAATTCCACACTCTGACCATCCGCCGGTAATGGCGTGGCGGCCAATGCTGGCTGCATCATCGCCAGCATGCTCCACAGCTGTTGCGGTTGCTTGCTGGAAAGGGTCGCCATGAAGGAAAGAGCGGCCACATTCGGCACATCTTGCCCTTCGGCAGACGGCTTCAGGCTCAGCTCCTGAAGATCGATACCGAACCCCTGCACGCCCTGCACCATACCGGTCATGGCGCCCAACAGGCTCGGATTGACTTGCTTCAGTTGTGCCTGAGCCGCGACTAAAGGCTCACAACTGAACTTGGCCTGGGTCGCCCGTCCCCACAGATTGGTCAACACCGGCGTCAGCTCATCCATATTCAGACCCATCTGATAGGATAACTTGCTCTGGCCCGCCGAGAGATCCGGCAGGAAGCCGCGCAGCTTCTGCAGTTGTTCCATGGCGGCGGTATCGGTCGAAACCACTTTCAACATGCTGTTGATACGGATCGGCGAGCTGCTACTGTCGAGTTCGGTATAGCCAAAGATGGTCCGGGGCCATAACGCCGCCATGGCTTCGATTTCGCTCTGGCAAGCAGCGGTGCGGTACTGAGCCAGCTCCTTGGTGGTTTCCCCGTCACTGAGTTTATCCAGCAACTTGGCCAATGGGCTATCCGCACGGGTGAGCGTCCGGATCAGAGCTTCGTGATTCAGGAAACCCAGAGAGAACGGCTTGAGACCCTGCTCCTTGACCAGCGCTTGCAGAGTACCGCTCGCCGCCAGAGGCTGCGCCGGTTTGGTCAAACCGAAGGCGACGGATAGCCCCTCGTTCGCCGGGATCAGGGCACCCAGATCCAGGGTCAGGACTGCATAGCCATCCCGCTTGCCAATCGCCAGGTAGATGGGTTGTTTGGCATCGTCATTCAACGCATAACGCTTGTAGCTGAAGCCTTCCAGCGTACCGGTCTCGGCCTGCAACTTGAAGCGACCTTCCGCTTTGCTAAAGAAGGCATCGAATGCGGCCTCATTACCCAACTTGATGCGGACCACGGGCAGAGCACCCACGGTATACAGGGCAGAATCCAGCTTATCGGTCAGGCCCAGAACTTCAGGCTTGAAGTCCGGCGCGCTGACGGCATTCAGGTAGTCGGCATACAGGCTCAGCAACAGACGGAAACCGGCCGGCGTCTTGTTCGAGGTCTCGCCCTCAGACTTCAGCAAGCTGTCGACCATCTTCTGCATCTCTTCGGGTTTGGCGCCCACCGAGAAACTGTCGCGGAAGGCGGCCAGATCGCTCCAGGACATGGGCTCCAGACCACCGGCGAAGACCAGAGTATCGGCTGGCACATAATCCAGGCTCGACCCTCCGGTGCTACCCATTTTCCCCTGCAGGGTGTAATAGGCACCACCGCCCACTAGCGCTACGGCCACCAGGCCAGCCACTAATCCCTTGTTCATGCGTTGAACTCCATCAATTATTAAAATGTAAACCAGCTGTAACAGGCGCCAATCATGCCGACTCTCCGCAGAGGGAACAAGCTCGTTTGACGCTTTTTTCTACCCTGTGCACAAAGCCGGACACCCGAGTCCCACCCACTGGGACAGAAAAAACCCCGCACAATCGGCGGGGTTCTCGAAAGTGAACACACTCATGGTCGTTCAAGCCGTTGGCTCAGCCCGGGCATGCGTTCGGCGTGCCCCAGCAACCGTTGGTCATGGCGATAGGCCTCGGTCACCTCCAACTGCCAGGGGCGCTCGAATTGACGCGCTAACGCCAGCACCAGCTCATCGAAACGCCAGGCTTCCACGGCATTGCTGTCCAGATGAAACACACCACTCGCCCGCTCCTGCAGCAACTGCCACAAGGCGTGAGCCGTGTCGGTCATGAACGAACAGGCCGGGGTCCAGAGGCGGCTGGCGGCAACCCTGCCCTGATCCCGCTGCCAGCCATCCAGCGCCGCCAGCATGTTATTGCCACGAGCCTCGCCGTCGATCTGCCAGCCGATGCGGGCCACACAGGCATCGGGATTGGCCTGCCAGATGGCCTGTTCACAGCGCATCTTGTAACGACCGTAGTCATCCTCGACATTCGGGGTTTGTGCGATGTCGTGGGGGCCATCGGGTTCATGGTGAAACACCATGGCCGAGCTGGTGAAGAGGAAGGGGATATGGGCCAGCCTGGCGTAGGCGGCCAGTTGCGCCGCCCAACTCTCCGCCCCCATGGCCAGGTGGGCGATGGCATCGGGGCGCATGCGTTGCAAGAACAGCGCCGACTCCCCGCTCTCTTCTGGATCAACGATTTCCCGCGGCCAGGGCAGGACGTGCCAATCGGCGGCCTTGGCCTCCGCCGCCAGATGGGGGGCCAGCGTGCCATTCAATCCGGTGATCAAGATGCGCATAACACCTCCTGTTACAGATGAAAACGATGAACCCCGCAGACGGCTGTGACTCAGGCGTCGATGCCGTATTGCGCCCGGTACGCTCGTACCTGAACCAGCAATTCGGCCATCTCCGGCTTCTCTTCCAGGTAGCGGATCAGATCCCCCAAGGTAATGATAGCGATGACCTGAGCCTGATAGTCACGTTCGACTTCCTGAATAGCCGAGAGTTCGCCCTTACCCTTCTCCTGACGATCCAGCGCTATTAGCACCCCCGCCAGTTCGGCACCGTTGGCCTGGATCAGATCCATGGATTCACGAATGGCGGTCCCGGCGGTGATCACATCATCCACCAGCATGATGCGCCCCTTGAGCGGGCTGCCGACTAGGTTACCGCCTTCACCGTGATCCTTGGCTTCCTTACGGTTGAAGCACCAGGGCACATCCTGATCATGCACTTCCGCCAACTGGACGGCAGTGGCCGAGGCGATCGGAATACCCTTGTAAGCCGGTCCAAACAGCACGTCATAGGGGATACCGGCATCCACCAGCGCGGCGGCGTAGAAACGGCCCAGCTTGGCCAGATCGCGACCCGAATTGAACAGACCAGCATTGAAGAAATAGGGGCTCTTGCGCCCCGACTTCAGGGTGAACTCCCCGAATTTCAACACCTGTTTGCTCAGGGCAAACTCGATAAACTCGCGCTGGTAGGCTTTCATGCTTGGTCCTCTTGGTTCTTGATGCGTCACGGGTTTTCATTAAAAACGCGGCCTGGGCCGCGTCAAATCAACACTTATAGCAGAGCCTGCTTCTGCAGCGTCACCAGCTCGGCGATGCCGCCCTTGGCCAGCTCCAGCAACTGGTTCAGCTCCTCCTGGCTGAAGGGCTCACCCTCGGCGGTGCCCTGCACCTCGATGATGCGGCCACATTCGGTCATCACCACATTCATGTCGGTCTCGGCCGCCGAATCTTCGACGTACTCCAGATCGCAAATCGCCTGGCCGTTATGAATGCCGACCGATACCGCCGCCACCATGTACTTGAGCGGGTCCGTCTTCAGCTTGCCCTGCTCCTGCAACCAGCGCAGTGCATCCACCAGTGCCACATAGGCACCGGTAATCGCCGCCGTGCGGGTTCCGCCATCGGCCTGGATCACATCGCAATCCAGAGTAATAGTGAATTCACCCAGCTTGGTCAGATCCACAGCCGCCCGCAGGGCTCGACCGATCAAGCGCTGGATCTCCAGGGTGCGACCGCCCTGCTTGCCCGAAGCGGCCTCGCGGTTCATGCGCGAGTGGGTCGAACGGGGCAACATGCCGTATTCGGCGGTGATCCAGCCCTGACCCTTGCCCTTGAGGAAGCGAGGAACCCCATCCACCACGCTGGCGTTGCACAGCACCCGGGTCTGGCCGAATTCGATCAGCACTGAGCCTTCGGCGTGGGAAGTAAAATGACGGGTGATGGTAACCGGGCGCATTTGCGCGGGCGTTCTGCCGTTCGGACGCATGGGATCTTCTCTGCTTAATCGGAAATGGCCGTCAGTATACGGGATCAGCGTTCGCTTTTCACATGACGGGCTTTTTGCCGACGGCGGGGCTATAATCGCGACAATTTTTTACCGACCGACGAGATCCGTATGATTCACAGCATGACAGGTTACGCCCGTAAGGAATTCAAAGGCGATTGGGGCACAGCGGTGTGGGAAATTCGCTCCGTCAATCAACGCTATCTGGAAACGTATCTGCGTCTGCCGGAGCAGTTGCGTGGCCTGGAGCCGATCCTGCGTGAACGCTTCCGCAAACATCTGGAGCGCGGCAAGGTCGAGTGTAATCTGCGGTTCGAGAGTCAGACCAATGCCGGTCAGCTGCATGTCAACGAGGCGCTGGCCGAACAGTTGATCGATAGCGCCTTGTGGGTCATCGACCGCGCCGGTCAAGGTCAACTCAATCCGCTGGACGTGCTGCGCTGGCCCGGTGTCATGGCCGCCGAAGAACAGGACATGGATGAGCTCAACACCCGCCTGCTGGCCGGTTTTGATGAAGTGCTGGGTCTGTTTGTCGAAAGCCGCCAGAGCGAAGGCGACAAGCTCAAGGTCTTGATCGAACAACGTCTGGAAGGCATCCAGGTCGAAGTGACCAAGGTCCGCGCCCTGATGCCGCAGATCCTCGACTGGCAGCGCCAGCGTCTGGTGGATCGCCTGGCCGAAGCCAAGCTGGAGCTGGAGTCCACCCGCGTCGAGCAAGAGATCATCCTGCTGGCCCAACGCATCGACGTCGCCGAAGAGCTGGATCGCCTCGGCATGCACATCACCGAGACCCACAAGATCCTGAAAAAAGGCGGCGCCTGTGGCCGTCGCCTCGACTTCATGATGCAGGAGTTCAACCGCGAGTCGAACACGCTAGGCTCCAAATCCATCAACGCCGAAACCACCCAGTCCGCCGTCGAGCTCAAAGTCCTGATCGAACAAATGCGCGAACAGATCCAGAACATCGAATAAGCCGCTCTGGGCTTTATAAAAACCAAAAGCCCCTGCTGTCAGGGGCTTTGGCGTTTCTGGCGCAGCTCCCTAATCAGGTTGGTCACCAGCAATGGGGATTACCTTTAAAGTCAGCTCTGAGCCTGAGCAAACGCCCCTGTGGCAAATCAAAATGGATATCCCGAGTAGCCTCATTACATCGAGAACTGAAAAGTTTGCGTCAGCAGCGGCTGGATCTCTGCTGTTCTCGGTACATGCTCCTCGGCGAGAAAGCGTCTTGGATCAACGGTGACAAATCCCCAAAGCTGTAAAAATCGCTCAATAAAGCGCGATTCGATCAGTAAGCCGAGTAGCTGAATCGGCGGAAAATATTCATCAGGCACGAGCATGCGCAGCAAATCGGGGAACGCGGTCGCCACTTCCTCCATCAATTGATCGATAGAAGCATGGCCTTGCAGACGCCACAGCATAAACAGCCAGAAGGTTCGGAGGTCAACATCCGTCTCCCAGCCATCTAGATAACCCCAGTTATACTTAGCCACGGCCGCCTCGAGCATGGGCAGGAAAAAGGCGTTCACGCCCTGGGTTTGATACCGCTTCTGCGCCTCTTTTTTAACATGGAAACGGCCACTTCTGCGGTAAATAATGCCCGCAATCTCAGCCAGGATCCGGGTGTAGTGCAGCGCGACAAACTTATCTTCATTCACACCGGCAAAGCTATTTATGCTCACATGAATGTCAAACTTGCCGATGGCAAACTCAGGCAACAAGTCACAGGCCTGCTTGACCAGTTTCACGGGTAAATTGCCTTTGCTGGTCGCTTTGAATGAGCCCTCTTGCTGCAGGGCTTCATCCAGAATCAAGGCTAAATAGCGCATGACAGGACTACGGGATAAGTCGGCAGGCGTACTCATCATCACCCCGGCCCATTGATTAAAAGGCGCATAGAGCCAGTTGGCCATCTGGGTTGGCGTGAGACCACAAAAGTCGGCTTCGGGTCGATTATTGCGCTCTTGTACCCGCAGCTGAGCAACCCGGTTTAGTTCATCCAGGCTGAGACTCGGGTTCATGGCGACGACTTGTGCCATGTCATCCAATAGCTTTGCACTCTGTATTGAGATGTTATCCATACAGCAGTGTTTGTATTTCTTACCACTGCCACATAGGCAAGGATCATTGCGGCCAATTTTCACCATGACTCTCTTCTGCTGTTTGTACTGTCATACCCATAATCGAAAATTCCACGTTAAAAAATCAATAATTTTTAGTGCCTCCCCCATGAGGCGATGCCCTGCAAGGATCAAGGCTATGGGTACTGAGGATAGCCACGCCAGAAGAAGCGCTTGGATCGCAACACGATGGAGGACGCCCTGATCCGGGTTTGTCAGGGGCATTTTGTCTCCATCTCGGCACTTGCCAACATCGTCGAGAGAGACGCTCAATCCATCCGGCAACAGTATCTGAAAAGGTTGGTGGACACAGGCAAGCTCAGGCTGGCTTTCCAGCAATTCAAGACTCATTCAAAGCAGGGTTATATCGCAGCCACCGAGCATTCGAAGCTATAACTACAAGGTTCAACATGAAAGCACCGACCATAGAACAGCAGGCCAAACCCCGCTCCCGCCGCCTGCGCAAGAAACTGCACGTAGGCGAGTTTCAGGAGTTCGGTTTTACCCTAACTTTCACTATAGACCTGCAGCAGAAGAATTTTAACGATGCCCGGGATGGCTGGATCGATTACGTTGAATCACAAGGCTGGTGCTTTGGCGGTGGTGGTTCTGTATCGGGCAATGAGATAGCAGGTTACCTCTGCCAATATGATGGCGGGACTCTGAGCGAATCTGATCGAGAACAGGCCGCAAAGTGGCTGGCAGCTCAATCTTGGGTGCACTCTCACCAGCTCGACCCGTTGAGTGATGCTTGGTACGGCCCGTGGCAACAATGAAACACGCGACATGCTAAAAAATATCAACGAAATCAAACGCGACCACATCCGCCTTCACACCAACGAACTGGGCATCTGGCTGAATGTGCGTGAAATTAACTGGGTCGGCCCCCACGAACCGGTTAGTTACTGGACTACCGTCAAGCGATTGGGACAGCCACCAGCAACTGAAGAGCGGGTTGAACATTCTATAATCACTACCCCTGACGACTTAACCAACTGGGTTGTTTCGCCTCAAGAGATTGAGAAGGCCATTGACCAACTACTGGCAAATCGTCGCTATTTCCAGATCTGTGGCCGCTGCCGTCGGCTGCACCCGGTTGGCCATATGCATGATGACTTTGCCTGCCAGAGCTGTGCCGAAAAGAACTTGGGCATGGTTTACTAAACAGGCCACCAGCTGAACACTCACCAAATTGAAACAGCTTGATCCGGTCAACTCCCCCTTTCCACAGAGGAGCTATTCGCTCTGTCCTTCACCGCTGTGCTGGTGGACATACGGTGCAGCCGGTTTAAACAAACTCTGACGCGCCCAATTTAGACGGCTTTTTAACATCAACCGAGGAGGGCAGCGCCCGCATCGAGTGCCGCATGGTTGAGTGACCGAGAGGCCTACTGGCAAGGTGTAAGCGTGAATTACCCGTTCGCGCGGAAGGAGAGAGCCTGGGCAAGCAATCAAGACTCACCTGCCATAGAGGGTAGCATGAGCAATACCCGCCTCAGGGGGTAATATATATTATACACCCTATAGAGGGTAATGATTGCCTTACCCTCTACAGGGTGTAAATTGAATTTATCCACCCGTAGCTCATCAGCCACCATGAACATCACCAGTGCCAAACAACTTAGCGCCTGCTTACGAGACATCCGGCTCGCGCAGCAACGATCGCAAAGCAAGGTCGCCAGCCGTGTCGGCATCAAGCAGGACACAGTCTCCAGCTTTGAGCTCAATCCGGAGTCCACCAAGCTCGAGACCCTGTTCAAGATCCTGGCCGCCCTGGAGTTATCCATCGATATCAAGCCGCGTGATGAAGCCGCCGATAGCGCAGCCCCCGGCTGGAAAAAGGAGTGGTGATGGCTCAGCTTGCGGTCTATATGAATGGCTACCGGGTGGGCACCTTCAGCAAGGCCACCAGCGGTGCCCACCAGTTCCAGTACGCCGACTCCTGGCTCATTCTAGCCGGGAGTCGACCGATCTCGCTCTCCATGCCGCTACGTCGGCAAGGCTATCAGGGGGCCGAAGTCTATAACTTCTTCGATAACCTGCTGCCGGATAACCTGGAGGTGCGCCGTCGGGTGGTGGCGCGCTATCACGCCGAATCCACTCAGCCCTTCGATCTGTTGCGCTGCATCGGCCAGGACAGTGTCGGCGCCTTGCAGCCATTGGAGCCATTGGAGCCATAGACGTCATATCTTATTGATTAATAAGAATTAATCAATCATGCGCGAACAGTTCCAGAACATCGAATAAGCGCTCTGGACTTTATAAAAACCAAAAGCCCCTGCTGTCAGGGGCTTTTGTCTATCCGGGCCAGACGAATGACTGCGGTTGCGGGTTATTCGTCGCGCTGAGCCAGCTGTTGCTCGATCTGCGCCAGCTTCTCTTCCAGTGCGGTCAGCTTCTCGCGGGTGCGCAGCAGCACCTTGGTCTGCACATCGAACTCTTCGCGGCTAACCATATCCAGCTTGTTGAGTTGGGACTGCAGGACCTGCTTCACCTTCTTGTCCACCTCTTCCCCCAGGCTCTTGATGCCGGGCGGCAGCGCGTTGTGGATCTGGCGGGCCATGTCTTCAATTTTTTTCGGGTCAATCATGAGGTTCTCCTTCCGTTACCCGCATTGTGCCCGAGCCGGGCCAGCATCGCCAGCGAGGCCGATCACCCGATGTGGGAGCGGGTACACATCACCATCAACGAATGCCAATAAGTGCACGCTTCGGAGCCGATCGCAGCTCCCAGTCAGCGAATGCCGTAACAGTGGTCACGAATGCAGGCCAGAAAGGATTCACCGAACCGTTCCAGCTTGCGATGGCCAACGCCGTTGATCGCCAGCAGCTCGTCATCCCCACAGGGCTGTTCCCGCGCCATCTCGATGAGGGTGGCGTCGTTGAACACCACATAAGGCGGCACCTCTTCCTCTTCGGCAATCTGTTTGCGTAACTTGCGCAGCTCGCGGAACAGCTTGACGTCATAATCCGCTTCCGCGTCATCACGCCCTCGGGCACGCCCCTTCTTCAGGCTGACCACCTCCAGTCGTGGCACCGCCAATTGCAGGCTCTGTTCGCCACGCAGGATAGGGCGGGCCGCCTCGGTCAACTGCAGAGTCAGATGGCGGGTAATATTCTGGGTCAAGAGCCCCTTGTGGATCAGCTGGCGGAATACCGACAGCCAGTGTTCGTGGCCGCGATCCTTGCCGATAGCGTAGGTCGATAACTTGTCGTGGCCCTGTTCGCGAATGCGCTGATTCTGCGAGCCTCGCAACACCTCGATGACATAGCCGATGCCGAACCGCTGGCCGACCCGATAGACGCAGGAGAGCGCCTTGCGGGCATCCTCGCTGCCATCGTAGGTGCGCGGCGGGTCCAGACAGACATCGCAGTTGCCACAGGGTTGACTCTGATATTCGCCGAAATAGTTGAGCAGGACCTGGCGGCGACAGGTCTGGGCTTCGGCGAACGCCGCCATCAGGTTCAGCTTGTACTGTTCTACCTTCTGCTGTTCGGGATCTGTGTGCTCGCCACTTTCCAGCATGCGCCGCAGGCGCTCGGTATCGGCAGGGTCAAACAGCAGCAGCGCCTCGGCGGGCAGGCCATCCCGTCCGGCGCGGCCGGTCTCCTGGTAGTAGGATTCGATATTTTTCGGGGTATCGTAATGCACGACGAAACGCACATTGGGTTTGTCGATGCCCATGCCGAAGGCCACAGTCGCCACCACCACCTCGAGATCATCGCGCAGGAAAGCCTCCTGCACCGCGGATCGCTCCTGCACCGGCAGGCCGGCGTGATAACAGGCGGCTCGCACCCCGCGGCCACGCAGGAACTTGGCCACCTCTTCGGTGCGGCTGCGGCTGGTGCAATAGACGATGCCGCACTGGCCACTCTGCTTGTCGATATAGCTGGCCAGCTGTTCGTTGGGTTTGTATTTGTCCAGCAGGCTGTAGCGAATGTTGGGGCGGTCGAAACTGGCCAGATGCACCAGCGGATCGAGTTGGCCGAGACGGGCCAGAATATCCTGCCGCGTCGCCTCATCGGCGGTGGCGGTTAACGCCAGCAGCGGTATGTGTGGAAAGCGCTGTTTCAGACAGCCCAGTTGGGCATATTCGGGGCGGAAGTCATGTCCCCACTGGGAGATGCAATGCGCCTCGTCGATGGCAAACAGTGACAATCGCAGTTCAGCAAGACGGTCGAGGAAATCCGGCAACATCAGCCGCTCCGGAGCCACATACAGCAGCTTGAGCTCGCCATTGCGCAGGGCGGCATAGATGCTCGCCAGCTCATCCCGCGGCACCGAGGAGTTGAGACAGGCGGCGGCGACGCCGTTGGCGCGCAGGGTATCGACCTGATCCTTCATTAAGGCGATCAGCGGGGAAACTATTACCGCCAAGCCCGGTCTAACTAATGCGGGGATCTGATAACACAGCGACTTGCCCCCTCCCGTCGGCATGATCACCAGACCATCGCGGCCAGCCACCACCTCATCGACGATCTGTGCCTGGCCGGGACGAAACTCCTGATAGCCGAAGACCTCCCGCAACACCTGCAGGGGTGACGGATTCATCGGGGCCAACTGGCCGGAGGCTGAAGCGAAGGATGGCTGTTGCATAGGGGCGCCATTGTAGAACAGCCAGGGTCCGGGGAAAACCGCTGTGACGCATTGAAGGTCAACGAATCACAGAAGGGATGCAGAATGGTCTAGGTTGTGACCCCAAGCGGTGTAAGCAGGGAAAGACACCAGCGCCGAGCAGCGATGGTGTCTATTTCTGGATAAAATTTGACCACCGTCACGGGTCTCGGCACCCCACTCAGGATGAAGAGCCATACTTGTAATAACAGGAGGATCAAACTCATGGGTACTGTATCGACAATTCAATGCGGTGACTTGGTGGAGCGTCTCAGATATTTATACCAAACCACCGACGAAGCTGGCCTGAAGCAATGGCTGCAACGGGAGCTGGAAGGCTATGAAGAAGAAGCCGCCCTGCCCTGGTACCGGATCATTGAATGTCGGCAACGGGGTCTGTTCCAACATGTCAGCAGCGGTCGCCAGCACACCTGCCAGATCAACGAACAAGCCCTGAATCAGCGGGATCTGACACAGGTGCGTTTCCTGTTCCTGCGCGGACCGCTCATGGCCTATTTGGATTGTCACGCTCTGGTGCTGGAACGCTGGCCCGAAGCCTTGCTGGAAGAGTACCGGATGATCCTGATCCCCGAGCACACCTGCATGCACGCCTGGAAGGAGCCTGTGGTCTCCATCAAAGACAAGATGGTGCTCGGCGTGGATCACATGCTGCAGGAGTACGTCCCTGCCATGAGTAATGAAATGGACTGCTGTAATCTGTCATTACGGGCCATTCAACACAGACGCTGGCAGATCTAGCCTCGTCATCATCCTGCCACACCAGAGCTTCCGGGCATCGATGGATGCCTGTTTTTATGCTGCGCATTCCCATCCCCTGGCATGGTCTCGCTATCTTTTACCAGGCTTTCATCCACAGGGTTTGCTGATCCACTATTTTGCTGTCTATATCCAGAACATGCGTTCTGCTTTTCTTGCTCCCGCGTTACACTGCTCTGCCCGAATTTTGTGAGATACATCATGCCCGCACACACCAAAGGGGTACTCTTTGCCCTCTGCGCTTTCCTCATCTGGGGCGTATGCCCGCTCTATTTCAAACAACTGACGGAAGTTCCGGCGGCAGAGATACTGACTCACCGCATCATCTGGTCCTGTGTGCTGTTGCTGGGATTGATTCTCGGCACCCGGCAGCTCTATCGCGTGCGGGCCGTGCTGCGCTCGCCCCGACAACTACTGAATCTGACGATCTCCGCCCTGCTGGTCGCCGGAAACTGGTTGTTATTTATCTGGGCGGTGAACCATGACCACCTGCTGGAAGCCAGCCTCGGTTACTTCATCAACCCTCTGTTCAGCATTCTGCTGGGCATGCTATTCCTCGGCGAGCGCTTGCGTCGCTTGCAGTGGGCGGCGGTGTCGCTGGCCGGTATCGGTGTGGTCATCCAGGTACTGCTGCTCGGTCATCTGCCATGGATTGCGCTGACTCTGGCCGGTAGCTTCGGCATCTATGGCCTCATCCGCAAAAAGATCCCGGTGGATGCCCAGACCGGACTGTTTGTCGAAACCATGCTGCTGTTGCCTCTGGCGCTGATCTATCTGTTCGGCATTGCCGACTCGCCAACCAGCCAGCTGAGCCTGAACTCCAGCCATCTGAATCTGTTGTTGCTGGCGGCCGGCATAGTGACCACAGTGCCCCTGCTGCTGTTTACCGCCGGAGCTCGGCTGATCCCGCTGTCGACCCTGGGTTTCATTCAATACATAGGTCCCAGCATCATGTTCCTACTAGCGCTGTTCTATTTTGGCGAGCCGGTGCAAGCAGCCAAGCTGATCACCTTTGGCTTTATTTGGTCGGCGCTGGCGCTGTTCAGTTGGGATGGCTGGCGGCGTAGCCAGCAGGCTCGACGTTCATAAGCCGGAGCCTGCTTCGCTCGCTCAGGAAGTGCCCAGCGCCCACTCCACCGCGGCCTGGGCATGCACCACTGTGGTGTCAAACATGGGTACGCTGGCATCCTCCGGCGACACCAGCAGGCCAATTTCGGTACACCCCAGTATGATGCCCTCGGCGCCACGCGCCACCAGATCGGCCATGATGGTGCGATAGAGCTGACGGGAGGCGTCCTGGATCTGGCCCAGACAGAGTTCGTCATAGATGATGCGGTGCACCTGCTCCCGGGCGACCTCATCCGGTGTCAGCACCTGCAACCCCTGCTGCGCCAGGCGCCCGGCATAGAAACTCTGCTCCATGGTAAAACGGGTGCCGAGCAAGCCAATGCGACTGATGCCTTGGGCCTTGACTGCCGCCGCCGTAGCATCGGCAATATGAAGGAGGGGCAGCCCTACCGCTTCGATGGCCGGGGCTACCTTGTGCATGGTGTTGGTACACAACAGCAGCCCGTCGGCACCGGCCGCCTTCAGGGCCCCCGCCACGCTGCTCAGTAACATACCGGCACGCACCCAGTTGCCTTGGGCCTGCAGCGCCTCGATCTCGGCAAAATCTACCGAGTAGAGCACCAGTCGCGCCGAGTGCAGCCCCCCCAACCGCGCCTTGACCCCTTCATTGATCAACCGATAGTAACTCTGCGTCGATTCCCAACTCATGCCACCGATAAGCCCCAACGTTCGCATCACGCGCTCCATGTTGTTTTCAAATGATTCCCACCATGGCAAGTTCCCGCCGTGAATTCAAGTCCGGCATCTCTGGCTGAAAAGATCGCCCGCGGGGGGGCATCCACTACGGAAACCGATTACCGTCTGATACATGACTCACCTCTAGTCGCCGAGGTGGGGCTGCTCCTGTTCCTGCTGCAACAGCATTTTCTCGTGGATCAGGAAGAAGGGGCGATACAGCATCCAGCTGTTGAGGATGCAGAACAGGCTCATCAGCAGATTGTGCCAACTGCCATTGGCCGCCCACGCCGCCCGGTTAGAGGCCTGGTTCGTCATCCAGAATGGCGACGGCATGCCGGTAATGATGATCCCCATGACCCAGAGCAGATGAGCTGCGCCAGCAACAGGACCGGAAAGCGATCGGAGCCGCTGATCAGCGGCCGGAACAGCTCGGCCATCAAGTGGGACAAAGTGATATCGAATTGTTCCAGCAGCCAGTATTTCCACAGGCTGAGCCCAAACGGGGCATCAAGCGTGCTGCAGCCTAGGCGTCACACCCCCTCCAGCCGAGCGTAGGCCACCACCAGCCACTTGCTGCCCTGGTCATCGAAGTTGACCTGGATACGGCTCTGCGGGCCTATGCCCTCGTAGTTGAGGACAGTGCCTTCACCGAACTTGCTGTGCCGCACCCGCTGGCCGAGGCGGAAGCCGGTGCTGTCGAAGCTCTCCTGGGCAAACTCGTTGTTGAAGCGGTTGCTGGATGCCACCGGTTGCGCCCAGCTGACCTGGGTGCGCAGCCGCACCTCCTCCAGACACTCGCTCGGCAGCTCCTTGAGGAAGCGGCTCGGTCTGTGGTGCATCTCCTGACCATACAGGCGGCGGTTCTCGGCGTGGGTCATATACAGCTTCTGCATGGCGCGGGTCATGCCGACGTAGCAGAGTCGCCGCTCCTCCTGCAGCCGCCCGCTCTCCTCGCTGGATTGCTGGCTGGGGAACATCCCCTCCTCGACGCCGACCATGCACACCAGCGGGAACTCCAGCCCCTTGGCGCTGTGCAAGGTCATCAACTGCACCGCCACCTCGAACTCGTCGGCCTGGGATTCCCCCGCTTCCAGCGCCGCATGGGCGACGAAGGCGGTCAGCGGCGCCATATCGCTCATCTCCTCGGAGGGCTGGAACACCCGGGTGGCGTTGACCAGCTCCTCGAGGTTTTCGATGCGCGACTGCCCCTTTTCGCTCTTCTCCGCCTGATACAGGCTCCAGAGGCCACTTTCACGGATCACCCGATCCGCCTGCAGATGCAGCGGCAGCTCGCTGGTGTCGGTTTCCAGCCGGTTGATCAGCGCCAGAAACTGGCTGACCGCACTGGCGGCGCGTCCGGCCAGTACCCGCTCTTCACACAGTTGCCAGGCGGCCTGCCACAGGTTCAGCCCACGATCCCGCGCCGCTTCGCGGATGAGGCCGAGGGTGCGATCGCCGATGCCGCGGGTCGGGGTGTTGACCACCCGCTCGAAGGAGGCGTCATCACCACGGTTGCCCAGCAGACGCAGATAGGCCATGGCGTCCTTGATTTCCTGACGCTCGAAGAAGCGCAAGCCACCGTAGATGCGGTAGGGCAAGCGCTCCTGCAGCAGCGCCTCTTCCAGCACCCGCGACTGGGCGTTGTTGCGGTAGAGAATGGCACAGTCGGAAAGCACACCGCCCTGCTCGCGCCATGCCTTGAGGCGGCCGACCACGAAGCGCGCCTCGTCGATCTCGTTATAGGCGGCATAGATGGAGATGGGTTCACCCTCGCCGTCTTCGGTCCACAGCTCCTTGCCCAGCCGCTCGGCGTTATTGGCAATCAGCTGGTTCGAGGCCTTGAGGATGGTGGCGGTGGAGCGGTAGTTCTGCTCCAGCCGTATGGTGCGCGCGCCCGGGTAGTCGCTGAGGAAGCGGCTGATATTCTCCACCTTGGCCCCGCGCCAGCCGTAGATGGACTGGTCATCGTCACCGACGATCATCACCTTACTGCGGTTGCCCGCCAGAATGCGGATCCAGGCGTACTGGATGGCGTTGGTGTCCTGAAATTCGTCCACCAGAATATGCTGGAAGCGCTGCTGGTAGTGGTCGAGGATGTGCGGCTTGTGCAGCCACAGCTCGTGAGCCCGCAGCAGCAGCTCGGCAAAATCCACCAGACCCGCCCGATCGCAGGTCTCCTGATAGACCTGATACAGCTTGTGATAGGTGCGCGAGGCCACATCACCAAACGGCTCTATGTCCTTGGGGCGCAGGCCGTCGTCCTTCTTGCCGTTGATGTAGCCCATGACGGCGCGCGGCACCCACTGCTTCTCGTCCAGATTCAGCGAACGCACCACCCGCTTGATGAGGCGCAGCTGATCATCGCTGTCGAGGATCTGGAAATCTTGCGGCAGACCGGCATCCAGATGATGGGCGCGCAACAGGCGATGGGCTATGCCGTGGAAGGTGCCGACCCACATGCCGTGATGGCTGTGCGCACCGCCAATCCCGCCACCGAGCAGCTTCTCGATCCGCCCGCGCATCTCGGCAGCCGCCTTGTTGGTGAAGGTCACCGCCAGGATGGAAAACGGCGATGCCCGCTCGACACCGAGCAGCCAGGCAATGCGATGGACCAGCACCCGGGTCTTGCCGGAACCGGCGCCCGCCAGCACCAGCAGGTTCTCCAGCGGGGCGGCCACCGCCTCCCGTTGTCGATCATTGAGACCATCGAGCAGGGTTTCTACGTCCATCACGACTCCTGAGAATTTGTACAGTAGTCCTGATTATACACAGACCCTTTGCCGGAGCCGAGCGGAAAGAGCCGCAGGCTAGGAGGCCTCGATGGCGGTGGTTTCGCCCCCGTCCAGCTGCAGATAATTCAGCGCAAAGCTGTGAAACTTATCGATGGTCAGGGGGCGAGCATAAAAGTAGCCCTGAATTTCATCCACCTGCATGGCGGCGACCATCTCCAGCTCGACCTGGGTTTCCACCCCTTCGGCCACCACGCTGACGCCCAGTTTATGGGCCAGGGCGGTGATGGTTTCGACAAATACCGGTAGTCGCGGATCCTCATCCATCTTCTGGATAAAGGATTTATCGATCTTCAGCTTGTCGAAATCAAGCTCCTTGAGATAGGCAAACGAGGACCAACCGGTGCCGAAATCGTCCAGGGCAATCCGGATACCTGCTGCGCGCAACTCGGCAAAGATGCGCTGACTCAGGGTGAAATCATCCAGGGCTATGGTTTCGGTCAGCTCGAGTACCAGTTGACCCGGCAGTATGGGGCCATCCAGTAACCAGCTGAGGGCATGTTCGGTCAGCTGCTTGTTGAACAGCGAAGCCGACAGATTGATCGCCAGATCCAGCCGCCGCACCAGAGGCTGGGGCAAACTGTCCATATCCTGGTTCATACGCTGGAATACCCACTCGCCAAGACGCTCGCCGAGGCCGTTCTCTTCAGCCACTTCGACAATATCCAGCGGGTTGATAAACCCCAGCTCGGCATGCCGCCAGCGAATGAGCAATTCCGCCCCTAACCGTGCCTTGTCATGGCGTTTGACAACCGGCTGATAGCACAAATAGAGTTGGCTCTCGGCCATGCGATTCAACTGTTCGCGCAACTCACCCGCCAATTGGCGTTTGCGTTGATAGTGGCTGAACATCTGGCGATTGAAGAGCTGATAGTGATGATGGACATCATGTCGAGCCGCCGTCAGAGCCAGATCGGCAAACAGCAACAGTTCATCGGCATTCCTGGCATGTTGCGGAAACTGGCTGACCCCCATGCTGACACTGACTCGATGGGCCGGATCGGCCTTGTACAATAAGCTTTCCAGCTGTGAGCGTATCCGTTTAGTGAAGCCAAACCAGCTGGATTCTGTCTTACTTCCGATCAATACCAGGGCAAACTCATCACCACCGATATGCGCCAGATAAACACCATCCGAGATGGCCTCCCGAAGTTTATCCGCGACGGCCAATAGCAGACGATCGCCTGCGGCATGGCCCAGGCTATCGTTAACCTCCTTGAAACGGTTGAGATCGAACAGACAGAGCACAACTTGTATCTGATCGCCGGTCACCAGTTGCTGCAGCCGTTGAAGAAATGCGGCTCGATTGGGCAAATGGGTCAAGGGATCATTCCAGGCCAGAAACTGCTGGCCTCTGGCCTCTGCAAACAACAATACCAACATGACTAAGCCGACCAACAGCAGGACACCGAGTATCGCGTAGTTCTGGGTCTTGGACCGATCAAGCTCGGCATTTTCCCGCATCGCGGTCGGACCGGTAAAATTCAGGACCATCAAGTTACGGATAGCTGGCATAGCGTTATGCAGATCCTGATCCAGCGGTTCCAGATCAGTGGGTTGCAGATGCGGGGAGGTCAGCAGGGATTCATAACTCTGCAACCGGACAAAGAATGCACGAAGGATTCCTTCCGCGTGAAAGCGTTCCCGTATCGACTTTGACTCGGAGCCAGTCAAAAAAATATCCAGCCGGTTCCAGGCCAGATCATAGGCCTGATTGAGTTTGTCCTGGCTGATTCGCCCGGCACGATAATAATCCACAGCCCCTTCAAACTCATGCAACTCGAGCTCGAGTTGTGCCAATGCCCAGGCGGACAAATGGGTGTGTCGAGTGACTTGGTTGAAGGCACGGTCATAATTCCAGGTCGACCAGATGGTCACCCCCAGAAAGGTGCACATGATGATTGCTAGTAGCAGGAACTTGGCTCGGACCATAGCGACTACTCGACGCTTAAAGCATCAAGCTGCCAGACCATCACACTATGCGTTTTCTCCTGATCCAGATCTGGATAGTCCGTCAGGGGATACACAATGAATATCGGTCCTTTATTGCGCCGGGTCAGCACCTTGCCATCCTGCCGGGTTGCCAGGATCACCGGATATTGGCTCGCGTCTGTTGTCGGCACCGTCGCCCAGTAATCATTGAGGGCATGGGCCTTGAGCTGCTTGGTTTGAATGCCCAGATACTTGAGCAGTTCGCTCAGCCGCACCCCCTGGTAACTGTGCTTGCCCTCAGTCCAGGGTGTCGTGGTCACCACAGTGGTTTGCGGCAAGGCATCCAGCTGCGCCAGGGTAAAGGTCTGGCTCCCCGCCCCCGAACAACAACCCTTGGCTGTGACCGTCAGAATGGTCTCATCCGCAGCGAACGTAGTGAAAGAGCAAGCAAAGAAGAATACGGCAAGCACAATATGACTGAATCGCCCCATGATGATCGGCTCCTGTAATAGGTGTATGAATGAGACACCATCTGAGCATAGCCAAACATGACAGCATAGCCATGAAGAACAAATGGGGATCGGCTGCCGATACAGTGGCTTACAGAAGGGTCAACAACTGCTCCAGGCGGGTGAGCATCACATCAGGCAGGATGCGCAGGGTGCGCCAATCCTGGCCGACATCGTTGAGCCAGGCGCTGCGGTAGCCGTTGTGGATGGCGCCGGCGACGTCTGTGGTCACATCGTCACCGACGTGCAGGATCTGCGAATGCGGCAGCCCCAGGCGCTGGGCCATGTCGGCAAACAAGTCCGGGGCCGGCTTCATGCGAAAGCCACCACCCGCCTTGAGCACATGCTGGAACTGACCATCCAGCCCCAGGCGTTCCAGCAGCACGTTGCCATTGGTGATCACCACCAGCGGGTACTTCTCGGCCAGTGCTGCCAGCACGCGGCGGGTGGTATCCGGCACAGCGATCTGCGAGCGCACTTCGAGGAACTGGGCAAACACCGCCGCCGCCTCCTGCTGTGCCGCGGCCTCTGCCATGCCACCTTCCATCAGCCCGCGCTGCAGCAGCAACTGCCGACACAGGGAGACATCATCCCGCAGGGCCGGTTGTTCCCGTTGCAGCTCCAGCTTCAGGCGATGCCACCAGCTACGATCGAACATAGCCGTCTCCAGATAACGGTCGCGCATATGGGCAACCATCCACTGCTCGGCGTGTTCTATGACCGGACGGTTGTCATACAGGGTGTCATCGAGATCGAAACTGATGGCGCGGATTGCACCGAGACGACGAAAAAATTCCATATCCACACCCACCTGCCTGCGATTGTCTGGGCTCATGGTAGCGGGTTTGACCGCAAAGCGGGAGTCTCACGCGTCGTCGGAGGGCTCGGAAGGCAAGGGCGTGGGTGTCACACCTTCGCGGTGGGCCCGAGGATGGGCCTGATCATACACTTCCGCCAGCCGCTGGAAATCCAGATGGGTATAGATCTGGGTGGTGGCCAGATTGGCGTGCCCCAGCAGCTCCTGCACCGCCCGCAGATCGGCGGAGGATTCCAGCAGGTGGGTGGCGAAGCTGTGGCGCAATTTGTGGGGATTAATGTGCGGCGCCAGATCCTGCTTGATGCCCCACTGCTCCAGCCGCAACTGCACCGAACGAGTGGAGATGCGGCGCTTCTGCTTGCTCAGAAACAGGGCGGGCTCATCGGCGGGCGCCAGTAACGGCCGCACGACCAGCCACTTGTTCAACCACTCCAGCGCCATGCGGCCGAAGGGGACGATACGCTCCTTGTTACCCTTCCCCAGCACCCGCAGCTGACGATCATCCCGCCCCAGATCCGCCACATTCAGTGCCACCAGCTCGGCCAGTCGCAGCCCGGCAGAGTAGAAGAGCTCCATCATGGCCCGATCACGGATCGCCAGCGGATCGCCCTCGTCGCTGATGTTGAGCAGTTGATAGACCTGATCCACATCCAGATTCTTCGGCAGGGGTCGTCCCTGCTTGGGAGTCACCACCCCCCGCGCCGGATTGGCTTTGAGCTCCTGCTTGCGCACCAGATAGTCACAGAAACTGCGCAACGCCGACATCTTGGTGGCCATGCTGCGCGCCGACAGTTTGCCGCCGCGATGCAGGCGCACCACCAAGCCGCGCACCAGCGGTGCTCTGAGTTCGGACCATTGAGCCAGCCCCAGCTGATGGGCCAGTTCGCCCAGCTCATGTAGATGGAGGCGGTAGTTATTCTGGGTGTGGGGGCTCAGTTGTCGCTCCACTCGCATGTCTTCGAGGAAGCGGTCGATCCAGCCGCTCAGGGCAGGCGGCATGGTCGAACGGGGATCAGCCACGCAGGGTCACCAGGGTGGGAACCAGCAGACTGATGAAGCGGCCGAGCTGCTCCAGCAACAGACTGTCCATGCCCGGATGATAATACTCGGGGTTGGCGTGGCCGAAGGCAAGAAAGCCCAGTTCGCCCTGCTCCCCCAGCCGCAAGATGGCAGCCGAGTGGACCAGAGCCCCCTCGCCAAATAGGATCTGGCGTTCGCTGTCGTACAGGCGGCCGAAGTAGACCCCCTGTCCAGCCAGAGGCTGGGCGCACAACTGATTGAAACGGGCAGGCTCCAGCACAAACCCCTGATCGCTACGTTTAGCCTTCACCGCACCGGCGTTCAGCCACAGGGCACTGATGGGAATACGCAGGCGGTCACGAAAGGTGGTGTGCAGGCGCTTCCACAATTGCCGCAAGGTGGTGCAGGCAAAGAGTTCGGGATAGACATCGGCATACACCCGGAAGATGTGTTCGTTGCGACTGGCGGTGGCCATCAGGGCGTGCAGATCCTGCTCCTGGGCCGCGATGCGTTCGCGCTGGCGTTCCTGGTGCAGCTCCACCAGCGAGACCGCGCCCTTCACCGGGTGCGGGATCTGCAACTGATCGAGCAGCGCCTTGTGGCGCAGGAAAAACTCGGGATGCTGGGCCAGATAGGCCACCACCTGCTCTTCCTGCAACAGACCTTCCAGCAGCGAGGCATCACTCACAGGTCAATCTCTCCATCAAACACATGTTCGGCTGGACCCGTCATGAAGACCGGAGTTCCGGGTCCCTTCCAGGCGATCTGCAGACTACCGCCGGGCAGGTGCACCTTGACCCGATCCCGCAACTTGCCCTGATAGATGCCAATCACGGCGGCGGCACAAGCGCCGGTGCCGCAGGCCATGGTCTCCCCGGCTCCGCGCTCGAACACCCGCAGACGGATCTCGTTGGCAGAGACCAGCTCCATGAAACCCACATTCACCCGTTCCGGGAAGCGGTCAAAGCTCTCCAGCAGGGCACCCAAGCTCTCGACGGGGGCAGTTTTGACGCTATCGACTTCCAGTACACAGTGCGGATTGCCCATCGACACCACACCACACATCACCGTCTGTTCGGCGACGCGCAGCAGATAGGTCTTCTCGGCCTTCTGGGCACGGAATGGCACCTTGGCCGGTTCAAACTCCGGCACGCCCATGTTCACCGTCACCTGGTTGTCCTGCTCCAGTTGCAGCACAATGCGGCCACTCATGGTGCTGACCGCAATGCGATCCCGGTTGGTTAACCCCTTGAGGCGGACGAAGCGGGCAAAACAGCGCGCACCGTTGCCGCACTGCTGCACTTCGGAGCCGTCGGCGTTGAAGATGCGATAGTGGAAATCCTGCTCCGGATCATAGGGCGGCTCCACCAGCAACAGCTGGTCGAAGCCGACACCGAAATGACGATCCGCCAGACGGCGGATCATCTCGGGGCTGAAAAAAATCTTCTGGGTGATGCCATCCACCACCATGAAGTCATTCCCTAACCCGTGCATCTTGGAAAATTGAATCAGCATGCTCTTGCCTCAGGGCAGGGTTTTTTCAAGACGCCACAGCTCGGCCAGCGGTTCCCGCTGCCGCACCAGATGGGCGTCGCTACCATCCACCAGCACTTCGGCAGCGCGGGGACGGGTATTGTAGTTGGAGGACATGGCGAAGCCATAAGCTCCGGCCGAACGAACCACCAGCAGATCGCCCTGAGCCAGACTCAGAGTGCGCTCCTTGCCCAGGAAGTCGCCGGTCTCGCAGACCGGGCCGACCACATCATAACAACGGGCTGGACGTTGCAGACTGCGGTCCGCCGGAATGATGTTCATCCAGGCGCCATACAGGGAGGGGCGGATCAGATCGTTCATCGCCGCATCCACGATGGCAAAATGGCGATCTTCCCCTTCCTTCAGATATTCCACCTGAGTCAGCAAGACCCCGGCGTTGGCGACAATGGCACGGCCCGGTTCGAAAATTAGCTGCAGGTTGCGACCAGCCAGCTTGGCCTTGAGGGCGGCGGCATACTGTTCGGGATGGGGCGGGTTCTCGTCACTGTAGTTGACCCCCAGGCCACCACCGACATCCAGGTGATGGACATGAATGCCTTCGGAGGCCAGACGGTCGATCAGCGTCAGCAGACGATCCATGGCTTCGAGGAAGGGTTCCAGCTCGGTGAGCTGGGAACCGATATGGCAGTCGATGCCGACGATCTGGATATGGGGCAGTGTCGCCGCATGGCGATACAGGGCGATGGCCCGCTCGATGGGCACCCCAAACTTGTTCTCTTTGAGGCCGGTTGAAATATAGGGATGGGTACCGGCATCGATATCCGGGTTCACGCGAACCGAGATACGCGCGGTCTTGCCCATCTCGCCCGCTACTCGGTTCAGACGCTCGAGCTCGGGTTCGGATTCCAGATTGAAGCAGAGGATCTCCTGACGCAGGGCCTCCTGCATCTCAGCTTCCGTTTTGGCAACACCAGAAAAAACGACTTTAGCCGGGTCCCCACCGGCGGCGATGACGCGAGCCAGTTCGCCCCCGGAGACGATGTCGAAGCCAGAGCCCAGACGCGCCAGCAGATTCAGCACCGCCAGGTTGCTGTTGGCCTTCACCGCGTAGCAGATCAGGTGGGGCACATCCCCGGCAGCCTTGTCGAAGGCATGCCAATGGCGCTCTATGGTCGCCCGCGAGTAGACATACAGGGGGGTGCCATGTACGGCGGCGAGTTCAGTGAGGTTGCACTCTTCGGCAAAGAGCTGACCATTTTCCCGGTAGTTAAAATAATCCATTTATCCTGGTGTTCCTTACGTTTGGTACTGCATTCGCTGCACGAGGCAACGCCGATCAGGGCTGGGCGGGGGCCGGTTGTTGCTGAGTCGGCTGCGCATCCGCTGGCGATGATTGCTGGGAAGAGGCCGCTTTTGGCTCCTCTTTCGGCATATTCAAGGGTCCTTTGAGGCCGCAAGCCGTCAACTGAGTCAACGCCAGCAACACCAGAGTCCAGACAAGCATGGGTTTCTTCATGGATCTCGTGCGAAAAAGCAAATTGGCCCTCTATAATCGCACTCATCTTCTTAAATGCAATAGGACCGACCCAGATGAAAGAGAGCGAGTTTCACGCCCTGGCGGAACAGCAGTTTCAGATTATCGAAGAGGCCATCGAGGCCAGCGGCGTTGATATCGATGCCGATACCAGCGGCGGCATCCTGACCCTGACGTTTGAAGACAAATCGAAGATCATCATCAACAAACAGGCTCCCTTGTGCCAGATCTGGGTCGCCACCCGCTTCAACGGCTACCACTTCGAATACCGCGACGGCCAGTGGATCGACAACCGCGAGGGCCATGAACTGATGGCACTGTTATCGGCGGCCAGCTCGGCCCAGTCCGGCGAAGAGGTCGAACTCAGCTAATCCTCCCCATCGGGTGCCCTGGCACCCGCTGGCCCCCCAGATCTGTAACCACAAGGAAGTGACAGTGACCAAACCGGTGATCGATATCTACTACTGCCGCCAGTGCAACTGGTTATTACGCTCGGCCTGGATGGCCCAGGAGCTGTTGTCCACCTTCAGCGAAGAGTTGGGTTCCGTCAATTTGCACCCGGATACCGGTGGCCATTTTGAAATTCTGATCGATGGCGTGACCCTTTGGGAACGCAAACAGGATGGTGGTTTCCCCGAGGTGAAGATCCTCAAGCAGAAGGTGCGGGATGTCATCGACCCCGAGCGGGATCTGGGCCATGTGGATCGCAGCGCATCCACATCGGCCTCCTGACACGCAAGGGGCGATTTAAGTGTTGTCGCGGAGAGTGGAGCGGTAGGGGTGGACCTGTTGCTGACCATCTTGCCAGACCAGCTCATAAAATTGCGGCAGATTGAAGTTGATAAACTGGTTGTCGTAATTAAAGCGTTCGTGGGTCAGGGTGTAGTAGCGATTAACGCTCTGCACCAGATCGTCCCGACTGCCGGAGTAGTCGCGGTAGATTTCAATCTGGTTGTTCTCATCCAGCACATAGACATTGAAGCCGCCGTCATTCTCCTCGAAGAAGAACTGGATCAATCCATCGCTGGCATAGGAATCCACCACCGAGGGGACACACTGACTGGCATCATCTCCTTCCGGTAACGGCTGGCGTTCCAGCTTGTTGCTGGAAACCTGACGGTAGAAGTCGATGGCACTCTCCAGCTTCTTCACCGAGACTCCGCGCCGCTCCAGGAACAGGGCATAACGCTCGTGGCCGAGCGAGAGCATCTTCACCAAGCGCTGCTTGTCACGGGCCAGCCGCAGATCGATGCACTCCTGCACCAACTGGCTGAACTGATTGCGGATCAAGCCACGGAAGTGACGGCTGTAGCAGAAGACGTCTACCGCTTCGGGTGCCAGAGCATCCTGATGCATCTTGCCCAGAATGGTCGATAACGCCTCGACGATGGCCTCGGGGCCATTGAAATGCAGGGTACGGATCTCGTTCCAGGAGTTGCGATACACCAGATCGACGGTCCCCACCAGACACTCCTGCTCACGCCCGAAGCTCAGCACATCGGCGCTATCCGCATCAAACTCCAGCTCCCGATCTTCCCAATGGGAAGTGGGGTCGAGCTCCAGATTCAGGAAGATACCCAGATGGCGGATTTCGCAGGGCCGACTGAGGGCCAGATTACTGGCTGCGTGGAAGCTGACCGGGAAGGTGGCGGCTAAATCCTGACTGAACTGCTGCAAACTCTCCAGATCCAGATCGGCCCCCTGGGAGCGCAGATGCAGGGTGCTGTTGGCGGTGAGCAGGCCGTTAAAGTAGGTCCAGGCCACGAGCTTGCTCAGGTAGCCGTTATAGTCGAGGGGCGCCTGACCTATGATAGCGGCCGGCTTGAGCGAGCAGTTATACAGATACCAGCCGGCACGATTGAGGCGTCCTGGCGGCACCTGAATCAGGCTCATATCTGCCTCGTGCAGGTCGGGCGCTATCTTCAGATTGATGCGTTGCACCTTGCCCGGCAAGGCTTCGAAAGCGGCATATAACTTGCGCGACAGTATGCCGATATCTTCCGGGTTGATGGATTCACTGATGTTATTGCGGCGGGCAAACTGGATGAGCTGGCTATAACTCTGCATCAGAGCCTCCAGCAATTCACCGTAGGCTTGTTTTACCTCGGCCACTTTCCAGCCGTTGCGGTTATCCAGATGACGCAGTTGCTGCTGATCCCAGCCCCACTCCGTGACCAGTGCTGTGATCACATCCCGTCGCCACTGACCGTGTTTAGGCTCGCTGCCACGGCTCAGATCGTCACACACCTTGAGATAGAAGCAACGCCGCGCCAGATCCAGCCGCTTGTAATCCCCTTGGCCACTCAGGTAATGAGTCACCTTGTCCAGCATCAGGTAGTAGGTGTCCAGACGCAGGCTGTACTCATCATGCTGCTGGAACCAGTCCCGGGTTTCGACCGAAAGCAATCGGGTATGGGGAAATTCGGCGGAATAGGCCTCCATCAGCAGGATTTTCAGCACCGCCTTGTAGGGCGAATCCAGCCCCTTATACAGCAACCAAAGTGCCGAGCCGAAGTACTCCTCGGCAGGTATCCGCTGCAGACTGCCCAGATCCAGCCAGGCATCCCGCTGCAGTTGCCCGGAAGCAAACAGCGCCTCGACCTGTTCATCGTAAGCCTCATCCCAATCACCGGGCAGTATGGGCCATAACAGCCGCTGACCAGCGATACGCAAGGCACTGCGATAAAACTCATCCAGCAGTAACAGGTGCTGGGCGCTGCCGCAATTATCCCCGCCCAGTTCGGCACGGTTGTGCAGACGGAACTTGTTGTCCGGGATCAGGAAGAAGTTGAGCTCGACGCCACGGTTTTCCGCCAGCTTGGAGATGAGCAGACACTTGTGTTCCAGCAGCTCGAGGCGTTCAGCCTCCAGGGCATGGGAATGGCAGACCCAGATATCCAGATCCGAGCGGCAACACTGACCGATGGACGAGGTGCTGCCCATGGAATAGAGGCCAAGAATCGACCGCTCGTGAGCCTGGATACCGGCGTGGCAGTTGGTGGCAATGCAGATGTCTTCAATGAAATCCCGCTGGCTGGCGGACAGCTCGAAGCTGGCGATGCCGTGAGGCACTTCGCCGGAGACATAGCCTGGCAGGAGCGGATGGTTAAAATGAAACAAGACCGGCAACAACTCGAAGAGCTGTTGGCCATGTTGACTCATTGCTTCCAATGCACGCTCAGTCCTGGTCTGATTCATCGCATCATAGCGGGCTATGAGCGTTGCGAATTCATGTGACAACCGACTGACCTTAATCCCACAAACATCCAGACCCGAATCGCACCGAATTCGAGCAAAAGTGTGAGCATGGTAACAACAGCCAGTAGTCCGGTAAACCTTTTCTCCACGACCGGGAATCAGCCCGTTTAGTGAATCGATTAATCATGATAGGGGTCGCAAATGTAACCGCAATCAGGGGCTAAGTGGTTAGATTCATGTGAAACGAATCACGGCCGCCAAAGTGACTCATTCGAGCGCCTCATGCAGCCATTCGGCAAGAGTGTTACTATTCGGACATTCGTTCCCCTGCCGTTGTGATCATGAGAAGCATCATTCGCATCGCCACCCGCAAGAGCCCGCTGGCCCTGTGGCAAGCCAACCACGTCAAATCACGCCTCGAAACCCTCTATCCGCAACTGCGGGTCGAACTGCTGCCGATGAGCACCAAGGGCGACAAGATCCTCGACAGTCCGCTGGCCAAAGTGGGCGGCAAGGGGTTGTTCGTCAAGGAGCTGGAGCTGGCCATGCTGGCCGGAGAGGCCGACATTGCCGTGCACTCCATGAAAGACGTGCCGGTGGAGTTTCCGACCGGCTTAGGTCTGTGCATCATCTGCGAACGAGAAGACCCGCGAGATGCCTTCGTCAGCCCTCGTTTCTCCTCGATTGCCGAACTGCCTGCTGGCAGCCGGGTTGGAACCTCCAGCCTGCGTCGCCAATGCCAGCTGCGAGCCCAACGTCCGGATCTGCACATTCTGGATCTGCGCGGCAACGTCAACAGCCGCTTGGCCAAGCTGGATGCCGGAGAATATGATGCCATCATTCTGGCGGCGGCCGGGCTTAAACGCCTCGAGATGCCGGAGCGGATCACGGCCCTGCTGAGCCCTGAAGAGAGCCTGCCCGCCAATGGTCAGGGCGCCGTCGGCATCGAGTGCCGCTTGGAAGACAGCGAATTGCTGGCCCTGCTGGCACCGTTGGAGCACACCCCCACCCGGCAACGAGTGCTGGCCGAACGGGCCATGAATCGCGCCCTGCAGGGCGGGTGCCAGGTCCCCATCGGCTCCTATTCTGAAATTGAGGGTGACCAGCTCTGGTTGCGTGGTCTGGTCGGTCGTCCGGATGGCAGCCGGGTACTGCACGCCGAGATCCGCGGCCCGCTGCTGCAGGCCGAAGCGCTGGGAGCAGAATTGGCCGGACGGCTGCTGGCTCTGGGCGCGGCCGATATTCTGGCCGAGGTCTATACGCCATGACCCCGCTCATCCTGCGACCGGAGCCTCAGGCCAGTGAATTGGCCAGCCAGCTGAGCGCCTTAGGCCACACCCCGCAACTGTGCCCCTTGCTCACCATAGTTCCGGGACGCGAGCTGCCGCTGTTGCCCGAGGCGCTGTCGCATCATGATCGGCTGATTGCCATCAGCGCCCATGCGGTGGAACAGGCGACACTTTGGCTCAGTCAGCATGATCAGAGCTGGCCACAGCTACCGACTTTCGCTGTGGGTAGCGCCACCGCCGCCAGTTGGCAAGCCTGTGGCGTTGCGGCCCACACCCCGCAAGACGCCCGGAGTGAAGGGCTGTTGGCCCTGCCGGAGCTGGCGGCGCTGCAGGGTCTCCGGGTGTTGATCCTGCGTGGGGATGGTGGCCGGGAGTTTTTAGCCGAGCAGTTGCGAGCCCGGGGAGCCCGTGTGACCTACTGCGAATGTTACCAACGGCAGTGGCCGGAGCTGGATGGCGCCAAGCTGTGCACGCAGTGGCGTACAGCCGGAGTCGACAGTGTTATCATCAGCAGCGGTGAAATATTGCGGCGCTTTTTGCAATTACTCCCCACGCATCAACACGACTGGCTTCGCAGCCTACAGATTATTGTACCCAGCCACCGGGTTGCCACCTTGGTGGCCGAAGCCGGTCTACCCGACGCCACAGTGGCGCAGGGGGCTACTCATGCTGCCATGGTGGCGGCTCTCGGCAAGAGGAATTAAGGCATGACAGAACAAGTATCCGCCACCCCACTTCCAGCCAATAGCCAGGAGTCTCCTGAAGCGCGTCCAGCGACTCCCCCCCCGGCGCCGAAACAGGCGGCTGGTGCACGGCATAACTGGCTCGGTGCTCTGGCGATCCTGCTGGTCTTGGCGGCCTGTGCCGGCGGCTACCTGTACGAGAACTGGCGCAGTCAGCAGCAGACGGCCGCTTTGCACCAGTTGGAGCTTAAATTGGTCGAACTGCAGCAACAGCAACCCGCCCTGCAGGAGAACGACCACCAGCGACAACAGCAGTTGCAAAATCTGAGCACTAACCAGCAACAGTTGTCCGATAAACAGGGGCAGCTGGAAAAACAGTTGCTGGGTCTGGAGAGCCGGCGCCCCAATGACTGGTTGCTGGCCGAGGCTGACTATCTGGTGCGGATGGCCGGACGCAAGCTCTGGCTGGAGCGAGATGTGATGGCGGCGCAGATGCTGCTCATCGAAGCGGATAATCGCCTGCGCGACATGAATGATGCCAGCCTGTTGCCACTGCGTCAGGCACTGACCAGTGATCTAACCAAACTCAAGGAACTGCCCCTTCTCGATCGTGAAGGGTTGGTGTTGCGCATCGGTGCCCTCATTGACAACGTGGATCAACTCACGCTGCTGGGCATCAATCCGCCGCCAACGGCCGAAGGGGAAGAGGATGCCAAACTCACCAGTGATCCAGGCGACTGGCAGACCAACCTGAAGAAAAGCTGGACCACCTTCAGTGAAAACTTCATTACCATCCGTCGCCGGAACGGCAATACCGAAGCCCTGATTTCCCCGCAACAAACCTGGTATCTGAAGGAAAACCTGAAGACCCGCTTGCTGCAGGCCCAACTGGCCATCTATCGGGAACAACAAGCGGTCTACGAAGATAATCTGACTAAGGCAAGCAACTGGCTGGAGCAGTACTTCGACCCGAATGACAGCACCAGCCAGTACATGCACGGCGAGATTGCCAAGCTGCTGGAACAACCCGTGGTGCTGGACTATCCGAAACAGTTCCAGAGCCAACATCAGCTCGAAGAGCTGGTCCATCAACGCCTGCAACATCTGATGGCCCAGTGAGGAGAGGATCATGATTCGTGTCTTGCTGTTACTGCTGATCCTCGCTGCCGCCATGGTGTGCGGCCCCCTCCTGGCGGGCAACAAGGGCTATGTACTGATTGCCGTGGGTGAGTACACCATCGAAATGACGGTGGTGAGTGCCGTTATTTTGGCGTTTTTCCTCTACGGAGCTCTGCTAGTCGGTGAAGGGCTATTGGTTCGCCTGTTCGGCATCAGGGGCTCGACCCGACGCTGGATGTTGAGCCGCCGTCGCCGCAAGGCCAGGGAGCGAACCTTGGCCGGTACCCTGGCGTTGGCCGAAGGTCAGTTCCGGCAGGCTGAAACCCTGATGCGAAAAAGTGCTCCAGACAGTGAGCAAGCACTGCTGAACTATCTCAGTGCCGCGGAGGCGGCCCAGGCCCAAGGTGAATCAAGCCGCCGTGATGAGTATCTGCAACAAGCGGCGGCTCAGCATCCGCGGGCCTCGCTAGCGGTCAGCCTGATCCGGGCTCGTCTGCTGCTGCGCCAACAACAGTATGCCGAAGCCGAACAGATGCTGGAAAGTCTCAACCAGGAACACCCGCAGCATGCCGTCATCCAGCAACTGCTCAAAGAGTGTTATCAGGCGCTCGGCCACTGGGCTCCCCTGCTGGCCCTGTTACCCCAGTTGCAGAAGCGCAAGCAGCTCAGTACCGAAGAGCAGCAACAGCTGCATCAACAGATTTATCCGGCCCTGTTTGAGCAACAAGCCGCCTCGGCCGGTGGCAGCGGGGTTCTGACCCTGTGGCGCGAACTGCCCAAAGGGTTAAAACAGGATACAGCGTTGCAGGCCGCCGCCGCGCGGGCGCTGATCCGCCACGACGAGGAGAGCGCCGCCCTGGACCTATTACAGGATGGGCTGCGTCGTCAGCTCGAACCCGGATTACTGGCCCTGATCCCGCTGCTGCAGCATGCCGCCCCGCGGCTGCTGGCCCAGCTACAAAAGTGGGAACAACAGAGCACCGAGCCCTCCGCCCCCCTGCTACAGGCCATCGGCTCCCTGTTGCTGCGGCAACGGGAGTTTGAGCCTGCCCAGCAGTACCTGGAGCGAGCCGTGGCACTACAGCCGGATGCCGCCGCCTATCAAGCGCTGGCCGAACTCATGGAACAATTACGCCTGTTCGAAAAGGCCAACACCTACTACCGCCTGAGCATTTCCAGCGCTTATTGAACCCCTTCCGTCGGTCGATAGCTTGCTTCTGTCGACCGACGCCGAATATTTGCACTGTCGGAATTGACAGTTTCTCAATAGCTCTCCAACATCGGCCGATTCGGCAAGAGATTTGCTTGCAAATAATTGCCCACCTTCGGCCAGCCTGAGAGAAAACACCCCATGGGTCATAGCTTCAATTTTCGTCACCCTGACGCCCGGGCCGCCTCGCCGATCGAGCGCATCCTCCTCGGTGTGCTGGGGTTCTTGCTGATGCTGGTGCTGCTATTACCCGTGGTACGCGACGAAGGGCTGCTCTATCCCGGCTACCACCTGAAGTTCGGTGACGTCGCCGAACTGCAAAATCTGGGCATGATCTACAAGAGCGATGATCGCGGCACCTATGCGGTGCTGGATGCCAACTGGCGTTTCACCCAACCCCTGCAGCCTGGGGATCATATCGTCTATCACCTGAGTCGGCCGGACGGCCAAGAGGCCAGTCATATTGATCTGACGATTGGTCACCACGAAGGGCTAAACCCCGAGTGTCTGGCCCAAGGTGGCTGTGATGTGCCCATCGCCGCCAGCATCCGTGTGCTAAAAGAGTCTCTCGCCGAACAATATCGGCTCACTGCCGAGTTGGTGCGTCCCGGTGCGGTGGCGACTGCAGCTTTCAATACCCCGCAGCTCGTCCGCACCCTGCCGCAGAGCGGTTTCAGCCTGCAACGTATGTTGCTGAGTCTGGGTTCGACTCTGCTGGTGTGCTGGGGGTTGCTGCGCGTGCTGGCACCGGTGCTACGTCAGGGACTACGCTGGCGGATCACCGGCATCATTCTGATCGCCAACCTCTGTTTCCTGCTATTGCATGCCACCTTCTGCTTCCGCTTCAGTGAGTTCGTGGTCTGGTCCGAATACCGAATCAATCACTACTATCTCTCCTGGGCCCTGGTAACCCTCGGCTGGCTGGTCAGTGTACTGGTCGGGCGCCATCTCTATATGGGGCTGATTTTTACCACCCTGTTTGCCATAGGGCTGCTGGCTAACTTTGCCAAAATTAGCATTTATGGCACCTCGCTGGGCGGCGATGACCTGAACAACCTGGTTAGCCTGGTACAGATCCTGATCGGGGATCATGGCCTCTGGGTGGCTGGGATCGGAGCCTCCCTGCTGGTTATGCTCTGGCGTCTGCGCTGGTTTAACTGGGTGCTGCGCTTCATAGCCGTTCTCATCACCTTCTTCGGTTTCAGCGTGTTCGCGATTCAGGCCAGCAATACGGTCCTCGGACCGAATATCAACTACTTCAACAACGAGGCCAGTTACCACCGAGATATGGTGCGACGTGGACCCTCCCTCTATCTGTTTGACCTGATTAACGGCCTGGTCTCCGGCAGCACCATCTACAGCTATCCGGTCACTACGTCGCCCCTGCAAATACCGCAGGTTCAGCCCCCGGCCACCCCATCCGCCAAACCCGCCTGGGATCTGGTCATTGTCATGCAATACGAGGCATTGTGGCTGGGCTGGGAAGGGGGGATCTGTAAACCAGCCCCGACCCTGAAGCTGCCGGCAACGGTGCAGGCGGTACAGCAGCAGATCCACTCCCCGACCACGGGCGGCATGACGGTGCTGGCCGAGTTCGAGATGAATACCGGGCTGCCGGTCGGTCTGGTCAAACAGGGGATTGTGCCCTACTACTATCTGGCCAAGCAGGCGGCTGGTCTGGCCCGTACGGCCGACGAATTAGGGTACAGCACCCACTTCTTCCACCCCTACAAGCAAAATTTTTGGGGTCGGGACAAGGCCATTCCGGCCTTGGGCTATCAACATCGTCACTTCGAGGACGAGTTCAACGCGCTGGATCATAAGGGCTTTTACACCAGCGACCGGACGCTTGTGCAACACATACTGACCCAGGCCAATGCCGACTCGGCTCCGCAATTGATCTATGCCGTGACGATGCAGGGGCATGGCCCCTTCAACCAGAACCGTTACAGCCAGCAAGAGCTGGACGCCGCCTGTCCGGGACTGAGTGAGAGCGATCGGCAGACCCTGAATACCTATTACACCGGCGTGGTCGATGCCATGGCATCCCTGCAAACGCTGCTCAACGGTCTGGATGCCAGCGGAAAGCATTACCTGCTATTGGCCTTTGGTGACCACCAACCCTATCTGATGAGTGCCGGAACCCGGGTTTTGCCTCCCCATGCCAAAACCGAGATGACCTTCCGCATCCCCTTCATGGCGTTCAGCCGGACCGGTAGCGGGCCATTGAACGAGCAATATAAGAACGTACGCCAGCTGTTCCAGGCCGGACAAGTGACCCGGGCTCTGCTCGGCGACCGCCAGTTCATGCCGGATCTACCACAACCGCTGCTGCATCCTCTCCTCGGCAAAGAGCCGGGCTTTGACCCTGCCAGCTATCAGCAGGCCCTCAAAGCCACCTTCGATGCCACGACATTCCGCAACTAGGTCAGATAGTCCTGCCGACACGATCGGCAGGACTCACACTCCTGTTATTGGTGCTTTGCACTATTTCGATGCACTATTTTAGTGCCAAGCCCCATCAGGGAATCCACGGCAACCCCATGGCTTCATGATTCAATTTATCCTTCATCATCATAAGGTTATAACCATGTCGCTCCGCGTGCTGGCGAGTTGGTACAATTTGTGTATAAGCACTGGCCGCGCACCAGAAGAACTCCCCCAGTTGGTTCGATTGCGCGATAAATGTGCTTAATGCAAGCCAAAACAATCAGAACGAGGCGAACCCAGGATGTTGGTTGCGCCATTTTGTAGCGATGGAGGTCAGTTGTAATGGATGTAAACAACGCAGTGGCAACACTGGTTACCAGCTCGGATACCCTGTTTATTTTGCTGGGCGCCATCATGGTGCTGGCGATGCACGCCGGTTTTGCGTTTCTGGAACTCGGTACCGTCCGCGGTAAAAACCAGGTCAATGCCCTGGTCAAAATCATCACAGATTTCGCCGTCTCAACCCTGGCCTACTTCTTCTTCGGCTACTTTCTGGCCTATGGCCAGAGCTTCATGGGCGGTGCCCATACGCTAGTGACCAACCACGGTTTCGACCTGACCAAGTTTTTCTTCCTGCTGACCTTTGCTGCGGCCATTCCGGCCATCGTCAGTGGTGGTATTGCCGAGCGGGCACGCTTCTATCCCATGCTCACCTGCTCCTTCCTGATTGTCGGTCTGGTTTATCCGCTGTTTGAAGGGATCGCCTGGAACGGCCGTTTTGGCGTGCAGGAGTGGTTACAAGGCCAGTTCGGAGCCCAATTCCATGACTTTGCTGGCTCTGTGGTCGTCCATGCGGTCGGCGGCTGGATCGGCCTCGTCGCCGTGATCCTGCTTGGCACCCGTCGGGGTCGGGTACGTAATGGCCAGACCGTCGGCTTTGCCCCCTCCAACATTCCCATGCTGGCGCTGGGTGCCTGGATCCTGATTGTCGGCTGGTTTGGCTTCAACGTTATGTCCGCACAGAAGCTCTCCGCCATCAGTGGTCTGGTCGCGGTCAATTCCTTGATGGCCATGGTCGGCGGCACCCTCATCGCCCTGCTGCTGGGCAAGAATGATCCCGGCTTCATCCACAACGGCCCGCTGGCTGGTCTGGTCGCCGTCTGTGCCGGTTCCGATCTGATGCACCCGGTCGGTGCCCTGGTGGTCGGCGGCATCGCCAGCGCCATCTTCATCCTGGTGTTCACCTGGCTGCAGCGCAAACCCAAGATCGACGACGTGCTCGGTGTCTGGCCGCTGCACGGCCTGTGTGGTGCCTGGGGCGGGATCGCCGCTGGCATTTTCGGCAGCGAGACTCTGGGTGGCATGGGTGGCGTCAGCTTCATGAGCCAGCTGATTGGCACTCTGATGGGCGTCGCCATTGCGGTGATCGGAGCTCTGGTGATCTATGGCGCCATGCGTCAGATCGTAGGCCTGCGCCTGAGCCAGGAAGAGGAACACGAAGGCGCAGACTTGGCCATCCACAAGATCAGTGCCACCGCCCACGAGGTCCAACTCTAAGCGTCCCTGTCTGACTCCCGGACAAAAACGGCTCCCTCGGGAGCCGTTTTTCTAGGTGCTGTGTCACTCTAGTGCTGCTGAAATAATGAAGGAATGGGGATGATCAGCTGACCGTTGGCGGCAGGGATGCCGCCGTCGAGCCTACAGGGAGGTATTCACGGCGGGTCTGTGTTCAGCCCCATTCCTGATTTTTTAGCCCTAAAGTGCCATTTCCTCATCGCACAAAGTGGCCTGCTTTTTATGAGCCAGGACCCAACACCCCATTACTGGTTGACCCGTGCCCAGGCCAGTTTGCCTTTCCCGCTCAGGGTATACCCATCGCTGCTGGCCGGTATCAGCAGGGCATCCGCGGGCCCCAGGGACCAGCTCTCGCCATCGGCCGCCGTCAGGGTCATCTGCCCGCGCAACCCATACAGCAGCTCAACTTCGCTCTGACCGCCGACGCGGAAGGGATTGTGCCCATCGGGCCGCAGGAAGCTGAGGCGGAAATCCGCCACCGGCACCGGGATCACCTGCTCGATGTCGACGAACTCAGGCCGCAAGACTTCCGGGTACATGATGGTGAACTCGACGGTTGCCAGCAGCTCCGGCTTATCCATGTGTTTGTCGGTCAGCCCGGCCCGCAGCACGTTATCGGAACAGGCCATCACCTCGACACCGGTTCCGCGCAGATAGGCGTGGGGTGTTCGCGCCGGCAGGAACAGGGACTCCCCCGGATTGAGATAGACCAGATTCAGCAACAGGGGAGCAAAAGCGCCGCTATCCCCCGGATAGGCCCGCGCCAGACGCGCCATCTCCAGCATGGCTGGATGTTTGTGGTACTTGATGCTCGGCATAGCGGCAGCCAACGTGCGGCGCACCTCATCCGCCGGTAACTCCAGCATCCATTGATAGAAGGGCTCCAGTGCCTCCACCCCCTTAGCTTCCAGCTCGCAGACCCAGTTGCTGAACAACTTGACCCCCAGCAGTTGCAGCAAATTAATCATCTCGCTGATCGGCCGGAAGCCCACCATGGCGGCAAACGGCGTCAGGGCCGAAATCAGCTCCGGCTTGTGGTTTGGGTCCTTGTAGTTGCGATACCCGGCCGCCAGTGGAATACCCGCCAGCTCTTCACGCAGGAAACCCAGTTGTGCCTGCTGCTTGTTGGGGTGCACCTGGATTGATAACGGCGACCCGGCCGAGAGGATCTTGAACAAAAATGGCAACTCGTGGCCAAAATGCGCCACCACAGACTTGCCCAGCAACAATTGGGGCGCCGCCTGAATCACCCGATCCAGCGGCACACTGCCGGTGGGCAGCGTCACCCAGGAGGGAGCCTTAGGGTGGGCGCCGACCCAGATTTCGGCCTGCGGCTGGCCGGAAGGGTTGGCAACGCCCAGCAACCAGGGCAGAACATCGGTGGTGCCCCAAGCGTAAGGTTGCATACTGTTTTGCAGCTTCATCGGCCGTTGCAACTGCTGCGCCGACAGGCCGGGCATCAGCTCCGGGAGTATATTCTCTGCCGTGGCGGCAGCTGGTTTGGTCGCGAGTGGTGATAGTGACAACATGGTTATCCCTCCTGACGTAACAGGGTCAGCACTTCATGGGTCTTGTGATCCATCAAGTGAATATCGGCCCGGGATTCAACATTCAAGCGCACCACGGGCTCGGTATTCGAGCTGCGCAGGTTGAAGCGCCAGGCGTCAAATTCCAGGCTGATGCCATCGGTATGGTCAATCAGCGTGGCATGGGGTTGGTAATGGGCCAGCACCCGGTCGATGGCGCGCTGGGGATCGGGCAACACGCTGTTGATTTCCCCCGAGGAGGGGTAAGCCGCAATGCGCTCCGCCACCAACGAGGAAAGGGGCTGACGACGGCGCGACAGCAACTCGATGACTAACAGCCAGGGGATCATGCCGCTGTCGCAATAGGCAAAATCACGGAAATAGTGATGAGCACTCATCTCGCCGCCGTACAGGGCGTCTTCGGAGCGCATCCGCTCCTTGATGAAGGCATGACCGGTCTTGGATTGCACCGCCACACCACCACTCTGCGTGACTATGCTCTGGGTATTCCACACCAGCCGCGGATCATGAATGATGCGACTGCCCGGTTGCTTGACCAGGAAGGATTCAGCCAGCAGTCCGACTATGTAGTAGCCCTCGATGAAGGCCCCCTTCTCGTCAAACAGGAAGCAGCGATCGAAATCACCATCCCAGGCAATACCCATGTCGGCCCCATAGGCCTTCACCGCGGCCGTGGTGTCTTCGCGACACTCGGGCAACAAGGGGTTGGGAATGCCATGGGGAAAATGACCATCCGGTTCGTGATGCAGCTTGATGAAACTGACCGGCACCCCGAGTTGTTTGAAGCGCTTCTCCAGCGCATCGATCACATGACCAGCCGCCCCGTTGCCCACATTGGTGACCAGCTTGAGGGGCTTCAGCTGGGCTAGATCCAGATAGGTCAGCAGGTGGGCTATGTAGGCTTCCTCCACACTCTGCTGCAGATAATGACCCGGCATCTTGGCTTCGGGACCATACTCCCGGCTTTCCGCCATCCGCTTGATCTCATTCAGGCCGGTATCGCCACTGATGGGTTTGCTCCCCTCCCGAACCAGTTTCAGACCGTTGTAGTCCGCCGGATTGTGGGAGGCCGTCACCTCGATACCGCCATCGACGCCCAGATGCCAGGTCGCGAAGTAGATCTCTTCGGTACCGGTCAGCCCCAGATCGATGACATCGGCCCCGGCATCCATCAACCCCCGGGCCAGCGCCTGTTTCAGGGCTGGTGTCGACAGGCGCACATCGCCCCCGATCACCACCCGTTTGGCACCCAGATAGCAGGCAAACGCGCGACCAATCCGGTAGGCGATCTCCTCATTCAATTCATCACCCAACCGACCACGAATGTCGTAGGCCTTGAAGCAGCTCAGTTGTTCCATCGTCAGTTCCCTCTTGTGATGCGTCGTTTAGTTAGCCGGTAGGATGCGAACCCCGGAGGCCATCAGCAGGTTGCTGGCGGGCAAGGGATCGTGGGGGTCGACGCGGCCGTACACGTCGGCCACCCGTTCGATATCCTCGTCACCGAGGAAGGTTCCGGTTTGCACTTCGATGATTTCCAACGGCACCTTGCCGGGATTGGCCAGGCGGTGAAATTCACCCTGGGGAATGTAGGTGGACTGGTTTTCCGTCATCAGGAAGGTCTGCTCGCCAATGGTCACCTCGCCCACCCCATGCACCACCACCCAATGTTCGGCGCGATGCAGGTGGCGATGCAGTGACAGGCTCTGCCCCGGCTGCACCGTGATGTGCTTGACGCCGAAACGCTGGCCCTGGTCGATGGCGTCATAGCTGCCCCAGGGTCGATACACTTCGCGATGATGCTGGGCTTCCTGCCGTCCGGCCTGCTCCAGCTTCTTCACCACATTCTTCACGTCCTGGACCATGTCCCGATCCGCCACCAGCACCGCATCCTTGGTCTCGATGACCACGGCATTCGTCATACCGATCAGGCTGACCATGCGATGGGTGGTGTGGACATAGCAATTCTCGCTGTGCTGGATCTCCACGTTGCCCTTGAGGAAGTTATTCTGTTCATCTTTTTCCTGCTCTTCCCACAGCGCCGACCAGCTGCCGACGTCACTCCAGCCCGCCTGCAACGGCACCAGCACGGCATCCTGAGTCCGCTCCATGATGGCGTAATCGATGGAGTCATCCGGGCAGAAGGCAAAACTGTCGGCATCCAGGCGCCAAAAATCCAGATCCCGATATTTGCGCTCCAGCGACAGCAGGCAGGTGTCATAGATATCCGGTTGCAGCGCCTTCACCTCCTCCAGAAAGCGACTGGCCTTGAACATGAACATGCCGCTGTTCCAGAAGTAATCCCCGCTGGCCAAAAAGCTAATCGCCGTCTGCTGATCCGGTTTCTCGACGAAGCGCTCCACCGGCACCGCCTCCAGCCCGTTGACTTGGGAACTCTTCACATAGCCATAACCGGTCTCCGGCGCTGTGGGCACGATACCGAACAGTACCAGCTTGCCCTTCTCCGCCTCGACTCGCGCCCGCTCCAGTGCGGCATGAAAGGCTGGCACATCGCGGATCACATGGTCCGCCGGCAGGACCAACATCAGATCATCGACCGTTTCCTCTTCCTGGATCAGCATGGCGGCCAGGGTGACGGCGGGGGCTGTGTTGCGTCCGAAGGGTTCCAGCAACACGTTGCAAGGCTCCCGCTTGATCTCCTGCAACTGCTCCCGAACCACGAAGCGGTGCAGGTGGTTGCAGACCAGAAAGGGTTTGCCAAACGGCTTTTCCGGCAAGCGCAACACCGTCTGTTGCAGCAGGGTGTGATCACCCAGCAGATTGAGGAACTGCTTCGGGTGTTGCTTGCGGGATAGGGGCCAGAGGCGAGAGCCACTGCCACCGGAAAGAATGACTGGAATCATGGGAACACTCCTTGTGCCTGGTTATTGGGTCAGGTGATTGCCGGAATAAAGCCCCGGCTGGTCACGAAGATAGAGATAGGTCTGATCACCACCGAGACGGCTGGTCTTCAAGGGCATCAACCGCTTGATCAGCGACAGCTGATGGTCATCAGGAGAGATAGAGGCATAGGGAGCCATCCAGGAGAGGCGACTCTCCTTGCGCAGATCTTCATTGACCTGCGGGGAACCGGCCGCCTTTTCGATGGCCGCCGGGTTATCGATGCTGGTCAGCACACTGGCCACCAGACGGCTGAGGGCATGCTGCTCCAGCGCCAGCGGTTGCTGCTGATTGGCCTGAGCAAAGACGGCCAGTGCCACCAGCGGCTGCAGGGCAAAGTTGTGATAAGGCGCGGCCCGGGTCTTGCGCCTGAGTTCATTCGGCAAAAAACCGTCCGGGGTAATCTGCGCCATGGCGATCTGGTAGATGCCGTAAGACCAGTCGAACAGGTCCTGACGCTGCAACACGACGGCGCTGGCCATCACGCTCCAGGCGGCCCAGTAGTCATGGTTATTGGCCTTGGCCAGGGTGCGGTAGCTGTAGTCCTTCTGCACACGAACCGCCAATTCGGCAATCCAGCTCTCAATCAACTGCCGATCGGCGGCGGGAATTTGCGTCTTCAGATTCAACTGCAGCTTCAAGTAGTTCACCGCCACGGCGCCGAGAGTCCACTTGCGCACGGCGCGCCCAACCGGGCTCTGGGTCTCATCCGCCAGCGCATGTTGCTGTGCCCAACCCCGCCAATGCCCCAACAGACATTGCAGATCACCACTACTGCCCTTGCCCTTGAACAGGCGGTCACTCAGGCTGGCCGACAGTTGCTGCAAGTCACTCATCGGCTTGGTCAGCCGCTCAAACTCGCGCTTAGAGTTGGGATTGATGGTGTCGCGCGCGGGTCCAGATCCCTCGTATTTACTCGGAAAAGTCAGGGAGCCCTGATAGACACTGACCGGCGGACACGCCACTGCGTTCGCCGATGAACTCAGTCGCAGGTCCGGATTATAAAATCCGCTCGGTGCCGACAGGCTGGCAGCCTGAGCCGCGGTGACGCCCATCCAGCTCCATATAAAAAACCACATCCAGCGTTTCATCGGTTATCTCCTCGCGGTTTGCAGGCCAACCGAGTCGGCCTGATGACACACTTTGGTCTCGATGGACACCTTACCCTGGGTCGATGCCACCTGGTTCAGGTCCAGCGAAATGAAGGACTGATCACGACGGGATTCGTCCTGCGCCAGCAGGAACACGAAACGGCCGCCGGTATTGGCCCGGGAGTTCTGTTTCACCTTGAACTCTTCGGAGGTGCCATTGCCGTACCAGGCGGTGACCTCCAGCTCATGGACCGTCGGATCACTGACCGTCATGTCCATCACCAGCGTGCCCGCCTTCTCCTTGAGCAGATCCGTACTGAACACCAGCTCGTTCTGACCCGCAGCGGGCTGGATCTCCTGCTTGGCGGTCAGCAGAGGTTTGCTGTTGGCGCAGCCGTTATCCACCAGCGGGATCAGCTGACGAAACAGCGACTTGTCCGAGAGGCTGTAGTGGGAGGGGGTCTCCCAAACGATCAGCTTTGGAGGGCTCTTCTGAAAATTATCGGAGGGGAGATACTCCAGCCAGGCCCCGCGATCTTCACCGCCGGTCATGGCCACGTTCATCACATCCTTGCCCAATGCCTGGCGCAGAAAACCGTCAAAGTTAAACTTCGGCAGCGCGGTGAAGCTGGTCCCCAGAATCACCAGTTGCGGATTGGCCTCCTCGGCCAGCAGATCGTCGGCCCCGGCAGACTCTGTGGTCTGATACTCCTTCCAGTACTGCATCGGATAGCCCTGCTGACAGAGCTTGATAGCCGCCCGGTGCATGGAGCCGTCAATCGGCGAATAGCCGCTGACCTGAGTGCTGTACTGCTTATCGGGAAGCTGGGAGTAAAAAGGCTCCTGCTTGATCAGCTGCGCCACCATATTCGCCGTTGCCTTCGAACCCGCCGGTGTCCAGTGAATATCCCGCTTGAAGTAGTAATCCTCCGGCATATGACCGATCAACTGATCCAATGCCGGCGTGATAACCCCCATCTTGCGGTAATCGGCCAGAGTCTGGCGGTAGTTCTTCAGCGCCAACTGGTGGTCAAAGGGCGTCAGGCTCTTATCCAGCTCCATCAAGCCGCGACTCGGGGTGTAGATCATCATCAGGCGGGCACCCCGGCGATCCAGTGCCTCGACAAACTGCTTCAGCATCGCCATCACGGCCGGCTTGGGGCCGAACTCGGTGGCAAAGTCGCTGCGAGCACGGAACAACCAGCCATCCTTGCCCTCGACCACGGGCCACATGGATTCCAGCTCCCCCCCCTTGTAGTTGCTCTGATCCAGCGCCGCCGGGCAGAGCTGGCAGCAGGGTTCGGCGTTATAGACCGGGGTCGCGGCGACTGGCTCAGGAGCAGCCACAGCGCTTGCAGTCGCCAGCAGGGCCCCCAGCACCGAATACCGGAGCGCCGGTAACGGGATCAGGCTGCTCATTGCGGGGTCTCCACGACGCTGACCTTGGTCTGGCCGCCCGCAGAGAGCACAAACAGGCTGGTCACCTGACCCCGTTTGAGCACTACCGGGGCGGTACTGGCCAGCACTTGCCCCCCTTTGCCGACACTGAACGGCATCTTCACCGCATTCACATCCCGGCTGGCAAACGCCGCCGGGTTAACCGGCCCCAGAATGGACTGACCGGCGGCGGTTTGCAGCGACAGGGGATCGGCCGCCAGGTTATACAGCGCCAGTCGCGCCTTGGCCTTGTCCTTGAACGGTTGCTCGCTGATCGGCGTCGCCTTGCCGGCCTGCCACAACAGCGTCTGTTGGGAGCCCTTGCTCAACTTTATCGGCAGCGACTGACCGTTGAGCTTCAGGGTGTAATCCCCCTCCACCGCGAACGCATAGGGGCTGCAATTGCCTCCAGCCAGGGTGAAGGGCTTTCCATTGAACTCCACCGACAGGGGGGCTGAGTCGGCATTCATGACCCGGAAGAACCCGGCATTCGCTGGAGCAATCGCACCATACAGGGCGGCATCGCCAGCTTGCACCTGGGTCGTCAGTAACAGCGCGACACTCATCGCGGCACTCATCATCCATTTTTTCATTGTCATTACTCCTTGAGTGGAACCAGTTGCGTTGCAATCGTCGAGGGACCCGGGCCTCATGAGGCGGGGGTGGGAAGCGGTTGAACCAGGTAGCGAACCGGGATTTCCCAGATCACCTGGCGGATGTCGGTGCTCGCCAGCGGGTTATCCGCCAGCCAGGTGCGCATCGGCAGGAATGGTCCCTTGCCGGCTTCGGCATAGTTGACCAGGTCCTGACCACTGGCCTGTTTAATGGCCCCGGCGAAGTTCCAGGACTCGTTGGCGCTATAACTGGTACCGACCAGCAGACGGCTGATGGCAGGCGTCTCGGCCAGCAGATCGTCCCCGCCGCCGTTATCCAAGGTGACCGGGGTGACCAGCAGATCGGCCTCCGGTCCCCAGTCCTCGAAATGAGGTGCCAGCGGAATGTAGTTGAGCAGGTCACCGCGATAGAGTTTGGCCTCTCCCGATTTGGTGCTGAAACGGTGGCTATCCCCCTGCCCGCCCAACTGCTGCGCCGCCCACAGGGCAACCTGACTCGCGCCGAATGGGGTCCAGTGGGTATCCGTCTTCAAAAACACATCCTGCTGCTTGGCGGCACGCCACAGCAGCGGACGCAGATCGGTGACGCGAACCCCCCGCTGGGCCAGTCCGCTCAACGCCTGTTCATACAACCGGGCCTGCAGTTGCGCATTCTCCTGTCCGAGCTGGTCGCTGTAGATCTCGCTCTTGGCAGGCAGCAGCACCGGCAGCAGCTGGATCTGAGCCTTGGAAAACTGGCGGGCCACCGAGGCTATCTCGTCCAGAGAGGCCTGCAGATGGGCCGCCTCAGCAGCCGACCAGACAAACTCCTCCTTGCTGAACAGCCAGCCCTGCTTGCCGACAACGACCCCCGTACGCCCTTCGTTGAACACCCGATAGTCGAAGGCCGCCCAGGCATTGGTGGCCCAATCCTTCATCACGAACTTCTCGTCGTACAGCGCCTCAATCTGCCGGGCATTGCGGCCATTGATCCAGGCGCGGCCGCTATCGGCGGGCCAACTGAGCTCACGCCAGGAGAGCAGGGCCAGCGGTACCATCAGCACCAACCAAAGGCCCCCATTGATGTAGCGGATCTGCTTTCTCATGGTCAGCACCTCAAAATTGGAAGTAGAGGAAGGGGGAGTAGCTGGATGCCACCAGCTTCACCAGCGCCAGGGCGAACAGCGGCACCTGCACCGCCAGCTGCAATGCCATGGCATGACGCAACACCGCCTGACGCAGCAGCGACGGAATCCGGTTGGGCAACAGGCTCCACAGCACCACCACTATGCCGATAGCCAGCAACGCCAGTGACATCCGGCTGATGGAAAGACTCAGGTCCGGGCTCAGCACCAGGCTGGGCCAGGAGAACATGGCCTCGTACATCACGAAGGCTTCGCCCACGCTATGCGCCCGGAACAGCACCCAGCCCACCATCACCAGCAGCAGGGTGAACAGCCAGCTCAGGGGCTGGAAGTGGGCATGCTTGCCCCAGCCCAGCGCCCGTTCGATGGCGAGCCAAAGGCCATGCCAGCCCCCCCACAACACAAAGGTCCAGTTGGCTCCGTGCCACAGACCGCCGAGCAGCATGGTCAGCAACAGGTTGCGATAGGTCATCCAGGCACCACCCCGACTGCCCCCCAGCGGGATGTAGAGGTAGTCCCGCAGCCAGGTCGACAGGCTGATATGCCAGCGCCGCCAGAATTCAGTGATGCTCTGGCTGATGTAGGGGTGATTGAAGTTTTCGTTCAACCGGAAGCCAATCATCATCCCCAAGCCAATCGCCATGTCGCTGTAACCGGAGAAGTCGAAGTAGAGCTGTATGGTGTAGGCCAAAGCACCGAGCCAGGAGTCGGCAAAGGTGGGATCGGCCAATCCGAACGCCGCATCGGCTATGGTGGCTACCGAATCGGCGATCACCACCTTCTTGATGAAGCCCTGCATGAAGCGGGCGACCCCGGTGGCAAACAGCTTGGGCGTGTGTTCGCGATAGGCAAATTGGGCCGCCAGATCGCGGAAACGGATCACAGGCCCGGCGATCAGGTGAGGATAGAGCGCCAGGAAGGCGGCGAAGTCATCCAGGCGGCGGGTAGCCGGTATCTCCTTGCGATAGACATCCACCAGATAGCTGATCGATTCAAAGACATAGAAGGAGATGCCGATGGGCAACAGCAGATGCAGCAACGGCAGGGGCTCACCGCCCAGGGAGGTGAGCAGGCCATTCAGCGAACCGATACCAAAATCGGCATATTTGAAGTAGCCCAGCACGGACAAATCGACGCAGATCCCCAGTGCCAGCCAGCGTTTGGCCTTCGGCGTGGCCAATGCCGACTCCAGCCGGATACCGATCCAGTAGTTCCACAGCGTCGCCGCGATGAACAGACCGAGAAAATCGACCCGCCACCAGGCGTAAAAAGCATAACTGCCCAGCAAGATCACCAGCGAACGGCCGCGGAACGGCGTCAGGTAATAGATCGCCAGAAACAGCGGTAAAAACACCAGCAGGAAAAATGTCGATGAAAAGACCATATCAGTGCCCTCCCTGGGCGACCGCTGCGGACTGCAGCGAGACTTGAACCCCGTGCTGGCGCAGGGCGCGCAGTATCTGGGGTTGGTACTGAGCCAAGGCGCCATTCAATGACGGTTTGCTTGCCCGCAGCGTCGGCTCCTGAAACAGCAGGTCCTGCATGCGGAAGTATTCGGGTTGATCGACAAAGATGGCGCCACTCTGGTTCTGGCTGATGAGCCCGCCCTGGATCATGGCGGAGGCCCGCTGCTCATAAGGGTCCAGCTTGGTATCCCGACCATCGTCCCGCAGATCCCGCAGATGGCCATAGATGCCATAACGGCCGTTATCCACCACCAGGTTGTCCAGCATGCGGACATCGCGGCTGTTGCGGAACCGGATGCCATGGTGCTGGTTTTGATAGACCTGATTGGCCCACAACAGGTTGTCATGGCTCTCGTACAGCACGATACCGTCGCCACCATTGCTGTAGCTGACGTTCTGGGCGACCACGTTATGGTTGCTCAAGCGGTCGAGCATGATTCCCGACTTGCGATTGTCATGAACCAGGTTGCGGAAGATGAAGCTGTCATCCACCTCCCGGGAGATGATGATGCCGTGACGAGTCTTGCTGCCCCACACCTGGTTTTCGGCGATGATCAGCCGCTTGGAACGGTCATGGGGGTCGATGCCGTAGTAGATGTTGTTGGCGTACTCATTGCGGATGATCACCACATCATTGGCCTCGTAGCAGTAGAAGCCGTAGAAGAGATCCTCAAAACGGTTACCGATGAACCAGCCTTGGGGATGCTTGTCCCGAGGCACCCCTAACGGGGCAAACAGCTCGTCGGCCTCGGTATAGCTGGAGAGGGTGACGCCATAGGCCTTGGAGCTGGATGCCCCCAGATGGGCAATGGTGGAACCATACATATAGGTACGGGAATCACTCCAGGCGGTATAGAAGGGGCGAATATGGCTCTTGTCGCCGGTATAGAGTGCCGGGCCATGGCTCTGTTCACGCCAGCCCAACAGCTCGCCATGCAGCAGATAGAAGTGACCGGCATTGATCAGGAAGGAGCCTCGATCTTCGGAGAGCAACAGACTCTCCCCCCGTTCGACCAGCAGCGCCGCGTGCAGACCTATGGCCATCGGCAACCGCGCCAGATAACGGTGGGGCCCCAGTTTGACCACAGAAGCGGGAAGCGCCTTGGCCAGCTGGGGCAGGGTCACCAATCCATTGCGCAGCATGATGATGCGCGGGAACTGCCCCTGCCGCCGGGACCATTCGATGATGCGCCCGGAGCTGAAAAACTTGCGCGTCTCGACCTTGCCGATGAGCCGTTCCTCGCTGATCTGGCCCGGTTTATCGTGCCACTGGGCCAGTTGCTGGCGGATGGCGCTCTCGGTATAGCCCGACAAGTCGGGCAATTTCGGCTCCAGGTTCGCGCTGACAGGCGTGGCAATCTGTAACTGGTAGTTCACCACGGATTGCGCACCCGCCCAGCCGGGGAACCCGAATATGAGGATCAGCAACAGGCTTCGCATGGTCGTCTCCTCACGGTAGGGCCGCTGGGGCCTGGGTTAACTGCACCTGGGCATTGCTCTGTTGCAGCGCCAGCAGGATCTCGGCAGCCTGGGAGCGCAGATCACCGCGCAAGGGCATGGTGCCGCCATTCTCTTCCAGCCTCAGGTTGCTCAGCTGCAGTCGCTCTGTGTCATCGACAAACACGGCACCGCTCTTGTTCAGGCCGATCAACCCCCCCCGTAACTGGGCTGAGGAGCGAGCCTCGTAAGGGTCGAGCTTGAAGTCCCGGTAGGTCTGGTAGGAGAGATCCTTGATATGGCCATAGACGCCATAGCGGCCATTCTTCAGGATCAGGTTGTCCACCATGCGGATGTCCCGGCTGTTGCGGAAGCGGATGCCATGATGGGCATTTTCAAACACCTGGTTGGCATACAGCAGGTTGTTGTGGCTTTCATACATGGCGATGCCATCGCTGCCGTTGCCATAGGTGACGTTGTAGGCCACCAGGTTCCGGTTGCTCAGGCGGTCGAGCATGATGCCGGAGAGGTGGTTGTTGAAGCTGACGTTGCGGAAGATGAAGCTGTCATCCACCTCCCGGGAGCCTATGATGCCGTGCCGGACCTTGGTCCCCCAGACCCGGTTTTCGGCGATGATGAGACGCCGGGATCTGTCATGGGGATCGATGCCGTAGTAGTAGTTGTCCACGTAGCGATTGCGCAAAATCACCACATCGTCGGCTTCGTAGGAGTAGAACCCGTAGAACATGTCATAGACATGATTCTCCACCAGCCAGCCGGTGGGGCGCTTCGCCAGGTTCATCCCCTTGGGGGCATAGACCTCGTCATCCTTACTGAAGGCAGATAAAGAGAAGCCATAAGCCTTGGAGGTGGCCGATCCCAGATGGGCGATCTCGCTGCCGAACATATAGGTCTCGGAGCCACTCCAAGCGGTATAGAAGGGGCGGAACTTGTGCTTGTCACCGCTGAACAGTGCCGGCTGGTTTCCCTCTTCCCGCCAACCCAGCAGACCACTCCGCAATACAAAACAGTTCCCGGCATTGACCAGAAAGGCCCCGCGCTCCTCGATCATGCGCAGGGTTTCCCCGGGGCCAATCAACAGAGCCCCATCGGCGGCAATGATCAGGGGCAGACGCAGGTGATAGCTGTGATCCGGCTGACGCTGAATATCCTGCGGAAAGGCAGCGGCCAGATCCGACAAGCGCATCAGGCCGCCGCGAACAAACAACACCCGGGGGAAACGGCCCTGCCGTTCGCCCCACATGCTCAGACGCCCCCCCAGAAAGAACTTGCGGGTCTCGACGCTGGTACTCATCCGCTCTTCATTGGCGTGACCCTGACGGGTCAGCCAGGGGGCCAGCTTGTGCTGGATGGCGGCCTCGGTATACCCGGAAATATCCGGCACCGTCACAGGTTCACTATGTCCTTCGGTTCCCACGCTGATCTGATAGGGGAGCTCGGTGGCGGAAACGCTGCCCAGCAGCGCCAGCGCACTGATAAATCCTGTCCATATTCTGGTGAATGTCATCCCTGGACTCCTGCGCTAAAAGTTGAGCATCACATCCAGCACCCAGCGCTGATCCCAGCCGCTGTGCTCGATGAAGGCACTACCACTGTCAAATCCGGACCCGCGCAGACGTAAACGGCCCTCTTGCGGGTTATCCAGCACGGAATGGAAATACCAGGACGCCACCAGATCGACCCCCTGTCCCAGATTGGAACTGCCACCGGCCTCTACCGGCAGGGCACGACCGGCGCTGTAGACCGGCAAACTGGTGTCATTGCGTTGATACCAGGACCAGGCCATCCCCATCTCCACATCCGTCAGCGGTTCCATGGCCGAGAACAGCGACCACTGCTGCAGGTTGCCAAGGTCGGCCCGTAACACATCGTTAAACCGGCTCAGGTACTGGCGATTGCCGAGGAAGTGCTGACGATTGCTGTTCAATCCGGTCTGCACAAACATATTCGAGCTATCCGCATCCGCCCCGCCGCTGCCATAGGCATATTGCAGCCCCACCGCCAGACGTTGCGGCAGCTTGAAGTCGTAGCGCACGCCACTGTCCAGGGACCAGGCCTGAATGTCATAGGAGCGGGAGCCACTCCCCGAGGTGGGTAGAAAATCGGACTGCCCCTGCAGCCAGGTCCACTCGAAGTGGTACGCCAACGGCTGGTTCTCCTGGCGGCGAACAAACCATTCGGAGGCAGTCCCCAGCCCCAGCCAGAGCCAGTCACCATTGACCCCTTGCGGATCACCGGTACTGAAATCCGAGGCCTGCTGCCCATTCTGGGTGGCATACATGAAACGTCCGGTCAGCACCTGATAGGGGCGCCAGTCTTGACTCACCTCGCCGAACAAGCGCAGTTTGTTGTCGTCATAGGCATCCAGCTGGTTGTTACCGCTGCGATAGGTATCGAAGCGTTCCCCAACGCTCACCATGGCGTGGGTAGTGGTGGTGTCCAGACGCCAGCTCAAAGACTCGATATCGCCATCCCACCAGTTGCCATCCTCACTCTGCTGGCGCTGCAAACCGACGGTCATCGACTCGCCCGGAAAGGGGGTCAGGCCGAGGGGTTGATAACGCCACCACAGCTGGCGCAACGCCAGATAGCGGTCCGTCTGGCTGCTGGCCGTCCGCCCCACCTCTTCATCCCGCAGATCCAACTCCTTGTCGGAGAGGAAGCCCCGAACGTCCATGTGGGCACTCTGTTGCTCGGTCAGCTGACCATCCCAACGCAGTTGCCCCTCCAGGTAATAGGCATCACGCCCCGAACCCGGATGGGTATCATCACTCTGCAGTGAATCGGCACTCAGCCGTAATATGGGTTGCCACTGGGCCTGGGCCATTCCGGCCCAGACTGCGACACTCAGGGCTAACAGACGTAGTTTCATCCTTGCTCCTCATCCCGACGGACGGTATCGCTGCTGGTTTGTGGGCCAGCCAGCTCGACTGTGATTCCGGTGTCCCGGCTCCGCAGCTCCTGCCGCAAGAGTTGGTCGGCCTGCGCCTGTTGTGACGGGCTCAAGGCCAGGGACTGCTTCAATCGGGTCAACTTATTGGAATCAGAACGCGTCAGCGCCAGTTCGCTGAAGACATAGGCATAGACGGGGTTGCGAATCACACCCTCGCCCTCGCCAAACAACTCGGCCAGGTAGGCATCAGCCTTGCGGTGCCCTCCCCGTGCCGCACTCACCATCAGGGCAACACCCCGCTGCACATGGTCGGGGGTCGCCTCGCCGAGCTGGCCACTCAGATAGATCTGGGCCAGCCAGTAAGCGCCCTCCGGTGTGCTGGCACCCTGCTCCAGATAGGCTTTGGCTTTGGGAATATCAATCACCCGGCGTGGCGAGTTGAGGTACAAACGCCCGAGTTGGGAATAGGCCAGCAGATGACCGTCATGCGCCAGCTGCTGCAGCCGCTGCTCCATGGCCTGAGTCTCGGCCTCATCACCGGGCTGCCCCAGTTGCAGGTCGTAGACCCGCAATGCCACATCGGCATCCGTCATGGCCAGCTTGCCCAGCTCAATCGCCGCCGGGATCTGCGGACCATTGGGCTTTGAACTCACCAGGGAGTCCATCAGCTCACCGATGGACGGCGCCGCCAGATGCCCAGCCTCATAGGCTTGCTGCACCTGCTGCTGCCAATCCGCGAGGGTCTGACTGCCACCGTTGCGTAACGCCGCCAGTTTCCCGGCCAGACAATGCTGCAAGGGTTCTCCCTGACTGCCCGCACGGTCGCAGGCCAGTTGCAGCCGCGCATCCTGCAACGGCAGTTGCAGGACATGCAGTCTCAACTGGGCTTGCAACCAGAGATCCGCCTTCATAGGGTCCGTCAGATCCAGCGCGTCAAAGGCGGGGCGCAGCGTCTCGGCATTCAATTGGTCCGGGTGCAAGGCATACAGCCGGGCCTGCAGCGCAAACGCATCCCCCAGCTTCTGCTGACGAACCGCCAGCCGTTGCTCGGCTTCCCCGGTCCACTGCGGCATGCTGACCGAGGCGGGAACCAGCCACTGCAGGTAACGCCATTCGGCCAGTGAACTACCGCTGCGTTCCATCTCCTGCTGCAACCACGCCTTGACCTGCAACAAACCATCCGGATCGCCCTGTTTCGCCTGCCATTCGGCGCTGGCAAAACGAGCCTCCTGATAGCCCTGCGTCGCCATCTCGGTCAGCATGGCTTCCCCCTGCTGGGTCTGACCCTGTGCCAGTTGCTGACGGGCCAGATCCACATCCATGACGCTGCAACCGGCCAAAATCCCGGCCAATAGTGCAATTGCTCTCCCTGCCTGCATGGACATGATGTCTCTCCCTTATCGCGCCAGCCAGCTGGGCAGATGCAGATCGCCCAGAGCCACCTGAACCGGCTTGTGCAACCACTTCTCATCCAGCGTGTGCTGCGGACGAATGGTGGCAAGCAACGCGCCCACGACCGGGGCCGTGCCCGTGCCCAGGTCACCCACGACACTGACCTGCTCGATGACGCCGGTCATGCTCTTGGTCTGCCCCGGCAGGGTCAGGCTGACCTTGCCGCCGACCAGCACCTTGTTGCCATCGCCATAATCAAAACGAGCCTGGACGAAAGGTTTGCTGCCTTGCGGCACCAGCACGGCAACACCGGCCCCCTTGTCGGCAAATTGCCCCTCTTCCACCACTAGACTCTGCACCTGGCAGTCACAGGGACTGTTCACCATACTGCTCAGTTCCCCGCTCAGCAGGCTCTTCAGCTGGGTGGCATCCATCCCGGTCTTGGTGATCATGCTCGGCAGCAGATTGGCCAGTGACGAGGTGACATTGGCCAACGGCGCCCCCTTGCTCAACCGATCACCGGGCTTGACCAGGTAGCTGACAGTGCCATCCCGGGACATCAGCACCGTTTGCTGGGGCTGGGTCACCATGGCGCTGCGGGCGACGGTGACAAAATAGGTCTGATACAGTTGCGAGGCGATGTAACCGAAGGCACTCAGACCCACGGCCAGCGAGATCAGGCTCACCACTACGGCACGAATACGCTGCCAGCCGGAGAGACCCGCACTGGTCAGCGCCTTGCGGGGCTTGGTGAAATTTTCACGGTTCATGGTCGACAGTACGTCGGCCACCTGCGTGATTTCGCCACCGAGAAACTTGGTGATCAGTAAGCGCAGGGTCGAGATCTCATGACTACCGAGATCATGAAATTCGCAGCCGAAGCGCTGTTGACCGGTCATATAATTGGCAACCTGAAACTGCACATTAAGTACAAATTCCACGGCATCGAAGTTGAACAGCAGACGGCCCTGATAACGCCCCTCCACCTTGAGTTGTCCCTTCACATCGACCACGCTGAAACCGCTGGCCGACAGGTCATTCACCTCCAGGGCGAACTGGCCACCCTGGCCATCGCTGACGATGATTCGGGCCGGCATCCGCACCCGGGCATGGCGCCGCTGCGCCTCGTTTTCATGAACCAGATTCAAATTGGGAGTCGCCATTTGTTTGTCCTTCCTTAGTCGGGAATCATTCCTGTCCGAAGTACCGGCGGCTGATGGTTCAGCCGCCAGGCCTCACACCATGTGGACGACCAGCGCCAGAAACACACTGACCGCTGAAAACGTCATCGCGTAGGTAGACCAGCGGTTGAACCAGGCCTGGAATACCCCGTGGTCATGGCTGAGTTTGGTGCTCTGCCGAGTCCAGGACTGCCGATCCAGCCGGAACACCACATAGATCTTCACCATGGAGCCGACGATTTGGTTGAAGTAGAGCATCAGTGGAAACGCCGGTCCGATACGATGGCCGGAGGCCATCAGCATCAGGGTGACGAAGCTCCGCGTCAGACCAATCCACAACAGGTAAATCGCCAGGTACAGGGGTGAATATTTCAGACTGGCAATCACGGCGGCCGTCAGCCCCAGAATGCTGGTCCACATGGAAATCCGTTGGTCCAATAACACGTAGTAGGTGAATGCTCCCAGGCGTCGTAAACCCAGACGCGTGGCCCGCGAGTTTTGCCGTAGTGAGTTGCCGTACCAGCGGAACATCAACTGACGGGCGGCACGGAAGAAGTTGTGATCTGGCGGATGTTCCACCGTGGTGATCGTCGCATCAGGCACGTAATAGGTATCCCATCCCTGACGCATCAGGCTGAACCAGCTGGATTTGTCATCGCCGGTCAGGAACTTGAAGCGCCCCAACCGCCAGTGATCCAGATGGTCATTCTCCACGTCGTCGATAAAACCAGCAGCCGTCACCACGCTGGCCCGAAACAGCGACATCCGGCCGGTGAGGGTCAATACCCGCTTGGACAACGCCATCGAACACATGTTGATGTGACGCTGGGCGAAGCGCAGCTTGTGCCATTCACTCATCCAGTAGCTGCCGAGCACATCGCAATACTCGTTGGTGGTCAGGGCTCCCACCTGAGGAAATAGCGAGAAATAGGGCACCGTCAGACCAATGATTCCAGACTCCAGCACAGTGTCACCATCCACCACAGCCACCAGCGCCCGGTCGTCCGGCAAGTTCCGGGCAATGGCCCGGAAGCCATTGGCCAGACCGTCCCGTTTCCCGGTGCCGGGAATGCGCACAAAGGTCAGCTGTACCCGCTCCTCCGGCGGCATGGCCTGCTGCCACAGCGCCTTGACCAGCAACTCGTCGGAGAGTTCGACGATGGAGGCCACAACAGTAGCGGGATAGCCGCAGTCGATGGCCTCACGGATCACCGATTGGTAAACCATGGCGGTCGTCAGGGCATCGATACGGAAGCTGGTGACCATCAAATAGATGTGTGACGGCGGCTGCTCTTGTAACGCCAGTGCGGCCCGCCGCTTGTGTTGCGGAAAGACCACATACCGAAACCAGAGTCCGCGCACGTAGTGCACCAGGCCGACGCTGTAACGCCAGATCCCGATCGCCCCCACCAGCAGCAAAAACTGGGCATGATGGGAATCAAACACCTGAGGTGGGACTAGCAACGCCAGTCCCATCAGAGTGCCGATTAACAACATCCAGCCGTTAAACCGTTGCATCCATGCCATAGGGCACCTCGCTTACCAGCAAATACCCTGCTTGTTTGCATCGGAGGGGTGGGTCATGAAACCGGTCAGATCGACCAGAAACTTGTCCTCCGGCCAGGTTTCGAGCATCGTCAGGAAGCTCTTGTCCTGATTGCCCAACACCAGCACATCCGACTCGGCCATCAACTGGTATTCATCGACCGCCAGCAGGGAGGAGACGTGTGGGATCTTGCCGTGGATGTAATCCTTGTTGGCACCGTGGACGCTGGCGAAGGAGACATTGCGATCATAGATGGACAGCTTGTAGCCCTTGCCAATCAACATCTCGGCCAGTTCGACCAGCGGGCTTTCCCGCAAATCATCGGTCTCGGCCTTGAAGCTCAGACCCAGCATGCCGATGTTACGCTTGCCCAACCCTTCGATGATCTCGAACGCCCGGCGCACCTGATGTTCGTTGCTTGGCATGATGGATGAGATGAGCGGGGTCTTTACATCCAGCTTGCCGGCCCGATAGTTGAGGGCGCGAACATCCTTGGGCAGACAGGAGCCACCAAAGGCAAAACCGGGTTTCATGTAGTAACGAGACAGGTTGAGCTTGTGATCCTGGCAGACCACATCCATCACTTCACGACCATCGACGCCCACCGCCTTGGCGATGCTGCCGATCTCGTTGGAGAAGGCAACCTTGGTGGCATGCCAGACGTTGCAGGTGTACTTGATCATCTCGGCAATTTCGATGGGCTTGCAGATGAAGGGGGCCGTGAGATCGCTATAGAGCTGGGTCATGATCCGCGTCGTCTCATCATCGAAGGTGCCAACGACCGTCATCGGGGGCTCGTCATAATCGCGGATGGCGGTACTTTCGCGCAGGAATTCGGGGTTGATGCCCAGACCGAAATCGGCACCGGCCTTCTTCTGGGAACAATCTTCGAGGATGGGCTTCACCACCTTCAGCACGGTACCCGGTAACACGGTACTGCGCACAATCACGGTGTGACGTTCCTTCTTGTCACGCAGAGCGAAGCCAATTTCCCGGGATACCGCCTCGATATAGTCCAGACTCAAATCGCCATTCTTCATGCTGGGTGTCGGCACAGCGATGAAGGTGATGTCGCTGTTGTAGACAGCGTCCATGTAATTCGTGGTGGCCGAAATGCGACCCGCGGCCTTGCCGGCAGCCAGCAACTCGTCCAACCCTGGTTCGACAATCGGTGACTTACCGGCATTGATCATCGCCACCTTCTCCTGAGAGACGTCGACACCGATAATGGTGTGACCCCGTTGTGCCATACAGGCTGCGCACACGGCACCGACATAACCCATACCAAAAATACTGATCCGCATGATGCTTCTCCTTAGCCTCTTCGAACGAAAGACGACGAAAGTGTTAAATCCTGAATGACGCCGCCATGATCTGGAACCGGGCCAACCACAGCCCACAGCTGTTACACCCCTGTTATGAAGCAATAAAGTGACCAATTTGTGACCCATTCACAAATGAATAGTTTCGAATTGCGCAGAAAGTGGCTCAATTGGATGACGTGGATGTTAATGGCATGTTATGAGGCTGTAATTTATGGGGAATTTTTCAATATGCTTTCCCAAGCAAAAAGATTGATGTTTTATTCATTATTCTATTTTTTATGTTTGACTTGTCGGCTTTCCCGCAAAATAAGCGCATCCGAAGCCAGCAATCAAAAGCAAGAGTCATTCGAACGAAATATTAGAATCTTCGAATGTTTGCATCAAGCGCACCAAGGACAAGCAATTGCCCAGTAATGCACCAACTGGATAGTTGAATTGGGAGGGAGCAAAGTCGCGAGCCAGGCCGTCAACGATGAACATCTGGGGTAGGGTTGAGCGTAAAGCTAGGCATTTGAAGCTGATCGCCAGTCTCATGCGTCACCATCTCACCCAGCGGCACAGAACGAGAAAAAAGCCATGAAAAAGGCGGCTATTGCAGCCGCCTGGTTGATTGCCTGACTCGCACTCAGATCTTGTACATCAAGCCAGCACCAATGCTGGTTAAATCCGAATCGAAGAAGTGAACGTTGGCATCTGACTCGCCATAACTGGCCGAAAACACGGCGCTGAGTTTCTCGATCCCCGCCAGCTTGTGCCAGAAAAAGTTAGCATTCAGCCCCCATTGCGTAGCATCCACCTTACGGCCAAACACCGGATTGGCCTTGTCATATTGCAGCTGATTCAGTAGCGCATTGGTCACCAGGGAGTATTGAGGCTGCATCAAGGCATAGGAGAGCTGACCCCCAATGCGTTGGTAACTCACGGCATCACCATCCGCTTGATTCTTGGCATAGTTCAACGACGGTGACAATATGCTGCCCCGTGGACCAAACCAGTTGTAAGACACCTCGACTAAATGGAGTTTGCCATTCCGATCCAGTTGGCCACGCTCGGCAGAGGTCAGGGTCATCAGGCTGGAACCACTGCGCTCATCATCGATCGAGATATCGCGGTAGGTATAGTTCGCTCCCCAATTGCTTCCCCAGATGCTGTCCCAGCCCACACGAATACCATTCGAGTTCCGGTCCGATTTCTGCCGCTCCGCACCGGTCAGATAGGGGTCTTGCCAGACCTGTCCGGGTATCCCGGAAAAGACGTAGCCGATAGAGCCAATCCCCTTATCCGCCATCTCGGTGCGCACCCCCAGCTGCTGGGTGAAGTCCAGCGTCACCATGTCCTGGATCAAACTGCCCAGATAGAATTGGGTCCGACTGTCAGCCAGGGTGTACCGCAGATCCAGATTCAGCAGCGGACTGGTACCATCGCTGCTAGCTTGGGAGTCCAGAGAGCTCAGATAGTTGCTCTCACTCTTTTTAGGGCCAATCAACGTATTGGAATGCACATCGCTGTAGTTGCCACCCACCATAGCGTAACCGGAGAAGCCACTCTCCTTGGGGATCGGATTGAATTCGGCATGGGCATAACCACCCGCCAGGGTCAGTAACACGGCCAGAGTGGATCGATTCATGAGTTTTAACTCCTCCAAGACGATACGAACAGGGGCGTTCCCATTCGGGGAAAAAATCATCATAGCCTGGTCAGCAGGGGCTTCCGGCTTCTACCGCCGCTATATTGGCCCTATTGACCCCAATCGGCAAAATAAAATGGAGGCCATCAGGCCCCCACTTATACACGGATCAACCATGAGTCACAGGCTCAAGGCGCCAAGAATAACCGGTAGGCCGGATCGGCAGAGACAT
>CAXXIF010000012.1:0-55000 GCA_963677375.2 Aeromonadaceae bacterium
CCGGGGAGTGCCACTGGTGAACCATTCCATTTTGATACATCTGCCCATGGAGGGCAGGAAGCGAATGCCCATCCGGCGACCGCCGTCATCCAGCGCCATGGCGTTGTCGCATCCCTGGTGCCAGCGGCTCTTGACTCCCCTCTCGGAGGTTCCAGATGCCGAGGCGGACGAGTCAACGGTGGGATGCTCCTGGCCATGACCCTCGCTGGAATATATCGACACGGCCCTGCTGAAACTGGGCACCCTCCAGCATGCCCAAGTGGACACAGCACGAGTCTGTGAATGTGCCCTGCAATTGCTGGAGAGCCGAGCAAGGATTTGCGTCTGCTGACCCAACTGCTGCGCGCCCTGTTACAAGCGGCGGGGAGCGAACAACTACTGCTCGCCCTGCAGTTGCTATCGCTCTGGTTGGCAGAATTTGGCCCCCAACAACAGGTTCCTCCCCCCGCGACCCGCCAGCGACTTCTGGAACAGAATCTGGATCGCTTGCAGGGCGCCTGTGCGCGCCTGACCACCCAGCTCAGTCCGTGCCAGCAGCATGCTCTGCGCGAACAAGCCTCCCGTCTCGAAGCCCTCTGCCTGGCGCAGTTTCCAGAACTTGCCACAGCGACTGACAAACTCGGACGCCAGATAGCTGGGCTTATCGTTCAGGCTGCAGATACCACCCAGTTGCTGGCGTCGCCAGCTCCCCTCCCTCATTCAACGACCTGTACCAGCGCGGCGATGGGCGACATAGGCCCGGCCAACGACGCCAGCATCTCCCGGAAGCCAGATAGCTTCGCCCCCCAGTCAACCGATAGGGATGCACTCCTCGAGCAGCTATCGGCGGCGAGCCCTCTCCACCCCAAAGCTTGGCGCCAGACGCTATGCGCTCTGGCGAGCCACTTGATTGCCCTGCACCCGACTCAACCGATCGGCTATCGCATGCGGCGCTACGCCATCTGGTACGCGATCGATGCCCTGCCCCAGCATATACAAAACCGGACGGCACTGGCCGCCCCGGCTGCGGATCGGGTGTATGACTACCAACGGCGCTTGCAGCAGCCCGACCCGGAGCTATGGCGCGACATCGAGCAGAGTCTGACCCTGACGCCGTTCTGGTTGGTCGGCCATTGGTTATCCGCGCAAGTGGCAACGCATCTGGGCTACCAGGCGATAACCCAGGCCATCGCTCAGGAGTTACGTCAGTTTCTGCGGCGCCTGCCGGGGCTGGAACAGTTGCAGTTTGCCGATGGCTCCCTGCTACTGCCGCCAGAATGTGCCAGTTGGCTGCACGGGAGTCGCGGGGTTGAAGCGATGACAGCTGCAGTGCCTATCCCGTATCAGGATCTGGATAGCATTGAAGCGGCGCTACGGGGTAGCACCCAGTTCCGGGAGCAATTTCACCTGCAACTGGCATTCGCCCAGGAGCTGGAGCGACAACAAAAAACGGCCCTCGCCAGTCACTATTACCGGTTGCTGCACCAGAGCGCCCAGCGGGTGACATTGGCGGAGTGGCAGCCCGAGATCTTGGCCCTGCTGGCAGATCACAGCCAGCGCAGTCCCACGCCGGAACGGCACTATTAGGAAACGACCACAGTGAAATTACCATTCCATCGTCTCCAGCTCAGCACCTTTGCGACCCGTGCCCCTGGGGATCTCCGGTACTGGCGTTGGGCCGCCACATTCTGGTGTCTGAGCCTGCTCTCGCTCTGGACTCTGGGGCCCCATTGGTCCGCCTTGCACGACTGGCAACATCGCTGGCTGTGTACCCAATTCTGGCTCTGGGTGCTGATTGCAGCCATAGCCCTGTTTGCCTACCGACGCAGCATTCAGTCCCCAGCGGCTGTAACTTGGATGCACGACCCCAAATCGGCACACCCGCGAGACTCGCTTGTTGGGCTCCATGCCGTTCCGGGCGCTCACAAGAAACCCTGCTACTTGCTGCTCAACCCGATGGCGGTTGACGCCGAAGGGTGGTTACAGCAGGTCAATCCGCTGCTCCCCGCCTATCGCCACCGCCAAACTTGCCCGACGGATTGGCCGGTCTGGTATGGCAAATATGCCACCCTGATCCAGCCTAAATCCCAAGAAATACCAGCCGGAGCATTCCCCGACGATCCCTCATGGCTCTCGCTCTATGCCGAGCTGCGCCGTGCCCGCCCTCGCCAACCGCTTCACGGCATCATACTGCTGCTGCATCCGGGTCGCTGGCTCGGAGCCGAACAGGAATCACAACCTGCCGTTATCCAGACGCTTATTCAGCGGTTGGAGGAGATCGCCGAGCAGTTGCAGATCCGTCCTCTGCTCTATTGCTATGTTACCCACCTGGCAACGATGGAGGGCTACGGCAGTTGGTTACAAGAGCTCAAAGACCATCCTCAGCAGCAACTACTGGGCATCCAGTTCAGTCAGCAAGAGGCAGCATGGCGAGATGAATTCCGCCAATTCTGGCTGCTGTGGCACGACCAATTGGCCCAGGCATTGCCCCGGCTATGGCTCACTCATACCGAGGTATCCACCCGCGCCAATCTCTTCCGTTTCCAGCAACAGTTGCAGAGTCTGGAACACGGCATCAGTCACTGGCTGGAGCAGCTACTAGCTGCCACGAACAGTATCCAACTGCGGGGCTGCTATCTTGGCAACCATGGAGGCCACACCATCCCCGGAGAGCCTTTCACTTCAGATCCACATCCAACGGAAAACCTCAGTGCGGCCATCGACCGTCGCTATCAGTTGACAAAAAATGATAGCGCCGTGAGCCACAACGATGTCGGGACTCCCAGTTTTATCACCCGCTTCTTGAGCGATGCGGTATTACCGGAATCCGCTCTGGCACCCAGAGCCGCCAATGACCGACGACGCCAGCAGTGCCATCGCCGAAGCATGCTGCTGGGGATGTTCGCCTGCAGTGTGGCGCTGCTGGTGGGCTGGCAATATTTTTATCACCTCAACCGGACTCGCGGTGACCAGTTACTCGCGACACTGGCCAGCGAACAGCCGCTTGGATTGGCGGTCCAATCCCCTAGAGAGACATCCCTTACCCAGCGGCTGCTGGCACTGGATCGGTTGCTGGCGGTACAAGATGAGTGGCCCAACCCATCGACTCGTTCATGGTTCCGCGACCTACACGAAATGGGGCTCGCGCAAGGGAGCAGGTTGCGTAGCGGCGTGCAGCAACGCTATTTGAACCAGTTAGATACCAGCCTGCTGCCCAGCCTGATGGCCGTTTTGCAACGCCATATGGCGGCGGCCGAACCGGGCAGCGTGGAAAAATTGCAACTACTGACCCTGATACGGATTCTGGATGATCCGGAAGGGCACCATCCGGAGTGGGCCACCCGCTATCTGCAGGAGCATCTGCCAAGTCTGTTCGGCACCCGCAGCACAGACACTCCCGCCCTGAGTCTCGCGGAGCAACAACGATTGCTTCACCATGTGCAGCACATGTTGCAGGAAACCGGTTGGGCCAGCCGCCGAGCCGCCGGAGATCGCCAGGCGATTGCTCGCTATGCGCCATTCGCCAGACCCATTCAACAGGCCCAGCACGAATTACAGGCCATCTCGCCCCCCCTGCGCCTCTATCAGCAACTGAGCCTGATCGCGGCCGGAGAGCTGGGGCCAGACCTGGATCTCCGCCATCTGCTCCAGCTTGGTAAGCACGATGCCGATGAGGCGATCTCCGCCTTGGAAGAGACCGACTCCATGGCTGACGACGAACAACACCCCCCAAAACTCCCGCTGGTGAACAGTGACGGGGCGGCGTTACAGATACCCTCCTTGTTTACCCTCCGCGGATGGCAATTTCTGAACGCTCAGGAACCAGGATTGCTACAACAGGCCGCTCTGGACGGCTGGGTGCTTGGGGAAACATCCAGCATCGAACTGACTGGCGCACAGCAACAATCAATACTGCAGCAAGTCCGCCAACTGTACCGGCAACAGGCCAATGCGCATTGGACTGCGGCCCTGGATTCCCTATCGCTGCAACCGGCCCGGAGCAAGGAAGAGTTATTGCAACAAGTGGCGCAGTTCACCCACCCGACACAACCGCTCCAACAATTCTTGCAACGACTCGGCTCGGAGCTGGAAATAGCGCCGCCCCGGCCTACATCAACGCCCCAGTCATTACCCGAGCAGTCGTTATCGGATCAGGCTCTTCTGCCCACACAATCGAGCCTGACAGCAGTTCCTGTACTGCAACCGCTGATGGCGTTTCTGCAGCCACAGGGCGAGCAAGCACCGGCCATCCAGCAGTTGCACCAGAACCTGCTCGCCGTGCAGCAGTACTTGTTACCACTCCTGGCCGGATCGGATCAGGGACGTGCCGCACTGGCCGCCTTGCAACATACGACAGCCCCCAGCCCGCTTCGGCAGTTGCAACTGAACACCGCCAGCCTCCCGGCTCCTCTGGATGTCTGGTTTGCGACATGGGCCAACCAGGCCGATGCCCTCTTGAAACAGGAGGCCCTGCAGGCGCTGGATCGCCAATGGCAGCAGCAGGTTGTCAGCGAGTATCAACAACGGATCGCCAATCGCTATCCTTTTGCCCGCAATGCCCATCAGGAGGTGACGCTGGCAGACATGGAGCATTTCTTCGCGCCTCAGGGCACCTTCGATCAGTTTTATCAGCAGCAACTGGCCCCCTGGCTCGCTGCCGCAGAGCTTGAGTCCGCCCCGGATCGGGACTTGGCAGGTCTCGATGAACCGGGGTCAACGCCGCATGGCTATCAGGCCCTTCTGGCATCCATCGATCAGGTTGCCCAGATCCGCCACCAACTGTTCAACCCGGAGGGAAAACTGGAGATGAACTTCTGGCTGCAACCGCTGGCACTCTCGGCCAATAAACGGCGCAGCATTCTGGATCTGGATGGCCAGTTGCTCGATTACAGCCATGATGTGGGATTACCGGTTGCGCTGATTTGGCCCAATGCTCCGGACGGTGCAGGAGTCAGCAAGCTGACTCTGATCCCCACCGAGCGGGATCGTTCACCACGCAGCATCACGACCAACGGCCCTTGGGCACTTTTTCGCCTGTTGCAACAAGGTCACTCACGGGCCATCAACGTCAATGCAAACTCACAGCCAGACGGTGCCATCGACGGTATCGAACTGGAATTTACGGTCGAAGGAGGCAGCATGCGTTACAGGCTAAGCACAGCATCTGGTGCGCTCGACATGGATTTGTTCAGTCGCCTCCAACTGCCGGAAACCCTCGATGACCCGCGATAATGGGTCATCAAAAGAGCTCGGCTGAGGAGATAAGTTTGCAAACAGCGGCGGCTGGATTCAGCAGCGATTCTTCTTGGCCTGACCCGGAGGGCAGAAACCTCCGTTGCCGGAGTGACCATCCCCGACGCTGATACGGGTGTCCCCCACCTCGATGTCCGCCCGACGGACACGAACCGGATCATCGGAAGCACAACCGCTGATCACCACCATCAAGATGGCACTGGCTAAGAGTTGAAGCATATTCATACTGCCCCCCAGAAACGACAAGGCGACTCCGGAAGGAGTCGCCTTGAGTATAACCAATCAGTCGACGCTCAGACTGAAAGAGGGGATCAGCGCTTTTTCGCCTTGGCGTTTGGCAGGTCGGTGATCGAGCCTTCAAACACTTCGGCAGCCAAACCGACCGACTCATGCAAGGTCGGGTGGGCATGGATGGTCAGCGCTATATCTTCGGCATCGGCACCCATTTCGATGGCCAGGCCGATTTCACCCAACAACTCACCGCCATTGGTGCCGACAATAGCACCACCGATCACCCGGCCGGAGGACTTGTCGAAGATCAGCTTGGTCATGCCGTCGGCACAATCCGAGGCAATAGCGCGACCGGAGGCCGCCCACGGGAACACGGAGGTTTCATAGCTGATGCCTTGTTGCTTGGCTTCTTTCTCGGTCAGACCGACCCACGCAATTTCTGGTTCGGTATAGGCGATAGACGGAATCACCTTAGGATCGAAGTAATGCTTCTTGCCAGCGATAACTTCGGCCGCCACATGCCCTTCATGCACCCCTTTGTGTGCCAGCATCGGTTGACCGACGATATCGCCGATGGCGAAGATGTGCGCCACATTGGTCCGCAGTTGCTTGTCGACCTCGATGAAACCCCGTTCGGTGACGGCAACACCGGCCTTCTCGGCATCCAGCATCTTGCCATTCGGCACCCGACCCACAGCGACCAGTACGCTGTCATAGCGAACCGGTTCTGCCGGTGCATGCTTGCCTTCAAAGGAGACATACAGGCCATCGGCCCGGGCTTCAACAGCCGTCACCTTGGTTTCCAGCATCAGGTTGAACTTGCCCTCAACCCGCTTGGTGTAAACCTTGACCACATCCTTATCGGCGGCCGGAACCAGTTGATCGGCAAACTCGACCACGTCGATCTCGGCACCCAGAGCTGAATAGACGGTGCCCATTTCCAGACCGATAATGCCGCCGCCCAGGACCAGCAACTTGCCAGGAACGGTTTTGAGCTCCAGCGCATCGGTCGAATCCCAAACCCGTGGATCATCATGGGGAATAAACGGCAACTTCACCGGACGGGAACCCGCGGCTATGATGGCGTTGTCGAAATTGACCACTGTCTTGCTGCCATCGGCAGCCGTGACTTCCAGGCTGTGGGACGCGGTGAACTTGGCGACGCCATTGACCACCTGCACCTTGCGCTGTTTGGCCATGCCGGCCAGACCGCCCGTCAGCTTGCCAACAACCTTTTCCTTCCACAGACGGATCTTGTCGATATCGGTATGTGGCTCACCGAAGACGATGCCGTGGGCCGCTAGGGCCTTGGCTTCTTCAATCACCTTGGCCACATGCAACAGGGCCTTGGAGGGGATACAACCAACGTTCAGACAGACACCACCCAGGGTGCTGTAACGTTCGATCAATACGGTGTCGAGCCCCAGGTCGGCACAGCGAAACGCTGCGGAATAACCGGCAGGGCCTGCGCCCACCACCACCACCTGAGTTTTAATTGGATTGCTCATCATGACCTCTTTTTACATGGGTTGCCGAGCTGAACGCTTGTTCTACCCGGCAAGCATACAGTCAGTTTGCTTGGTACGCGAAGCAAAGGGGCAGGCTCATGCCTGCCCGGTCACAGTTACAGCACCAGACGGCGAATATCCGCCAGGGCCCCACTCAGTGTGGTGATGAAGCGGGCGCCATCGGCACCATCAATCACCCGGTGGTCATAGGAGAGCGCCAGCGGCAGTGTCAGACGCGGCTCGAACTCCTTGCCATTCCACTTCGGTTTGAAGTCCGACTTGGAGACCCCGAGGATCGCCACTTCCGGTGCATTGACGATGGGCGTGAAGCTGGTACCGCCGATGCCACCCAGACTGGAGATGGTGAAGCAACCGCCCTGCATGTCGGAAGCGGTCAGCTTGCCGTTACGCGCTTTCTTGGAGATCTCGGCCAGGTCTTGCGACAGCTCGTAGATCCCCTTCTTGTTGACGTCGCGCACCACAGGAACTACCAGACCGTTTGGGGTATCCACCGCCACACCGATATGGATGTACTTCTTCATGATGAGCTTGCTGCCATCTTCCGACAGGGAGCTGCAGAAGCGTGGATGCGCTTCCAAAGCCTTGGCCGCCGCCTTCAGGATGAACACCAGCGGTGTGATCTTGAAGCCCAACTGTTGCTTGTCGGCGATGACATTCTGTTCCTTGCGGAAGGCTTCCAGATCGGTGATATCGGTCTCGTCGAACTGAGTCACATGAGGGATCATCACCCAGTTGCGATGCAGGTTCGGACCGGAAATCTTCTGGATCCGGGTCAAATCGATCTCTTCGACGGCACCAAACTTGGCGAAGTCAACCTTCGGCCATGGCAGTACGCCCAGACCGGAACCGGATGCCGCACCGGCAGCCGGAGCCGATTCGGCACGCTTGATGGCATCCTTGACGTAGGACTGCACATCTTCCTTCTGGATTCGGCCCTTACGGCCTGAACCCTTGACCTTGGCTAGGTTGACGCCAAATTCCCGAGCCAGACGACGCACCGCCGGGGAGGCATGCACATAGGCATCATTGGCGACAAAGTCACCCTTCTCTTCGGCCTTGGCGGCAGCCACAGGCGCTGGTGCGGCAACAGGGGCTGGAGCAGCAGCGACCGGAGCGGCGGCAACGACAGGCGCAGCACCTGCAACTTCGAAGGTCATGATGAGGGAGCCGGTGGCGACCTTGTCACCAATGGCAACCTGGATCGCCTTCACGGTACCGGCAAACGGAGCAGGCACTTCCATGGAGGCCTTGTCGCCTTCCACGGTCAGCAGGGATTGATCGGCTTCGACCACATCACCCACCTTGACCAGGATCTCAGTCACCGCGACTTCGTCACCGCCGATATCCGGAACCTTGACCGCCTGCTCGGCGCTGACCGCAGCAGCAGGAGCCGGGGCTGGCGCGGCAGCAGCAGGGGCGACAACGGCGGCCGGAGCGGCACCCGCGATTTCGAATACCATGATCAGGGAGCCGGTAGCGACCTTATCACCGGTCGCAACCTGGATGGATTTCACCGTGCCGGCAAACGGCGCCGGGTACTTCCATCGAGGCCTTGTCGCCTTCCACGGTCAGCAGGGATTGATCGGCTTCGACCACATCACCCACCTTGACCAGAATTTCGGTCACAGCGACTTCATCACCACCGATATCCGGAACATGCACATCCTGCACAGCGGCAACCGCTGGCGCAGCAGGAGCGGCCACAGGGGCGGCGACCACCGGAGCCGGAGCGGCGGCTGCCGCTCCCACTGTTTCAAATTCCATGATCAGAGAGCCGGTATTCACCTTGTCGCCAATGGCAATCTTGATGGCTTTGACCACACCCGCTTGGGGGGATGGAACTTCCATGGAGGCCTTGTCGCCTTCCACGGTCAGCAGGGATTGATCCGCTTCCACGGCATCCCCCACCTTGACCAGAATTTCGGTTACTGCGACTTCGTCACCGCCGATATCCGGCACATAAATTTCGATAGACATTCCCATCCCCTTACGCGTACAGCGGGTTGATCTTGTCGGCATCGATGCCGAACTTGGTGATGGCTTGAGCCACCAGCGCGGAATCGATCCGGCCCAGCTTGGCCAGCTCGGTCAGTGCCGCGACCACGATATAGCCTTCGTTCACTTCGAAGTGACGACGCAGGTTCTCACGGCTGTCGGAACGACCGAAACCGTCAGTCCCCAGCACGCGGTAGCTTTCGGCCGGCACAAAGGCCCGGACCTGATCGCCATACACCTTCATGTAGTCGGTCGCCGCAATGGCCGGAGCCTTGCCCAGTACCTGGGCAATGTACGGCACGCGAGGCTCGCTCTGCGGGTGCAACATGTTCCAGCGATCCGCATCCTGACCGTCGCGGGCCAGTTCGTTGAAGCTGGTCACGCTGAACACATCGGCGCCGATACCATAGTCGTCGCTCAAGATCACGGCGGCGCGGCGTGCGTAGTTGAGGATGGAGCCACAACCCAGCAGCTGAACGCTGAGCTCTTGGCCCGCAGTCTTGCTCTTGTCACCGGCCACGGTTTCCAGCTTGTAGATACCCTTGCGAATACCTTCTTCGGCACCGGCAGGCATCGCCGGGTGAACGTAGTTTTCGTTCAGGGTGGTGATGTAGTAGTAGATATTTTCCGGCTTATCGCCATACATGCGACGCAGACCATCCTGAATGATGACAGCAACTTCATAGGCAAATGACGGATCGTAGCTGACGCAGTTCGGAATGGTGCCCGCCAGGATGTGGCTGTGACCATCTTCGTGTTGCAGACCTTCACCGTTCAGTGTGGTACGACCGGAAGTCGCGCCCAGCAGGAAACCGCGGGCTTGTTGATCACCGGCCGCCCAGCACATATCGCCAACCCGTTGGAAACCGAACATCGAGTAGTAGATGTAGAACGGAATCATGGGGCAATCGTTGGTGCTATAGGAGGTCGCGGCCGCCAGCCAGGAGGACATAGCGCCCAGCTCGTTGATACCGTCTTGCAGGATCTGACCCTTCTTGTCTTCCTTGTAGTAGGAGACGATGTCACGGTCTTGCGGAGTATATTGCTGACCGTTCGGACTGTAGATACCAATCTGGCGGAACAGACCTTCCATACCGAAAGTACGGGCCTCATCGGCCAGGATCGGCACTATGCGTTGACCGACGGACTTGTCCTTGAGCAGCACGTTCAGCGAACGCACAAACGCCATGGTGGTAGAAATTTCGCGGTTCTGTTCACCCAGCAGCGCATCAAAGGCCGACAGTTCAGGGATATCCAGTTGGACCGTGGTCTGTGGCAGACGGCTTGGCAGATAACCCTTCAGCGCCTTACGGCGTTCATGCAGGTAGTTCCACTCGGCAGAGCCCTGTTCAAATGACAGGTATGGCAGCTCTTCGAGTTGATCATCGGCCACCGGCACCTGGAAGCGATCGCGCAGATGACGCACGGAGTCCAGCTCCATCTTCTTCACCTGGTGAGCAATATTCTTGCCTTCGGCCGCTTCACCCATGCCATAACCCTTGATGGTCTTGGCCAGAATGACAACCGGCCTGCCTTTGGTCTCGTTGGCCTTCTTGAAGGCAGCGTAGATTTTACGGGGATCGTGACCACCACGGTTCAGACTGAAAATCTGCTCGTCACTCCAGTCGGCAACCAGGGCTGCAGTTTCCGGATATTTGCCGAAGAAATGTTCGCGAACATAGGCACCGTTCTTGGACTTGAAGGTCTGGTAATCGCCATCCACGGTTTCATTCATCAGTTGCAGCAGCTTACCGGAGCTATCCTTCTGCAGCAGTTCATCCCACTTGCCGCCCCAGATGACCTTGATCACTTCCCAACCCGCGCCACGGAACAGCCCTTCCAGCTCATGGATCACCTTGCCGTTACCGACCACAGGACCATCCAGACGCTGCAGGTTGCAGTTGACCACAAAGATCAGGTTGTCCAGCTTCTCGCGGACCGCCACAGGTAATGGCGCCCTTGGATTCCGGCTCATCCATTTCCCCATCGCCGAGGAAGGCATAGACCTTCTGCTCGGAGCAATCTTTCAGACCCCGATCCGTCAGGTACTTGAGGAAACGCGCCTGATAGATGGAACCAATCGGACCCAGCCCCATGGAAACAGTCGGGAACTGCCAGAAGGTCGGCATCAGTTTCGGGTGCGGGTAGGAGGAGAGACCCTGACCATCCACTTCCTGACGGAAGCTATCCAGCTGGGCTTCGGTCAGACGACCTTCCACAAAAGCACGGGCATAGACGCCCGGAGAGATGTGACCCTGGAAGTACACCAGATCGCCGCCATCCTTCTCGTTGCGGGCACGGAAGAAGTGGTTGAAGGCAACTTCATACACGGTGGCAGAAGAGGCGAAGGAGGACATGTGTCCACCCAGATCCAGCCCCTTCTTCGACGCCCGCAGCACTATCATGACCGCATTCCAGCGGATGATGGCACGGATACGACGCTCCAGCTCCTTGTCGCCCGGATAGGCCGGCTCATCGCTGGTGGCAATGGTATTGATGTAGTCGGTGAGGATGCTGCCACCCTTGCCGGCCGCGGCCAGATCGACACCGGCCTTGCGGGCCTGGTCGGCCAACTGGTCGATGATGAAGCGAGCACGCTCCGGACCTTCTTCTCGCAGCAGTGACTCAAGGGCCTGAAGCCACTCGCTGGTCTCTACCGGATCCACATCGTTTCTGAGGAGTTCAGACATGGCTGTTTCCTATCTCGTTAACGGCAATAGCTGTTTTGAATGACGACATGGGCACTCTCGTGGTCAGTTCGGGTGCATACGGACCTGGCGCGTTTGACGCCGGGTTCGCACATCTTCCCGCTGAATATCCAGCAAGGTGTCCTCGATAAAGGCGAGATGCTCATGACAGGCATCTCGCGCCTGTTCCGGTTGCCCGGCAAGGATCGCCGCAATTAGGTCAGACCTATGACGACGGATCCGGTTAACTACGCCCGGTCGCTGATTTAACACCTCGATGTTGCGCAAAATATTGCGCTCCAGCAAGGTTCGTAGCGCCCGGACCAGATGGAGTAAGACTGCATTATGGGAAGCCTCCATCATCACCAGATAAAAATCTGTGACCGCTTCGGCTTCACCGGCCAGGTCCGACTGTTGCTGGGCCGCTTCGATGTTCGCTTGCGCGACACGGATGCGTTCGAAGTCCACTTCGGTGCCCCGCAGCGCCGCATAATAGGCGGCAACCCCTTCCAGTACGTGACGAAACTCTAGCAGATCAAATTGTGATTCCGGGTTGTTCAGCAACAAGTCGAACAGCGGGTCGGTCAGACCACGATTCAACTCCTGCTGCACATAGGTACCACCACCCTGCCGCCGATAAAGCAAGCCACGGGCCTCGAGACGCTGAATGGCTTCCCGCAGCGACGGACGAGAAACCTGAAACTGCACCGCAAGCTCACGCTCCGGCAACAGTTTTTGTCCGGGTTGCAGGCTGCCATCCACTATCATCTGCTCGAGTTCAGCAACGATAGCATCGGCCAGTTTGGGAGCTTGGTTCTTGCGAATGGGCATTATGGGCTGCTAATTGGTATTACCAATACATCTATATGCAACGAAAATTAGCAACTTCATTAACAAATGTCCATACAAAAAATGATCCCGGTCAACAGAATCGACAGGTTGGGATCACAAAGCAGTCACATGGTCAGACCAAAGCGAGGGAGAGTTCAGGATGCCGTGAGTAGTTGTCGGTAGTGAGCCCAGTCAAAGCTGGCGCCAGGATCTGTTTTGCGCCCCGGCGCTATATCACTATGGCCGACGATACGCTCCGGCGTCAGATCGGGGTAATAATGCAACAAGGCTTGGGTCACGGCGACCAGAGCCATGTATTGTGCCTCGGTATAACCGCTGTCATCTGTGCCTTCCAGCTCGATACCGATGGAAAAATCATTGCAGGCCGGACGCCCGGCATAGCTGGAAACGCCGGCATGCCAGGCGCGAGCCTGAAAGGGAACATACTGCACCAGTGCGCCATCCCGGCGGATCAGGCAATGAGCCGAGACCTGCAATCCGGCAAGGGTGGCAAAATAGGGATGCGCCTGCGCCTCCAGCCGCCCCAGAAACAGATCATCAATCCAAGGACCGCCAAACTCACCCGGCGGCAGACTGATGCCATGAATCACCAGCAGTGACACCTCCGCGTCCGGTCGCGGGTTCTGGTGGGGCGAAGCCAGATGTCGAGCCGCATCCAGCCAACCATCCTCGACCATCATCTTCTGTATCGTCATGTTATTCCTCGATGAACAGCAAACCCCAGCCGCCAATCGCCTGTCTGCCGAGACTGGGAGGGCGCAGGGCTTCATGCTATCCTTGCCCCTATTCGATTGCCAAGCGCCAGAGCCGTTTTGCCTTCTTGCTCCGGCCACTTGATACAGGACTCATCATGTTGCAACAGGATATTCAACGCGCCGTACACCACGCCCTGGAAGAGGATCTGGGCGGTACTCTGGATGCCGGTGCCGATATTACCGCTCAGCTCATCCCCGCCGACAAACAGAGCAGCGCCACCGTCATCACCCGGGAGCCCGGCGTATTTTGCGGTGTCGCCTGGGTCAACGAGGTGTTTGCCCAACTCGGCGGCGAGGTACAAGTGGAATGGCTGGTCAAAGACGGCGAGACCGTTGCGCCAAATCAGGCGCTGTTCCGGCTGCATGGCCCGGCACGCATACTGCTCACCGGTGAGCGCACCGCCCTGAACTTCGTACAGAGTCTCTCCGGTGTGGCTACTCTGGTTGCCCGCTATATGCAGGAACTGGCCGGCACCCGCTGCAAACTGCTGGATACCCGCAAGACGGTGCCAGGTCTACGCACGGCGCTAAAATATGCCGTCACCTGCGGCGGCGGCACCAACCATCGGATGGGACTCCATGATGCTTATCTCATCAAGGAGAACCATATTCTGGCTTGTGGGGGTATCGCCGAGGCCGTGCAAACGGCACGGCAGTTGAACCCTGGCAAACGGGTGGAAGTGGAGGTCGAGGATCTCGAGGAACTACAGCAGGCACTGGCTGCCCAAGCCGATATCATCATGCTGGATAATTTTGAAGTACCTATGATGGAGCAGGCAGTTGCTATCACTCAGGGCAGCGCCAAGCTGGAGGTCTCCGGCAACGTCAACCTGCAGACCATCCGCCGCTTCGCGCAAACCGGAGTGGATTTTATCTCGGTCGGCGCCCTGACCAAGCATGTCCATGCCCTGGATCTGTCCATGCGCTTTGCCGCCGAGTAACTCAAGAGCTAACCCCACCCCGACCCTCCCCTTGAAAAAAAGGGGAGGGAGATAAGCTCTTGCTCCTCCCCCTGCCAAAGGGGATGTTGGAAGGGGAAGCAGCTCAAGGTGGTATAACCATGTAACCGTTTCATTTATATTGTTTTTCATATCAAAAAGGTCGCGAATCCTCTGGTATAAAGGCCTTTTAATCCCCTGCGCATGCCACTGGCTACTGCTATTTTCGCTTTTTTGCGCTTTACTCTTTGTGATGCCTCACAGTTTTGGTCAGTCGGTGCCCATATGACACGACGGGGGATATACCTAGTCGCGTTAATGGCGCTATTATCGGCGCTGTGGTGGCATGACCACCTATCCTCAGGAAATACAAACGTAAGGAAACCTGAACATGAAAAAGCAAAGTGGTTTTACCCTGATTGAATTAATGATCGTAGTCGCCATCGTCGCCATCCTGGCTGCGATTGCACTGCCTGCGTATCAAACTTACACTGCAAAAGCTCGTTTCGCTGAAGTGGTCGCCGCCACCGGTCCGTTTAAAACGGCAATTGAGTTATGCGCACAGTCACAAGGCCTTACTTCTGCCAATCCTAATACTTTCACTAATTGTGATACTGGTGGCACTAATGGGATTCCTGCAGACATTACAGCCACTGAAGGTCATGTTGGCTCTGTTGCGATCACTGCAACCACAGCTGTCATAACTGCAACAGCAGCTGACATTCCAGACGCGACGAGTCCTTACACCTACACTCTGACACCAACAATTCAAGATAGTGGCAAGGTTACATGGGCTCCGGGTGGGACTTGTGCTGCTGCTGGTGTTTGTTAATTTGAGCGTAATTTTAAAAGGGCGGCATGCCGCCCTTTTTCATCCCGATAGAATCGCCAAATGATCAAGGACAGTCGCGATATGACCGCAGTTCCCAATAGTGGCCTTGCGTTGAGCTTGGTTTCCTCTGCTTTATTGAGCGATGAAGAATCCCGTAAATATAGCGCCGAGGCCAAGCAGCAACGTAAACCGCTGGTGACCTTTCTGGTGGAGAATAAAATTCTCGCCAGTGCGGCCTTGGCTGAATTTTGTGAGCAGGAGTATGGGATACCTCTGCTGGATCTGGACGCCTTCGATCTGGGCGAGATCCCGCAGAAATATCTCAATAGCAAGCTCATCGACAAACATCACGCCCTGCCCATCTACACCCAGGGCCACACCCTGTATGTAGCCATGTCGGACCCCACCAATGTCACGGCACTGGAAGATTTCGGTTTCAGCTTCGGCCTGCATACCGAAGCCCTGTTGGTCGATGAACTGAAATTACAGAAGGCCATCCAGAAGCTGACCGAAGGGGTCAGCGAGGCGCTGGGGGTAGATAACCTCAGCGACAGTGATATGGATAGTCTGGAAGTCGCCGAGGATAGCAACCAGCAGGAAAACCGAGGCAACGAGGATGGGGATGACGATGCCCCCATTGTTAAATATATTAACAAGGTGCTGCTGGATGCGATCAAGCGCGGCGCCTCGGATTTGCACTTCGAGCCCTACGAGACCAAGTACCGCATCCGTTTCCGTATCGATGGTATACTGCACGAAATCGCCAGCCCGCCGGTGAATCTTTCCAGTCGCTTTTCGGCGCGTCTAAAAGTCATGTCGCGGTTGGATATTGCCGAGCGCCGCCTGCCACAAGATGGCCGCATCAAGCTGAAGATTTCCAAGACCAAGGCCATGGACTTGCGGGTCAACTCGCTGCCCACCATGTGGGGCGAGAAGATAGTCCTGCGGATACTCGACTCTTCGGCAGCCCGCCTCAATATCGATCAGCTCGGCTATGAACCCGAGCAAAAAGAGACCTATCTCAAGGCACTGGCCAAACCCCAAGGCATGATTCTAGTCACGGGTCCCACCGGCTCAGGGAAAACTGTCTCTCTCTATACAGGCTTAAATATCCTCAATACCTCGGAGCGCAATATCTCCACCGCCGAAGATCCGGTGGAAATCAACCTGATGGGCATCAACCAGGTACAGGTCAACCCCAAAGCAGGTCTCACCTTTGCCAGCGCCCTGCGAGCCTTCTTGCGGCAAGATCCGGATGTGGTCATGGTCGGGGAAATCCGCGATCTGGAAACCGCTGAAATCGCCATCAAGGCGGCGCAAACCGGTCACCTGGTGCTTTCCACCCTGCACACCAACTCGGCGGCAGAAACCTTGACCCGGATGATGAATATGGGGGTGCCGGCCTTTAACATTGCCTCCTCGGTAACCCTGATCATGGCTCAGCGCCTGGCCCGACGCCTCTGCGATCACTGCAAAGCACCGGAAGTCATCCCCGCCCACGAGCTGTTGGCCCTAGGGTATTCGCAAGAGCAGTTGGATGCTGGCTTACAACTCTACAAGCCCATGGGTTGTCCGGAGTGTTCCGGCGGCTACAAAGGACGGGTCGGTATCTACGAGATGATGTCCATGTCCGAAGCCATCGCCAATCTCATCATGGAGGGCGGCAACTCGCTACAGATCGCCTCCTTGGCACAACAAGAGGGCATGCGCACCCTGCGTCAATCGGGACTGGATAAGGCCCGATTGGGCATTACCAGCTTGGCTGAAGTAAATCGGGTTACCAGCGGTTAGGTTGGCATTCATCAAGGAAATCAAGGAAGTAGATCTCTACTCACCGCCTTTTATCGATACAAGGAAGCGCCATGGCAGTCACCCCCGGTAGTCGCGATAAGATCGAAGCCAAAAAGTTCTACCCCTATGTCTGGCAGGGCATCAATCGCAAGGGGCAGAAGGTTTCCGGCGAAATGCAGGGGGAAAACCCCAATCAGGTCAAGGCCGAACTGCGCAAGCAGGGCGTCAATGTCAGTAAAATCAGTCGCAAGAGTCAGTCGCTGTTCTCCAAATATTCCGGCGCCATCAAGCCGATGGATATCGCCATGATCTCGCGGCAGATCACCACCATGCTCTCGGCGGGTGTCCCACTGGTACAGACCCTGCGGTTACTATCCAGCAGCCATGAGAAGACCAGCATGCGCGATCTGCTTGGTGGCATCTGTGCCGAAGTCGAAAGCGGTATTCCGCTCTCCCAGGCGCTGAAAAAATATCCTCGCTATTTCGATGATCTCTACTGCGATCTGGTCGCGGCTGGCGAGCAATCCGGCGCTTTGGAGCAGATCTATGATCGCATCGCTACCTATCGAGAAAAAGCCGAGGCGCTGAAATCCAAAATTAAAAAAGCCATGATGTACCCGGCTGCGGTTTTGAGTATTGCCATAATCGTCACCACTATCTTATTGCTGTTCGTGGTGCCGCAGTTTGAAGATATCTTCAAGAGCTTCGGTGCCGAGTTGCCGGCCTTCACCCAGATGGTGATTGGCCTCTCCCGTTTTCTGCAGCACTCCTGGTATTTCATCTTCGGCGGTATAGGTTTAGCCGTATTCCTATTTGTGCGGGCTCATCGTAATTCCCAGAAGCTGCGGGATCAGACCGACAAGGCCCTACTCAAGTTACCCATCATCGGCATGATTTTGCACAAGGCCTGTATGGCCCGCTTTGCCAGCACATTATCGACTACCTTTGCTGCCGGGATTCCGCTGGTGGAAGCCATGGTCTCGGCCGCCGGAGCCTCTGGTAATGCCCTCTATCGGGATGCCGTGATGGCGGTACGCAACGAGGTGATGGCTGGTATGCAGATGCATATAGCCATGCGCACCGTGGAGGTGTTCCCCGATATGGTCACCCAGATGGTGATGATCGGCGAAGAGTCCGGTAGCATCGATGATATGCTGACCAAGATCGCCGGTATCTATTCGCAACAGGTGGATGATGCCGTTGACGGTCTCGCCACCCTGATTGAACCATTGATCATGGTGGTACTCGGGGTCTTGGTGGGTGGTCTGGTGGTCGCCATGTACCTGCCGATCTTCAAGCTCGGTAGTGTCATTCACTGATTCAAGCCGATGGCCTTAGGGGCACACGCAAGTGAGCCCCTTTTTATTGAGAAGAACCATGTCCTTTTTCAACGAACTCCAACTGGTAGCCGAGCAATTGCCCTGGCTTTATTTCACGCTACTCACCCTGCTTGGTTTGCTTATCGGCAGCTTCCTGAATGTGGTCATTCACCGCCTGCCCATCATGATGGAACGCAGCTGGCAGCAGGAGTATCGCGACTATTTCGACGAAACCTCCTCCGAGGTGAACCAAGCTGCGGCAGCGGAAGAGCGGTTTAATCTGATGGTGCCGCGCTCGGCGTGCCCCCATTGTGGTCACGCCATCACGGCGCTGGAGAATATCCCCATCCTGAGCTGGTTGCTCTTGCGCGGCCGCTGCCGGGGCTGTCAGGCCCCTATATCTCCCCGCTACCCACTGGTGGAGCTATTCACCGGTCTGGTCACCGCTGCGGTAGCCTGGCATTTTCAACCCGGCTGGCCGTTACTCGGCGCTCTGCTGCTGACCTGGACCCTGATCGCCCTGACCTGTATCGATCTGGACAAGATGTTGTTACCCGATCAGCTCACTCTGCCCTTGCTCTGGCTCGGGCTGGTGCTCAATATTGGGGAGCATTTTGTTAGCCTGCCCGATGCGGTCATCGGTGCCGCTTGCGGTTATCTGGTGCTCTGGGCTCTCTACTGGGCCTTCAAATTACTAACCGGGAAGGAAGGTATGGGCTATGGTGATTTCAAATTATTGGCCGCTCTGGGTGCCTGGATGGGTTGGCAATCCTTGCCACTGATTCTGATCCTCTCTTCTCTGGTGGGTGCCATCGTCGGCATCACGCTGCTGCTGTTGCGTCGTCACCAGCAAGGCAATCCCATCCCCTTTGGCCCCTATCTGGCCATGGCAGGCTGGATCGCCCTGCTCTGGGGACATGAGATTACTCAGTGGTATTTACAGACCCTGCTATGAGTCAGCGGAATGAGTAACTGGATTTTAGGACTAACCGGAGGCATCGGTAGCGGCAAGAGTACGGTCGCCAACCTGTTTGCCGCCGAAGGGGTCACTATTGTCGATGCCGATCAGATTGCCCGGGAGCTGGTCCTACCGGGCCAACCAGCGCTGTTGCAGATCCTTGACCACTTTGGCGGTCAGATCCTGAATGCCAACGGAGAGCTGGATCGAGGGGCGTTACGACAACAGATCTTTGCCCATCCGCAGGAAAAGCAGTGGTTAAATCAGCTACTGCATCCGCTTATCCGGAACACCCTGCTGCAACGCTGCCGGGAGGCTTCCGGTAACTACGTTATTCTGATGGCCCCCCTGCTGTTTGAAAATGCTCTGGAAACCTGGGTCAACCGGACCCTGTGTATCGACGTCCGCGAACAGACCCAGATTGCCCGCACCTGCCAACGGGATGGAAATACCCCAGAACTGGTGCAAGCCATTATGGCAAGTCAATTGCCCCGTGCCGAACGCCTGCAACGCAGTGATGACTATATCGATAACGATCAACTCACACCAAGCGAGTTACAACGCGCCGTCAGACAGCTACATATCAAGTATTTAGCGTTATCCTCTCAACATCTGCCGTGATTGCCTTTACACTCTGCGCATCCGTGATAAAGGTTCAACAATGATGCTCACCTACGAATTTCCGCTGAATGAAAAGAGTCGGATCTACCTGAGATTCGATGCGCTATTTCAACAATTGAAAAGCTGTCAACAGCTGGAGCAAGCGGCTCAATCTTTCGGCTTTTTCAAAGCGTTGTTTGATTTCATCGAGCTCTCCGAGCGTTGTGACATTCGTACCGATCTGATGAAAGATCTGGAAAAACAACGACAAAAGCTGGAAAGCTGGAGTCAGCTGCCGGAAGTAGATCTCGGCAAACTCACCAGCCTGCAAACTGAACTGGCAACCCTGATCTCTGAATTGCCACGCTCCGTGCGGGCCGGTAGCCGCTTCAAGGAGGACAAGTTTCTCTGTGCCATCCGCCAGCGTTTTTCGATCCCCGGCGGACTCTGTCCCTTTGATGTCCCGGTTCTGCATCACTGGTTGGGTCTGCCCCTCGAGAAGCGACTACAAGACGCCCGAGGCTGGGTTCAGGAACTGGACCTGTTGATGCGCGCTACAGAGCGCCTGCTCCAGCTCTGGCGGGACAGCGGCAGCTTTGGGGAACAACAGGCTCGTAACGGTTTTTATCAGGCCAATGCCGATGGTGCCGAGTTGATCCGTCTGCGCATTGATCCGGCTCTGGGCCACTATCCCACCATGAGTGGTCACAAGAGCCGTTTTGCCGTCCGCTTCTTGCCCTTGGGTGAGCTGGAAACCGGTGATATCGACTTTCAACTGGCCTGCTGTTAGGAGAGAAACATGGTCACTAGCGTACAATGCCCGACGTGTGGAAAAACCGTCAGCTGGAATGAGCAGAGCCCTTTTCGCCCCTTTTGCTGCAAGCGCTGCCAATTGATCGATCTGGGAGAGTGGGCGAACGAAGAGAAGCGAATCCCGGCGCAGAATCAAAATCCGGATGGAAGTAACAGCGAATTCACCGATGAATTCGAAGATTAAGATGCTATAAGCCCCACCCCGACCAAGCCTCCCCCTTGAAAGGGGTGCTGATTTTGCTCCTCTCTCTTTTCAAGGGAGAGGCTGGGAGGGGGTCGCTCTTGAGGGATCTCGCTTGATCTGTTACCAGCCCATCACTTTCCGAGTAATCGGCTGATTGGCCTCGGGGAATTCATAATTTAGCAAGGCATCGCGCTCCACCCATAATGCCGCTTGTCCCTCCCGACCATAGGGTTCCCCCTCAAAGGCGGTGACACGCCAGACATCGAGCAAGACGGACTTATCCGGATAATCATGTTCAATCTGCAGCAGAGGTTCACACTGCTGCACCTCGATGCCGATCTCTTCTGCCAACTCCCGGATCAGCGCAGCGGGCATACCTTCCCCGCATTCAACCTTGCCCCCCGGAAATTCCCACTTGCCAGCCTGGTGTTGCCCATCCGTGCGGCGACAGATAAACACCTGGTCATCAGAATTCTCGACCACACCCACAGCCACCCAGATCCGTTTCTTATCCATAACTACCTCTTTTCGCCCGTGAAAAAGGCGGCCAAGGCCGCCTTCATGCAGGTCTAGTGCTGGATCAGCTCAATTGTCCATGACACTGTTTGTACTTCTTACCGGAGCCGCAGGGACAGGGATCATTGCGTCCAATCTTATCGCCTCGCACAAACGGGGTCTGAACGGCAGGAGCGACAGCCTCTCCACTCTCACCCTCGTCACTCAGTGCCGCAGCATCGGCATGGGTATAGGTTCGCGGAGCGGCGTCAGAGCGGCGACGCTGCTCTTCCAGGGCATCCACATCCCGCTCCTGAACCTGAACCCGACAAATGATGGAGACCACTTCTTGCTTCAAGGTTTCCAGCATCTGGGTGAACAGCTCGAACGACTCACGCTTGTATTCTTGCTTCGGGTTCTTCTGGGCATAACCACGCAGGTGTATCCCCTGACGCAAGTGATCCATAGCAGCTAGGTGTTCCTTCCACAGATTATCGAGGGTTTGCAACATCACAGACTTCTCGAATTGCTGCATCACTTCGTCACCCACCAGCGCCTTTTTAGCGTTATACAGGGTTTCCGCTTCTTGAACGATCCGTTCGCGCAACAGCTCTTCGTACAACTTGTCATCTTCCGCCAGCCACTGCGCGATCGGCAAAGAGAGGTTGAAGTCGGTATGCAGACGCTGTTCCAGCCCCGGAATATCCCAGGTTTCATCCAGAGAGTGTGGCGTTATGTATTCATCCATCACCTTGTCGATCACATCGGCACGAATGACGTTGATGGTCTCGCTGATGTCGGAGGAATCCAGCAATTCATTACGCTGTTCATAAACCACTTTGCGCTGATCGTTGGCAACGTCATCGAATTCCAGCAGATTTTTGCGGATATCGAAGTTCCGGCCTTCTACCTTGCGCTGCGCATTCTCGATCGCCTTGGTGACCCAAGGATGTTCAATGGCCTCACCATATTCCATCCCCAGCTTCTTCATCATGCCAGTGACACGATCCGAAGCAAAAATACGCATCAGGGTATCTTCCATCGACAGATAGAAACGGGATGAACCCGGATCTCCCTGGCGACCGGAACGTCCACGCAGCTGGTTATCGATACGGCGGGATTCGTGACGCTCGGTGCCTATGATGTGCAGGCCACCGGAAACGATCACTTCATCATGACGCTTCTGCCATTCGGCTTTGGCCGTCTCAACTTGTTCTGGAGTCGGGTTGTCGAGCTTATCCAGTTCAGCCTGCCAGTTGCCACCCAGCACGATGTCGGTTCCGCGACCCGCCATGTTGGTGGCAATGGTCACGGCTCCTGGACGCCCGGCTTGTGCCACTATGTCCGCTTCCATGGCATGGAATTTGGCATTCAGCACCTGGTGCTTGATCCCCTGCTTGTTCAACACAGAGGAGATCAACTCCGAATTTTCGATGGAGATAGTACCCACCAGAACCGGACGACCCTCAGCCACTCGATCCTTGATGTCCTCCACGATGGCGGCATACTTTTCTTCCGACGTCAGATACACCAGATCGCCGGAATCTTTACGCACCATAGGGCGGTTAGTCGGCAATACCACGGTATTGAGGCCATAGATTTGTTGAAATTCAAAGGCTTCAGTATCTGCAGTACCCGTCATGCCCGCCAGCTTGTCATACAAGCGGAAGAAATTCTGGAAGGTGATCGAGGCCATGGTCTGGTTCTCGTTCTGGATCTTCACCCCTTCCTTGGCCTCGATAGCCTGGTGGAGACCTTCAGACCAGCGACGTCCGCTCATGGTGCGGCCGGTATGCTCATCGACAATGACGATCTCGCCATCCTTCACTATGTAATCGACATCCCGCTCAAACAAGGTGTGCGCCCGCAAGGCGGCATTCACGTGATGCAACAGGGTGATATTCGACGCCGAGAAGAGGGAGTCATCCTCCGCCATCATGCCATTTTGCTTCAGCAGCTCTTCAACGTAGATTTGGCCATTCTCGGTCAGGAGTGCCTGACGCGCCTTCTCGTCCACTGTGTAATGTTCATCACCGCGGTACTCTTCGCTATCTTCCTTATCCTGCTGCTTCAGCAGGGGGATCAGCTTATTGACCTTGATATACAGTTCGGAGCTGTCTTCAGCCGCACCCGAAATAATGAGCGGGGTCCGGGCTTCATCGATGAGCACGGAATCCACTTCATCCACCAGCGCATAATACAGGGGGCGCTGTACCCGCTGTTCCGGCGCAAACGCCATGTTGTCCCGGAGATAGTCGAAGCCGAACTCGTTGTTAGTGCCGTAGGTGACATCCGCCGCATACGCCAGATGCTTCTCGGGCGGGCTCATGCCCGGCAGGTTGCAACCGACCGTCAAACCGAGGAACTCCAGCAGTGGACGGTTCCACTCCGCGTCTCGCTTAGCCAGGTAATCGTTGACCGTGACTATATGTACGCCGCGACCGGTCAAGGCATTCAGATAGGCCGGCAGAGTCGCGGTCAGGGTCTTACCTTCACCGGTTTTCATTTCCGCAATCTGGTTGTTGTTCAGCACCATGCCGCCCATCAACTGGACGTCAAAATGGCGCATGCCAAACACGCGCTTGGAAGCTTCACGGACGGTCGCAAAGGCTTCAGGCAGCAATTGCTCCAACTCCTCACCCTGTTCAATACGGGCACGGAATTCAATGGTCTTGGCTTTCAATTCGGCGTCATTCAACGCTTCGAATTGCGGCTCCATTGCATTAATTTGTTTAACGATCTTGCGCAGCTTTTTCAGCGTGCGGTCATTGCTGCTACCAACAATACGGGTAAGTAAATTTGTAATCATTTCAAACCAACTCTCTGGTTGTACTCTTCTTATTTCATCACAGGATGAAACAGGCCACTCAACAGAACACCCGTCCTGACTCAGGACTCAATGTATTGCCAAACCAAGAACAAAACTCTGGAAAATAATCAGTCTGCCGTTTTGGACATTTTGCAGGAGGGTGAACCACTGCAGAAGGATAATCAGACAAAACGGCGGTTATCTTACCCTATCCCAAGCGAGCAGCTTGCCTTACCCTGACCGTCTATGCGCGGAAAGCAAACCGATATCACACATCAAACAGGGATATGGCGATGGATAAGCCATTATTCAAGGCCAACCCACTGGATAGACCCGATACCGGCGGGAAAACCGAGTCCTTCGCCGAGGGTAGCATATCCAGCCAGCTGAGTCGTCAGTTGCAAAAGAGCAAAGAAAAAGGCACCGGGGAGAGAGTCGGTGCCTTTCGATAGAAACGATATTCAGCAGATGAGTTAAGCCGTGACCCACTGACTGTCGAGGAACGGGATGGGAGAAGAAACAGCAGCATCTTCAAAGGTGACCATTTCCCAAGCCTCAGCATCGCCTAGCAGGGTCTGCAGCAGCTGGTTGTTAACGGCGTGTCCTGTCTTGAACGCGCTGAATTCACCCAGAATACTGTGGTTGCACATGTACAGATCGCCAACTGCATCCAGAAGCTTATGCTTGACGAATTCATCGTCATAGCGCAGTCCTTCCTCGTTCAGCACCCGATAATCATCCAGTACGACGGCATTTTCCAGACTACCGCCCAAGGCCAGATTCTTGGAGTGCATGAACTCGACATCCTTCATGAAGCAGAAGGTACGGGCCCGACTCAACTCTTTGGCAAAACTGGCACCACTGAATTCCATACTCAGCGCCTGCTTGCGAGGATCAAACACCGGATGCTGGAAGTCGATACGCAAATTCATGCGAAAACCACCCGCATAGGGGCGCAATTCCGCCCACTTATCGCCATCTTCGACCCGGACCGTCTTCTTGACCCGCACAAAACGCTTGGCTGCATTGAGTTCTTCAATACCCGCCGATTGCAGCAAGTAAATAAATGGGTGCGAGCTGCCATCCATCACCGGCAATTCAGGTGCATCGACTTCGACAATCAGATTGTCGATGCCCAATGCAGCCAGAGCAGCTGACAAATGCTCCACCGTGGAGATCCTGACCCCCTGCTCATTGACCAAGGCCGTACACAGCACTGTATCACGCACCGCAGAGGCTTCCGCCTTGATGGTGACCGCGGGCTCGAGATCACTCCGCACATAGAGAATACCGGTATTGGCAGGTGCGGGTCGGAAGGTTACGGAAACCTTGCGACCAGAGTGCAGCCCGACACCGGTAGCCTGTACGCTTTGCTTGAGAGTACGTTGTTTAATCATAAATTCACCTCGATCAGCCGGGTGGTCAGACCAACCCTTCGCACGCATATTATCATACGAGTTGCGCAAACGCTAATCACGTCACATTTCTGACTTATTCAGTCATTAATCTGCTTGTTTACGTAAAAACGCTGGAATGTCCAGGTAATCCGGCTCGGCACGTGCCTGAACAGGTTCGGCATTAACCGCCTTCGGCCGTTCGTCGTACTGCGGCATCGGGTTATCCTGCATCAGGGAGCGCAATGGACGCTCACTCTTCTGGGCATTCTTCACCAGCGTGATCTCGGGCTTGCGTTCCTGACCGATACCGGTTGCGACCACAGTGACCCGCAGCTCATCCTGCATGTTCGGATCGATCACGGCACCCACCACGACGGTGGCATTCTCGGAAGCGAACGCCTTGACCGCGTTACCCACAACCTCGAACTCTTCCATGGTCACATCCATACCAGCCGTGATATTGACCAGGATCCCGCGAGCCCCCGCCAAATCGACATCCTCCAGCAATGGGCTGGAGATAGCTTTTTCGGCAGCCTCTTCGGCACGATCATCACCACGAGCATGGCCGGTACCCATCATGGCCGTCCCCATCTCGCGCATGACGGTGCGAACGTCGGCGAAGTCGACGTTAATCAGGCCTGGACGAGTAATCAATTCGGCAATGCCTTGTACCGCACCCAGCAGTACATCGTTTGCCGCCTTGAAGGCTTCCAGCAGACTGACACCCTTACCCAACACCTTGAGCAGTTTGTCATTGGGAATAGTGATCAGGGAGTCGACATGTTTGGACAGCTCTTCAATCCCTTGCAGGGCGTAGCTCATCCGTTTCTTGCCTTCGAAGTTGAACGGTTTGGTCACGACCGCAACCGTCAATATCCCCAACTCTTTAGCAATTTCGGCAACCACAGGCGCAGCACCGGTTCCGGTACCACCGCCCATGCCAGCCGCAATGAAGACCATGTCCGACCCTTCCAGCATCTGGCGGATGTCCTCACGGTTTTCCAGAGCAGCCTCACGACCAATCTCCGGATTTGCACCTGCACCTAGGCCCTTGGTGATGTTGCCACCAATCTGGACTGTGGTCTCGGCACCGGAATTGCGCAGCGCCTGGGCATCGGTATTGATCGCGATAAAATGTACGCCTTCGATGCTTTCACGCACCATATGCTCGACCGCGTTACCGCCGCCGCCGCCGACACCGATCACTTTGATGACGGCATCATCACCCTGGCTTCCTACCGGTTCAAAAGTAAACATGATTCTCTCTCCGCACTATTTGCTTACTCGCAAAATCTAAAACTCGCCGCGTAGCCAGTTACTGACCCGCTGGAACAAGCCACCAACGCTCGCTTTGACGTTACTATCCCTGCTTCCTTTGGATTGGTGAAGCTTGCCATATTGCAACAGACCCACTGCGGTCGAAAAAACCGGAGCCTGTACATAATCTGTCAGTCCACGCACGTTTTCGGGTTCCCCGACTCGCACCTGGCACTGGAAAATCTGCTCGGCACATTCGACTATGCCTTCAATCTGCGCGGCGCCGCCGGTCAAGACCACACCCGCTGCCAACTGATGCTTGACGCCCTGCGCTCGCAGTTCGTTTTGCATCTTGGAGATTTCATCCTGCACCAGCCCCAGCAGCTCGCTGTAGCGGGGTTCAATGACCTCGGCCAGCGTCTGACGTTGCAGACTACGGGCGGGACGGCCACCGACACTTGGCACTTCGATCGTGTCTTCTTTGCTGACCAGACGGCCCAAGGCACTACCGTACCGTACCTTGATGGCTTCTGCATCAACTGGTGGTGTGCCGAAGGCATAAGCAATGTCGCTGGTCACTGTATTACCGGAATAGGGGATCACCTTGCTGTAACGCAATGCACCACCGGTAAACATGGCAATGTCCATGGTCCCACCGCCCATATCGACGACGCAGACACCTAGCTCTTTTTCATCATCGGTCAACACCGCATAACTGGATGCCAGTGCCGAGAAGATCAGCTGGTCCACGCGCAGCCCCACCCGTTCGACACACTTCTCGATATTCTTCACCATGTCGTTGTGGCAGGTGATGAGGTGCACCTTGGCCCCCATTCGCACGCCCGAGAGACCAATCGGGTTTTTAATCCCCTCTTGGTAATCGATGGAATACTCCTGTGGCAACACATGCAATACCCTGTGTTCTTCCGGCAGACGCACCGATTTAGCGGTGTGGATGACGTTGTCGACATCCTCCTGGCTCACCTCTTCATCAGAGATCGGCACCATGCCTTTTTCGTTCCGACATTCGATATGGCGTCCGGAAACACCCAGAAATACTGACGAAATATGGCAATCAGCCATCATCTCCGCTTCATCGACGGCCCGCTGCAGCGACTTGACCACTGATTCCAGATCATTGACTCCGCCCTTGTCCATGCCGCGAGCCGAGTGGGTACCCAATCCGATAATATTGATCTCGCCATCAGGCAAGACCTCTCCCACTAATACGGCAACCTTGGTGGTGCCAATATCAAGTCCGACTATCAGGTTTCTGTCCGCGGTCTTGGTCATTACCAGTCCCTTCAATTGGTTTCCAACCTACAGCAATTCCGGTGTCGTAGCGCATATCGAGATACGCGATTTGATCGTGCATCTCCAGCATGGGATAGACATCGATAAAGCGCTGTAGACGCGCTCTTGCATCACCCCGTCCGAGTATCAACTTGGGTCCCCCTTTGACCTGCAACTCCCAGGAGTGGCGTTTGGTCAGATTAAGAGACTCAATGTGATAGCCGTTCAGAGCCAATATTTGTTCATAGCTTTTGTACTCATCCCAGATCCGCTCGGCCATTTCATCTGGGCCAGAGAGCTTCACCAGGGGGTATTTCAATCGTTCCAGCGGAGCCTTGAAGATACCGCCCTTATCACTCAGCAGTCGGTCTTCCCCCCATAAAGCGCGGGGTGATTGCTCGACCACATATACATACAACAGCGCCGGCCAGCGTTTGCGGATCGAGGCCTGATAGACCCAGGGCAATCCTTCAATCCGCTTCTGGATCTGATTGACATCCAGCTTGAAAAAATTACTGACGGCCGGCTCGTCACGCAGTGCGGAACGAACGTCCTCTACCGTGACGTAATCGAGGGAGCCCTGAATAACCAGGCCACTGACCGGGATTCGATCCTCCTCGAAAAACCAGTGCTTCAAATCGGTGGCTGCCATACTCAGTCCGTAAATAACGGCCGCAAAGAACAACACACCAAACAAAAACTCACCGCGGGTACGCATGACCATTCCACTCATCTTGCTGCGCCTACCCCTGCCCAAACCATTTTTCGACGCCATCTATCTCGCGAGATACACCACATCGGTAAAAATCAAGTGCGTCATTATATCGGTCGACCTCGCCCGGTCAAAATGTCACATGTAAAAACCGGGCAGAATGTCAGCCATTTTGCTTCATGGATTCCACATTCAATCGTAAATCCGCCAAAGTACGGGCCAGAGCACCGACATTCCCGGCCCCCTGAGTCAACACCAGATCCCCTTCCGCCAGTAAGCCGGCCAATACTGCCGGAACTTCACCGGGAGTTGCCACAAAGACCGGGTCCAACTGGCCTCGCTGCCGAATCGAACGACACAGCGCCCGACTGTCCGCTCCCGGAATAGGCTCTTCACCGGCGGCATAGACATCCAGCAAAATCAAGACATCGACCTTGGAGAGCACTTCCGCAAAATCGTCGTACAGATCCCGGGTTCGGGTATAGCGATGGGGCTGGAAAATCATCACCAAGCGGCGATCCGGCCAACCGGCTCGTACCGCGCTGATGGTGACTCGCACCTCGCTTGGATGATGACCATAGTCATCCACCAGCATCACCTGTCCCTGACCGGTCGCAAACTCACCGTAATGCTGGAAGCGACGTCCAACACCCTCGAAACGGGCCAAGGCCGAGATGATAGCTTCATCCTCGATACCATCTTCGGTCGCCACGGCAATCGCCGCTGCCGCATTCAGAGCATTATGGCGCCCTGGCAGATTCAGTGTGACCGCCAGCAAGGAACCATCCTGGCGGCGCACCTTGAAACTGCTGCGACTGTGGTCTTGGACAAAATCCAGCACCTGGACATCGGCATCATCGCTGTAGCCGTAGGTGATGGTGGCGCGGCCAATTTCCGGTAGCAGGCTGCGGATCACAGGATCATCGATACACATCACCGCCAGTCCGTAGAACGGCAGGTTGTGCAGGAACTCGATGAAGGTGGCTTTCAGCTTGTTAAAGTCGCCACCATAGGTGTCCATATGGTCGGCTTCAATATTGGTGACAATGGAAACCATCGGCTGCAAGTGCAGGAAAGAGGCATCACTCTCGTCCGCCTCGGCAATCAGATAGCGACTGGAGCCCAGGCGGGCGTTCGTGCCCGCACTGTTAAGCAAACCGCCGATGACAAAAGTCGGGTCCCGTTCAGCTTCGGCATAGATGCTGGAGACCAAACTGGTGGTCGTGGTCTTGCCGTGCGTCCCGGCAATCGCAATCCCGTGCCGGTAACGCATCAGCTCGGCCAACATTTCGGCACGACGCACCACAGGTATCCGCAGCTCACGCGCAGCAATCACTTCCGGATTATCACTATGGATAGCGGTAGAAACCACCACCACGCTGGCACCGGCAACATGATTCGCTTCGTGACCAATAAAAATGGTGGCACCAAGCTCGTTCAGACGCTGGGTAACGGCATTGTTGGCAATATCGGAACCCGAGATCTGATAGCCCTCATTCGCCAACACCTCGGCAATCCCGCCCATACCCGCACCACCGATACCAATAAAATGGATGCGGCGAACCCGGCGCATTTCCGGGATCATGGTGCGAAGTTTTGCCAGTTCAACCTTTGTCATGCTCTTCTCTCGTTATTGGGTCAGTTGTCTGCACACGGCGGCTACCCGCTCTGTGGCATTCAAGATGGCAACGCGGCGGGCCGCCTGCGCCATATAGACTAATTGTTCCCGGTGACTGTTCAGTTTGCTGACCTTCTGCGCCAATCGAGCAGGCGTCAGGTCACGTTGAGGTAGCAGCAATGCGGCCCCTTCCCGGGTCAGGCTCTCGGCATTCCGGGTTTGGTGATCATCGACCGCATGGGGCAACGGCACGAAGATCGCCGGTACTGCCGCAGCTGCGACCTCGGCCACCGTCAGGGCTCCCGCCCGACAGATGATCAGGTCGGCCCACTGATAGGCTTGGGCCATATCGGCGATAAACTCACTCACCTCAACATCGGCAACACCCAGATCGCGATAGCTCATCTCGACCTGCTCTGTATTGCCTTTACCGGTCTGGTGACGGATCTGCAGCTGATCTACGGTGGCCAGCCCGAGGGGAACCATTTCGTTGAGTACCCGGGCCCCCAGGCTCCCCCCGATGATCAGTACATGCAGCGGTTGCTGATGATCCGGCAGCTTGAGCGGTAGCTCCGCCAGGGCTATGACTTCCGCCCGTACCGGGTTACCCACAACCTCGCCCAGCTCCTGCGGTCCAAAGGCACCGGGGAACCCCATCAGCACCCGACGGGCCAGATGCGATAGCAGGCGGTTTGTCATGCCTGCCGCCGCATTCTGCTCATGCAACACCAAGGGGATACCGGAGAGCCAGGCCGCAACCCCCCCGGGGCCGGCCGCGAAACCGCCCATGCCAAGCACTAAGTCGGGCTTGAAACTTTTCAAAACCTGTCGTGCCTGCCAAACGGACTTGAGAATGCGCCAGGGTGCGCCGATCAACCGCCGCAGTCCATTGCCGCGCACCCCCTGAATATCGATAAAGGAGATCGGGTAACCGTGAGCAGGAACCAGCTGAGCCTCCATGCGATCGGCGGTGCCTAACCAGTGGATCTGCCAACCTTCGATCTGCAGCTGATGAGCCACGGCCAAGCCGGGGAAGACGTGTCCCCCGGTGCCGCCCGCCATGATCAGCAGTTTTTTACTCATACGGTTCCCTTTTGTAACACTTGCACCCGATCCCGTCGCATCTCGAAATCAATTCGCAGCAAGAGGGCGACGGCAATACTCATGGCGATCAAGCTGGAGCCGCCGTAACTAACCAGTGGCAGTGTCAACCCCTTGGTCGGCAACATTCCCGCTGCCGCGCCGACATTAATCACCGTCTGAAAGCCAAACCAGATACCAATGCCACAGCCGACATACCCTTCGAACTCTTTCTTTTCCTGAAGCGCCCTGTGCCCGATCTGCAGTGCTTTGAAGACCAACGCTAACTGCATGCCCAGCACCACAAGCACCCCAAAATAACCTAACTCCTCGCCAAGAATCGCGAAAACAAAGTCGGTATGAGCTTCCGGCAGGTACTCCAATTTCTGCACCGAATTACCCAATCCCTGGCCCCAGAAGCCGCCACGGCCAAACGCCATCAAGGATTGTGTCAACTGGTAGCCACTACCAAACGGGTCTGCCCACGGGTCCATGAACGAGGTCACCCGACGCATCCGGTAGGGCTCAAACAGGATCAGCATCACCAGTGCGCCAAGTCCGGCCAGGATCATCAACACGAACTGGACTACCCGAGCACCGGCCAGGAACAGCAAACCCAACGTGGTGACAAATAGCACGACCACGGAGCCCAGATCCGGCTGCGCCAGTAGCAGTAACGCCATGCAGAACACCAAGGCCAGGGGTTTCACGAAACCGGTAAATTGACCGCGAACCTCGTCGATACGACGCACCAGATACCCGGAGAGATAGGTAATCAGTACCAACTTGGCAGTTTCTGCCGGTTGTAAGTTAAACGGCCCTAATGGCAACCAGCGTCTGGCACCATTTACGCTGTGCCCCGCGACCAGAACCAGTAGCAACATCAGGATCGAAAAAATCAGTAATTGTCCCCCCCACTGTTGCCAGTAGCGCACCGGCACATACAGGGTGGCGATGCCACTCAGGAGACAGAGCACCAGAAAGATCAGATGCCGCTTGACGAAAAAGAACGCATCGTTCTGCAACGAAACCCCTTCGGTAATGGAGGCTGAGGCCACCATCACCACACCAACCGTCATCAGGCTCAGAGCCAGCACCAACAGTTGCCGATCGTAGAGTGATTGACGCTCCGGAGCCAGCCAGCGCCAGAGCCACCCCGTCATCTGCCCGACCCAGCTCATAACGCCTCCACCAACGCGGTAAAGCAATCACCGCGCTGTTCGAAATTCTTGAACATATCCAGACTGGCACAAGCCGGAGCCAATAAGACCCAGTCGCCGGCGACCGTCATTTGTCGGGCTCGAGCCACAGCTGCCGCCAGATCGGCAACCCGCTCCGTCTGGGAGCCAAGAGCACACAGCAGGTCCGCATCCTGACCAAAGCAGAGCATGGTGTCGATGCCATGACCGAGCAGGGCCTGCAGCGGCGCGAAGTCCTGTCCCTTGCCCTGGCCACCCGCGATCAGGATCAGACGGCCTTGGACCGCCTCCTTCAGACCAGCCACAGCCGCCAGCGTGGAGCCGACATTGGTGGCCTTGGAGTCATTGATCCAGCGCACCCCCAAGTGCTCGCGGACAAACTGGCAGCGATGGGGTAGACCGGTAAAGCGCCGCAGCACGGCCAACTGGGCCTCGCGAGGAATCGCTACGGCATCGCACAAGGCCATGGCGGCCAGCGCATTCATCTGATTGTGGGCACCAACAATATGCAATTCCGCCACCGGCAGTTGGGGTTCGCCCTGTACCGCCAGCCAGAGTGCTCCCTGATGCTGGATTCGGCCATACGAGGCTGCATCCAGCCCGAAACTTTGCCACACGCTCCCCGCTTGCGGCTGGGTGGCGTCATCATCCCGATTGATCAGAATGTGCTGCGCCTCGGCATAAATCCGCTGCTTGGCCGCCAGATAGCCGGTCATGCCATCATAACGGTCCAGATGGTCTTCGCTGAGATTGAGGATGGTCGCCGCTGCCGCACGCAACGAATGAGTGGTCTCCAACTGGAAGCTGGAGAGCTCCAGCACATACAGCTCGCAAGGCTCCAGCAACAGATCCAGAGCGGGTGTGCCGATATTACCGCCTACCCCCACCTTGATCCCGGCCTCGGCCGCCATCTCGCCGACCAAAGTCGTGACCGTACTCTTGCCGTTGGAGCCGGTGATGGCGACGATCGGGGCCTTGGCTTCGCGCACAAACAGTTCAATATCGCCCACGATCTCGACGCCCGCAGCGGCTGCAGCCTGCAAGGCGGGGGTTGCCAGGGCAATACCTGGACTGGCGATAATCAGCCCGGCCTGTGTCAGCAACGCCATATCCAGCTCACCACAACGCAGCTCGACACTAGCAGGTAACTCCTGACGTCCCGGTGGATTGGCACGGGTATCCAGCACCATGGGCACGACACCCTGACGCAGGAAATAATTCACACAAGAAAGACCCGTTTTACCCAGTCCGAGGATGACCACCTTGCTCATCTGCGTGTGTTACCTCAATTTCAGGGTCACCAGACCCAGCAGAACCAGAACCAGTGTGATGATCCAGAAGCGCACGATAACTCGCGGCTCAGGCCACCCCTTCAATTCATAATGGTGATGGATAGGCGCCATGCGGAAGATGCGTTGCCCCCGCAGCTTGTAGGAGCCGACCTGTAGAATTACCGACACGGTTTCCATAACAAAGACGCCGCCCATGATCACCAGCAGGAACTCCTGACGAATCAACACCGCAATCACGCCCAGCACGCCACCCAGTGCCAGTGAACCCACGTCGCCCATGAACACCTGGGCCGGATAGGTGTTGAACCAGAGGAATCCCAAACCGGCCCCCACGATGGCGGTGCAGACGATCACCAGCTCAGAAGCGTGGGCAATATAGGGAATGTGCAGGTATTCGGCAAAATTGACGTTGCCGGTTGGCCAGGCCACCAGCGCCAGACCTGCCGCCACCATCACAGTCGGCATGATGGCGAGCCCATCCAGACCATCGGTAAGATTCACGGCATTGGATGAGCCGACAATCACCAGATAACAGAGCGGGATAAACAGCAGCCCCAACTCGGGCATGAAATTCTTGAAGAATGGCAGTACCAGTGTGGTCTGAGCATCACTGCCAGCAGAAGCATACAGATAAATGCCGACGGCCAGCGCCGCCAGGGATTGCCAGAAGTACTTCCAACGGGCAATCAGCCCCTTGGTATCCTTACGCACCACTTTGCGGTAGTCATCGACGAAGCCAATGGCTCCGTAGCCAACGAGCACAAACAGCACCACCCAGACATAAGGGTTGTTCAAGCGGGCCCATAGCAGCACCGAAATCAGGATGGAGGCCAGGATCATCAGGCCGCCCATGGTCGGGGTGCCGCGCTTGCTGAAGTGTGACTCTGGCCCATCGTTCCGCACCACCTGACCGATCTGCAACAGTTGCAGACGGCGGATCACATGGGGCCCCATCCACAGGGCGACGCCCAATGCAGTCAGGATGGCCATGATGGCGCGGAAGGTCAGGTACGAAACCACATGAAACAGAGAAATATAGGGCGTCAGATATTCCGCCAGCCAGACTAACATGCCTGCTCCTTAATTTTTTTCACGAACTCGATGACCTCTTCCATATGGGCACTCCGTGCCCCCTTGGCCAGCAAGCTAATATCCGGGTGTTGTTGCATCAGAGTACCGAGAGCGCTGAACAGGGCCGGTTTATCCGCAAAATGTTGGCCCTCCGCCACGGCAGAAGTCAGCGCCGAGAGCGTGCCAACCGTATACAGGCCATCCAGCCCCATTTGGCGTACATGTTCCCCAATCCGGCGATGCTGGGCTTCTGCTTCCAACCCCAACTCACCCATGTCACCGAAGACCAGTACCCGATAGCCGGGCATGGCTGCCAGCGTATCAATAGCAGCCAGAACCGACTCCGCGCTGGCATTATAGGTATCATCAATCAAGGTAATGCCAGGCAGACGCTGGATACACAGTCGCCCCTTGACGGGTTTCATCGCCTCCAGCCCTCGCTGAATGGTCGGCAGCGTCATCCCCAACGACTGTGTCGCCGCCGCCGCGGCCAACGCATTGGAGATGTTGTGGCGCCCCGGGATGGGCAACGCGACATCCATCTCCCCAAGCGGAGTCACTAACGTAAAACGGCAACATCCCGAGCTGTCGGTCGTGATATCGCGCGCCAGAAAATCAGCATGCCGGTTCTGCAAGCCAAAACTGAGCATATTGGGCTCCAAATCAGCCCGCCAGTGGCTATAAAATTCACTATCGGCATTGACGATGGCCATGCCGCGATCATCCAGACCATTGAAAATTTCTGACTTGGCCAGCGCCACACCCTGCAAGGAACCGAAGCCCTCCAGGTGGGCTGCGGCCACGTTATTAATCAGCGCTACATCAGGCTTCACCAAGGAGGTCGTCCAGGCGATTTCCCCTGGATGGTTCGCCCCCAGCTCCAGCACGGCAAACTGATGTTCCGGTGTCAAACGCAGCAGAGTCAGCGGGACACCGATTTCGTTATTCAGATTGCCTTGGGTCGCCAATACCGGACCCGCTTGGTTCAGAATGGCTGCGCACATCTCTTTGACCGTGGTCTTGCCACAACTGCCGGTAATGGCGATCACCTTCAGTTTCAGCAGGCTACGCACCAGGGCGCCCAACTGTCCCAAGGCATAGCGGGTATCCGCCACCACTAATTGTGGGCACTCCAGCGGCAACGGCTCGCTGACCAGCAAGGCCGCCGCCCCGTCACGTACCGCCTGTGCACAAAATTCATGGCCATCGAAACGCTCGCCCTGCAATGCCACAAACAGACAACCGGGCTCGACCCGTCGACTATCGGTACTGACAGACGTGATAATGGAATCAGCGCCCCGCAGGCTGGCACCCAGTGCCTTGGCGATATCCAGTAATGACAGCGGGATCATGCCAGCTCCTTCAATAAGCGTGCGACCGTATCCCGATCGCTATACATCAATTTTTCTTTGCCAATGATTTGATAGTCCTCATGGCCTTTCCCGGCCACCAGGATGAAATCCCCGGCCTGTGCCTGCCCGAGCGCCAACCCGATGGCAGCCTCACGCTGATGTTCCACCACCATGCGTTCGGGGTGCAGCAAACCTGCCCGCATGTCGGCGATGATCTGGGCCGGATCTTCGGTGCGCGGATTATCGTCCGTCAGGATCGCCACATCGGCCAGACGCTCCGCAATGGCCGCCATCATGGGACGCTTGCCGCGATCCCGATCGCCACCGCAACCGATCAGACAAAACAGCCGTCCGCGGCAGTGCAGCCGCGAGGCTTCCAGCGCCTTCTCCAGACCATCCGGGGTATGGGCATAATCCACAGCAACCAGAGGTTGTGCCCCACCGCCAAAACACTCCATGCGCCCAGTGACCGGAGACAAGTCGCCTGCAACGGCCAGCAATGCCTTGAGGTCATAACCCAGCACCAACAGACAGGCCAGCGCGGCCAGCACATTTGCCACATTGAAACGGCCTAAGAGCGGCGCGGATAATACGCCGTTTCCCCATGAGGTGCGAATGTCGGCAGAAAAACCGCGATCATGGAAGGTCAGTCGGGTGACTTCGAGAAAACGCCCACCTTGTGGGGCAGATCCCGCATCCAGGCTGTAGGTGACGGCCTGCGGTAACTCAGTCAACCAACGGCGGGCGACGGCATCATCGGCGTTGAGGACACAGTCGCTCGCCGGTAACCGGCTGAACAGGGTGCGCTTAGCCTCGGCGTAAGCCTCCATGGTGCCGTGATAATCCAGATGGTCACGACTGAGATTGGTAAAAGCTGCAACGGCAAAGGGTAAGCCCGTTACACGATGCTGGACCAGACCATGGGAGGAGACCTCCATCGCCACCAAGTCGGCGCCCTGCGCTAACTGATGGGCCAGCTCTTGCTGGATAGCCACAGCGCTGGCCGTGGTATTTTCACAAGGCGTCAATTGGCCAAACAGGCCATTGCCTATGGTTCCCATGACGCCCGCAACGCCACCGAGCAGAGTGCGCCAGTTGGCAATCAGTTGAGTGGTCGTACTCTTGCCATTGGTTCCAGTGACACCAATCAATTGCAACTGTCGCGCCGGCTCCCCATAGAAAGCACCGGCCAGCGCCGACAGGTGGCAAGCCAGATGCGGAACCGGGATGCAGGGGATGGACGGTGTCAGGAATGCAGCATCTTCATCCGGCTCAAACAATACGGCGACGGCTCCCTGAGCGACGGCCGCCGGGATGAAATCTCGACCATCCACCGCATGCCCTTTGAGGGCAATAAACAGGTCGCCGGGCTTGACCGCCCGGCTGTCGAGTTGCATCTGGCGAACCGGGATACGATCCGCCAGTATGCCCAAAGGGGCGAGCAGCACATCAAGTGTGAGGGACAACTTTAACCTCCTGACGAGCCAAGCTAAGTTGCGGCTTGCTGGGCTCTGCGGTTTGCGGGGCATCCGGCGGCACGTTATACAACTGCAACGCACCACTCATGACTTCGGCGAAGGTCGGCCCAGCGACCATACCCCCGTAGTAAGCCGCACCATGGGGTTCATTGATGATGACCACCATGGCAAAACGCGGGTTGGACACAGGTGCAAAACCAGCAAATGCCCCCACATAGTCTTTGCCGTAACCGCCCGCGATCGCTACCTTAGCCGTCCCGGTCTTACCCGCTACGCGGTAACCCGGGACCTCCGCCTTGGTCCCTGTACCACCATGTTCGACGACGGATTCCAATTGCAGCATCACGGCCTCGGCATCCTTACGAGACACCACCTGTTCACCCTGCGGCGGTTCGCTGACCTTGAGGATGGAAATAGGTTTACGCACCCCCTTGTTCGCCAGGGTGGCATAGGCTGACGCCAACTGCAGCGGGGTGATCCGCAGGCCATAACCGAAGCCCAAGGTGGCGCGTTCTATGTCAGACCAGCGCCGGCGCAACGGTAACATGCCAGAGCTTTCCCCCATCAAGCCGGTGCCGGAGTCCGCCCCCAGACCAAACTGGGTCAGGGTATCGATAATCTGCTGGGGCGGCATTCGCAGCGAGATATGGGCCATACCGATATTCGAGGAGTACTTGAGGATATCGCCGAGATTACCCTGCGCCATGCGATGGCTATCGGTGACACGTTTGCCACCTATGTTGAACGGGCGGGTGTCAAAGACTTCACTCCAGTTCACAAAGCCATGTTCCAGGGCACTGACGGCCACCAGCGGCTTCAGTGTGGAGCCGGGTTCATAGGTATCGGTCACGCTCCGGTTGCGCGCCCGGAAGCCCTGATACTGCCCCCGGTTGTTCGGGTTGTAGGAGGGGGTGTTCACCATGGCCAGTACTTCGCCAGTCGTCACATCCACCAGCACCAGAGAGCCCGAGGTCGCCTTATTTACTTCAGTGGCATATTTGAGTGAGCGATAGGCCAAGGATTGCAGGCGTTGGTCGATACTCAGGACCAGATTATTAGCCTTCTTGCCCTCCTTGACGATGCCGATATTTTCAATGACTCGTCCCTGACGGTCTTTACGCACCTTCCGCTCGGAGGGCACGCTGGTCAGCCACTCATTAAAGCTACGCTCGACACCTTCAATCCCGAAGCCATCAATATTGGTCATGCCAACGATATGGGCACTGATTTCACCGGCCGGATAGTAACGGCGAGACTCACGCCGCAGATTGATCCCACCCAGCTTCAATTTGCTGACATATTCAGCCACTGCCGGGGTGATCTGGCGTTGCAGATAGACAAAACGGCGATGGGGATCGGCGATCCGGGCGGTCAGATCCTTGATATCCAGACCCAGAACTTCGGCCAGGGCCTGCCAGGCTCGTGTGTTATCCAGGCTGCCACTCTCATGGACAACCTTGGGGTCAGCCCATACAGCCTGAACCGGTACGGAAACGGCCAGCTCCTCACCATTGCGATCCGTCACCATGCCTCGACCACTCGCATCTGCAGTCGTCCGCAACGAGCGCAGGTCGCCCTCCAAACGTAAACGGTCCGGTTCGACAATCTGGATCCAGCCGGTCCGGGCCACTAACCCGAGGAATCCCAGCAGAATCAACGCAATCACCGTCAGAAACCGCCATTGCGGTATCCGGTGATCCGGTTTGTTGGCCTTACGCTTCACTCTCATGGCTGATTGATGATCTTTTCCTTAAGCGGCGACGGACGCGCCATCTGCAACTTGCTTTTGGCGATATCACTCACCCGGGAGTGTTCCGCCAGCGCATTTTGCTCCAGTAACAAGTGGCGCCATTCGATATCCAACTTGTCTCGCTCATCCTGAAGTTGATTCAGGGTGATGGTGAGTAGCCGGGTTTCATTCGTCACCACTATGGTGGTCATGGCCGACCCTATGATCGACAGCGCCAGAATCACCTGAAATTTATGCCGTCCCAGATCCCGCAGGATCTCCAACGCTAAATTGATGCGGGTATCCATCTACTCCTCCAGTCGCGCCGCCACACGCAAGACAGCGCTTCGGGAACGTGGATTACCCTCTATTTCGGCATCGCTGGGTTTCATGGCCTTACCCACACTCTTCATGGTGCGACCAACCGCCAATTGCGCTTCGGTCAGGGGTAAACCCCGAGGTACTTCAGGGCCCTTCTCCTGCTTACGGATGAACTGTTTGACCAGTCGATCCTCGAGGGAATGGAAACTGATGATGGCCAGTCGGCCACCAGGGGCCAACACCGTCAGAGCTCCCTCCATCGCACGCTCGACCTCTTCGAGTTCGGAATTGATATAGATACGGATGGCCTGAAAACTACGGGTCGCCGGGTGCTTATGCTTCTCTCGCGAGGGGATCAGCCGGGCGATCAACTCCGCCAGTTGCCGGGTACGGGTGAAGGGCACATCGACTCGATCATGAACAATGGCGCGGCCGATTTTCTTGGCGAAGCGTTCCTCGCCGAACTCTTTGAGCACCCAGGCAATATCGTCGGCCTCGGCTTTGGCCAGCCAGTCGGCCGCACTGATACCGGAAGTCGGATCCATGCGCATGTCGAGAGGGCCATCCTTTTGGAAACTGAACCCGCGCTCGGCATCATCCAACTGCGGCGATGAAACGCCTAAATCCAGCAGCAGACCATCGATCTTGCCGCTGAGGTTGCGTTCCGCCAGATAAGTAGCCAGACCCGAGAATGCTCCGGGGATGATCTCGAAACGGGGATCATCTATGGTTGCAGCCTCGGCAATCGCTAGCGGGTCCCGATCGATGGCCAGCAGGCGACCTTCCGGTCCCAAACGAGAGAGGATCAGTCGGGAATGGCCACCGCGGCCAAAAGTACCATCGACATAGATGCCGTTCGGTTTGATCGCCAACGCGTCAACCGCTTCATGCAACATGACGGTCACATGGCTAAAAGTCTGTTCCATGGTTACAGTGAAAAATCCCGTAAATTGTCTGATTCTGACCAGTCCGCCTCAGGCAAGGATCCCAGATCCATATCCACCTGCGCCAACCAGCCTGCTTCGCTCCAGATCTCGAACTTGTTTAACTGGCCGACCAGCATGACCTGCTTATCCAGCGCCGCATGCTGACGCAACGGCGAGGGCAACAGAAAACGGCCGTTACTATCCAGTTCACACTCGCTGGCATATCCCAACAACAAGCGTTGTAAGCGCCTTTCCAATGGGTTCATGCTCGAGAGAGCCTTGAGCTTTTTTTCAATCTCCTCCCATTCCGGCAGTGGATAGAGGAGCAGACAGGGATGACTAATATCGATGGTGCAAACCAACTGGCCTTCGCATTCGTCGCGCAGCCACTCACGATATCGGGTTGGCAGTGCCAGACGACCTTTGGTATCGAGTGTGATGGCGTGAGCCCCGCGTAACATGAGATGCCTTCCTGTTGATCTACTTTATTCCACAATAAACCACTTTTCCCCACGCATGAGTGTAAGGATGCCCCATGGGCTTTGCAAGGGAGCAGATGACTGCAGGCCGCGATATTACTGGTGTTCAGCCGAGTAAATAGCTAAAAGGCGCTTATTTTTCAGGTAAATGGATGGGAAGAAGCAATACAGGGAAATGGGAGATGACTCACGATTTCCTTACAATAACTCTCAGCCCTGTATTACCCCCGTAGCTCAAGCCATTGGCAACGCTCATGGGAATCGAATGGGTGCGACGATTCGGTGTTGATGACAGATAAAAAAAGCCCGGAATACGCGTCGCATATTCCGGGCCTTCTACAAGAGGGGGAGTCAGCCGTTAAGCCGGGTTCTGTGCCGCTTGCGCGGTAGCAGCCATTCCTCTAGGCCAGCAATCGCTCACTGGCTCAAGCAACCTACCCGCCCCCAACGCGGGCCGCGCCAATGGGGGCCTATTTGGTCTTGCTCCGGGTGGAGTTTACCGTGCCACGAACTGTTGCCAGTCGCGCGGTGCGCTCTTACCGCACCCTTTCACCCTTACCTGATCCCTTACGGGCCATCGGCGGTTTGCTCTCTGTTGCACTGGTCGTAGGCTCACGCCTCCCAGGCGTTACCTGGCACCCTGCCCTATGGAGCCCGGACTTTCCTCTCCCCTGTCCGTCTACCCGAAGGTACAACGACAAGGCAGCGACTGCCTTGGCCAACTCCGGCGCGGATTATAGGGCCTATGCCTCGTCAGAGTAAACAGAAGCCTGTTCTAATCCCAGTTTATAGAGTGCATTCTTCTTCACCCCATGAATTTCAGCCGTCAACGCCGCCGCTCGCTTCAAGGGCAGCTCCTTCTGTAGCAAGGCCAGGGTACGCAACGCTTCACTGGGGATAGCTTCCGGATCCGGCTTGGCACCGGCAATCATCAGCACGATTTCACCTCGGCAGCGATTGCTATCCGCGGCCAACCACTCCGCCATGGCCGGTGCAGGCAGAGACTGGAAACTCTCGAAGGTCTTGGTCAGTTCACGCGCCACAACCATCAATCGGTCGCCATACAGTTGGGCAATAGCGAGGACAGTATCCAGCAGGCGGCGCGGCGACTCATAAAAAATCAGCGTCCGGGACTCATCCATCAATTCAGTGAGCCGGTCGTTCCGTGCTTTTTCTTTGGCTGGCAGGAATCCTTCGAAAGTGAAGCGATCGGTAGGTAAGCCTGAGGCACTCAGCGCGGTAATGGCCGCACAGGCGCCGGGCAGCGGAATCACCCGCACACCCGCCTCACGACAGCGGGTCACCAGATGGTAACCAGGATCACTGATAAGCGGAGTCCCTGCATCGGAAATCAGGGCCACAGACTGCCCCTGTTGCACCCTGGCAATTAAGGCATCAGCCCGCTGCTGCTCATTGTGATCGTGCAACGCGAGCAGATTAGCTTTAATCTGCAGGTGGTTGAGTAATATAGAGGAGTGGCGGGTATCTTCTGCCGCTACCACATCCACCATGGTCAGTACGTCGATGGCCCGCTGGGTGATATCAGCCAAATTACCAATCGGGGTCGGTACTATGTAAAGAGAGGGGGGCGATTGCATGGCTTCTCCTCGCCGAACAATTGTGTCTGAAAAATGGCCCGATTACACTATGTCGCACACCACACTGCGGTCGGGGAATAATTTTGCATCGGTTCAATAAGCCATTTAGCGTATCACAGTTCCTGTCTCTGGTTCTGCTCAGCCTGTTATTGAGTGCCTGCGCCAGTACGCCGGAGTCATCCAGTCATCAAGCCGTACCACCATCGGGCTTTTCCCGCCTCGACCAGAAAGCCGAATGGTATCTGGATCAATTGGCGCAAGCCGATGCGGCCTATCGTTTTACCTGGGAAACCCTCGCTGCACGTAGCCTGATCGCCTCCGGCGATTTGCAGCAAGCGACGGCGCTGTCCCAACAGTTGGCGAAGGAAGCGTTCACTCCCCGGCAAAAAGACGAACAGCGCATCGTACAAGCCATGATCTTGCAGCAGCAGGGTAAAGTGACCGATGCCCTGACTCAGTTGGCCAATATCGATTTACGTCCCCTTCCGGATGATACGACCGCTAGCTACTACAAATTACAAGCCAGCCTGCTCAGTCAGACCAATAGTCCCCTCGACGCCCTGTCCGCCTATGTTGCTCTGGACGCTTATCTCCCCGCCGAGGAGCAAAAAACAAATCACGAAACGACCTGGAGTCTGTTGTTGGCTCAGGATACCAGCACGTTGCAGCAGGCTCTCAATGCGCCGGGCTCAGAGATTCAACAAGGGTGGCTAGCACTGGCCATACTGCAGAAGACACAAGGCAACAAACCCCAGCAGTTTGCCGTTAACTATGCGCAGTGGCAAAAGCAGTATCCAAACCATCCTGGCAGCGAGTCATACAAAAAAGAAACCAGCCCAGTGGAGACATCAAGTTCGCTAGCCTCCGGCATGCCCAAGCAGGTCGCTATTTTGATCCCTCTGTCTGGGAATCTGGCCGCTCAGGGTGATGCCCTGCGCAATGGCATGCTGACAGCCTATAAAGAGGCAGGGCTGCAAGGTAACCTTCGTTTTTATGACAGCGCCAGCCAACCCATAGCCACTCTGTACCAGCAAGCACAAACCGATGGAGCCGAATTTATCGTCGGACCACTACTCAAGGATCAAGTCGAAACGCTGATAGCCCAGAAACCCGCGCTGCCGATGTTGGCGCTGAATGAAACGGATGGGAAGACGACTAGCAGCTCTGTATTTTACTTTTCGCTTTCGCCAGCTGCCGATGCAGCCGAAGCCGCCGAAAAACTCCGCAAGGATGGCCGCCGCCTCCCGCTGTTGATTGTGCCTCAGGGCGCCCAGGGACAACGAGTCATTGATGGGTTCACCAATCAATGGCAACCAGAAACCGGGGGAACCCCCTTAGTCGCCCGGTTTACCGATCGTCAGAGTCTGGAGGCTGTTCTGCGTCAGGCCATGGGCGTAGGGGCCAGCCAGCAACGCATCGACTCCCTGCAAAAAAGTATTGGTCAGAAGGTGTTCGCCCAACCCTTCAATCGCCAGGATGTGGATGCCATCTATCTCTACGCCTCTCCGCTGGAGGCTGGCATCATCAAGTCTTTCATCGATGTGTCCCAAAGTCCTTTCGCTAATGCACCTATCTATTATCTGGGGGCCAAGGGCAACCCGGGCTTCAATAATCCAGGAGTTGCACAAAATGTCCTGGGCATGCAGTTAGGTGATATGCCCTGGATGATCGATCAGAGTTCTCCGCTACGAGACAAGGTGATCGCACTGTGGCCCCAGGCCAACAATGACCTGTTGCGTTTCTTTGCTATGGGATACGATGCCATCTCGCTGGTACCGCATCTGGCAGAGCTGCGTGCGGCTCCAGAGCAACAACTCGATGGCTTGACCGGAAGTTTGAGTATCAATGAGCAAGGTGTCGTACGGCGGAAACTCCACTGGATCACCATAGAGAAGAGCGAACCCTCGCATGAGCCTGCTACCCCAGTTTCCACGCCTGCGGCTCAATAATCCGAAAGGTCAGCACTATGAGAATCAGGCCCTGCATTTTCTCCAGACGCAGGGCCTGACATTGATTACGCAGAACTTTCGCTGCCGAAGTGGCGAGATAGACCTCATAATGCGCGATGCTCACTGCCTGGTTTTTATCGAGGTAAGATACCGAGCCTCCCGCAGCCATGGTGGTGCAGCAGCCTCAGTAACCCGGGAAAAACAGCGTAAATTATTACAAACAGCTCGTTATTTCCTGCACCAACAGGGATGGAACGAAACCAGCGAAGCATGTCGCTTCGATGTGATTGCCTTCGATGGCAGCGAAGAATGCCAGTGGTACCAAAACGCCATTCAGGGGAATTAACGCCATTCAGGGGAATTAAAGTTGGACCGAATCAAAGAGAACTTTACCGAGAGTATTCAAACCAAAATTGCCGCCGCAGAGGCGTTGTCGGATGATATTCAGACCGCAGCCCAGATGCTGACCATCTGCCTGCTGAACGGTAACAAAATTCTGGCTTGCGGCAATGGACCTGCCGCTGCACTCAGTCAACTATTTGTCAGTCAGCTGGTTCATCGCTTTGAGACCGAGCGACCATCTCTTCCTGCCCTCGCGCTATCGGCGGACAGCATTTTACTGAGCGGCGTGGCCGCAGATAGCGGATTTGCCGATGTCTATGCCAAACAGATACGCGCTCTCGGTCAAAGTGGCGACATTATGCTGGTATTAGCGGGCGATGGCCGGGAGAAGGCATTGGTCAAGGCAGCAGAAGCCGCCTTGAGTCGTGATATGACCATTATTGCCCTGACGGGAGGCGATGGTGGCGAAATTGCAGGCCTACTGGGCCCTAGTGATGTGGAGATCCGCGTGCCATCCGCTAACATGGCCCGGATTCTGGAAGTGAATTTGCTCTGTCTGCAATGCCTGTGTGATCTCATCGATCGTACCCTGTTCCCGCAATGATTTAACTGGAGAAACACGCATGAAAAATCGACTGCTACTGATTACCGTAGCCAGCCTGGCTTTATTGCAAGGGTGTGCCGGAGTGTTTGTCGCTGGTGCAGCGACTACCGCCTCGATAGCCAACGACCGCCGTACTGTTGGCTCGGTGATCGATGATCAAAATATCGAGCTCAAGGCGTTGAATACGATTGCCACCCGGAAAGATATGGACAAAGCCAGCCGCATCAGTGCCACTAGCGTCAACGGCAAGGTTTTGCTGGTTGGCCAGACACCCTACAGCCAATACAGTCGTGATGCCGAACAGCTAGTCGCTAAAATTGACGGCGTCCGCCAAGTGTATAACGAATTACGTATCAGCAAGCCCGTCAGTTTCAGCACACAGAGCCAGGACTCCTGGATCACCTCAAAAATAAAGTCGGAAATGCTGACCACTAAAGGTGTCGATAGTACCAGGTTCAAGGTGGTAACCGAGAATAGTGAAGTATTCCTGATGGGATTGGTAACACGCGAAGAGGCGGATAAGGCGGTCAATATAGCGCGTCATGTCTCTGGCGTCCGGAAAGTCATCAAGGTATTCGAGTACATACAGAGTAAGAGTACAGGCTCATCCGCACAGCAAAACACTAGTACAGCACCAGCCGCTAACACAGACTCGGGTAGCGATGTGCAGTTGGGTAGCGCTCCGGAAGAGGTGATCAAGTACTGACCACCGGGTATAAAAAGCGGCAAGTAAAAACGAGCCCTCATTACGAGGGCTTCATTTTATTCAAATCAGCGAGCTGTATTGGCTTAACATTCTGGCCTACTTGACGACACGCAGACTCGGACGCCCAGATGGCTTCGGTGGTTCAGGTTCATCCTCTGGACCAGCAAGACTGACTGAAGCTTCAGTCGCATCATCGGCCAACCAAGCCTCATAAGCAGGCTCTGGCGGGAAAAATGTACCTAGCCCGTTCTCACGAGCATGGATCGCAATGATAGCAGCCATCGGAATGTAGACCTGGAATGGAGTGCCACCAAAGCGAGCATTAAAGCTCAGGGATTCCTTCCCCATTGCAAATGACATCACGGCCTGAGGTGCAATATTCAGCACAATCTGTCCATCCTGCACAAACTGTCTTGGCACTTGTACATGTGGCACCTCACTATTCACTAACAGGTGAGGTGTCATGTCGTTGTCGAGTAACCAATCGTAAAACGCTCGTAACAGGTAGGGACGACTTGGTGTCATCTGATGTTCCATGACTCAAAATCCATTCCGCAGTTCACGTTCGACTTCAGTGAGGGATGCCTGAAATGAATCACGCTCGAACAAACGTGTCATGTAATTTTTCAGCTCTTTAGCACCTTTACCCGTCAATTCAATGCCTAACTGCGGTAAACGCCACAGCAATGGAGCCATGAAACAATCTACCTGGCTGAACTCTTCGCTCATGAAATAAGGGTATTCAGAAAAAATCGGCGCAATAGCAAGCAGGCTCTCACGCAACTCTTTGCGCGCAGATTCAGCTTCAGCCCCATTGGCCAAGATCTTCTCAATCAACGAATACCAGTCTAATTCGATGCGATGCATCATCAGCCGGCTATTGCCACGGGCAACCGGATAAACCGGCATCAGAGGGGGATGCGGAAAGCGCTCATCCAAATACTCCATGATGATGCGCGAGGTATAGAGTACCAAATCACGATCAACCAGAGTCGGCACCGAGGCATAGGGGTTTAACTCCAGTAGTTCTTCTGGCAAGTTAGCCATATCAACTTGACAGATATCGACACTGACACCCTTCTCGGCCAGAACGATACGAACTTGGTGGCTATACATATCGTTAGCCCCAGAGAATAGAGTCATGATAGAGCGTTTATTGGCAGCAAAAGCCATCGACCCCTCCATTTACAAGCAGAGAAAAGCAATGAAGGAGATGCCTCATTGCCAGCAATTGGTTGATTGATTCAATCAGTTAATCCAGAAACCTAGTCGCATCAGCAGCCGAGCTTATCTTCAAAGCAACACTGATACCCAGAGCAGTTGTTAATCGACACACCAGACGGCCAACAAACAAACCCAATAGGCAGATATGGTCCGTAAGTCTACCAGATCTCGGCCCACTTGAGCAGATTCTTCAAGATTTAATTCACAACGAATCCAGTGAAAACGCCCAGCGCTAGACACTCAATCAACTTTGTGCCCTGAAAAATAAAAAAACCCCAGCGAAATGCCGGGGTTTTTGAATACCCGAAACGAATTAACGCTTGGAGTATTGCGGACGCTTACGAGCCTTGTGCAGACCGACTTTCTTACGTTCAACCTTACGGGCATCACGAGTAACAAAGCCAGCTTTACGCAGGATCGGGCGCAAGCTTTCATCATATTCCATCAGAGCGCGGGTGATACCATGACGGATAGCACCTGCTTGACCAGAGATGCCACCACCAGCAACGGTGATGAACAGGTCCAGCTTTTCAGTCATCTCAACCAGTTCCAACGGCTGACGAACTACCATGCGGGCAGTAGGACGACCGAAGTACTCTTCCAGAGAGCGCTTGTTGATAACAATGTTACCCTTGCCTGGCTTTACGAACACGCGAGCGGTTGAGCTTTTGCGACGGCCAGTACCGTAGTATTGATTTTCTGCCATTTGCCAGATCCCGAATTAGATGTCCAAAACTTGAGGTTGTTGAGCAGCGTGGTTGTGCTCGCCACCAGCGTAAACTTTCAGCTTACGGAACATGGCGCGACCCAGCGGGCCCTTCGGCAGCATGCCTTTAACAGCGGCTTCGATAACCATCTCAGGCTTGCGGTCGATCAACTTCTCGAAGCTGATGGACTTGATACCACCCGGAAAACCGGAGTGAGAGTAGTACATCTTGTCGGAAGCTTTCTTGCCGGTAACTGCAACCTTCTCGGCATTGATAACAACGATATAATCGCCAGTATCAACGTGAGGAGTGTATTCCGGCTTGTGCTTACCGCGCAGACGGCTGGCGATCTCAGTGGCGATGCGCCCCAGGGTCTTACCCTCGGCATCAACAACATACCAGTCACGCTTTACGGTTTCTGGCTTGGCAACGAAAGTTTTCATTACAGTTAACCCAAATTACTGTTTGAAAGATGAACATTATGTCCGGCACATGCCGCACATAACAAATTAAAGACCACCCATACCCCTTCGAGTACAAGTCAGATCGCGATTGCTAGTACCGCCAGATCGGCGGCCTGTAACGTGGGCCGGGCGATTATAAGTGAAGTCGCCCAAGAAATCACCTGCATATTTCATTGCCCGTGAGATATGCAACTCGCCCGACCCGCCTCTGGGTATGGATGCCCCCATACCTAAAGGCGCAATATTTTGACGAATAAAAGCACACTCTGGCAAGGCATTCATGCAATCCAGACAATATTATTGTCACTTAACTTCTATTTCGGTGTATCGCTCGGTATCAAAGCGACGATACTTGTGATCCATCTGCAGCCGATGCCTCTGCGGAGTACCCACCATAAAGGGTTAACGGTATAGTGATCTCGCTGAAGTTTCCCATAGTTGTATATCAAGGTGCTGTTATGACTGAATTTACTACCATCCTGTTTGTCCTCATCGGTGTCATCATCGGTTTTGTTGCAGGAAGAGCAACCTCTCGAGCCGGTGACGCGACGAAACTGCACAATGAGCTCACCAGAGCCCGCAAGGAATTATCACAGTACAAGCGAGAAATGGGGGATCACTTCACCAGTACCGCAGTGATGTTCGAACAACTCGATGAACACTACCAACGACTCAGCCAACATTTCGCGGAACAAAGTCAAAAATTACTTCCCCAAGCGAGTCCACTGTTCCGGAATGAAACGAAAGACGACGGCCTGGCGGCTGCCTCTGAGGCCGTGCCAGAGACCCAACCGCTGGACTACTCTGGAGAGCGTTCGGGACTGCTAACAGAAAGAAGCAAATTGGGCTAGGAACTATTTATTACAACCGATAGTCATAGTGTTGTGACATTTTCATCACTTGTATTTATTAGGAGTTGTAATCAATGACACGATCCACACACATAATGTTGTCTGCCATTGCAATCAGCGTAAGTCTCGCTTTCGGCTCTACTGCGGTTCAAGCCGCTCTTCCACTTGCGGTAAATGGACAGGAGATGCCCAGCCTGGCGCCTATCCTGGAAGAGGTCACTCCTGCCGTGGTAAACATTTTGGTATCCGGCAAAAAAGTCACCAAGCAGGCGATTCCAGAACAATTCCGCTTTTTTTTCGGTCCTGATTTACCCCCCGACCAAGTACAAGAACAGCCGTTTCAAGCTTTAGGTTCCGGGGTCATCATTGATGCCAATAAAGGCTATATCATCACGAACTTTCATGTCATTCAGGACGCTGATGAAATAAAGGTCACCCTGAAAGATGGCCGTGAAATAACTGCAAAGAAAATTGGCGAAGACCAACAATCAGATATTGCGCTTCTACAAATCAAAGCAGAAGGATTGAGCCAGCTTAAACTGGCCAACTCGGATCAATTACGGGTCGGTGACTTTGCCATCGCCATCGGGAACCCCTTTGGCTTGGGCCAGACGGTTACATCAGGCATTGTCAGTGCACTTGGTCGTAGTGGATTGAATATCGAAAATATTGAGAATTTCATTCAAACCGATGCTGCAATTAACTCCGGAAACTCAGGTGGTGCACTAATTAACTTACGCGGTGAGCTGATTGGTATTAACACCGCAATCTTGGGACCAAATGGCGGTAATATTGGGATTGGTTTTGCGATCCCGTCCAACATGGTGAAAGACCTGACCGATCAAATCATCAAATATGGGGAAGTCCGTCGAGGTGTATTGGGCGTCATGGGTGGCGAACTCACGACAGACCTCGCCAAAGCATTTGGCTATGATAAACAAAATGGTGCATTCGTGAGTCAAGTGCTGCCGGGATCAGCTGCAGATGTGGCTGGTATAAAGGCAGGCGATATTATCGTCAGCATCAATGATAACTTGGTCAACTCCTTCGGTGAATTACGCGCCAAAGTCGCAACCATGGGTGCAGGAAAAACCATCAATCTGGGTATCATCCGCGATGGGAAGCAGCAAAACGTCAAGGTGACCTTAAAACAGTCCGACGCAAGCAATACCCCGATGAAACCACTTCATCCTGCGTTAGAAGGAGCAAAGCTTGAAAATACCAAACAAGGTCAGCAACCGCAGGGCGTTGAAGTCACCGATGTGACACAACGCTCACCAGCGGCCAGTATAGGCTTGCGGAAAGGTGATGTCATCGTGGGGATCAATCGTTTGAAAATTAATAACTTATCGGACTTTACTAAAGCAATGAAAGCACATGGCGAGGTCATGGCGCTCAACATTATCCGTGGTAACTCATCACTGTATTTGGTCCTCCGTTAAATTTGGATGGCCCGGTATCATTCTAGTATCGGGCCTTCTCCTTATGATCACTGTTCTATGCTATCCTGCCTTTAATCACTCAATTATTTTATTCGTTCTATGAAAATTCCGTCCTGGATCAGTTACTTAGTAAAATCTGTCCTATTAGGTGCGGGGGTTGCCCTTACCCTGCTGATTGCATTTCCCCAATTGACGCTAAGTCGCTCAACCATCCTTGGCACTGAACGAAATCCAGCACCACTGAGTTACGCAAGTGCAGCTCGGAGTGCGGGGCCCGCGGTCGTCAATATATATACTCGAAGTTACCAAGAATCTAATGTTAAAAATGACCCGCAATTGAAACCTGAGAGTTTAGGCTCCGGAGTTATCATGACAAGTAAAGGGCATATATTAACCAATTACCATGTAGTCGCATCAGCTGACCAAATAATTATTGCCTTGCAAGATGGTCGAGTATTTACAGCAGATCTTGTTGGTTCAGATATTCCAACCGACTTAGCTGTTCTTAAAATTAGTGCTGAAAATCTACCCACTATTCCACAGAATGAAAGCATAGTCCCGCAAGTCGGTGATGTGGTTTTAGCCATAGGCAATCCATATAACGTTGGCCAAACTATTACCCAAGGCATAATAAGTGCGACAGGCCGGATAGGATTAAGCACCATGGGGCCGGATAGCAATGGTCGGCAGGATCTATTACAAACTGATGCAGCGATTAACTCCGGAAACTCAGGTGGTGCTTTGGTTAATACGAATGGAGAATTAGTTGGAATAAACTCTGCCTCGTATCAGTTAGGAAATTCAGATAATTCTGGAATTGGGTTTGCAATCCCTTATCGATTAGCGCATCGAATTATGCAAGATCTAGTTACTCATGGGCGTGTTATTCGAGGGTATCTTGGGATATCAACAGTGGAGGTTGATACAGTAACAGCGAAGTTATTAAATTTGGGTGAACTAAGAGGTTTGGTAATCGAAAATCTGGATGCTGATGGACCAGGTGCAAAAGCAGGGTTGCAACGCGGCGATGTATTAATGCAGCTCAATAATAAGCCGGTCGCAGGTGTTAGATCAGCAATGGATATGATTGCAGAAGAAAAACCAGGCACAAAAATTAGCGTGATAGTTCTAAGAAAAGGGAAGTCAATTCAGATGAATGTGATTGTTGAAGAAGACCTCCGGTTTAAAAATTTCGCCCAGTAATGAATCCCCATCGGTGAGCTAAACACTTCCCAGCAGTTCCCTATAGCGGGATTCAAACTCTACTGGGCTCAGCAGCTCATTGGAACCATGTTTGCTATTGTAAAACAGCTCAATACAGTCGGAGACATGGCTCCTGGCTTGTTGATCAGCGCGCAAAAAACGCCAGATTTCCGGGGTTTTCAGCGTCCAATTTTGGCCACCCCGGAATGTGTGCAACTATCCGGTTTTTGGACCGGGGTATCTGGGGTGTTAATCAGGGAGACCGTGCTCAAAATACGGCGGATGCATCAGGTGGACGGGTTGTCCATTAATGCCATCGCCAACGTTGCTGTGCCAGACAGCTCTTCGAAGACTTGCAGCGCCAGGGTTATCAAGGGCCTACGACAGCGAGCAACCCTTCGTCCGTGACCATAAAAAGGAGCCAGCCAAAACGGGGCCTTTGTGTCCCTGCTGTTCGCGGCTGGCGAGGCCTATCAGTTTGACTGGAGCGAGGAAGAGGTTGAGATAGGGGGGCAACGGGTGAATGTAATGACCCACTGTCGCCTCACCCACAGCCGTCAGCCCTTGTCATGGCGTTTCCTAGCGAGACCCATGAGATGGTGTTCGCCGCCCACGATCCCACATTTCACTACTGGGGCGGCGTACCGCACCAGGGCATCTAAGACAACCTCAAAACCTGCGTCGACCAAGTGCTGGTAGGCAAGGAGCGGCGCTTCAACCCCCGCTTCCTAGCCCTGATGAGCCACTATGTGATCGCGACCGTAGCCTGCACGCCTGCTACGGGGTGGGAGAAGGGCTAAGATGTGCGCCGGCGCGGCTTCACGCCCAGACGCAAGGTCGACAGCCTAGCCAAACTTAACCGGCGACTCATCCAGGAGTTGGATCAGACGGCGCAGACGCGACCACACCCGGTTGACGCGGCCACCAGAAGCCAATTGCCAGCACTACGACCACCTGTTATCGGGAGGTCCGCATGTCAGCCGATGAGATCTACCGACGCCTGCAAGGGCTGAAACTGTTTGGCATGGCGGCCCAGTGCGATGAGCTGTTGGGACATCGAGAGCGTCCCTTGCCCCCGCCGGAGCAGTTGCTCAAACGGATGATCGAGGCCGAAGAGTCCGAGCGCCAATGCTGTTCTATCCGTTACCAGATGGACATCGCCAAGTTCCCATTGGCACGTGATCTGGACAGCTTTGATACCCGTGATTCACCGGTGGATCCAGAGCAACTGCATGCGCTGGATCGAGATGACTTTCTAGTGCACAAACGCAATCTCTGCTGATCGGTGGAACGGGCACGGGGAAACCCACCTGGCCATCGCCCTGGGGCGCAACGCTGTGCGCCGGGGCAAGCGGGTGCGCTTCTACGGTGTGGTGGATCTGGTTAACCAGCTGGAGCAGGAGAAGGCGGCAGGCAAAGCGGGACAACTGGCCAACCGGCTGGTCAAGTTTGAACAGGGATGTAGTCACTTATCCCGGGCTAACGCTCGGTTTCATCAACAGTTTGAAACGCGCGCAAAACAAAAAGCCCAGACGTCTGTCTGGGCTTTGATGTAGTGGCGGAGTGGACGGGACTTGAACCCGCGACCCCCGACGTGACAGGCCGGTATTCTAACCAACTGAACTACCACTCCGCATATTGCTTCGCGCTTGTCAGGATAACGGGTCAGGTATCCGCGCTTTTTCTCGCTGACCTTACGGTCAAACTGGTCGCCTGCGCGTAGTCTCCTACTCGCATGCAGGTCTCTCGACCTAATTGGGTGCCTGGCAGTGTCCTACTCTCGCATGGCGAATGCCACACTACCATCGGCGCTACAGCGTTTCACTTCTGTGTTCGGCATGGGTACAGGTGGTTCCACTGCGCTATTGCCGCCAGGCATAAATCTTCAATCTGGGAAGAAGCTGACTCGTTCTGTCTACCGTCACAAGCATTTAAAACTTCTTGGGTGTTGTATGGTTAAGCCTCACGGGTAATTAGTATGGGTTAGCTCAACACGTCACCGCGCTTACACACCCCACCTATCAACGTTGTAGTCTTCAACGGCCCTTTAGGACACTTAAAGTGTCAGGGATGACTCATCTCAGGGCTCGCTTCCCGCTTAGATGCTTTCAGCGGTTATCGATTCCGAACTTAGCTACCGGGCAGTGCCATTGGCATGACAACCCGAACACCAGAGGTTCGTTCACTCCGGTCCTCTCGTACTAGGAGCAACTCCCTTCAATCATCCAGCGCCCACGGCAGATAGGGACCGAACTGTCTCACGACGTTCTGAACCCAGCTCGCGTACCACTTTAAATGGCGAACAGCCATACCCTTGGGACCAACTTCAGCCCCAGGATGTGATGAGCCGACATCGAGGTGCCAAACACCGCCGTCGATATGAACTCTTGGGCGGTATCAGCCTGTTATCCCCGGAGTACCTTTTATCCGTTGAGCGATGGCCCTTCCATTCAGAACCACCGGATCACTATGACCTACTTTCGTACCTGCTCGACCTGTCCGTCTCGCAGTTAAGCTAGCTTATGCCATTGCACTAACCTCACGATGTCCGACCGTGATTAGCTAACCTTCGTGCTCCTCCGTTACTCTTTGGGAGGAGACCGCCCCAGTCAAACTACCCACCAGACACTGTCCCTGGCCCGGATAACGGGCTGAGGTTAGAACATCAAACATACCAGGGTGGTAT